>NZ_LT630337.1:0-423024 GCF_900117315.1 Bacillus massilinigeriensis
GAGAGTTTGTAACACCCGAAGTCGGTGGGGTAACCGCAAGGGGCCAGCCGCCTAAGGTGGGACAGATGATTGGGGTGAAGTCGTAACAAGGTAGCCGTATCGGAAGGTGCGGCTGGATCACCTCCTTTCTAAGGAATATTATTCGAAAAGCGGAGGAGACTGTTCAACTTCGACAGACGTTGGAGAGCCGGCATTGCAAATCTTGTTTTTTAGATTTGTGATGACGGATCGAAACGACCGAGAGGTTAGGAGCCGAAGCTAGACAACACAGGATGCGTTGATTGTATGGTTTGTTTAGTTTTGAGGGAATAATATCCTTCAAATGAAATGAAATATTTTTATCCGTTATGTGGGCCTATAGCTCAGCTGGTTAGAGCGCACGCCTGATAAGCGTGAGGTCGATGGTTCGAGTCCATTTAGGCCCACCATTACAATAACGGGGGCTTAGCTCAGCTGGGAGAGCGCCTGCCTTGCACGCAGGAGGTCAGCGGTTCGATCCCGCTAGTCTCCACCAATTTGTTCTTTGAAAACTAGATAATGTAATAGAAGAAGGCAAAAGAATTACCGAGTAATCGCCATTTTAGTTTTTCTCTAATATTATTAGAGGGGAAATAGAAGCGAGCAG
This sequence comes from Bacillus massilinigeriensis, assembly GCF_900117315.1. Lineage (GTDB taxonomy): Bacteria > Bacillota > Bacilli > Bacillales > Cytobacillaceae > Bacillus_BE > Bacillus_BE massilionigeriensis. The sequence goes on from NZ_LT630337.1 coordinate 626, forward strand.
GTCGAGGAAGCGACTGAGTGAGCACCGGAGTGTATTAAGTCATACATGAGGAGCGGAGCGAGGGAGCTGACGAAGAGATGCGAAGCTTATATTTACCCGTAGGTTAAGTTAGAAAGGGCGCACGGTGGATGCCTTGGCACTAGGAGCCGATGAAGGACGGTACTAACACCGATATGCTTCGGGGAGCTGTAAGTAAGCTTTGATCCGGAGATTTCCGAATGGGGGAACCCACCATCCGTAATGGGATGGTATCCTTATCTGAATTCATAGGGTAAGGAAGGCACACCCGGGGAACTGAAACATCTAAGTACCCGGAGGAAGAGAAAGCAAACGCGATTCCCTAAGTAGCGGCGAGCGAACCGGGATTAGCCCAAACCAAGAGGCTTGCCTCTTGGGGTTGTAGGACACTCTATACGGAGTTACAAAGGAACGGAGTAAATGAAGTGGTCTGGAAAGGCCCGTCAGAGAAGGTAACAACCCTGTAGTTGAAACTTCGTTCCCTCTTGAGTGGATCCTGAGTACGGCGGGACACGAGAAATCCCGTCGGAAGCAGGGAGGACCATCTCCCAAGGCTAAATACTCCCTAGTGACCGATAGTGAACCAGTACCGTGAGGGAAAGGTGAAAAGCACCCCGGAAGGGGAGTGAAATAGTTCCTGAAACCGTGTGCCTACAAGTAGTCAGAGCCCATTTACGGGTGATGGCGTGCCTTTTGTAGAATGAACCGGCGAGTTACGATCCCATGCAAGGTTAAGTTGAAGAGACGGAGCCGTAGCGAAAGCGAGTCTGAATAGGGCGTTTTAAGTATGTGGTCGTAGACCCGAAACCAGGTGATCTACCCATGTCCAGGGTGAAGTCCAGGTAACACTGGATGGAGGCCCGAACCCACGCACGTTGAAAAGTGCGGGGATGAGGTGTGGGTAGCGGAGAAATTCCAATCGAACTTGGAGATAGCTGGTTCTCTCCGAAATAGCTTTAGGGCTAGCCTCGAGTTAGGAGAGTCTTGGAGGTAGAGCACTGTTTGGACTAGGGGCCCCCATCGGGTTACCGAATTCAGACAAACTCCGAATGCCAAAGACTTATTCTCGGGAGTCAGACTGCGAGTGATAAGATCCGTAGTCAAAAGGGAAACAGCCCAGACCACCAGCTAAGGTCCCAAAGTATACGTTAAGTGGAAAAGGATGTGGAGTTGCTTAGACAACCAGGATGTTGGCTTAGAAGCAGCCACCATTTAAAGAGTGCGTAATAGCTCACTGGTCGAGTGACTCCGCGCCGAAAATGTACCGGGGCTAAACGTATCACCGAAGCTGTGGATATTAGAGGTGAGAAGTGAGACGTGAGATGTGGGATTGAAAGTGATCTCAGGATGTTAGTTGCTCCTTCGGAGCATATAAAGGGAGGTTTTCTCATCTCTCACATCTGACCTCTCACCTCTAGTATGGTAGGAGAGCGTTCTAAGGGCTTTGAAGCTAGACCGTAAGGACTGGTGGAGCGCTTAGAAGTGAGAATGCCGGTATGAGTAGCGAAAGATGAGTGAGAATCTCATCCACCGAATGCCTAAGGTTTCCTGAGGAAGGCTCGTCCTCTCAGGGTTAGTCGGGACCTAAGCCGAGGCCGAAAGGCGTAGGCGATGGACAACAGGTTGATATTCCTGTACCACCTCTTTATCGTTTGAGTGATGGGGGGACGCAGGAGGATAGGGTAAGCGCGCTGTTGGATTAGCGCGTCCAAGCAGTTAGGCTGGAAAGTAGGAAAATCCGCTTTCCGCATAAGGCTGAGCTGTGACGGCGAGGGAAATATAGTACCGAAGTTCCTGATTCCACACTGCCAAGAAAAGCCTCTAGCGATGATAATGGGTGCCCGTACCGCAAACCGACACAGGTAGGCGAGGAGAGAATCCTAAGGTGAGCGAGAGAACTCTCGTTAAGGAACTCGGCAAAATGACCCCGTAACTTCGGGAGAAGGGGTGCTCTTTGGGGTGAATAGCCTCGAAGAGCCGCAGTGAATAGGCCCAGGCGACTGTTTAGCAAAAACACAGGTCTCTGCGAAGCCGCAAGGCGAAGTATAGGGGCTGACGCCTGCCCGGTGCTGGAAGGTTAAGAGGAGGGGTTAGCGTAAGCGAAGCTCTGAATTGAAGCCCCAGTAAACGGCGGCCGTAACTATAACGGTCCTAAGGTAGCGAAATTCCTTGTCGGGTAAGTTCCGACCCGCACGAAAGGCGTAACGATCTGGGCACTGTCTCAACGAGAGACTCGGTGAAATTATAGTACCTGTGAAGATGCAGGTTACCCGCGACAGGACGGAAAGACCCCGTGGAGCTTTACTGTAGCCTGATATTGAATTTTGGTACAGCTTGTACAGGATAGGTAGGAGCCTGAGAAGCCGGAGCGCCAGCTTCGGTGGAGGCGTCGGTGGGATACTACCCTGGCTGTATTGAAATTCTAACCCGCACCCCTTATCGGGGTGGGAGACAGTGTCAGGTGGGCAGTTTGACTGGGGCGGTCGCCTCCTAAAGAGTAACGGAGGCGCCCAAAGGTTCCCTCAGAATGGTTGGAAATCATTCGTAGAGTGTAAAGGCACAAGGGAGCTTGACTGCGAGACCTACAAGTCGAGCAGGGACGAAAGTCGGGCTTAGTGATCCGGTGGTTCCGCATGGAAGGGCCATCGCTCAACGGATAAAAGCTACCCCGGGGATAACAGGCTTATCTCCCCCAAGAGTCCACATCGACGGGGAGGTTTGGCACCTCGATGTCGGCTCATCGCATCCTGGGGCTGTAGTCGGTCCCAAGGGTTGGGCTGTTCGCCCATTAAAGCGGTACGCGAGCTGGGTTCAGAACGTCGTGAGACAGTTCGGTCCCTATCCGTCGTGGGCGTAGGAAATTTGAGAGGAGCTGTCCTTAGTACGAGAGGACCGGGATGGACGCACCGCTGGTGTACCAGTTGTCTTGCCAAAGGCATAGCTGGGTAGCTATGTGCGGAAGGGATAAGTGCTGAAAGCATCTAAGCATGAAGCCCCCCTCAAGATGAGATTTCCCATAGCGTAAGCTAGTAAGATCCCTGAAAGATGATCAGGTAGATAGGTTTGAGGTGGAAGCGTGGCGACACGTGGAGCTGACAAATACTAATCGATCGAGGACTTAACCAAATAGAAAAGCNACTTAACCAAATAGAAAAGCAGAGGCGACTGTTCAGCTTCGACAGACGTTGGAGAGCCGGCGCTGCAAATCCCGATTTTTGGATTTGTAGGGACGGATCGAAACGGCCGAGAAGCTAGGAGCCGGAGCTAGACAACTGATTACGAAGTAATTCTTTCTTCTTCCACATTATCTAGTTTTGAGAGAACAAACTCTCTAATTGAATAAAAGTCTGGTGGCGATAGCGAGAAGGTCACACCCGTTCCCATACCGAACACGGAAGTTAAGCTTCTAGAGCGCCGATGGTAGTTGGGGGCTCTCCCCCTGTGAGAGTAGGACGTTGCCAGGCAACAAAAAAGAACAGCTAATAAATAGCTGTTCTTTTTTGTTGTATATGGAACTATTATCACTCAATTACCGTATTACTTCTTATAATCAACACAGGAGGTGAAGCTTTTGCTAAATGAATTATATTTTGGTGATCTAATGTTTCAAATCGTACCTATATTCATTGGAATTATTTTTATTATTGTGATTACTATGATTCTATTTACGTTAATAAAAGGGTTAGGGCAATGGAGAAAAAATGACAAATCACCACGTCTTTCCGTACCTGTCACTATAGTATCTAAGCGAACAAGTGTAAGAGGGGGAGATCACACTCATACTTCTTATTATGTAACCTTTGAATTTGAAAGCGGGGATCGTACAGAGTTGATGTTGGCTGGAAATGAGTATGGCCTCCTTGCAGAGGGCGATTCTGGAATATTAATGTTTCAAGGAACACGTTACATTAGTTTTGAAAGGCATGTTGACTAAAACAACACTAATAAAAAATGATAATAAAATAAAGCTTGAGAAACATAAGGGTGAACCTTATTATGTTCCTCAAGCTTTATTAATATCCTTATATCTACGATAAAATCTCAGGAGTATTAATCTTTTTTAACTGTTTTAAATAAAATTTATATTTTGGATCACTTGTATCCGTCTTTATTAAGTCATTTTCACAATCTCTACAAATGAATGAAGTGTACAGATGAATTCCTTTAAATTTATATTGCTCGCATATGACGCAGCTTTCCCCGTATAGATTTTTTGTTATGTGCGAACTCAATATCTCCACCTCCATACACTTATTCTGTCCAATAACAACTAATATATTCAATTTTTAGACTATTTTAATAAATGATGCGCTGATTTATTGTATGTTATAAATGAAGTGGGTGTGTATGTCTACAGATAAATAATACAAAAAATCCTTTCTCACAGATTAGTGACTATAGAATTCGTTATGACCTAATAATTAATACATTTGTTAAAACTGAGATAGAAATGGAATGTGAATTAATTCGACCTTAATCATATTCTTCGATAAAATAAGTGTAGATGTTATTTGAAAATCGGTGATTATATGAATCAATTTAAAAAACCTATATACGAGGCATTAAAAATGCATTTTGAGAAGCAACCTGTCTCATTACATGTTCCTGGGCATAAGTATGGAATCATTGACCCATATGATGGAGATTCTTTTTTTAAGGATATTATGAAATTAGATGCTACGGAGCTCAATGGTTTAGATGACCTTCATCATCCTGAGGGAGTGATAAAGGAGGCAGAAACGCTTTTAGCCGATTTATATGGTGCTAGGAATAGCTATTTATTAATCAATGGTTCCACTGTCGGGAATCTCGCAATGGTTATGTCTACAGTTCAGGAAAATGAGGTAGTTCTAGTTCAACGCAACTGCCATAAATCAATATTGAATGGACTTCTATTAGCGAAGGCAGATCCCGTTTTTTTAGAACCAGAGTATTATCCAGAATGGGGAATCACCAGTGGGATTTCTTTAGAGACTATAAAGAATGCCCTTCAGTTATATCCAGATGCTAAAGCTATTATTCTAACTTATCCTAATTATTATGGAATGGTATATGAGCTCGAAGAAATAATTAAGGTTTCACATGAACATCATATTCCAGTACTAATTGATGAGGCACATGGAGCCCATTTTATTATTGGGGCTCCTTTTCCAAAATCTGCTCTCAAGCTAGGGGCAGATATGGTTGTGCAATCTGCTCATAAAACTTTACCTGCATTAACAATGGGTTCATTTCTCCATTTTAATAGTAAATTGATTAATCAAGGAGAACTAGAGAAATATTTAAGTTTGCTGCAATCAAGCAGCCCATCCTATTTGTTAATGGCCTCTTTAGATAGTGCGAGAAGTTATTTAGGTACATATCAAGAAGAGGATTTACTCTATTTAGAAAAACAAATAAAATGTTTTATTAAGGAATTACAAAGGATAAAGGGAATAAAAGTTTTGTCTTACCCAATTCATGAAGGGGATTTATTAAAAATTACGATACAATCAGAAACTACTCTGTCAGGGTTCGAGCTTCAAGAAAGGCTTGAGAAAGAGGGGATATTTACCGAACTCGCCGATCCAAATAATCTATTAATGGTGTTACCGTTATTAAAAAATGGTGTCATATTTCCATTTGATAAGATATCTCAAGCATTAAGAAATGTCGTTAAAGACGTTTCTGTTGTCAAAAAACCAATTCACATGCCATTGAATAGGAAAAAGATAAATAAACTTTTGTTGAGTCAAGAACAAATGAAAAGAGCTCAAAAAGAAACTATCTCCATTATTGATGCTGTTGGGATGATTTCAGCAGAATCAATAATCCCATATCCTCCTGGTATACCAATTTTATTGCCAGGGGAATTAATCACTGTGGAAGACTTGGAAACGATTTGTGAATTGATAGAAACAGGAGCAAGATTTCAAGGAAGTAAAAACATTCCATCAGGAAGATTGTCTATTTTCAAATAAGGCATTAGACGATTGTGCAAGTAGGAGGCTAATATGAAAAATGGTATTTTTATTACTGTTGAGGGTCCGGAAGGGGCTGGGAAGACAACAGTGATTTCGATGGTAGCAGATGGCTTAAGAAAAAGTGGATATAAGGTCTTAGAGACAAGGGAACCAGGTGGAATTGAAATTGCTGAACAAATTAGGAATGTTATTTTAGATAAAAAAAACACGGCAATGGATTCTCGTACCGAGGCTCTACTATACGCAGCAGCACGTAGACAGCATTTGATTGAAAAGGTTAAACCAGCATTAGATGATGGATATATTATTCTTTGTGATCGTTTTATAGATAGCTCCTTAGCTTATCAAGGATATGCAAGGGGATTGGGAATGGATGAGGTTTATTCGATAAATCAATTTGCTATTGAAGGTATGATGCCTAAGTTAACCATTTATTTTGATATTGAGCCTGAGATAGGCCTCCAAAGAATTAATAAACATAAAGATAGGGAAGTAAATAGACTTGATTTAGAAACATTAGAATTTCATCGTAAGGTACGCGAAGGATATATTCTATTATTAGAAAAGTATTCTGACAGAATACATAAAATTGATGCATCCCAAACGATAGAGGATGTTTTTAAGCAAGCGGAGAAAATAGTCAAGGAAACACTCATCGTGAATAATTAAAAGAACAAAGAGGCTTACCTAGAAACGGTACTACAGGGTTCAACAAGATGGAAAAATATATTATCCTTTGCTTGTTGAACTTAAAAACCATTTGAGGTAGCCTCTTTTCAATAGTTTAGAGATAAAGGGAAGGAAATAAACCAGAATCTGAAAAATTCCTAATTTTTGTAAGAGTAGTTCCAGTATGTATGGCCATTAAAATCCTGTTATAATTAATTATATGCGAAAAAAAATGGGTTTTAACCATATCATCCAGATGGATGAATATTGGAGGAAAGAGTATGAAGATTAATCAGGATCTCCGTTTAAATATAGATAATTCTCGTCAAGATCATAAGCTTACGAATGGAGAAGGGTTGAAGTTTAGTGAGCTGGTACAAAAGCATGATTCAAAAATGCAGGTCGATCAGCTTCAAAGATTATTAAAGGATATTGAATCAGCTGGTAGCCGATTAGCTAATTCCAGAACATTTAAAGATTTAGCCAAATACAAAACATTAGTAAAGAGATTTATCAAAGAGACTGTTGACTTTGGAATGGATTTAAAACAGTCACAAAGCTGGAATCAATTTGGCCAGGGTAGATCCTTAAAAATTGTTGAAACGGTTGATAAAAAATTGGTGGAGCTGACTGAAGAGGTAATGAAAAAGGAAGGCAAGTCTATCGATATTCTTGGGAAAATTGGAGAAATAAAGGGACTATTAATCAATCTATATACGTAAGTGAGTGATTGTTTTGGTAAAAACGTGGGATGAGCTAGAGGAAATTCAACCAACTGTGTTGAAAATGTTAAAGAATAGTATCATAAAGGACCGTTTGGCTCATGCCTATCTATTTGAGGGAATGAGAGGAACTGGGAAAAAAGAAGTTAGTCAATTATTAGCAAAGAGCCTTTTTTGTGATGCTCCTGTCGATGGCTTTGTCCCATGTAATCAATGTAGTCATTGTAAAAGGGTTGACTCAGGAAACCATCCTGATATACATGTAGTGGAACCAGACGGATTGTCCATAAAAAAGCAGCAAATAAAAGATTTACAAGAGGAGTTCGCCAAAACAGGAGTAGAGTCTAAACAAAAATTCTATACGATTGTTCATGCAGATCGAATGACAGCGAATGCTGCGAATAGCTTATTGAAATTTCTTGAAGAACCAAACTCAGAAACAGTAGCTATTCTTATTACAGAACAAGCCCAGCAAATGCTACCAACGATATTATCACGTTGCCAAATCATATCATTTAAACCTTTAGCCCCAGGAAACTTAATGAAAAGGTTAGAAGAAAATGGGGTAATATCTCATCTAATTCCCGTAATCTCCCAGCTTACCAATAATTTAGATGAGGCTTTGCAATTAAGTAACGATGAATGGTTTGCACAAGCTAAAAAGATAGTGTTAAAATTATATGAGGTGTTGAATAAAGGTCATTTAGAAGCATTGGTATCTCTTCAAGAAGAGTGGTTTTCTCACTTTAAGGAAAAGAACCAATTAGATCAAGGCTTAGATTTATTACTTCTTATTTTTAAAGATTTATTATATATCCAGCTAGGAAAGACGGAACAGGTTGTTTATCAAGATGAGCGTCAACGGTTAGAGCAATATGCTTTACAAACTTCAAAAACACGCTTAACCAACCAAATGGCAGCAATTTTGGAAGCAAAAAGAAAATTGTATGCAAATATGAATCCACAGCTGTTAATGGAGCAGCTAGTGTTAAAATTGCAGGAGGGGTCTTTTTTTGTATGATGTAGTAGGTGTACGCTTTAAAAAAGCGGGAAAAATATATTACTTTGATCCCGGTGATCTCTCAATTCAAAAGGATGACTTTGTCATTGTCGAAACAATTCGGGGAGTTGAATATGGCAAGGTTGTCATTGGAACCAAAAAGGTGGAGGAAGAGGATGTTGTCCTACCATTGAAAAAGGTTTTAAGGATTGCGGACCATAAGGATCGTATTATCGTCGAGGAAAATATAGTATCAGCAAAAGAGGCATATGATATTTGTTGTGAGAAGGTATTAACTCACCAATTAGAAATGAAATTGGTTGATGTAGAATATACCTTTGATCGAAATAAAGTCATCTTTTATTTTACTGCAGATGGGAGAGTGGATTTCCGCGAGCTAGTAAAGGATTTGGCTGCCATTTTTCGAACTAGGATTGAATTAAGGCAGATAGGGGTAAGAGATGAGGCTAAAATGCTTGGAGGAATTGGTCCTTGTGGAAGGATGCTTTGTTGCTCCACCTTTCTAGGGGATTTTGAACCCGTTTCTATTAAAATGGCAAAGGACCAAAATCTTTCTCTAAATCCAACAAAGATTTCAGGATTATGCGGACGCCTTATGTGCTGTTTAAAATATGAAAATGATGATTATGAAACCGCTAAGGAACAGTTACCAGATATTGGGGAATTCATCGTAACATCTCATGGGAAAGGCAAAGTAGTAGGTTTAAATATATTAGAGCGTGTTCTTCAAGTAGAAATAATGGAACAAGAACGAGTACTAGAATTTACAATGGACGAGATTTTAAGAGAAGGTGCTGTATCGGTACAATCCACAGATTAATGAGGTGGAACGTGTGAATAATAAAGAAATCTTTGATTCAGTCAGTAATATGGAGACTCAAATTGGACAGCTATATCAGCAGTTAGGCGAGTTGAAGGAGCATTTAGCTGTGATCCTAGAAGAAAACAATTCTTTAAAGATCGAAAATGAATATTTAAGACGCCGTTTAGATATGGATCATAAAGAAGATGGAAATCAAAAACAGGATCAAAAAAAGTCTCTTAGAATAAATGTTGGGCAACATGTTGAGAAGATGATTGATATTGGAGAAGGTTATGATAACCTGGCCCGTCTGTACCAAGAGGGATTCCATATTTGTAATTTACATTTTGGAAGTCCGAGAAAGGAAGGAGATTGTTTGTTCTGCCTTTCCTTTTTAAATAAAAAATAAGTTTGGCCTCCTAAACGGAGGCTATTTTTATATAATAGAAACACTCGAAGTTTGAATTTGGAGGATAAGAAATGGTTCAGTTAAAAGATGATGAACGATTAGACTATTTACTTGCAGAAAAGCTAAGGATTATTCAGAGTCCATCTGTTTTTGCCTTTTCACTGGATGCGGTTTTGTTGGCTAGGTTTGTATATGTCCCTATTCAAAAGGGAAATATCATTGATCTTTGTAGTGGAAACGGGGTAATTCCCTTATTCTTAAGTACAAGGTCAAAGGCAAATATCATTGGTGTGGAGATTCAAGAACGTTTGTATGATATGGCTGTTAGAAGTATTAAATATAACGGGTTAGAGCAGCGATTACAAATGGTACACGGCGATATTAAAGAGATACCTCAACAAATTGGTTTTAATAAATTTGATGTGGTCACATGCAATCCACCATATTTTCCAACGCCATCTGAGGATGAGATTAATAAGAATAAGCATTTAGCCTTTGCCCGTCATGAAATTCTTTGTACTTTAGAGGATGCTATACGTGCTTCAAGCCAAGTAGTTAGGCAGGGCGGAAAGGTCGCATTTGTTCATCGATCTGGTAGAATGATGGATATTGTCACGATGATGAGAAAATATAGATTAGAACCAAAAAGAATGCAGTTCATCTATCCGAAAAGAGGAAAAGAAGCGAATACTATTTTAGTTGAGGCAATTAAGGATGGGAGTCCTGATTTAAAAATACTTCCCCCACTAATTGTCTATAATGAACAGAATGAGTATACTTCTGAGATTAGAGAGATTTTATATGGAGAAGAATAGTCATTATTTTTATGTGTTATCCTGTCATGACGGGAGTCTGTATGCTGGCTATACGATTGATATCAAAAGAAGGGTACAGCAGCATAATGAGGGGAAAGGGGCAAAATATACAAGGGGTAGAGGGCCAGTAAGGCTTATCTACTCAGAGGCATTTGATACAAAAGGAGAAGCATTAAGGGCAGAATATGAATTTAAACAATTAACACGGAAGAAGAAGGAAGACTTTTTATTAAAAGAAACAGGTGGTAGTTATGTGGCAACAAAAAAGCTTTGAAAATGAACAAAGCAAGGGCATATTATATCTTGTCCCAACTCCTATAGGAAATTTAGAGGATATGAGTTACCGAGCTATTCGTATGCTAAAAGAAGCAGACTATATTGCAGCAGAGGATACAAGGAATACAAAAAAGCTCTGCCATTACTTTGAAATTGAAACACCGATTATTAGCTATCATGAGCATAACAAGGAAGTAAGTGGAGCAAGGCTGATTGAAAAGCTAAAGGAAGGGTTAAAGATTGCTATTGTTAGCGATGCTGGAATGCCAACCATTTCGGACCCGGGGTATGAATTAGTTGTAGCCGCAACGAGGGAGGAGATTACCGTTGTCCCTCTTCCTGGAGCAAATGCTGCTTTAACAGCTCTTATTGCATCAGGATTACCAACCCAGCCATTTTATTTTTATGGATTTTTGCCTCGTCATAAAAAGGAGAAACGGAAGGAGCTAAATGAGTTGGCCAAGCTTAAGTCCACGTTCATCCTGTATGAGGCCCCTCATCGTTTAAAAGAAACATTGCAATTAATGGAGGAATGTTTAGGCAATAGAAGATTATCACTTTGCCGTGAATTGACTAAGAAGTTTGAGGAATTTATTAGAGGAACGATTCAGGAAGCGATTCAATGGGCAAACCATGATGAAATAAGAGGGGAATTCTGTCTTATCATTGAAGGAAATAGCCAATCTGAGTCAATAATTAGTGAAGAAGATGTATGGTGGGAAGAATTAAATGTAAAAAGTCACGTAAATTTCTATATAGATGAAAAAAATATGAATTCGAAGGATGCAATAAAGCAAACCGCAAAGGACCGAGGATTAAATAAAAGAGAGGTTTATCAGATTTATCATATTGAAGAGTGAAAAATATTGGGTTATTAATACAGATGACCAAAAAAAAGAGGCAAACTAGGAAAGTTGCCTCTTTTCATATGAGATTAATTAGCTTTTTACTAAATCTAAATGGAATGTATCTTCGATTTCTTTTAATAATTGTTCTGCACCGTCACGGCTAAGGATTAGTTTACCACCAGCTAAAGCAACATTGTCATCAGATACTTCCCCAGTAACTTGACAAGTCATATTAGGCTTGTACTTTTTAAGAATAATACGGTCATCATCAACATAAATTTCCAAAGCATCTTTCTCAGCAATTCCAAGAGTACGTCTTAATTCGATTGGAATTACTACACGACCTAGTTCATCAACCTTACGAACAATACCTGTGGATTTCATAAAAATATCCCCTCTCAATGATCTTTATAATAAATTTTGATTATACGCTTTCGCCAATATTCGACAAATTTATCTTTAATTTAATAATACCAAGCATTCCCAAATACGTCAATAATTTTATTCTCTTTTAAAATAGAAATTTTTGGATGCTAATAGAACCTTGATAAATCAGCGTTTTTTGAAAAATATAATGTTATACGAATTTTCGGAAAACAAGTTATTTAATATATTAATAAAATAAACCAAGGATTTTCGACAAAAAAAATGACTTCTTTTTCGACAATATGAGAAAATTTAGACAAAGTTGGTTACTATATTTATTTAGTTTTTTAGATCCAACAGATGACTTTTGCCTACTGAGCTCACACTTAGAAAAGGAATTCTTGCACATTTTCCGATTTTTATGTATATTTTGATGTTAGAAGAGGAAATGATGACAAATGAATCATGTACAAAAATGAAGTCTTATTAGGAGGCCGTTCGGTTTAACTCGTCCTGTGGGACGAGTTTTTGTTTAAGTGAGGAATTTTTTCTTCTTAAGGTGTCATTTACTTTAATAATTGGCTAAAATGATACTGGTACAAAAGTAATTTATGCTGTGTTTTATTCATTTTTTCATGATTATCAGTTTGTAAAATAACCTATGATAGCTGTTTTACTTTATATATAATTGTGATAAGGAGGGAAATATTTAATGAAGGAAGAATCAAAGACTTTTTATTTGACCACCCCAATTTATTATCCTAGTGGAAATCTACATATAGGACATGCATATACAACTGTTGCAGGAGATGCAATGGCTCGTTATAAGCGTTTGCGTGGATATGACGTGATGTTTTTAACTGGTACTGATGAGCACGGGCAAAAAATTCAACGAAAAGCTGAAGAAAAGGGAGTTACCCCTCAAGGCTATGTGGATGAAATTGTTGCTGGTATTCAGGATCTATGGAGAAAGCTTGATATTTCTTATGATGATTTTATAAGAACGACAGAAGACCGACATAAAGAGGTAGTGGCACAAATATTTGCCCATTTAGTGGAGAAGGGGGATATCTACCTAGGAGAATACGAGGGATGGTATTGTACTCCTTGTGAATCCTATTTTACAGAGCGGCAATTGGTTGAAAATAATTGTCCGGATTGTGGAAGACCTGTTGAAAAGGTAAAGGAAGAATCCTATTTCTTTAAAGTTAGTAAATATGCGGATAGATTGCTTCAGTATTATGAAGAAAATCCTGAATTTATTCAACCTGAGTCAAGAAAGAATGAAATGATTAATAATTTCATTAAGCCTGGTTTAGAGGATTTAGCTGTTTCACGTACAACATTTGATTGGGGCATTAAGGTGCCAAATGATCCAAAGCATGTTATCTATGTTTGGATTGATGCATTATCAAATTATATAACAGCTTTAGGATATGGAAGGGAAGATGATACGAAATACTTAAAATATTGGCCAGCTGATGTTCACTTAGTTGGAAAGGAAATTGTCCGCTTTCATACCATTTATTGGCCAATTATGCTAATGGCATTAGACCTTCCGCTTCCTAAAAAGGTATTTGCCCATGGTTGGTTATTAATGAAGGATGGAAAGATGTCAAAATCCAAGGGAAATGTGGTAGACCCTGTCACATTAATTGACCGATATGGATTAGATGCTCTTCGCTATTATTTATTAAGAGAGGTTCCTTTTGGAGCAGATGGTGTATTTACACCTGAAGGATTTGTTGAAAGGATTAACTTTGATTTAGCCAATGATTTAGGGAATCTACTAAATAGAACAATTGCGATGATTGAGAAATATTTCGATGGAGTCATCCCAACATATAAAGAATCCACAAGTGAATTTGATCAACAGCTACTCCAAATGAATAAGGAAACAGTCGTTAAATATGAAGAAGCAATGGAGAAAATGGAGTTTTCAGTTGCCTTAGCATCCGTATGGCAATTAGTAGCCCGGACCAATAAATATATTGATGAAACCCAACCATGGGTTTTAGCTAAGAGTGAAGAAAATAAAGAAGCATTAGGAACAGTAATGGTACACTTAGCTGAATCCTTACGAAGAATTGCTATCCTTTTACAACCGTTCTTAACTCAAAGTCCATTAGAAATCTTTGCTCAACTAAACGTTAAAGATGAACAATTAAGATCTTGGGATAGTCTAGCTGAATTTGGTCTTATACCTGAAAACACGAAAGTCGTGAAGGGAAATCCAATTTTCCCACGCTTAGATTTAAACGAAGAAATTGAGTACATTAAAGGGAAAATGCAAGGGACATCTCCAGCTCCTTCTCAAGATACTCAGGAAAACAAGGAAGAAGCACCAGAGGTGGAAGAAATTACAATCGATGATTTCATGAAGGTTGAATTAAGAGTTGCGCAAGTCGTTGAATGTGTACCAGTAAAAAAGGCGAATAAATTATTGAAGCTACAATTAGACTTAGGGTATGAAAAGCGCCAGGTTGTATCTGGAATTGCTCAATTTTATAAGCCAGAAGAATTAGTGGGAAGAAAGGTAATATGCGTAACCAATCTTAAACCAGTGAAACTTCGTGGTGAACTCTCACAAGGAATGATTTTAGCAGGTTCTAAAGATGGAGAGTTATCATTGGCAACCATTGCAGAATCCTTGCCTCTTGGAGCACGTGTAAAATAGTTTAGTGAATTTTTGTGAGAACATAGAATTGTTTCACGTGGAACACACGTAAAATAATTTCTATGTTCTTTCTTTATTCAAACGAACAAGATTAAATAAAATTGTAAACTTTGATATAAAAGAGAAAAATGAATATTATTATTGTTATAAAAAAATTATTTGTGTAACAAAAAATTAATGATAGAAAAAAGGAGTATTTTCGATGCTATTTGACACTCATGCTCATTTAAATGATGAGCAATTTAATGAAGACTTAATAGAGGTCATTGACCGAGCAAAATTAGCAGGTGTATCAGAAATGATGGTGGTTGGTTTTGATCGCCCAACTATTATAAGAGCAATGGAATTAACCAACCAATATGATTTTATTTATGCCTGTATTGGTTGGCATCCTGTAGACGCCATTGATATGACAGATGACGATTTGATTTGGATTGAAGAGCTATCAAGTCATCCTAAGGTTATTGCCCTTGGGGAAATGGGATTAGATTACCATTGGGATAAATCCCCAAAGGAAATCCAAAAGGAAGTACTACGTAAACAAATTCGTCTGGCAAAAAAAGTGAAACTTCCGATTGTAATTCATAA
The DNA here is from genome assembly GCF_900117315.1 of Bacillus massilinigeriensis. GTDB lineage: Bacteria > Bacillota > Bacilli > Bacillales > Cytobacillaceae > Bacillus_BE > Bacillus_BE massilionigeriensis. The sequence continues at coordinate 15,800 of NZ_LT630337.1, forward strand.
TAGGGAGGCCACGAATGACATTCTGCAAATATTAAAAGAGGAGAATGCTGCTGAAGTTGGTGGAATTATGCATTGTTTTAGCGGTAGCGTTGAGGTTGCGAAAGAATGTTTAGATTTAAATTTTTATATTTCTCTGGGTGGACCTGTAACCTTTAAAAATGCTAAGAAGCCAAAGGAAGTAGCAGATGCTGTTCCATTAGATAAACTTTTGATTGAAACCGATTGCCCATATCTTGCACCACATCCTTATAGAGGAAAAAGAAATGAACCCGGTTATGTAAAACTGGTTGCAGAACAAATTGCGGAAATCAAAGGGGTGACCTTTGAGGAAGTAGCTGAGGCAACAATGAAAAATGCAAAAAAATTATTCGGCATAATCTGATAAAAAATGGTGTCGAAATTAGGGTAAGCCTGTCCCAATTTTTTCTTATTCTATAAAGTTCTACATGTCTCCTTTTTCTCATAGGATAACCATGTCGATAAGTCTCTCTTTCTTTTCTGATGAACACTATGCATAATAAGTATTACGTTCTAAGTAAAGTGTCCAGAGTTGACAGCCGACACAATAGTCTATATAATCACTCCAAGAGAAAAGGAGGCGTTTTTCATCGTCATTCAAAACATGAAAAACCTGTTTTCCAAGTCTTCGAGTAGGAAAAAAGTAATGATTATTTCCGCTAGTTTCGTAGTTTTCGTAGCAGCTTTGGGATGGGTAATTTATGAAACTACGAAAAAGACTGTTTTACTTTCAATTGATGGGAAAGAAGAGGTGGTTAAGACACATGCTGAATCTGTTGCTGGAATATTTGATGATTTGAATATTTCACTACATGCAGAAGACTATGTGTATCCCTCGAAAAGCACCAAGGTTCGTGATCAATTAAAAGTAGAATGGAAAAGGGCTAAACTGGTTCAAATTGTTGAAGACAAGAAAAAGAAAACGATTTGGACGACAGCTAGTAATGTTGAAGAATTGTTAAAGGCAGAAAGCGTATCATTGAACGAATATGATAAGGTTCACCCAAAGTTACAAACTGCGTTAAAAAATGAAATGAAGGTAGAAGTAAATCATGCCTTTCCTGTTAGTTTGATTAACGGAGGGAAAAAGCAACAGGTATGGTCAACTTCGACTACGGTCGCTGACTTTTTATCACAGCAGGAGATTGAACTAAAAAAAATAGATCGTGTTGAACCAAATTTGAATGAAACAATTGAGAAAGCTGGAGTTGTAAAGATCATTCGCGTTGAAAAAGTCACCGATGTAGTGGAAGAACCAGTTCATTTTGCAGTTGTAACAAAAAAGGATAACAATTTGAATCAAGGGTCTCAGGAAATCGTGAAAGAAGGTAAAGAAGGCCTTGTTTCCAAAGAGTATGAAGTTACACTCGAAGATGGGAAAGAGATTTCAAGAAAGCTATTAAGCCAAAAGACTTTGAAGGAAAAACAGGATAAAGTTGTTGCAGTTGGGACAAAGAATATGATTCAAACTGTGTCTCGTGGCAGTGGGAATATTAGCAAAGAATTTTATGTAAGCACAACGGCGTATACAGCAAATTGTAACGGTTGCTCAGGTAGAACAGCAACGGGAATTAATTTGCGTGCGAATCCAAATATAAAAATAATTGCAGTGGACCCTAGAGTGATTCCATTAGGAACAAAGGTATATGTGGAAGGCTACGGTTATGCTGTTGCAGCTGATACTGGATCAGCCATTAAAGGAAATAAGATTGATGTATTTTTCTCTTCTAAATCTGATGCATATCGTTGGGGGAGAAAAACGGTAAAAATCAAAATCCTACAGTAATATGAGATGCAGGGGGAGTACCTCTGCATTTTTGTGTTTTTTCATATTTTTCTTTAAAATATTTATGATACTTATCAATTATTTAGACGTTTAATATTACAAAATTGTTTCATGTTTTTCAAATATATTATTAATTAAGAAGGCAACTTAAAAATATAAAAAAACTAGTAGAAAAGTCTAACTGCAATTTTTATAATACTAATATTCATTTGGAGGAAGTATGAAATTAAAAGAGATTATTGTTGTGGAAGGTAAGGATGATACCGTTGCGGTGAAGAGAGCTGTTGATGCTGATACTATAGAGACTAACGGGTCGGCGATTAATAGGGATACATTAGATAAAATCAAACATGCACAAGAAATTAGAGGAGTGATTGTTTTAACTGATCCGGACTATCCTGGGCAAAAGATACGTAATACAATTAGTCAGCATGTTCCAGGTTGTAAGCATGCCTTTATTCCAAAGGAGTATGCAATACATAAGTATGGTAAAGGGGTAGGGGTGGAGCATTCATCGCCAAAGGTCATTAGGGAAGCATTGCAGGATGCTCATTTTATGGAGAACGAGGCAAATGAGGAAATCACACAAGAAGACCTTATCCTTGCTGGTTTAATTGGTGGAGCGGGGGCAAAGGAACGTCGAGAAAAGCTCGGGAAAATGTTAAAGATTGGCTACACCAATGGAAAACAGCTCCACAAAAGGTTAATGATGTTTCAAATAAGTCGAGAAGATTTTGCAAAAGCAATCAAGGTAATTCGTCAGGAGGAACAGAATGGATAAGGATATTGCAACACCAATACGGACACGTGCCATACTCGAGAAATATGGATTTTCATTCAAAAAAAGTCTCGGTCAAAATTTTCTAATTGATACAAACATATTAAAAAGGATTGTTGAGCATGCAGAGTTAACTCCTTCTTCAGGTGCAATTGAAATTGGTCCAGGAATAGGAGCTTTAACGGAACAGCTTGCCCGTCAATCGAAAAAGGTGGTAGCCTTTGAAATTGATCAAAGATTATTACCTATTTTAAGGGATACACTATCTCCATATCCAAATGTAAAAGTATTAAATGAGGACATTTTAAAGGCAGATATCAAGTCAGTAATAAATGAGGAATTTAGTGAAATGGCTGATCTTATGGTCGTTGCTAATTTACCTTATTATGTGACAACCCCCATTATTATGAAGCTTTTAGAGGAAAAGATTCCTATTAGGGGTATTGTCGTTATGCTTCAGAAGGAGGTTGCAGATCGGATTTCAGCTAAACCGGGAACAAAGGATTATGGATCACTTTCTATTGCCGTACAGTATTATACAAAAGCCGAAACGGTCATGATTGTTCCAAAAACTGTCTTTGTACCTCAACCAAATGTGGACTCGGCTGTAATACGATTAACCGTTAGGAAAGAACCAATTGCTCAGGTTAAAGATGAGGACTTCTTTTTTCAAATCACCAGAGCAAGCTTTGCACAAAGAAGGAAGACCTTGTTAAACAATCTAACAAGTCAGTTGACGAACGGGAAGGAAAAGAAGAGCGAAATATTAACTGCACTAGAAAAAGCAGAAATAGAGCCATCTAGAAGGGGAGAAACTCTTTCTATTGAGGAATTCGCACGATTAAGTGATGAATTATACCCTTATTTTCATTAGAGATCTGAATATTTCATTCAGATCTCTTTTTTTCGTCATAATCCATATGACATTAATCATATCGTCTTCGCCTCCGTATTAGTATTCACAGGATGATGGTCCATTGCATATTTTAAGATAGTAAATCTCTTAATATATATGGCTTTATAGAGCTATTGGAGTGACAAATTTGAGCATTCATTTAATGGATATCGTCGGGAGGATTTCATACAACTGCGATATACTTTTTCGCGTTATTGATATAAAGGAAGAGCAAGGTGTAAAGATTGCCGTTTTATATGGTGAGGATATACGTCTAATTGCTGATGCCCCATACAGTGACTTAATTGTTATCGGGGGACTGGAAAGAAGAAAGAAGAACAAGGAAATCGAAACTCTTGAGGAACAATCCTACCACTTATTTAGACAGGACGTAGATTTATTAAAACAAAAGCAAGAGTATGAGGCTACGGGAGGATATACGAAGACCTTAAATTACTTTCAAATACCGGGGAGAGTTCTGCATCTAGATGGTGATCCCATCTATTTAAAAAAATGCTTATTACTTTATGAAAAGGTTGGTATCCCTGTTACAGGTGTGCATTGTAATGAAAAAGAAATGGCAGCTAGGGTTGGACCATTAATAGATTATTATAGGCCGGATATTCTTGTTATCACAGGACATGACTCCTATTCAAAGGCAAAAGGGAAAATCACTGATATAAATGCATATAGACATTCAAGGGATTTTGTTCAAACAGTAAGAGAGGCAAGAAAGAAAATACCACATTTGGACCAACTTGTCATATTCGCTGGAGCTTGCCAATCTCATTTTGAATCATTGATTACTGCCGGTGCGAATTTTGCAAGCTCACCATCACGAGTAAATATTCATGCATTAGATCCCGTTTATATCGTGGCTAAAATCAGCTTCACACCCTTTATGGAAAGAATTAATGTATGGGAAGTATTAAGGAACACTTTAACTGGCGAAAAAGGGCTGGGTGGAATTGAAACCAAAGGGGTATTACGAACAGGTATGCCATATAATTCTGTTATTCACGAAGAAAATATTTGAAGGGAGGGGTGGCTAGTTTTCAATAGGTCGCCCTCTTTTTTTAGGAATAGTACATATTATGTATCTCCTGAGGTTAATCTAAAATTGTTGAAAAAAGAAAAAATTTGCAGATGAAAAAGTATTGACAACCATTTTAGGACACTGTTATAATTTTATATTTTGTTTGACTGTTTTGTGTTAATGTGATATACTTTACAGAGTGAGGTGGACCGAATGGCAAAAACATTATCCGATATTAAAAAAGCTCTTGATTCAAATTTAGGAAAAAGGCTTTTGCTCAAGGCCAACGGTGGACGCAGGAAAACAATTGAGCGTTCCGGTGTACTAGCAGAAACGTATCCTTCTGTATTCATTATTGAATTAGATCAGGATGAAAATGCATTTGAACGTGTATCATACAGTTATGCAGATGTTTTAACAGAGACCGTACAAATTACCTTCTATGAAGATACCACAGGACAGATGGCTCTAAGCTAATTCATATGCAGTCCAATAAGCAGCAGTGAACAGTCGTTTACTGCTTTTTATTTTTGTCAAAATTAGGATGACATGATTGCCCTTTTAATTATTCATATTATGAATAGGTGGTGTAGAAGGGAGCTGTTACTTTGGGCAGAAGAAGAGGGATTATGTCTGAACGTTTTAAAGAGGAGCTTGCTAAAGAGCTAGGTTTTTATGATGTCGTCCAACAGGAAGGCTGGGGAGGCATCCGTGCAAAGGATGCAGGGAATATGGTGAAACGTGCTATTCAAATTGCAGAACAGCAGCTCGCAAACAAGCAAAGATAAACTCTTATTTGATAACCAATGACTAAACAAGAATCTCCCTGTTAAATAGACTTGAAATAATAAAATGCATCACCACAAATGCCGGGGCTAAATACCTCGGCTTTATTTTATTTAATGAGCATGAAATTTAATTTTTAAAGTTTATGTTGACTGTGACGTCTTACATCATAGGTTTTGTGGTAAAATAGGACAAAAAATGGAGACGTTTGTTGAAAATAGCTAAAGTAGGTGGAAATGTGAAGTTTTTGGTGAAGGCACCGGCAAAAATTAATTTGTCATTAGATGTTTTATATAAAAGACCAGATGGATATCATGAAGTAGAAATGATAATGACAACCATTGATTTGGCTGACCGGTTAGAATTTTCTTTATTACATAAAAAAGAAATTAAAATAATTTCCCATAATCGTTTTGTCCCAGATGATCAGCGAAATCTTGCTTATCAAGCGGCTAGCCTGCTTCAGGAACGTTTCAATGTTGAATATGGTGTAGAGATTACCATTGAGAAAAACATTCCTGTAGCGGCTGGTTTAGCTGGTGGAAGTAGTGATGCGGCTGCAACGTTAAGAGGGTTAAATAAAATATGGAATTTAGGATTAACTATAGATGAGCTAGCGAATCTTGGAGCAGAGATTGGCTCGGATGTCCCTTTTTGTGTTTATGGGGGAACAGCACTCTCCAAAGGAAGAGGAGAAAAAATCACTCATCTCCCTGCACCACCTACTTGTTGGGTTATATTAGCTAAACCTTTTATAGGAGTATCAACTGCAGAGGTCTATCGTCGGTTAGAACTAGAAAATGTTCATCATCCAATTACACCAAATATGATTCAAGCTCTTGAAGAGGGGAGCTTTTCAGGGGTCTGTAATAACCTCGCTAACGTATTGGAGGATGTAACATTGAAGCTTTATCCAGAAGTTGCTCTAATTAAGGATCAGATGAAGAGATTTGGAGCAGATGCTGTTTTGATGAGCGGAAGCGGACCAACAGTCTTTGGTCTTGTACAACATGATTCAAGAATGCAACGAATTTATAACGGTTTAAGGGGATTTTGTGATCAAGTATTTGCAGTAAGAATATTGGGGGAAAAGCACACTCTTGATTAATTCCGTATATTGGTGATATATTATCATTAAATTATTCGTGTTTTATATGGAGGTTCATTTATGAAGTTTCGTCGTAGTGAAAGGCTAATTGATATGACGAACTATTTGCTAGAGCATCCAAGGCAATTAGTACCCTTAACCTTTTTTGCAGATAGATATGGGTCAGCAAAATCATCAATTAGTGAAGATTTAGCCATTATTAAAGAAACCTTTGAACAAAGAGGAATTGGTATTTTACAGACTGTTCCTGGGGCAGCTGGAGGAGTAAAGTTTTTTGTTAAAATGTCTATGGAGGAAACAAAGGATATCATTCATGAGTTATGTGAACTAATGTCAAATCCAGATAGATTATTACCAGGTGGTTATTTATATATGGCAGATATTTTGGGTAACCCAAATCTTATTCAAAAAATTGGCCGTCTAATTGCATCTGCCTATGCTGATACAAAAATTGATGTCATAATGACCATTGCAACCAAGGGGATTCCGCTTGCGTATGCTGTGGCTGCTAATTTAAATGTACCAGTTGTCATTGTTAGAGGGGATAACAAGGTGACAGAGGGGCCTACTGTAAGTATTAACTATGTTTCAGGTTCTTCTAAAAGAATTCAAACGATGATTCTTTCAAAAAGAAGCTTAGCTGAAGGATCTAGAGTATTGATTGTTGATGATTTTATGAAAGCTGGCGGAACGGTAAATGGAATGGTTAGCATGCTTGAGGAATTTAAATCACATGTGGCAGGCATTGCTGTGTTAGTTGAGGCAGTTGAGAATCTTGAGGAACGGTTAGTTGAAGATTATTTATCTGTCATACAGTTATCTAACATAGATATCAAGGGGAAAAGAATAAAAGTGAGTGAAGGCAATTACTTTTTAAAAATGGGCTCAAATAGGGGGAGAAATAAATGAAGGTTGTACAAACAAATCAAGCTCCAGCAGCAATAGGACCATATTCCCAAGGGATTATCGTAAATAATCTTTTTTATAGTTCGGGGCAAATTCCATTAACAGCCGAAGGCACGATGGTGGAAGGGGATATTGCTACTCAAACTCATCAGGTATTTAAAAATCTCAGAGCTGTGCTTGCAGAAGCAGGGGCTTCATTTGATACAGTTATTAAAACAACTGTATTTATAAAGGACATGAATGATTTTGCAGCTATGAATGAAGTGTATGGAGAGTATTTTTCAGCTCATAAGCCATCCCGTTCTTGTGTAGAAGTGGCAAGATTACCAAAGGATGCTTTAGTAGAAATAGAGGTAGTAGCGCTCGTAAAATAAAACGAGCGCTTTTTTGTAAAAATTTGTTTAAAACGGTGAATTATTAGAATTTTTAGGATAAATAGATTAATTTGCCCCAATTTTTAAAAAATTTTTTACTTAAAAGAAGGAAATGAAGGAAATCTGTTGAATTATTAATCTAGACTTAATCTACTTAGAAAAGGTGGTGAACAAAATGGAAGTAACTGACGTAAGACTACGCCGAGTAAATACTGATGGACGGATGAGAGCAATTGCCTCTATTACGTTGGATAATGAATTTGTTGTTCATGATATTCGTGTAATTGATGGAAATAACGGATTATTTGTAGCAATGCCTAGTAAACGAACTCCGGATGGTGAATTCCGTGACATCGCTCATCCAATTAATTCAGGAACGCGCGGTAAGATTCAAGAGGCTGTTTTGGCTGAATACCACCGACTTGGTGAATTAGAAGTAGAATTTGAAGAAGCCGGAGCTTCATAGGATATAAACAACGAGGGCCTACTTCATAAGTAAGGCTCTTTTTTAATGCAAAAAAAAATGTAATAGAGAATAAGAGTTTAAAAAATAATTTTTAATCATATTCTATAGGTATAGATATACGATATTTCCTCCATCCCTCCCTCGCTAAGATTCAATCTATTCCCTAATTATTGTTTAATTCCTATTTTTTTACGTATTGACAAATATATGTACTTTATTTTCATTCCTTGAAAATAATAGTCAATTAAGATATATTTTTTAATGGATACAAAGGTTATATTGGAGGCCTGTTAATGTTGAATCGGTATGCGATAATATTAGCCGCTGGTCAAGGGACTAGAATGAAGTCTAAATTATATAAAGTACTTCACCCTGTATGCGGCAAACCAATGGTCCAACATGTTGTTGACCAAGTGGTAAAGCTTAATGTAGCGAGTATTGTCACAATAATTGGACATGGTGCTGATCTTGTAAAGGCTCAGCTAGGAGAACAAAGTAGCTATGCCCTACAAGAAAAACAATTAGGAACTGCACATGCTGTTATGCAGGCTGAGGAAATGCTTTCTAATAAGTCAGGTGTTACTGTAGTTGTCTGTGGTGATACACCTCTTATTACAGCAGAAACCATTGAGTCGCTCATAAAAAATCATGTGGAGAAGTCTTCAACTGCTACGATATTAACAGCTTGGACGGATGACCCTACTGGTTATGGACGTATTATCCGTAATGAACTGGGTTTTGTTAAGAAGATTGTAGAGCACAAGGATGCTACCGAAGAAGAACGGGGCATTAAAGAGATTAATACTGGCACTTATTGCTTTGATAATCAGGCATTATTTGAAGCATTGAAAAAGGTTTCAAATGATAATGTTCAAGGAGAGTATTATTTACCTGATGTCATCGAGATTATGAAAAGTGAAGGAAAAATTGTAAGTGCTTTTCAAACCAATGATTTTGAAGAAACTCTTGGGGTAAATGATCGCATTGCTTTGTCAGAAGCTGAGCGCATTATGAGAAAGAGAGTTAATCGAAACCATATGAGTAATGGAGTAACCATTATTGATCCGGATAATACGTATATAGAACCTGATGTCGAAATCGGTTTTGATACAATTCTATATCCTGGAACAATATTAAAAGGCTCAACAGTAATCGGTAATGATTGCCAAATTGGGCCAAACAGTGAAATTAAGGATTGTCAAATTGGAAATGGAACTGTTATTAGACAATCTGTTGCATTTGATAGCAGTATTGGTTCATCGGTTAATATCGGACCATTTGCGCATATTCGACCGCAATCAGATATTCAAAATGAGGTAAAGATTGGAAATTTTGTTGAGATTAAAAAGTCCGTTTTTGGTAAAGGCAGCAAAGCATCTCATTTAAGTTATATCGGAGATGCTGAGGTTGGCAGCGATGTGAACATAGGCTGCGGATCCATAACGGTAAACTATGACGGCAAAAATAAATACTTAACCAAAATTGAAGATGGAGTATTTATTGGCTGTAATTCTAATTTAGTAGCACCTGTAACTATTGGTCAAGGTGCCTATGTTGCAGCAGGATCGACAATCACGAAAAATGTGCCAGGAAATGCGCTATCTATTGCACGTGCTAGACAAGAGAATAAAGAAAACTATGTTAATAAATTAAATATAAAGAAATAAGCCAATCGGAGGTTCTTCATGTCCAACCAGTATTTAGACCCAAACTTAAAAGTATTTAGTCTTAATTCTAATCCTAAATTAGCCCAGGAAATTGCAGATTTTATCGGCGTAGAACTTGGAAAATGCTCAGTCACTCGTTTTAAGGATGGAGAAATCCAAATTAATATTGAGGAAAGTATTCGTGGATGTGATGTGTTTGTCATCCAATCTACAAGTTCTCCTGTTAATGAGCATCTAATGGAGCTGCTTATTATGCTTGATGCTCTAAAGCGTGCATCTGCTAAAACCATAAATATTGTTATGCCTTATTATGGTTATGCACGTCAGGATCGTAAAGCAAGAGCTCGTGAACCAATTACTGCAAAATTAGTAGCGAATCTTTTAGAAACTGCGGGTGCAACTCGAATGATTACACTCGACTTGCATGCACCACAAATTCAAGGGTTTTTCGATATTCCGATCGACCATTTAATGGGTGTTCGAATATTGGCGGATTACTTCGAAAAGAAAGAATATGATAAGGATATTGTCATCGTTTCTCCAGATCACGGTGGTGTAACAAGAGCAAGAAAGATGGCTGAAAGACTCAAGGCACCTATAGCTATTATTGATAAACGCCGTCCTAAGCCAAATGTTGCCGAGGTTATGAACATCGTTGGGAATATTGAAGGGAAAGTTGCAATATTAATCGATGACATCATAGATACAGCAGGCACAATTACACTTGCAGCCAATGCTTTAGTTGAAAATGGTGCATCAGAGGTATATGCGTGTTGTACACACCCGGTATTATCAGGTCCTGCTATTGAAAGAATTCAAAACTCCAAGATTAAAGAGCTAGTTGTGGCAAATACCATCGCTCTTCCAGAAGAAAAGGTGATCGATAAATTAAGACAGCTTTCTGTAGCACCTTTAATTGGAGAAGCAATCATTCGCGTTCATGAAGAACAATCAGTAAGTACATTATTTGATTAATATATGAGATAAGGCTTGCTATTAGCAAGCCTTATCCGCTATCTATTGAAACTTTCTACATATCCAAATCTGTATGTTTAGACCTTCCATTTTTGGGGCATTTAATAAATGAGACAGCCTGAAATCAAATTTTGGAAGGGGATTTATCATGAATGCATTACTACATGCTACTGAAAGAAAAGGTTCACGAAAATCCGATTTATCAAATTTACGTAAGCTAGGGAATATACCTGCTGTAGTGTATGGGTCTAACCTGGCAAATAAATCAGTATATATTAATGAATCTGATTTAATAAAGACGATGCGAGACGTTGGAAGAAATGGAATAATCGCACTCGAAATAGACGGAGATAAACACAATGTCATTGTTACGGATTATCAATCGGATCCAATCAAAAGAGAAATAATCCATATTGATTTTCTAGCAGTTGACATGTCAAAGGAAATCACAACAGAGGTAAGAATCGTACTTATTGGAGAAGCTGCTGGTGTAAAGGATGGAGGAGTATTGCAACAGCCTTTATTCGAAATTTCAATTACAGCGAAACCTGCGAATATTCCTCCTTCTATCGAAGTGGATGTTACAAATCTCCAAGTGAATGAGGTTCTTACGATAGCAGATATAAAGAATTATGAAAATATCCACATTAACCATGAATCTGATGAAGTAATTGCCTCTATCCTTCCTCCTAAGCAGGAGGAGGAAATTAATTCAGGAGAAAAACAAGAATCAGATCCACCTGAAAATGAAGAGGGAAGAGAAACAAAACCAAGTGAAGAATCATAATGTGAAAGTCTTGTTAAAATGATAAGCTAGAAAAGGGACTGATCCTGTCAGCCCCTTTTTATAGTGATATTGTCTTTTGGGGGTGAGGTAACAATGAAACTAATAGTTGGATTAGGAAATCCAGGAAGGCTGTATGAACATACTAGACATAATATAGGATTTGACGTGATTGATAAACTGGCAGAAAATATGAATATTCCTTTAAGTCAAGCTAAGTTCAAAGGATTATTTGGAATGGGAAACATTGGAGGAGAGAAGGTTCTCCTTTTAAAGCCTCTTACGTATATGAATTTATCAGGAGAATCTATTCGGGCTATAATGGACTACTATGATATAGTCAATGAAGAGCTGCTTGTTATCTATGATGATTTGGATTTGCCTGTAGGAAAGATCCGCCTCCGAGAGAGAGGGAGTGCAGGAGGTCATAATGGAATAAAGTCTACCATTGCTCATATAGGAACTCAAGAATTCAAAAGAGTTCGTGTTGGCATTGATCGGCCTAAAAATGGTATGCAAATCACCGATTATGTCTTGGGTAGATTTTCTAAAGAGGAACAAGCGGTTATTCATGATGTTATTAGTAAATGTGCAGATGCATGTGAATCATGGTTAAATAAACCATTTCTTCAAGTGATGAATGAATATAACCAATAAAAACATCATGATTAAAAGAATGATAACATAAAATAAATCTAATGAATAAGTACCTCCTAATGGGTCAATAATAACAATATTGAATCGAACTGGGAGGGATTGCATGGCTATTCATTATCATTGCCGTCATTGTGGTGTAGAGATAGGGACTTTAGAGAATCAGTCAGTTGATACCAATCGACTAGGCTTTCACAAGCTAACAGATGACGAGCGATTAGAGATGATTTCCTACAGTTCAAAAGGGGATATACACATCAAATCGATCTGTGAGGATTGTCAGGAGCTTCTTCAAAGAAATCCAGACTATTATCAATATGATTTTCTTATTCATTAATAAAGCTTTGGACAGATGATCCAAAGCGTTTTTCTGTTTAATAATTTAGGGTATTTTTTTCTTTTAAATCCAATGCATTCATAGTATTCTATCTTGTTTAATGTGAAGGGAGGGGCCGAAGATGTTAGGACTAAAACGTCTATTTAAGGAACTAGATGACATGAAATCAGTCATTTCTGGTATTGATGAAGGAATAAAAGAACAATTGATTGCAGGCTTATCCGGTTCTTCACGTGCAGTTTTCCTATCATCAATTTTTGAACAAACGAAAAAGTCATTGTTGATAGTTACACATAATTTATTACAAGCACAAAAACTTTTTGAGGATTTTTCAGCCCTTTTAAATCAAGAACAAGTATATTTATACCCAGCAAATGAATTGATTGCTGCAGAATTAAGTATAGCAAGTCCGGAATTGAAGGCTCAGAGAATTGAAGTTTTAAACTATTTAAGTGAAGGAAAAGCTGGGGTTATTATCATGCCTATGGCAGGTCTTAGAAAGATTCTACCTCCTGTATCCATATGGAAGAAGTTCCAATTAACGATTCGGGTTGGGGACGATGTTGAACCTAATTTTCTCCTTCAAAAATTAGTGAAAATGGGGTATGAGAGGGTAGAAATGGTTTCCTCACCAGGAGAATTCAGTGTTAGAGGTGGAATAATTGATATGTATCCTCTCACTGAGCAGGAACCTATACGTATCGAATTATTTGATACGGAGATTGACTCTATTCGTACTTTTTCTGTTGATGATCAACGCTCAATAGAAAAGCTGAAAGAGGTTAAAATAGGACCAGCAACAGAAACCTTATTTGAAGAAGAAAATTTCAACCTTTTACATCAAAGGCTTGAAGAAGGCTTGGCAAAGAGCCTTAAAAAGCTGAAGGATGAAAAGTCAAAGTCACTACTCGCACAAAATATCTCTTATGAGCTTGATCAAATAAAGAACCGACAAAAACCGGAGCATTTAAATAAATATTTATCTTTAGCATATGAAAAGGCTAATAATATAGTAGATTATTTACCTAGTAATAGCATTATTTTTATAGATGAAATTAGTAGAGTTCAGGAAATGAATGATTCGTTAGAAAAGGAAGAGGCTGAATGGGTAACAAGTCTTTTAAGTGAAGGGCAGATTATTCATGGTGTTAAGATGTCCAATCAACTCCAGGATGTAATCCACCAAGCGGGTTACCCAATCGTTTATATGTCTTTATTTTTAAGGCATGTTCCAAATACTAATCCCCAAAATATCATTAATGTTACTTGCAAGCAAATGCAAAACTTCCATGGTCAAATGAATGTATTTAAAGGGGAATTGGATCGATGGAAGAAAGGAAAATATTCTGTTCTCCTTTTAGGACCTGATAAAGAGCGGGTTAAGAAACTAGAGAGAGTATTAGAAGACTATGGGATTGAGGCTTCTCTTATCCAAAGTGATCAGGAGATTCTAAAAGGGTCAGTTCAAATATTACCTGGAAGCTTACAAACGGGATTTGAGTTACCTCTTCAAAAAATTGCTGTAATTACCGAGGAAGAGCTATTTAATAAAAGGACAAAAAGGTCCTCAAGACGTCAAAAATTATCAAACGCTGAACGAATCAAGAGCTATTCGGAATTAAAAGTTGGGGACCATGTCGTTCATGCAAATCATGGGATTGGAAAGTATTTAGGGATTGAGACACTGGAGATAAATGGAGTTCACAAGGATTATCTACATATTCGATACCAAGGAAATGACAAGCTTTATGTTCCTGTTGATCAAATTGAGCTTATTCAAAAGTATGTTGGTTCAGAGGGAAAAGAGCCAAAAATATATAAATTGGGTGGCAGCGATTGGCAGCGCGTTAAGAAAAAGGTTCAGTCATCTGTTCAAAATATTGCTGATGATCTTATCAAGCTTTACGCAGAAAGAGAGGCTGCAAAGGGATATGCCTTTTCTCCTGATGGAGATATGCAAAGGGAATTTGAGACGACATTCCCATATCAGGAAACAGAGGATCAGCTTCGCTCAATCTATGAAATCAAAAAAGATATGGAAAGACCCCGTCCTATGGATCGTTTATTATGTGGAGATGTTGGATATGGGAAAACAGAAGTGGCCATTCGTGCTGCCTTTAAAGCGGTTTCAGACGGTAAACAGGTAGCCTTTCTAGTTCCAACGACTATCCTTGCCCAACAGCATTTCGAGACCTTGCGTGAGAGATTTCAGGATTACCCAATGAATATTGGTTTACTAAGTAGGTTCAGAACAAAGAAACAGCAAACCGAAACTATTAATGGTTTAAAGAATGGAACAGTAGACATTGTTATCGGAACTCATAGATTATTGTCGAAGGATATTACCTATCGAGATTTAGGTCTACTCATTATAGATGAAGAACAGCGATTTGGGGTTACACATAAAGAGAAGATCAAAAGGTTAAAGACAAACGTGGATGTTCTTACCTTAACAGCTACCCCAATTCCAAGAACACTGCATATGTCCATGCTTGGAGTCAGGGATTTATCCGTTATTGAAACGCCACCTGAGAATCGATTCCCTGTTCAAACATATGTGATGGAGTACAATGGTGCCTTGGTTCGTGAAGCAATAGAAAGGGAGCTGGCGCGTGGAGGGCAGGTTTATTTTCTGTATAATCGTGTGGAGGATATTGAGCGTAAGGCAGAGGAAATCTCTATGCTCGTTCCGGATGCAAGAGTTGTTTATGCTCACGGGAGGATGACAGAAAATGAACTGGAATCTGCTATGTTAACCTTTTTAGAGGGGGATGCGGATGTCTTAGTTAGTACAACCATTATTGAAACAGGTGTGGATATACCTAATGTAAATACACTAATCGTAAGTAATGCAGATAGAATGGGACTTTCTCAGCTTTATCAGCTTAGAGGAAGGGTTGGAAGGTCTAATCGGGTAGCATATGCTTACTTTACTTACCAAAAAGATAAGGTATTAACAGAAGTAGCTGAAAAACGACTTCAGGCAATAAAGGAGTTTACAGAGCTTGGTTCGGGATTTAAAATTGCCATGCGTGATTTATCGATTAGAGGTGCAGGAAATCTATTGGGTGCTGAACAGCATGGTTTCATCGATTCAGTTGGTTTTGACTTGTATTCACAAATGTTAAAGGATGCAATAGAAGAAAGAAAAGGAAATGCTACAGAGGAAAAACAAACCATGGTTGAAATCGATCTTCAATTGGATGCCTATATCCCGGATGCTTATATTGCGGATGGACATCAAAAAATTGAAATGTATAAGCGATTTAGAGGAATCTCAACCATCACTGAATTAGAGGAGCTTCAATCGGAAATGCTTGATCGATTTGGTGAATTTCCAGATCAGGTGGCCTTGTTATTTCGTATTTCTGAGCTGAAAATCCATGCAGCACAGGTTGGAGTGGAGTCCATTAAACAAGCAAAAAGCGAGGTTTCCATCCTTCTAACCGAAAAGGGAACTGGAAAAATTGAGGGGCAAAAAATTCATGTAAGCAGTAAATATAGTAGAGTAGTGGGACTTGGCATGGACGGAAAAAAACTAAAAATGGTTGTCCATACAAAAGGAATGGATACCACTAAATGGTTGGGCATTACATTTGAACTAATGGAAGTTTTGAAAAAGGCAAAAAGAAGTGAAGAAGAGGTTGTTTCCTAAAGGAAAATGCAATTCATTATTTCCATTTTTGGGATAAATAGGACTAAACAGAAAAAATCATTGAATGTGTATAGAACTTTCCATATGAAAGATACTAAGTTCAAACACGGCGATGATTACAAATTGCTTAAGAGAGAACATCGCCAAAATCAATCATCATATGAAAGTGAGGCAACGTTAGATGAAAGCAACTGGTATTGTTCGTCGTATCGATGATTTGGGTCGTGTCGTTATTCCAAAGGAAATCCGTAGAACCTTGCGGATCCGTGAAGGAGATCCTCTAGAAATCTTTGTGGATCGTGATGGTGAAGTCATATTAAAGAAGTACTCTCCTATTAGCGAATTAAGCGATTTTGCAAAGGAGTATGCGGAAGCTCTTTTTGATAGCTTAGGAAACCCTATATTAATTTGTGACAGAGATACATATATCGCTGTTGCTGGCGGTTCTAAAAAGGATTATTTAAACAAAAATATTAGTGATACAGTAGAAAAAACAATGGAGGAACGGAACTCTGTTCTTATCAATCAGCAGAGCGAAATTTCACTAGTTGAGGGTCAGAATGAATCAATTAGCGCTTATACCGTTGGACCAATTATTGCTAATGGGGATCCAATTGGAGCCGTTATTATCTTCTCAAAAGAGTCAACATTAGGAGATGTTGAACAAAAGGCGGTTGAAACTGCAGCAGGATTCTTAGCAAGACAAATGGAGTCTTAATGGATTGTGGAGCGAGTAAATAATAGTTGATATGATAAAAAGGGGTAGCAATCTTGCTGCCTTTTTTCTTTGGGAAATTAACGAAATAACCTCATTTTCTATGCTATAATACTGTGGAATCTTGACATCTGGAAGGAGTTGGGCGATTAAGCCCATGAATCAATCAAATTCTTTACTAAGAGAAACTTTTATTTTAACCATTGCAGCTCTTATAACGAAAATATTAAGTGCCGTGTATCGTGTGCCTTTTCAAAATATTGTAGGAGATGTGGGTTTTTATATTTATCAACAGGTCTACCCCTTTTATGGATTGGCTTTATCATTGGCAACGTATGGTTTTCCTGTTGTCATTTCAAAGCTTTATATAGAATATGGTCAACGCAATGAACGCAATGAAATAAGAAAATTAATGATTATTTCCGGTAGTCTTTTATCCCTTTTTGGATTTTTTCTATTTCTTTTTACATACCTTGGAGCAAACTGGTTAGCTCTGCAGATGAATGATTTAAAGCTTTCTTTCCTTCTAAAGGTCATATCATTTATTTTCCTCCTCTTTCCTATAGTATCGATTTTTAGAGGTTTTTTTCAAGGAAAGGGAAATATGGTACCAACAGCTGTCTCTCAGGTAAGTGAACAATTGATAAGAGTTGCCACTATTTTAATTGCCTCTCCATTCCTTATTTATCACGGCTATTCTCTTTATGTTGTAGGAGGGGGCGCCTTTTTTGGTTCGATAGCAGGCAGCTTAGTAGCAATGCTCGTATTGCTTACCATATGGGTTTATAAAGAAGGAAAGTCGGATATTCATGATTGGCAAATCCTAAAGAATATAAAATTTAAAGAGATAAAATTCATTGGAAAAGTGCTAATGATTGAAGGACTTGCCGTGTCAATAAGTAGTTTATTACTCATTCTACTTCAGCTAGCAGATTCTTTAAATCTTTATTCATTGCTCATTCAGTTAGGAATCGATAGGGAAGAGGCAAAGGGTTTAAAGGGGATTTATGACAGAGGACAGCCATTGATACAGCTAGGAACTATTTTAGCCACTTCCATGTCTTTATCTTTAGTACCAATGATTACGAATGAAAAACTAACCAATAATATAGAATTTTTAATTGACAAAATACGTTTATCCTTAAAAATGAGTGTTTTTATTGGAATTGGGGCAACTGTTGGACTGTATTCAATTATTAAACCGACAAATATTATGTTATTTGAGAATGTCCAGGGATCAGATGTATTATCCCTCATTACATTATTAATTTTCTTTGGTTCCATTATTATGACATTATCAGCTATATTGCAGGGATTAGGTAATACCCTTTATCCTGCTATCATCATTATTATTGGTTTTTCTCTTAAATATGGACTAAATATGTTGTTTGTTCCAATTTATCATACCTTTGGAGCAGCATTAGCCTCTGTCTTATCTTTTGCTTTGATATCAATCTTATTGTATAGACGATTGAAGAAATACTTTATTCAAGCAATTATCGATACAAGGTTATACATTCAAATTGGTGTCTCGGCAATTTGTATGAAACTTGTTTTGGATACTTACTTGTTACTGACTGATTTTATTTATATTTTCGGTCATGATAGAATGGCTGCAACCGCACAAGCATTGAGCGCTGTGGTTATTGGCGGCTTTGTGTTTTTGTGGGTTGCAATTAAGGGAAATGTCTTTAAAGAAGAGGAACTATATTTATTACCGTTTGGAAGTAAATTAATTTGGTTATTGCCAAAGGGCAAAAGGAGTGATTTACGCGAATGAAAAAAATTATGATTATTGGCTTAGGTGCTGGGGATATTGAGCAATTGCCTTTAGGAGTTTATAGAACTTTAATAAATGCAGAGCATATCTATTTGCGTACAAAGGAACATCCAGTCATTGAAGAACTTGTGAAGGAAGGATTAACCTTTGTTTCATTTGACGAGGTTTATGAAAAGCATCAAACCTTTGATGGAGTATATGAGGAAATATGTGAAACCTTACTTTTGGCAGCAGAAGATCAGTCAATCATTTATGCTGTACCGGGTCACCCAATCGTTGCAGAAAGGACGGTGCAGCTTTTGTTAGATAGAGGTCCAAAAAGAGGAATAGAGGTTGAGTTTGGCGGAGGCCAGAGCTTTTTAGATGCCTTATTTCAGTCTTTGCAGATTGACCCGATTGAGGGATTTCAACTATTAGATGGAACAAGTCTAAAGAGGGACGAAATAAGCTTTAGGAATCATCTTATTATTGGTCAAGTCTATGATTCATTTGTTGCATCTGATGTGAAGCTAATACTTATGGAAAAGCTTCCATACGATTATGATACCTATATCGTGACAGCAGCTGGAACTAAAGAAGAGAAGGTTAGGAAAATTGCCTTGTATGAATTAGATCGTGAAGTACAGTTAAATAATTTGACCTCTTTATATATTCCACCTGTTAGGAATGATGAGATACTATTAAGTGAGTTTTCTAAGCTTCGAGAAATTATTGCTACTCTCAGAGGGCCCAATGGATGTCCATGGGATAAAAAGCAAACCCATGAATCATTAAAGAAATATCTAATCGAGGAATCCTATGAATTTATTGAAGCGATTATGGAAGAAGATTATGATCATATGATTGAAGAATTAGGTGATGTACTACTACAGGTTATGTTACATGCACAAATTGGGGAGGATGATGGCTTTTTCTCAATCGATGATGTTATTAAAGGATTATCTGAAAAAATGATTCGCAGGCATCCACATGTATTCGGAAACGCGACCGCTAATAATGAAGAAGAGGTATTAAAAAATTGGCAAGATATTAAGAAGGCTGAAAAAGCGAATCAAGAAAGTCCTAAATTAATGGATGTAAGCTTAAGTTTGCCTAACTTGTTAAGAGCAAGTGAAATTCAGAAAAAAGCAGCAAAGGTTGGGTTTGATTGGCAAGAGATTGAGCCTGCATGGAATAAAGTGTTGGAAGAGCTGGAGGAGTTTAAGGCTGAATGGAGCAAGGAAGCTCATTCAAATGACACATTAAAGGAATTTGGCGATGTTTTGTTTGCGTTGGTGAATGTAGCGCGTTTTCTAAAAATTAACCCAGAGGAAGCTATATTTGCAACGAATCAAAAGTTTATTCGTCGTTTTACATATATGGAACAGAAGGTAAGGGAAAGCGGGAGGGATTTTTCCCAGTTTACACTAGAGGAGCTCGATCAATTTTGGGACGAGGCCAAGAGTCAGGGCTTATGATGCATTTGAGAGTATGAATTTGAATATTTAATAAGAAAGTGAGTGAAGGTAAATGCGATTAGATAAATTTTTAAAAGTTTCAAGATTAATTAAACGTAGAACACTTGCAAAGGAAGTATCTGATCAAGGGAGAATTGCGATTAATGGGATTCAGGCGAAGGCTAGCTCAAACTTAAAGGTTGGAGACATTCTAACGATTCGTTTTGGTCAAAAGGTCGTAACAGTCAAGGTTGAACGATTGCAAGAAACTTCAAGAAAAGAGGAAGCAGCAGAAATGTATTCTATTATTGGCGAGGAAAAAGTAGAGTTAAATCAAGATTAAGCTCTTCCCTTTTTAATACTAATGAAATTGGATTTCAAATAAAAGGCTTGTTCTAATTCTCTCTTGTATCTCATAAACATGTACAAAAAGGTGTACTAGGGATAGCGAGGGATGAACATGAGTCAATATTATGATACAAATTCAACAAAGGGTTCTGTTCAGGAACATGATGTTATTATGAGAGGTAGAAAGCAGCTTGAAATTACAGGTGTGAAGCAGGTAGAAAGCTTTGATAATGAGGAATTTCTCCTTGAGACAGTTATGGGATTTTTGTCAATAAGAGGCCAAAATCTCCAAATGAAAAATTTGGATGTTGATAAAGGAATTGTCTCCATTAAAGGGAAGGTCTTTGATTTAATCTATTTAGATGACCAACATGGGGAGAAAGCTAAAGGATTTTTTAGCAAATTGTTCCGATGACACTTTCCACTCAATTCTTGACCATGCTGGCTATGATTGGTATGGGATGTTTTTTTGGTGCTGCACTTGATACGTATAATCATTTCCTTCAAAGACCTAAAAGAAAAGGCTGGATTGTTTTCTTTAACGACATCCTTTTTTGGACCGTTCAGGGATTAATCATTTTTTATATTTTGTTCCTGGTAAATAAAGGGGAACTTAGATTTTATATTTTTCTTGCATTACTATGTGGCTTTGCTGCTTATCAAAGTCTTTTAAAGCAGATATATTTAAGACTATTAGAATTTGTTATATCGACAATTGTCACGATATATCGATTCTTTGTAAAAATGTTCCAAATGTTAGTATATAGACCCATTTACTCTCTTGTAATGGCAATAATTTCCTTTATAATCCTGCTCGGAAAGGGTCTTTATGCTCTTGTCCGCTTTCTCCTGAAGATATTAATATATATAATAAGAATGGTCTTGAAGCCTTTTAGTTGGATATTGTCATTACTTTGGAATAAATTGCCGAAAGGTATTAAAAATATCGTCGAGAAGTTATATAATAAAATGGCAGGATATTTCTTAAAAATAAAGAAAATTATAATTAGGAAATAGCAAATCATAATAAAATAAGTAAGGGGGTGCGAGAATGGGTGCAGTAAGGAAACGGAAGGTATCGAAAATCCAAACAAATTATGTCAGGCAACAGGAAATTGAAGAAATACATACAATAAAGAAAAAGAAGCGACTAGTAAGGAGATTATCCTTCTTCTTTGTTTTAGCTGCTATTGCATCCTATTTCATGATTTCCTCACTCATTTCTCAAACCTATACGATTGACCGAATGCATAAGGAAAAAAATCAACTGGATCAAGAGTTGGAAAATTTAAAGAAAAAGGAAGATGTCTTAAAGGAAGAGATTGTAAAACTTAATGATGATGAATACATAGCGAAGCTTGCTAGGAAGGATTATTTTTTATCCAAAAGGGGTGAAATAATCTTCAGTCTTCCAGAAGATAACCTAAAGGAAAATACAACTGAGTAGTTAGCTTATTGACACTCTTTTTTTTCATTCTGTATAATATAGTATAAAGTTATTTTTTATATACCTTTAAGGAGGAAAAATTTTTTTATGTCAATTGAAGTAGGCAGCAAGTTACAAGGGAAAGTAACAGGCATTACTAATTTCGGAGCATTTGTGGAGCTGCCGGATGGCTCAACCGGTCTTGTTCACATTAGTGAAGTGGCAGACAATTATGTTAAAGATATTAATGAACATCTTAAAGTTGGGGACCAGGTGGAAGTTAAGGTCATCAATGTTGAAAAAGATGGAAAGATTGGATTATCTATTAAAAAGGCAAAAGACAGACCGGAAAGACCTGAAAGATCAGAAAGGCCTGAAAGAAGCGGGAGAAGCGATTATAAAGGAAATTCTGGCCGTCCACGACAAGGTAGAGGACATGATAGTCGTCCTGTAAAAGAAAACTTCGAGGCAAAAATGGCAAGGTTCTTAAAAGATAGCGAAGATCGTTTGTCTTCTTTAAAACGCAATACGGAATCAAAACGTGGCGGTAGAGGAGCTAGAAGAGGTTAACTTGCTGCTGATTATCATATAAATAAATAGATTTCAACAAAAGCAAACTATTACACAGGTTTGCTTTTTTTTATATATTTTCGAACATTTTATGACAATTGTTGAAATTTGTTATCATGCCAAAGGTTATTATATCAACATTTTTCCATTTTTTGTTAATTTTATCTTTTGGAAAATTGTTCCCTTTTCGTGTTTTACGGTGAAATGCGTCGAACAAAAAGTAGTTGGCCATCTCCTTTTTTGACAAATTTTTAAGAAACCTGCACTTATAATAGTCAGAAATAATACTGAAAAAAAGGGTGTGTGGATTAATGGAAAAGGTAGAGAGGAACATGATAGAGCCTCTTGGGGAAGTAGATTTTTCTAGCACAAGGTTAGAATTCCAAAACGGTGTAAACAAATTTCTATTAAAGCTTGAAACACTTTTTATCAAAAAGGGGTACATCCTTTTATTCATCGGCTTCTTGCTTGGACGAGCCTTAATTTTGTCTAAACTTACTCCCTTTACTTTACCGTTTTTTGCAGCTGTCTATTTTATCAGGAGAGATAAAGCACCTCTGGCTTTGATCGGATTAGTGGCTGGGGCAACTACTTTGTCTATAACTGATTCGGTTTCTGCTTTTGCCATTTGCTTTATATTTTTAATACTAACGAAAATAACGATAAAATCGGCAGAAAATGAAGTGAAAGTATTCCCTTTTATTGTCTTCTTTACCGTTTTGGTAGGGAAAATGGCCGAGGTCGTAATCCTTACGAAGCAAATCAGTATATATGATGGCATGATGGCAAGTGTGGAAGCTAGCTTAGGATTTATATTAACATTAATTTTCTTACAAAGTATCCCGTTTTTAATGATAAGTAAACGGAAGCAATCATTAAGAACGGAGGAAATTGTGTGCTTAATCATTATGCTCGCCTCTATAATGACAGGTACAATTGGGTGGTCATTATATGATTTATCAGTTGAGCATATTATGTCCCGGTATTTAGTCTTGTTATTTTCATTTGTAGCAGGAGCGACTGTAGGTTCAACCGTTGGTGTCGTTACTGGTTTAATATTTAGTCTTGCAAATATTTCGAGTTTAAATCATATGAGCCTACTAGCCTTTTCGGGTTTATTAGGTGGACTTTTGAAAGAAGGAAGAAAGATAGGAGTATCTATTGGTTTAATAGTTGCTACTTTATTAATTGGTATGTATGGAGGTGGTAGTGGAGGTTTATTAAAAACTGTATTAGAGTCATCAGCTGCAATATTTATCTTTTTACTTACTCCTCAAGTGTTTACCTCAAAGATTGCAAAATATATCCCCGGTACACCAGAGTACTCTGCTGAACAACAACAATATATGAGGAAGATGCGAGATGTTACAGCACAAAGGGTGGAACAGTTTTCCTCTGTATTTCATGCTTTATCCAAGAGCTTTTCTTCTTTTGATGAATCATTAAATGATTATGACCAGGAAAAGGAGCTAGATTATTTCTTAAGTAACGTAACGGCAAAGACTTGCCAAACCTGTTTTAAAAAAGAACATTGCTGGGTAAGGAACTTTGATACAACTTATGATTACATGAGGGAAATTATTAATGAAATGGATCAAAAAGATGGAACAATTTCCTCAAGGCTTACAAGAGAGTGGGACAAGTATTGTACCCGTTCTAAAAAGGTGACTGTTGCCATTCATCAGGAATTAACCTTTTTTCAAGCAAACCAAAAATTAAAACGGCAGGTGAGGGAAAGCAGAAGATTGGTTGCTGACCAATTACTGGGCGTTTCTGAGATTATGGGTGATTTTGCAAAGGAGATTCAAAGAGAAAGGGAAAACCATCATAAACAGGAGGATTTAATTTTAGAGGCATTACAAGAGTTTGGTGTTCAAATAGATAATGTAGAGATTTATAGCTTAGAACAAGGTAATGTTGATATAGAAATTACAATACCTTTTAGTAGGGGGCATGGGGAAAGCGAAAAGCTTATTGCTCCTGTACTTTCAGATATATTAGGTGAAACAATCATTGTAAGTTCAGAGGAACATCCAACAATTCCAGGAGGTATTAGTCACGCAACCTTTCGTTCTGCACAAGCCTTTACTGTTTTTACTGGGGTTGCCCATGCAGCCAAAAATGGGGGTTTTGTTTCTGGTGATAGTTTTTCAACAAT
Source organism: Bacillus massilinigeriensis (assembly GCF_900117315.1). GTDB lineage: Bacteria > Bacillota > Bacilli > Bacillales > Cytobacillaceae > Bacillus_BE > Bacillus_BE massilionigeriensis. The sequence continues at coordinate 40,458 of NZ_LT630337.1, forward strand.
TGAGCTTGGTTGTGGGAAATACGCAATTGCGATAAGCGATGGTATGGGAAATGGAGAAAGGGCGCACATCGAAAGTAAGGAAACACTCAAACTTCTAAAAAAAATAATGCAGTCAGGAATCGATGAAAGGGTAGCTATAAAATCGGTGAATTCCGTTTTATCTTTAAGAACCACTGATGAAATTTTTTCAACTTTAGATTTAGCAATGATAGATTTGCAAAATGCCACATCCAAATTTATAAAGATTGGATCATCTCCAAGTTTTATTAAGAGGGGAAATAAAATCATCAAAGTACAGGCAGGCAATTTACCAATGGGAATCCTGCATGAATTTGAAGTAGATGTGGTTAGTGAACAGTTAAAAGCCGGTGATATTTTAATCATGATGAGTGATGGTGTGTTTGAGGGTCCAAAGCATGTGGAAAATCATGATATATGGATGAAAAGAAAAATTCAAGAGTTAAAAACGGATGACCCTCAAGAGATTGCAGACTTAATTATGGAGGAGGTAATAAGGTCAAGTTCGGGAAATATTGATGATGACATGACTGTTGTTGTTTCAAAAATTAAACATAACACCCCTAAATGGGCAACCATTCCAATTAATAAATATCGTCAAAAAGCGAATTAAATAATTATTTTCTGCAAGAAGCTTTGAAGGTATGTATAAATCATCCCTATACAGTCGAAAATGTTAACAATTTACTATTTGGAGGGGAGCATATGAAAACAGGTACGTTAAAGCAAATATTATTAATCACAGATGGTTGTTCAAATCAGGGAGAAGATCCAGTTGCTATGGCAGCGCTTGCAAAGGAACAAGGAATTACAGTCAATGTTATTGGTGTAATGGACCATGACGTAATTGATGAACAGGGAATGAACGAAATTGAGGAAATAGCCTTGTCTGGTGGAGGAGTCAGTCAGGTAGTCTATGCTACCCAGCTTTCTCAAACTGTTCAGATGGTCACTAGAAAAGCAATGACTCAAACACTTCAAGGAGTTGTAAACCGAGAACTCCAACAAATCTTGGGCGGTTCAAAAACGGTAGAAGACCTACCTCCTGAAAAAAGGGGAGAGGTTATGGAAGTTGTTGACGAGCTTGGTGAAACGGTAGAACTCGAGGTGTTGATTCTTGTCGATACAAGTGGAAGTATGAAACATAAGCTACCAACCGTTAAAGAAGCATTGTTAGACCTTTCGTTAAGCTTAAATGCACGTAGTGGTGATAATCGTTTTTCTGTTTTTGTATTTCCCGGGAAAAAGAATGATGTCGAAAAATTGCTAGATTGGACGCCTAAGCTCGAATCACTAACAAGTATTTTCTCTAAATTAACAACTGGTGGCACGACACCAACTGGTCCTGCTATTCGTGAAGCATTAACTTATTTTAAGAAAAAAAGATCACTAAGGAGCTTACTATCTCGTGATGATGAACAGTTCTTCGAAGAGTCTGTGTAACATAATTCCGGGAACGATTATCGAAGGTAAATGGCATAAGAATCGATTTACAATTATTAAGCTACTTGGTTCTGGGGCGAATGGAGCTGTTTATTTAGTACAATTTCAAAACAGACAGGTTGCTCTGAAAATAAGTGATAACGGAATGGCCATAACCTCTGAAGTTAATGTACTAAAATCCTTTCAAAAGGTCCAAGGGTCTACCCTCGGACCTTCTTTGATTGATGTTGATGATTGGGGAAGAGGAACGAAGAATATTCAATTTTATGTCATGGAATACATTCATGGGCCTGACCTTTTATCATTTATAAATAAAAGGGGTCAGTCATGGACTGGGGTACTAATTCTACAACTTCTTTCCGATTTAGAAAAATTACATCAAAATGGTTGGGTTTTTGGAGATTTAAAACCTGAAAATCTTATTGTTACTGGTCCACCCTCAAAAATCCGCTGTATCGATGTAGGGGGTACCACCATACAAGGAAGGGCAATAAAGGAATTTACAGAGTTTTATGATCGTGGATATTGGGGGATGGGGAGCAGGAAGGCTGAACCAACCTATGACCTTTTCGCTGTTGCCATGATTATGATTAACACAGCTTATCCGAAGCGATTTCCAAAGACAACAGGTGGAATAAAGCAGTTAAAGCCGCTTATTAAACAAAAAACAGAGCTACAAAAGTATGAAAGAATCCTACTAACAGCATTAGAAGGTAGATATCAAAGTGCTAAACAGATGAGGGAGGATCTACTAGAACTATTCAGCTCACAAATAAGTGTAAGTCCGGATAGAACAAATCAAAAAAACGTTCAGAGGAAAAACTCAAATCAAGTGGCTCCAGCTAATCAAAAGATTAAGAAAAAGAGAAGAAGGAAAAGAGGAATCATTGAGTCGTTTATTATCCTCATGATTATCTCCTTTTTATACTTCCTTTATATTTATGAACAAATTTTATAATGGTCTAATGAAACTTTTTTCTTATTGTCACGTATTAAGGGAAATAGATGTGGGAAATGCATTTATTAGATAAGATAAATTTTTTTAAAAACGTCTAGGTTTGTTTTTGAAGATTTATAGTGATTAGTGGTAAGCTTAAAACATCCATCATTGGATGATTAAATGAAACTAGTCATTAAGGAAGAAGCATATGATTGATAAAAAGGTTGAGAAATTCCTACATTATAAACAATTCCATATAGAAAATTCTAGGATATTGGTTGGGGTTTCCGGGGGACCAGATTCTTTAGCTCTTCTCCATTTCCTATGGAAACATAGAACTCAATGGAATTTAGACATTTTTGCGGCTCATCTTGACCATATGTTTCGAGGAGAGGAGTCCTACGGAGAAGCTCTTTTTGTCAGGGATTTTTGTGAAGAGAGGAATATTCCGTTTGAAATGAAACAGGTAAATGTTCCGAAATATATGGAACAAACAGGATTGAGTTTAGAAATAGCTGCGAGAAATTGTAGATATCAATTTTTTGAAGAAGTTGCTGAGAAACTCCATATTGATTATCTTGCCCTTGGACATCATGGGGATGATCAGGTAGAAACAATATTGATGAGATTAACAAGAGGTAGTACAGGAAAGGCTAGAGCTGGAATTCCCTTTCTAAGACCTTTTAAATCAGGATTTATTTTCCGCCCTTTTTTATGTTTAAACAGGAGGGAGATTGAGAAATATTGTACCGACAATCATTTAGACCCTAGAAGAGACCCGAGTAATGAATCACTTCTATATAGCAGGAATCGTTTTAGGCATCAGGTCTTACCTTTCTTGCATAAAGAGAATCCTCATGTACACTTACATTTTGCGCGTTTTAGTGATGAATTGATAAGTGATGAAGATTTTTTACAGGAATTAACTGTTCAAGAAATGAGTAAGGTAATGAAAGTGAGGAGTCAGGGTAAAATAGTGATTAGTATAGAGGAATTTCTTAAAATTCCGATGCCTTTACAAAGGAGAGGTATTCAACTAATATTAAAATATCTATATAAGGAAAAACCTGCATCTTTATCCGCTATACATATTGATCAAGTTTTTTTATTAATTTCTAATCCTCATCCTTCAGGAATATTGGATTTTCCAAATGGTCTAAAAATTGTAAGGTCCTATGACGAATGTCATTTTAATGTACAACTTCAAGAGGTGCAACCTTATTGCATTGAGATTTCCAAACCTGGTTTCTACTTATTACCAAATGGTTCTAAATTGATAATGGAATTTGTAGATGATATACAAGAGGATAAGGATTTAAATACGTTATTATTAAAACTTGAAGGGACTCTACCCATTATCGTAAGGACTAGAAAAAATGGAGATAGAATGACGTTAAAGGGAATGAATGGAACAAAGAAGATTAAGGATATTTTTATCGACAAAAAAGTTCCTGTACATGAACGAAATGCTTGGCCCATCGTAACGAATCATTCCAATGAAATTGTCTGGATTCCTGGGATAAAGAAGGCGAATCTTCCTGTTAATGGAGAGTCCGCAAATCGGTACATATTATTAAAATTTATTAAGCAATGATCTTCTAGGGGGCACAAAAATATGAAAAATGATATGGAAAAGGTTTTAATAACGGAAGAGGAAATCCAAGAGAAAACGAAGGAACTTGCTGTTCAATTAACAAATGATTATAAGGACAAGTTTCCTTTAGCAATCGGTGTATTAAAAGGTGCAATGCCTTTTATGGGAGACCTTCTAAAACGGGTAGACTGCTATCTTGAAATGGATTTTATGGATGTTTCAAGCTATGGGAACTCAACGGTATCTTCAGGTGAAGTAAAAATCCTTAAAGATTTAGATACCTCTGTTGAGGGCCGTGATATCTTAATTATCGAGGATATTATTGACAGTGGCTTAACTCTGAGCTATTTAGTAGAGCTTTTCCGTTATCGAAGAGCAAATACAATAAAGATTGTTACTTTACTTGACAAACCTACGGGTAGAAAGGTCGACATCAAAGCTGATTATGTTGGTTTCGAAGTACCAGATGAGTTTGTAGTTGGCTATGGCTTAGACTATGCTGAAAAGTATCGTAATCTTCCATATATCGGTATTTTAAAACCTGAAGTATACAGCAGCGACAATTAAAATAAAATAAGTAAAAAAGTAATGCAAAGCAAATTTTATCTTCAATAAAGTCAAGTGTAATTTCTTGTATTTATGCGTTTTTCTATGATACTATTTAGTATAGTTTTTGACCGTGGGAGGAGGTAAGGGATGAATCGGATCTTCCGTAATACCATCTTTTATTTATTAATTTTTCTTGTCATTATTGGCGTTGTAAGCTTTTTTAATGGCAGCAATGAGCCAACAAAACATATAACATATGATAAATTTATTAGCCACTTAGAAAGCGGTGATGTTCAGTCTATAACTATACAGCCTGTTAGAGGTGTGTATGAGGTACGAGGTGAACTTGAAGGCTATAAAGAAGGCGAACAATTTATCACTTATGTGTACAACAATGATTCTTCGATTCAGAGAATTGAAAAAGTTGCTGAAAAAGCAGAGGTAACAATTAACCCTGCTAAAGAAACTAGCGGCTGGGTGACATTTTTCACATCCATTATTCCTTTTGTTATTATCTTTATCCTTTTCTTCTTCCTTTTAAATCAAGCTCAAGGCGGCGGAAGCCGAGTGATGAATTTTGGAAAAAGCAAGGCGAGACTTTACAACGATGAAAAGAAAAAGGTTCGTTTTAAAGATGTTGCTGGAGCAGATGAAGAAAAACAAGAGCTTGTGGAAGTTGTTGAGTTTTTAAAGGACCCTCGCAAATTTGCTGAACTAGGCGCTCGTATTCCTAAGGGTGTTTTATTGGTTGGACCTCCAGGTACAGGTAAAACATTACTCGCACGTGCAGTCGCAGGAGAAGCAGGAGTTCCATTCTTCTCAATCAGTGGTTCAGACTTTGTGGAAATGTTTGTTGGGGTAGGGGCATCCCGTGTTCGTGATTTATTTGAAACTGCGAAAAAGAATGCTCCTTGTATTATATTTATCGATGAAATTGATGCTGTTGGACGTCAGCGTGGCGCTGGTTTAGGAGGAGGACATGATGAACGTGAACAAACTCTTAACCAGTTATTAGTAGAAATGGATGGTTTCGGTGCAAATGAAGGAATCATTATCATCGCAGCTACAAACCGCCCAGATATTCTAGACCCTGCCTTATTACGTCCAGGCCGATTTGACCGACAAATTACTGTGGACCGCCCAGATGTTAATGGTCGTGAAGCAGTACTTAAAGTTCATGCACGAAATAAACCGTTAGATGAACAGGTTAATCTTAAAAATATTGCGATGAGAACTCCAGGATTCTCAGGTGCTGATTTAGAAAACTTATTAAATGAGGCAGCATTAGTGGCAGCCCGAATGAATAAGAAGAAAATTGAAATGGAAGATATCGATGAAGCGACAGACCGCGTAATTGCAGGTCCTGCGAAAAAAAGCAGAGTTATTTCTCAAAAGGAAAGAAATATTGTTGCTTTCCACGAAGCTGGTCATACAGTCATTGGATTGGTTCTTGACGAGGCAGACATGGTTCATAAGGTAACCATCGTTCCTCGTGGTCAAGCTGGTGGATACGCAGTAATGCTTCCAAAAGAAGATCGCTATTTCATGACAAAACCAGAATTGCTTGATAAGATTACTGGTCTTCTCGGTGGTCGTGTTTCCGAAGAAATCGTCTTTGGTGAAGTAAGTACTGGGGCTCATAACGATTTCCAAAGAGCAACTGGAATTGCACGAAAAATGGTTACTGAGTACGGTATGAGTGATAAGCTTGGACCGTTGCAGTTCGGACATACTCAAGGTCAAGTCTTCCTTGGTCGAGATATTAATAATGAGCAAAACTACTCTGATGCCATTGCATACGAAATTGACTTAGAAATTCAACGAATTATCAAAGAATGTTATGAAAAGGCAAGAAAAATCCTTACCGAAAATCGTGAAAAGCTCGATTTAATTGCTAAAACACTGTTAGAAGTTGAGACCTTAAATGCAGAACAAATCAGACACTTAGCTGATCATGGTACAATGCCACCTTCTGCTTCTGAAGGAAAGAAACTAACTGTAGAATCTGATTCTGATGATGTAAAGGTTAATATTAATAGCAAAAAAGAAGAGCTAACTCAGGATAATGATATAAATAACGAAACATCTGTTGGAAATAATGATGAAAGTAAAGAATCATCTGATTCTCCTGCTGATGACAATAAAGCTTGATATATTCACAAATAAAGGAGATACTCATGCCTGAGTATCTCTTTTTTGGTGAATAAATGGATGAAAATAAGCCATTTTTATTCCATGATTTTTATAGGGTATGTTATGATGTTTGCAGTGTAATTCGAGATACTAAAATTAAAAAAGTGGTGAAAAAGATGATCTTTGTATTTGATATAGGGAATACTAATATTGTATTAGGTGTATATAAAGGTGAGGAATTAATCCACCATTGGAGGATTGAGACAAACCGCTATAAAACAGAAGATGAATACGGAATGATTATTAAGTCATTATTTGAACATGGAAACCTAACCTTTTCAGATATTGACGGAATCATTATTTCATCCGTCGTACCACCAATTATGTTTTCGATTGAGAGAATGTGCGAAAAGTATTTCCATATAAAGCCATTGGTTGTTGGACCAGGAATAAAAACTGGATTAAATATTAAATATGAAAATCCAAGAGAGGTTGGTGCAGACCGGATAGTGAATGCTGTGGCAGCTATTCATGAGTATGGTAGCCCGTTGATTATTGTCGACTTTGGAACTGCGACAACCTATTGTTATATAAATGAAGAGAAACAATATTTGGGAGGCGCTATTGCTCCTGGAATTAATATTTCAACTGAAGCATTATATTCAAGAGCGGCAAAACTACCTCGAATTGAAATAGCCCGCCCTGATCATATAGTTGGGAAAAATACGGTTGCAGCCATGCAGTCAGGAATTCTGTATGGATATGTTGGTCAGGTTGAAGGTATTGTCAAAAGAATGAAGGAACAAAGTAAAGAAAGACCGATGGTGATTGCCACCGGTGGATTAGCAAATCTTATCGCCCATGAATCAAATGTGATTGATGTTGTAGACCCATTATTAACATTAAAAGGGTTAAAGCTAATTTATAAACGTAATAAAGAGAATACTAAACATTAATTGTTTGAAATAAAGGAGATTTTGAATGAGTGACTATTTAGTAAAGGGTATAGCATACAATGGACAGGTCCGTGCATATGCCGTGCGTAGTACAGAGACGGTAGGTGAAGCCCAACGTCGTCACTACACATGGCCAACAGCATCTGCAGCTCTTGGAAGAGCGATGTCGGCAACGGTTATGTTAGGCGCAATGTTACAAGGGGAAGATAAATTAACCGTAAAAATTGAAGGTGGGGGCCCGATTGGAGCAATTCTTGTCGATAGTAATGCTAAAGGCGAAGTAAGAGGGTACGTGACGAATCCACAGACACATTTTGATTTAAATGAACAAGGAAAATTAGATGTGAGAAGAGCGGTTGGAACAACAGGAATGTTATCTGTAGTAAAAGATATCGGATTAAGGGATTTCTTTACAGGGCAGGTTCCGATTGTATCAGGTGAATTAGGTGAAGATTTTACCTATTACCTAGTAACATCAGAACAAATTCCCTCTTCAGTTGGGGTTGGAGTACTAGTAAATCCAGATAATAGCATTTTAGCGGCAGGGGGATTTATTATTCAGTTAATGCCTGGTACAGAGGAAGAAACCATTACTGCCATTGAAAACCATTTAAAAAACATGACACCTGTATCCAAACTAATTGAAAAAGGATTAACTCCTGAGGAACTGCTATTTGAGATATTAGGAAAAGAAAATGTAAAAATATTAGAGACTATGCCAGTAACTTTTAGATGTACTTGCTCAAAGGAACGATTTTCCAATGCAATTATAAGCTTAGGAAAAGATGAGATTGAAGATATGATAAAGGAAGATGGCAAGGCCGAAGCACAATGCCATTTTTGTAACGAAATCTATCATTTCTCCGAAGAGGAACTAGAACAATTAAGGGAAGAGGCTAAAGAATAAAATAGAAAGTCTGCTTTTTTGGGGGTTGCAAATTACTTGAGAGTAGTTTGGTCATCATAAAAGCAGACTATTTTTTTACAAAGTGGAATATCCTTGTAAGGGTTAAGGGAAAATACTTTATTTTCGGAAAAATGAAATAAACTTCAATAAATTAATTGACTTATATTTCATTTATTGATAAATTTTAATTAAACCAATAAAAATAGTCGGATTAAAGAGGAGTGTATGAAAATGGCACGAGTTGCAAATTCAGTATTAGAATTAATCGGTCAAACCCCAATCGTCAAACTAAATCGTATTGTTGATGAGGATATTGCGGATGTTTATTTAAAATTGGAGTATATGAATCCAGGAAGCAGTGTAAAGGACCGTATTGCCCTAGCAATGATTGAGGCTGCAGAAGAAAGCGGAGATTTAAAAGCAGGCGATACAATTATTGAACCAACTAGTGGAAATACTGGTATCGGTTTAGCGATGGTTGCAGCCGCGAAAGGATATAGAGCTATTCTAGTCATGCCTGAAACGATGAGCTTGGAACGCCGTAATTTACTTCGAGCTTATGGAGCAGAACTTGTATTAACCCCTGGACCAGAAGGTATGGGAGGAGCAATTCGGAAAGCAGAAGAATTAGCGAAGGAACATGGCTATTTTGTTCCACAACAATTTAAAAACTTTGCCAACCCTGAAGTTCATAGAAGAACAACTGGGAAGGAAATTGTTGAACAACTAGATCAATTAGATGCGTTTGTTGCAGGGATTGGAACAGGTGGTACGATTACTGGAGCTGGCCAAGTGTTGAAGGAACATTTTGATGGAATTAAAATCTATGCTGTAGAACCTAAAGATTCTCCAGTCCTTTCTGGTGGAAAGCCGGGCCCACATAAAATCCAAGGAATTGGTGCTGGATTTGTACCAGATGTATTAAATACTGAAGTGTATGATGGAATTATTCAAGTAGGCACTGAAGAAGCATTTGAATACGCTCGCCGTGCTGCAAGAGAAGAAGGAATTCTTGGAGGTATTTCCTCTGGTGCAGCAATTTATGCAGCTATTCAATTAGCAAAAGAACTAGGAAAGGGCAAAAAGGTTCTAGCCATTATTCCTAGTAATGGTGAAAGATACTTAAGTACACCGTTATATCAATTTGATGCAGAATAACATATTAAATAATTGGAGCAACGGTCTATATGGGCCGTTGCTTTTTTACTGTCCTTTGTTTGTATAACAAAATTGGGAGAACCTAACCTAAGCTTTAATCGTGGAAAATTATCTTTATTTTTGAAAAAATAGAAATGAAACAATTTCTCATTTCATGTATGATGATTAAAGAGATTTTATTCTCATGTACACAAGTGAAAGAGTTGAAATAGGAGGAACAACCGTGATTAACAATGTTATAAAGACGATTCAGTGTGGACCTTATTCCTTGGACTATGGGAATAAAACACTGATCATGGGTATTTTAAATGTTACCCCTGATTCATTTTCGGATGGTGGAATGTATAATCATATAGATATAGCAGTCAAGCATGCAGTAGAAATGGTCGAACATGGGGCGGATATGATTGATATTGGGGGAGAGTCTACTAGACCGGGATACGAGGTTATATCTGTAGAAGAGGAAATAGAGCGCGTCATTCCTATAATTAAAGCCATTTCCAAAAATATCGATGTCCCCATCTCAATCGATACATATAAAGCGGAAGTAGCTAAACAAGCCCTTGAAGCTGGAGCTCATATTATTAATGATATATGGGGAGCTAAGGCTGATCCTCTTATGGCTCCCCTTGCTGCGCAGTATGATGTGCCAATCATATTAATGCACAATCGTCATGATATCAATTATGATGTTTTTATTAGAGATGTATTTAATGATCTATATGAAAGTATTCAGCTTGTGAAAAAGGCTGGAGTTAAGGATGAGAAGATTATTTTAGACCCTGGAATAGGGTTTGCCAAAAACCAAAATGAAAATCTGGAAATGATGAGAAACTTGGACAAATTAGTCTCATTAGGATATCCTGTATTGTTAGCAACATCTAGAAAGAGAATGATTGGAAATGTGTTGGATTTACCTGTTAATGAAAGAATGGAAGGAACAGGTGCTTCCATTTGTTTTGGAATTCAAAAGGGTTGTCAAATGATTCGAGTTCATGATGTAAAAGAAATGAGCAGAATGGCTAAAATGATGGATGCTATGATAGGTAAGGGTGAGTACAGTGGATAAGATACATGTGAATCGAATGCAATTTTATGGATACCATGGTGTTTTTCCAGAGGAAACAAGGTTAGGCCAGCGGTTTATAGTTGATTTAACGATTGAGTTGGATTTGAGGAAGGCGGGAATAAGTGATCATTTACAGGACTCTATTAACTACGGGGACTTATATCATTTAAGTAAGGAAATAGTAGAAGGAAAGCCCTATAAGTTAATAGAATCTGTTGCAGAAAAAATCTCATCATCTATACTAGGCTATTATTCAACTGTTCAATCCGTAACAGTTAAGGTTACTAAGCCTGATCCTCCTATACCCGGGCATTATGATTCTGTTGCGATAGAGATTACAAGGAGTAGATAATCATTGATTAATCAAGCATATATTGCTTTAGGCTCAAATATTGGCGATCGTTATGAAAATTTACGCCAGGCAATAAATGAATTAGCAACCAATAATGAAATACATTTGGAAAATACTTCGTCAATCTATGAAACAGATCCTGTTGGTTACGAGGATCAGGATCAGTTTTTAAATATGGTAATTAAAGTAAACACTAGTTTAAAACCTATGGAATTATTAATGGTTTGTCAAGAAATTGAAAAAAAACTTGGGAGGAAAAGGGAAATACATTGGGGTCCAAGAACAATAGACCTTGACATTCTGTTATATAATCAAGAAAATATTGAAGCAGAGAATTTAATGATTCCTCATCCTAGGATGACAGAACGCGCCTTTGTTATAATACCTCTTTTAGAGATTGACCCAGACATCTATGTTCCGAAGATGAACCAATCATTACAGTATTACTTAAATGTTATACCTGCTAAAGAAGGAGTTCGAATATGGAAGCAGAAAAATGGGGAAGACGTATTCGCGCTTTTCGCAAACTAAAAGGCTTTACTCAAGAAAGTTTTGCTAAAGAGCTAGGGATATCAGTATCAATTTTTGGCGAAATAGAGCGAGGCAGTAGAATGCCAACGGAAGAATTAATTGAACAAATTACTCAATTGCTTAATATAAGCAAAGAGGATTTAATTCCACCAAATAATCACGATTAATATAGACAACAAATGTAAGGAGATCACCAATGCTAAAAATTGGAGACATTCAATTGAAAAACCCTGTCGTATTAGCACCAATGGCCGGCGTTTGTAACTCAGCCTTTCGGTTAACAGTCAAAGAATTTGGTGCAGGACTTGTTTGTGCAGAAATGGTAAGCGATAAGGGAATTATTTATAAAAATGAAAAGACGATGGACATGTTATATATTGATGAAAGAGAGAAACCTCTAAGCCTACAAATATTTGGTGGCGAAAGGGAATCTCTTGTTGAAGCTGCTAAGTTTGTAGATAAAAATTCTAATGCGGATATTATCGATATTAATATGGGTTGTCCCGTTCCTAAAATAATAAAAAGTGATGCAGGGGCAAAATGGCTTCTAGATCCAGAGAAAATATATGAAATGGTTTCAGCGGTAGTTGATGTGGTTGAAAAACCTGTAACAGTAAAGATGCGTATGGGTTGGGATGAGGATCATATCTTTGCAGTACAAAATGCAAAAGCTGTAGAACGAGCTGGAGGCCAGGCGGCTTCACTTCATGGTAGAACACGTGTTCAAATGTATGAGGGGAAAGCCAACTGGGACATTATTCGTGAAGTAAAACAAAGCGTCAATATACCTATTATCGGAAACGGCGATGTTCAAACTCCTCAAGATGCAAAACGTATGATGGATGAAACTGGATGCGATGGTGTCATGATAGGTCGAGCGGCATTGGGCAACCCTTGGATGATTTATCGAACAGTTAAGTATTTAGAAACTGGCGAATTAATGGGTGAGCCTTCTGCTCGAGAAAAAATTGATGTATGCATATTACACCTTGATCGTTTAATTGCTTTAAAAAATGAAAAGATTGCAATTAGAGAGATGCGTAAACATGCCGCTTGGTATTTAAAAGGAATAAGAGGTAATGCCAAGTTTAGAAACATGATTAATGAATGTAATACAAGAGAAGAGCTAGTTGCGTTATTAAATCATCTTGTTATTGAAGCTGAAGAGATGGAGCAAAGCAGTTTTCAAGCCATGTGAGGGTTTGACTTATAGAGAAACTTTCATTATAATTCATTCATGTGAAAAAACTGCCAGAACGACAAATTGGCAGTTTTTTTCAATTAAAAACATTTATGATGTCTGATATAAATAAATTGTGTAAAATATTATGGTATGCACTAAATTATTCATTCGCATTTAATGCGTCTTACATAAGAAGATGTAATGGAGATGATTGTGTTGAGTCACGAAGAATTAAATGACCTATTGATGGTCAGACGGGAAAAATTGAACACATTGCGAGAAAAAGGATTAGATCCATTTGGAAAGCGCTTTGAGCGTACTAATCTTGCGCAAGAACTGTTTGATCAATTCGGAGAGCTAGATAATGAAGTACTTGAGGAGAAGAATGTTTCTGTAGCTATAGCTGGTAGAGTTATGACAAAACGCGGAAAAGGTAAAGCTGGTTTTGCACATATTCAAGACCTATCCGGCCAAATTCAAATCTATGTTCGTAAAGATGCTGTTGGTGACGACCAATATGAAATATTCAATGAAGTGGACCTTGGGGATATTGTTGGAATCAAAGGAACGGTTTTCAGAACAAAGGTTGGAGAGCTATCTATAAAAGTTCATGAGTTCATATTATTAACGAAGTCACTTCGACCACTACCTGACAAATTCCATGGTTTGAAGGATGTTGAACAACGTTATCGTCAACGTTATTTAGATTTAATTATGAGTCAAGAGAGTAAAAAAACCTTTATTACTCGTAGTAAAATTATTCAATCAATGAGACGGTATCTTGATAACCATGGCTATTTAGAAGTGGAAACACCAATGATGCATTCTATTGCCGGTGGAGCTTCTGCTCGTCCTTTTATTACACATCATAATGCATTGGATATGCAATTATATATGCGTATAGCTATTGAATTACATTTAAAAAGACTGATTGTCGGTGGCTTAGAAAAGGTCTATGAAATTGGTCGTGTATTCCGAAATGAAGGAGTATCTACAAGACATAATCCTGAGTTTACGATGATTGAGCTATATGAAGCATATGCTGATTTCCGTGATATTATGAGTCTAACTGAAAATTTAATTGCCCATATTGCCCAAGAGGTTTTAGGTACAACGAAGATTCAATATGGTGAATATGAAGTTGAATTAAAACCTGAGTGGAAAAGACTTCATATGGTAGATGCTATTAAGGAATATACAGGGGTAGACTTCTGGAAAGAGATGACTACAGAAGAAGCTCGTCAGCTTGCAAAAGAGCACAATATTGAAATTAATGATAATATGCAATATGGACATATCGTGAATGAGTTCTTCGAGCAAAGGGTTGAAGAAAAATTGATTCAACCAACCTTTATCTATGGACATCCAGTGGACGTTTCTCCACTTGCGAAAAAAAATGACGAAGACCCACGATTTACTGATCGTTTTGAGCTATTTATTGTCGCTCGTGAACATGCCAATGCTTTCACTGAGCTTAATGATCCAATTGATCAAAAGGAACGTTTTGAGGCTCAATTGAAGGAAAGAGAACAAGGAAATGATGAAGCCCATATGATGGATAATGATTATATTGAGGCTCTTGAGTATGGTCTTCCTCCAACCGGTGGTCTAGGCATCGGTATTGACCGCTTGGTTATGTTATTAACTAATTCACCATCAATAAGAGATGTTTTATTGTTCCCGTTAATGCGTCATAAATAATGATAACTAGAGCTGGCTTTGATAAGCCAGCTTTTTAAAAAAATATGTATTATTAGAAATATCTTTCTTCTAAAAAACTATTAAAAAGCTATTGCGTCAATTTTGATATGGTGGTATATTAATATCTGTTGCTGCGAAACAGCAAGCAACAAGAAAACAATGAGATAAAAAAGTTGTTGACATCAGAATTTGTTTCTGATATTATAATAAAGTCGCTTTGAGCGATTGGAGATCGAAATTGTTCTTTGAAAACTAAACAAACCATACGTCAACGTTAATTCTATTTTTAAAATTATAAGAGCTAATCTTACTCTTTTTCGGAGAGTTTGATCCTGGCTCAGGACGAACGCTGGCGGCGTGCCTAATACATGCAAGTCGAGCGAATCTGAGGGAGCTTGCTCCCGATGATTAGCGGCGGACGGGTGAGTAACACGTGGGCAACCTGCCTGTAAGACTGGGATAACACCGGGAAACCGGTGCTAATACCGGATAATTCTTTTCTACTCATGTAGAAAAGCTGAAAGATGGCCTTGGCTATCACTTACAGATGGGCCCGCGGCGCATTAGCTAGTTGGTGAGGTAACGGCTCACCAAGGCGACGATGCGTAGCCGACCTGAGAGGGTGATCGGCCACACTGGGACTGAGACACGGCCCAGACTCCTACGGGAGGCAGCAGTAGGGAATCTTCCGCAATGGACGAAAGTCTGACGGAGCAACGCCGCGTGAGTGATGAAGGTTTTCGGATCGTAAAACTCTGTTGTTAGGGAAGAACAAGTACCGTTCGAATAGGGCGGTACCTTGACGGTACCTAACCAGAAAGCCACGGCTAACTACGTGCCAGCAGCCGCGGTAATACGTAGGTGGCAAGCGTTGTCCGGAATTATTGGGCGTAAAGCGCGCGCAGGCGGTCTTTTAAGTCTGATGTGAAAGCCCACGGCTCAACCGTGGAGGGTCATTGGAAACTGGGAGACTTGAGTGCAGAAGAGAAGAGCGGAATTCCACGTGTAGCGGTGAAATGCGTAGAGATGTGGAGGAACACCAGTGGCGAAGGCGGCTCTTTGGTCTGTAACTGACGCTGAGGCGCGAAAGCGTGGGGAGCAAACAGGATTAGATACCCTGGTAGTCCACGCCGTAAACGATGAGTGCTAAGTGTTAGAGGGTTTCCGCCCTTTAGTGCTGCAGCAAACGCATTAAGCACTCCGCCTGGGGAGTACGGCCGCAAGGCTGAAACTCAAAGGAATTGACGGGGGCCCGCACAAGCGGTGGAGCATGTGGTTTAATTCGAAGCAACGCGAAGAACCTTACCAGGTCTTGACATCCTCTGACACTCCTAGAGATAGGATTTTCCCCTTTGGGGGACAGAGTGACAGGTGGTGCATGGTTGTCGTCAGCTCGTGTCGTGAGATGTTGGGTTAAGTCCCGCAACGAGCGCAACCCTTGAGATTAGTTGCCAGCATTCAGTTGGGCACTCTAATCTGACTGCCGGTGACAAAGCAACTCGCCTACATGAAGCCGGAATCGCTAGTAATCGCGGATCAGCATGCCGCGGTGAATACGTTCCCGGGCCTTGTACACACCGCCCGTCACACCACGAGAGTTTGTAACACCCGAAGTCGGTGGGGTAACCGCAAGGAGCCAGCCGCCTAAGGTGGGACAGATGATTGGGGTGAAGTCGTAACAAGGTAGCCGTATCGGAAGGTGCGGCTGGATCACCTCCTTTCTAAGGAATATTTTTCGAAAAGCGGAGGCGACTGTTCAACTTCGACAGACGTTGGAGAGCCGGCATNGGTGCCCGTACCGCAAACCGACACAGGTAGGCGAGGAGAGAATCCTAAGGTGAGCGAGAGAACTCTCGTTAAGGAACTCGGCAAAATGACCCCGTAACTTCGGGAGAAGGGGTGCTCTTTGGGGTGAATAGCCTCGAAGAGCCGCAGTGAATAGGCCCAGGCGACTGTTTAGCAAAAACACAGGTCTCTGCGAAGCCGCAAGGCGAAGTATAGGGGCTGACGCCTGCCCGGTGCTGGAAGGTTAAGAGGAGGGGTTAGCGCAAGCGAAGCTCTGAATTGAAGCCCCAGTAAACGGCGGCCGTAACTATAACGGTCCTAAGGTAGCGAAATTCCTTGTCGGGTAAGTTCCGACCCGCACGAAAGGCGTAACGATCTGGGCACTGTCTCAACGAGAGACTCGGTGAAATTATAGTACCTGTGAAGATGCAGGTTACCCGCGACAGGACGGAAAGACCCCGTGGAGCTTTACTGTAGCCTGATATTGAATTTTGGTACAGCTTGTACAGGATAGGTAGGAGCCTGAGAAGCCGGAGCGCCAGCTTCGGTGGAGGCGTCGGTGGGATACTACCCTGGCTGTATTGAAATTCTAACCCGCACCCCTTATCGGGGTGGGAGACAGTGTCAGGTGGGCAGTTTGACTGGGGCGGTCGCCTCCTAAAGAGTAACGGAGGCGCCCAAAGGTTCCCTCAGAATGGTTGGAAATCATTCGTAGAGTGTAAAGGCACAAGGGAGCTTGACTGCGAGACCTACAAGTCGAGCAGGGACGAAAGTCGGGCTTAGTGATCCGGTGGTTCCGCATGGAAGGGCCATCGCTCAACGGATAAAAGCTACCCCGGGGATAACAGGCTTATCTCCCCCAAGAGTCCACATCGACGGGGAGGTTTGGCACCTCGATGTCGGCTCATCGCATCCTGGGGCTGTAGTCGGTCCCAAGGGTTGGGCTGTTCGCCCATTAAAGCGGTACGCGAGCTGGGTTCAGAACGTCGTGAGACAGTTCGGTCCCTATCCGTCGTGGGCGTAGGAAATTTGAGAGGAGCTGTCCTTAGTACGAGAGGACCGGGATGGACGCACCGCTGGTGTACCAGTTGTCTTGCCAAAGGCATAGCTGGGTAGCTATGTGCGGAAGGGATAAGTGCTGAAAGCATCTAAGCATGAAGCCCCCCTCAAGATGAGATTTCCCATAGCGTAAGCTAGTAAGATCCCTGAAAGATGATCAGGTAGATAGGTTTGAGGTGGAAGCGTGGCGACACGTGGAGCTGACAAATACTAATCGATCGAGGACTTAACCAAATAGAAAAGCAGAGGCGACTGTTCAGCTTCGACAGACGTTGGAGAGCCGGCGCTGCATATCCCGATTTTTGGATTTGTAGGGACGGATCGAAACGGCCGAGAAGCTAGGAGCCGGAGCTAGACAACTGATTACGAAGTAATTCTTTCTTCTTCCACATTATCTAGTTTTGAGAGAATAAATTAAAATTTTCTCTTGAAAAAAATCAAAAAGACATTATAATAAAGAATGTCTTGAAAATAGTCTGGTGGCGATAGCGAGAAGGTCACACCCGTTCCCATACCGAACACGGAAGTTAAGCTTCTAGAGCGCCGATGGTAGTTGGGGGCTCTCCCCCTGTGAGAGTAGGACGTTGCCAGGCATAAAAAAGTAGCTATTATTTAGCTGCTTTTTTTATTTGAAATAATATATAGGGTATTCGGATTTTATGGTGGAAAAGGGCTTATAAATCACCCTTCTCCAAATTCTTAATAAGTGTGGAAAAATCGACACCAAAGTTGTCTGTAATGTCGTGATCAGTCACTTCAAACCAACTGAAATTATCGTATAGCATAGCTTTGTTAAAAGCACTCGAATTAAATCGTGGTTTACGCTTCTTATGGAGCTTCTCATTGAACAGGATTTTGGCTCGTAAGGCATCAAAAGAGTAACCTCTACCCATTCGCTCTACCTGCCTAATAATGCTATTAATTGACTCCGTATAAGCGTTAGTGAGCCTTTTATCAAAGTAGTTAAATATTTCTTCTTGCCCGTTGTCTCCGGCTCTCACAAGGTCTTTATAAGCGTCTTTATAGTTACTGGACATACAACTGTGTCTCCATTGACTATAACGAAGTAGACCTTCATCTGGATCAGGAGTATCCCAAATCCAGTAAAACTCTTCTTTAAGTTCATAGGCTTCTTTCAAAGCAGGAAGATTATCTAACCAAGTCTCTAAGAGGAATAATTCACGTTCATTTAGATCGTGTTTACGCTTTAGAAGGATAAACCTTTCACGCATAAGGGTACGTCTTTCTTTTTGGCTCATTTGGGTTTTCAAAGACTTTCTGACGTTATCTAAGGCTTGATTAGCCATTCTAACTACATGGAACTTATCTACGACAACTTTAGCGTGTGGAAGGACAGTGTTCACTGCGTCTTTGTAGGGCTTCCACATATCCATTGTGACGTACTCAATATAAGTCCTGTCACTGATTTCTGAAAGACGTTGGATGACTGTTTCCTTGTTACGGTTAGGCTTTATGTCATAGATAGTCCTGCGTTCAACATTAGTCAATACAAGCCGAGGTTTACGAATAATATGTATCTCGTCTATCCCAAGCCATTTAGGAGTCTCAAACTGGTATTCACGTTCTTTGAGTGCCACATAATCCTTAAAGACGTTCCTAACGGTTTTCTCGTCAACACCAACGCTTTCTGCGACTTCTACAAAGGTCTTAGACATGGATTGCTCTTGAATGGACTTTAAAAGCCTTTTGGTCATACTACGCTTTTCATCAACGGATATTAGGCGTTCCCAGAAGGTAGATCCGCATTCATGACACTTGTATCGTCTGCGGTTCAATTGTAAGCCCACTCGCTTTAAACGAATTGGCAAATCCATAATTAGTTTCATTCTTGAACTGTGTTTGTACAACTTGTCAAAACCACATTCAGGACAACGTTCAGGTGGCTCGACTGCTTCAACTTTAAACATCATATCGGTGTCATTTTCTTGTGGTGGTTCAATTGCAGTTAGATCTGAAAGACATAGTAGGTCTGTCATGTTGTTCATCCTTTAAACAGAAGGTGGGATATGTCCCTGCCTCGTTACTGTATAGGAACTAATATTTCACACAAATGATTATCAATCATTGGTGAAGTATATCTTTCTATAATTGGTTGTTCTCTTATTGATAGATTATTTCTTTCTATCTCAGAAAAAATATTGCCCCAAAATTCACTGACTGCCTCTTTTGTATGGTCAAGCAAGAAAACAGCATATTTCCCACCAGAAAATTCACCAACTTGAGCTGGTTTTTCCACATTAAAATCTTTATTTATAACAACGCAAACATCATAACGACATTCCTCTTTAGGAGTAATCTCTGGGTTATCTTGCGGTATACCTAAAATTGTAGAATTATCAAATACACCATTCGATTTTGCCCACTTTTTAAAATTCTCCATTAATTCTTTGTTTTGCTTTTCACCATATTCCCCAACATTTCGGAAATAAGCAATCTTTGATTCAGGTAATTCTTCAATAGTTATTTTCATATTTTAATCCTCCTTTCTTAGATAAGGTAATTCGATTTAAAATGTTTTTCAAGTTCATTTTTAAAAGAATTTGATTATAGTATGGTTTAATTAATCCATTATTCCACTATATAATCCGATTTATGATGTAATTTTATCAAGCAATTAAAATAGTAATTCCACTATATATTCCGAAGACCCAAAATATATAAACATAAAGTTTAATTTGTTGAAATATACATGCAACCTTGATAAGAGATAGAATCCTTTTAATAACTGAAGTATTCGGCATGAGTGAAAAAATTTTATTGAAATAATAGAAAATGGGCATAGTATAAATGCAAAAGTGATGTTAAATAAGAAAGGTAATGTCGAAATATAAGAAGTGAATATTGTTTCTATCACTAAACAGGAGATTTCCAATCATTAAGGAGGTCTTTAAGAATAGGCTGTCTTTTTTCGGTACCAGTACCATAAAAGACAGCCTATTTTATTAAGTGAAGCAATCATCTTCCAATATAAAAACCACTTCTATCTTCTATCAGGAGCATGGACGATATGAACTTCAGATTCGTTTCGGGACATTACATAAATTTCATCTTGATAAATACCAAAATTATATAGTGTGATGGTGTATTGACTATTCATCTTCCATTTTCCTGTGAGTTTCCCTTGAGTAAAATGTTCCATGAATAATTTCCGTTTGCATTTAATAGAGCTGACTGTGCTGACTGATTAATTACCAAGAGTCGTTGATAGATTTAGGAAAGGATATCGAAAAAACTTTTTGTTAAACTATATATGAATGAACTGCCATCTCAACAATAAAATGATAGTGAGGAAAAATGAATGGCCAATGGGAAGAAACAATTATTTGAAGTACATGAAAATGAAACAATCGATGAATGTATAGAGCGTATGAAAAAAGAAGGATACACTCCTACAAGAAGAATGGAAAAACCTATTTTCAAAGAGATTATTCAAGGGAATGAAAAAAGATATGAGCCTGTTGGAAGACAAATTGTATTTGAGGGAAAAAAATGAAGAATAGTAAAAAGCGAACATTAACAATGATTAGGTCAGAAACGTTCGATATTTTGATTGACATAATAGATACGCAGTTGGTAAGATGTTATTAAGATATAATATGGAAGAAACACCCTCGTATAATAATGGGAATATGGCCCATAAGTCTCTACCCGATGACCGTAAATTATCGGACTATGAGGGAAAGGAATATGCCCGGTAATTGGGTCTTTTTGGTTGCGTTTTTGCAACATAAAAGAAACGAAGCTTTGAAGCCCGGACAAATTGCTTTCTCTAAAGACGAGAGCAATTTGTTTTGGGCTTTATTCATTTGGAGGAGAATGATGAACAAACAAGTTGGAGTGATTATGGGGAGCAAATCAGATTGGGAGACAATGAAACATGCATGTGAAGTGTTGGAGAATCTAGAAATACCCTATGAAAAAAAGGTGGTTTCCGCCCATCGAACTCCCGATTTGATGTTTGATTATGCTGAGAAAGCAAGAGAACGCGGATTGAAGGTAATTATTGCAGGGGCTGGAGGAGCTGCCCATTTACCTGGAATGGTTGCGGCTAAAACAACGCTACCTGTAATAGGAGTACCCGTGCAATCCAGGGCTTTAAATGGACTTGATTCATTACTATCAATTGTTCAAATGCCTGGAGGGGTCCCTGTTGCGACGGTTGCAATTGGAAAATCAGGCGCAACAAATGCAGGCTTGCTCGCAGTGCAAATTTTAGGGGCATTTGATCAAGAAGTAGCAATGAGATTAGAGAAAATGAGACAGGAAACAAAAAGGACTGTCATTGAAAGTAGTGATGAGCTTGTCTAATAAAGTAATTTTACCATCGCAAACGATAGGAATTATTGGTGGAGGACAATTAGGCAGGATGATGGCTCTTGCAGCAAAAAGGCAGGGTTTTCGAATAGCGGTATTAGACCCAGTGGAGGATTCCCCATGTGGTCAAGTTTCTGATTATAAAATTGTTGGTGAGTACAGTGACTTAAATGCTGTTAAAAAACTAGCAGAAATAAGTGACGTAATTACCTATGAATTTGAAAATATTGATGCAGAATGTTTAGATTGGCTTTGTCATCATGCACACGTTCCCCAAGGTAAGGTGCTCCTAGAAAAGACACAAAATCGCATCTCAGAAAAGAAGGCCATTGAACAAGCTGAAGTACAGGTTGCACCATATGCAGTAATCAAAACGTTAAATGATATATATGTCCACATAGAGAAACTTGGCATTCCTGCTGTATTAAAAACAGCAACCGGTGGATATGACGGAAAAGGACAGCTAGTTATTAATGATAGGGATGATATTAAAGAAGCAGAGAAGTTATTAGAAAACGGTCTTTGCGTTCTAGAACAGTGGATTCCATTTGAAAAGGAGATTTCAGTTATTATCGTTCGCAGCGTTAGTGGAGAAACCGCTGTTTTTCCTGTGGGTGAAAATATTCATAAGGAAAATATATTACATGAAACGATTGTACCTGCTCGAATTTCAGACTCCTCTGCAAAGAAGGCTATTGTTATGGCTGAAAAATTGGCAGAAAGACTTGAGCTTGTTGGAACTCTTGCTGTAGAAATGTTCTTAACTAATGAAGGGGATATTTACATAAATGAACTAGCACCGAGACCACATAATTCTGGTCATTATAGTATTGAAGCTTGTATTACCTCACAATTTGAACAACATATAAGAGCCATATGCAACTGGCCGTTAGGAAGTACGGAATTGTTAAAACCAGCTGTAATGGTCAATATATTAGGAGAACATCAAGAAAAACTTTTGAAGGAAATACCCCTGTTAAATGATTGGAAAGTCCATTTATATGGAAAGAAGGAAGCAAAAGTCAAAAGGAAAATGGGCCACGTAACTATATTGCGCGACCAAGTTGAAAAGGCTCTTGAAGAAATTGCAGAGAGTGATATTTGGAATGAAGTGAAGGAAAAGATCGGAGGATAAGACAATGATTGATCGTTACACACGTCCTGAAATGGGAGCCATTTGGACAGAGGAAAACCGTTTTAAAGCATGGTTAGAGGTTGAAATACTTGCATGTGAGGCATGGGTTGAATTAGGAGAAATACCAAAGGAAGACGTTCAAAAAATTAGAGAAAATGCTTCTTTTGATATTAACAGAATTAAGGAAATTGAAGAAGAAACAAGACACGATGTAGTTGCATTCACACGTGCTGTCTCAGAAACTTTAGGGGAAGAAAGAAAGTGGGTGCATTACGGTCTAACATCTACAGACGTTGTTGACACAGCACTTTCTTATCTAATTAAACAAGCAAACAACATTCTACTAAAGGATTTAGAAAACTTTATAGAGATTTTAAAAAATAAAGCACAAGAGCATAAGTATACTGTCATGATGGGACGTACCCATGGTGTTCATGCTGAGCCAACAACCTTTGGACTTAAAATGGCACTTTGGTATGAAGAAATGAAGCGGAACCTAGAAAGATTTAAACAAGCCGCTGCAGGAATTGAGTTTGGAAAGATTTCAGGGGCAGTTGGTACTTATGCAAATATCGATCCTTTCGTTGAGAAATATGTGTGTGAAAAACTTGGACTACAACCGGCACCAATCTCTACACAAACCCTACAGAGAGACCGTCATGCACACTACATGTCAACACTTGCTCTAATTGCAACATCAATAGAAAAGTTTGCAGTTGAGGTACGTGGTTTACAAAAAAGTGAAACACGTGAGGTAGAGGAATTTTTTGCAAAAGGTCAAAAGGGCTCTTCTGCCATGCCACATAAGCGTAACCCTATCGGCTCTGAAAATATGACTGGTATGGCTCGTGTCATTCGTGGTTATATGCTAACAGCCTATGAAAATGTTCCATTATGGCATGAAAGGGATATTTCTCATTCATCTGCAGAAAGAATTATCATCCCAGATGCAACGATTGCATTGAATTATATGTTAAACCGCTTTGGTAATATCCTGAAAAACTTGACAGTATACCCTGAAAATATGAAGAGAAATATGGGTCGTACACTTGGACTAATATACTCACAACGGGTCCTTTTAGCACTTATCGATAAAGGTCTTACTCGTGAGGAAGCGTACGACACTGTACAACCAAGAGCAATGGAGGCTTGGGAAAAGCAGGTTCCATTCCGTAGCTTAGTTGAAGCTGATGAAAAGATTACTGCAAAGCTATCACCAGAAGAAATTGCTGATTGCTTCGATTATCGCTATCATTTGAAACCAGTAGACAGTATTTTTGAAAAATTGGGCTTGTAATCGTCTTATCCGGGTGAGAATTTTGAAAGGTCTCACCCCTTTTACGGCTTGAAGATTCCCAATATTCACAAAGTATCTTTTGAAATAAAATGGATCAGCTAAACTCACTACCTGCTGATACCTTTATTGAGAATAAAAGGAGGCTCTCCAATCATGGAAAAAAGGGAAATGATTTATGAAGGAAAAGCCAAAAAGGTATATGCAACAAACGATGAAAACCTAGTGTGGATTGAGTATAAGGATTCTGCAACGGCTTTTAATGGGGAGAAAAAAGCGCAAATTACAGGAAAAGGCCGTTTGAATAATGAGATTACAAGTTTACTATTTTTAAAGCTTCACGACCAAGGAATTCCAACTCATTTTGTAGAGAAAATATCAGAAACTGAGCAATTAGTAAAAAGGGTTTCTATCATTCCATTAGAGGTGGTCGTAAGAAATGTAGCAGCTGGAAGCTTTTCAAAGAAATTAGGTATTGAAGAAGGCAAACCACTTTCTAAACCGATAGTTGAGTTTTATTTTAAAGATGATGATTTAGGTGACCCGTTGATTACGGAAGATCATATTTATGAAATGCAAATAGCAACACCATTAGAAGTAGCACAATTAAAGGAAAAGGCTCTAAATGTAGATGTTGTTCTAACTGAATTCTTTGGTGAACTTGGTATTCGCCTAATCGACTTTAAACTTGAATTTGGGAAGGATTCAAAAGGAGAAGTTCTTCTTGCAGATGAAATTTCTCCAGATACTTGTAGGTTATGGGATAAGGAAACAAATGAAAAGCTCGATAAGGATGTTTTCCGCCGTGATTTAGGAGATTTGACAGACACCTATGAAAAACTATTAGCTCGTCTCACAAAATAAATCTAGTTTTATTCTTTAAGGGGAAAATTCAAACGAAAAAACACTTGGAGGTCAATTCGAATGTACAAAGTGAAGGTTTACGTTACTTTAAGGGAGAGCGTTCTAGATCCACAAGGGACAGCTGTGAAAAACTCATTACACACTCTAAACTACAGCAATGTTGCTGATGTTCGAATTGGAAAGTATATGGAGTTGCTGATTGAAAAGTCCAATCGCGATGTTGAAGAGGTTGTCAATGAAATATGTGATCGAGTTTTGGCAAATACAGTCATCGAGGACTATCGCTATGAGATAGAGGAGTGTGTTGCTCAGTGAAATTTGCGGTAGTTGTTTTTCCTGGATCTAACTGTGATGTAGATATGTATCATGCTGTGAAAGACGAATTAGGGGAAGAAGTTGAGTATGTATGGCATGACTCAGATAACCTTGATGAGTATGATGGCATTCTTCTCCCAGGCGGATTTTCTTATGGGGATTATTTGCGAACAGGTGCAATCGCCCGTTTTAGCAATGTCATGAAAGAGGTTGTGAAAGCAGCAGAGGCAGGGAAGCCAATATTGGGAGTGTGCAATGGGTTCCAAATTCTCCTTGAGGCTGGGCTTTTGCCAGGAGCTATGCGCCGTAATGAAAGCTTAAAATTTATTTGCAAACCAGTGGAATTGAAAGTAGAAAACAATGAATCAATGTTTTCTTCAACTTATGAACAGGGAGAAATTATTACTATTCCAATCGCTCATGGAGAAGGTAATTATTATTGTGATGAAGAGACTTTAGCTAGACTAAAAGAAAACAAGCAAATTGTTTTTACCTATGAACAGAATCCCAATGGTAGCTTAGATAATATTGCCGGAATCATGAATGAAAAAGGAAATGTTCTAGGGATGATGCCACATCCTGAAAGAGCGGTTGATGAACTATTAGGCGGAGCAGATGGATTAAAGCTGTTCCAATCTATTGTCAAACAATGGAGGGAATCACATGTCGTTAAAGCTTGAGCCAAGTCCGGAACAAATAAAAGCAGAAAAAGTATATCAGCAAATGGGATTATCGGATGACGAATTTGCGATGGTTGAAAAGATTCTTGGAAGAACTCCTAATTATACGGAAACCGGCCTATTCTCTGTTATGTGGTCAGAGCATTGTAGTTATAAAAATTCCAAGCCTGTTTTAAGAAAGTTCCCAACTTCGGGAAGTCGCGTTCTTCAAGGCCCGGGTGAAGGAGCAGGAATTGTTGATATTGGGGATGAACAAGCAGTAGTTTTTAAAATAGAAAGCCATAATCATCCGTCCGCCATTGAACCTTATCAAGGTGCTGCAACTGGAGTGGGTGGAATCATCCGTGATGTTTTTTCAATGGGTGCAAGGCCAATCGCTATTTTGGACTCCTTACGCTTTGGAGAATTAGATTCTTCTCGAGTGAAGTACTTATTTAAAGAAGTGGTCGCAGGGATAGCCGGTTATGGAAACTGCATTGGAATTCCTACAGTTGGAGGGGAAGTCCAATTTGATGCGTCTTATGAAGGAAATCCATTAGTTAATGCCATGTGTGTAGGGCTTATTGACCACAAGGACATCCAAAAAGGGCAAGCACGTGGAACGGGAAATACGGTCATGTACGTTGGAGCCAAAACAGGGCGTGATGGTATTCATGGTGCGACCTTTGCGTCAGAAGAATTAACTGAAGCCTCTGATGAAAAACGACCTGCTGTTCAAGTGGGAGATCCATTTATGGAGAAGCTTTTACTTGAGGCTTGTTTAGAGCTAGTACAATCCGATGCCTTAGTAGGAATTCAAGATATGGGGGCTGCAGGATTGACGAGCTCCTCAGCTGAAATGGCAAGTAAAGCAGGCTATGGAATTGAAATGAATTTAGACCTTGTTCCTCAACGTGAGACAGGAATGACTCCTTATGAAATGATGTTATCAGAATCACAAGAGCGAATGCTGATAGTAGTGAAAAAGGGAAGAGAGAAAGAAATTCAAGATTTATTCTTGAAATATGATTTAGAATGTGTAGCTATTGGAACGGTTACTGATGATAAAATGCTCCGCTTAATACACAAGGGAGAAATTGTTGCGAATGTCCCTGCTGATGCCTTAGCAGAGGATGCTCCAGTTTACCATAAACCATCACTTGAACCAGAATATTATCGTGAGTTTCAAAGGATGGAAAATGAAATACCTGTTGTGAAGGATTATAAAGAGACTTTATTGAAGCTATTACAGCAGCCAACCATTGCGAGCAAGGAATGGATTTATGATCAGTATGATTACATGGTACGGACGAATACAGTTGTTGCACCAGGATCAGATGCCGCAGTTGTTCGTATAAGAGGAACGAAAAAAGCATTAGCCATGACAACAGACTGTAATTCTCGTTATCTCTATCTTGATCCCGAAACTGGTGGAAAGATTGCCGTGGCTGAAGCAGCAAGAAATATCGTTGCTTCAGGAGGAGAGCCGCTAGCTATTACCGATTGCTTAAACTTTGGGAATCCAGAAAAGCCTGAAATATTCTGGCAGATTGAAAAGGCGGCAGACGGAATGAGCGCTGCTTGTACGGCTTTAAAGACTCCTGTAATTGGTGGAAATGTCTCTCTATATAATGAAACGAATGGTACAGCCGTTTATCCGACACCTGTTGTTGGAATGGTTGGTTTAATCGAAAACATAGACCATATAACAACACAAAGCTTCAAAAATGCCGGTGATCTCATTTATCTATTAGGGGAAACAAAGGACGAATTTGGAGGTAGTGAACTACAAAAACTCATCTTTGGAAAGATCTTTGGAAAGGCTCCTGAGATTGATCTTGAAAAAGAGGAAAAGGTTCAAACACAGCTGTTAAATGCTATTCGTTCTGGCCTAGTGACCTCAGCACATGATTTGGCTGAAGGTGGTCTAGCAGTCGCCCTGGCTGAAAGCTTAATAGACTCACCAGAACTTGGGGCAAATGTGAAAGTATCAGGTAATAAGGTTTCTGCGTTATTTAGTGAAACTCAATCACGCTTTTTAGTAACAGTGAAAAAGGAAAATCAGAAAGAATTTGAAAGTATAGTAGACTGCAGTTTGATTGGGGAAGTAACCGATATGCCAGTTTTACAAATTCTATCTGATGAAGGGACTATACTTGTTGAACAGGTGACTGAATTAGAGAAGGCTTGGAAAGGGGCAATTCCATGCTTGCTGAAATAAAAGGTTTAAATGAAGAGTGTGGGATTTTTGGAGTTTGGGGGCATTCTAATGCAGCCCAAATTACGTACTATGGACTCCATAGTTTACAGCATCGTGGTCAGGAAGGAACTGGGATGGTTGTAACTGATGGGGAAAAGTTAAAAGGTGTAAAGGGTGAAGGCCTCGTTACTGAGATTTTCACAGAGGAAGCAATGGCAGGTCTAAAAGGGAAGGCTGCCATAGGCCATGTTCGTTATGCTACAGCTGGCGGGGGAGGATATGATAATGTTCAACCCCTCCTGTTTCATTCTCAAACAGGTAGTTTAGCATTGGCTCATAATGGAAACCTCGTTAATGCTGATGCTTTAAAATGTCAGCTTGAAGGGCAGGGAAGTATTTTTCAAACAAGCTCTGATACAGAGGTATTAGCCCATTTAATAAGAAGAAGTGGTTTTTCCTCTTTAAAGGATCAAGTGAAAAATTCATTAACGATGCTAAAAGGAGCATATGCCTTTTTAATTATGACTGAAACAAAGCTTATGGTAGCACTTGATCCAAATGGGATGCGCCCTTTATCCATTGCAAAGCTTGGTGATGCCTATGTGGTAGCTTCTGAAACCTGTGCCTTTGATGTTGTAGGTGCAAAGTTTATTCGTGATGTAGAAGCTGGTGAATTAGTCATCATTAGTGATGATGGAATACAATCAGAAATATACTCCGTGGCCTCTCATAAAGCGATGTGTGCGATGGAATATGTTTATTTTTCAAGACCTGATAGCAATATCAATGGACTAAATGTGCATACTGCAAGAAAAATGCTAGGGAAACAGCTTGCATTGGAAGCCCCAATTGAGGCAGATGTAGTAACTGGTGTCCCAGATTCTAGTATCTCGGCAGCCATTGGCTATGCTGAAGCATCTGGAATTCCTTATGAAATGGGATTGATTAAGAATCGTTATGTAGGCAGAACCTTTATTCAACCATCCCAATCATTGAGGGAGCAAGGAGTTAAAATGAAGCTTTCTCCTGTTCGTGGTGTTGTGGAGGGTAAAAGGGTCATCATGGTAGATGATTCAATCGTAAGAGGTACAACAAGTAGAAGAATCGTAACGATGTTAAAGGAAGCAGGGGCAACAGAGGTTCATGTTGTGATTAGTTCCCCACCCATTCAAAATCCTTGCTTTTACGGGATTGATACATCGACAAAGGAAGAATTAATAGCTTCTTCTTATTCTGTTGAGGAAATCAGACAGATTATCGGAGCGGATACTCTAACCTTCTTAAGTATAGAAGGATTGCTTGATTCAATTGGAAACCATGATGGCAGTGAAACCTGTGGACAATGCTTAGCTTGCTTCACTGGAAAATACCCAACTGAAATTTATCCAAACGCATCTGGATTATATGAAAAAGTATGATTTTTAATTTAAAAAAATAATGCGACATATGTCATGTCGCTTTTCTTTTCAGCGGGCTTTGTTGGTGATGGTTCTGGGAGTAAATCTAGATTGTTGTGGGGAAATCGGTGATTCGCGAGTAAAACGGGAATTTCGCGAATAAAACGGGAATTTCGCGAATAAAACGGGGAATTTCGCGAATAAAACGGGGAATTTCGCCGTAAAACGGGGAATTTCGAGGGTAAATCTGGAAATTCGCGAGTAAAACGAGAATTTCGCGAGTAAAACGAGAATTTCGCGAGTAAAACGAGAATTTCGCGAGTAAATCAGGAAATTCGCGAATAAAACGGGAATTTCGCGAATAAAACGAGAATTTCGCGAATAAAACCTGGAATTTCGCGAATAAAACCCAGATTTTCGCGAATAAACCCCAAGATTTCGCGAATAAGCCTAAATTTAACAGTACAAAGTCAGTCATTTTAATAAAAGGAAACCAACGACTTAGCAATAGTCATAGATTCATAGGAAAAAGTTGATATTTTTATCAAAATTCCATATTATTTTTATCAAAATTCCATATAAAACAAAGCCTTTCTATAAAAAAATACACCCCTTATTAAGGAGGATTTTAGTAATGAGTAACGCATACAAGCAAGCAGGCGTTAATATTGAAGCGGGCTATGAAGCAGTAACGAGAATGAAAAAGCATGTTCAAAAGACCCTTCGTACCGGTGTAATGGGTGGTCTAGGTGGGTTTGGTGGCATGTTCGATTTGTCCGTTCTTGGGTTAAAAGAGCCTGTTCTAGTATCTGGAACCGATGGGGTTGGTACGAAGCTGATGCTTGCCTTTATGATGGACCGTCACGATACTATTGGAATTGATGCCGTAGCCATGTGTGTGAATGATATTGTTGTTCAAGGAGCTGAACCAATTTATTTCCTTGATTACATAGCTTGTGGGAAGGCTGAACCAAGTAAAATTGAAGCCATTGTAAAAGGGGTAAGTGCTGGCTGTGAGCTAGCTGGTTGTGCTTTAGTTGGTGGAGAAACAGCAGAAATGCCAGGAATGTATAGTGATGAGGAATATGATTTGGCTGGTTTTGCTGTAGGCGCTTGTGAAAAGTCTGCTCTCATTACCGGGGAGAACATTAAACCTGGAGATGTGTTAATTGGCCTAGCATCAAGTGGTATTCATAGCAACGGCTACTCCCTTGTAAGAAAAGTATTCCTCGAGCAATCTCAAATGTCACTTGATGAATATGTGGAGGAATTAGGCTGTACGCTCGGAGACGAATTACTTCGTCCAACGAAAATCTATGTCAAACCAATCCTATCTGCTTTGAAAAATTATGAGATTAAAGGAATGGCACATATTACTGGCGGAGGATTTATTGAAAATATTCCAAGAATGCTTCCAAGTGGTATCGGGGTTGAACTTTTTGAAAGCCAATGGGAGGTTCCGGAAATCTTTAAGCTGATGGAATCTATTGGAAACCTTGATAGAAAGGAAATGTACAATATTTTTAATATGGGTACAGGAATGGTAGTAGCGGTTGAAGAAGAATTAGCTCAAGAGATCATCCAATATTTTAATCAAATCGGAGAAAAGGCCTATCAAATAGGTGTAGTCACCAATCAAGAAGGAATAAAAATAAACTATTCACTTTAAGAGATGAGTAGATTAACGGAGGCAAGCCATGAAAAATATCGCCGTATTTGCTTCGGGAAGTGGGAGCAATTTTCAAGCGATTATCGATGCAATCAAGGAAAACAAATTAGAGGCTACTATAAAACTCCTTGTTTGTGATAAACCAGGGGCATATGTACTTGAAAGAGCTGAAAATGAACGGATTCCTCAATTCACCTTTAGTGCAAAGAACTATTCTAGCAAACAGGAATACGAAGAGGTTATTTTACGGCATTTGAAAGAGAATGAGGTAGAATGGATTGTATTAGCGGGATATATGAGATTAATAGGTCCAACTCTTTTAAAAGAATACGAGGGGAAAATAGTCAATATTCATCCCTCACTTCTTCCAGCCTTTCCAGGGAAGGATGCAATTGGTCAAGCCTTAGCTGCTGGTGCAGAGAAAAGTGGAGTAACCATTCATTTTGTTGATGAAGGCATGGACACAGGGCCAGTTATTGCTCAAAGGGAAGTGCAAATTGATGAAAATGAAACATCAGAAACCTTACAAATGAAAATACACAAGATTGAGCATGAACTATACCCAGCTACACTGCAAAAACTTTTACAAAGGAGATAATGAAAGTGAAAAAACGTGCACTTATTAGTGTCTCAGATAAGAATGGAATCACGGAGTTTGCAAAAGGATTAGTAGAGCTTGGATTTGAAGTCATTTCAACAGGTGGAACGAAGAAAACCCTTGAGCAAAATGGGATTCCTGTGATTGGCGTAAATGAGGTAACAGGGTTTCCAGAAATCTTAGATGGTCGTGTAAAGACATTGAATCCATTAATTCATGGAGGATTATTGGCAAAATTTGATCAACCTAGCCATCAAGAACAAATGGCAGACCACAATATCGAGCCTATTCAAATTGTATGTGTGAATCTTTATCCTTTCCAACAAACCATTGCTAAACCGGACGTTTCGGTTGAAGATGCTATTGAAAATATTGATATCGGCGGTCCAACGATGCTTCGGTCTGCTGCAAAAAATCATGAGTATGTTGCTGTAGTCGTGGACCCAGCTGATTATAATACGGTCTTGGAAGAATTAAATAATGAAGGCAATGTCACTAAGGAAACAAAGAGAAAGCTTGCTGCAAAGGTATTCCGCCACACAGCAGCCTATGATGCTATCATTGCTGACTATATGACAAAATTGGCGAATGAAGAAAATCCTGAGAAATTGACCTTGACCTTTGAATTAAAGCAAACACTTCGTTATGGGGAAAACCCTCACCAAAAGGCATCCTTTTATCGTAAACCTTTAGGATCAGCATTTTCAATTGCAAATGCAACACAATTGCATGGTAAAGAGCTATCTTATAATAATATTAATGATGCAGACGCGGCCCTTCAAATTGTGAAGGAATTTACTGAACCGGCTGCTGTAGCAGTTAAGCATATGAACCCTTGTGGTGTAGGGGTAGGGGAAAATGTGTTTGACGCATTCACAAAGGCATTTGAATCTGATCCAGTCTCCATTTTTGGAGGGATTGTCGCCTTTAACCGTGAAGTTGATAAACAAACGGCTGAAAAGCTTCATGAAATCTTTTTGGAAATTGTCATTGCTCCATCCTTTACACAAGATGCGTTGGATATTTTAACAAGCAAAAAGAATATTCGTCTATTAACTATTCCATTTGATGAACAGGATCAAGTGGAAAATAAATTGACCTCTATTGAAGGTGGACTGCTCGTTCAAGATCAGGATCGCTATTCATTAGATGAGGCAACCATTTCTGTACCAACAAAGAGAGAGCCTACTGAAGAAGAGTGGGAAGCTCTTAAATTAGGATGGAAAATCGTCAAGCATGTAAAGTCTAATGCGATTGTTGTGACGAATGCAAACATGACTCTAGGGGTTGGAGCTGGACAAATGAACCGGGTAGGCTCAGCCAAAATCGCTCTTGAACAAGCTGGAGAAAAAGCAAAAGGCGCAGCTCTTGCATCAGATGCCTTCTTCCCTATGGATGATACAGTAGAAGAGGCAGCCAAAGCCGGAATCACTGCCATCATCCAACCTGGAGGCTCTATTCGCGATGCAGATTCCATTAAAAAGGCAGATGAATATGGAATTGCCATGGTATTTACAGGAGTGAGACACTTTAAGCATTAATCTGTGGAGGTGCACATGATGAAGGTTTTAGTAGTAGGCAGAGGTGGCCGTGAACATGCCATTTGTCGTAAAGTGAGCGAAAGTCCGTTAGTAGAAACAGTATTTGTTGCACCAGGAAACGCAGGAATGGCGGATGTAGCTAAACAGGTGGAAATTGAAGAGAATGAACAAAACCAATTGGTGAGCTTTGCAATTGAAGAACAAGTTGACCTGACTATTATCGGTCCAGAGGTTCCTTTATTAGAGGGATTAGCTGACTGTTTTAAAGAGGCTGGATTAGCAGTATTTGGTCCGAATAGAAGAGCGGCAGTCATTGAAGGAAGTAAATCCTTCGCTAAGGACCTCATGAAAAAGTATAATATCCCCACTGCAGAGTATGAGGTTTTTCATGAATATGAAAAGGCAAAAGCATATATAGAAGAAAAAGGCGCTCCGATTGTAATCAAGGCAGATGGGCTGGCTGCTGGGAAAGGTGTTACTGTCGCCATGACATTGGAGGATGCTCTATCAAGCCTGGAGGAGATGATGGTGCATTCGAAGTTTGGCGATGCTTCCTCAACGGTTGTTGTGGAGGAATTTCTAGAGGGAGAGGAATTTTCTTTAATGGCTTTTGTCAATGGAGAAACAGTCATTCCTCTTGAAATTGCTCAAGACCATAAACGGGCATATGATGGTGACCAAGGTCCGAATACTGGTGGAATGGGGGCCTATTCACCTGTCCCACATATTGGAGAAGAAATGGTCGCTGAGGCCATTGAAACGATACTTAAGCCAACTGCTAATGCCATGGTGAAAGAGGATAGACATTTCTGTGGAATTCTATATGCGGGTTTAATTGCAACGGAAAAAGGACCAAAGGTGATTGAATTTAATGCAAGATTAGGCGACCCTGAAACACAGGTCATTCTTCCAAGAATGAAATCTGATCTTGTTACAACTATTCAGTCTATTTTAAAAGGGGAAAAGCCAGAGATTGAATGGGATTCAGATGCCTGCATAGGTGTGGTTGTCGCATCAAAGGGGTATCCTGAAAAATATGAAAAGGGTGCTGTTCTTTCTGGCATTGAGGAAGTGGCAAAAGAGCTATATGTTTTTCATGCGGGAACAAAGAAAAATGAAAATGGTGATTTCGTAACAGATGGTGGACGTGTCATCCTTGTTGGAACGAAAGCCAAGAGTCTGCAAGAAGCACAGAAAAAGGTTTATTTGGAACTTGAAAAGCTACAATCAGAAGGTGTCTTTTATCGTAAAGATATCGGATATAAGGCTATCGCACACGCCGTTTATTAACTTTTTTGACATAAACGAATAAGATTGCGATAATGCTTCCGATTAATGAGATTAAGACGAAGGACATATCAGTCACGTATTCTAAAAACATAGGGCAATCTCCCTTTCATTATTGAAATTTGGTATTTTTTAGACATTCAGTCAATTGGAAAAAGGATCGGCATTCATTCAGTTAGCCGATCCTTTTTGTTTACGTTGGATTATTCGGAAACAAATCTGGCTCAACCTGCCCCTGATTATTCTTCTCATTCCATGCTTCCTGACCCTGCTCAAACAATGCAGTAACTGGACAGAATCGAACAATTCCTTCTGCCACCTTCATGGCACCCATCATTGCGAGCAATATATAGGATTCTTTCCAAGGTTTTTTAACCATTTTCGCTGTGCAGCATGCGAGGACAGTCAACCCGATGGTTATACGAATAAGGGCATTCAAAATCCCAATATTTTGTTTTACCTTCATTATTTTCACTCCTTCATCATAAAAATTAATATTTTTACTTTTTCTTTAATGCGTTAAATAGTGAAATATGTTAGTATAATAAATACATAACATGTAAGGGCTTTCTTTTTGCTCTGCTCTGGATATTTCTAATTATATTTACCTATTTTGACATTGAAAATAAAAAAACAGATATTTATGTCATTTATTAATATAACTATTTAGAAAGAACTCCCAAATACAGATAAAAGGGAGTTGCACAAAAGAAAGGGAGGAGAAGTTTGTGCTTGAACAGCGCTATCGGTGGAAAAATAAACAGCTGCGTAAACACGTTTCTATACTTGATGGGAAAAGGTCCCCAACCAAGCTTTTGAAAAATGCCACATATTTAAACCAGACTTTTCGCAAATGGATGGAAGCCCATATTTGGATTTACGAGGATCGAATTATTTATGTTGGTGATATGTTACCTCAGAAATTAGATGATTGTGAAATCGTTGATTGCACAGGATTGCTGCTTGTACCTGGTTATATTGAGCCTCATGCACATCCATTTCAGTTATATAATCCCCACTCCTTGGCAAGGTATGCATCTCAATTTGGAACTACAACATTTATTAATGATAATATGGTACTGGTTTTACAATTAGAAAAAGAGAAAGCGTTTTCCCTCATTGAGGCGTTAAAAAATGTTCCAGCATCCATGTATTGGTGGTGTCGTTTTGATGCGCAAACAGAAATTGAACAAGAGGAAATCACCTTTTCTCATAGTAATGTAAAGGCATGGCTCGAACATGACTGTGTCCTTCAAGGTGGTGAGCTTACTGGCTGGCCAAAATTGCTAGATGGTGATGATATGATGCTCCTTTGGATGCAAGAAGCAAAAAGGCTGAGGAAAAAGATTGAGGGGCATTTTCCTGGAGCGTCTGAGAAAACTTTAGCCAAAATGATGCTTCTAGGTGCAGATTGTGACCACGAAGCGATGAATGGAAAAGAGATTTACAATCGCCTTATGCAAGGTTATACTGTTTCCCTACGTCATTCATCTATTCGTCCAGATTTGCCTATACTATTGGATGAAATTCAAAAGCTTGGGATTAACCATTATGATTCATTTATGTTTAATACGGATGGCTCGTCGGCATCGTTTTATGAAAATGGGATGAATGATATGATGATTAGAATGGCGATTGAAAAAGGAATCCCTGTTATTGATGCTTATAATATGGCAACAATTAATATTGCAAAATATTATAATATGGATTATTGGCATGGTCAGATTGCCACAGGGAGAATTGCCCATATCAACTTCTTAACAGATGAAAGAAATCCAACCCCAATATCCGTTTTATCGAAAGGGGAATGGTTGAAAAAGGACGGCCAAATTGTTGAGGCCTATGAGCAAATGAATTGGGATGGGTTTGAGTTTTCCCCGTTAAATATTGATTGGGAGATCAGTCTAGATGATTTACAATTCTCTATGCCTTTTGGTATTAAAATGGAAAATGCAGTAATTACAAAACCATATTCGATTTCAATAGAAATGTCATGTAGTGAGCTTTCTAATCTGCATGATGAAAGCTTCTTTATGTTGATTGACCGTGAAGGAAAATGGAGAATCAATACATTGTTAAAGGGCTTTACAAAAGACTTAGATGGCCTTGCCAGCTCCTTCTCCAATACAGGCGATATCCTATTGATTGGAAAGAAAAAAGAAGATATGATGAAGGCCTTTAACCGCATGAAAGAAATAGGAGGAGGTATCGTCATCTGTGAGCAGGGAGAGATCATTTTAGAAATTCCATTAACAATCAGCGGTGTGATGTCAGATAAAAGGGTTGAAGACTTAATTAATGAAGAGAAAAAGCTATTAATATATTTAAAACAAAAGGGTTACCGATTTGAAGATCCTGTCTATTCATTACTTTTCTTTTCATCTACTCATTTACCTTATATACGGATTACACAGCAAGGGATGTACGATGTAATGAATAAAATGGTACTCTTTCCTTCTATAATGCGTTAAAATAGAAAAGAGAGTTCTATCATCATTTGTTTCAACTGCTGATTTTACATGCAAAAGTCGAGGTGTATTATGCTAAAAAAGTGGTTTATATTTTCAGTGGCTGTCTTGCTTCTAGCAACGGGTTGCGCTAAAAAAGAGGCTGTAAAAGAACTTAAAGAGAAAGAAACCGAAAATATTGGGAAACAAGCTCCTGATGTAGAGAACTTTCCATATCAATCACCATTAACTGGAATGGGACAGAAGGAAGAGCCTAATGAGAGATCGGTTGCAGTTATGGTGAATAATCACCCGAGTGCAAGACCACAGTCAGGTCTACAAAAGGCGGATATTGTTTATGAAGTATTGGCTGAGGGAGATATCACCCGATTTTTAGCTATCTTTCAAAGTGAAAAGCCTAAAACAATCGGTCCAGTAAGAAGTGCTCGTGACTATTTTATTGAGTTGGCAAAAGGATACGATAGCTTTTATGTGGCTCATGGTTGGAGCCCTGAGGCGAAGCAGATGCTTAAATCCAATTATATTGACAACATTAATGGAATAGAATATGATGGTTCGTTATTTAAAAGGGCTAACTTTCGAAAGGCCCCTCATAATTCTTATATTAGCTATGACAATATTTTAAAAGGGGCAGAGAAGGTGGATGCTAAAATGAACAAGGCACCATCTTCATTAACCTTCCTATCAGATGAGGAAGTGGAAGGCTTAGCGGGAAATCAGGCATTAAATGCTAGTATTTCTTACTCGGGAAGCTCATTATTTTATGTTGAGTACAAATATGATACAAGTAAAAAGAAATATCAACGCTTTTCCAATGGAGAATTAACGGCTGATTATGATACAGAAGAACCTGTCTTACTTGATAATATTTTTATTGTAGAGGCAGAGCACAGGTACATCGATAATTATGGCCGCAGAGAAATTAACTTAACCTCTGGTGGAAAGGGATATTTATTACAGCGTGGCTTATGGAATGAAGTACAGTGGAAAAATGTAGACGGTAGAATATTACCATTTATTAATGGAGAAGTAGCGGGTTTTGTTCCAGGGAAAACATGGATTAACATTGTTCCATCAAGTCCAGGTATAGATTCAATGGTATCAATAAAAGAACAGTAGGTAATTTGGGTTAAGGAGAGTTATTATGCAAATAGATAAGTTAAGAGGAAGAGAACTAGACCAATTATTTCAATCTATTCTATCTCTTACCGATTTAGAGGAATGCTATCGCTTCTTTGATGACTTATGCACCGTGAATGAGATTCAATCATTAGCTCAACGTTTAGAAGTTGCTAGAATGCTGCGCGAGGGGAAAACTTACCATAAGATTGAGACGGAAACAGGGGCAAGTACAGCAACCATTTCCCGTGTAAAAAGAAGCTTAAATTATGGAAATGATTCTTATGGTATTGTACTAGAGAGATTGAAGAATATAGAAGCAAGTAATGAGAATGAATAAGATTTAATGTAAAGCCGGGGAACCTTTTTGAGGGCCCCGGCTTTTTAACGAATGTTAAGTTGAAACATGCCTTAATATATTTTTTATTCAATTCCTCAAGTGCTATAATGGTGTAATGAATATCCTGAATGGAGGGTTATGTGCATGTATGATATTCGAGAGTGGCGTCATGCTTTTAAACTCGATCCAAATAAAGAGTTGTCTGATATTGACTTAGAAAAAATTTGTGAATCTGGAACGGATGCCATTATTATTGGGGGCAGTGATGGGGTTACACTAGAAAATGTCTTGAATTTAATGGCAAAGGTCCGCAGATACACAGTTCCATGTATACAAGAGGTATCAAATATTGAATCTGTTACACCAGGGTTTGATTTATATTTTATTCCAACAGTTTTAAATAGCACGGATCCTAAATGGATTACAGGACTTCACCAGCAGGCGGTGAAGGAATACGGAGAAATTATGAATTGGGAAGATATTTTAGTATCTGGATATTGTATACTAAATCCTGATTGTAAAGCAGCAAAATTGACTAATGCTCTGACGAATCTTGATTCAGATGATGTCGTTTCTTATGCAATGATGGCTGAAAGGATGTTTCACCTTCCAATATTTTATTTAGAATATAGTGGTACATATGGAGATCCCAAGCTAGTAGAAAAGGTTAAAAATAACCTAGAGAATACAACATTATTCTATGGCGGTGGAATTCATACTCTAGACGATGCTAAAGAGATGATGAACCATGCTGATGTTGTTGTGGTAGGGAATGCCTTATATGAAAACCTTGAGGAAGCATTGAAAACAGTAAAGGTCAAAAGCAATCATAGATAAAAAGCGTTTTATCGTCTATAATAGAATAGAGAACATATGTTTGTATGGTGGTGAATCGGAAATATGCATTATTTATCGGAAAAATTGTTGGATGGATTGAATCCGCAACAACAAAAGGCAGTAAAAGCAACAGAAGGTCCACTACTATTAATGGCTGGAGCAGGTAGTGGAAAAACAAGAGTACTAACACATAGAATTGCGTATTTAATGGTGGAAAAACATGTTAATCCGTATAACATCCTCGCCATAACCTTCACAAATAAGGCTGCGCGCGAAATGAAAGAACGGATTCAGAGAATTCTAGGCGGAGCTGCTGAGGAGATTTGGATTTCAACCTTTCACTCCATGTGTGTAAGAATTTTACGTAGAGATATTGATCGGATTGGCTTTAATAGAAACTTTACAATTTTAGATACAACGGACCAACAATCGGTGATTAAAGGAATATTAAAGGATAAAAACATTGATCCAAAGAAGTTTGACCCACGTGCTATCCTCAGTACTATCAGCTCAGCTAAGAATGAACTTGTAAACGAGGAAGAATTCGCAAAAAAAACTGGGGACTACTTTGACCAAGTAGTGAGCGATGTTTACACCGAGTACCAAAAAAGATTAAGAAAAAACCAAGCTCTTGATTTTGATGATTTAATTATGAAAACCATTCAATTATTTCAAAGGGTCCCAGAAGTTCTTGAATACTATCAACGCAAATTCCAATACATTCACGTTGATGAGTATCAGGATACGAATAGGTCGCAATATATGCTTGTAAAGCTACTTGCTTTTCGTTTTAAAAATCTATGTGTAGTAGGGGATTCGGACCAATCTATCTATCGTTGGCGGGGAGCGGATATTGGAAATATCCTTTCCTTTGAAAAGGATTACTCCAACGCGAAGGTGATTATGCTCGAGCAAAACTATCGATCAACGAAAAAGATCCTCCTAGCGGCTAATGAAGTTATTAAAAACAATTTAAATCGAAAGCCGAAAAATCTTTGGACGGAAAATGCAGAGGGCAATAAGATAGTCTATTATCGTGCAGATAGCGAGCAGGGTGAAGCGCAATTTGTAACAGGTAAAATAAAAGAAATGGTTGATAGTGGGAAAAGAAAATACTCAGATATTGCCATTCTTTATCGAACGAATGCTCAATCCCGTGTAATGGAGGAAGTATTACTTAAATCCAATATTGAATACTCCATTGTTGGGGGAATAAAGTTCTATGATCGAAAAGAGATCAAAGACCTTTTGGCTTATCTACGCTTAATCGCTAATCCAGATGATGATATTAGCTTACAGCGCGTGATTAATGTTCCGAAACGAGGAATTGGTTCAAGCTCCCTTGATAAAATTGCAGATTTTGCGAATATGCACGATATATCTATGTTTCAAGCCCTTGAATCTATTGAACTCATTGGATTAAGCCCGAAAATAACAAAGGCAGCCGCTGAGTTTCGTCAGATAATTAGCGGGTATACTCAGATGCAAGAATATCTGTCTGTCACTGAATTAGTGGAAGAGCTTTTAGAGAAAACAGGATATCGCGACATGCTGAAAGCAGAAAAGTCTCTTGAAGCTCAAAGTAGATTGGAAAATATTGATGAATTCCTTTCTGTTACACAAAACTTTGAAGAGAGCAGTGAGGATAAAACCTTAGTAGCCTTCTTAACTGATTTAGCATTGGTTGCCGATATTGATAAGCTTGATGATGATGGAAATAAAAAGACAGATACAGTGGTATTAATGACATTGCATTCAGCAAAAGGATTAGAATTCCCTGTTGTCTTTTTAATGGGATTGGAGGAAGGTGTCTTTCCACATAGTCGTTCTCTTATGGAAGAAGCTGAAATGGAGGAAGAGCGACGCCTTGCTTATGTTGGTATCACTCGTGCTGAGGAAGAGCTTTTTATTTCAAATGCACAAATGAGAACGTTATATGGACGAACAAGCATGAATCGACCTTCCCGTTTTATCGATGAAATTCCTGATGATTTAATAGAAGGAATGCAGCCTGTACATCGGGAAGCCTCACCTTTTGGCGAACCTCGTATGGAGAGAAGACCAATGAGGAAGCCAGTTACACGTCCTGTGATGAACACAACAGGTGGCGATGAAATTGGTTGGGGAGTTGGAGATAAAGCTGAGCATGGCAAATGGGGTATTGGAACAGTTGTTAGTGTAAAAGGAAATGGTGAAGGAATGGAGCTTGATATAGCCTTTCCAAGTCCAACTGGGATTAAGCGACTCCTTGCTAAATACGCCCCAATCAAAAAGGTTTAATATCATGCCGAAATTCTTTGTAATGAGCAAAAATTTGTAGAAAGGACCTGATTTATGGACCTTCAAGCAGCAGAAAATCGAATAAAACAATTACAGCAGCAATTAAATCAATATAATTACGAATATTATGTTCTTGATCAACCATCGGTACAGGATTCAGAGTATGATCAATTAATGAAGGAATTAAATGATTTAGAGGAGCAATTTCCTCAGCTAAAAACATCGGATTCTCCTACTCAGCGTGTGGGAGGAGTAGCATTAGATAGCTTTGCGAAGGTACAGCATCAATCACCGATGTTGAGTCTTGCAAATGCGTTTAATGAAAGTGACTTAAGAGATTTTGACCGTAAGATTCGGCAAGCGGTAGGTGACGATTTTTCTTATGTTTGCGAACTGAAAATTGATGGACTAGCAGTATCGCTCCATTATGAGGATGGCCTTTTTGTTCAAGGAGCAACTCGTGGGGATGGTACGATTGGTGAAGACATTACAGCCAACTTAAAAACCATTCGCTCTATACCGTTAAGGCTAAAGGAGAATATATCGCTTGAGGTTCGTGGGGAAGCCTATATGCCAAAGCGCTCATTTGAAGCCTTGAATCAAAAGAAGGAGGAAAATGGTGAAGAGCCATTTGCCAATCCGAGAAATGCAGCAGCAGGCTCCCTGAGACAATTAGATCCAAGAATTGCAGCCTCCAGAAATTTAGATATTTTCTTGTATGCATTAGCTGGAATAAGAGAATCTAGCATTAACTCCCATAGTGATGGCTTGTCATATTTAGAAACACTTGGTTTAAAAGTGAATCAAGAGCGGAGGAAATGTGCAAATATAGAGGAAGTACTTTTATTTATTGAAAATTGGACGGAGAAAAGACCATCTTTACCATATGAAATCGATGGGATTGTTATAAAAGTGGACTCTCTCGAACAGCAAGAGAGACTGGGTACTACTGCAAAAAGTCCCCGCTGGGCGATTGCCTATAAATTCCCGGCGGAAGAAGTAGTAACAACCTTAAAGGATATTGAATTAAGCGTTGGCCGTACAGGGGTGGTTACGCCAACTGCAATTTTAGAACCAGTACGTGTCGCAGGGTCTACTGTTCAAAGAGCCTCTCTCCATAATGAAGATTTGATTCGTGAAAGGGATATTCGAATCGGAGACCAGGTAGTCGTCATTAAAGCTGGAGATATTATCCCTGAGGTAATCAAGGTTTTAACTGAAAAGCGGAATGGTGAGGAAAAGGAATTTTCTATGCCAAAGAATTGCCCTACATGTGGCAGTGAGCTAGTGAGGTTGGATGGAGAAGTAGCCTTACGCTGCATTAATCCAAAATGTGATGCCCAGATTCGAGAAGGTTTAATTCATTTTGTATCAAGGGATGCCATGAATATTGAAGGGCTTGGAGAAAAGGTTGTTAGCCAGTTATTCGAAGCGGAGTTCATTCATGATGTAGCCGACATTTACCATTTGACCTATGAGCAATTAATAGAATTAGAACGAATGGGAGAGAAATCAGTCACAAATTTATTAAACGCAATTAAGGCTTCAAAGGAGAACTCTTTAGAAAAGCTCATATTTGGACTAGGAATACGCCATGTCGGAGCGAAGGCAGCCAAAACATTAGCCATTTACTTTGAAACGATGGATCAATTAGCAAAGGCGAGTAGAGAGGAACTGACGAATATCAATGAAATTGGTGAGAAAATGGCCGATTCTATCGTCACCTTTTTTGAACAGGATGAGGTTCAAGAGCTGATATTTGAGCTTAAATCAGTTGGAGTAAATATGAATTACAAAGGGCCTAAGCCTTTATCTCCTGAAGAAAATGATTCAATTTTTTCTGGTAAAACAATCGTTTTGACAGGAAAACTAGAAAACCTTACAAGAAATGAAGCGAAGGAAAGAATCGAGGCATTAGGAGGAAATGTTTCTGGTAGTGTTAGTAAGAAAACACATCTGGTCATTGCAGGGGAAGAGGCAGGATCAAAACTGAAAAAAGCCAACGATTTAGGAATTGAAGTATGGTCTGAGGAGAAACTGCTTGAAGAATTAAAAAGGTTAGAGGTGTGAACGTAGTGAGAAAGCTCTCAATGATCGCTATTGCGCTTGTACTCCTCTTGACTGCCTGTGCTCCTAACTTTCAAAAACAGGATGAGGTAGTTCAAGAAGAAAACAATACCCAGAAGAAAGCGATTATTCCAAAATATAAGGTATCAGATAAATACTATCAAACCATATTGCCGTTTGAGCCCTCAGAAGCCAGAGGGTTAGTCGTCAACAATATTGATTCGAGATATGACTTAAGTGAATTTGAAACTGGTCTAATGCGGCTCGCGCAAAACAACTTTGACCCGGATACGTATCTATTTCAAGAGGGACAATATCTTGATAAAAATACAGTAAGCTTATGGTTAAACC
This sequence comes from Bacillus massilinigeriensis, assembly GCF_900117315.1. Lineage (GTDB taxonomy): Bacteria > Bacillota > Bacilli > Bacillales > Cytobacillaceae > Bacillus_BE > Bacillus_BE massilionigeriensis. The sequence continues at coordinate 84,592 of NZ_LT630337.1, forward strand.
GTAAGTTTACAGCGTCACAATTAAAGGATGAGGGATTAAAGTCATCTGAAAATATTGGGTTAAACCCACTAAATCCAGGTAAAAGCAGTTCAAAGGCAAGCAATGAAAAATACCCAATCTATTTAGCTCATATCTTAGAACATAATTATCTCGTAAAGAATAAAAAGGGAACTGTCAGCTTAGGCGGTGTTGTGATAGGCCTTGCCTTAAATTCTGTTTACTATTATCAAACAGAAAAGTATGGTCCAACGTACGAGAAGGAAATTGATCATAATAAGGTTGAAAAAGAAGGTAAGAAAATTGCTTCTGAAGTAATTAAGCGATTAAGAGGGATGAAGAGATTAAGAAATGTTCCGATTACCATTGCGCTTTTTGAACAGCAAGAGAGATCATCCGTTGTGCCAGGTAATTTCTTTGCCTATGCACATGTACCTAAAGGCAGCTCAAGCATTGATGATTGGGAAAAGGTAAAGGAGCAATATGTACTATTCCCGTCCGACACTTCAAAAGAGAAGTATCGTGAAAACGACACAGCCTTTAAGAATTTTAAACAAGACGTAGAGAATTATTTTCCAAATTTCAATGGGATTATTGGGAAGGGATTCTATGTAGATAACCAGCTTCAACAACTGAACATAGATATTCCCATTCAATTTTATGGAAAAACAGAGGCGGTCGGCTTTACCCAATATATTGCTGGACTAGTCATGGAGTATTTTCCAAACTATATCACGGTCCAAGTAAGCATTACTTCAGTTAATGGCCCAGAGGCATTAATTGTTAGAAAAGCTAAACAAGATGAACCATTTGTTCACATTTATCAATAAAAAGTGGCCGTTACCGTATGGAACAGGTCCTGTCCTTGTATGAAGGCTCGCCGATTGGCGAGCTTTTTTCTTTGCACCCCCTCATAAAAACAGATATCCGCGATTATTTTGATAAATCCGCGATTTTTTAAAAATATCCGCGATTTTTCCGATATATCCGCGATTTTTCCGATATATCCGCGGAAACCGACATTTTATCCGCGATAAGCTTTTTTTCGCAAAGTACATGTCACCAGTGCCTTATTAAATGGTGCCTGTCACATAATTCATTCTTCACAGGTGCTTCCTCCTAACACCGATGCTTCCCGAGACAAAAGTACTTCTTGATACTGGAACTCTCGCATTGTGCTATGCACAACCATAGGCACCACACCATATAGTAAGGAATTTCCAAAAAGCTGTGAGCAGCTTATTTTTACAGAAAATTAATAATCATACAAATATATGAAATTGTTGGTCTTACAATTGTAGGGACTTAAGAAATCATGATAAAATTATTTATGTGTACAACTATACATAGGAGGCGGTAAAATGGTCCAACCATACAAGCATGAGCCATTAACAGACTTTTCAAATGAAAATGAACGTCAAGGCTATCTTTTAGGCCTAAAAACTGTAAAGAGCTATTTAGGTAAGGATTATGATTTGGTCATCGGTGGAGAGCATATCTCCACAGAGGAAAAAATCGTCTCTATCAATCCCTCAAACAAAGAAGAAGTGATTGGACGTGTTTCAAAGGCAAATCGTGACTTAGCTGAAAAAGCAATGAAAGTCGCTGTGGAAGCGTTCAAAACATGGAAAAAAGCAAAACCAGAAATGCGTGCAGATGTGTTATTTAAGGCGGCAGCCATTCTTCGTCGCCGTAAGCATGAGTTTTCTGCTTTAATGACAAAGGAAGCAGGAAAGTCATGGCGTGAAGCGGATGCCGACACAGCTGAAGCAATTGATTTTTTAGAGTATTACGGACGTCAAATGTTAAGATTAAAAGATGGGGTGCCTGTACAAAGCCGCCCAAATGAATTTAACCGATATGATTACATTCCATTGGGGGTAGGAATTATTATTTCTCCATGGAATTTCCCACTTGCTATTATGGCAGGCACAACTGTAGCAGCTATTGTTGCTGGAAACACTGTTCTATTAAAACCAGCATCCACTACACCGGTGGTTGCGGCAAAATTTGTTGAAATAATGGAAGAAGCTGGCCTCCCAGCGGGTGTCTTGAATTTTGTCCCAGGTAGCGGGGCAGAAGTTGGAGACTACTTAGTAGATCATAAAGATACACGTTTTATTTCCTTCACTGGATCACGCGACGTTGGCTTAAGAATTAATGAACGTGCGTCCAAACTAAATGATGGACAGATTTGGATTAAACGGGTCATTGCCGAAATGGGTGGCAAGGATACAATTGTTGTAGATAAGGAAGCTGACCTTGAATTGGCAGCCCAATCTATTGTTGCATCTGCCTTTGGATTCTCTGGTCAAAAATGTTCTGCTTGCTCTCGTGCAGTTATTGTAGAGGATGTATATGATCAAGTACTAAATCGTGCTGTTGAATTAACTAAAGGACTAATTGTAGGAGATCCAGAAGAACAAAATATCTCAGTCGGTCCAGTAAATGACAAAGCGGCATTTGATAAGATTATGAGTTATATAGAAATAGGCAAACAAGAGGGAAGAATTGTTGCTGGTGGTGAAGGAGACAGCTCTAAAGGCTTCTTTATTCAGCCAACCATTATTGCGGATCTCTCTCCTGATGCTCGTATTATGCAGGAAGAAATTTTCGGACCAGTTGTTGGATTTACGAAGGCAAAGGATTTTGATCATGCCTTAGAAATTGCCAATAACACAGAGTATGGTTTAACTGGTGCAGTGATAACAAGCAACCGCAGCCATATGGAACAGGCTCGTGAGGATTTCCATGTTGGTAATCTCTACTTTAATCGTGGATGTACTGGTGCAATTGTAGGCTACCAGCCATTTGGCGGCTTTAATATGTCTGGAACAGACTCTAAAGCAGGCGGCCCAGATTATTTACTTCTCCATATGCAAGCAAAAACTACATCAGAAATGTATTAAATAGAAATGGAGGATGGCTTCGATATTCAGGCCATCCACTTTTTATTTTGACCGAAAAAATGCCAATACTACAAAGATTCAGCATTACTATAGAGAAAAAATAAATAAGCTGAAGTTAAATACAAACTATCAATAAAAAGTATTAAAAATGAACTTCTGATATCATGGTAAAATCCCTTCATCATTAAGAAAAGGGAAGGTCACATTATTATATTAAGGGAATAAATTTCCAGTAATAACAGGAGAGGTCAAAATTAAACAATAATTGAAAACGCTTCCAAAACAAGCTTTTTCATTACAAAAATAATGATGCTACACTTTTAAAAATAAAATTTCAGAAAAATTTAAAAAAGGGCTTTTCTTTTTATTTTTTCTGTTATACAATACAAATGGGAGTTTTAAATGTGTATTATAACAAACGAGCCGGCTCAAAAAACAAAACTAAACAGAGAAAAGCTTTTTTTATGGATTATTTTTCTTTAATGGGGTTTGTGTGTTTTTAATATTTTTATAGATTTCTATTTTAATAGGAAAAAGGGAAGGGAGTTTTATTAAATGGCAGATGAAAGAATTCAACAATTGCAAGAAAGCTGGGAAATGGATGAACGTTGGAAAGGTGTAACAAGACCTTACACTGCTGAGGATGTTATCAAACTTCGTGGATCTATTGATATTGAATATACTCTTGCTCGTCGTGGAGCAGAAAAGCTTTGGAAGCTTGTAAATGAAGAAGACTTCGTTAATGCATTAGGTGCGTTAACTGGTAACCAAGCTGTACAACAAGTTAAAGCTGGTCTTAAAGCAATTTACTTAAGCGGATGGCAAGTTGCGGCGGATGCTAACCTTTCAGGAAATATGTATCCAGACCAAAGCTTGTACCCTGCAAACAGCGTTCCAGCTGTTGTAAAACGTATTAACCAAGCATTACAACGTGCTGACCAAATTTCACATGGTGAAGGAGATAACTCTATCGACTGGTTCGCTCCAATCGTTGCTGATGCTGAAGCTGGATTTGGTGGACAATTAAACTGTTTCGAATTAATGAAAGGCATGATTGAAGCTGGTGCTTCAGGTGTTCACTTCGAAGACCAACTTTCTTCAGAAAAGAAATGTGGACATTTAGGTGGTAAAGTATTACTTCCTACTCAAACTGCAGTACGTAACTTAATTGCTGCTCGTCTTGCTGCTGACGTTATGGGAACACCAACTGTACTAGTTGCTCGTACTGATGCTAACGCTGCAGATCTAATTACAAGTGATGTTGACGAGTATGATGCTCCATTTATTACAGGAGAACGTACTCCAGAAGGATTCTTCCGTACGAAAGCAGGAATCGATCAAGCAATTGCTCGTGGATTAGCATATGCTCCATATGCAGATTTGATTTGGTGCGAAACTTCAGAACCAAATATTGAAGAAGCAAGACAATTCGCAGAAGCAATCCATGCTAAATTCCCTGGCAAATTGTTAGCATACAACTGCTCACCATCATTTAACTGGAAAGCTAAACTTGATGATGAAACAATCGCTAACTTCCAAAAAGAACTTGGAAAAATGGGATACAAATTCCAATTCGTTACTCTTGCTGGATTCCATGCATTGAACCACAGCATGTTCAATCTTGCTCTTGGATATAAAGATCGTGGAATGGCAGCTTATTCTGAATTACAACAAGCAGAATTTGCAAGTGAAAAAGATGGCTATACAGCTACTCGTCACCAAAGGGAGGTGGGTACTGGATATTTCGATCAAGTTTCAATGGTTATCACAGGTGGAACTTCTTCCACTACAGCTTTAAAAGGTTCAACTGAAGAAGCACAGTTTACAGCTAATAAGTAATAATTGTATTAAACCGTGATTTTTCACCCTATATTTCTCCTAAATAGCCCTTCTCTTCCTTGTGAAGAGAGGGGATTTTTTTGACCAATAATTGAATAAAGCTAGGATTCCTTCGTTAATAGGATCATCTATAACAGAATGTCCATCTTTTCACCTTCAAAAATAGGTTAAATTGCACTATTATAGATAATGCTACATACATAATAGTAGTCAGGTGCATCATTACTTTGAGGACAAGGAGGAGTTGGCTTGGAAAGAGCAAACATAGATGATTATATACAGCAGGGAATTCATGGGGTGAAGGAAACAAAACCAGATGAGAGAAGGAAATTTCTTGGCACCATTAGGGAACGGGTTGTTATTGCGTTAACAAACTCTCAGGTTCGCGACAAGAAGGTATACCCTGAGGTGGAGAATGCCATGAAGGAAAATCAGAAAGCTCAACTCTTATTAAATGGAAATATTGATTACAGCTATCATTCAAAGTATATAAAATTGGCAAGTAAATGGAACATGGAATACACGATGGTCAATAATAAAGAGCATAATTCTGAGCTAGGTCTAGTTTTAGCCTATGACTATGCGATTGATAAGGAAGATATTTTTGTAAAAGAAACCGCTGAGACTCAATCAAACAAGGAGGAAAGCTCCATCGGTCAGCAAAAAGAGGGGAACGGACTTTTTTCCGTATTTACAAAGATGTTCAAAAAATAATCTGCTCAAGTTCGAAGGAAGGGCACTGGAAATCCGATGTGTCCTATTTTTTTGAGTAAAAAAATAACATTTTAAGAAATAGGGATTTTTAGTCCAAGTTATCCTTTGATAATATTGCTTTAATGCGTGAAAGTTTGATATTATCAATATTATTGTGTGATTGTTCGAATATTTTGGAGGTGAGAGAAATGTCAAGAATTTCAATCGACCAGGTGAAGCATGTCGCAAACTTAGCAAGGCTTGCGATTACAGAAGAAGAAGCGCAAAAGTTTACTACTCAATTAGACGCAATTATCTCATTTGCTGAATTACTTAATGAGGTGGACACTGACAACGTTGAACCTACATCCCACGTGTTGGATATGAAAAATGTCATGAGAGAGGATATTCCAGGTAGTGGATTGCCACGTGAAGAAGTATTAAAGAATGCGCCTGATCAAAAAGATGGACAAATTAAAGTTCCGGCTATTATTGAATAAGGAGGGAAAAAAATGAGTTTGTTTGATCATAAAGTGGCGGAATTACATGAACTTCTACATAAGAAAGAGATTTCAGTATCCGACCTTGTTGATGAATCCTACAAAAGAATCAATGAGGTAGAAGATAAAGTACAAGCATTCTTAACATTGGATGAAGAAAAGGCACGTCATGCAGCAAAAGAATTAGATAAAAAGCTTGGAACAGATGAATCTAAGGGTCTTTTATTCGGAATGCCAATCGGGATAAAAGACAATATTGTAACGAAAGGCTTACGTACAACCTGTGCGAGTAAGATTCTAGGAAACTTTGATCCTATTTACGATGCGACGGTGATGCAAAAGCTTCAGGAGGCAGAAACTATTACTATTGGGAAATTAAATATGGATGAATTTGCTATGGGCTCCTCTACAGAGAACTCAGGGTTCCAGCTTACGAAAAATCCTTGGAACCTAGAAACCGTTCCGGGAGGATCTTCAGGTGGTTCCGCAGCATCGGTTGCAGCAGGGGAAGTTCCTTTTTCCTTGGGCTCTGATACAGGTGGATCCATTCGGCAACCAGCTTCTTTCTGTGGTGTGGTTGGATTAAAGCCAACATATGGACGAGTATCTCGTTTTGGATTAGTGGCATTTGCATCGTCTTTAGACCAAATCGGGCCAATTACTCGTAATGTAGAAGATAATGCCTACCTACTACAAGCTATTTCTGGACTGGATCCAATGGATTCTACTTCAGCTTCTATTGATGTTCCAAGCTTTGTCGGTGCATTAACAGGTGACATTAAGGGACTGCGTATTGCCGTACCAAAGGAATATTTAGGTGAAGGTGTAGCAGAAGAAGTACGACAATCCGTTCATACTGCTTTAAACGTTTTAGAAAAACTAGGCGCAACCTATGAGGAGGTTTCTCTTCCCCATTCAAAATATGCGTTGGCAACTTATTATTTACTTTCTTCTTCAGAGGCTTCAGCGAACCTTTCAAGATTCGATGGAGTTCGTTATGGTTATCGTTCACCAAATTCTAATAGCTTGATGGATCTATATAAGAACTCAAGAGCTGAAGGGTTTGGAGATGAAGTAAAAAGAAGGATTATGTTGGGTACATTTGCTTTAAGCTCAGGTTATTATGATGCTTATTACAAAAAGGCTCAAAAGGTACGGACATTAATCAAAAAGGATTTTGAGGATGTATTTGCCCAATATGATGTCATTGTGGGACCAACCACACCAACACCTGCCTTTAAAATTGGCGAAAATATTGATGATCCATTGACCATGTACGCAAATGATATATTAACAATCCCTGTAAACCTTGCAGGTGTCCCAGGAATTTCAATCCCTTGTGGCTACTCCAATGGACTTCCACTTGGATTACAAATTATTGGTAAGCATTTTGATGAAAGCACAGTTTATCGCGTTGCACATGCATTCGAACAAGCAACAGACTTTCATAATCAAAAACCAGAATTGTAAGGGGTGAGGAAAAATGAACTATGAAACGGTTATTGGACTTGAGGTCCATGTGGAGCTAAAAACAGATTCTAAAATATTCTCTGCCAGTCCAAACCACTTTGGTGCAGAGCCAAATACCAATACAAGTGTGATTGATTTAGGATACCCTGGTGTATTGCCAGTACTGAATAAAAAAGTAGTTGATTATGGAATGAAGGCATGTATGGCATTGAATTGCCAGATTGCTGAAATTACCAAATTTGATCGTAAAAATTATTTTTACCCGGATAATCCGAAGGCCTATCAAATTTCTCAATTTGACAAGCCTATTGGTGAGCACGGATGGATTGATATTGAAGTAGATGGCTATAAGAAAAGAATTGGGATTACGAGAATCCATCTTGAAGAGGATGCCGGGAAATTAAATCACGAAAATGGATATTCATTATGTGATTATAATCGCCAAGGAACACCATTAATTGAAATCGTTTCAGAGCCAGATATTCGAACTCCTAATGAGGCATATGCGTATTTAGAAAAGCTAAAATCTATCATCCAATATACGGGAGTCTCTGATTGTAAAATGGAGGAAGGATCTCTTCGGTGTGATGCCAATATCTCCATTCGACCAGTTGGACAAGAGGAGTTTGGAACAAAAACGGAATTGAAAAACTTAAACTCCTTTAACTTTGTTCGTAAAGGGCTTGAATATGAAGAAAAACGTCAGCGAGAAGTATTAAGCTCAGGAGGAGTAATTGAGCAGGAGACAAGACGCTATGACGAAGCAACGAATACAACGATTTTAATGCGTGTCAAAGAGGGATCTGATGATTATCGCTATTTCCCAGAGCCGGACTTATTGGATATTTACATAGACGAAGCCTGGAAAGCACGCATTAAAGCGGAAATCCCTGAACTTCCTGATGAGAGGAAAAAACGTTATATTGAGGAATGGGGTTTACCAGAATATGATGCCAATGTCTTAACGGTAACAAGAGAAATGGCTGATTTCTTTGAAGATACTGTTCAGGCGGGAGCAGATGCTAAACTTGCATCAAACTGGGTCATGGGGGATATATCAGCATATTTAAATGCTGAACAAAAAACTTTAGAAGATGTTGCGTTGACTGCTCAAGGTCTCGCAGGAATGATTAAACTTATCGAGAACGGAACCATCTCTTCAAAAATAGCTAAGCAAGTATTCAAGGAATTAATCGAAAATGGCGGAGATCCTGAACAAATCGTTAAAGAAAAAGGATTAGTTCAAATTTCTGATGAAGGTGCTTTATTAGCAATCATTGATCAAGTTCTTGATCAAAATCCTCAATCCATTGAAGATTTCAAGAACGGTAAACAGAAGGCTATTGGATTTTTAGTGGGACAAATTATGAAGGCTACTAAGGGACAAGCTAACCCACCATTAGTAAATAAATTGCTTCAACAGGAAATTGCAAAAAGATAATAAAAAAATGAAGGGCAATATCAGAAAATCCAAAAGGGATTAATCTGATATTGCCCTTTTTTTCGACAGAAATATTCAATATTTCCCAGGAAAGGATAAATATCTTTTCAGGAAAAGACAATATTTTTCAATGATAAACTTGTTGTTTGTCGAGTGGAATAAAACTTTGAAAGATGATGTGAAAAACCAATGTTTGAAAACTAATTCCCTTCCTTTATTAATCGGATACTTTCATTGAACTCATTTTCAACATCATCATTATGTCTGAAGGTTAATAAACTAATGATGACTGAGATGATAAAATTCACGATGAAACCAGGAACAATTTCATACAATTCGAAAGGAATTGTACCAGCCTTCGTTAGATTACTCCAAACAATAACAGTTACTGCACCGGCAATCATACCTGAAACAGCACCCCAGTTTGTCATTTTTCTCCAATAAAGGCTGAGTAGAATGATTGGACCGAATGAGGCACCGAAACCTGCCCACGCATACGCCACTAAATCAAGAATGGTGCTATTTTGTTCCCAAGCAAGGACAGCGGCGATGATAGAGACGACTAAAACAGCCATTCGCCCAAAGAGGACGTATTCCTTGTCTGTAGCATTTTTACGGAACAACATTTTGTAAATATCCTCCGTTAATGCACTTGAGGTAACGATTAGCTGTGAAGAAATGGTGCTCATGATTGCTGCAAGAACGGCCGCAAGTAGAAAACCAGCAAATAACGGATGGAATAATATTTGCCCAAGTTCAATAAATACAGCCTCCGGATTGGAGAGAGTAAACTCTGTATTCTTTTTGAAAAAGGCAATCCCAATTAATGCAGTAAAAACAGTACCGAGAAGTGAGAAAATCATCCAGCTCATCCCAATACGGCGGGCATTTTTAGTCTCTTTTACAGAAGTAATGGCCATGAAGCGAACAATAATATGAGGTTGACCAAAATATCCAAGTCCCCAAGCCAATGCAGAGATAATCCCAATAGCCGTTGTCCCTTTAAAGAAGTCGAGGAAGTCAGGATTCACTAATCTAACGGTATCAAAAGTTTCCTTTGGGCCACCAGTGTGAAAAATACCGATGATTGGAACTAAAAGGAGGGCGATGACCATCATCAACCCCTGGATGAAATCCGTATAGCTTACGGCTAAAAATCCTCCGAAGAGTGTATACAGAACGACAACACTAGCCACAATCAATAATCCTGTGTGATAGTTTAAATCGAAGGAACTTTCAAAGAACACTGCCCCTGAAACCATTCCTGAAGAAACATAAAAAGTGAAAAATACTAAAATGACCATTCCTGAAACCATTCTTAATAGTTTTGTATGATCCTTAAACCGGTTTTCTAGGTATGCTGGGATGGTAATTGAGTCATTGGCTACCTGTGTATAGGAACGTAAACGCGGTGCAACAAATAACCAGTTTGCATATGCGCCAAGGGTTAAACCAATGGCGATCCAGGCATCGGCTAAACCACTTACATAAACCCCACCCGGTAGTCCCATTAAGAGCCAGCCGCTCATGTCTGCAGCTCCGGCACTTAATGCAGTTACAGCAGGACCTAATGCACGGCCACCTAGCATGAAGTCGGATAGATTACTTGTTTTTTTATAGGCATACCAACCAATGAGGAGCATACCAGCAATATAAATGCCTATTGCAAGGAGCTGGTAAAACTCATTCGACATCTTCTTTCCTCCTTTGTTATTTTAAAAAACTATCAAATATAGCTTTAATTATATATATTGAATATTCTAACATTTATATAATCAATTGACGATAGCTAATCAGAGTTAAATTTAGAATTTTTAGAATAATAATTTATTTTATTGGTATATTTTAGGATTTATGGTTTATATAGGGAGGTAAAGTTTGGTTCTGTTTATCATATAAAAAATGAAAAAAATAGAGGGGTTTTCCTAATGAAAAAAGAAAGATATAGGGGAAAAGGTCATGAAATGATTGAAGGAGTAGGTGTTGGCTAGTGAGCTGGAATCAAAATAAGGTGACAACGAAACTTGGTATAGAATTTCCTATCTTTCAGGCGCCAATGGCAGGTGGAATTACTACTGCAGAATTGGTCAGTGAAACCTCCAATTGTGGGGGACTAGGTAATTTAGGGGCAGGATATTTAAACCCAAAGGAAATTAGAAAAGAAATTGAAAAGATAAAAGGGATGACAAATAAGCCCTTTGGAATAAATCTCTTTGTTCCTGAAAGAGAGCTTTCAATACATCCAGGACAAGTAGAAAAGATGGAAGAGATTCTTTCTCGATTTCATAATGTACTCCAGCTAGAAGATCAGAAAAGTGATTTCATATACAGCGACCAAGAAACGGAGGAGTTATTTTATCAACAAATTGAGGAAGTGTTACGGGGGAGGGTTCCTATCTGTAGCTTTACCTTTGGAATCCCAGATCCAGGCATTATTAAGGAATTGAAGAACAATGGCTGCACCGTAATAGGGACTGCCACAAATGTTGAGGAGGCAGTCGAATTAGAGGCTGTTGGTATGGATCTTATAGTAGTCCAAGGGGTAGAGGCTGGTGGGCACAGGGGGACATTTCATTCTGAAGAGAGTGGATTTGTTGGATTAATGGCTTTGCTTCCACAAATAGCAGATCATATCAGAGTACCAATCATAGCTGCCGGAGGAATCATGGACGCAAGAGGGATTGCTGCCTCTCTTGTGCTCGGAGCAGAAGCCGTTCAGCTAGGGACTGCATTTTTATGCTGTAATGAAAGTGGGGCGCATCCTGTTTATAAAGAAACTATTTTGCAAGCAACGGAGGATCAAACAAGATTAACAAAAGCTTTTTCTGGAAAACTTGCAAGGGGGATTAATAATCAGTTTATATCAGATATGGACCAGGAGCATAAGCATATTCTGCCTTACCCTATTCAGAATCAATTAACAAACAGGCTAAGGAGGCAGGCAGCGAATCTAAATAATAATGAATTTATGTCATTGTGGGCTGGTCAAGGATTGCGTTTGGCCAAGGAATCGTCAGTGAAAAACCTAATGAAGGAATTAGTGGAAGAGGTTCAAAGAATCATATACTAATAAGAAAGAAATATGTCAAAAATTGCTTTGTCTTCATCTTTTGAGTTATTATGGAAAAGGTGATATACAGATGAAGCTTGTTTGCGTAATGGGAAAAATTTATCTTTTTAATAGGATGGATGGGAATGAAAAGAGCAAGAATAATTTATAATCCAACTTCTGGTCGGGAAATCTTTAAAAAGAATCTTCCTGATGTGTTGGAAAAGCTGGAGATTGCCGGGTATGAAACATCTTGCCATGCAACGACAGGCGCAGGAGATGCAACCGAAGCTGCAAGAATAGCTGTAGAACGAAGATATGATCTTGTAGTAGCTGCTGGTGGAGACGGAACAATCAATGAAGTGGTCAATGGATTAGCGGAACAGGAATTTCGCCCGAAGCTAGGGGTTATTCCAGTCGGTACAACAAATGATTTTGCAAGGGCATTACACATACCACGGGATATATTAAAGGCTGCAGATGTGATTGCCAATGGGGAAACAATTCCTGTCGATATTGGTAGAATCAACGATAAATATTTCATTAATATAGCTGGTGGAGGACGCCTAACAGAGCTTACATATGAAGTACCAAGCAAGTTAAAAACAATGATTGGTCAACTAGCTTATTATTTAAAAGGAATTGAAATGCTTCCGTCAATTCGTGCATCCGACCTGAAAATCGAGTATGATGGGAAGCTTTTTGAAGGCGAAGCTATGATGTTTCTAGTGGGATTAACCAACTCAGTTGGAGGTTTCGAGAAGCTTGCCCCAGATTCATCAGTTAATGATGGTTTATTTTCCTTATTAATTTTAAAAAAGGTGAATCTAGCTGAATTTATTCGTGTAGCAACACTAGCTCTTCGTGGGGAACATGTCAATGATTCAAATGTCATATACACTCAGGCGAATCGAATTAAGGTTACCTCAGAAGAAAAAGTTCAGTTAAATCTGGACGGAGAATTCGGGGGATTATTACCAGCAGAATTTGTGAATTTATATCGTCATTTAGAGGTGTTTGTTCCCTTAGATAAAATTCGTAAGGAAGATTTACCGGAAGAATGGGTTCAGAATGCAGCAGCTGAACAATAAGAAAAGCCTACCTTTCCAAGCATTAGGCAACTGGTTGGAGGGTGGGCCTTTTTATTTTGTCGAAGCAAGGGGACGGTTCTCTGCTTCCAAGTTTCCCCTAGTTTCTTTGTAGGAGCATTGGGACGGATTATTATTCCTGCCTGATTGACACCTATTATTTTCGTGTTGATACTTTGGTGGTTTTTTTGCTTTGAGCTTATCCTGGTTTCCCCTTCAGAGTAGTAGCCCATCGCGGATAAATCGTAAAAATCGCGGATAAATCGTAAAAATCGCGGATATATTCCAAAAATCGCGGATATATGAAATCTATCGCGGATATCTATAAATAGGCATTTTCTTTTCCCGGTGATAGTATGATACAATCTTGCTAGTTAAGGGATTGGAATTATGAAGAAAAGGAAGTTAATGATGAGTAGAACATTACCCGTTCAAAAAAATCAATACATAGATGTGAATTTTGAAGATTTGACCCATGATGGAGCCGGTGTGACGAAAATAGAAGGATATCCGCTTTTTGTACCTGGGGGACTGCCAGGAGAAAAGGCAAATATTAAGGTCATTAAGGTGAATAAGGGCTATGGATTTGGCAAATTAATTGAAATCTATGAAAAGAGTCCATATAGAGTGGAAGTGAATCCCTCAGAGGCACATAAATACGGAGGCTGCCAGCTTCAGCATATAAGCTACGAGGGACAGTTGGCCTATAAACAAAATCAAGTGGAACAGGTGCTGAAGCGGATCGGAAAGCTTGGGGATGTAAAGGTTCATCCAATTATCGGGATGGAAAATCCATGGCATTATCGCAATAAGGCACAGGTTCCGGTAGGTGAAAGGGATGGGAAGTTAATCTCAGGATTTTTTAAACCAAGGAGTCATGAGATTGTTGATACGGATGAAAGCCTCATTCATCTGCCAGAAATCAATGAGGCGATTCAAGCGGTAAAGGAAATCTGTGATGACTTAGGTGTTCCTGCATATAATGAGGAATCACATACAGGTGTATTGCGCCATATCATGGCTCGTTACGGCAATAACACAGGGGAGCTCATGGTTGTCATCATTACAAGAACAACAGATCTTCCTCATAAAAATCAAATCATTGAAAAAATAACAGCACGTCTGCCACACATCAAATCCATTATCCATAACATTAATTCAAAACGAACAAATGTTATTTTAGGTGATAAAACAAAGGTTCTTTGGGGGAATGAGGTCATATATGACTTTATAGGAGACGTGAGATTTGCGATTTCAGCGTTATCCTTTTACCAGGTCAATCCGGTTCAAACGAAAGTCCTTTATGATAAGGCCTTGGAATATGCCAAATTGAGTGGTGAAGAGTCTGTTATTGATGCTTATTGTGGAATTGGAACCATTTCTTTATTTTTGGCCCAAAAGGCGAAGAAGGTATTTGGAGTTGAGGTCGTTCCAGAAGCGATTGAGGATGCCAAGCGAAATGCTGAATTGAATGGGATTACCAATGCTGATTTTGCGGTAGGTGAAGCGGAGGTCGTCATCCCTAAATGGTATGAAGAAGGAAATCAAGCAGAAGTATTAGTGGTGGATCCGCCACGAAAAGGCTGCGATGAAGCCTTATTAAATACAATCATTGAAATGAAGCCGAAGAAGGTTGTATATGTGTCATGTAATCCAGCCACATTAGCGCGTGATTTAAGGATATTGGAGGACGGCGGATATAAAACGGTGGAAGTGCAGCCGGTGGATATGTTTCCTTGTACGACACATGTGGAGTGCGTGGTGTTGATAGAGTTGAAATAGCTTGGTATTAATAGGTTTAGTGGATTTTAGGTAAATATAGAAGTGTGTTTTATGTTCCCTCGGACTAATCGTTCGGGGGATTTTTTGACCCCCGGGGTCTTACTTTTACGCGGAATAAAATGAAGATTAAGTTGGTTAGCTAGTTTTGCGAAAAAGTTATTTCCAAAAGAAAGGGAATTTTTATTGACTCAGACAATAAAATGAAATACACTAAAATAGTAAAAGATTTATCAGTATAGGGATGTGGTTCATTGATTGGACTGGAATATATTCTAAACTTACACAATATGCAACACATGGAACTGGCAGAAAGGCTAGGAATACGAAAACAAAACATCAACTTATGGATTAAAGGGAAACAAAACGTTCCTAAAAAATATCTTCCAACATTAAAAGAAATTTTTGGAGTTGAGGAAGAATATTTCATAAAGGAATTATCAGATGTAGAGAAGCTTGAGATTCAAAAAGAAAAATTAAAGCAAGATTTAAAACCAGTCATCAAAAATCATGAACAGCAATTTTTAATTGGCGATGTGAATGATATTGTTGAAGTACCTGTTTATGACAAAGAAGAAATGAATACCATCGAGAGAAACATTGAAAAAGCAAAATTGGTGTCAAGATTTAAACAGGCAATGGAGATAGTAGATGACCACCCCAATTTAGATACATTTAAATTGATTATTGAATTACTTGAAAAATCGCAGCACGAAGCCATCCTGCATAAAACTATTGAGGCTTTGGCCCATTATTTTGAAGTTTTACCTGACTGGGTTTCAACTGGACCAGAACAAGATGAGTTTGAAAGTGAGCTTTTTGAAGTTCTTGATGACAATAACTTTTAGAGAAGGAGACGAAGTATATGGCAACAGCGAACATTGGCTTTGAAGAAACACTATGGAAAGCAGCAGATAAATTAAGAGGGAGTATGGACTCTGGGGAATATAAACACGTTGTTCTTGGGCTTCTATTCTTAAAGTACATTTCTGATAAATTTGAAACAAAATATAATGAACTTCTTGAAGAAGGGGACGGCTTCGAGGAGGATCGTGATGAATATACATACGAGAATATATTCTGGGTTCCTAAAAATGCAAGATGGGGTTTTATCAAAGATAACGCTAAGGATTCAAAAATTGGACAATACATCGATGATGCAATGATTGAAATTGAAAAAGAGAACCCGAGTTTAAAAGGGGTTTTAGATAAACGATACGCAAGACCTGAATTAGATAAACGTCGCCTTGGAGAGTTAATTGATTTGATTTCAACAATTAGATTACATGATAAAAGTGAAAAGGATTTGCTTGGTCGTGTATATGAATATTTTCTTGGGAAATTTGCAAGCGCTGAGGGCAAAGGTGGTGGAGAATTCTACACACCTACAAGCGTAGTTAAGACATTAGTTGAAATGATCGAGCCATATAAAGGAAGAATCTATGACCCGTGTTGTGGTAGTGGAGGAATGTTCGTACAAAGTGAAAAGTTTGTAGAAGAGCGCCAAGGTGAAATTAGTGATCTTTCAATATATGGACAAGAACTAAATTCAACAACATGGAAGCTATGCAAAATGAATCTAGCGATCCGTGGACTTGAAGGAAATATAGGGGAACATCATGCAGATACATTCCATGATGACCAGCATAAAACATTAAAAGCTGATTATATTCTAGCAAATCCACCTTTTAATATTAGTGATTGGGGTGGCGATCAACTTTCAGATGATGTTCGTTGGAAATATGGAACGCCACCTGCAAGTAATGCAAACTATGCATGGCTCCAACACATGGTTTATCATCTTGCCCCCAATGGTACTGCTGGTATTGTACTAGCGAACGGCTCATTAAGTTCTAATACTTCAAATGAAGGTGAAATTAGAAAGAATCTCATAGAAGCGGATCTAGTTGACGCAATAGTATCTTTACCAGGTAATTTATTTTATTCGACACCGATACCAGTTTCTTTATGGATTTTGAGCCGAAATAAAAAAGAGCACGGGCAATTTTGCGGTCGAGAAAATGAAATTTTATTCATTGATGCTCGTGATCTAGGGACAATGGTAGATCGTCGTCATCGTGAGTTAAGCGAAGAAGAAATTAATAGAATTGCTCACACTTATCATAATTGGCGAAATGTAGAGGGAAGTTATGAAGATGTTCAAAGCTTCTGTAAATCGGTTAAAGTTGATGAAGTGCGGGAGAATGGTTATGTTTTAACACCTGGGCGATTTGTAGGCATCGGAAGAGTAAAAGAAGAAGGAGTTTCCTATAATGAAAAGTTGGAGCAATTGACAAATGAGTTAGGCGAGTTATTCATTGAGTCCCAAAATCTCCAAGAGAAGGTTCGAAAAAATCTAGGGGGAATAGGGTATGAGTTCTGATACATGGGAGAAAAAAAGTTGATAGAAGTTACTACGAAAATTGGGAGTGGTTCTACTCCTAGGGGTGGGAGTAAATCCTATAAGGAGTTTGGACTCCCTTTTATTAGAAGTCAAAATATATATAATTGTGAATTTAATCCATCAGGACTAGTGTACATCGATGAAGAACAAGCAAAAAAGTTATCAAATGTTGAACTGAAAAAAGATGATATTCTCTTAAATATTACAGGTGATTCTGTAGCTAGATGTACAAATGTTCCTAATCAATTTATTGGTGGACGTGTAAATCAACATGTCTCAATAATAAGAGCTGATAATGAACAATTGATTCCTAGTTTCCTTAAATATTACTTGGTTAGTTCGGATATGCAAGAGTTAATGTTATCCTGGGCCCAGTCAGGTGGTACACGTGCTGCTTTAACAAAAGGAATGATAGAAACTTTTGAAATTCCCTTGCCGAGTATAGAAGAGCAAAAGTCTATAGTAAATGTACTATCAACCCTAGATGAAAAAATTGAAACAAACAAACAAATTAACAGCAAGCTAGAAGAAATAGCACAAACGATTTTTAGGCAGTGGTTTGTAGATTTTGAATTTCCTAATGAAGAAGGAAAACCGTATAAATCGAGTGGAGGACAAATGATTGAAAGTGAGCTTGGATTGATTCCTAAGGGTTGGGAAGTAACTACATTTAGGAGTTTTACCAGTAATGTTCTCGGTGGAGACTGGGGTAAGGAAAATGAACAAGGTAATTATAAAAAAGCTATATATTGTCTTAGAGGAGCTGATATTCCAGAAGTAAGTGAAGGGAGGAAAGGCTCATTACCTAAAAGGTATATCATTGAAAAAAACCATAAAAATAAAAAGCTTACTTCAGGTGATTTAGTTATTGAGATTTCCGGTGGAAGCCCACACAATCTACTGGCCGGATTACCTATATTAATGATTTGATGCTAAGTAAATATGATGAAGATTTTGTGTGTACGAATTTTTGTAGGGCGGTCACATTAGAAGATCCTTTGTATATGTATTATTTTTATTTTTATTGGAAGATGTTATATGAATTGGATGTGTTCTTCCAATTTGAAAATGGGACAACTGGAATAAAGAATTTGGATATAAACTCATTTTTAGATAGATTTAAAATAATCTCACCTGGACTAGAAAAAGTTCGAAAGTTCGATGCACTCATAAGCCCTATAATAGATTTAATCCAAATGAATGGAAATGAAAATTTAAATCTATCCAGAACTCGTGACACTTTAATTCCGAAAATAATGTCCGGTGAAATCCGAGTGCCATTTGAAAATTAAGGAGATGTTCTAATGAAGTTTGGAATGCGAAAGCCAAGCTTGAAGAAGAGAATCTCAGCAAGAACTAGCATCAAACGGCAGATAGTACATCGGGCTGGTATGAAAATGCCAAGAGGGTATGGATGGTTACGGAATCCTAAGAAGTATGCTTACAACAAAGTGTATCAGAAAACGTCATTTGATATTTTTAAGCTATTAAAAAAGCTATTCAAATAATGGTTGTTGAGAGGGGGAGACAAATGAGCCTCTTAGAAAATTTCACCGAAGATAAATTAGAAGAAGCAGCAATAGAAATTCTGCAAGAACTAGAATATGACTATATTTTTGCACCTGAAATAAGTTGCGATGGAGAACGTCCTGAAAGAAAAGATTATCGAGAAGTTATACTGGAACAGCGTATAAAAGATGCGCTGTTTCAGATAAATAGAAATCTACCTCAAGAAGCGTTGGACGAGGCTTTTCGTAAGATCATTGCTTTTAACAGTCCGATTTTAGAGGAGAATAATCGATATTTCCATCAGCTTTTAGTAGAAGGGATTGAAGTGTCTTTTCGTGAGGATGGGAATAACCGGACGAAGAGAGCTTTTTTGGTGGACTTTGAACATCCAGAACGGAATGACTTCTTAGCTGTCAATCAGTTCACCATCGTCGAACATGAGGAACGCCGGCCAGATTTAATCCTTTTTATAAATGGTATTCCATTAGTTGTGATTGAATTGAAGTCAGCCACAGATGAAAATGTGGGTATAGATAATGCCTATGAGCAAATTCAGACGTATAAGAGAGATATCCCCTCTTTATTTAACTATAATGCGTTTTGTATTTTATCAGATGGCATTAATGCAAAAGCCGGAACAATCACTGCTAATCAAGAACGTTTTATGAATTGGAGAACAATTGACGGTGAAAGCATCGAATCTTTAGATGTCCCTCAATATGAAGTCATGCTACGAGGAATGCTTGGAAAAGAACGAGTGCTAGACATCATTCGAAATTTCATTCTATTTCAAGAAACAAAGGAAGAAGAAAAAGATGAGGACGGCGAAAAAATTGGAGACAAGAAAACCATTGCGAAAATTCTAGCCGCTTATCATCAATACTTTGCTGTAAAAAAGGCAGTTGATCATACGAAAGAAGCCTCTAGTGAATCTGGTGATAGAAAAATCGGTGTTATTTGGCATACACAAGGTTCAGGTAAAAGTTTTTCTATGGTATTTTATACGGCTCAGCTTGTTCAAAAACTCAACAATCCAACTATTGTTGTCATTACAGACCGTAATGATTTAGATGACCAGCTATATCAAACATTTTGGAAATCTCGTGATGTATTAAGACAAACACCAAAACAAGCCCATGTAAGAAAGCTAACAGATGAACAGAAAAAGCAACAAGCAAAGGATAATTCAAAAGAACAGAATGGACTATATGACCTATTAAATGATCGTGAGTCTGGTGGGATTATTTTTACAACCATCCAAAAGTTTAAACCGGAAGAGGGAGAAATGCCGGTATTAACTGATCGCCGAAATGTGATCATTATTGCGGATGAGGCTCATCGTAGCCAATATGGGCTAGAAGCTAAAACAAACACAAAGACTGGTGAAGTGAAGTTTGGCTATGCAAAGTATTTAAGAGATGCACTCCCTAATGCTTCTTTCATCGGGTTTACTGGAACCCCTATTGAATTAGAAGATAAATCGACGCCAGCTGTCTTTGGAAATTATATCGATATCTATGATATGACAAGAGCAGTAGAAGATGAAGCGACAGTTAAGATTTATTATGAGAACCGGATTATTAAGCTGGAGACAGACGAAGAAGAATTAAAGAAAATTGATGATGAGTTTGAAGAAATTACAGAAGGCCAAGAAGATAATGATCGAGAGAAGTATAAAACAAAATGGTCTAGGTTAGAAGCAATTGTTGGCTCCCCTAACCGGATTAAGCAATTAGCAAAAGATATCGTGGAGCATTATGAAGAAAAGACCAAAACAATTGATGGGAAAGCAATGGTCGTTTGCATGAGCCGTCGCATTTGTGTGGAATTATATAACGCAATTGTTGCATTAAGACCTGAGTGGCATAGTGATGATGTCAATAAAGGAAAAGTTAAAGTAGTGATGACCGGAGGCGCTGGTGACGATGAAAAGCTACAACCTCACATTGGTGGAAAACAACGAAGAGACACTTTAGCTAAACGAATGAAAGATAATAGTGATGAACTAAAGATTGTCATCGTAAGGGATATGTGGCTTACAGGCTTTGATGTTCCATCCATGCACACCATGTATATTGATAAGCCAATGAAAGGTCATAACTTAATGCAAGCTATCGCACGAGTAAATCGAGTCTTTAAAGATAAGGCCGGCGGAGTTGTGGTTGATTATCTAGGAATACTTGAAGCTTTAAAAAAAGCACTAAATCAATATACGGAAAGTGATAAAAAGAGTATAGGAATTGACACTTCTGCAGCTGTTGCGGTGATGATCGAGAAATTAGAAATTCTCCGTGATATGATGCATGGCTTTGATTACACAGCATTTATGGGAACATCACAAGCTGGCAGAATGCGAGCAATTGTCGGTGGTATGAACTTTATCCTTGGTAAGCCTGAAAAAGAACAGAAAGACTTCAAGCAAATTGCTACAGAATTAGCAAAAGCCCATTCTTTATGTGCAGCGACTGATGAAGGAAAGAATGTGGCGTTTGAGGTGAGTTATTTTAAAGCGGTAAAAGCTAGCTTAACAAAGTTAGAAGTAAAGAATCCACAAAAGAAGTCTAAGAAAGAAGTAGAGGCAAGAGTTAACCAATTACTGGAACGTTCGATTATCTCAGAAGAAGTTATTGATGTATTTGATGCGATGGGTATGAAGCGCCCTGAAGTTTCTATTTTATCAGAAGAGTTCCTACAAGAAGTAAAAGAGATGAATCATAAAAACTTAGCGGTTGAAATGTTGAAGAAACTCTTAGAAGGCAACATCAAAATGATGGAAAAGAGAAACCTTGTCAAATCTGAAAGGTACTCTGATAAGCTCAAAAAGGCATTGAATAAGTATAGAAATCAAGCGATTACAAATGCAGAAGTAATGGAAGAGTTAATCCGAATGGCGAGGGAAATGAAGAAGGCACGTGAGGAAGAAGAAGATCTTGGATTGAATGAAGATGAAATTGCCTTTTATGATGCGCTCACATCTGATGAAATTGTAAAAGAATTAATGGACGATGATGTACTTAAGAAAATTGCAAATGAATTAACGGCTGCAATTAAACGTAATATTTCTATCGATTGGCATGTAAGAACAAGCGCTCAAGCTGGTATGAGGCGAATCATCAAACGACTTCTTAAAAAATATGACTATCCACCAAAACAAGTGAAGCATGCTTTAGAAGTTGTAATGAGACAGGCGGAATTAATGTGTGGAAATGTGAAGGTTGAAGATTTACAGTCATTCCGAGCTGCAGAAGCAGGAGAAGAATACAACATTTGATTCAGATTTAATTAAACTCACGAGGGGAGTAGTGTACTGTGGCAGACATCAAATTCGAAATAACAGCACAAATAGCTGTCCTTTCAGAATCTGCAAAAGGATGGACAAAAGAATTGAACTTAATTAGTTGGAATGGCCGAGAACCTAAGTATGATGTCCGTGATTGGGCCCCTAACCATGAGAAGATGGGGAAAGGTGTCACTTTATCAAAAGAAGAATTGGATAATCTGATAGTTGCATTAAGTAAATTATAATAAATTTCTTATTTTGTAAGTTGGGGGATTAATATGGCTGAAAAAATTGTAAATGTAACCGATAAGTACGGCCACGAATTACTAGAAATTAAAAACAAACTTAGTCAACTTGAGAATGGTAGAGTGTATGAATTATCAAAAGCGCAAATGGATGGCTATCTTGCTACTAATGTAAAGCAGTTGGAAAAAATGATTGCTCAGTTACTATATAAAATTGAGTATGGTAGAGATTCTGTTGAGGATCAGTTTTCGGAGATCTTTAGTAGTAAAGAGGAGTAAATAATTTCTTGTAATGGTCTTAGTAGATTGTGTTGAACGTTAACAACAAAGTTGATCTAACAATGTCTTTTCCATAACTAGTTGAGCTAATAAAGTAAGTAAAGGGATTTTGGGATATTAATAATATATGTTCGATTTGATATGCGGACTTTGGTTTTGGAGTGAGTATATGAGTGAATACATTTCAAAGAGATATACCGATAAACTCGATAATAGAATAATTGAAATCACGTATGATGATATCAGATCTATGATCCAAGAGAATGAAAGAGATGCAAAAGAGTGCGAAGCAGTAACGAAAGATAGTTATGTAGGAAAAAATTATTACTCTGATAACCCAAGTAATTCACGCTTGGAATTTTATAAAGAAGTCCTTTATAGAGATCCGAAAACGTCAGGTTTTATCATGCAATATCCACACGGAGTTGTGATACGCCAAGCAGAGAGAAACAATTATTATCGTGGAGAAAATCAAATATTTTCTAGGAGTGTACCTTCCATAACAAGAAAGCTTAATCAGTTTGATAATGAGGTAGATAAAGAACTATATAAGCTAGTAGCAGACATGAGGATTGCAGAATTTGGAATGTTTCTGTTCGAATTTGATTATGTGAAGAATTGGGCTACTTCATATAGTGATGTCTTATTTGAAGCATTAGCACAGCATTACGGCTTGGAGACAAATTGGTTGGATATTACAAACGATTTTAATGTAGCATTGTTTTTTGCGACCTGTTATTACGATGGTAAGGAAAAACGATGGAAACCGTTAACGAAAGAAATGACGGAAAAGTCCAATAGTACAAAGTATGGGATGATTTTTCATATACCACAATGGCAGGTTAGTGCTAAGAGTACGTTTAATATTACAGGGCAATTCTCAAGTAACAATGATGAAGAAAAAATTCTAAATAATGATGTATTGCCTATTGGTTTTCAACCCTTTATGAGATGTCATATGCAGCATGGTTATGGCATTAGAATGGTGGATGAGTATCCTCTACAGGAAGACTATACTTTTGAAAAATTAAGATTCCGACATTCGGAAAAATTATCAAAAGAGATATATGAACGAATGGACCAAGGAAGATTAATTTATCCTCATGAAGGGCTTTTAGATTTTATGGATATTATTGAAGATATCCAGCAGTCTAATATTTTTACTGAAGATGCCTTTGATTACGCATTTAATAAAAGTAATTATTTTACTGACAAAAACAGATGTAAAAAATTACTTTGTGAATCAACTATACTTGGAGATAAAAGGATTACTTTTGGGGGTATCCATCCTTTTCATCTTAGTAGACAACGTAGACGAAGGCTAGACAGGATGTATGAAGGTTTTTCAATTGAAAAAGAATATGGAATAAAACTAATGTGTAGAAAAGTTGCATACGGCGACTAGGAATTACTCGCTGTGTTTGCTTGTTGGCTTCGCAAGCTATTAATTTTATTAGAAATAAGATGTAGTGTGGGATTCTATTTTAAATCAGAAGCAAGGAGACTTGCCTATGGGTAAATTACATTCATTTAGAGATGTTATTCAGGAACTGTATTATAACGAAATTTTTGATGAGTTATCAGAGTTTATAGAAGAAAATCCTTCTCACCTTGAATCAAAATCATACTTTGTTGAAGAACCAGATGAGGCGAGCTTAGAAGACTTCGAAGTGAAGTGGATTAATATAACTAGCTCACAGGATAACTCAATTAATTTTGATGTCATTGTTTCTGCTGAAATTCAAATTGCTGAAACAGTAAAACGCAATAGGGAAACTGATGGGTTAATTCAATGGTTCAGAATTTCTTGTACAGCAATATTAGAGGACGGTCTTCAGGATTTTGGTGTAATAGATGTGTCTATCTATATGAAACAAAGAGAGAATAAGGAGAATCGCCTTTCAGAATACTTGGTTCCTGTCATTAGTAAGGACCAGCTAGATCAAGTTGCAGAAGGATTTCTTGAAAAGTATTATCCGGAAGCTCTCGAAAAGCCAATGAAGGTACCAGCTCGTAAAATTGCTGAAAGAATGGGTCTTGGCATTAGAGAAATACACATCACAAAAACAGGTTCTGTTTTTGGACAGATATACTTTTCTAATGCTAAAACTCGATATTATGACATCAATTCAGGGGCCTACAAGTCAGTAAAGGTAAAAAGAGGAACAATGTTTATTGACCCAGATGTGTTTTTTATGCGCAACATTGGATCTATGAATAATACGATAATCCACGAGTGTGTACACTGGGAATTACACAAAAAATTCTTTGAACTTGAGAAACTTTATAATCGTGAAGCAAAAGCAATCAGTTGTAGAGTAATAGAAAGTGCTAAGCCGGAAAAGAATAGGACTCCGTTGGATTGGATGGAATGGCAGGCTAACGCTCTAGCTCCAAGAATACTAATGCCCGAAAAGCAAACAAGGGTAAAGATAGAAGAGTTAATTGCCAAAAACAAACGATTATATTCAAGAGAGAACTCTTATGAGATTTTCGAATCAGTAGTCCTAGAATTATCTGAGTTTTTCGAAGTGTCTAAAGTGGCAGCAAAGATTAGAATGATTGATCTCGGTTATAGAGAGGCGGTTGGCGTTTACACCTATGTAGATGACCGCTATGTGGCAAGCCATGCTTTTGATAAAAAGGCTCTTAAAAACAATCAAACGTTCACTATTAGTATTCAGGATGCATTGTTTGAATATGCGACGAATGCGAACCTTAGAAGTCTATTAGATTCGGGGAAATATCTATATGTTGATTCTCATTTTTGTATAAACGATCCTAAATACATATACCGAGATGATTACGGATATGCAAATCTAACAGATTACGCAAGACGACATATTGATGAATGCTGTTTGATTTTCGATGTGAAAGCAAGTCCAAATAAAAATGGTGTCAACTACTACAAAGAGGCAGTTCTATATAGAGATGTTGCGTCTGATAAGCTAGTAGAAGTTAAGTTTTCAGATTCAGATAATAATAAATCGATAGAAAAGAATGCGAAAGAATTAATGTTATTTGGAGGTATGGCTAGTCAAATAGCCAATATCCAGCGCACTCTTCCCACTACATTTGGAGACACTCTTGTATCCCATATGAAGCGTCTTAATATCACAGAAGAAGAATTGGCCCAAAAATCATTGGTTAGTCCAAAGACGATTCAAAGAATGAGAAATGATTTTGATTATAATTCAAAACTCGGGACAGTTATTGCGATCTGTATTGGACTTCAGTTACCTCCTCCACTGAGTTTGGATATGGTAGCTAAAGCAGGACATTCTTTCAGACCAGGTGATCAAAAACATGTCATTTTTCAAATGTTATTAATGACAAAGTTTCAAAGCTCTATATATGAATGTAATGAAATTCTTGTTGCATGTGAATATAAAACTCTCGCAAAAGAAGCTTAATAAAATAAAAATGCTTCCTCGCTAAACAGTATTGGTTTAAAGATTCCTAGACCTGACCATAATGGATAATAGTTTGAAATATTATTATCTGGGGTGGTCCAAATGGAAGATTTTAATCAAGAATATAGTGTGTTTCAAAAGGCTTTAAATATTGAAGATCCTTGGTATGTTGTTGATTATGAATTGAATTCAAAGGAACTTATTCTCGATATTTATTTAGATTTTAAACGTGGTGCAGAATTTGTCTGTTCTCACTGTGGCCATCCACATGCCAAAGTCCACGATATTTTAGATGATGACCGTACATGGAGGCACTTGGATTTCTGGCAATATCAGACTATCCTTCACGCAAGACTTCCTAGAACGAAGTGTGACCTTTGTAAAAAAATCCGTACCGTACATGTAGAGTGGTCTCGTCCTGGTGCTGGTTTTACATGGTTCTTTGAATCTGAAGTTATGCAACTTATGAAAGAAATGCCAGTGGCAGCTGTAGCTCGAAAAGTAGGCGAGCATGACACCCGGTTATGGCGTGTCTTTCATTATTATGTTGATAAAGCTATGAAAGAATTGGATATAACTAACGTAAAACGTATTGCCATTGACGAAACATCCAGCCGGCGCGGTCATGAATACGTTACCTTGTTTGTGGATGTTGATACCAAACGTGTTTTATTTGCCACGGAAGGAAAAGATGCCAATGTTCTAAAGGTGTTCTCGACCTTTTTGAAAGATAATGGGATTGACCCGGAAAACATTGAAGAAGTCTGTAGTGACATGTCTCCAGCCTTTAAAAAAGGCGTTGAAACAGAGTTTCCTAAGGCCCATATAACCTTCGATAAATTTCATGTGATGAAACTAGTCAATGAGGCTCTGGACCAAGTAAGACGAACGGAACAAAGTGGAGAACCAGGCCTGAAAACGACTCGATATTTATGGCTAAAGAATCAGCAAAACCTAAATCAGGAGCAACAAGAAAAAGTTTTAAAACTAAAAGACACTAACTTAAAAACAGCTAGAGCTTACCGGATGAAACTTTCCCTTCAAGACCTATGGACCAAGTCCAAGCTATTTGCGCCATTTTATTTTCAGGAATGGTATAACTGGGCAATTCGATCTCAATTAGAACCTATGGTAAAAGTAGCACAGACACTAAAAAGACATGAGCCGGGTATTTTGAGATGGTTCGTTTCTAAAATGACTAATGGCCTACTTGAAGGTATTAACAGTCTGGTTCAAGCTGCAAAGCGCAAAGCAAGAGGATATAGGACAACCAAAAACTTTATTGCGATGATCTACGCAACAGCTAATAAGCTAATGATTCGGGTAGAACCACATAAGCAAGGGTAGGTCCTTCTCAACTTACAGACCAAGCTCCATTTTACCGGAGGGCTGTCAAGTGCTTTCCTTGACTGCCATCCGGTAAAATGGAAAACTATTAGAGTTGAGAAGGAGCTTATCCTCTGACTCTAGGGATGTTTTCTTCTTTACCAACACTAAATGGCGAAGAGCCATAAAAATATTTATTGGTGCTGGACATTCTATGTCCGGTTCTTTTTTTGTTTAAAATCAAGAGCATTCTCAAAAGTGATAAGCAAATATCACTTTGGGGGTGCCTTTTTGCGTAAAAATAGGACATTTCGTGTCCGGGTTAAACATTGAGTGAGAGATTACTATTAAGTCAAGAGGTTGGCCAACCCCTAAAAACAAAGCGGAAATCATAGAAGGAACATCACTAAGAATTTTTATTGAAAAATTTTTATGATTTTTGGTTACCAAAGTAGCCTTCCCGTTGGCTAATAAGTGAAGGACATTATTAACCACGAGGAGGTGAACTTTAATTGACAACACAAGTTAAAGCAAAAGAAGGCAACAAAGTCATTCAGGAAGAAATGATTGGGGTCCTTACGGCTATCAGCATTGTTTCTAAAAGACTAGCTAATCGACTGAGCCAGCTTGATGAACGAAATGAGAAGGAAGGAGAAAAGGTAGATGAGTAAAACAAAACTCGCTCTTGATGTAGTGACGAACTTGCGGAATCTAGCAGGAAGTATTGAAACCTTGGTGTTTGCATTAGAAAGCAATGAGACGGACTCTGGAGTTCCCGTTGAAAAAGAACAACCTAAGAAAAACAAGGAACCAAAGAAACCAGCACAGTCTCCAAAAGCTAAACTACCAGTTTTTGAAGATGTCAGAGCTAAACTTGCAGCATTAGCCCAAGATGGTAAACAGGTTAAAGTGAAAGAACTTATTACAGGTTTTGATGCAAAAAAGTTAAGCGATATCCCAGCTGAAAAGTATCCAGAACTGTTAGAAAGGGCGGACAAGCTTTGATAAAGAAGAAAGGGAGGTTTCTACTATTATATGAACCATTCAGAAAGGGCTCATGCGGTATTAAGTGCCTCTAAGTCAAGCATGTATTTAAAATGCACACCAAGTATTCGGTTGGGTGAACGATTCAAAGAAGAAACAAGTATCTATGCCAAAGAGGGTACATTCATGCATGAACTGTCAGAGCTTTATTTGTCTTATGAGTTAAAACAGATGACAAAAGCTCAGTTGAACAAAAAGCTGAAGCTGATGAAACAAAATGAATTTTATAACCCAGAAATTGAACAAGCTGTCCAATGCTATGTGGATATTGTCTTCGAAAAAATAATTGAAGCTAGGGCAAGAAGCAAAGATCCACTCATCCTCATTGAGGAAAGGTTGGATTTCAGTCCTTGGGTTCCAGAAGGATTTGGAACTGGGGATGTAGTGATTATTTCCGACGGCATTTTGGAAGTAGTTGACCTTAAAGGTGGTAAAGGCGTAAAAGTTTCTGCTGAAAATAATCCACAAATGCGGCTCTATGCATTAGGTGCCATTCATGGGTTTGGAATGTTGTATGACATCCAGACTGTAATGATGACTATTGTACAACCTAGATTAGATAACATTTCCACTGATGAAATACAGATAGATGATTTGTTGGAATGGGCGGAATGTGAAGTCAAGCCACAGGCGGAACTAGCATTTGCTGGCGAGGGGACATTTGTGGTTGGACCGCATTGCAGGTGGTGTAAGGCGAAAGCAGCCTGCGGGGCTAGGGCAGAAGAAAATATGAAACTAGCACGTTTGGATTTTCAAAAGCCGCCACTACTGACGGATGAAGAGGTGGTCGAAGTTCTAACTTCTCTTGATGAATTAATCAGTTGGGCGAAAACCATTCAAGAATTCGCCTTATCAATGTCAGTGAATGAAAACAAGCAGTGGCCAGGAATGAAACTCGTAGAGGGCAGAGGGAGTCGCAAATATAGCAATGAAGAAGCGGTAATCGACACACTCACTGCTGCGGGATATGACAAAGATGTCATTTACAAGAAATCACTAAATACAATCACCAGCCTTGAGAAAGAACTCGGTAAAAAAGAGTTTGAAGAGTTGCTTGGTCCTTTAGTTACAAAGGCACCGGGCAAGATGAAGCTCGTCCCTGAAGAGGACAAGCGACCAGAAATAAAAGCTTCACCTGAAGCAGATTTTCAATAATGAGGAGGAACTAAAACGTGGTAAAAATTACGATTGGAACAAAAGAAGAACCGGTACGATTCAGCTATGCGAATGTACATCAAGCAGTGAGTGTCAATGGAAGTGACTTGAAGTATTCAGTCAGTATCATTATCCCGAAATCAGATAAAAAGACCATCAAAAAGGTAACAGATGCGATACAAAAAGCGACTCAAGAAAATAAGGACAAATTCGGTGGTAAGGCACCTTCGAACTTGAAGAGCCCATTGCGTGACGGTGATGTAGACCGTGAGGATGATGAAGCTTATGCAGATTCCTTCTTCATTAATGCAAATAGCAAGATTAAGCCGGGCATTGTAGATGCAGACTTAAATCCAATCATGGACCAAAGTGAGTTTTACTCGGGCTGCTATGGACGTGTTAGTTTGACTTTCTACGCTTACAACGTAAATGGAAATAAGGGAATTGCGGCAGGGCTTCAAAACATTATGAAGACTACTGATGGAGATCCACTTGGTGGCCGAAGCAGTGCAGAAGCCGACTTTGCAGATGATAGTGACGATGATGACGATATTTTAGGTTGATATCTATGAAACTATTAGCAATCGATATTGAAACTTACAGTGAGGCGGACCTCGTGAAATGCGGGGTCTACGCCTACAGTGAATCAGCAGATTTTGAAATTCTCCTCTTTGCCTATGCGGTTGATGAAGAAGAGGTGCAAATTGTTGACTTAGCATCTGGTGAGAAGATACCGGATGACATTGAAAGAGCGATGACGGATCCAAAAGTGTTAAAAACAGCTTACAATGCAAATTTTGAACGAACGTGTTTAGCCAAGCACTTTAATAAACCAATGCCACCTGATCAATGGCGATGTTCATCTGTTCATGCTTTAATGCTTGGTTTGCCTGGATATCTCGATGGAGTGGCCAAATGCCTCAAGTTGAAAGAACAGAAACTGAAGGAAGGGAAGTCCTTAATTCGCTATTTTTCGGTTCCATGTAAACCTACCAAAGTGAATGAGGGGAGAACTCGAAATCTACCAGAACATGATCCTGATAGGTGGAACACCTTTAAGCTGTACTGTAAACAGGACGTTGAAGTTGAAAGGCAAATCCGAAAGAAACTAGATGCATTTCCAATCCCGAAAATTGAACAAAAGCTTTGGGAGTTAGATCAAAAAATCAATGATGAAGGGGTTCTTATTGATAAAAGCCTAGTCATAAATGCTATTCAGGCAGATAAGGCATTTCAGGATAAGCTTTTCGATGAGGCCATCCTTTTAACAGGGCTAGAGAATCCAAATAGTCCAGTGCAATTAAAAGGTTGGTTAATGAAGCAAGGAATAGAAGTGGATAGCCTTGCCAAGAAAAACGTCGAAGCATTGATGAGTGAAGTGGAAAATTCGGAAGTGAAGCGGCTGTTGGAATTAAGACAAGCAATGTCAAAAACATCAGTGAAAAAATATGAAGCTATGGAGCGTTCCGTTTGTTCTGACCTAAAGATTAGGGGATTGCTGCAATTTTATGGTGCGAGTAGGACAGGCCGTTGGGCTGGAAGACTTGTACAAATTCACAATCTACCAAGAAACAATATGGGTGATTTAAAGATTGCTAGAAGTCTTTTGAAGTCCGGAGATTATGAAACGATAAATATTCTGTTTGATAGTTTGTCGGATGTATTATCGCAATTGATCCGAACAGCGTTTATCCCAGCCAATGACCACCGTTTTATTGTAGCCGACTTTTCAGCAATTGAAGCACGAGTCATTGCGTGGCTTGCAGGTGAGCGTTGGCGGATGGGTGTCTTTCAATCACACGGAAAAATTTATGAAGCCTCTGCTGCACAGATGTTTAAAGTACCGATTGAAACCATCGATAAAGGTAGCCCGCTCAGGCAGAAAGGTAAGATTGCCGAACTTGCTCTTGGCTACGGTGGCTCTAAAGGGGCACTGACGCAGAT
This sequence comes from Bacillus massilinigeriensis, assembly GCF_900117315.1. Taxonomy (GTDB): domain Bacteria; phylum Bacillota; class Bacilli; order Bacillales; family Cytobacillaceae; genus Bacillus_BE; species Bacillus_BE massilionigeriensis. Next base: position 115,956 of record NZ_LT630337.1, read on the forward strand.
GGGTGCTTTAGAAATGGGCCTGAACGAAGATGAACTTTCTGAGTTAGTTTCCGCTTGGCGGGAGGCTAATCCGAATATCGTGAAACTCTGGTGGGGCATAGAAGCAGCAGCCATTAAAGCGGTGAAAGAAAAAGTAGTGGTGAAGATGCAGTATGGACTTACTTTTCATTACATGAAAGGGATTTTATTTATCACGCTGCCATCGGGTCGTTCCCTAGCCTACGTAAGGCCCAGAATTGGGGTGGACGAGCGTTTTGGCAAAGAACAGCTTACGTATGAAGGAACAGAACAAGGCTCCAAGCAGTGGGGCAGGATTCCTACTTACGGCGGCAAACTTACGGAGAATATTATCCAAGCTATTGCTAGGGATTGTCTCGCAGTCTCCATGCTTCGTTTGGATGAAGCGGGATACCTCATTAATTTCCATGTCCATGATGAAGTTGTTCTGGATGTTCCAATTGGAACGGGTTCTATGGAAGAAGTAGAAAGCATAATGGGTCAGCCGATTGCTTGGGCTTCAGGACTTCCTCTAGGAGCAGATAGTTTTGAAACCTATTATTACAAAAAAGATTAAATCGAATAGGAGGAAATTGATAATGAATAGATTACAAGTAGTTTCAAATGAGGTTTTTGGACAGTTACAGGTAATGGAGTTGGATGGTAAGGTATATTTCCCTGCAACGGATTGTGCAAAGATGCTGGGCTATTCCAATACAAAAGATGCTATCAAACGCCATTGCCGGTGGGTAGCGAAACACGACCTACCTCATCCGCAGAATGAAAAAAAGGTTATTCAGAAGAATTTCATCCCAGAAGGTGATCTCTATCGATTGATTGTGAAATCGCAACTTCCGGCAGCGGAGCAGTTCGAACGTTGGGTGTTCGATGAAGTGCTACCAGATATCCGAAAACACGGAATGTACGCTTCCGAATCATTACTTGATGATATTCTTAAAAATCCAGATCTCGGCATTAAGCTTTTTACGGAATATAAGGAAGCTAAAGAAGAAGCAAAAAAGCTAAAACTTGCTAATGCTCAACAGAAACAAATTATCGGTGAGTTGCAGCCGAAAGCGTCGTATTATGATTTGGTTCTTCAGAATAAATCGATTGTACCTATAAGCATTATTGCAAAGGATTACGGTCTATCTGCAAGAAAACTGAACGCCCTCCTCCATGAGCTAGGTGTGCAATACAAGATGGGGAAAACGTGGCTTCTCTATCAAAAATATGCGGAAATGGGCTATACCCAATCAAAAACCCATGCCATTGATGCAGATAGAAGCGTAATGCACACTTACTGGACCCAAAAGGGAAGACTCTTTCTTTATGAACTATTAAAGAGAGAAAAAGGATTGGTACCGTTGATTGAGCGCTCTACTAAATCGGCATAGTTGGGAAGTGTCTAACATGGCCGATATAGACACAGTGAAATTCTTAGTGGAATTAAGGCAGTTCAAAAGTGTAATACCGAAACAGGCAATGAAAACATTGAAAGGTCAGGCTCTTTCCGGTGATTTGGAAGGAGCCAGAAAAGGCCTAGGTACTGTGTTACGTAGGAGGGCTGGTAGATGTGAAAGAGCTCAGTGAAAGAAGAAGCAATAGTTTAAGACATGATGCAAATCTTACGATTGCAACCGGAAGAAATAGAAAAGAACTGAACTGGAAAAATCGTGAAATGCTCTGGTCTGAGGTTGTTCAGAAGCTAAGTAGCACGATTCGAACCCATGAAACGTATGAGGAATATAAGAAGCTTTCTAAATCCAAGCAGGATGAGATTAAAGATGTGGGTGGATTTGTAGGTGGCACCTTAAAGGGTGGCCGAAGAAAACAGGACAGTGTGGTTTGGCGACAAATTGTATCTCTTGATGCTGACTTTGTGAAAGGAGACTTATGGGCATCAGTTGAGACCATGTTTGGCTACGGATGCGCCATGTACTCTACTCATAAACACCATCCGAAAAACCCAAGGTTAAGACTAGTCATTCCTTTATCCAGACCAGTTACCGCCGATGAATATGTACCAATTGCAAGAAGGATTGCAGCTGACCTTGGAATTGACTTTTTCGATGATACCACCTATCAAGTACACCGGCTGATGTATTGGCCATCGACATCATCGGATGGGGAATTTGTCTTTAAAGTGTTGGACGAGCCATGGATCGATCCCGATGCTGTTTTGGCGAGATATCCAGATTGGAGAGATTCCTCCTATTGGCCAGAAAGTTCTAGAACGGTTTCTGAAAGAAAAAAGTTAGCAGATAAGCAGGGGGATCCTAAGTCGAAAGAGGGGGTCGTCGGTGCTTTTTGCCGAACGTACTCTGTCATAGATGTGATTGAGAAATACTTAAATGATATTTATATCCCTTGCGAGGATCGAAACCGTTACACTTATTCAGCTGGTTCCACAGCAGGCGGGTTGGTGATTTACGAAGATGGCGACTTTGCCTACTCTCACCATTCTACTGACCCTATTGGTGGACGGCTTTGTAATGCATTTGATTTGGTTCGTTTTCATTTATTTGGAGACCTTGATGAGTCAGTAAGAGAGGGAACACCAATCAATCGGTTGCCTTCCTATAAGGCCATGGTGGAAGAAGCACTAAAGGACAAGCAGGTCAAACTCACATTAGGTAAAGAACAGTTGAGTCTTGCTGCTGCTGATTTTGAAGAGGAAGAAATGGAGTGGCTAACAGAGTTAACGAGGGACCAAAAAGGGAACATCGTCTCGAGTGCACCTAATGTCATTCTTATTCTTGAGCATGATCCATCCCTAAGGAATCGAATCGCAATGAACGACTTTGTCCATCGGGTGGTCATTAAAGATGAATTGCCATGGAGGAGTGTAGACCGTGGCGAATATTGGTCCGATACAGATGATGCTAGCTTGAGAAACTACCTTTACTCGGTTTATGGCATAAAAGGAGCAGGTGTAATTGCTGACGCTTGGAGTGAAGTGGCGGTGAAGTATGCTTTTCATCCGATTAAGGACTATTTAAACGGACTTGTTTGGGATGGCCAGGAGCGGATTGAAACCTTACTGATAGATTATCTTGGTGCTAATGATAATGAGTGCGTCCGAACATTTACTCGAAAAATCTTGCTTGCAGCAGTTACAAGGATTTATAGACCGGGTGCCAAGTTTGATTACTGTGTTGTCCTTGTTGGCCCTCAAGGTGTGGGAAAGAGTTACATTATTAAGCTTATAGGCTAGGAATGGCACTCGGATTCCTTGATCACTGTGAAGGGCAAAGAAGCCTATGAACAGCTTCAGGGTGCATGGATTTTGGAAATGGCAGAATTGACTGCGACAAAGAAAGTGGATGTGGAGGCAGTAAAGCATTTTATTTCAAAATCTGAGGATACCTTTCGGGTCGCTTATGGCAGACACAATGAAACGTTTAAGCGGCAGTGCGTGTTTTTCGGAACCACCAATGATTATGATTTTTTAAATGATCCAACAGGAAATCGTCGCTTCTTACCGATAACGGTTAATGGTGGAGGCAGTAAAAACATGTGGGACGATTTAACGGAAGAGGAAGTCGATCAAATTTGGGCGGAGGCAAAGGTGCTGTATGAAAAGGGAGAATCCTTGTCTTTAAGTAAAGACATTGAGGAAAAAGCACGTGAACTTCAAGCCGCTCATACACAAGAAAATCCAATTGCAGAAAGTATCAGAACTTATCTGGAAACCGAAGTGCCAACGAACTGGTATGAACTCGATATTGGTACAAGAAGAACTTATTTGCATATGGGTCAACCAAATGACAACTCAGTTCAAACCATGAAATTAAACAAAGTATGTGCACAGATGGTATGGGAGGAACTGTTTCAAAAGGATGTATCGATAATGACCAGGTACGATGCCAAAGAAATCAATATGATCATCCAACATACACCGGGTTGGAAAAGGGTGAGTTCCATTCGGTTCGACAATGACTACGGAACACAAAGAGGATTTAGAAGGGATGGTTTGTAAAACATGTAAACTATAAAATTTTCCAATTGTTTACATCAAACCTCTTGTCCCTCTTACTCTATATACCTTGTAAACATGATAAACATATATATCTATATAAGAAGAAATAGGGAGTATAGAGAATACTATATATATCCAATACCCTCTAATAGCCTTATATGTATAGCTTAACCATTTTTACGTTTACAAGTTTACAAGATAGCTCAAACCTTTATTAATACTGGATTTGTTTGTAAACAATAAATTTGGGGTGACTGATAAATGAATGAAGCGAGTGTGGAACAAAGGCTGAAAAAGAAAGTGAACGAACATGGTGGGCTGGCATTAAAGTTTGTATCACCCGGTTTTGCAGGTGTGCCAGACAGGCTGGTGCTCTTTAATGGTTCAAAGGTTGCTTTTGTGGAATTAAAGGCACCAGCTAAAAAGCTACGAGCCTTGCAACGGAAAAGGAAAAAGCAGTTGGAAGCATTAGGCTTTAAAGTTTTTAAGATTGATAGCTATGAAGCGGTCGATCGAATGCTAGAGGAGATGGTCCTTTGATTTATCAACCCTATCATTATCAAGCCTATGCCACCCAATGGATTATTGAAAAAGAGAAATCAGCTCTATTTCTTGAGATGGGAATGGGGAAGTCGGTCTCCACACTGACGGCGATTTTGGAACTTCTCTATGATTACTTCGATGTAGCGAAGGTTTTAGTAATTGCTCCGCTCCGAGTAGCAAGTACAACTTGGGAAGAAGAAGTGGAGAAATGGGATCATCTTCACGAGCTCCGAATTTCCAAAGTGCTCGGTAGTGAAAAACAACGAGTAGCCGCTCTATATAAAAAAGCAGATATCTACATCATCAATAGAGAAAATGTTACTTGGCTTGTAGAACACTTCGATTCGGACTGGCCCTTTGACATGGTGGTAATCGATGAGTTATCCAGCTTTAAATCTTCCAAAGCACAGCGGTTTAAGTCCTTAAAAAAGGTGAGGCCTTTTATTAAACGATTGGTTGGACTAACAGGAACTCCAGCACCAAACGGTTTGATTGATTTGTGGCCACAGATTTATTTACTGGACGGTGGAGAGCGACTGGGTAAAACAGTCACTGGTTATCGAGAAAAGTACTTCCTTCCGGATAAACGAAATCAAATGACCATCTACACCTGGAAGTTAAAAGAAGGTGCGGAAGATGCAATCTATGAGAAACTTTCTGATATCTGTGTGAGTATGAAGGCTAAGGATTATCTTGAGTTACCTGAGCGGATGGATAATGTGATTTCGGTGGAACTACCCAAGAAAGCTAAGGAACAATATGAGGTGTTAGAAAAAGAATTGATTTTATCGATTGAAGAAACGGATGTCTTGGCCGGTTCAGCTGCCGTTCTTGCCAATAAACTGTTACAAATGGCTAACGGTGCTGTTTACGATGAAGATGGTGAAGTGAAGCAAATTCATGATGAAAAGTTAAAAGCTTTGGATGAATTGATCGAAACAGCAGGCGGGAAACCGGTACTTGTGTTTTATGGCTACCAACATGACAAGGACAGGCTTTTAAAATATTTAAGGAAACTAAAGCCGAGACTCCTTCAATCAGACAATGACATTAAGGAGTGGAATCAAGGGAAGGTTCAAGTTTTGTTAGCCCACCCAGCATCCGCTGGTCATGGGCTGAATCTTCAATCGGGCGGGAACATCATAATTTGGTTTGGACTGACTTGGAGTCTTGAACTCTACCAGCAAGCAAACGCTAGACTTTGGCGACAAGGCCAGAAACAAACGGTCGTGATTCATCACATCATTGCAAAAGACACCATTGATGAACGAGTGATGAAAGTATTAGAAGATAAAGATGTGAGCCAAGCTGCACTGATTGAAGCAGTCAAGGCAAGAATGAAACAACACAAAGAGGATAAGCCTCATGGAAAGTGAGGTTGATGATAAATAGGAGGAGTCGCCGGTGAACGCAAAAGAATATTTATCTCAGGCTTTTCAGCTTGATCAAAGAATAAACAGTAAACTAGAACAAGTTTCCATGTTACGAGACCTTGCTTTAAAAACAACATCGGTCCTCCAGGATGATAAGGTTCAAAGTACGAAACAGCAATCACCGATGGAAAATGCCCTTGTAAAGTTAATGAGCCTTGAGGAAGAAATCAACAATGACATTGATCAATTAATTGATTTAAAACGTGAGTTGGCAACCTTCGTTTCAAATATTGAGAATTCCTCACACCGATTGCTCTTAGAACTACGCTACCTTAGCGGGAGTACCTGGGAAGAAGTTGCAACGATTATGGGCTATGATATTCGCTGGGTTTATCGTTTGCACCGGAAAGCACTGAAAGAAGCAGATGATCTAGTGCACTTAGTTGAATGCATATGAAAGAGAATATAACCCAAAACCCTTTGAAGGAGATGTTCCTTGAAGGGTTTTTCTTTGCAAAGAGATCTGTATTTTTGTTTTCTGAGTGACATTTAGGCACATAAACTATATACTTAAAGGAAATAGCGATTTTAGTTGAAGGAGCGATGACCAATGATCGATACCTCGCTCTGGATACGAGATATCAAAAGTCAGGCTTCGGGGACCAGAACAAAGGTCTGGCTACTTGAACCAGAGTCAGATCCTGAAAACGCAACAAAATACCTTTTCAAGATACCTACCGAAGGTACAGGCGGGCATTGGGCTGAATTTGTAGCAAGTAGTGTTGGTACAAAGTTGGGTTTTCATGCAGCTGAAGTAGAGTTAGCTATGCATAGAGGTGCTGTCGGTACGATTTCCAAAAACTTCCGACCTAAGACAGAAGAATTGTATGAAGGCGGAGATTTGTTCCTGGCACGATTTGAGGATTTTGATCGCCGTTCATTGACTTATTACGAGTTGCCCTACATCATAGACCTCCTTGCAGCATATGATTTAGAGAAGGACTTTGTAGCGTTACCGGTTTTTGATGCATTGATCGCCAATAATGATCGGCACTGTGACAATTGGGGTGTTCTTAGTGGACCTAATGGTATGCGATTGGCGCCCATTTATGATAACGGCTCTTCCCTCGGTTTTAACGAAGTGGCAGAAAAAAAGCAAAAAATGTTAACAGATGATAAGATGTTGGCAGGCTTCTGTAACCGCGGTAGGCCAAGTATTGGATTACCTAATAGAAAAAGACCAAAGCATTTTGAGTTGTTATCTTTTCTTCACAGTCATTTGCCTGGGGAACTAGAATCGGCTGTAAAAAGATTAGAACAGCTAAATAAGGGAATACTACTATCCATAGTGAATGATATTCCGAACGACATAATGAGTGATTTAGATAAAGAATGGGTGATCCACCTTTTACTTTACCGGAAGGTATGGATCTTAAATTGGTTTGAAGGGAGTGTGAAAGCATGAGAAAGAGACCGTTTGAGTTGTGGCTGATTTGGCAAAATGTCGAGACGCGTCAGCGTTACCATGTAGGTAGGTTGCTTTATGAAGATGGTGTTTATACATTTTCATATGAGACAAAAGGGTATAGAAGAAAATTAGCAGAAGCTATGGACAATGGCTATCGACCTCACTTAGCATTCCCAGATACTAATAAGACGTATATTTCCCATAATCTTTTTGGACCGTTTGCGCGACGTTTACCAGATCCCCGAAGACCTGATTATCCATCAGTACTTCGAGAATTGGGACTTTCAACAGAGTGTACAGAAATGGATATTTTGCGGGCTACAGGCGGTATTTTGGCTACAGATTCCTATGAGTTTGTTTCGCCAATCTTAGTTGAGAACAACTTATTTGATTTGGATTTCTTTGTTGCGGGATGGCGTTATTATAATGGGGATCAAGTAATTGACCAGCTACATGTGGGTGACCGTGTCGAGTTTTCCTTAGACCCCGGGAATGATTATGACAACAAAGCGATCGTAGTAATGTCTGTCAATGGAGAAAAGCTAGGATTTATTCCTGCCTTTTACAGTGGTTGGATGTATGAAGTGATTGAGAAGAAATGTAAATACCAAGCAAAAGTGTGGGCTGTTCATCCCCAAGCAGTTCCTCATCGCAAAGTCAGTATTTCGATTACCGGCGAGGTAAGTCAACTTTTGGACATTCAGGAATTGTTGAATGATAAAGAGGAATTACGGTTAGTGATGTGTTAAAAGGTTTGGATGATGCACACCAGGTTGGTGTATATTCGTTTTCGAACAAAGGTGTTATCATACCGTTATGGATCAGGTATGGAATTGTGTAACAAACAGACTATAAAATTTGTAAGGCCTTCTGTTTTTGCAGAGGGTCTTTTTAGAATTTTTGTTTGTAATTTACAAAACACGCCATGAAAAGCCATTAAAAGCCACCATGATCATGTGATAGAGTATAAGCTGTAGAAGTAGCATAGACAACAGCCCTTGAAGGACGTTTAAACCTTCGGGGCTTTTTTAATTGGATTAAACGGAGTGAGAGCAATGCCAAAGAAACCAAAGAAGCCGTGCAAACATAACGGTTGTCCTTTGTTAACGGACGACAAGTACTGTGAGTTTCATGAAAAGCTTCATGTAGATGATAGAGCTAACGCTAACGAACGTGGTTATGATAACCGCTGGAGGAAAGCAAGCAAACGATTCTTAAATGCCCACCCTCTTTGCAAACACTGTGAGCAGAAAGGAAAGCTGACTCAAGCAACGGTTGTTGACCACATCAAACCACACCGAGGAGACCAGAGATTGTTCTGGGATGAAAAGAACTGGCAGCCTTTGTGTAAGAGATGTCACGATCGTAAGACAAGAACAGAAGATCAGTATCCAGTTTACTCTTTTTGAGAGACCCATAGGGGGTATAAAATCTCTACAACCTTTTATCCGGCGACCGCGCGCCCCCTTCACGTGAATTTTCGCGTAATTAAACAAGGGGGGTATCACTGGATGGAAGATACAAGTCAAAAACATCAACAGGAGCAAGGGTTTCAATCGTTTTTAAATTAGCGCCGAGGTTATATAGAGAAATGCCCACAAAAATAGCTTAGTCCTTACAAACACTAGGGTTTGAGCAATTTTAATCAAAAAATAACAAATGTCATTTTAACGCCAGTAAGAGCTTGAAAAATAGCTAACTTAGGCGTTTTTTATTGCCATTTTCAATACGGTTTACGCAGAAAGGGGTGTGAGAGATGAACGAAGTAGAAAAACAGACGATTTATGACCTCCAGCTTAAAGGGGTTGGATATAAGGCTATTGCCGCAGTACTTGGAAAATCCAGGGACAGCATCCGTGGGTTTTGTAAAAGGAATGGTCTTGCTGGTGATTCCAGCGTTGTTGCATTAAATGTGAAAGAGCAAATGAACAATCATCTACTCTGCACTTGCTGCGGGAACCTAATCAACCAAAAAGGTCGTGGAAGGACTCGGAAGTTCTGTTCGGATGAATGTCGCCGGAAGTGGTGGAAAGAAAATCCTCAGGCACGAAATAAAAATGAAACAGCTATTTACCACTATACCTGCCCGCAGTGTGAGAAAGGGTTCAGCTGCTATGGGAACAAGAAACGAAAGTTCTGCAGCCATGACTGTTATATCAAATCTAGATTTTGGAGTGATGAAGATGGAGTTTAAAAAGCTGCCCATTGATGATTTAATTCCTGCAAGCTATAACCCCAGGAAGAAACTGAAAGCGGGCGATAGTGAATTTGAAAAGATTAAAAATAGTATTGAACAATTTGGTTATGTAGAACCTGTCATTGTCAATCAGGATATGACGGTTATTGGTGGACATCAAAGAATCACCGTTTTAAAAACATTAGGTTTTACAGAAATTGACTGTGTCGTCATCGATGTTGATAAGACAAAAGAAAAAGCACTTAACATCGCCTTAAATAAAATCAGTGGTGAATGGAATAAGGAATTGTTAGCAGACCTTATTCAGGATTTGCAGTCCTTGGACTTCGACGTTTCATTTACCGGTTTTGACCCACCAGAAATCGATCAGCTTTTTAATGAGGTACACGATAAAGATATTACGGAAGACGATTTTGATGTCGAGAAGGAATTAGCTGAACCAGCTATCACTCAAAAAGGTGATGTTTGGTCACTTGGAAGGCACCGGTTGATTTGTGGCGACAGTACAGATTCGGCGGTTTATCAAATTCTGATGAATGGACAAAAGGCAAATCTAGTTGTGACGGACCCGCCTTATAACGTAAATTACTCTGCTCAAGCAGGGAGCATCCAAAACGATAACATGAAAGATGAAGAGTTTTATAACTTTTTGCTAAAAGCCTATACCAACATGGCTGCCAATATGGAAAAGGATGCTTCTATCTATGTTTTCCATGCAGATACAGAAGGTTATAACTTCAGAAAGGCTTTTAAGGATGCAGGCTTTTACTTATCTGGTGTTTGCATCTGGGCAAAGCAAAGTCTTGTACTCGGTCGGAGTCCTTACCAATGGAAACATGAACCGATTTTATTTGGTTGGAGAAAAGATGGCAAGCACAATTGGTATGCCGATCGCAAGCAGAGTACCATTTGGAATTTTGATAGACCATCGAAGAATACAATCCATCCAACAATGAAGCCAGTTAGCTTGTGTGCTTATCCGATCCAAAATAGCAGCATGAGCAATTGCATTGTTCTGGATCCTTTTGGTGGGAGCGGGTCCACTCTCATGGCTTGCGAACAAACCAACCGAATCTGCTATACGATCGAACTGGATGAAAAGTATGCAGATGCGATTGTGAAAAGATATATCGAACATGTGGGAACGGATGCGAATGTTTATCTTGAAAGAGACGGAGAGAAGCTACAGTATTCAGATGTTCCTAAACCTGTATTAGATGAAATATTATAGACGAACTAAGTTGCTATACCTCAGTCATGTATGGCAATATGCTACTACCTTGAAGAGATTGGAGGCAGGGCGAAGGCATCTAGTACCTATGGTAAAGCCCTCCAAATCATCATGGAATACGTTGAGGTGGAGTGATGATGAAATGAAAGCATTATTTGGAAGGAAAGTTAGCAATCTAGCTGAGCTGAAGGAAATCACTGAAGAAGCCATTAAGCAAGGACAGCGGGGTCAAACATATATCGTAACAAAAGAAGTGGAGTTAGAAGATAAGGATTTTTATAACTTTGCGAACGACTTCTTTAACGACCAGCCTTGGATCACACGAGAAGATGGTGGAGTGAATACGAATAGAGAGGCTCGATGCATAAGAGTCATGAATAAAGCATCCGGTGAAACTGTTTTAGTAAACAGTGAAGGCTATAGTTATCCAAGATATACAGCAATTGAAAACGATTAGAGTGGGGCCTTCTTAGGCCTTTTTCTATTGGTATATAAATATACGCATTTTGGTAAGGAATGACTTGCTATTACCTGTGTTTAGAGTGATATATGTACTACACCAAAACACAGGAGGTAAAGAAAATGGATAGAAAAGAAATGGTCAAAAAGCTAGGCGAATTTTTAGGGGTGAAACCTAAGTATTTAAACGCTCCAACCTTTGCTTATGAAATTGTAACCGAGGATGAAACCTACACTATTGATAGACAGGGCACGATTACCAACTCTGCCGGAGAAGTGGAAACCTTTGAAGAGATCATTAACCCGCCAGAGCAGGAAGAAGAAACCAGCGTAGAACAGCCAGCGATTCTTGAATTGGATGGGATTGAGGTAACTCTTCCGCTCGAGGGCCACACCGGAAACACATTAAGAAATCTAGTAAACATGCTTTATAGCAAACAGCACCTGATCATAATGGCCTTTGAAACAAACCAACCGCTGATGGATGAAACCTTTCCAGAGGACTTGAGTGAAAAAGAAACAAATACCTTTGAAGAGTTTAAGAAGGCACTTAATGAACTTGGCCTTGAGAGAATCCCAGGCTTAGCATTTGAAAAAGAAACATTCACTATCAAACTAGCAGCGCAAAACTTGGATTCAGAGAAAATTGCAGCCTTTCAAGACCTCGCCGCATTCATCAACCAAAATGCCAAAAAGCAAAAGCGAGCCACTTTCAAACGAGCTCAGGATGACAATCCGAAATATGCCTTTAGGACTTGGCTGATAAGACTCGGAATGAATGGCCCCGAGTACAAAACAACTAGAAAGGTACTACTGCAAAACCTTGAAGGAAGCGGAGCCTTTAGAAAGGTGAGTGAACCGAATGGATAAGTTCTTCACACAAACACATTGTGATCGCTGTGGCGGCAGATTAAAAGGCGGACGGATTATGTCCATGTACAATACCGATTGCATTTGCTTAAGCTGTAAGGAGAAGGAAACCAAGCGGGCCGACTATGGTGAGGCGGTCAAAGCTGAGCATGAGGAAATTAAGAAGGGCAATACCAATTATAAAGGCATTAAGGGCGATAATTAACTTGATAATCCCTGTGTTTAGAGTGATGTATAGACATACAAAAACACAGGGAGGTTGTTTGAATGGCCAGAGATACGGTTCAGATGCTACAAGGGAATGTTGATGCGGTGAGGGGAATGGAACTATTGCTTCAGCAAAAGCGAAATCTGGAATCAGCGGGATATCAAGAAAATGAAATGTATCTATTGCCGGGAATGTTAGTCCTACAACTTGAAGATGGGGAAGTACGCTGGATGGTTTTTGAAGGTGAGTTCAAGATGGAAATATGGAAGAACTAAAGAAATGAATTATTGGAGTCTATCAGGAGGTAGGCTCTTTTCTTATGCCAATTTTGAAAGGAGGTGGCGCCTGTGGCCCAACGTGGAAGGAAACCAAAGCCAACTGCACTGAAAGCATTAGAAGGCAATCCAGGAAAGCGGGATTTGAATCAGAATGAACCGAAACCTGAAAAGAAAGCACCAAGATGCCCATCTTGGCTGGAACCAGAAGCCAAGAAAGAGTGGCGAAGAATGGTCAAACAACTAGAGCAATTAGGAATCCTGACTGAAGTAGATATGGCTGCCTTTGCGGGATATTGCCAAGCCTATGCTAGATGGAAAGAGGCAGAAGAGTTTATTACCAAGCATGGAACCATTGTCAAAACCCCTTCAGGATATTGGCAACAGGTGCCGCAGGTTTCCATCGCCCAGAGCTATTTAAAAATCATGAATCGGTTCTGTGAGCAGTTTGGATTAACGCCTTCATCGAGAAGTAGAATTGTGGCAGACAAACCAAGTGATGCAAATGACCCGATGGAATTTATGCTCTTTCAAGGTGGTGGTAAAGGTGTATGACGAGGAAAAGGCTCAGCATGCCGTTAACTTTATCAACTGCTTAAAACATACGAAAGGTCAGTGGCGTGGGGTTCCTTTCGACCTTCTCCCTTGGCAAGATAAAATCATCCGAGACGTATTTGGTACGGTCAAAGAAAATGGCTATCGGCAATATAATACCGCTTATATTGAAATACCAAAGAAAAATGGAAAGAGTGAAATTGCCGCTGCGGTTGCTTTATTAATGACATGTGCTGACGGTGAATGGGGAGCAGAGGTTTATGGTTGTGCCTCTGACCGGCAACAAGCCTCCATTGTTTTTGATGTTGCAGTGGAGATGGTGGATCAGTCGCCAGCCCTTAGGAAAAGGTTCAAGCCCGTCATGTCAATGAAACGTCTAGTCTATAAACCTACCAATAGTTTTTATCAGGTACTATCCGCTGAAGCTTATACGAAACATGGTCTGAATGTTCATTCTGTTGTCTTTGACGAATTGCACGCTCAGCCAAATCGTGAGTTGTTTGATGTTATGACAAAAGGTTCTGGGGATGCTCGACTTCAGCCGTTGTTCTTTTTAATCACAACTGCAGGTACAGATCGAAATTCAATCTGTTATGAAGTCCATCAAAAAGCGGTGGACATTATTGAGGGAAGAAAGATTGACCCTACTTTTTATCCAGTCATTTACGGGATCAAAGACGATGATGATTGGACTGATGAAAAGAACTGGTATAAGGCCAATCCATCATTGGACCATACCATTGACATAGAGAAAGTTAGAAATGCGTTTATTAGTGCAAGGGAAAATCCTGCAGAAGAAAATATCTTCAGACAATTGAGGCTCAATCAATGGGTGAAGCAATCGACCCGTTGGATGCAAATGGAGAAATGGGATGCTTGTGATGATCCGGTTGACCTAGATAGTCTTAGAGGAAGAGAATGTTTTGCTGGGCTGGATCTTTCTAGCACAACAGATATTACAGCTTTTGTGTTGGTGTTTCCACCAAGAACGGAAGATGAAAAATTCATTGTTCTTCCTTACTTTTGGATACCAGATGAAAATCTGAAGGTAAGGGTGAGGAGAGACCATGTTCCTTACGATATTTGGGAACAGCAGGGATATATCAAAACGACAGAAGGAAACGTGGTTCATTATGGATTTATTGAGGCTTTTATTGAAGAACTAGGTACCAAGTACAACATTAAGGAAATTGCTTTTGACAGATGGGGTGCTGTACAGATGGTTCAGAACCTTGAAGGAATGGGCTTCACCGTTGTTCCATTCGGACAAGGGTACAAGGATATGTCACCAGCATCTAAAGAATTGATGAAGATCACCCTTGAGAAAAGAATCGTTCACGGTGGGAATCCAGTTTTAAGATGGATGATGGATAACATCTTTGTGAAAACAGACCCAGCAGGGAACATAAAGCCAGATAAAGAGAAAAGTACAGAACGTATTGATGGTGCTGTTGCTTTGATTATGGCGTTGGATAGAGCAATCAGGAATGAAAATAGAGAGAGTGTTTATGATGGCCGAGGGATTTTGATTCTGTGAATTTTCTAGTATTTATAATATTATACTTATAAGAATACCAAGATCCGTAAATTATCTAGGAGGATTCAAATGGGGAAAGAGCGAGTTTATAAGTATAATACTGAATATGTTGATGTTGATAATATTGATATTGATGATGAACCAGGATTTAGATATTCAATGTTTGTACCCTTTAAGAATGCGATATCCGATAGATGTGCTCTCGTGATTATGCGAAATCCAAGTAAAGCCGATAAAACTAAATCTGATAAAACAATTAATAATGTTCTCCGATTCTGTAGTAAATCTTATAGCGGGGTTTACATTGCAAATTTGTATCCAAATTATGAGACTGATTCTAAAAAAGTAAAACATTTTATTGAATCTGACTCATACGAAGAAAAGATGATTAAGAATTTTGAGGCTATCGATTCACTTCTTGATATTAATAGTATTGAAGAAGCAATTGTTGCCTGGGGAACTAGTAATGCTGGGAGTAAATACGACGAAAATTATGAGGAAAATATAAATATAGTCTTAGATAAACTAAACAAAGCGAATAAGAGGGTTTTTGCTATGAGGTTTGTATCAAGTAAGAACCCTTGGCATCCACGAAACTGGGAGGAAAGTTTTGACCTAGAGCTATATCCGTGGATTTAATGCTAGCTGAACTATGAGCATCTGTTAATATCAGGTGCTCTTTTTATGCCCAATTTTAGGAAGTGAGAAAATGAAGATACCACTGATATCTAGACTTTTCCAATCAAGAGATGCTCCAAAGAACAGCTTTTTAGGAAGCACCTATAGCTTCTTTTTTGGAGGTACAACTAGTGGGAAAACAGTCAATGAAAGAACGGCGATGCAGACCACAGCGGTCTACGCTTGTGTGCGAATTCTAGCAGAAACCATTGCAAGTCTTCCGCTTCATTTATACAGATACACTGACAATGGTAAGGAAAAAGCAGTAGAACACAATTTATATTACATGCTCCATGATGAGCCAAATGCCGAGATGACTTCGTTCGTGTTTAGAGAAACACTGATGAGTCATCTTTTATTATGGGGAAATGCCTACGCCCAGATTATCCGAGATGGCAGAGGAAATGTACTATCTCTTTATCCTTTACTTCCTGATAGGATGGC
This sequence comes from Bacillus massilinigeriensis, assembly GCF_900117315.1. Taxonomy (GTDB): domain Bacteria; phylum Bacillota; class Bacilli; order Bacillales; family Cytobacillaceae; genus Bacillus_BE; species Bacillus_BE massilionigeriensis. The sequence goes on from NZ_LT630337.1 coordinate 131,773, forward strand.
GGTGGATAGAACTTCTACAGGGGAACTTTACTACGAATATCGAAAAGACACGGGGACAGTCATCCTTCGAAATGAAGAGGTTCTTCATATTCCTGGGCTTGGCTTTGATGGTCTTGTGGGATATTCACCTATTGCTATGGCTAAAAATGCGATTGGAATGGCCCTCGCCACCGAAGAGTATGGAGCTAGGTTCTTCGCTAATGGGGCAAACCCCGGTGGTGTATTAGAGCATCCCGGTGTGGTTAAGGATCCAACGAAAATACGGGAAAGCTGGAATGCGGTCTATCAGGGTTCTAACAATGCACATCGAATTGCAGTTCTAGAAGAAGGAATGAAGTTTCAAAGTATCGGTATTCCACCAGAACAAGCACAATTCCTTGAAACGAGAAAATTTCAAACGGAAGAGATTTGTAGAATCTTTCGAGTTCCGCCTCATCTGGTAGCCAATTTAGATAAAGCGACTTTTAGTAATATTGAACATCAATCCATTAGCTTCATCGACAATACGATCATGCCTTGGGTTACGAGAATTGAACAGTCCATGAAGAAGGCTCTGTTAAGTGAAATGGATAAGAAGGAATACTTTATCAAGTTTAATCTGAACGGACGGCTTCGAGGAGATGCAGGATCAAGAGCTCAATTCTATCAAATCATGCGACAAAACGGGGTAATGTCAGCGAATGACATCCGAGAACTTGAAGAGATGAACATGATTCATGAAGAACAAGGTGGAGATAAATATTTGGTTAACGGGAACTTCGTTGATATGTCAAAAGCGGGCGCTTGGACAGAAAAATATGAGGAGGGATAAGGCATGAAGAAGTTTTGGAATTGGGTCAAAAATGAAGACGGCAGGACACTTCATCTGGATGGAGTGATTGCTGAAGAATCATGGTTTGGTGATGAAGTAACACCGAAACAGTTTAAATCAGAGCTAAACAATGATGGTGGAAATATCACCGTTTGGATTAATTCACCAGGTGGCGATGTTTTTGCAGCAAGTCAAATTTACAACATGCTCATGGATTACAAAGGGGATGTGACAGTAAAGATTGACGGAATTGCCGCAAGTGCTGCCTCCGTTATTGCGATGGCAGGTGGGGAAGTTTACATGTCGCCCGTCTCCATGATGATGATTCATAATCCGATGACCATCGCTTTTGGAGATACAGCGGAAATGAAAAAAGCAATCCAGATGTTGAGTGAGGTAAAAGAGAGTATTATCAACGCTTATGAACTGAAGACAGGTCTTTCAAGGACTAAGCTCTCGCACATGATGGATGATGAAAGTTGGTTTAATTCCAAAAAGGCGGTGGAGCTTGGTTTTGCTGATGAGATCATGTTCCAAGAAGAAAGTGATCAGGACTCATCGGATGAAGGCATCATTTACAACAAAATGGCGGTGGTGAATTCCTTTTTACACAAACTGCCACAAAAGAAAACAGGAACTGATATTTCCGTATTAGACAAGAGGCTAGACCTCTTAAAATTTTAAGGAGGAGATTTGGATGAGTAAAGTATTAGAACTGCGTGAAAAGCGAGCAAAAGCATGGGAACAAACAAAAGCATTTCTTGATTCAAAACGTGGAGAAGATGGGATCCTTTCTGCCGAGGATACTTCCACTTATGAAAAGATGGAGGCAGAAGTTGTAAATCTTGGGAAGGAGATTGACCGCTTGGAAAGACAGCAAGCCATCGATTTAGAACTATCCAAGCCGATTAATCAGCCGATTACTTCAAAGCCAACGGGTGCTGAAGGGCAGAAAACAGGCCGAGCAACCAATGAATACAAGGAAGCGTTCTGGAAATCGATGAGGAATAAAAGCAACTATGAAGTACAGAATGCCTTGAAAATTGGAACTGATTCTGAGGGTGGATATCTTGCTCCAGATGAGTTTGAAAGAACTCTGATTGAATCGTTGGAAGAGGAAAATATCTTCCGGTCATTAGCCAAGGTCATTACGACTTCCTCAGGAGATCGTAAAATCCCGGTGGTTGCTTCAAAAGGAACCGCTTCATGGGTAGATGAAGAAGGACTGATTCCTGAATCAGATGATAGCTTTGGACAAGTTTCAATTGGAGCTTATAAATTAGCCACCATGATTAAGGTGTCCGAGGAACTTTTAAATGATAGTGTGTTTAATCTTGAAGCGTATATTGCAAAAGAATTTGCCAGACGGATTGGTGCCAAAGAAGAAGAAGCTTTCTTTGTTGGAGATGGTACCGGAAAACCGACTGGCATTTTTAATGCCACTGGTGGAGCAGAACTTGGTGTGACTGGAACTTCTGCAACCGCAGTTTCAGTGGATGAGATTATGGATTTATTCTATTCATTAAAATCGCCTTATCGTAAAAAGGCTATCTTTATCATGAATGATGCAACTGTGAAATTAATTCGAAAATTAAAAGACGGGAATGGACAGTACTTATGGCAGCCTTCGATCCAAGCGGGACAACCGGATACAATTTTAAATCGCCCAGTAAAAACCTCTGCTTATGTACCAACGGTTGAAGCAGGTGCTAAGACGATTGCTTTTGGTGATTTCGGATATTATTGGGTCGCTGACAGACAAGGTCGTTCTTTCCAGAGATTAAATGAGTTATATGCCGCAACAGGACAAGTTGGCTTCAAGGCATCACAGCGGGTGGATGGAAAGTTGATTCTTCCTGAAGCGATTAAAGTCCTTCAACAGAAAGCGTAGGTGATCATTCATGAGTAATGTCAAAAATTATACCGAACAAGGTGGAAATCGAACTGTCATTGGTGGGGAATTAGATATAACTCCAGAAGGAAAGTTAGCTTTTGACGGAACACCATTAAGTCCAGCCGCACTTCAAACAGATAGTACTGCTGTAGATGTAGCTGGACTTGTTACTGACTTTAATGCTTTACTAGCAAAACTGAAAACAGCTGGTCTGATGAATGCCGAATAATAAAGGGAGGAAGCAGTGATGGATGAGTTGCTATCAAAGGTAAAACAAAACCTTATTCTAAACCATGATGAAGACGATGTACTGCTTTCCAGCTTCATCACTGCTGCTGTTTCCTATGCAGAAAGCTATCAAAAGAAACCCGATGGCTTTTACAAAGAAAATCCTTTGCATCCAACGACCGAACAGGCTGTCATCATGCTGTCATCTCACTTTTATGAAAGTCGAGATGGGAGTACTGGTGGCTTTTTTGCTGACAATGTGGAAGCGAGTAAACAGGTCTGGAATGTGGTCAATATGCTCCTTCGTCTTAATAAGGACGTGATCATATGAGTTTGGGAAAAATGAATGTCAGGATTGAAATTTTTAAAGAAGAATCCAGCAAAGATGCTGAGGGATTTGTTACGAAAGATGAGCAACTTTTAGCCTCCATGAGAGCTTATAAAGAAAGTCGTCATGGGAGCGAAGCATGGAAAAACCGGGCTAGTTTCTCTGTGGCTAGCTCTCTTTTTCGTTTTAGAAAACCTCGGGGATTTGAGTTAACGACGGAATTTGTCATTGGCTGTAAGGATGAACGATACAACATTTTGAGTGTTGAGGATATCAAAGAGCGTGGCATGTATGTAGAAGTGTTAGCTGAGAAAGTTACAGGGTCAAAGGGGTGAGGCTATGGCAAGAGCAGCAGTAAAAATGCCAGATGACTTTTTAGAAAGAATCGCAAAATTAAATCGTCACTTTGATGATATTGTTCCAAGAGTACTAGAAAAGGGAGCAGAGCCAGTTATTCAGAAAGCTAAAAGTAATCTAGCTGCAAGAATTGGTCAGGGAACGAAAGAACCCTCTCAATCGACTGGTGAATTATTGGCATCACTTGAAACGACAAAGGCTGTCCTAGATGCAAAAGGTGACTGGAACTTGAGAGTAGGCGTTCCTACAACAAAAGACAGTAAAGGGGTTTCCAATGCTTTGAAGGCAGCTGTGTTGGAGTATGGGAAATCCGGCCAACCTCCTAGACCTTGGCTAAAGCCTACAAAGTCAGCTACAAGAAAAGCCTGTGCGGATGCGATGGAGAAAGCACTGGATAAGGAGATTGAGAAACTATGAGTCTATTAAAAGATCTTAATATCTTACTCGAACCCATTGGCATTCCCATTGAAACAGGTGTCTTTTCCAAGAAACCACCTGATGAATACATCGTAATTACACCTATGTCAGATAGGTTGGACTTCTTTGCCGATAATCAGGCCCATTCTGTTATTGAGGAAGCACGGCTGTCTCTTTTTACGAAAAAGAATTATCAGCCATTAAAAAAACAGCTTACAAAGATTCTGATAAAAGCGGATATAACCATTACAGACAGGCAATATATCGGGTTTGAGAATGATACGAAATATCATCATTACGCCATTGATGTACTAAAAGAATATGAAATGGAGGAAAGTTAAATGGCAACGATCGGATTGGACCGTTTATTTTATGCCAAAATCACAGAAGATGAGAACGGCATTGAAACGTGTAGCACTCCTAAAATACTTGCAAAAGCTATGACTGCAGAACTCAGTGTTGAACTCATTGAAGCCATCCTTTATGCGGATGATGGTGCATCAGAAATTGTAAAGGAATTTAATAGTGGTACATTAACCCTTGGAATTGATGATATCGGCTCTATCGCAGCACAAGATTTAACAGGAAGTAAGATTGATAGCAACAATGTAGTGGTTTCGAGAAGTGAAGATGGAGGAAATCCCGTAGCGGTTGGGTTTCGTGCCAAGAAAGCGAATGGAAAGTATCGATACTTCTGGCTTTATCGGGTTATTTTTAGCATTCCTACAACGAATCTTACGACAAAAGGTGAATCAATTACATTCAGCAGTCCCACCATAGAAGGTACTGTTTTTAGAAGAAATAAGCTGGACACTGAAAATAAACATCCATGGAAAGCGGAAGTCACAGAAGGGGATAATGGTGTAGCCCAGGAAACCATTACGAATTGGTTTAGTTCTGTGTACGAACCTAATTTTTCACCAGTGACTCCAACGATTACGATCACCACTCAGCCCGCAGATTTAACGGAGGTGGTGGCAGGTAGCATTTCTGGTAGTCTGTCAGTGGTTGCAAGCACGAATACTAGTTATCCAGTTACTTATCAGTGGTATGAAAATACAATCAACAGCACGACAGGTGGAACCGCTATTAATGGAGAAACGTCAGCGAGCTTTGATATCCCAACGGATCTAATTGCAGGAAGCTATTATTACTACTGCGTGTTGAGTTCTGTTGGTGCTAGCGCTGTAAAAACGAACGTGGCTACGGTTACCGTATCGTAAAGGAGGATGATGAACATTGGCGAACGAAAAAGTGGATCCTTCAACTGTAGATGTTGATTTTGCAGCGGAGGAAAGAAGTGCTGTGATCGAAATTGGGGATGATGAATACAAATTGATTTTAACAACCAAGGCGACAAAAGAAATTGCAAAAAGGTATGGCGGTCTTGAGAATCTTGGAACAAAGCTGATGAATTCAAAGGATTTTGAACTTGCTCTGGATGAAATTGTTTGGCTCATTACGTTATTAGCCAATCAGTCAATCCTAATTCATAATTTGAAAAATAAAGAGGATAAAAAGGAATTGCTGAAAGAGGACGAAGTGGAATTATTGACGACTCCTTTTGAATTGGCAGAGTACAAGAATGCGATTATGGCCAGCATGCTGAAAGGCACAAAACGGCATATACAGAGTGAATCAGCAAAAAACGTGGAAGTCGGGTAAGCGATGAAGAGTTGTTTATCCGACTTATTTATTATGGAACCGCTCAGTTAAATCGTAGTGAAGAAGAAGTATGGCTCATGCCGATGGGTTATTTAATGGATTTATGGGAATGTCATAAGCAGTTTACCGGAATTGCTAAGCCGTTGATGGAAGTATCGATTGATGATGTGATTCCTGTGGGGATCTAGTTCTATTGCACCTAATGCGGGGTGTATTTTTTTATGCCCAAAAAGAGAGGAGGTGGAGTCGTGGCTGATAACTTTGGACTTCGAATCGGTGTGGAAGGCGAGAAGGACTTCAAAAATGCCTTGAGAGATATCAATCAAAATTTCAAGGTGTTAGGAAGTGAAATGAAACTTATCACCGCCCAATTTGATCGACAGGATCAATCCATTGAAGCCCTAACTGCAAGAAACGGAGCACTCGCAAAGTCAGTTGATGCACAAAAGGACAAAATTAGTACATTAGAGGCGGCACTTAGAAACGCAGCAGATTCATTTGGAGAGAATGATAGACGAACACAAAATTGGCAAATTCAACTGAATAACGCTAAGTCTGAACTGATGAAGATGGAGCGAGAACTTGAGAATAACAATCAAGCCATCCAAGATTTGAATGAAGGATTCAACGATGCTGAAGGAGAAGTTGAGGAGTTTGCTAATGAAGTACAGAATGCAGTGGATCAGACTGAAGATGCTTCTGGTCGATTTGAAAAGTTAGGCGGTGTCTTAAAAGGAATCGGTGCAACCATTGGAGCAGCCGTAGCCGCCATTGGAACCGCTGCAGTTGCTACAGGGGCCAGCCTGATTAAACTCGGCGATGAGTACAATATGGCTGTCAATCAAATTTCCGCTTCAACTGGTGCAACAGGTGCAGAGCTTGAGGAATTGGGTGAAATTGCCCAAAACGTGTACAAGCATAATTTCGGTGACAGCTTGGATGATGTCGCAGTAGGAATTTCAGAGGTACAAAAGATAACCGGACTCATGGGTGAAGAGCTAGAAAAAGCCACCGAGTCCGGTTTTGCTTTGAGGAAAACCTTTGACTTTGATATGCAGGAATCGGCTAGGGCAGCCAGTGCTCTTATGAAAAACTTTGGCATCTCTGCAGATGAGGCCTATAACATTATTGCCGTGGGTGCTCAAAACGGTGCCGATAAAAATGGCGATCTATTAGATACCTTGAATGAATACTCCGTTCAATATGCTTCCCTTGGTCTTAGTGCAGATGAGTTTATCGCTAGTTTAGTAGTTGGAGCAGAAAGTGGTGCTTTCAGTATTGATAAGGTTGGGGATGCTGTTAAGGAATTTAATATCCGAGCTAAAGACGGCAGTAAGTCGAGTATGGAAGCCTTCACCGCTCTTGGGTTTAATGCAGAAGAAATGACGAAGCAGTTTGCCCAAGGTGGGGAAACAGCTAATGCTGCATTCTTTAGTGTCATTCAAAAACTTCAAGAGATTGAAGATCCGCTTCTTAAAAACACAATTGGTGTGCAGCTATTTGGTACACAGTTTGAAGATTTAGAGGCCAGTATACTACCAGTTCTTGGTGGGATAAAGGATAGTACCATCGCGAGTGGAGATGCGTTGGCTCAAATAACAGAGGTCAAATACGATAACCTAACTGATGGAATAGAGGGCGTAAAACGTTCCTTACAAGGGGTGTTTCTACCAGCAGTAAGTGAAGTTTCTGCTGGAATTACGGATTTGTTTTCTGGCTTATCGAATGGGATTAATGAAGCGGATGGAGATTTTGAGAAAATTGCAGAAGTGATAGGAGAGACCGTTGCTGGTATAACAGAACTCATCACCGAGCAATTGCCTCAGTTCGTTACATTAGGACTTCAAATTATTATGTCTTTAGTTGGTGCAATCGTAGAAAACCTCCCAATGATCATTGATTCTGCTATGCAAATCGTGACGACTCTACTCCAAGGGATTATCGAGGCTCTACCTCAAATCACAGAAGGAGCACTTTATCTTGTTCTTAGTTTGGTAGAGGGTATTCTCTCTAACCTCCCTGCCTTAATTGAAGCGGCTTTAACCATGGTCGTGACCCTTGCAACTGGTATAGGTGAGGCATTACCTAACCTTATTCCATCCATTGTATCAGCGATTCTATTAATTGTAGAAACCATCATAAACAATCTCGACATGGTTTTGGAGGCAGCTTTTAAAATTATAGAAGGTTTAGCAGTAGGAATTATTAATGCTTTACCTAGACTCATAGAAGCACTTCCAGCTATTATTTCATCAATCATTAACTTTATTACCGGGAATCTCCCTAAAATTGTTGAGTTGGGTATTTCATTGATTATTCAGTTGGCGGCTGGGCTATTAAGAGCAATTCCTCAACTTGTGAGCCAGTTACCACAGATTATTTCTGCAATCATCGTTGGAATTGGAAAAGCGGCTGTTTCCATTGGACAAGTGGGAGTGAACATTGTACGTGGGCTTTGGAATGGGATTTCTTCCATGATTGGCTGGATAAAAGATAAGGTCAGTGGTTTTGTCGGTGGAATCGTTAGTAGTGTAAAAGGTGTGCTTGGGATTCGTTCCCCTTCACGAGTTTTTGCTGGAATTGGTGAAAACATGGGTGAAGGGATTGGTGTTGGATTCTCTGATGCCATGGGCAATGTAGAAAAAGAAATGGAAGGTGCCATTCCTACCGATTTTGATTTAAATATGGACAGCGTGGTTACTGGAGTTGAAGGGGGTAAGAGCAGTGCATCAGTTGATGTCACGATTCCATTAACGATTGATGGAAATGTGTTAACTCGCATTATTGCTCAGCTTCAATGGAACCAAAATACAGTGACCGTTAGAAACTTAGGGGTTGCAGGTTCGTAAAAGGAGGGCAGTTTGGTGATAGAAATTTATGCAGGAAACACATTGATACAAACGATTCGTAAAGTGATGTCTGCGAATGTAAGAGAAACGCTAGAAGGAGAGTTTACACTATCTTTTACGGTTTTAGCCAAGTCTGCCCTCGCTTTAAAAACAAAACAACTGGCAAAGCTAAATGGTCAATATTTTGAAATTGTACAAATCTCAAAGTCATTGCAGGGAAGTCTCCCAGTATGTTCGGTGACTTGTGAACATGTATCGTACATTTTAAATGATGAGATTTTTAATATAGATGCGTTTGATTTTACAGGAGATCCTGCGGCTGGATTAAATCAGCTATTATCAGGAACTCCTTTTTCCGCTGGCGCAGTTGATTTTATCGATAGTTACACAATGAAAATTAACCAGGAAGTGTCTAGAAGGGCAGCTCTTATGCAGTACATTGCTATTTTAGGTGGCGAAATTGAATATAACGGCTATTTAATTAATATCTGTAAACATCGTGGCAGTATGGAATATCAGCCGGTAATGGGTTCAAAAAACGTCACTAATGTATCTGTTTCCCACGATTCAAGAGAAAATGCATCTTCCTATAATATTTCATTCTTTAAACTATTGAATCTAGCAGTCGGAGATAATGTCCATATTGTATTCAAACCACTCGGCATTGATGTGAAAACAAGGATTATCTCCTTGGAATATAACCCTTTCTATCGTTATAACATTCAAGTTGAGGTTGGCAGATACAAACCTAGTATTTCGGATACATTTTATCGGATAGAAAACTCAATGAACAAAGTGGAAAGCTCTCTGAATGATGTGGGCAGCTCTGTTGATGGTCTTAAGTACCAAATGGACCAACTTGGGGTTTCTTACACAATCGTAAAAAATCTAACGGTTGATGCTAGTTTTATAAATGTAACTTATGAAGTGGAAAAAGGAGATACACATCAATTTCATGCCAAATACAGCTATGCCACTGATGGCAGCGGTAGAATTACGAGCATTACCTTAGAGGATATATTTTCAGAACTGTTATTAAAAGAAGTGTCCACTTTGTTGGTGGATGCTACGAGATTTGAAATTACGTATGCAGATGGAGAGACGGCAAGTTATAACTATACGACTGATAGTAGTGGTCGGATTACTGGGATTGAAAAGGTGGTGGGATAGGGCATGAGTTACCATAGTAATTTTAACAATACACTAGCAATTTGGACTGCTTTTGGAGGCAGGGGTGAACTCATTCTTCCTATCCCCACCTTAAGTTGGCAAAGGAAATATTATAACGATTTTGGCTATACCAAGTATGGAAGTGAAACAAGAATTGATGTTCACGATAATGGGAACGCACAGATTGCTGTGTATCGTGCAAAGACCCCATATATGTCCTATTACAATAAAACCACTGGACAATGGACCGTAGTGAATGTTTCTTGGTGGAATAACGGTGCCCCAGAAATTTTATGGGCAGGTGACGGTGTGTTTTTAGCCAAAATTATAGGCTTGGCCAATATTATCGCTTCTTTTGATGGCATCACCTGGTATAATGCTGGCTACTGTCAAGGAGCGCAAAACTCCATGACCACAGGGGCTTATGATTCTAGTATTGGTTCTGGGGTCGTTAGCTGGTGGTACTATAAGTCTCCCGTATATTACAACTTTGCTTCATTAACACAAAGAGTGGCTTGGACTTTGGTAGGAGCGGATGGTTCATCGGTTCCCATCTTTAGTTACATGACCACTCATAAAGGAAAATTTGTTGGTGTCGTTGGTGGAGATCGTTCTATTGCAGCAGCAAGCACCTCGAGCCCTGGTTCTTGGACCACAACTATTCCAGAGGATTTAAATACATATTACATGTATATCCGTTCGGTTCACGATAAGCTTTTCGTCATGAAATATCGATATGTTAGTGGAATTTTTCATGTGAATTTATGTGTCATGAACGATAGTGCTACGGAGCTGGCGGAAACAAACCTATCCCATGTTGGAAATCTGGCCAATAACAAAATTCCAAATCCGCAGAACATCATCTGGATGGAAGATTGGGGAAAATATGCTCTTTTCAATGAAAGCATGCTATATGTATCAGCTGATGGTCTGAATTGGGAAGGAGTCGAACAACCTGGGTTTACTACTACTAATTCTGATACATTTGGCGGGGCCGTTTATGTTCCGGGTGACGGATTTTATGTGAAAGCTAGTGGTTATGTGTATTATGCTCCGTATTAAATAATGAAAATACAGGCGCTTGGTGGCTCTCTTGTCACAGGCGTCTTTTTATATAGATTAAACAGATCGGAGAGCGAGGGGAGAACATGGCAATAAAAGAACTTTGGGTAATTTTACAAACTGTAATTGCAGCATTGGGCGGTTGGTTGGGGTGGTTTCTTGGTGGCCTAGATGGATTTTTATACGCTCTTATTATTTTTGTCATTGTAGACTATATTACTGGAATTATGGTGGCCATTATTAATAAAGAGCTTTCCAGTGAAATTGGTGCTCGAGGGATTTTCAAAAAGATCCTTATTTTTATACTTGTCGGTGTTGCTCATATCATTGACAGCCGACTGATTGGTGAGGGCAGTGTTATTCGGACAGCCGTCATCTTTTTTTATCTCTCAAATGAGGGCATCAGCATAATGGAAAACGGATCAAGAATCGGGCTTCCAATTCCACAAAAATTGAAAGATGTCTTAGCTCAATTACATGGCAAGGGGATGACAAGAATGAAACTAAACGCTAAATATATGACGAGAAATGATTGTTTTACGGCAGGGAAGAAAATCACACCAAAAGGAATTATGGTTCACTCGACTGCAACTCCTGGTGTGATGGCAGCAGATTGGTTCAGTCGTTGGAATAAGTCGTACAAGTCGAGTGAAACCAATCGACAGGTTGCTGTTCATGCTTTTGTAGATGACAAAGAAGTATGGCAGTACTTACCTTGGAACCATAGAGGCTGGCATTGCGGTGGTACAGGGAACAACACTCATATTGGCATTGAAATTTGCGAGCCTGGTGGTTTTTCTTATGGTAAAGGATCCACGATGGTTGGCTACAATGTTTCAAAGAATGAAGATTATTTTAGAAAGGCTTGGCAGAACGCAGTAGATCTTTGTGTGAGGCTTTGCCGAGAATATGATTTAACTGAAAAGGAAATTATCTGTCACTCAGAAGGCGCCAAGATGGGTGTCGCTAGTAACCATGGGGATGTCATGCACTGGTTTCCTAAGCATGGGGAAAGTATGAACTCTTTTCGAGCAGCAGTGAGAGTGGCATTAAATAAAACAAGTGCCCCTGCCGATGTACCATCAGCAATTCAAGTTGGAGATGTGGTGGAAGTGAAAGCATCAGCAAAATCCTATTATCCCGGCGGGGCATCCATTCCAGCTTGGGTTAAAACAGGTTCCTACCACAAAGTAACCCAAGTTATTTCAAATGGGAAAACGGTCGTTAAGGGTGGAAAGACCTGTGTTCTACTAGGCAAAAAGGTAGATAAGAAGAATGGTAGAGAATCTGCGGGGATTATGAGCTGGATTGATAAGGATGCTATTACGGTAATTAACTCATCAAGTAAAACCGAGAAATCAACAGAAGGAAAGAAATATTATCGAGTACAGGTGGGTGCCTTTTCCAAAAAGGACAATGCAGAGGCGACACTTAAAAAGCTTAAGACAGCGGGCTTTGATGGCTATATTAAATTCGAATAATGGTTCTATTAACTTGATTATTTAGGCCTTTAGAGTGATATATGGTAGTACCAAATTGATAGAAAGGAGGGCCTCCATTTGAGAGTTAGAATCATAGAACCAACCATTGTGAAAGACACAAAGAAAAGAGTATGTGCTTATGCCAGGGTTTCAACTGACCATGAAAAGCAAGGTGAGTCTTTAGAAAACCAAATTGGTTATTATGAACGATTGATTGGGTCAAACCCAGAATTTGAATTTGCGGGTGTGTTTGCAGATAGAGGAATTAGTGGAACCACAGACAACCGACCTGAATTTAAAAGAATGCTAGAACTAGCCAAGGAAGGCGCTATTGATGTGATTATCACAAAGTCCATTTCAAGATTTGCACGAAATACAACAGTTGTGCTCAAAAGGGTTAGAGAACTCAAGGAACTAGGCGTTGAAGTGCGATTTGAGAAAGAGAATATCAACACATTATCAGGGGATGGGGAGTTAATGCTTACCGTCCTCTCATCCTTGGCACAAGAAGAAAGCAAAAATATTAGTGAAAATATTAAATGGAGGATAAGGAAGAAATTTGAACGAGGGGAGTTGATCATAAACACCAATCGTTTTTTAGGCTACGACAAGAATGAAAATGGCGACTTAGTTATCAATGAGGAGGAAGGAGAAATTGTTAAAAGGATATTTGAACATTACTTGAAGGGCAAAGGGGTGTTCACGATTGCAAAGGAATTAAACGCAGAGGGGATACCAACCGTTGCAGGGGGCAATTGGCAGGAGAGCACCATTTTGAACATGCTGAAGAATGAAAAATATAAAGGCGATATTATTCTTCAAAAGTATTACACCCCGGATCATCTTAAAAAAGGCACTATCCGAAACAACGGTAAATTAGACAGTTATTATATTGAAGGCAACCATCCAGCTATTATTTCAAAAGAGGAATGGGATGCAGTTCAAAAAGAAATGAAATTAAGGGCTGAGGCAAGAGGAAACGTTGGCGATCAAAGCAAATATCAAAAGCGATACCCTTTGACAGGAATGCTCTATTGCGGGAAGTGCGGATCCAGCTTAAAGAGAAGGACGTGGAACAGTAAACTTCCATGCAGAAAAATTGTATGGCAATGCAGCAACTATATAAAAAATGGAAAAAATACCTGCCCAGGAACGAAGATTGATGATGAGGTTGCTGGAAGGCTCGACATAAAAGAAGAAACTGTTGTTCAGGAGGTTATAAAGAATGGCAAGAAACATTACCATTATTCCAGCAAGTGCAAACATGAAGGTAAATCCAGAACAGTTCGAACCCCAGAAAAAGAGAATGGCAGCGTATTGCCGGGTATCGACCGACCAATTAGAACAGTTATCAAGTTATGAGGCTCAGGTTGAATACTATACAACTTACATTACCACCCACCCTGATTATGAACTAGCAGGAATTTACGCAGATGAAGGGATATCAGGAACCAATACAAAAAAGCGTGAACAGTTTAATAAAATGATTGAGGATTGTAAGAATGGAAAAATAGACATGATCATTACCAAATCCATATCACGCTTTGCAAGAAATACTTTAGACTGCTTGAATTTCGTGAGGCAGCTAAAGGATTTAGGAATAGGCGTTATTTTTGAGAAAGAGAACATAAATACACTCGATGCAAAGGGGGAAGTTCTTCTAAGTATTCTTTCAAGCCTAGCGCAGGATGAGAGTCGATCTATTTCTGAAAACTCTACTTGGGGAATTAGACGAAGGTTTGAACAGGGAAAGGTCGCACTCAACCATACAAAATTCATGGGTTACGATAAAGGTGAAGATGGCAACCTGATCATTAACGAGTCACAAGCCAAAATTGTTAGACGAATATTTAAAGATTATCTAGATGGGAAGGGCCCAAACAGAATCGCCAGGGAGCTTGAAGAAGATAGGGTTCCAAACTGGAACGGTAAGGCCAAATGGTATGAGGGCAGTATCAGAAAGATGTTAAGTAATGAAAAATATAAAGGCGATGCCCTTCTTCAAAAGACCTACACCGTTGATTATTTAACAAAGAAAAGGGTGGAAAACACCGGCCAAGTTCCACGATATTATGTGGAAGACAACCACCCCGCAATCATAGACAAGGATATGTGGGAAGCAGTGCAGCTTGAAATGGAGAGAAAAAAGGTATTTGCGGAAAACCATGGATTTAAAAGAATAGACTATGGAACCAGCGATAACCCATTTGCAGGAAAAGTGATATGCGGAGATTGCAGCAGCGCATTTGGCAGAAAGGTGTGGAACTCCAATGATGATCGATTTAGAAGGAAAGTATGGAGATGTAACAAGAAGTATGCGGAGAAAGGGAAAAAGGGCTGCAACAACACGCACATTGAAGACAAAGTACTCTACCAAATTTTCATTAATGTTTTTAATGCTATCTTAGAAAACAGTGAGTATTTTATACAAAAGTGGGGGGAAAAGGAAAAAGGCGAGAACCAACTCGAAAAATATAAAGCCAAGCAGTTTATTGAAATCATAACAAAGGCCAAACCACTTGAAAATTTTGATATGAATTTATTCTTTAAACTAGTGGAGAAGATGACGGTCTACAAAGAAGAAAAGGTGATTGTGACTTTGCTGGATAGCACAGAAGTTGAGTGCCAAATTGATAAATAAGAAAAGGGCTTGGAAATGACTCCAAGCCTCAATTGCTTCCTCCACTAACGCCTTCGTTAGTTACTTATAAAAGATTATATAAAAGAGCAAAAGTGATCCCAATTGGGAAGGACTGTTCCTATTTAAAGCCAATTTTCTTTAAGAGACAGAAGATTTACAACGTTAATTATTAATTAAAATCTAAAATAGTTTAAGTATAAATTCTACCAATTTTTAATTATTGCTAACCAGACTTTTCTTTACTTACTCCTTTAATCATTAAGACAATGATTAATTTATTTATGAATCCAAACATGATGAAACCAAAAAATGATTTTGTGTGTGACCACTTTTCAAATGCCAATAAATTAAAATGGATAAAAGCAGGTTCAATCAAATATGATAGTACGGCTGCCCATATTATTATTGCAATAATAAAAGATTTCCAATTTTTATTAAATTGATAAATTAACATTATTGTTACAGGTATTACAACCAAATCCGCGGGAAATAAGGGTGGAATCATAGAAAATAACTTATCGGGATATCCCCACCATAAAAGATCAACGCCTAAAAACATCTAATATTATTGAAAAGCACGCAGAAATAAGACCAAAAGATAAGATCTCAAAATATCTATTTTTATCAACAACTCTCCACCAAATAAAATAAGGAAGGAGAGTAGCAGTTAGTAGGAACCACCAGGAAGGTGAAAATAAATCTTCGTGTCTCCAGTGGTCAATTGATAGCTCGCTTAAAATTCTTCGTGCATCTTGTATATCATTAAAAGTTGGTATTTGCATTAAGAATAAACCCACTAGATATGGAAACCTCCTAGTTTTCACTCCAAACTTTTTATTATAATCTCCAGTTCATGGTAAAAAAATGTACTGAATTACACTTGATACACGAATCCTAATAAACCTGTTGGTGTGTTTAATAGAGCGAACCTGCTTCAAGACTTCCCAAAGGTATAAAATAAGCTGAAAACAACAAGTGAATAAAAAACTGCATACTTTCGGCTACTTTTATTCTTAATTAAGGAAGATAAGCCCCCGATAGTTGCTTAAGTACATTCATTCACAATCTTAGTTAATTTTACCGATTTAAGATTCACTATTATAGAAATGCTACCCGTTATTGTATAGAAAAAGTTCTCTATGTGACAGCTATGACCTTCTCCAATTAAATTGTTCGTAAAAGTTGTAATATGTCTGTGCCAATTTGATCAGGGTTAATAGTAAATAATCGTGATCGATAATTCGATAAGATAACTACCCCTAAATGTCGTTTTTTTTCAAAGCCTATAAAACTAGAAAACCCTTGAGTAGAACCATTATGCCAAATCGTTTCATCCTCAAGAATCCATCCTAAACCAACACTCGTGTTTTTAGCTATTTCCACTGAAGGTTGATGTGTTAATTGATAAGCCTTAGTTTCAGAATTCATATGTGCTTTTAAAAAAAGCAACATATCGTTTACAGTAGAACGAACGGCGCCGGCTCCCATAAATTCATTCATTATTAGTGGTGGTTGTTCTTTTCCTTTGACATCATATCCTTTTAACAAACGATTTTGTTTTTTTAAAGGAACCGTTATAAAGGTATCTTCCATTCCTAAGCGTTCCGACACTCTTTTTTTAATGGCTTGTTCATAATCTGTGTTTAGTCGCGTTGCTAAAATATTCCCCAATGTCCCCATACCTGCATTTGAGTAACGATATTTTAACTTTGGTTCTTTCGGATGTTTATCAAAATATTGAATAACTTCATTTAATGAAAATAAACAATAAGGGTCACGAGGCGTTTTTGAACTAAAAAGATTGGCGGTGGATTTCCTTAGACCTAATGCAGGAAGACCAGAGGTATGATTCGCCAAATGCTTTAGTGTTACGGGATGTTTATCGGACAATTTGGGAATATATTGACCGATTGAATCATCCTCGGATAGTATTCCATCCTGAATCATTTCCCCCAGTAATGTAGTCGTAAATACTTTTGAAATAGAACCTATTTCATAAATAAATGGTTTGTTTTCTTCTTCCAGACTTACGTCAGAACCAGCATAAAGAAAAGTGGCTGTTTCATCCTTATTCAAAACTCCAATCGATAATACTAAATGATTTCGATTTTTAACGTATGAATGGACGATTTTCAATATCTCTTTTTGTAACTTATCTTTACCCAAATCTACCTCTCCTTTGATGAATCTAAAATTGTTTTTACAAAATAATTTACTTTTGATCGTTCTGTTCATCCGAAACTATTTGTTTTAGTTTTAAGAAAGTCTCTTTTAATTTAATCAGTTCTTCCATTTCTAGCTTCGAATAATATTTCTGAATGATTTTAAGTTCAATCTCTTCTTGCTTTCGAAAATAGGAGTGTCCACGGTCATCCAATTCAACAAGTATCTCTCTTCGGTCTTTTTGATTAATGGTTCTTTTAATGTAACCATCATGCTCTAATCTGCTGACCAATTGGCTCACAGCGCTTGCGGAAGTACCCATTAGTTTAGATAACTCATATGTTTGAAGAGTGCCTTTTCTACGTAATAAATCCAAAAATCTGGCTTGTTTAGTTGTAAGCTTATCATCTAAGAGCGAGTCAAATTCTTCAGTTAACATAAGATTTGTTTCATATTCAAGTTGATTAATTTCTTTTACAATTTGTATGAGTTCTTGATTCATTTATTTCACCCGCCTTAATAGTTAATATATATTAACAATAAATATACATTAACTATTTTGCAATGTATTTTTTCATATTTGTAAATTTAATTGGTTTACCATTATTATCATTCTTTAAATTACTAAATAAATTGTAATTTAATAAAATTGAAGAGATTTTTCATTTGTAAAAGAGTTGGTAGTCATCGTGTCAAGGGGTTTCTTAATAACATATAAACTAAAATCCTTCTTGAACTAAACTGCTCCTTTAGTTGCAAAAAAAGAGACCGCCATTGACGATCCCATGTGATAATAAAGCCTTACGTTAGTTAAACAAGGTTTTACCCTTCTATGATTAACATTATACTGATGCAATAAAAAAGAATCACCATTATAAAATGATGACTCTTAGTTAATCTTTTCAGGGAACTTATTTCAGACAAATCTCCAAAAGTATAATTCGTCTGTTTCTTTAAACATTTTCGCTCCTGATTTTTCTAATACTCTGTGCGATGGAATATTATCTTTATCTGTATCAGCAATAACGTACATAACATCGGACTGATTTAACAACCAGTTTTTCATATTTATAATAGTTTCCGTCATATAGCCGTTTCCTTGATATTCAGGAAAAGTATAGTAACCGATTATTACTTCACCATTTTCATTTGGAAGACCTTTTAACATTATTCCTCCAACATTACAGTTTTTATCTTTGGAAACAATCACCCAATTGGTATACCATATATAGTTTTCCTCATCACCTAACAACTTTGAAAGTCTTATTTCCATAGCATGTATAAGTTCTGGACTTAGGAATCTATTTGATTCACTTAATGATAACCTTATTTCCATTTCTTTTGGATTATCAATTAGTAATTTCAAATTATCTGCACTCAGAGGAATTAGTCTTAATCTTCCTGTGTTTAATTCAATCATTATTACACTCCTATCATAATTTGTAAGCCATTTAAAATAGACAAAAACAAATTTAAAAATAGGTATATGTTATTGGCAACTACTCCCATTAAATTTATCCTAAAATAAAGGAGGCATCAAACTTTGCAATCCATTATGAAAGGTTAATTTAGTTTATCATTTTAGAATTCTTCTGTAAATTCTTTTAAATATGGCAAAATGACTTTTCTACTGACCGTTTTTCTTATTCAACTAAACTGCCCTTAGTTCAATAAAAAATAGCCACCGTAATGGCAGCCGAATCTTAAAGGAACGCACCGTTTGTTGAAGAAGGAAATATCATTTAACTTTAATTTCCCATAAAAGTTTCGGCTTCATAACCATCTACTGGATAATCATCAATTGTAACTGAATTATAATAAAATTGTGGTACAGAACACCCAAGGCTAATATGTATTTCTCTCGGATTTACATCTTCATCCTCCCATAACTCGTCATGAAAAATATAACCTATCTTTTTAGTGTTTAAATCGATTACAATAGGGTCTCCATTAAGTCCGTAGCCAATAATAAACAAACCATTATCAATACAGCGTTTGTGTTCTTCGTATAAATTTTCTTCAGGCATTTCATTTACAATATTAAAATAAACATGCTTAAACTTTAAGTTTTCTCTAAAAGAAAACTCTTTTAAAAAAGAAATTCTCTACTGGTTGTCGAATTGGCGAAATCAGCTCCCTAGACAAGAACTTTATCAATTGGTCCAATAGATCAGTGATTGTTAGAGGAAAAGGTGATAAGGAAAGAGAAGTATATTTTAATATTCGATGTGAAATTTGGCTAAAACGTTATTTGGATGATAGGCAAGATCGAGATTCGGCTATATTTGTTACAGAGCGTCTACCTCATCGAATGAGTATTGCTCAAATGAGGAATATCATAAAAAGAATTTCACAACGTGCCAGCATACACAAGGAAATTCACCCGCACCAGCTAAGACACAGTTATGCTACAAATTTATTAAACTACGGTGCTCCACTTGAAGTGATTCAAAGCTTACTTGGACATGAAAAAAGTGAAACGACACGAATATATGCTCAATTAAGTGGAAGATTACGAGAAGATTTTTATAGGAAGTATTTTTAAAAAGTTTTAGGCCGAAAATTTGTTATTTTATGTATAAAAAATTGCATATTTTCGGCACATTCTAATCTTATGTTTTAAAACGAATGCACTCGTTAGTTGAACAACATTTTCGTTTATGTTTTCTTTATAATAACTTTTCCTTCTTTATTTTCTTCATGGTTCCATATGACTTGTATTTCAAATGTCCCATTTTCAAAGAATAAAGGGAATCTTTTTCGAATAGATTCCTGCATCGGAAGGTTATATGCATCCTTTATATTTACCCAAACAGCTCTTCCTTCAGGTGCATCTTCAAGCAGTTCTCCTTTGAAATCTTTTGTTATGTAATTAAAAATCATGTATCTATCCAGAGCAACTGGATTTACATATTCGTAAAGACCTTTATAAATGAGGTTGCTTACTTCTAATCCAGTTTCTTCTTTTACTTCTCTAATTGCACTTTCTACTATACTTTCAGGAAATTCAACTTTGCCGCCTGGTGGTATAAATCCTTTGAAATTATCGTGTTGTCTATCAAGAAGTAAAACCTTGTCTTCATTTTGAATCATGCAAACAGTCCACATTTTATAATTTACAGAATTATTCATTGCTTCCTCCATATTTTATAAGTTATTCTTATCTTTTTTCACTAAACTGCTTCTTTTCTCCCTGAAGGAATGAAAATAAGCCATAAAATAAACAAGTTATGTATAAAAACTTGCATATTTTTGGCTTATTGAGGGAAGGATAGCCCTCTATAGTTTAAGTATATTTGTTCACAAACTTAGTTTTATTACGTGAATGCT
Organism: Bacillus massilinigeriensis; assembly: GCF_900117315.1. GTDB lineage: Bacteria > Bacillota > Bacilli > Bacillales > Cytobacillaceae > Bacillus_BE > Bacillus_BE massilionigeriensis. The sequence goes on from NZ_LT630337.1 coordinate 152,169, forward strand.
GCCCCGTTTGCTCAATAAGGAATTCAACCAAAAAAGGGCGTAAATCCTTCCTGAATCATCGCACCCGATAATTGAGAAAGTGTTCATAATTTGTGGTAGATTCAACTGGCGGTATTTGTTCATCCAGGGTTTGATATTGGAAATTCTATTCCTTTGCCTTATTAAGCGCTGCAATAGCCTCTATTTCTACTAATTGATTGGAATAACCCAATACTGTCACGCCAGATAAAGTACTTGGAACATCGTGATCTCCGAACTCTTCTCTGACTGCACTCCAGGTTGTCACTAAATCTCCTTGATCGCTCGTAGCTGCGAGCACTCTTGTATAGACGACATCATTTAGTGTAGCTCCAATTTCCAATAAGGCTGCCTTTAAGTTTTCAACACATAGTTTAGCTTGCAATTCAAAATCATTATTCGAAGGCACTTTTCCGTCTGAATCCAGCGGACATGCCCCTGCCATGAAAAATATATCCATTCCTGCAGGTACATGTGAAGCGTAAGCATAGTCGACAGAAGGTAATTTTTTTGAATGTATAAGGGATATTTTAGAATTCATTGGAGTACCTCTTTTCCTTTTTGATATACATTAAAGTTTAAGTTTCATACCCTCATGAGTGGCAGTAAACCCCAACTGTAGAAACGGATCACATCATCTTCGGGACCGTGATGGTACAGCTCGGATAGCCATAGGAGGTCGTTCGTAATCCTGGATAAGCTGGCCGGTCTTTTCCATATCATAAAAACTAAGCGAAAGCTTTTGCATGTGCTCAAACAGCTCGGCACGGAGGTTACTTTCCATTCTGGCACCCAATTCATGGCCCTTGTAGTCTACGAAATAGTTGCCGATATTTTATATGTTTGTACGGTTTTGTTCATGATGTTTCTCATTGAAATTCCTCCTTAATCGTTGATAAGAAAATTATAATCTAAGTTTTTCTATTAAGTACAGAATATTTGTAAAATTAATCTTTCCAAGAGTATTTTTTGGAAACCTTTGAGGGTCTGCTTATATATAAAGTTAGCTGCCATTGACAATTATCTAAAGAAAACATAGGGATATTTGAGTGTGTTTTATGTTCCCTAGAAAGGATTTTTTGGGGAATTTTTGATTAGGAGATCTAACTTTAGACAGGAATAGGAGGGGGTTCCTTCTTCAGATAACCTGCCCCTTTACTCACTGAAGGAATGAAAATAGCCAAAAATAAACAAGTTATGTATAAAAACTTGAATATTTTTGGCTTAATGAGATCCTTATTTAAGGAAGGATAGCACCCCGTTAACACAATAAGAAAGGACCAAAAAATGGTCCTTTCTTCATCTGCACATCACTTGGTTATATTTTTTATAACTGCCATTTCCTTACCGAACCTATCACCATTATCAACAAATCCCAAACTCGAGTAAAGATTTTGTGCTCCCAAATTTTCAGGATGATATCCTACAACTATTTTCTTCGCATTCGGTAATTTAGCCATCTCTGAAATCATTAACTTCGTTGCAGCTTTTCCAATACCCTTGCCTTGGAAATTTTTATCCACCATTATTCTATATACCCAGTAACCATCGAGCTCTTCTTGAACAGAGTTGAACATCAAAAATCCAACTACTTTCTCTTCAGCATAAATAGCATATGGCTTTAATGTAGACTCGAACTTTGACTGAGCTATTGAGATTGCATTGGGCTCAATGAATTGTTTTTGTTCTGTTGATACTTCTAATTCACAACATTCATACCAATTTTCTGCATTTAATTCTACGATCTTCACATTTACTTTACTCATAATTTTCCCCTCTCAAAATCGGGGAAACGCTAAAAACTTCTTAATTAGTCGTTATCCCCTGGTAGTCATTAATAATTAATACTCTCTTGTTTGTCATAATGAACGCCTCCTCTAACAACTATTGCCTAAGAATGTTTTTTAGACTTTTTAATTATACTATTTTTTCTATTAAATTCCTTCATTAATTTTACTTTCTTCTTAAACTAACCCTTTACTTCTACAATGCAAAAAAATAACCAACGATAACAAGTAATGTATAAAAACTTGAATATCCTTGGCTTATTGTGATTCTCTGCTTAAGCTAGTATTGCCTTCGTTAGTTCAATAACGAATATTCAAAAAAACCTTCAGTTTACACAATTCTGAAGGGTTTAATTCTATTTTTGATGCGACTAATTCCTTATTAATTATAGGGGGCATACGAATTTTAATAAGTTTAGTTAGGAGCTTTTGTTTGAAGCAGCTTAATCCCCATTCCAATAAAGATTAATCCAGTTACTTTATTTAATACCATTCCAATTTTCTGGTTTCCTCTTAATTTATTTGTTACATACGAAGAAAAATACGCAACAAATAAACACCATAACAACCCAGTTGTTGTAAATGTTAGTCCTAGAATTAAAAAAGGTATCGGTCCAGAAGACTGTGTATCTATAAATTGTGGAAGGAATGAAAGAAAAAACAACGATACTTTAGGATTTGTTAGGCTCGTTAAAATACCCTGCGCATATACTTTGCGAATATTTAACTTATCGAGCTCAGATGCCTGAAACGTCTCATTTGATTTATCTAATAGCATACGTATTCCTAAGTATACTAAATAGATAATGCCTAGAATCTTAATCGTATTAAATAAGAAAACAGATTTTATCAGAATAATGGATAATCCGAACGCAACGAACAGTGTATGAATTAAAGAGCCTGTAATGATTCCAAAAACGGAACAGACTCCAGCTGTTCTCCCCTGAGAAATACTTCTTCCTACGATATACATCGTGTCTGTACCTGGAATTAAATTCAGCAAAATTCCTGTAATTAAAAATACTTCATAATGAATGATACCATACATAATTTATGTGTCCTTTCTATTTCGAAGTGCCCTTATTGATATTACAGGATTATGAAATAATTGGATAGATTTTCATCTTATTTCACATAAAATTTTGATGAAACAGTTAATTTTTTTCTTGAACTAAACTGCCCCGTTAGTTTAAGTGTAACTCTTCACAAAGTCTTATTTTTAGCAATAAAATGATATGCTCTAATAACTGAAAATTGCATCTCTATGATAACATATTTTTTTACAAAAAAGTGGGAACACAAGATAACTGGTTCCCATTTTAAAAATATTTACTATACAATTCACGACGCAGTTTCCCACTTAGTTGAGCATAAAGCCGAGTCGTTTCGCTCTTTTCATGACCAAGTAAACTTTGAATAACCTCCAGAGGTGCTCCATTATTTAACATATGGGTGGCATAACTATGTCTCAGTTGATGAGGGTGAATGCTCTTATTGACACCAGCACGGTTTGAAATCCGTTTGATCACATAACGCATTTGGGCAATGCTCATTCGATGCGGAAAGCGTTCCGTAACAAATAATGATGGATCTTCGTCAGTACGATTTTGCAGATATCTTTTTAACCAAATATCACAGCGGATATTAAAATAAACTTCTCTCTCTTTATCGCCCTTTCCTTGAACGATGGCGGATCGGTTCATAAAGTCGATGCTGTTGGTATTTAATAGAGCAATTTCACCAATCCGACAACCTGTTGAATACATAAATTCAAATAATGCATTTTCCATAGGAGAGTAACAAGCTTCTCTAAGCAGTTCAATTTCTTTTTCTGTTAAGAACTTTGGAATACGTTTGCCAGTCTTGGGTTCTTTTAACTTTGTGGCTGGATTCTTTGAAATGATGCCTTCATCATGAGCCCATCGGAATAAAGATTTTACAAACCTCACGCGGTGACCTAGGCTTGCGGGTTTAAGTTCTTTGCCTTCGTCACTTAAGTATTGTTTTAAATTTTCTGTTGTAAGCTCCTCAATTTCAATATTTTCGAAGTAACGGATTAGCAAATTCATTTGAAGTTTATATGCCTTTAAAGTGTGTGGTGAGTAACCCTCAATTAGCTTATCTGCCTGATATCCTTTCCAAACATTTGATAAATTCATAAAGTAAAACGCCTCCCAATCTAATAAACTCTTATTCCTATGATAGACAGAGCTGTTGATGGAGAAACAATATTGTAAATAGTTGGTTTTTCTAATAAGCTAAAATTAATAATGATTTAGAGAGGGTTTGTTTTAAATGGAGGAAAAGATTAAAGAGCTTACTTTGTTATTACTATACTTAACATCATGGAAGGAAAATGATCTTCCAGGGGAAATGAGAAGAAGCTGGAAGGGATATCCGTTCGATACCTTAAATGAATTAACTGATGAAGATTTGATTCGAGGGGGTATCCGATCCAAGTCTGTTTACGTAACGGAAGCCGGTATTAAAGCTGCTGAAGAATTAATTAAAAAGTACCTAGGGGAAATAGAAAATAATTGATCAGGTTTACAAGCAATGGCGGAAGGTGATTTGTGTGCTTCAATTGAAGGTGATTGTTCATGATTTTTTTCAGTACATAAAAGCAAATAATGTTGAAATCTATAATGAATTTAGTTTTCAGCATGAATTGGGCATATATTTAAGAAGTAGATTTCCAACATACAAAATTCAGTTTGAAAGAAACGTTTCTTTTTTTACCACTGATACAAGAACGGTAAAAAAAGAGATTGATATTGTTATCTATAATGCTGATCAATCTGAAAAGTATGCTATTGAGCTTAAACATCCGTTAAATGGTCAATACCCTGAACAGATGTATTCATTCACAAAAGATATTAAATTTATGGAAGAGCTGAAAGACCGAGGTTTCAATAAAACAGCCTGTGTTGTTCTTGTATCGGACAGGCCCTTTTATGAAGGGAAAGTAAATAACGGTATTTATAAAAATTTTAGAGAAGAATTCGCGGTTTACGGAGATGTTTATAAACCAACCGGTGCTCGAAAAGGTATAGATTTTATTTCACTTACAAGAAGGCATGAATTTAAATGGATAAACCTTGATGATATTAACCGGTACTTTTGTATTGAAGTCACTTGAAAATATAAAGAGGTGAAATGGTGTGAAAATAGAAAAGGTTGCCATTATTAAAGATGGGAAGGATATTGGTAGGATCATTCCATTTAATAAGAATGAAGCGGATGCTGATTTTAAAATTAGCTTCTCTAAAAATAATTACAGTGTAAATATGTTTTCATTTCTATCAACTTCACCTGAATTACTCAATTTAGAAAATATGACAGAATGGGAAATTTCTTATCATAGAAGAACAGTATTAAAGCCCACAGTTATTCACCTCAAAGAGAAGAAAAATCAACCGGAATATAAAGTTCTTCCATTAAAAAGAATAATTGATCCAAGTATACATCATGAATTTCCTATCCCATTTATGAGAATTCAGATCCCTATTTCATTTCAGGCTAAGGATTATAAAGAGAAAAGGTCAAAAAAACCTGTGGTAGTTGATATGGGTGAAGCAAATGTTGCTGAATTTTACTTGACCAATACTAGTTTTGACTATGAAGCATTCTCAATGAAATGGCCTGCAATTAGTTTTAGACTTTTAACTTCTTCTTTCGAATACTTTGCAACAAACAATATGACCACTGATGAAAACAAGTATAAATACTTCCTACCATCGGGAGACGATATACGCACAGCAGCAATGGAAATAGATATCAACCAAGATATGAAGTTCTATATTAATATGTATAAAAACCCTGATCTTATCGATGGTGACATGAAAGTGACGTTTATTGAAAATGAATTTGCTCATGCACTTCTTGGTTTGTCTCCAATAGGTTATGAGAATGCACAAGGAAAAGTTGAAATGCGACCTGGGTTTGAAGAAGATTTAAATAGGGATACTATGCCGTTTGAAGAAAAGCAAAAGTGGAGATATCGATTCAAACGGATGCAGGATAAGCTGGAACAGGAAATGAAAAGAATTCAAAAGTCTAAGAGACGCTAGAGATTTAACCAAGAAAGTAAAGGAATATTAATACATAATGTGAGGTGGGTGTAATATGATTAAGCTTACAGATGAGCAGAGACAGCTTGCAGAAGAACTATTAATAACAGTGATGAAAAAGGAGCCAATAGTTGAATATAAAGAATTAGGGGATAGGATTTCTCCACCAATGTTTCACCGACAGGTTCCTAGAAATATTGAGGTTATTTCAAAATTATGTTATCAGCTGGGATTGCCGTTTCTTTCAGCAAAAGTTGTAACAAAAGGAGTAAATGTGCCAGGAGAAGGGTTTTATAAACTTTACACACAGTATTTTCCTGAAGCAAAGAAGCTCACTCCTAATGAAGTATTTAGTGAGGAACTGAAAAAAATCAGAGAATGTACTGAGTGGTATAAGCTTGCAGACTATTTACATATTGATATCGACTTGCCAAGGCCTACCTCCAAAAATGATGTGCCGCCTTCCATAAGAATATTACCAATGAGTAGTAGAGAAGAATTTCCTGAAATGAGCATAGAGGATGTTCAAAGGAACTTTTTCTTAGGAAAGCTGATAAATAATCGGGAGGGCTTGTATTATTTTAGGAAAAATGGGATGAATGCATCTGAAGGTTCTCTAGTACTCTTTCAATTTGATAATTTCATTATTGCATCGGCGAATCTTCAGAGTATTGTAAGGTATGATAGTCCAATCGAGGGACAATATTATGGAGCCTATAAATTTGATATAAACACGGTCAAAATCTTTCAACCTATTACCATAGCAGAACTAAATAAAATAGACGGTAGTCTAACTAGATTTTCACAATCGAAACAGGAAATTGATGTTTTATATTGGCCTGAAATTGGTAGTTTGATTAAAAGAAAGCAAATGACGCTAATAGCAGAAGAATTGCCTGTAAAAGAATGTCCTAAGCTTAAAGAAGGAGCAAAGAAACAGGTTCTGGTTAATGCGTATGAAAGAAATTACAAAGCAAGGCAACAATGTATAGACCATTATGGTTGTCACTGTTCTGTTTGCGGATTTGATTTTGCTAAGTTTTACGGAGAAGAGTTTGAAGGGAAAATTCATGTCCATCATCTGAAAGCTCTTTCTGAAATAAATGGAGAATATGAAGTGGACCCAATTAACGATTTACGTCCGGTTTGTCCAAATTGCCATCTCGCCCTACATTCAAAGGTTGGTGACCGACCATATAGCATCAAGGAATTAAAAGAAAAAATTAATCGAACAAAATCTTTAGTTTAGATGAGAAAGCGAGGAGTATTCATGGCTATTAATTATAAACAGTGTCCAAAATGTGAGTCTAAAAATACTATAAGAATTTTATATGGTATGCCTACCCATGAAGTATTTCAAAAAGCAGAAGCGGGAGAAATTAAGTTAGGTGGATGCAGCATTTTAGTTGGTGGTCCAGAATACTACTGCAAAGAGTGCGAGCATGAGTGGAATAAGGAGGACGCTCTTGAAGCTGCTTATGATAAAATAAAGGGACTTAAGGCTTCAGTTGGGGGTTATTTTGAAGGTTATTACAATGTTGATATTAATCTAACTACCAACCAATTTTTGTGGAGCCATTCGATTGGTGCAGAAGAAGAGTCGATTCAAAAATCATTAACGCCCACAACAGTAAAGAAATTTATTGAAGACTTAAAGTTGATTAATTTACTGGATTGGGAGGCAAAATATATAGAACCAGGTGTTCTTGATGGCACTAATTGGAGTGTTGAGGTTATTAGAGATGTACGAAATATTAAAAAGCACGGAGATAATAAGTTTCCGGATGATTGGGATGGTTTTTGCAAACTAATCAGTAGAATTACTGGAAAGAAATTTTCATAAAGCGTATAGAACGACAACTCCTTGACAAATAGCTCGTTCCGAGTGATTACTAGGCTACCATTTGTTAAGGAGTTGATGTGAACATGAATGATGAACAAAGAAGTCAGATTAGGATTATGAGGTACGAGGGCATTGGTTATAAGAGAATAGGAGATGCACTGGGGTTATCACGTGATATCATTAGGGGTTATTGTAAAAGGCATGGACTTGATGGCCGTGCAACTGAGTTAGTCGTAAACAAAGATGAAGATGAGAAATTCAAACAAAAAATAACGCATGTATATTGCTTAACTTGTGGTTCGAAATTAGAGCAAAAAGTAATGGGTAAAAAAAGGAAATATTGTTCAATCGAATGTAAACGGAAATGGGAAAAGGATAATCCTAAAATTTATAAGCTGCGGTGTGATTATTGTAGGAAAGAATATTTATCGGAAAGAGTAAAAAAACGGAAGTTTTGTAGTAATGATTGCTACGTTAGAAACAGGTTCTTTAAAGAAGAAGATGCAGCAGAAATTTTAGGCAAAATCATGAAGAGAAAACAGGTTGATTATGTACCTAAATGGTTAGAAGAATTACTGCTTTCATATATTAAAAACGACTAATTCCTATGGGTATACAAGGGATAAGGGATGGGTATAATATTAGGCATTGTTTATAGTGTTGGTTTATTAAAGCAATCGCTCTGGTGATACCCTAAAAAGTTAGCTTTAAATAAATGGATACTGAATTTGAATAGTGGAAAAAATATAGAACAACAATCTTTCACAAGTATAAATTTACGCAAAATGGGTATTTTTAGCGAAAATGTATCAACAATTTATGATAACACACGTGGAGTGCTGTGCGTTGATAGAATTGATTAAATAAAGAGCAGATGGGTTCGAGAATCGGTAAAAGATCCTCGGACTACCATCTGCTTTTATTTCAATTCTTTCAATAAAGCGGTGGAGTATTTCTGGAGTTAATTCTTGAAATTCAATAAATGCATCTAACTGTTGTTTAACTTCATTGAATGCTAATTCATCATTATTGGCCTCAAGAGAAGATTTCAATTGCTCAATCTTAGAATTGATACTATTCATTTGGTTATTAATATCATTTATGAAATCATCATAGTCCGCTTTGGAGATTTTTTCGTCAATAAATAAATTCAGAGACTTCTTTTTCTTTTGTTTCAGTCGGTCTAATTCCCTCTCAAAGTCTCTAATTTGCTTTTCTGAATTCTTTTTCTGTTGATTCAGTTTGGCTTCAAGGGTTTGCAAAATTTCCTGATTGTCCAAAATCGAGGCGAGATTTTTTAAGTCATTTAGAATAGCTAGTTTTAAATCAGCTTCTCTAATTAAATGATCACTACATGCTTTTATGCCATGTTTGTTGTAATTCCCGCACATATAACCTTTACAGTTCTTTTTATAGTGCATTCCACGTCCGCAGTCTGCACAGTAAGCAGTATTAGTAAACAGATGCATTTCTGCCTGCGGACGTGTTCTTTTTCTACTCTTCATTAATTGTTGAACAGCCTCAAAATCGCTTTTAGATATTATTGCTTCATGAGTATTAGGGACAATAATAAATTTATCAGAAGCTACCTGATTTCTGTTCTTATTTGTTACACTTCTAGTCGTGGTCCGTCCTTGAACCAAATCCCCAGTGTAATGTGGATTCTCTAGAATTTTCCTAACTGTTGAACCATGCCACTTGTCACTGGCATTTTTCTTACCGGCTATTTGTGCGGGTGTTGCAAATCCTTCTTCGTATAATTCTCTCGCTATGCGATCAAAGCCCTTACCTGAAAGATAGTCCCTAAAGATACGTCTCACAATGTCTGGTGTTTCGTCAGGACTTAATTTTAGTCTTCCACCTTCCACAATATAACCATATGGAGGATTGGATCCTTTAAATAAGCCCTTTTGTGCACGACTTCTTAGGGCTGCTTTGACTCGTTCGCTAGTTCTTTGTGACTCCTGTTCGTACATCCAGGCATAAATACCAAACATCTGACCATTGCCTTCTAATGTGTTTATCGCATTATCTAAGGTAATGATATGAATTTTGCTTTGTTCAGCAATATCACGAATTTCATAGGATAAGCGGCCATTTCGAGCCAAACGTGAAAGTTCCTTAGCCAATATTACATCAAATTTCTTAGCCCTTGCATCGGCTATTAATTGTTGCAACTGTGGTCGTTTTTCAGTCGTTCCACTTTCAACATCAACATAAAAGTTATGGATATCCCAACCTCTATCAGAAATATATCTAATGAAAAGATCCTTTTGATTTCCAAGTGAGGCTTTCTGTTCTTCTTTATCTGTTGAAACTCTTACATATACTGCACATCTCATGCTACATCTTTCCTTTCTACATGAGATGTAGTAGTGTTCACCTTATCCTGAGAATAGTAAATGCTGATTAAACTGTCAATCATCTCATTGACCATAGATTTTAAAGTATCCTGAAGTGTAATGTTTGTACCTTCTTTGAAAATTCGCTCGATATTCATTGATGATTCCCCCAAATATTATTCGAGGTCTAGACCCTTGTTTCTTCTACAATATCTCGTAAATGATTTGTAGTGATCTCAGCTGATTTCTAATATTAATTATAATTAAGAGTAGAAATAGACACTATTTTGCTTAGAAGTGATGAAACAATGTGTCAAGAGTTCTGCAATTTTATCAAGAAATGAAGTAACGCTATTCGAATCTATATTCAATTTTTCTCTATTATTCTTTAATAATCTAAATAATTAGTATAAAAGTCCCTAATATAAGTGAAGTTTTTAAAAAAATTCTGGGGAGGTGTAGCATTCGACCTCCCTTCGGTCACTGGCGTTTTGCGCCCCACCCCTTTTCTTTATAGGAAAATCCCAAAAAATTGGATGCTTATTAAGAAAAAGAAACATGTAGTAGTAAATGCGGAGGGAATTAGTAAGGAAATTTATTCCTCTTTTTCATAAGAAAAGAGTTCTTTAAATTATGATGGACTAACATTAGGATTAGTTGTCAGAAATTGAGTATTGGGGTTAGCTAAAATAAATATCAAGACAAGAGCATGGCACTTACTCTTGGTGAAATTGTTTATATGGTATTACTTTTTGTTGTACAAACTCTTATAATTGTAGGTAATGTTAGCTATTTTGACGAATCAGTAAATGAAGTCTCTGTAGGTGATATGAGCGATAAAATGAGATTAGCTATTACAATGAGATACGCATTTTAAAAATTGCTCAAATTATCTCCATCTAGCTACATGAGAGGTAGATTCCAAAAAAATTATTAAATGAGGTATATAAGATGATTAACTTCCAAGATAAAGTAAGCTTCATTTGGTCAATCGCAGAGATTTTACGTGGACCATATAAACCAGAAGACTACGGTAAAATCGTTTTACCATTAGCAGTATTACGTCGTTTTGACTGCGTATTAGAGAGTACAAAAGAGGAAGTATTAGCAAAGGCAGAGCAGTTTGCTGCATTGAATGAAGATGCTCGTGAACCAATTTTAAATCGTGTGTCAAAGCAAAACTTCCACAACACAAGTAAATATGATTTCAACAAGCTATTAACAGATTCAGATAACATTGCTGATAATTTACGTGACTATATAAATGGTTTCTCAAAAGTCACTCGTGATATTATGGATCACTTCGACTTTGACCGCCAAATCGATAAGCTCGATCAAAACAACTTATTATACTTAACGATTAAACGTTTTAGTGAAATCGATTTACATCCAGAAACAGTTTCAAACATTGAGATGGGTTATGTATTTGAGGAACTAATCCGTCGTTTCAATGAAAATGCAGAAGCAGGTGATCACTACACACCACGTGAAGTAATTCGTTTGATGACGCATTTATTATTCTTACATGACGATGCAAGCATTTTAACGAAGCCAGGTTTAACACAAACATTATATGACTGTGCAGCTGGTACAGGTGGTATGGGTTCAGTTGCACAAGAATATTTACTAAGCCAAAATCCAACAGCACATTTAGAGTTTTTCGGCCAAGAAATTAACCCTGAATCATATGCAATTTGTAAGGCAGACTTACTCATTAAAGGTGAAGATGCACGTAACATTCGTTTAGGGAATACGTTATCAAACGACCAATTCCCACGTGATAAATTCGATTACTTAATTTCAAATCCTCCATACGGAGTGGACTGGAAATCGTATGAGAAGCCAATTAAAGAAGAACATGAGAAACAAGGTTTTGACGGTCGCTTTGGTCCAGGAACACCAAGAACAAGTGATGGACAGCTACTATTCTTAATGCACTTACTGTCAAAAATGAAGCCAGTCACAGTAGAAAATCCACAAGGCTCTCGTTTAGCAATCATTATGAATGGTTCGCCGTTATTTACAGGTGATGCAGGCTCTGGTGAAAGCGAAATTCGTAAGTATGTGCTTGAAAACGACTTAGTAGAAGGCATCGTGGCACTGCCGAACGACCTTTTCTACAACACAGGTATTGCAACGTACATTTGGATTCTAACGAATAATAAAGCACCTCTTCATAAAGGGAAAGTACGTTTAGTCAATGCCGTAGATTTCTCGAAAAAAATGAAGAAGTCGATGGGTAGCAAGCGTAACGAAATTACAGAAGAGCAAATTAACGAAATCGTTCGTTTATACGGTGATGCACAGCCAAACGAGTACGTGAAGATTTTCGATAATGAAGACTTCGGCTATGCAAAAATTACGGTTGAACGTCCATTACGCTTAAACTTCCAAGTAAATGAAGAACGCCTTGCACGTGTCGTAGAGGAAAAAGGCTTTGTGAATTTAGCAACATCGAAGAAAAAAGGTGATGCAGGTCATTTTGAAATTGAAGAAGGTAAAAAGCTGCAAACGCAAATTTTATATGTGTTACGCACGTTAGAAAGTGATACAGTATATAAAAATCGTGAGGAGTTCACGAAAGTACTAAAAGATGCCTTGAAAGAAGCGGGCATTTCGATTGGTGCACCTGTATTAAAAGCGATTTTAGCTGGTCTGTCTGAAAAAGATGAAACAGCTGATGTATGTATGAAAAATAAGACAGATATCGAACCAGATACAGATTTACGTGATACTGAAAACGTACCCTTAAAAGAAAACATTCATGACTACTTTGCACGTGAAGTATTACCACATGTACCAGATGCATGGATTGATGAATCAAAAACAAAAATTGGCTACGAAATTCCATTCACTCGCCAATTCTACAAATATACAGCACTACGCAGCTCAGCAGAAATTATTGATGAGATTCGTGCGTTAGAAGCTGAGATTGCGGAGCAGTTGAAGAAGGTGATGGTATGAAGCTAAAAGGTTCTAATATTCAATGGGTTAATACTATTCCATCACATTGGCAAATTAAAGAGTTAAAATATTGTTTGCTTCCAGGAAGTGAAGGAATAAAAATTGGTCCATTTGGTAGTGCGTTGAAGTCAGAAATGTTAGTTGATGAAGGTTATAAAGTATACGGACAAGAAAATTTAATAAAAGATAATTTTAATTTAGGTCAACGATTTATTAGCGAAGAGAAATTTAAAGAACTTGAAGTTTATGAGATTGCTGAGAAAGACGTTTTAATTTCAATGATGGGTACAGTCGGTAAGTGTAAAGTTGTACCAGCAAATATTCAAAAAGGAATAATGGATTCACATCTTATTAGAATTCGATTTAATGAGAATATTATTTTACCTGAATTTGCAACATATTTAATACAAGACTCTAATTACATCAAAGTGCAATTAGACCTAAATAGTAAAGGTTCAATTATGTCAGGTTTAAACTCTAGTATCATAAAAAAACTTAAATTAATTCTTCCACCTATTGAGGAACAAAAAATTATTTTGAAATATATGGATAAGAAAAATGTAGATTTAAATCAAATTATAGCTTCGAAAAATTATATGATTGATTTATTAAATCAACAACGCCAATCAATCATAACAGAAGCTGTTACAAAAGGTTTAAATCCGAATGTGAAAATGAAAGATTCAGGTGTTGAGTGGATTGGAGAAATTCCTGAGCATTGGGAAGTTAAACCACTATATAGTTTATATAAAGAAAATAAATTGAAAAATAAGAGGAATGTAATTACAAATGTTCTTTCGTTAAGTTATGGGAAAATAAAGCGTAGAGATGTAGAGTCGAATTATGGGTTACTACCAGATTCATTTGAAACTTATCAAATAATACAGAAAGACGATATTGTTTTAAGACTAACGGATTTACAAAATGATAAGAGAAGTTTGCGTGTCGGATTAGTAAATGAAGAAGGGATTATTACATCTGCTTATTTAGGTTTGAAACAATCTGATAAGCCCTCTCTGTTAGGATAGTTGTCGTACGATACTTTAGTGTTATAGTTAAATAAATAACACGGAGGTCGTTCGATATGACTGAAAAAAATGGAGCACGGTATTCCCAAGAACAAAAAGAAGCTATTATCAAACGCATGATGCCCCCAAATAATGAATCTGTGTCTAGAATTTCAAAAGAAGTTGGTATTTCAGATGTGACATTATATAAATGGCGTAGAGCAGCACGTGCAGCTGGAGTGGCAACACCTGGCAATGGACAAACAAGCGATAATTGGAATAGCCAAGATAAGTTCTTAATCGTGATGGAGACGTTCGCGATGAACGAATCGGAGCTTGCCGAGTATTGTCGTAAGAAAGGTTTGTATCGTGAGCAGATTGAAGCATGGAAAAATGTGTGCCTTCAGGCAAACGGTCAGGTATTCGAACAAGCCAAACAGTTGAATGGCGCATTGAAGGAAGAACAGAAGCGTGCCAAGCAATTAGAAAAGGAGCTACAAAAGAAAGAAAAGGCACTAGCCGAAGCTGCAGCGTTATTACTTTTGCGAAAAAAGGCCCAAGCGATTTGGGGGGACGACGAGGAAGAATGATTAGCCCGTCAAATCGCGCATTAGCAGTTGAACTAATCCAAGAAGCCAATCAAAACGGTGCGCGATTAGCGAAGGCTTGTGAGGAACTTCATATCAGCGTACGGACATACGAGCGCTGGGTAGTAGAGGGTGGAGTGAAGGTCGATCAGCGCCCATTTGCGAAAAGACCAGTACCGAAAAACAAGTTGTCTGAAGAAGAAAAAGAGGGAATTCTGACAGTTGTCAAACAAGAGGAATACGTCGATTTACCACCTACACAGATTGTCCCAAAGCTTGCGGACAAAGGAACTTACATTGCTTCAGAATCCACGTTTTATCGTGTGTTACGTGAAGAAAAAATGCAACACTATCGCGGTCGTAGTCAAAAGCCTGAAAGAAGAATCCCTGAGAGTCATCTAGCAACAGCACCAAATCAAGTGTGGACATGGGATATTACATGGCTTGGTGGACCGGTGAAAGGTTTGTTTTATCGACTCTATTTAATTCTTGATTTATTTAGTAGAAAAGCAGTTGGCTGGGAAGTTTGGGAAACAGAAGAGGCAAAACACGCTGAAACGCTTGTGAAAAAGGCGGTTATCAATGAAAAAATCCAAGGTGCACCACTCGTATTGCATTCAGATAATGGTAGCCCTATGAAAGCCGAGACATTCCTAAGTTTACTAGAGAAATTGGGCATTCAAAGTTCCTTTTCAAGACCACGTGTGAGTAATGATAATCCTTACTCAGAAGCGATGTTCCGGACACTCAAATATCGACCGGATTTTCCGCACAAAGGTTTTGCATCACTCGGAGAAGCAAGAAAATGGGCACAGCAATTTGTCCATTGGTACAACGAGATTCACCTGCATAGTGGGCTAAATTTTGTGACACCTGTACAGTGCCATACCGGAGCACATTTAGCCATATTGGAAAGGCGAAAAAACGTATACGAAGCAGCGAAGGCTAAACATCCAGAACGTTGGTCAAGAAGCACAAGAAATTGGGCACCGAATGAGAAAGTAGCACTCAATCCAATGCGAGATGAGAGTCAAACCGGAGCATTGAGGAAATCATAATATTCCCCATTTTCCTGGTGATTTGAATCGAAAGCACGCTTTTCCTTTCGATTCAAATCACCAGGTCAGCAAGCGCAGCGCGGTAGCCTTGACTAAGCTAGGGCATTGAGAAAATTCTATTAAAATACTAAAGTAGCTAAATGCGACAACTATATTGACAAACACCGTAAGTCAATCTCTGAATATACTTATTACCTATTGCATTCGTATGACTTAACAAAAGTATTTTATGGATTAGGGAGTGGAGTAAGACAATCTATGGGGTTTACTGAATTGAAGAAACTACCTATTTTATTACCGCCAATTGAAGAACAGTTAGAAATTATTAATCAATTAAAAGTGAAAGTTTTTGCAAATGAACAACTAATTGATATGTTAAAAACACAAATCGAAAAACTAAAAGAATACCGCCAGTCCTTAATCTACGAAGCCGTAACGGGCAAGATAGATGTGCGGGAGATGGAGCGGGAGGTAAGGGAGGTGAGCGAGGATGGCTGTGGATACGTCGGAGAAGGGGTTTGAGACGAATATTGAGCTGGCGCTGATGGAGAATGGCTATAAAAAGCGGGTGTTGGAAGGAGAGGCAAATGCTTCCTTCAAGCAGCATGCCATTGATGTGGAAGAGCTGTTTGCTTTTTTAGAGGATACGCAGGAAAAACGTATGCGTACGTTAGAGAAATCGTATGGGCCGTCTTATAAAGAGGAAGTGTTAAAACGTATTAAAGACCAGCTACATCGTCAAGGTTTGGTCGAATGTTTACGTAAAGGTATTAAAGACCGTGGTGTGACATTACAGCTTGCGTATAATAAGCCACCTACGGATATGAATAAAACATTAAATGAGCAGTATAGGAAAAACCGCTTTAACGTTGCTCGCCAAGTGTATTATAGTAATAAGCATAACAATAGCTTAGATATGGTGCTATTTTTAAACGGTTTGCCTCTTGTTGTGATGGAGCTTAAAAATCCCTTAACAAATCAAACAGTTGAACATGCAATGAAGCAATTAAAGACGGACCGTGATCCACGTGAGCAGCTATTTAAATTTAATGAGCGTGTTGCCGTTTACTTTGCTGTTGACCCAGATGAAGTATTTATGACGACAAAGCTTGATAAAGGTAAAACGTACTTCTTACCATTTAACAAAGGCAATAATGGTGGGAAAGGTAATCCGTTAACTTACGGTGACAATTATCGTACGCATTATTTATGGGAAGAAATTTTAGCCCCAGATAGCTTGCTCGACATTTTATACCGCTTCATCTTTATAAAGAAAGATGACATTAAAGATTCAAACGGTGAAACGATTGGTGAGCGTCAAATGCTTATTTTCCCTCGTTTCCATCAGCTTGATGTTGTACGTAAGTTAGAAGCAGATGTTGCACAAAAACTTGTCGGTCATAATTATTTAATTCAGCACTCTGCGGGATCTGGCAAGACGAACTCGATTTCGTGGCTTGCACACCGTTTGGCGAAGCTACATAACGAGAACAATGAATCAATTTTTAGTAGTGTGATCGTTATTACCGATCGCCGAGTGTTAGATAAGCAATTGCAAGATGCGGTGTATCAGCTGGAGCATAAAGCAGGGATGGTCGAGCCGATTGATAAAGATTCAGAGCAATTGGCACGTGCCATTAATAATGAGACTCGTATTATTATTACGACGCTTCAAAAGTTCCCGTTCATTTTAGAAAAAGTAGCGGGCTTAGAGCGTAAAAAGTATGCGGTCATTATTGATGAAGCGCACTCATCCCAAGGTGGTAAAGCTTCAACTGCATTAACGAATGTATTATCGGATAAAACATTAGAAGCAGCTTATGAGGAAGACCGTATTGCGGAAGAAAACTTAGATGATGTGGACGAAAAAATCGTTGAAGCAATCATGAAAAGTGGTAAGCAAGATAACGTATCTTTCTTTGCGTTTACGGCGACACCAAAGCCAAAGACATTAGAGAAATTCGGTACAGTTGGTGTAGATGGTAAGCCAGTAGCATTCCATCAGTATACAATGCGACAAGCAATTGAAGAAGGTTTTATTTTAGATGTACTTGAAAACTATACGACATATAAAACGTTCTGGAAAATTGCAAAGACAGTAGATGATGATCCAGAGGTATCACAAAAACAAGCAACGAAAAAGCTAGCACAATATGTGTCACTTCATCCACATAGCATCGCACAAAAAACAGAAATTATTATCGAGCACTATCGCAATTTCGTACAGCGCAAAATTGGTGGCCGTGCAAAGGCAATGGTTGTAACAGCGAGCCGTTTACATGCAGTACGTTACAAAATAGCTTTCGATAAGTATATTAATGAAATGGGCTATGATGATTTAAAAACAGTAGTTGCTTTCTCAGGTACTGTGAAAGATGGCGGGATTAATTATACCGAGCCAGAAATGAATCAGTTCTCTGAAAAAGAGTTGCCTGAAAAATTTAACTCTGATGAATACAAAGTGTTACTTGTAGCAGAGAAATATCAAACTGGATTTGATGAGCCACTGTTGCACACAATGTATGTAGACAAGCCGTTAAGCGGTATTAAGGCGGTGCAAACACTATCTCGATTAAATCGTACATGCCCTGGTAAAGACGATACATTCGTTTTGGATTTTGTAAATGATCCTGAAGACATAAAAGCGTCTTTCCAGCCTTATTATGAATCCACAAGTCTATCAGAAATTTCTGATCCGAATATCCTTTATGATATGCAGGCCGAGCTAGAGCCATATCAAGTATTTACTGAAGAAGAGGTGCAAAAGGTAAATGAGCTTGAAGTAACGGGTGGTGTGAAGAAGTCTGCGAAGGCTCAAGCCGAGTTAAATGCGGTTCTCGATAAAGGCGTGGAGCGTTTTAAAAAGCTTTCGGGAGAAGAACAATTCGCATTTAAACAAGTGGTTACGAAATTTACACGTACGTATGGATTTGTACTACAAGTTGTAACATTTATCGATTTAGATCTACACAAACAATATATTTACCTGACGTACTTGTTACGTAAATTGCCACGTGATCGAGGAGATAAGGACCTTTATTTGGCGGATGATGTAGCACTTGAATACTACCGTAATCAAAAAGTATTTGAAGGCAGCATTGAGCTTGAGAAAACGGGCGGCTACGACTTAGATCCTCAGAAACATGGTGCTGGTGGTGCAGTTGAGGATGAGAAGGTTCGTTTATCGAGCGTGTTGGATAAGTTAAATGAGCGTTTTGGCACGCAATTCACAGAAACAGATTTCCTTTCTCGTGAGCAAGTGAAAGAAGACATGCTAAATGATGAAGATATTCGCCAAAAAGCAAAAAACAACACAAAAGAAAACTTTAAATTCGCCTTTGAAAAATCCTTTATGGACTTCGTTATTGACCGCATGAGCAGCAATCAAGAGTTCTTTATGAAGATTTTAGAGAACGATGAGTTTAAGACGTATATTATGGAAGATATGATGAATGAAGTTTATGGAGCTGTGAATAGTTAGCTTTTTAGTTTGGACGGAGTTAAGAATTTAATCATTAAAGGTTAGTCTTGACTCCGTTACTTACACGAGGAGTTAATGAAAAGGTTGAAAAGGAATTAGCAGCAAAAGATGTGGAGTTTTACTCAAATAAAGATCGAATGCGAAACTGTTCTCTTGTTTTAAAGAACAAGCAGTATTTTGTTCAGTTTACTTTTATTAAGGCTCATGGGACTTCTTAATCGAAGGTGGACATTTCAAGGGAAGTGGAAACAGACACTTTAGATGATATGGAAATTGTCTAATATTAAATCAAAACAAGGAACCCAATGCGGGTTCCTTGTTTACAACCTAGGGAAATATTGCAAGATTTATAAGATCCTCGATTTTAATTCCTTCGTGAAGAAGCTAGTGTCATAGAGCGAAAAGACATTTACATTCACAAATCCTCCAACTTTATCAAATATTTCTTCTCCAATATGATAGGAAAAATCAAAGACATTTTTCATTTTTATAAATGCATCAGCCGCTTCATTCCAAAGAATGTTTGGTTTTTTCAAACGGCTTTTGAAAACAATTTTTGTAAATGAAGTATAATGGCTGCTCATTAATGATCGGTGGTGAGCATTATCAATTATTGATAATAATATTTCTTGTGAAAAAACGTCAATGTTAACAGGAGCTCCCCACAAGTTACTAAAATACTCTTCCTCATTTTCTACGAATCCTTTTACAGCGCTAGTTAATGAAGAAATCTCAATATCGGTCATAAGATGAATATTTACGATTGAGTCTTCTATGTCTGCTGGAAGTTTTGCCACTGCCAAGTATTTCATACTTGATTGACCACTAGATTTTTTAAGGTCTTTAATAAAAGATTGTATTTTAAATTCAGCAGTTTCATAGTCACCCAATTGCATTCTAAGAGTAAATGTAGCAAGATATCTATCGTCAATGAAATTGGTAAGGGTCAACCTTTTTAGTTGAGTTAACCTTCCTATTGGATTGTTCCTTTCAAAATACAAGTTTTTGATGTCAGACCGTTTTTTAAAATCATAAATAAAAACTGTAGATCCGCACTCAACTAATTTAGTTTGCTTTTCCATAAGTTTTGCCTCCTTCAATCCAATCAATTAAAACCTTCTTCGAAATCTTGATGCGCTTTCCGATTTTAGTTACATGGAAAGACCCTGAATTTACCAATTCATAAGCCTGTTTTCTGCCAATTCCAAGTATTTCTTGAACGTCTGTAACATTTAAAACATCTGGGTAATTATCGTATGTTTTGTACATATTCCATTAACTCCTTTACATTTTCAACATAGTAATTTTCATATTTTGTCTCACCAGTAAAAGGTGTTAGGTAGGTTCCACCCTCTAAAAGGGTGGATTTACACTCATCGAGATATTTATAAAACTCATCTGGGTTATCAAATTCTAAGATAATTGGTTGTTTTAAACCATGTGAATGAAAGTATCTTTTATGGCCGTTAAGCCTTGGATCAGTGATCCCTTTTTTTAGATAGAAAGCAATTTTTTCATTTTCAGTTGCTCCGGAAGAAATATTTATCTTGTGCAAAAAGCCATGTTGCCAAAGACCTTGTAATATTTCGTTAGGAACCTCTGTTAAATTGCAAACAATATGATAATGAATGGCTCCTTTCCGAAACTTATCCTGAAATTCAATTACACCTAAATATTTGAACTTTGGTAATTGATTCTTCTCTAAATAGTAGGCTAAACGTTTTTTAAAGTCTGCAAATATTTTGTTGCAGCTATTAATGTTCGTGATATCTACTGCTTCTGAGGCGGCAAAGGTGAGTGTTACAAAAGCATATTTATCTGTAAAGTTGCATTCTAGCAATCTACGAATTTTTCTACGAGCTCGTGTAATGCTGGTCTTAACATTGGTATCGTAATTTTCACTATTTAGAATTGAATGAGATTTTCGCCCACCTGAAGAGGTTCTTCTAGTAATAGGAGAATTTGTTTGTTTTATGATTTCAACGTATTTGTTACTAATAACTACTTTAAAATACTTACTCATAATAATTTCCTCCGGTAAATAGAAAAGAATTTTCGTCAAATTAATCACTATTTATCAAGTTAATTTAATTAGAATTTCTTTTATGAACTTGTTTACACCGGTGTAGTTTAAAGCTATTAGTTCATGCTTTTATTATATTTTTAATGCTTTCTTGGTGCACCCTGACTCTCAGTTTATAGCAAAGGGATTGGATTAATCTGAATAGATCCGAGACACTCTCTTAATACTAAACTTAGAATTCTTCGAAATTACTTCTGATTTCTATGAATTATTAATGAATGGCATTGAATGTAATGCATGACAGGTATAAATTAGTTGTGTAAAGAGTTAATTATTGGAGATGGGGGATATGTTTGAATATAACGTTGGACTTAAGAATGGGTATTGATTCTATTAGTATTGGATCTGTCGATGATAATGGCAACGTAGAACTTTCAATTCAAACTTTGCTTGGAGATGAGGTGAGCTTTATACTCAAGCCAGAGGAGCTAGATGATTTTGTTGAAAGGTTGAAATCTATCAATGACTTTAAAGGTGAGCTGGAATAACTGAAAAATTCCTCTGAATGGAAAGTATTGATGTACTTCCTAATTTATTGTATATTAAATTTACAAGAAGTGTGGTGGCTCTTCACCATAGTAAACAGACCCCTTATTAATAAGGGGTCTGTTTTTTTATATAAACCAATAGATTTTTCTTGCAAATTTCCATAGTGGATAATGCTAATTAAAAAATCCTGTCAGTTGTTGTGTCATGTTTTATGATGGAAAGAAAACAAAAAATACAAGAAATGAAAAAACGTATTTTTGTCTCTTTAATATTTCTATTGTTTGTAAATAACTTAGAAAATCAAAGAGTGATTTTCAAAAAAAACTTTTCAGTAATCATCAGTAAAGAACCGTTTCATAGGACATAGCTCTCAAAATTAGTAGGATATTAAGCAAATAATTTGAGCCATTCAAGTTCTTCTAGTGAATTAAAGAAAACACTCGAATCGAAAAAGTGAAGATTCTTATTAGTTCCTCTAAACACCACCGTAATTTCATTTATTATATCAGGAGCTTTTTCTTTATCGTAAATCCCGTATGCGATATCAGTTATATTAGATTCCTTAATAGCATTAATAATATGCATATCACATTCTCTATCAAGGGATTGTCCATAAATTGTTAAGCCACCGGTTATCCTTTTAAAATTCCTATAGCAATGCATTAAATACTTGTTATTTTCAATTCTTTGAAGTTTTTGCTGCCAAGTTCCTTCGGAAACATAAAGTGGGAAGTGACCCTCTTCATACGTGTTAGTAATAATGTCTAATAATCTAAAAGCTGGATTTTTACCTCTGGTTATTTTTACAACTTCTCCATTCCTCATATAAAAATGCAATGCACCGTGCAAATAATAAAGCTCAAGAGGGTTTTCAGAAGGGCTGACACCAGCCCCTTTTTCAAACATTATTAGCTCACTTGCACTGTCATAACCAAAACCATCACTTACTTTTCTGGAACGATTACTAAGTACACTTAATAAAGCCCAATAAGGTAATAAATCATAATTTGTTGTAAAAATGGACTTCTTAAATATGTTAAAAGCTAATCTTAGTTGGTGCCCCTTTTGAGGATGAAGTTCTTCGAATTGAGGGTGTACCTCCCTTACTGCATTAATTAAAGACTGTTTAATCCTATTGTAACTTGCATCAATATTTTTATCTTGTATATTAAATATTCTGTTCGTCAACATAGTGGTATGTAGAGCTCTAAGGATCGTTTCAAAGTTTTGAGTATCAAACTTTTCAAACATTTGTTGATCTTCTGCTTCAAAAGAATCCTTACATTGTTCATACAAATTGTTATATCTAAATTTCTGGTTAAAGTGAATGGAAAAGCCATTTCCAAATAATAAATTATCAAGTAGGATATTATTCTTTTTTACTAGTTCGCTATATGTAATTAATTGATCCTCCATTTTTCCTCTCCGAAAAAATATAGTTTTGTACTCATCTTCCTAAGTGGTAGCTAATCATTGATAATAAATCGAATGACTTATATTTTGAGGATTTTCCATTTTTTATAGTTCATTTTGTACTATACAGTCAATTTTAGTTTTAGAAAAAAGAATGGATAGGTGCTTAAATGAAATAATATATTGATGGAAACTCTTTGTTTTGACTGGAAATCAAAATTATAGTTGATAGTCCCGACTATTAAAAAAGGACATGCTTCCTAACGTTATCCATAAAAAGTGTATTATACATCATTCATCATCATCCCATTTAAAGTTGGAATCCATATCTTCTCCTTCGCTTATTTCATCCAGTTCTTCATTATCGTGTACAGTAAACAATTCGATCAACCTTTCTCCTTGAAGAAGAAGTTGATCAAACGTCATTACGGTTATTCCGCTCAATCTATTATTAAGACCATGCAATGCCTTTAACTTTTCCTCATTCCAATCATTAGACCTTCCAATTACAATCGTAGCACGGGGGTGGTAAGCAACAACTTCAGGGTGGTCTCGTAAACCGTTAGCAGCTACTTCATTTAATACATCCAGGTATCTATGACATTGACCTATTGCCTTAGATACATCAGAGGAAAAATAATAATTCCGGTGCGAATTATCGTACCTCAAAACTTCCATATCTGGTCGTTTTAATTCTATTAAGTCACGATACCCAGCAATTACGGTTGGCAAGAGTAAATCAATGTTATCTCCGGGTGCAATTTGTCTAACACTATCCCGAACAATAAACGCATTCCCGAAAGCCCAACTATGTTTTTCACACCATATCTGGTAGGTTTGCTCGTCTGTTACATTTCCCTCAAGATTTTGTCTTAGTTCTGCCACAGCACTTCTCAATTCTTGAAGCCGTATTGATGTTCGGAATGCAGATACTATTTCTGTTCCAATCTCGCTCATTGTTAAATGACGTACAATATCCTTTTTATCTAACATAGAAATTACTGCTTTTGCAACCACGGAAGGATCTACCCCTGCAACATCAGCAACTCCCTCAGTTACTTTTATAGCTATGTAATCCCCATCTCCATCCTTTTCTGCTACTGCTAAATGCTCTTTTAAAGCACGTAATAAATTCCTTGACGCCGCTTCCTTTAAAGAAATTGATTTCTCTTCTATTTCCATCCAATCCAATGGCGGCGGTTGTTTTCTATAGGTAATAATTTTAATAGCCAGTTCGCTACCAGCACTTCTAGGTATGAAAAAGGGAACGAATGTAATGCGAGTACGACTACTTTCATGTATAATGACTGGGTCACTAAACGAGACTGTCCCAGAGGTAGATTTCCTTCTTTGTATAGGAGTTAGTCCGGGTTCATTAGACAAATTAAGTTCCTCCTTTATAATGCATATAAACTCTATTAAACATTATAACAGACTTTTCCATATATATTATTTTAAAATTCTGAAATAAAAAATGCAATTCAACTTAATATGTATAAATATTAGAATCTATTATAAGACCTTTTCAAAATGTATATAAAATTAATACCTTGGAGTGAGCACCTTTATCTTTGTGGATTATTAATATTATGACACGACTAATTTCCTGTATATCCAAAAAATTGTGACCCATAAAATATTGTGGGGACATCTTACGGAAAAATTACAAAATCGTTTCAGTATAGTTGCTGAGCAAAATTTTATAAGAATTTGTCAATTAAAAAGTGAAAACAAGAAAAAGAAAGAAGTTTCAAAGATATAATTCATAAGGAAATATTGTTTTGAGTAAAATAAATTCTCTTTCTATCTAAAGTGGAAAATAAATAAGGTGAACTACTACATCTCAGAGTTAATTACCTACCGTCAGCACTCTACACATGTGGAGTGTGTAGTGTTAATAACTAAAAAGTAAGGCTTTGAAGGCCTTGAAAACAATATATTTCAGAGGATGTTAATATTAAAAGTAATTCTGTCCTCTGACTTTTGCCCTCGATATGTGTTCATGGGAACATATCGAGGGTTTATTTTTAGGTAAAAAATGAGCCTATAATTAGATAGGGTTGAGTTGGCAGAATAGATGAAGTTTGTAGAGTAGAGAAGATTGGATAAATGCATTTAATTGGTCTACGGAGCGTGGATTATGTTTTAAAGTATATAAGTACATAATAAAGTCGAGGTGAAGACAAATGGATATTAAAAGAAAAAGAGAGCTTTTAGAAGCCTATAAAAATAGACATCCTGAAATAGGTGTAATATCTTACCGTTGTAGAGAAACTGGCGAGGTATTTTTGGGTATCTCCAAAGATACAAAATCAGACTTTAACAGTAATAATATGAAATTGGCAGCAAACTGGCATCCTAATAAACGATTACAGGAACTTTGGAACAAATATGGCTCGGAAGGCTTTGAACTATCAGTCATTAAAGTGTTAAAGTATGATGACCCACATGAAGATCATACAGCAGAATTAGAAAGTTTGAGAGAGCAGTGTCTCGCTGATGATCCAAATGCAAGGAGGATATGGCGATGAATGAAAAAGTTGTTATTGTATCAAATGGTTATGACCGTATAGATGGCAGAAATGCCTATCAATCTGACATCAAACGTTTAACATTAGGTGCTCCTAGATTAGAAGAAAATAAAAAAATGCAGATTGCAGCACAAATTTGGAAAAATAATAAAGATGGGGAATTGATTTTGGCACAGGAGCTGCCTGTTCATCAAGTATTCGACTTGATGATCTTTTTATTGAGAACATTGATATATTTTAAGGAGGCTTACCGACTCCCCCTTTTATATGACCCGGAAAAACCTCTCGTGGAACGTGTTGGGGTACAAGGTGATGTGCTACCTATAGAAGTGTGTGTAGACAATCAAAACATCAATGAGGACATCAAGGCATTTGCCCAGAGTCTGAATGATTTAGGAGAATTAATTGGGGAACGTAGGCGGATACTTAGCCGAATTTTAGAAGAATTGGAGTTTTATTAATATGAAACAGACCCGTATTCTATCACCTGCCAGACAGCTGACAGAAGAGGAACAATCTCTTGTCTGGCAAAAACCGCCTTCACATATTGAAAGTGAAGCAGAAAAACGTATATATCAAGAAATAGTAAGAAATTGGAACCGCGGCGAAATGAAAATCAGTACCATTTTGCTGGAGGGTGATGCAGGTTCGGGAAAAACTCAGCTTGCCAAAGCTTTATCTGCTGATTTTAATTTGCCTTATACTAAAGTAACCTGTTTTGCAGATATGGATAAATCCGATGTACTGGGTTCTATTCTTCCGGTACTGGAGAAAAAAGGTGATAAATCAGATACTGTTGAATATCGATATTATCCATCAGAAATTGTACGTGCGTATGAAAATGGATGGCTCTTGGAGATTCAGGAACCCACAGTGATTAGGGATGCTGCTGTTTTAATGGCTTTAAATTCTGCATTAGAACCAGATGGCAGTCTAAACTTACCTACCCGAATTGTACATCGTCATCCTGATTTCATTGCCGTTATAACAACAAATCGAGGCTACAATGGCTACCGCCCTTTAAATGAAGCTTTGCGTGATAGAGTACAACATGCAGAAAAACTGGATTTACCACCTAAAGAAGTTA
This sequence comes from Bacillus massilinigeriensis, assembly GCF_900117315.1. Classification (GTDB taxonomy): domain Bacteria; phylum Bacillota; class Bacilli; order Bacillales; family Cytobacillaceae; genus Bacillus_BE; species Bacillus_BE massilionigeriensis. Next base: position 178,929 of record NZ_LT630337.1, read on the forward strand.
TGATGGAACGGGCAAAGGCTAAGACTGGTTATCAATCTGAAAATGTTCTTTCTCTTTTAGCCGAGACAATTATGCTGCTGGATGAAACAGCTCGGGCTAATGCAATTAAAGGTGTGGCTGGGATGCGATCCTATATCTTTTGGGTTGATGCCGTTCAAAGCGGTGCCTCGGTACAAAATACTCTTTATCATAAGGTACTTTATAAAATTACCACTGACCCACAGGAGCTTGCCATTTTAGAGCAGGCGCTGGTAAGTCATGGCTTGACAGATAAGCTTGAGGAATTGGATATCATCTGTCATTCCCATTCAGACGGAGAGAATCCAGATTTAATTGAACTTAATATTTCCAAAAATGGAGAATTCTCTGCCAAGACAGATCAAGCTGATAAAAATACATTGCGTCTGAGAAAATCAGAAGACAGTGAGGGGCATTCTGATACAAGCAGTGATAAAAATACTGATATTTCAAGCAATGATAATGGAGAAAATGGCACTCCATTCTATCATGAGCTCGATAAATCAGATGCAAACGAATTACAAAAAAAGGAATTTCGTAAACAGTTGAACAGAGAAGCACGGCAAAGTGTTCAAGGCAGCTGCCATGAAGAAATCAAGCTTATTGTCCACCTCCCTGAAGCTACCACGGGGAACATGGAAGAGTATCATAACAGGGCTGCTACTTTGCTACCAGTCACTCGAGAACTAATCCGCAAAACAAACCCACTTTTAGAGCATGAAGTTTCTTCTGAATTCGCTAAATTTCAACTATATGGCACAAAATTCTGTGCGGATCAGGCCGCTTCTTTGGATTTTCGCGTATTTGCTCGCAAGCGCCCACCAGAGGAAGAACCCTCCCTTGCGGTTGCTCTCAGAATTGATGAATCAGCATCAATGTCAGCCTTTGGCCGTTTAGAGGCAGCAAAACAGGCAGCAGTTGCTTTATATGAATTCTGCACCGGGTGTGGCATTCCGATAATGGTTTATGGGGATACAGCAGACCGCTCAAAGCTGGAGCAAATGTCTGTCTATGCCTATGTAGACTTTGAAAGCAAAGATGCAGATGCAAAATATGCTCTTATGAACATTCAGGCTCGCAGCAACAATCGGGATGGTATGGCATTGCGCATTATTTCCGATAGATTGCTTAATGCGCCCCAAAAAACCAAATTAATAATCAGCATCAGTGACGGACAGCCTAAGGCTATGCCTGATTATACAGGTGAAAAGGCAGCGTATGATATGAAAGATACTTTGCTGGAATTTAGGCGAAAAGGCATCCAGTTCCTTGCTGCAGCTATTGGACAGGATAAGGAGGCTATCCGAGAACTTTACGGTGCTGAAAACACACTAGATATAACCGATTTGAAGCAGCTTCCAGCAAGATTGGTACAAGTAATCGCAAGGTTCATGTAGTATGATATATGAAATGGAGGTGGTGGCATGGATTGTGTGAAAATAGGCAATTTAATTGCCAAGCTGCGAAAGGAAAAACACCTTACCCAGAGAAATATTGCAGATGCGTTGGGTATTCAAAGTAAAACGGTTTCAAAATGGGAATGTGGTTTAGGGTGTCCTGATCTATCGCTGTGGCCGGAGCTAACTGCTATTTTGGGCGTTGATATGAAACAGATGATGGAGGGTGAAATTACATCAAATAAGCCAGATAACGGCAACATTGACAAAGTACGTTTTTATGTCTGTCCTTCCTGCGGGAATATTTTGGTGAGCACAGGAAGTGCCTCTATCTTCTGTTGTGGAAGAAAATTGGAAAGTATATTGCCTATGGATTCGCTTACCGCAACTAAAATCACAGTAGAGGAAATGGATACTGATCACTTTATCACCTTTGACCATCCTATGACCAAAGAACATTATATTTCCTTTGTGGCCGTTGTTAAAAGCGACAGAGTATTACTGAACCGCTTGTATCCGGAACAAAGTCCAACGTGTCGGTTTCCTGTAATTACGGGTGGTAAACTATATGTTTATTGCATCAAACATGGTTTATCGGTATATTCAGGTAATCTATAATTAAATCAATATTATCTTCCTGGGATGTATATGTTTGTTGTACTGTCCCGCGGCTTTTTTAAAATTTTAAACGTTGTTTAAAACGACTTATTGTGTTAAAATATGCGCTGATACAAATAAGAGTTTAGGAGGAACCGAAACTATGACAGCCTCAATGCGTTTAAGATAAGCTGGCAATAAAAAAAGCAAAATCTATCCCCGATGATAGGCTTTTTTGTTGTGCTTATTTATACGATATTGAGCATTCATTAGTTGCGGTGAGGATATAGTTTATCTAACTATACCTTTATTTAACTATGTTTTTAATATGAATGTTTCCAAATTGTATGTATGCAGACCAAAAGCCACATTGTGGATTTAGGCCTGCATTTTTTATTGCCTAGAATGCTATTCAAAATAGAAATTCAAGCAAAATAATTATGCAGGAGAAAATATAAATGGAAAAATACAGAAATTGGAAACTTGAGTTTTATACAATATGGGCAGGGCAGGCAGTATCATTAATCACTAGTGCCATCCTGCAAATGGCGATTATATTTTACCTTACAGAAAAAACAGGATCTGCGATGGTCTTGTCTATGGCTTCACTAGTAGGTTTTTTTACCCTATGCGGTCTTTGGACCTGCCATTGGGGTGCTAGTGGATCGTCATGATAGGAAGAAGATAATGATTGGTGCTGATTTAATTATCGCAGCAGCTGGGGCAGTGCTTGCTATTGTTGCATTGTATATGGAGCTACCTGTCTGGATGGTTATGGTAGTATTGTTTATCCGTAGCATTGGAACAGCTTTTCATATCCTAGCAATCAATGCGATTACGCCACTTTTAGTATCAGAAGAACAGCTGACAAAATGCGCAGGCTATAGTCAGTCTTTGCAGTCTATAAGCTATATTGTTAGTCCGGCAGTTGCAGCACTCCTATACTCCGTTTGGGATTTAAATGCTATTATTGCCATCGATGTATTGGGTGCTGTGATTGCATCTATTACGGTAGCAATTGTACGTATTCCTAAGCTGGGTGATCAAATGTAAAGTTTGGAACCAAATTTCATAAGAGAAATGAAAGAAGGAATTGTCGTACTGAGACAAAACATAGGATTATTTGCCTTATTGCTCTTAGGAACACTATATAGTTTTGTTTATATGCCAATTAATGCAATGTTTCCTTTGATCAGCATGGAATACTTTAAAACAAAATTCATAGGAGGGCCATTTTTATGTATTTAATTTTCATGTAATTCTTCCTGCTAAAGTCGTAGGGTTTTCCCTGCGTACAAGCAAATGAAAACATGCGATTATAGACAGGAGGAAATGTTATGGAATTGATATTAAAAGCAAAAGACATTCGTGTGGAATTAAAAGGACGCACTTGTTTAGATATAGATGAATTAGAAGTATATGATTATGACCGTATTGGTTTAGTAGGAGCAAATGGTTCAGGAAAAAGCACTTTACTCAAGGTGCTTTTAGGAGAATTAACTCCCCCAGGATGCAAAATGAATTGTTTGGGTGAACTTGCTTATATCCCTCAGTTAGAAGAAGTACATTTACAGGAGGAAAAAGATTATGCACTTGTAGGCAAGCTCGGTGTTGAGCAATTAGATATACAGACCATGAGCGGTGGTGAAGAAACAAGGCTTAAAATAGCACAGGCTTTATCAGCACAGGTTCATGGTATTTTAGCAGATGAACCTACGAGCCATTTAGACCGCGAAGGAATTGATTTTCTAATTGGTCAGCTAAAATATTATACAGGTGCACTGTTAGTTATTAGCCATGACCGCTATTTTCTTGATGAAATAGTAGATAAAATATGGGAACTGAAAGATGGCAAAATCACTGAGTATTGGGGAAACTATTCTGATTATCTTCGTCAGAAAGAGGAAGAACGCAAGAGTCAGGCTGCAGAATACGAACAATTTATTGCGGAACGGGCCCGATTGGAAAGGGCTGCGGAGGAAAAGCGAAAACAGGCTCGTAAAATTGAACAGAAGGCAAAGGGTGCTCCAAAGAAAAAAAGTACTGAAGGGGGAGGGCGTTTAGCTCATCAAAAATCAACGGGAAGTAAGGAAAAAAAGTTGCATAATGCCGCTAGGTCGCTCGAGCATAGGATTGCAGCCTTAGGAAATGTAGAAGCTCCAGAAGACACTCGCAGGATTCGTTTTAGGCAAAGTAAAGCATTGGAGCTCCACAATCCATATCCTATTGTCGGTACGGAAATTAATAAAATAGTTGGAGATAAGGTATTGTTTGAAAATGCATCTTTTCAAATTCCTCTTGGAGCAAAAGTGGCTGTAACTGGTGGTAATGGAACAGGAAAAACAACTTTAATCCAAATGATCTTAAACCATGAAGATGGAATTTCTACTTCACCTAAGGCAAAAATAGGATACTTTGCACAAAATGGATACAAGTACAACAGCAATCAGAAAGTCATAGAGTTTATACAGGAGGATTGTGATTACAATGTTTCAGAAATTCGTTCAGTGCTAGCATCAATGGGGTTTAAGCAAAACGATATTGAAAAAAGCTTATCTGTTTTAAGCGGCGGGGAAATTATTAAATTGTTGCTAGCTAAAATGCTTATGGGTAGATATAACATCCTACTAATGGATGAACCGAGCAACTTCCTTGACATACCAAGCTTAGAGGCTTTGGAAATATTAATGAAGGAGTATGCTGGAACTATAGTGTTTATCACCCATGACAAAAGGTTACTCGAAAATGTGGCTGATGTGATATATGAAATCAAAGATAAGAAATTAAACTTAGTCCGATAATTTTTTTACTTTTCATATGATAAATTGTAAGTGGCTAGTGAAAGAGATTAAGGATTTTATCTAAACACTAAGTAGGTTAGACAACTAACCAGGGGAAATAAGGCCTTCAAAGTGAATTTTGAAGGCCCCTTTCCATAGAAATAGACGTAAAGCATTAGGAACATTTTGCAAAAAAGGGTATTTCTCAGTATGAGGTATAGCTTTTGATATTGAAAGGAGTGATTCAGTATGATAGATAATATTATTCAATCAGTGACAGAAAAATTATCTTCTTTGCCTTGCATAGAAGGCATTGTATTAGGGGGCTCACGTGCAAGAGGCACTTATACAGAGGATTCTGATATAGATATCGGAATCTATTACAATTCAGAATCATTTGACCTGACAGCGATTAACCAAATTGCTACAGAGTTGGATGATGAGGATAGAAACAACCTTGTTGTACCTCCCGGATCATGGGGTGATTGGGTTAATGGTGGCGGATGGTTAGTTATAAACGGGCGTCATGTTGACTTGATTTTACGTGATATAAAACGGGTAGAACAAATAATCAAAGATACGGAGCAAGGAATTGTTACTGCCAATTATCAGACCGGGCATCCCCATGGTTATATAAGTGCTATGTATCGTGGAGAATTGGCAATCTGCAAGATACAATATGCTAAGGATGAAAAATTTTATGAGGTTAAAAGGCAAGCAGAGCGTTATCCAGCCGCTTTGCAGAAAGGATTAACTGAGTTTTTTATGTTTGAGGCAGGTTTCTCTTTAATGTTTGCTGAGAACAATATAGATAAAGATGATGTATCTTATGTTTGCGGACATTGCTTTCGAAGCATATCTTCCCTTAATCAAGTCTTATTTGCAGTAAATAAAGAATACTGTATAAATGAAAAAAAGGCTGTCAAGATGATTGAAGATTTTAAGATCAAGCCAAGCGATTACAAAGAAAGGGTCAATAAGGTTATTTCCTTAATATCAACTGATGTAGATTGCACAAATAAAGGAATAGAGATTCTTCAAAGACTAGTAAATGAGGTTGAATACCTGAAAGGAGCCCATATTCAATGACGGGGCCAGATAAGAAAAAGCTTTATCCGAATGAAAATATAAAGACGGTTTGCTATATAAGTAATCTACCTAAAAGACCAAATGTTGAGATTGGTGAATACACTTATTACAGCGATAATAATAAGTCTCCTGAGAAATTTTATGATAATATAGAGCACCACTACGAATTTCTTGGCGATAAACTCATTATAGGCAAGTTTTGTGCAATGGCAGAGGGTGTTAAGTTTATCATGAATGGTGCTAATCATAGAATGGATGGAATTACAACCTATCCCTTTAATATCTTTGGCTGTGGATGGGAAAAAGTGACTCCTACAATAGAACAACTTCCTTTTAAGGGTGACACAGTGATTGGCAATGATGTGTGGATAGGTCAAAATGTAACCATAATGCCAGGTGTTAAAATTGGAGATGGTGCGATTATTGCTACTAACTCAACAGTAGTAAAAAGTGTTGAACCCTATTCAATATGTGGTGGGAATCCAGCTAAGTTTATCAAAAAACGCTTTAGTGATGAAAAGATTGAATTCTTGCTAAAGCTTCAATGGTGGAATTGGAGCGAAGAGGAAATATTTAATAATCTTGAAATGTTAACATCCGAAGCAGGGTTAGAGCAATTAATGAACAATCCATAGACTCGTGGCCTCTCTACTACGGCACAAAAAGGTGAGTAACTTCACTGATAATATGTATAAAATGGCAAATATAGACTGTTTGTTAAAGGTCGATATGTTCCCGTCTACCGATAGTACGAAAAACGTAATGGATATGTTCCCGAGAACAGATATACTCAAATGACATTTGAATACCTTTTGAAATATTTCAAAGATACTTTGGAGAAATCCAGTGGCATTTCAATCTACAGAAATGAATAGCTATGGAAAGAATGAATGAATCAATTTATTTGGAGGCAAGATTAGTTGAATATGAAATTTAATCCAAACAATGTTGTTATTAAACTCTGTGTGAGTGGGTTGGAGTTGGAGGATAGTGGAAACATTGAGGATGCGCTCACAATGTTTCATAAAGCATGGAACGAAGCAACGGATGACTATGAAAGATTTATTGCAGCATATCATTTAGCTCGTCAGCAAAAGAGTATTGCAGAAGAATTAAAATGGATGGAAACATCTCTACAGTGTGCGCTAAAAATAAATGATGAAAATGTTAAGAGTGCATACCCAACATTATATTCAAACATCGCCAAATGTTATGAGGAGTTGGGTGATTCTAAGAATGCAAAAAGAAATGATGAATTGTCAAACTCATCTAAGGGTGCACCTTCTGATGTAGGACCGTTTTACCATGGGACAAAGGCAGATTTGAAGGTTGGTGATTTACTAGTAGCGGGAGGAAATTCAAATTACAAACCTGGGCTCAAAATGAACCACATTTATTTCACTGCTAATGTCAATGGTGCAGGACTTGCAGCAGCCTTAGCAAAAGGAGAAGGAAGAGAACGCATTTATATAATAGAACCAACAGGTGATTTTGAAAACGACCCAAATGTTACTGACAAGAAATTCCCCGGTAACTTAACACGTTCTTATCGCTCAAAGGAACCTTTAAGAATTATTGGTGAAGTAAATGAGTGGACGAAACTTTCAACTACTGAGCGACGTGAATGGAACGAAAAATCAGCTAAAAACAAAGGTGAAATTATTAACTAAATATATAGAAGGTCTATATGTTCCCACCTACCGACACGGCCAAAAAGGCATAGATATGTTGTCCGAAAACGAACCGTTTTAAATACATTAATGCTGCCCAGCCAATCCATTTGGAGACAGATTGTTTGATGTCTAATAATTAATGACTGGAAAGGATTTTATTTTATCCTCCTGTGCCATGTGGAGATGGTGTGTCAGTTGGAGAAAATATAGGAATAGAAGCTCTTGGAATGGCGTTGCTGCTGTTTCCAAGAGCTTTTTTCTGCAGTTTGGATGTATTTAATAAGCCCATGCTACTAGATAATATTAAAATATGTCGTTTTTTAGTAAAGGTATGGAACTTTCGCAAATATTAATATTATTGTTGCAATGTATATCCATCATTGATATAATACACTATATCAATGATGGATATAAGGAGGGAATTATGGCAAAGGCAAGCCCATTTGAAACTGGGGAACTAACTGATAGCATTTTTTTGATACTTTTGGCGACGCTTAAACCAATTCATGGGTACAGGATAATGCAACAAATTATGGACATGACAGATGGTAAGGTTGAGATTGGTCCTGCAACCATGTATACGACCCTCAAGAAGCTAAAGGGTGCTGGGTGGATTTTGGATATTGGTGAAGAGGATGCAAAGATTCTGTATGAAGTCACGGAAGAAGGACGAAAGATCTTAAAAAGGAACTTTGATTATCGTAAGAATTTGATAACGATTGCAGAAAAAGTGCTTTGGAGGTAAAGGCAATGGCTAAATATAAAATGTGCGGTGGTTTGGCAATGATGCCTAATCGTGATATGAGGCTTTTGAAAGACATGAGTAAAAGAGGTTGGCACCTAGTTGAGTTGAAAGGTATTTTTTATCGCTTTGAAGAAGGTGAACCTTGCGATTATGATTATACATTAAACACTGAGATGGAAGTCGAAAAGGACATGCTATCATATTATGAAGCTAGTGGCTGGAGTCCAGTGGTTATAGGCCCTGGCCATCAGATTTTTAGAGCGAAGGAAGGAACTAAACCCCATCTTTAGTGATAGGGAATCAGAAGAGGATGTTCTTCAAAGAAATCAGAAGATGAGCGGTAAGTGGGCGAGTATCTTTGGAATTCTGCTTATCGTATGGTTTCTTGCAACAAATGTAATTGATTTGGGATTTATTACAGTTTTGGTCATGATGGCACTTATTATTTGTTTTATCTTTACGTTTTTTCCGTATATGGGATTTAGCAGGTCATTGAGAAGGTTACGTAACAATAACTGAAAAAATCGAAGACGGTTCTCTGCTTCCTGCTCTTGATTTGGAAGCAGAGAACCGTCCCCAAGCTTCCTTATGAATACTGAAATGGAGAGATATTTTATGCCTAAATTTATCATTGAAGAAGATTTTTGGTTGTTATTCCCTCATGCAAAAATCGGCATTGTGACTTGTCAGGGGATTGATAATTCAATAAGGGACGTTGAAATCTACGAGAAGCTATTGGAGGAAGCAGAGAAAGAAGCAGATAAATTCTTTAATGCAGAGGAATTTAGTAGAAATCCGGTCATATCTGTTTGGCGAGAGGCATTTAAACAATTTAAAACGAAGAAAGGGGCAAGATGTTCCATTGAAGCCCTATTAAAAAGAGTGAAAAACGGCAATCATATCGGAACAATTAATCCGCTTGTAGATATATATAATACCATTTCAATGCGTTATGGACTTCCATGTGGTGGGGAGGATATCGACACTTTTGTAGGTGATATTCGACTAACGAAGGCAGATGGTCATGAAGCCTTTCTTCCATTGGGAAGTGATGAAAATGCTTCGCCATATGAAGGAGAGATTGTTTATAAAGATGATGTCGGGGCCATATGCCGATGTTGGAATTGGCGAGAAGCACAGAGGACGATGCTAACGGAAAATACAAAAAACGCGTTCCTTTGTATTGAATTAATCGATGAATCAAGAATCGATGAGTTTCAAATGGCGCTTAAAGAATTGGCTGAACTAGTGTCACAATATCTTGGAGGTATTGTAAAGATGGAAATGCTAGATATTAATAATCGGGAAATGACTATCTAAGGTGAAGGGGAAATTAGTTAATAAGAACTCAATGATAAAGATATTGATTTTGTAAATTTTTTAATAAAAGTATTAACGGAACTAGTGTCCGTAAAGATAATACGAAAATGACAGATTAGAAGAAACTAATGTTGTAAGTAAGGAAGATGGTTTTTCCTTTCACTAAAATGGCATGAACTAACCGGAAGTAATATATGATTAAGGGTAATTAAAAGGCTATTTTATGAAAGAATTAGTTTGCAAGTATTAGTCCAAATATAGGGAAGTAAGGTCTAAACCCTTGCTTCCCCTCTTTACATTTTCACCACTTTGCCATGTGATCCTCTGCCCAGCCAAGCATGCTATTAATTTTTATCTCTTCACCTTCATCAGTTACTACCACACCATCAAAGTGACCAATCATCTGATGTACACTGGATTGAATGATGAGGGCATTTGTCGTTGCAATCCTCTCAAATAAGGGGGTAAAGACCAGAGAGATACGGTTGGAATCCTGCGTTCTTAACATCCAGGGGTTCATATAATTTTGTGTATCATAATCCCACATAATGTTGTCATGAATCTTATGTAATCGGCCATCAATGATGAGGCCATTCTCATTTTGACCAGTACCATCTGTCCATTTACCACCAAAGTTAAGACCAACACTTCTATTATTCATGAGACCACTTGCTGATGCCCAGTTCCAGGTGGTACGATATTTCCATATTCCTCGGCCAAAATCAAGGCATCCAAAGGCTTCCTTAGCATTAAACTTATATTCAACTTCACCCCAAATGATTTCTCCAGTGGCTGGTATAGCAGGTTGTTTGGATGTAAATTGATATCGCTTTTTACTCCATGGGACAACAACATTTAGGGATTCATAATCCTTTGGCCTTGTTAAATGAATTTCTGCTTTCATCGCCTTTCCTTTTTCGCCAAAGTTCTGACATTGGACATGAATTGTCGTCTTATTTCCCACCTCTTTAAAATGGATAGTCATTTCTTTTCCTTCAAATGAGATGGATTCGGAAACACCAGTTGGCATATGAACATTTTTTCCAAAGGGAACTAGAGTTGTTTTTTCATAGAAATTAAGAGTCTTTAAATCAAGAAGATAGACAAACATAACAGCAGCATAATCAATATGTGAGATTGTTGCTGAAAATAGTACTTCGGGGGTAGTAACGCACCAGTAATTCCATTTTTTCTTGCGAAGAAAGCTTCCTTTTACATTACAGTCTATTAAAGGTTGGCGTGCCCATCCAATGCAATCTTCGTTTAAGAGACCATTATTGAGGCTGAGCTTAACTGTTTTGGTAAGTTCACGTGGAGGCATCCTACATTTTCCCTTCTGTCATTAGATTATATTTTCAAGGTTTATCCATTTTTATTATAACATCCCCACGAATATGTATTTTGTTATCAATTATTGTAGAAAATCATAAATATTAAGTTTTGAAAGGAAAACGAGGAGGTAATGTATGACAAATGAAAAAAGGGAGTTGTCACTTGAACAACGAGAAGAAATACTCAATACATTGAAAGTCCGTTTTGGGAAAAACATGAATCTCCACGAGGGGCTTGAATGGAATAAAGTACAAGTAAAGCTAGAAGGTAATGTAGAAAAACTGTGGTCACTTAATGAGATGGAACGAACTGGTGGTGAACCAGATGTCATTAGTTATGATGAAAAGGCAGACGAATATATTTTTTGTGATTGTTCAGTGGAAAGCCCAAAAGGTCGCAGAAGCGTTTGCTACGATCGTGAAGCATTGGAGTCAAGGAAAGAACACAAACCTAAAAACAGCGCTATGGACATGGCTGCTGATATGGGGATTGAGATTTTAACTGAAGAACAATATCGCGAGTTGCAAAGCCTTGGGAATTTCGATAATAAAACATCAAGCTGGGTGAAAACACCTGAAAGGATTAGAAAACTAGGTGGGGCCATCTTTTGTGATCGTCGCTATGACACAGTCTTTGTATATCATAATGGAGCGGAATCCTACTATGCTGCTAGGGGCTTCCGTGGATTGCTAAGGGTGTGAGTATACTTTGCTTGAAGGTGGCTTAATCCTGATGAGGAGAGAATTATTGTGAAAAGTTTTCCTTTTCCTGAGTTAGTATCTATACTAGCTCTTTTTTTTGATGTTTTTTTAAAAAAATTGTTTGTGTTCATCACCCGTACACCATACTTCTATTCGAACTTTCATAAAAAGTTACTCTCTAAGATTAAGAAAAATAACTAAAGGACGGTAAAGTAATAAATATTTAGAAAAGTATGTGAACCAAGTTATAATAGGGTTAATAGATTTTAGACAAGTAGAATGATTAGAATCATAAATGCAAAATTCTATTAAGTTCAAAAGAGAATGAAAAAGGGGGGACATATTTATGATCCCAGCAAAAATAGACACCATTCCAGCTCCTTTGAAAAAAGATAATAGTATGGAATCCATCACAAATTGGTTCGATCAGCATAAACATTCATTTTATATGCTTGGTTGGTCGTATCTTTCCAACCAACAGCAAATGGAAGAACTTTTTTACCGCTCTATTATAAAGGTTCATAAGGAAATGCCTCGATTAAAAGGTGATATTTCATTCGAAACCTGGGTTACATCCATTTTCATACATAACTGCCGGGAAATAGGTGGGGATAGAGGTTTACAAGCCTCAGAGGAAAATGAAACACGTCCGGATTTATTTAATGCATTTGATCAATTGGAAGAGTTCGAGAAGGAAGCAATAATCCTTAAATATGTTAAAAGACTATCTCAGGAGGAAGTGGCGCATCTTCTTCAGGTTTCAGTGGAAAAGGTGAAGGAACTCTTGTTTTCCGGAATTCAATCACTTAGAGAGGAATGGGGGCACGAGTCACCCTTTCATGGATGTAAGGAGTATCATAGGGATTACATCGATTACTTAGAAAGAACACTGGAACGTTCAAAGAAGATTGATTTTGAAAAACATATTTATCACTGTCAGAATTGCCAGAGGGACTTGGGCACCTTTCAGGATGTCATGTTAACCTTGTTAAATTTTACTGAAGAGATAGAGGATTTCCATATACCCTCTGGGTTCATGGAGAATGTCAAGGCTAGGTTGGCAGAAAAGGAAAAACAAAGACAACAGAAGAATAGAAAACGGAAAAGAATCGGTCTTGTTTTTGTTTTTGTTTTCGCTTTGTTAATAGGAGTAGAATATTTTACTAAGACATTTACTGGTTACTACTATGCATGGACAGAAGAAAATCCGGAATTGCAAGCCTATTATAAACAGGGTCTTGGTGAAAGGTTGAAACTCGAAGCGGAAAGCGCTGGGGTGAAAATCAAAATTAAGAGTGCGATTGCTGATGATGTTCAGACGCTAATTTTTTATGAAATAGAAGATACAAAACAAAACAATCAATATTTCATGAATTTTGATGTTGGAGTATCTGTAGAGAACCAATATGACATCATGAACCTTGCAAGATATCCAAGGTATTATCCTCCTGACCTTGATTCGGAAGTAAATAACAAGGAAAAATCTGTGTATCATGGGAAGATAAGTTTGCCTCCAATCACAGAGGATAATGGAACCATCAAGCTGAAGATTACAAAGCTTCAGAGATTAATTCGCGATACCTCTGATAGGAATGTTATAAATACTTACGAAAACATAGATTATGAAACAGGAGAGTGGGATTTCAAGATTCCTGTAACAAAGCAGCCTTCCGTCGAATATGCATTGGAGGGGGAAACTAAAGTTGATGGGATCCCGGTTCGATTTGAGAAGCTAACCATCGCTCCAACAGTGACCATACTGCAATATGGTATTAATATCGAACAACCAAAGAACCGGATTGATTTTCTTAATTTTGATAATCTAAAAGTGAACGATAAAAAATTGAAAGTTGATTTATATGGCGGCAATTATTCGGATACTCAACAAGATGCGAATTGGAATTCCTTTCAAGTTCACTTTGGTCCACTTTATGGAGAAAAGCCAAAAGAGGTATACGCACAATTAGACTCTGTTCATTTAGCATTTGATGACCCTAGAAATATTAAATTAGATCCTTCTCAGAAATATCCTCAAACCTTTGAATATGCAGGTACTACCATCTCTATTGACAAAGTAGAAGTTGGACAGCCAAGTAATGTGGTCATAAGCAATCATGAAATTGAGGGCAGAGCCTATGAGTCACTTCAATTTCACATTGTGGGTGAGGATGAATATGACTCAATTTCTATGGAGATGGATACAGAAGGAATGATTATTGATAGACATGGAAATAAATACGACATGAATGAAGTCATTGTTCCTTATGAAGAAATCGAGCAGCCCCGTTATTTCTTTACCGTTCATACTATGAGATTACACAGTGACAACGGAGAAGAGAAAGTGGTTCCTAAAAGACTTGAGATTTATGGATATAATACAACGAAATATTTGGATGATGTTGTGAAGATTTCGTTGAAAAAATAATGAAGCATGGGGACGGTTCTTTGCTTCCTGCTTGTGCTTCTCGAAGCAGAGAACCGTCCCCATGCTTCCAAAAATATTTATTTGATTAGGAGAATAGCCATGCAGGAAGGCAAAAGGAAGCTTTTAGCTAAGGTTGCGTATCTTTACTATATTGAAGATAAGAATCAAAATGAGATAGCAAAAGAATTAAATATATACAGAACAACCATTAGTCGAATGTTAAAACAAGCGAGAGACGAGGGAATTGTGACAATAGAGATTCATGATTATGATCCCGCTGTGTTCTCATTAGAATTGTATTTAAAGGAAAAATTTGACCTAAAGGATATCGTTATTTGTCCAAGTAGTTATGAAGGAACTGAAGAGGAGAAGGAAGAGAATGTAGCTGAAGAAGCTGCAAGCTACTTAAAAAGAATCATCAAAAAGAATGATGTAGTCGGAGTATCATGGGGTTCTACATTAAGAAAAATGATTGGAAAAATACAAAGAGTCAAGATGACAGATGCCACTTTCGTTCCACTGGCAGGAGGACCAAGCCATGTCCATTCCCTATACCATGTCAATACCATTGTGTATGATTTGGCCAGGCACTTTAACGGGAAAAGTATTTTCATCAATGCAACAGTGGTACAAGAAACAAAGGAGCTTCGAGATGGGATTATGAACTCTAAATATTTCGAGGAGATTAAGAATTATTGGGAAAACCTTGATGTTGCCTTAGTCGGGATAGGTGGTCCCCTTTCAGCAAAATCAAGTGAATGGAGAGATTTACTAACAAATGAAGATCGCGAGGAACTAAAGCTACGGGAGGCCATTGGAGATTGCTGCTGCCAATTTATCGACCAGGATGGAAAAATATTGAAGGGCAATCTATATAATCGGACAGTAAGCGTACGTTTAGAACAATTGAAAGAGACACCTTATTCCATCGGGGTAGCAAGGGGCAAGCAAAAGAGCCGTTCCATATTAGCCATGCTAAAGAAACAGTATATTAATGTATTGATTACAGATGAGGAAACAGCCCTTGAAATATTAAAGGTCGCAAAGGACTCAAATTGGAGGAGATTTGCGGATAAAGTCCAATAATGATCAAAAATGCTTATTAGATAAATTTTGCAACAAATGTGCAAAATAAAAAATGTTATCTTCTAAAAGCCAGGTGCTGTAAGGCACTTGTAATTATCTTTGCTTCAGAACGTACAAAAGGAATCTCCGAATGCTACTATTACATTACATCAAAGAAAAAAAGGAGTTTGGTAGTCATGGAATTCTTATTAGATACAGCAAATTTAAATGAAATAAAAAAATACAGTGAAATTGTCCCTTTAGCAGGAGTGACATCAAATCCTTCAATCGTAAAAAAAGAAGGAAATATTGACTTCTTTAAACACATGAAAGAAATCCGTTCCATTATTGGACAAGAATGCTCATTACATGTTCAGGTGGTTGCACAGGATTTTGAAGGAATGATGAAGGATGCTCAAACTATTTTAGAAAATATAGATAAAGACGTTTATATCAAAGTGCCAACAAATGCAGAAGGATTGAAAGTAATTCAAGCATTGAAAAAGCAAGGGGTAAATGTTACAGCTACTGCTATATATACAAAATTTCAAGCATACTTAGCTATTGCTGCAGGTGCTGATTACATTGCACCATACTTTAATCGTATGGAAAACTTAAATATCGATCCTCGTGAAGCCATTACAGCAATGGCAAAGGAAATTGAGCGAACGAATAGCTCTACCAAAATACTAGCAGCAAGCTTTAAAAATGTCTCCCAGGTAAATACTGCATGTGAATGTGGTGCACAAGCAGCTACAATGGGCGTTGATGTGATTAAAAGTGCTCTATCAATGCCTTCAATTCAAAAAGCAGTAGATGACTTTACTAGTGATTGGGAAGCCATTTATGGAGTAGATACAAAAATATCTGATTTGTAATATAAACAAAAAGGTGTTGCCTGACTTCGAAAAATCCGTTTTCCATTAATGGGATAGCGGATTTTTTGAAGTTCTAATGGACTTATCATGAATAGAGTAATAAAAAAGTCTCCAATCAGAATGTATTTGGCGGTTTCAAATCGACAGTAAATATTGATAGGAGACTTTCTATATTTAACTTTTATTGGAGGATTAGAAGTAACAATCAAATCCATTTTCAAGAAAGACTTGCTGATAATCAAGTAAATCTTCCTCATGTAATTGTGGTACACCTTGAAAGGCATAATCTTTGTGTAATAGCTCATATTTTTTTTGTCCAAATTGGTGGAAGGGTAAAAGATTTACTTTATTTGCACCAACTGTATTAAGAAGCTCGCAAAATCCTCGTGCATCTTCTAATGTTGAGTTAATGGAAGGGATAACAGGAATCCGTATAATTACATTTTTCCCTTTTACTATTGCAATTTTTAAGTTTTCAATAATTACATCATTATATACCCCGGTGGCTTCATGATGTTTTTGTCTGTCGTAGTGTTTCATATCAAATAATATTAAATCGACATCATCTATAAAGCTCGAAAAAATTTTATTTGTTGTGCACCCAGTTGTTTCGATAGCAGTATGAATATTTTTTTCTTTTAATGATTGTAATAGCTCCTTTGCAAATATATGCTGCTGTAATACCTCGCCGCCAGATAGTGTGACACCTCCACCAGATTCCTCATAAAAATCGATGTCCTTTAATACCTCGTTAACGACTTCTGAAACAGTTAAGTACTTTCCTTCGATTTTCATAGCACCATCCGGACATGACTTTGCATCTTTTACGTAAAGATCATATTCGTTTGGATTAATCTCAAAACAGCCGCTATCTGTTGTTGTTTTTTCATTAAAATCAGATAGAAAACACTGGTCTTTTGGACATTTTGATTTATCATATAACACTTGCACTTTATTGCTTTGTGACTCAGGATTCGAACACCATAAGCATCGAAGCGGACATCCTTTAAAAAATACAACCGTCCTTATTCCTGGACCGTCATGGATACTATATTTTTGGATATTAAATATCGTAGCTGTCTTTTCCTCCATAAGTGGCACCTTCTAAACTATTTTGTATGCCTTTATTTTAGCATCAGGTCTATAAAAATGTAAACGAGAATATTTCGTTTAAAACTAAAATTAGTTTCGAATGAAATCTTTTTATTGACATTCATAACTGTGGGTATATACTAATGGTGTAGATATTGGTAGAAAAATGAATATGTGTTTGAGCTTTAAGAACCCTTAATCTACTTGCTTGATCATTCACATTTTTGTACTAGTAAATCTTTCTAATATATAATAACCATGAAAATAAAACTGGGAGATTTATCATGATTAATAGGCACTCAAAAATCATTGAAATAGTGAATGGACACAAAAAAATTGAAGTTAGTAAACTTGCTGATCTTTTAGATGTTTCTCAGGTAACGATCCGCAAGGACTTAGGGATACTAGAAGAGAAGGGTTTCCTGCGACGTGAGCATGGCTATGCAGTTGTGGGCTCCAGTGATGATATCAATCGAAGACTAGCAATGAACTATGACATCAAGCGTAAGATTGCACACTTGGCTGCACATCTCGTTAAAGATGGGGAAACCATTATGATTGAATCGGGTTCAAGCTGTGCGTTGCTTGCAGCAGAACTAGCAAACAATAAACGAGATGTCACAATCATTACAAACTCTGTATTTATTGCAACCTTCATTAAAGATGCACCATTTGCAAAAGTAATTTTGCTTGGAGGGGATTATCAAACAGAGTCCCAAGTATTAATAGGCCCATTAGCCAAAAAAGGAGCTGCAGATTTTTTTGTGGACAAGTTATTCCTTGGAACAGATGGGTACAGCCCCAACATTGGCTTTACTGGCTCCAATCTATCACGGACAGAAACCGTTCAAGCAATGGCAAGAAGTGCAAATAGGGTGATTATTTTAACGGACTCCTCGAAATTTTCTCAACATGGGGTTGTCGCTCAGTTTAACATTGAGGAAGTGGATTCTGTTATTACAGATGCAAATATTCCAGATAATATTCTTAAAGAGCTAAGAGATAAAAAGGTCCATGTACAAATGGTTCAGGTTGATTAGCCTCTACTTCTTTTGAGGGGATAGAGGCGTATGAGTTATTAAAAATTGCTATTAACGATTACGCTAAATAGTAAGCATATATCGTTAAACATATATTGATTTGAATGTGAAAAATATCACATATTAATGGAGGGATAGAGGATGAGTGTAGCGGTATCAGAGCAAGCAAAGAGCCACTTTGGTGAACTAACAGACAGAATGCACAAACTCCGTGAAGATTTACTAAATGCAAAGCCAATGGTGTGTGCAGAAAGAGCGGTTTATACAACTCAAAGCTATAAAGACCATGCGGACAAACCTATGGTTTTACGTAGAGCATACATGTTGGAAAATATTCTAAATAATATGTCCATCTTTATTGAAGATGAAACTTTAATTGCTGGAAACCAGGCTTCTTCTAATCGTTCAGCACCTATTTTTCCTGAATATGCAATGGATTGGGTAATCGATGAGCTGGATAAGTTTGATCAGCGTGACGGCGACAGATTCTATATTACTGAAGAAACGAAACAAACTTTAAGAGAGATTGCCCCATTTTGGGAAAGAAATACATTGAAAGATCGTGGCTTAGCAGGAATGCCTGAGGATACAAAAATTTTCTATGACTTAGGAATTATCAAAGCAGAAGGAAATATTACGTCTGGTGATGCTCACATCGCCGTTAGTTATGAAAAGGTCTTAAAATTAGGGCTAATTGATTTTAAAGAGAGAGCAGAAAAGAAATTAAAGGAACTAGAACTTACTGATTATCGTAATTTAAATAAATCCTATTTTTATCGAGCAATTCTTATCGTAATTGACGCCGTTACAGCCTTTGCAAAACGTTATGCTGACTTAGCTGCTCAAAAAGCAGAGGTTGAAACAAGCCCACAAAGAAGAGCAGAATTACTTGAAATGTCAAGAATTCTAAATAAGGTTCCTTATTATCCTGCTGAAAGCTTCCAAGAGGCAGTTCAATCCGTGTGGATGATTCACTTAATTTTACAAATTGAATCCAATGGACATTCCCTTTCCTACGGAAGAATGGATCAATTCTTATACCCTTACTTTAAAAAGGATCTTGAAGAGAAGAAGATTTCAGAGGATCAAGCATGTGAGATTTTAACTAATTTATGGCTTAAAACATTCACCATCAATAAAATCAGAAGCTGGTCCCACACTCGATTCAGCGCAGGAAGCCCATTATATCAGAATGTTACAGTAGGTGGACAAACAACAGATAAAAAGGATGCAGTAAATCCTTTATCTTACCTAATTCTTCGCAGTGTGGCCCAAACGAGACTACCACAGCCTAACTTAACGGTTCGTTACCACAAAGGTTTAGATGATGACTTTATGAAAGAATGTATTGAAGTGGTAAGATTAGGCTTTGGTATGCCAGCGTTCAACAGCGATGAAATCATTATTCCATCCTTTATTGAAAAAGAGGTAGCAGAAGAGGATGCCTATAATTATAGCGCAATTGGCTGTGTGGAAGTGGCTGTTCCGGGAAAATGGGGTTACCGTTGCACAGGAATGAGCTTCTTAAACTTCCCTAAATCCCTGCTAATTGCTCTAAATGACGGAGTTGATCCAGAATCAGGTGTGAAACTTTGCGAGGGAGTAGGTCATTTCAAAGATATGACTTCCTTTGATCAAGTGAAGGCTGCATGGGATAAGATTATCCGTGAATTTACAAGACAATGTGTCATTATTGATAACTGTGTAGATACGGCTTTAGAAGAGGTTACAGCAGACGTTTTATGCTCCGCTTTAACTGATGATTGTATTGAAAGAGGATTGAACCTTAAAGAAGGCGGAGCAGTATACGACTTTATAAGTGATCTTCAAGTGGGAATCGCGAATCTTGGTGATTCACTTGCTGCTATCAAAAAATGCGTATTTGAAGATAAGAGCATCACTCCAGAGCAATTATGGGTGGCATTAAGCAATAACTTTGAAGGAGAAGAAGGCAAACGAATTCAAAATATCTTAATAAATGATGCCCCTAAATATGGAAATGATGATGACTATATCGATCTCCTATTAACAGATGCATACAATGTTTATATAGATGAAATTAGTAAATACAAAAACACTCGATATGGCCGTGGCCCAATCGGCGGTGCTTATTATGCTGGAACATCTTCTATTTCCGCAAATGTCCCACAAGGAGCGGGAACACTGGCAACTCCAGATGGTAGAAAAGCTGGAGAACCTTTGGCAGAAGGATGTTCGCCATCTCATTACATGGACAAAAATGGTCCAACTGCAGTGTTTAAATCTGTTTCAAAACTCCCAACAGATAAAATTACTGGAGGGGTTCTATTAAATCAAAAGGTTACACCGCAAATGTTATCGAAAGAGGAAGATCGAGTAAAATTAATCGCATTATTGAGAACCTTCTTTAATCGATTAAAGGGATTCCATGTTCAATATAATGTAGTTTCTAGAGATACTCTTATTGATGCACAAAAGCATCCTGAAAAGTACAGGGATTTAATCGTTCGTGTTGCTGGCTATAGTGCATTCTTTAACTCTCTTTCTAAACAAACACAAGATGACATCATTGAAAGAACAGAACAAGTACTTTAATAGAAGGCTGGAGAGAATCATTTTGGATTCTCTCCCTACATAATTTTTTTTAATTCAATTTGTGAAAAGTTTCGCGAATTTTATTATATTAAAATCAACTAGAAAAGGAGAAATAATTAATGGCAGTTATTAGTTTTACTTCACCAAGCAAATATGTCCAAGGGAAAGATGTATTAAAAAATATCGGCGAGTATGTAAAAGTGATGGGCAAAAAACCATTAGTTATCTCAGATGAGATTGTTTGGGGAATAACTGGAGAAACAATTAGTGAAAGTCTAAAATCCCAAAGTGTTGGTTTTCACTATGTACAATTTCAAGGTGAATCTTCATTAAATGAGATTAATCGTTTTGTAGAAGAAGGGAAAGTAAATTCAGTTGATATGGTCATTGGGGTAGGAGGAGGAAAAACTCTTGATACAGCTAAGGCTGTTTCTGATGGATTGGCTGTTAAAGTAGTGATTGTCCCTACTGCAGCCTCTACGGATGCTCCAACTAGCGCCTTATCTGTTATTTATAGTGATGAAGGAGTTTTTGAATCCTATAAATTCTATGACAAAAATCCTGACTTGGTTTTAGTTGATACGGCTGTTGTAGCAAAAGCACCAGCAAGATTATTTGCATCAGGTGTTGCAGATGCTATGGCTACTTGGGTTGAAGCAAGAGCAACTATTCATAGCAATAGTTCAGCGATGGCTGGAGGTAAGGTTAGTATCGCGGCAAAGGCAATTGCTAAGGCATGTGAAGAGACTTTATTTAATTATGCAATTCCAGCTTACAAAGCTGTACAAAAAGGTGTTGTTACAAAAGCGGTTGAAGCGGTTGTGGAAGCAAATACATTGTTATCAGGTATTGGCTTTGAAAGCGGTGGCTTGGCTGCTGCACATGCTATCCATAATGGTTTTACCGTATTAGATGGTGATATCCATCATCTAACACATGGTGAAAAGGTGGCTTATGGGACTCTAGTACAACTAGTCCTAGAATTACATCCAGAACAAGAATTATATAAATATATTAATTTCTACCGTGAGCTAGGGCTACCTACAACATTAAAAGAATTGCATTTAGAAAATGCAACATATGAAGATCTACTGAAGATTGGAGAAGCGGCTACTCAAGAAGGAGAAACAATGGGTAATCTTTCTCCAGAAATTACTGCTGAGGATGTTGCGAACGCGATTATTGCTGTTGATCAGTTAAGTAAATAATAATTAATTGAATAGTAACATATGCTTTTCTACTATATAGAAGCAAAAGCCTAATTTCTCACTTCCGAGGCTGAGAAATTAGGCTTTTCTAATTGATACCTTCTTAGTTTTTAAACCATTTTTGATGTTGAATCGACCGTTTGAAGTAGACTTTCCTTTATATGATTAGCAGAAATATAGCCAAATACTGTGGTTGGTCCTAGTGTAGATAAGACCCTCCTATTAATTGATTTACAGTACAAAAAAGGCTATTTATTTATTCTTGAGAAAAAAAGCCAACTTTGCGAAATTGAATCCTGTATATATTTTTTAATAGGAATAAGTGTAGGAATGGTTCAAGTAAAAAATGAAGGTGTAATTATTTGAATTTTCAACATAAATAAGGTAATTATATTATACAAGTGTGTAGCATGATTGTCATTAAATAATCTAATAATCTTTTCCATTCCTTCAAAGAGGGAATACTTCCCTCCCTCTAGAAAAAAGGGGCGATTGATAATTATGTTTGTCCATTCCACAGTTCAAAAGCTAGAGTATATTAATAAGAGGAAGTAGAGGTTTCTAAAATACTGAAAAGGAGGGCAATCAACATGAATGAAAAATCGTCGCAATCATCATTAGGAAAAGGCAATCATTTTGGTAGAGCGCCTATTCAAGGAATTGTTGTAAGGGGATCTACAGGCTGTAATTGTGGTGGAAAAAAAGGAATGTCTGGCAATCAAAATCCAACAAAAAAACTTGAACTCTCACCTGAATTACAAAAGCATGAAAGTTCTAAACCAAATTTGTCTTTAGAGGTTAACAAAATTTTGAATAAACTAATTGTAAATAAAGTGATTGAAGATAAAAATAGTTTAACAAGGAAAATGACTCAAAATGCTTCTTTTGCTGAATTGGAAAATGTGAAAAAAATGGGCATACAAGATCACTCTGCTTCGGAATTTCCACAAAATAACCTATCAATTATAGAATCTTTTAAAAAGAGAATTGTTAGTATCCTCTCAAAAAATTCCAAAATAAATAAACTATTATGATAATACTCAAAAAAGAGGTTGTCCCAAAAGTATCATTGGGACAACCTCTTTTTGTTAAAGGTAAATCAATTTCATGGACAATGGAAGAGTAAGGTTCCAGAAACCTCAACCTGTGTCGCACTAATAATATTTGCAGTAAAGGTATCTGTAATTGGTTCAAGTAATCCGCAAATATCTGTTGGGCATTCTTCTTCACCTAAGCAGGTAAAGCAGGTTTGAGAAATAGGTACTGTTACATTGTCAAATAGAGTAACTACTTCGGAACCACAATCTGTCTCAAGTAAAGCAGGTAAAGATATTAGCAAGTCAGCCGTACCGGAGAAATTAATCGTTCCGAGAGTAATGCAGCATTCTAGAGTGGTATCACAAATGGTAAACATCACTGTTTGTAGACAGGTTCCAGTAGTACACTCAACATTATCATTAAGATTTCCGTTAAATTCAGGTGTTCCGACTGCGGTCAATGTAAAAGGAACTCCTGTACTAAATGTTGCTGTAAATGAAATTTCACGATCGGTGCAAAGAGGCAGACAAGTATCGCAGCATTCCGCATAACGAATTTGTGCAATTGAGAATCCCTGTGCCGGCTGAGGAGTAAGGACAGTTATGACAACATTATCTATACAAGGACCGTCCGGCTCATCTACTTGAACTGCGAACAGTCGGGAACCACCATTTCCTGGATCACAGGTGAGGGTAAGAGTTCTAGTAATACTTTGAATTAGATTAGCACCTGAAAAAAAGTCTACACGGACACTATGGGTTTCTGGAGGGGTTTGAAGATTGGGCATAAGTTCAAAACCAAAAATGCGAGAAGGATTTGATAATGTCATAGTTAAGGTTGTCCCGAATGAAAATAGAACTGGTGGATTAGCTTCTTCTCCTTCTGGTGGACCAGACCATGCACACCACCTACAAGTTACACCAGGGACATCATGTCTTTCTAAGGGTGAACTAAAAGTTACCGTCTGTGTACCATCAGTGATAGAGGAAAACGATGTACATTCAGGACCGCTGATAGGAATTCTAGTTGTTAATGCCAAATAACCATCTTCAAAGGGGTTATCAAAAATTCTTGGCAAATGAATCATCCTTTCCATTAAAATAGAACTCTATTATTAATAAAGTTCTTATTGTAGAATATGGAATTCTCTTTAAGAAGTTCTAATGTAACTTAATTACTTTTTCATAATTGATGAACTTGTCTACTATTTTTGATTAATATAATAGTACAATCACCCTGACCACAAGCCTCCTCTTTGCATTACATAAAGAGAAGATTTTTTCTTATTAATATTAATTCTTAAGGATGCTACCTATAGATAGCTTGCAGAGGAAATATTAGTGAATCAATTTTAGGGGTGAAAAAGGTGAGTGAACAAAAAAAACCTACAGTGAGCCTTTGTATGATTGTAAAGGATGAGGAACATTTCTTACCTTCTTGTTTAGATAGTGTGAAATCCTTTATTGATGAAATTATTATCGTTGATACTGGTTCTACAGATCGCACCATACAAATCGCTAAACAATATGGTGCGAAAATCTGGAATATTCCTTGGGAGGATGACTTTTCTAAAGCACGGAATGTTGCATTAAGTCATGCAACCTGTGAATGGATTTTACAATTAGATGCAGATGAGCAGATGGAACAACTAGATATAGGGCTTTTACAGTCTTTACTTTCAAATAGTCAATCAGAAGCATATTTCTTACAAATTCACAATCATAAATATGAGACATCTGGAGATCAAATTATATTTCCTAGTGTTAGATTATGGAGAAATCGAATGGAATATCGCTATCATGGTGCTCTCCATGAGCAAATTGCTTCTTCTATTGTTAGATATCATCCAACAGAACCATTAATCTTAACCCCCATCCGTATCCATCACTATGGTTATTCTGAAGGGATAGTTCAAGAAAAGAAGAAAAGTGAACGAAATCTTAGGATTGCTATGGCCGAAGTGGAAAGGTACCCGAATTCTTCCTTTGCCCATTATAATCTAGCAATGGAGTATTCAAGGATGAAGAAAAGTGACCTGGCGATTAAGGAATACAATCATTCTATAGATTTCCTTAAAGATTATCATGAAATGTGGGTACCTAGCTTATTTCGGAATTTTGCTGGGACCTTAATAGCGGATAAGAGATTCAAAGATGCAAGTGAAATATTGGTTAAAGGATTAAAATATTTTCCAGATTATTATGATTTAATATTTCAAAAGGGTACATGCCATTTTGAATTCAAAGAATATCCACAGGCAATTGGTCTTTTTCACCAATGCCTCGTTACAAAGGAAAATCCTAAATATGCAAACCAAAAGGGTTTAAATCGTGAAAGAGCCCATTATTCCTTAGGGCATTGTTACTTGCGACTGAATCTATTGGATGAAGCAGTATATCATTATAAGAAAGCATTTGAATGGAATAAGAGCTTTAAAGAGCCAATGATCCAATTAGCGGCAATCTATAATAAGCTAGCCACACAGAAACTTTAATTTAATAATATATAATCATAGACAGACAAAGGAAAAAATCAATTATTCTAATAATTTTCCAAATTATGATGGATTAATCTAGAATGCCCCCAACATTAGAAAGATGCTAGGGGCATTTAATTATAAAAAGTAGTGATCTATAGTCATTCTACAGGACAACTAATTCAATTGTAACGTCCCTGGTAGAGGTAGTAAAATTTATCTCCATGATATTTAAGTAGTTTAGTATTATTTTTCTTTTATTTTATTAGTTTTAGTTCTTTAAGAATTCTGGATCTAGATAACTTGGATTAGGGTATGTATAGAATCCCTCACCAGTTGCAATTCCGAGCTTTCCTTTATCGATATACTCTGATTTTAATAGGTGAGCCAATCTTTGAAATACCTCGTAACCTGCTTCTCCTTTAGCGTTTGCGATATTATAAGCTGTCGTAATTCCTACAATATCTAAAATGGCAAATGGACCTTTTGGTGAGCCGGTAGCAATCATCCATGTTTTATCGATGGTTTCTGGGTCAGCAACTTCATTTAGCAAAAGCATCTGACCAGCTTCTAGGAAAGGAACTAGTAATGAATTTAAAATATATCCAGGCTGCTCCTTGTGTAAAGGTAAAGCAACCATTCCAATAGCCTTTGCAAATTCAATTAAATCATCGAAAACCTTCATATCTGTGCCAGGATGTTTCATGACTTCTGCAGTGTTGTTTTTCCAGATTTCGTTTGCAAAATGCAACGCAATAAATTTTTCTGGTCTTCCTGTTGCTTCTGCAAACTGGCTAGGCAATAAAGTGGATGAGTTTGTCGCAAAAACGGTTTTTTCTGGAGCAACTTTACTCAACCTTTGATAAAATTCAGTTTTAATATTTACAACCTCAGGAATGGATTCAATAACTAAATCTGCTTTGGCAACTGCTTCAGATAATACGGAGTTAAACGACAACCGATGATAAGCAGAGTGAACTTCTTCTTCAGTTGCACCCAAATCCGCTTGGTAACGGGGTTTTAACTTTTCAATTCTTTCTTTCGCAAGGTCTAATGCTTCGTCATTAATATCATATACGGTTACATCAAATCCCTTGAAGGCACATTGAAAGGCAATCTGACTTCCTAAAACTCCACTACCAGCTACAGTAATATTTTTGAAATCCATAGTCATTCTCCTTTATTGTGTAGTTAAACCACCTTATCTAGTAATGATTACGGTTATATTTCTGTATAATATGATGGTTTAAAATATTATAATATTATAGTAATACTTTATCTGAAAAAACTCAAATAATATGAACTTATAATAAATATCGCAAGGGATTATGAACAGAAAAAGATTTTAATATAATATGTATTGTGATTAGCAATGAAAATAGAAGAGGAGAAAATGAATTTATTCACTATTTTGAAAACCTAAAGGGTACATATGAATGTAAAATTTGATAGAATTTTCATATAAGCAAATATTGCAGAAAATCTTTAATAACTTAATTTCCTTTTTATTCCGGATGGAGATTCAATTAATAGAAAAGAGGGGTATGAAAATATGAATATTGAAGAATATGAAAATGTTCTATCTGTATATCGAGTTCCTATATCACAACTCCGATCTGAGTTTGATTCTAAAAACTTTCCGTTTGAAACAACAGATGATTTAGAAGCACTATCAAATGAAATGATAGGTCAGAAACGTGCCGAGAAGGCAATGGAATTTGGGTTGTCAGTAGAGCAGAGGGGCTATAACCTATTTGTTGTTGGCCCAGCAGGTACAGGAAGATTAACATACACATTAGATAGTGTAACAAAGCAAGCAAAAGGGCTTCCGATCCCTCATGATTATTGCTATGTGTATAATTTTGAAAACCCTGACATGCCATTGGTCATTGATTTTCCGGCAGGGACGGGGCAGAAGTTTCAACGTGAAATGGAGATCTTATTAATTGATATAGAACGGCAAATTCGTACCACTTTTACAAGCGAGGTATTTGAGAAGGAAAAAAGGAAAATCATTGATGACTTTCGCTCTGAAATAGAAGCAATTTGGAAGAAGACCGATGCTTTTGCGTTAGAAAAACAAATCAAAATTGAACGGACTCCATCAGGAATAAAGATGGTTCCTTTGTATCAGGGCAGACCAATGGAAATTACGGAATTTGAGCAACTGTCCGAAGAAAATAAAGAAATGATCAGTGAACGGGAGAAGTTAGTAGAAAATCGGATAGATGAAACGGTCTATCAGTCACTCAAGGTTGAGGAGCAGCTAAAGAAAAATGTGAATCAATTTATGATGGAAACAGCGGCCAATTCCATAAATGGTCTTTTTCAACCGATTCGAAAGGAATATCAGGAAAACAAAAAGGTAATGGAGTACTTAGAGGCTTATTTTCATGATGTTGTATCGCATTATTCCTTTTTCCTTGATGAAGACAAAAATGATCAAGAGAACATTATGAAGGCAATAATGGGTTCAAATGAACAATTCCATCATCGATATACAGTTAATTTATTTGTTAACAATAAGAATCTGTCTGGTGCACCTGTAATTTATGAAACAAATCCAAACTATTATAATTTATTTGGAAAAGTAGAATATCAGGGGTCACTTGGAAGCTGGACGACGGATTTCACTCTAATAAAGCCGGGAGCCTTACATCTAGCGAATGGTGGTTACTTAATCCTTCAAGCAACAGAACTGTTACAGCAGCCTAATGTTTGGACCCGTCTGAAAAGGGTATTGCAAACCGGAAGTATCCAAATTGAAAATTCATATGAAGAAAACGGGGTAATTCCTACAAACGCTAATCGACCTGAATCCATTCCGTTAAATCTAAAAGTGATTATTATCGGTTCTTACTATTTATATGATTTCCTTTCTGTATATGATGAGGACTTTCATAAGCTTTTCAAGGTGAAGGTAGAATTTGTAACGTTTATGGAGAAGAATCAAGAAAATATCTGGAAGCTAGCTCGTTTTGTAAAGAATTATGTAAAAAAGGAAGGGCTTTTACCATTCCATCGTAGAGCAATCGGAAAGGTTATTGATTACTGCTCTCGTTTGGTACAGGAACAATCAAAGTTATCAACAGACTTTCAGGAGATTACAAAGGTTCTTGTAGAGTCGAGCTATTGGGCAAGAAAGGAAGAGGAAGATGTCGTCGATGACCGTCATGTCGTTAAGGCACTTTCTGAAAAAACAAACCGCTCCAATCATATTATCGAAGAGTACCAAGAAATGTTTCGTAATGGAACGATAATGGTTGAAACAGATGGATACCGAGTTGGCCAAATTAATGGGTTAGCGGTAATGGGGACAAGGGATTCTGTATTTGGAATACCGACTAAGATAACAGCCCAAACGTATGTTGGAAAAAGAGGAATAATGAATATTGAAAGGGAGGCGGAGCTCAGCGGCCAAATTCATAATAAAGGAATGATGATCCTAACTGGATTCCTTTCCGGTGAATTTGCAAAAAATCGTCCCATTCCTTTATCAGCGAGTATTACATTTGAACAAAGCTATTCTGCTATTGACGGAGACAGCGCATCAAGTACAGAATTGTATGTTTTACTTTCTTCCTTATCAGATGTTCCAATTAATCAAGGTATCGCTGTTACCGGTTCTGTCAATCAATGGGGAGAGATTCAGCCAATTGGTGGAGTGAATGAAAAAATAGAAGGCTTTTATCATATTTGTCAAAAGCGTGGCTTAACTGGTAAGCAAGGAGTTATTATTCCAAAGCAAAATGTTCGGAATCTAATGCTTGAGGATGAGGTATTAGAGGCAATAAAACAAGGAAATTTCCATATTTGGGCGATAGGTCATATTGCAGAAGGAATTGAAATTTTAACAGGTGTAAAAGCTGGGAACATTCGTGATGAAAATGGTCAATTTCCGGAAGGAACTATATTTGCTAAGGTTGAAGAACGATTTAAGAAAATGTTCGATATGGCAAACAAGGCCAAGGGCTAGTTAATAAAGAGTTTTTAAATGATTAATAAAAATAATTAATAGTTTATAAGAAATTACATAGGATAATCTTGGATGAATAACTAGGAAGTAGAAGGAATGGATTGTATGAGCGAAAATTTACTTAAAAATCCCGATGAATGCTATCGGCTGGCAGAACGGAGAGCTGTTCAATATTTTCAATCACTATCTGAACAAGTCTCACAAAAGAACTACATCTCTACCCTAATTAAAGATATTCAGGCATGGAAAAGCAATCATATTCATCATCATTCATTATTATCCTTTTTTCCTGGAAAAAAAGGTAAGACCAGACCACAAGGGTATCACAATTATTTAAAATGGTTGGATTATACAGGAAAATTAGAATCGTACCTCGACCGAAGCATTTCATATATTTATATGCGTGATCTAGGTAAATCTTTAGAATCACCTGATACTCTCGCTAGGATACAGCATGTTGTCGAAGGATTAAAAAGAGATTTAATTTATCCTGCTTCAACTGACGTTGAAGATCAAACAGACCTTCTAAGCAAGTCATGGATGTATCGGAAGGCTCAGAAGGAAGGAATTGAATCCACTTTTTTTTGGTTGATGGGTAAGTTAAAGACATTTGTTTCCAATATTCCAAAGGAGATGGATGGTGAACAAGCACAACGAAAATTAATAAAAATCATAGGTGGAGTCATCATGCATGTGATAGAAGAGATGGATGATAGCATATCTCATGAAGAACGTTCACTGAGGCTTGATGAGGCCATTAGGTTAGGCTATTCCTACGGTCTAACCTATCCTTTCATCGATGATTTACTTGATTCAAAAGTCTTGTCACCTAACGAGAAGGGACAATTTTCCGATTTGATTCGGAACACACTTATCACAGGAAATGTCCCTAAAATGGGAGAGTGGTCTGGAGATAATAAGGATTTAATGTACTTTATTTATTCTGAATTACGTGAGGCATTTCAATATATCCATTCACATCAGCGACGAGAAACAAGAAGGGATTTTTACGAGCAGGCTTTTGTTTTTTTTCATTCTCAAGAAGTAGACCGAAATAAGGATCTATCCAATGCCAATTACACTAATGAAGAGCTCTTTATTCCAATCATATTAAAATCCTCTTCTTCTCGATTAATTGTTCGTTCTCTAATATCTGCGCCTTTGGACGAGGGTTTTGACATCCAAACCTTCTATTATGGTATTTATAATCAACTAGCTGATGACTTTGCAGATATGTCTGATGATTTAAAGATAGGTGCTGTAACTCCATATACCTACTACCTGAAGTACCATAATCAGCGTTCAAATTTAATAAATCCCTTTGAATTATATTGGGCTGTTATTACTAATTTAATTCATAACGTATATCATTCCGATGCAAAAACATGCGAGGTCATTCTGGATCGTGCGATTAATGGTTTGAAGCGGTTCAAGGAGCGAATGGGAAAGAAAAAATATGGGGAAGTAATGGGGCTTTTTGCTTCAGGGATTCCTGAGCTTAATAAAGTTATCCAGAAAATGGTCCAAAAAGCCGATGATGTGGATTTCTTTGATAAACTACTTCGTGATCATATGATTACCACTTTGAAAAATGAACGGAAAGAGCGAGAGGATTTCAAAAAGACAATTGAAGATGCTCGTGTCCAAATAAATTCAAGCCTGCAAATTCCTCATAAGGATGATCCTTTGTTGAACGATCCGCTAATTGCTGCTGCCAACTATAGCCTAGTAGGAGATGGTAAGCGTCTAAGGCCAATCATGACATGGGTTTTAGGTGTTAAAGAGTATGGGTTAAATCATTCAACAATAGGACCTTTACTGAAGGCTATAGAATATATGCACACTGCTTCACTAATATTTGATGATTTGCCATCCCAGGATAATGCATCCATCCGCAGAGGTCGTCCAACTCTCCATCAAGTATATAACACGGCTATCGCAGAGTTAACGGGGCTCTTTTTGACACAAAAAGCAACTGAGGAGCTAGCATCTCTTGAGCAGTTTGACGCCATTTCTGTACTTAAATTAATTCATTATTCTGCGGGGCGGACTGCAGACATGTGTATCGGTCAGGCAATGGATCTGGACTCGAAAGGAAAGACACTGACGCTGGAACAATTGAACCGGATGAGCTTTTATAAAACCGGGATTGCATTTGAGGCATCACTAATCATGCCATCCATCCTCGCTCAGGTTTCAGAGATTGAGCTTAAGACTTTGAAAAAATTTGCTCTCCATGCCGGTATCGCATTCCAGATTAAGGATGATTTATTGGATGTCGAAGGAGAAATTGGATTACTAGGAAAAGCTATTGGAAAGGATGCAGAAAATAATAATACCACTTTTGTGTCGATTCTTGGTTCTGAGGGGGCAAAAAAGGCCATGTGGGAACATTATTGCCTTGCCTTAGAGGCATTGCAAGAAATGCCGCGAGATATTGTCTTTCTAAAACATCTATTGAACTATTTTATAAACAGGGATCATTAAGATTGTTTGCATCCTGACTAAATGATAAAAATTAGAAGAGAACTAACAGCTGGAACTCTAGTAGTAGTTGTTAGTTTTTTTATTTGAACGGGTGTTGGTATGGTTATTGGTAAGGTAGATGCCTCCCGAAAATGATAGGCACAGCTTTTTTTGGCCTTGCTTTTATTAGAGAGGGGGGAAGGGTTACTTTTTTGATACGACATACTGTTGTCTGTATAAAAGACTATATATAATTACAATGAAGATACAAGAAAGGAAGGGGAGGGCAATGATTGGTAAAACGTCTCGTCAGCTAATAATCTTTCATATCCTTTTATATAGCAAAATTGTTGAATTAGTTGAACTTACTAATTTAATACCAGTTTCTGCAAAAACAATCTCTCGTGATATGAAAGAGATTCAAGAGGCAGGATTGATTCGAGTAATTTTTTCAAAGGGCGAAGGAGGGTATGTTCATATGGATGATGAAAGGCATTGTCCATTTTCACCTCCTGTTTATTCTAACAATAAGGCAAAGGATAGGCATATAGACAGATTAATAAGATTAGCGACAATTATGATCGAATTAAAGGGTCATGTAGAATATCCTTTCTATGATGAAAGAAGCCTTCGTCAAGAAACCTGCAGTACCTGGTACAAAAAGAAATTCCCTAACCTTAGTACAAGAACCATGCAAAGAGATTTTGAAGAGTTAAATAGAATTGGCTATTTTATTGAATACAACCGAGAGGATCAATACTATGAGGTCGATTTTCCCGACGGCATTGAAGGGATTCAGTCAAGAATGGAATACCTAAACAAAAAAATCGTGGGAGGATGATGGGGGATGAATAAAGGTTTATTAGAATCACTCGGCCACAATAAGATAGAAGGTATCCTTGCTACGATTCATGCTTTGGTCGAACTTTCTAACAAAGCTTATAAGTACGGAATCCTAAGTATGGAGGATGATATCCCCAATCTTAGTTCAAATTTCTTTAAACATGCGATCAGACTTATGGTAGAAGGATATTATGAGGAAGAATTAAGGCTGATGCTAGATAATGATATATCGGCTACCGAATGTTCAAGAATGGAATTACTAGAAAAACAATTAATAAAAGAGGGAGCCCTATTGATTATAAGAGGGGAGTATGGAAACCCATTACTAGATCAATTACTTTCCATTATTGAAAAAGATTTAACTCTTAGTCATGAGATCAAAAAGACAGAGGATGTGTTCAAAATATGGATGCTCCTGAAGGGAAATATTTAATATTCATTAAGAATAAATGGTATACAATCAAAATATACGAAAGAAATGAAGGACATCATTTATGCTCCTATCAAATATTAAAAGATAATGAACGAACACTCTATGAATCTTCAACGAAAAAAATATTATTAAGAATTCTTTATGCTATTGAGGCTTACAAGAATCAGTTTAGCAAAGCAGAAAAGGATCAAATAATCAATGATATAAAAGAAATATCCCGGGCGTTGAAGATATCTGGGGATTTTGTTGAAAAAAGTATTAAAGCCATTAAGCTAGAAAATTAAAGCTAGAAAATGAACTAAAAAGTTTCGAATCAATCACTGTAAATACCCAGAGGGAGGGATTGGAGATGGACCAAAAGTACATAGAAGAGATTGTAGAAAATACAAAGGAAGCTTCAAAACAGTGGAATGAATTTGCAAAAGAATGTAAGGATATCAAAACTTTTCAACGTACTTTCCATTTAAGACCGACTAAAGACAAAGTTACTATTGTATCCACATTAGAAGCAAAACCGATGAGAGGAAAGAAAGTTGGAAAAACCACAGTAAAAAGATGGCTTTCAGAACTATATAACATATCTTATTCGAAGCTGTCAGATGAAGAAAAGTCATTGAGACTTACGGAATTAGATTTTGAGGATCGTAAGGAAAGCTCTAAAGATGCCGAAGAGGTCTTCCAAGCAAAAATGATCTCCGATATGTCAAAAAATCAATCACTAAAAAACTTCCTAAAGGTCGATCAGCTAATTTTTATCGCCTCTGAATTTATTTTGCACGATAGGGAGGATCAATCTAAAAGAGAGAGGATTGATATCATCGGCTATGATGGAAGGGATAGATTGTTTTTCTTTGAGCTAAAAAAGCCAAGTAATAAAAAGGATAATCCTGTTACCCAAGTAAAAAGATACGTGGAGGTCTACACAAAGGAAAAGGGTGAGGAGATGAAAAGGGTATTGAGGGAATATCCAATTCACTCCGTAAATAGTGATCATTTGAGGGTTGAAGGGTATGCGGTATATGGATACGGAGAAACAGTGGACTTGGAAAAATCAATAGAGTTCCATAAAAATGGGGAAGCTGGGGTCATTCGATTTCAAGATTGAATGGAGGGATAAGATGCAGTTATGCACGCTATATCATACGGGAGTATATGAATCTGCTAATGGTGTCATTAAAAATAATAGGGTATACCTCCAAGGGGAGGATGGCCAGCTCCGTAATCCAGAAGAGATGTTTATGGCCATAGAAGAATGTGAAGAAGGCCTAATTCAATTTGAGGTAGAAGGAAAATGGGGATTTGCGGATATTTATTCGGGAAAAATAATAATAGAACCTGTATGGGATTACGCTGGCCCCTTCTATCATGGATATGCACATGTGGCATTACATATACAAGTGGAGTCAATGAATCGAGGAGATATCAATTATAGCGGTGGAAAGCATGGTTATATCGATGCCAAAGGTAGGCTTGTTATTCCAATGGAGTACGATGATGCCGTAGATATCCCATATCATCAATGTTTTAAGGTTTTTCAAAATGGGCATTGGGGATTAGTAGATTCTGATAATCATATCTGTATTCCATTTGAGTATGATGAATTATTTTACCTTTATTCCCATAGATGCGTTAAGGCTTCTCGGGATAAAAAGTGGGGCCTTTTAGATGTTCAAAATAGAAGTATTATTCCTGTGGAATGGGATAGTTTAGAGGAAAACCATGAGAACCGTTTATTATTTTGTGCATCCAAAGAACGGTGTGAAGGGCAGGAGATTACGCAGAAGCCAGTATTTGATACTGTTCAAATAAAAGGTGAATCAACCTGTGATTGCTCAGTTAAATGGTCGGTTTTTGATGAAAATGGTCAGCAAATCCTCGAGCCAAGTTTGGATGAAAAGCCTATCCTATATCACAATAAATGGAGGGTTAAGTCAAGGAATCAAGGAATCATGGCTACATCACTTTCCAAAAAATATTACTTACTCAAAAGGAATAGGAGATATGGTGTGCTTTGTGAGGATGGGAGATTAATAGAAGACATAACACTTTATAAAAAGGATGCCATTGCTTTAATAGACAGCCTTTATAAAGAAGAATCTGACGAAGGATAATACTATAAAAGCCAGAGAAGAGGGAATCTCCTATGAAACTGATCATCCATCGAGGAACCCAGCATATCGGAGGAAGTTGTGTTGAGTTGTCGACGGAAAGAACAAGAATTATTTTTGATATCGGTCAAATGCTGCCTTCAATAGAAGATGGGACTCATGTGATAAAAACAGAACCTCCTATCATTGAAGGCTTATATAAGGATGATAAAAAGTCCGTTGATGCAATTTTTGTATCCCATGGACATTGGGACCATATAGGTCTAATCGAGGAGGTCCATCCGTCTATCCCTATTTTTATTGGGGAACAGGCTTTGAATATCGTTAATATGACAGCAAGGTTTACGGGTGGCCAGTCTATCATAAACCCTGCGAATTTGTTAGTGAGTGGAAAGGAAATAAAAATGGGGGATATTTGGATTACTCCTTATTTGGTTGACCATTCTGGGTTTGATGCCTATGCATTTATTATTAAGGCAGATGGTAAATGTATTGTCTATACAGGTGATTTTAGAGACCATGGAAGAAAAAAACTGGCAACGAATTATTTCACCAGTCATATTCCTAAAGGGATTGACGCATTATTAGTTGAAGGAACTATGATGAGTAGGCTGGGAGAAAGGGTCGAAACTGAAAACTGGATTGAAGATCAGGCATATCATTTTATGAAAAGGAGAAATACCCCGATCTTCGTTGTCCAATCTTCAACGAATATTGATCGATTGGTTGGGATGTATAAAGCCGCCAAAAAGAGTGGTCGTATTTTTGTCATCGATATCTTCACCGCACATATTTTATCCCAATTGGGAAGCAGCATCCCAAAGCCAGGTCAGTTTCATGATATTCGGGTGTTTTATCCCTTCAACCTAACAAAAAGAATGTTTAATAGGCTTGATGGAGAATCTTTGCTGAAAAGGTTTAGTCACCACTTAATATCAAGAAAAGAGCTAGGAGAGCGAAATGATTATTGCATGATTATTAGAGGCTCCATGCATTCTGACCTTCAGCATATTAGGAATTTACAGAATGCAGGAGTTATTTATTCCATGTGGAGAGGTTATAAAAAAGACAACCAGATGAAAAGCCTGTTGAAGGATATGAAGCAGAGGGAAATGGAAATCATCGATCTTCACACAAGTGGGCATGCAAGTGTTAAGACAATAAAGAGTATAATTCAAAGAAGCGAGCCAAAAAAGCTAATCCCTATTCACACAGAAAAACCTGGCCAGTTTTCAGAAGAATATAAGGATACATATCTTGCAAAGGATGGGGAAGTAATTAGAATATAGAACCGTTTTTCGAACCTAGAATGGGACGAGAGACCTTAAGCTCTCTCCCATTACATAGGTAACAAATATAGGAGAACACAAAAAAAGTGTGCGGCACTACCAGCCATGACAAAGAGATGCCAAACAGCATGATGGTATTTAAATGCTGGCCAAACATAGAAGATGGCTCCAATGGTATATAAAACCCCGCCAATAACTAAAAAAATCAATCCTTCAAAGGACAGGTTTTCCAATAATGGCTTCCAAGCAATCACAATAAGCCATCCCATGACAACATAAAGGATTGTGGAGGTAAAAAGATACTTTTTCACAAAAAAGCATTTAAAAACTGTCCCTGCAATTGCCAGTCCCCAAATTATCCCGAAGAGCGTCCAGCCTAAAGCTCCTTTGATAGTAACTAGTGAGAAAGGAGTGTAGGTACCAGCTATGAAAAAGTAAATAGAGGAATGGTCAAGAATTTCGAAAACATCCTTTGCTTTCCCTGCTGGAAGACTATGAAGCATGGTAGAGGAAGTATAAAGGATGACCATGGTTACGCCAAAGATGGTGAAGCTCACCACATGCCATGCCGTTCCGTATAGGGATGAAAACACAATTAAGATTACCAAAGCAGCAATGCTTAAAGCCATCCCAATTCCGTGAGTAATACTGTTTGCGATTTCTTCTTGTTTAGAGAATAGATGGGTCGTTGCCAATTTCAGTACTCCTTTCACGTATAGGCTTTTCAATCATAAAAAAAGAATATATTCAAAATACCACTTTCAATTGCGACGCACAACTGACGAATATCATGTGTTTTCTATAATTAAATAAAAAATAAGAAAAAGAAGCTAACTAACCTCTCTCAGGAGATTGTAGCTCCTTTTTCAATTACTTTTATCCAGCCATATCCCGTTTATTGTAACCAATAAAGCCAACAAATGTAATGATGGTAGAGCTTACGATTAAAGTCATGATTGGGACTAATTCTACGTCTTCTGTTTGTATCTTCGGAACATGCTCAAAAACAGATAGCTGATTGACCCATTCAGGAAAATCAAGTAATCCACCAAGATATATGACAATAAAACAAAAGGTTAAATACAACCAACTTAAACCAGTTGCTTTAGGAAAAATCCCGATTAATAGGATAACTATTCCGATCAAGATCCACATGGCAGGTAAATATACTAACGCTGAACCGAAAGTAGTGCTAAAGGATAATCCTTCTTTCATTACACTGGAACCAACAGACCAAAGCCCGAGAGCCACAAGACATTGCATGAAGAAGCTTACAGCAATGGCTATAAGAAGATAACCACCCATTAAGCGAGTACGTGAAACAGAGCGGCTAAAAAAATTTTCTGTATAGCCTTTATTCTCTTCTCCCTTTAGTCTTAACACCGTCATCATGGCAGGAATGGTGCTTATTAGTGACATGATTCCCATTAATAACGTGATAAATTGATCAGTCATAGAGGAATTTGGATCCTCCAGAAAGGCCTGTATAAAATCCATATCAGAAAAATATGTTTCTAAATCTCCAAGCACAGACCCAAAGGAAACACTTAAAAGGAAAAGTCCTATCGCCCAAGAAACAATATTGGTTCTCTGCAGCCTTAAGGTAAGACCAATTGGATTTTGTAATAAGCCGGATGCATGTTTGTTCCCTTTTCTTGCTGGGATAAACCCAGAATCAATATCACGAATGGAACTCAAGTAAAAGGCCGAACAAACCAAAATCATGCATATAGTTATTGATAATAGTACTGGCCACCATTTATTAGATAAAAAAACATCCGATCTCACAGCCCAACCTAGGGGAGATAATAATGAAAGAGCATCACTACTTACATCACCAATAGCACGAACAAGATAGAAAGCAATTAATAGGGATAAAGAAATCATAGTTGTTCCTCTAGAGGTTTCTGCAAGTTGTGCAAATACTGCTGTTAGACAGGCAAACACTAATCCTGTTCCTCCTAATATGGATCCATATAAAAGGGAGCCTTCCCAATCGATACCTTCCACTCCTAAAGTGACCAAGCCACATCCAGTAATCAATATTAATAGCACATTTGTAGTTAAAATGACGATTATGGAAGCGGCTAAATAGGAAAGGCGTCCTACTGGTAGTGAACGGATCATTTCTAGCCTTCCATCTTCCTCATCTGCTCGAGTGCATCGCCCAACTAGTAAAATATTCATAATAGCCACAGCAATAACTGTGAATAGCAGCATCTCATGTGAGAACATTCCGCCAATGGTATAGTCTTCAACATCCTTTCCAGGACCAAGCATGGCAACCATCGCAGGATTTTCCATAGTAACAGCAAAGCCTAAACGGTCTTCGTTTGTTTGATAAACATTTGGATAGGATGAAGCAGCAGCTAAGGTGACAGCAATAATACCAAATAACCAAACCAAAATCTTAAACCGTTCATGTCGAAAGAGAAGCTTGGATATTTTTCCTGTTCCTATAAACAAACGAGAACCCATTACAACTCACCCCCAGCTTCTGGATGAGCTGGCTTTATTCCTTCATAATGTCGCATGAACAAATCCTCTAACGTTGGCGGGGCACTTTCCAATTTGATAATGCCAAATTGGCTAATATAACGAATCACTGAATCTATTTCTTCAGTGTCGACTTGGAAGGATAGCTCGGAATCCTTGCTTAAGAGATTATAAACACCTTTCATTTCATGTAAGTTTGGAATAGATTCCTTCGTTTGAAGCACTAAGTTTGAACGAGTCAAATGGCGCAATTCACTCAATGTTCCTGTCTCTATAATTTTCCCCTGGCGAATGATTGCCACCTTGTCACATAGTTTCTCAACCTCTGATAAAATATGACTGGATAAGAGTACACTTTTACCGGCCGCTTTGACCTCCATAACACATTCCTGAAAGAGTCTTTCCATTAGCGGGTCTAATCCTGAAGTTGGTTCGTCTAAAATATATAGGTCTGCATCAGACGCAAAGGCAGCGATTAAGGCGATTTTTTGGCGATTCCCTTTAGAATAGGTCCGGCACTTTTTGGTAGGATCTAAACCAAATCTTTCTATCAATACTTTCCTTTTTCCGATGTTTTCATTGCCTTTCATTTTTAAGAAAAGATCAATAACCTCGCCACCTGTTAAATTAGGCCAAAGGTTTGCATCCCCAGGGACATAAGCGACCCGTTTATGTATGTCTACGGCATCCTTCCATGCATCCATACCAAATATTTTTACTTCCCCTTCAGTTGGCTTAAGCATTCCAAGCAGCACGCGAATGGTTGTTGATTTCCCGGCACCATTAGGACCAATAAATCCATAAATTTCACCCTTGTTTACAGTTAAATGAATGTTCTCTAAGGCAGTGAATTTTCCGAATTTCTTGGTTAATCTTTTTACTTCTAATATGCTCATGTTGTTACTTTCCTCCTATCTATAGAAACTTCTTTCAAGAATAGATTGATACTCTTTAAATTCCTTTGATAGAAAATCCATATCAACCTCCGACCATTTTTTCCTGAGAATGGTTGAGTGTTTGTGGTTGATAACCCTTTATAACATATATAACCACAGTTATTAGTAGAATTTGTGAACAAATTGTCGCAACCAAATGATGGAATTGTGAATTGTTTAGAAAAACGATTGCACTACAGGTCTAGTGATTATATAATCAGTTTTGTGAAAAGGTTCACAATTAAGCATCATTAGAGGAGGATTTTCATATGAAAGCTGCAGTTGTTAGTTCAACACAACCTGGTAAATTAGACATTATTGAAAAAGAACTTCGCCCATTAAAAGCTGGTGAAGCTTTAGTTGATATTGAGTATTGTGGTGTTTGCCACACTGACTTGCACGTTGCAAAAGGTGACTTTGGAGCAGTACCTGGCCGTATTCCTGGACATGAAGGTGTCGGTATTGTAAAAGAAGTAGCACCAGATGTAACTAGTATCAAAGTTGGAGATCGCGTAAGTGTTGCTTGGTTCTTCGAAGGCTGTGGAACTTGTGAATATTGTTTAACTGGAAATGAAACTTTCTGCCGCAACGTTAAAAATGCTGGATTCACTGTTGATGGCGCTATGGCTGAACAATGTATTGTTACAGCTGACTATGCAGTTAAAGTTCCAGAAGGACTAGATCCTGCTCAAGCAAGTAGTATTACTTGTGCTGGAGTAACTTGCTATAAAGCTATTAAAGTTGCTGATATCAAGCCTGGTCAATGGATTGCTATCTATGGCTGTGGTGGATTAGGAAACCTAGCTATTCAATATGCTAAAAACGTATTTAATGCAAAAGTTATTGCTATTGACATTAGCGACGACAAATTAGCATTAGCTAAAGAAATTGGGGCAGATCTTACTGTTAACCCTCTTACTGATGGAGATGCAGGAAAATGGATTCAAGAGCAAGTTGGCGGAGCACATTCTGCTGTTGTAACTGCTGTATCTAAAGTGGCATTTAACCAAGCAGTAAACTCTGTTCGTGCAATGGGTAAAGTAGTTGCAGTTGGATTACCACCAGAAACTATGGATCTTGAAATTGTGAAAACAGTTCTTGATGGGGTTCAAGTTGTTGGTTCTCTTGTTGGAACTCGTAAAGATCTAGAAGAAGCATTCCAATTTGGTGCAGAAGGAAAAGTTGTTCCAATCGTACAAACTCGTTGCCTACATGAAGCTAACGATATTTTCCAAGAGATGGAAGAAGGAAAAATTCAAGGCCGTATGGTTATTGATATGCATAAACATTAATAATAAAAAGAAAAAGGCCTCCTATAAAATGGTACCTGTAGTTAGGACACTTGAAAAAGAGTGTTTTATCTACAGGTATTTTTTTATATACTTGAATTTCAAGACAATGAGGAAAAGGGACATTATTTATGAGTAAAATAATATTTTCATCTAAAGAGATAAAAACACTTCAAAAAAATCCAAATGTACTGCGTGTTAGCGAGCGAGCTATTACATATACTGATTCCTTTAAAGGTAGATTTATGGAGGAGTATCTTGCTGGTAAACTTCCTCGAACAATTTTTAAAGAGAGCGGCTTCGATGTGGACGTGATCGGAATAAAGCGAATGGAACAATCAGCCTATAGGTGGAAAAAAGCCTATGAAAAGAATGGATTAATTGGGCTTACAGATTCGAGGAAATCGGCTTCTGGCAGACCATTAAAACGTGAACTTACACCTTCCGAAGTGATTGAAAGGCAAGAAGCAAGGATTAAGCTACTGGAGGGACAGGTAGAGCTATTAAAAAAGCTAGACACGACAGAAAGGAGGCTACTAAACGCAAGCGAAAATCTATATCTGAGTAAAGTGTATCAGCTTATTTATAAGACCATTGAACAAAATCAATTTAAGCGAATGACAAAGTACTTTTGTGATCTTTTAGGAGTTTCTCGTTCAGGGTACTATAGTTACCTAAAGGCTTTTGATATCCGAGAAGCAAGAGAGAAAATGGATTTAGAAGCGAAAGAAATAATACTAAAAGCATTTAATCGACGGGGATATAAGAAAGGATCGCGTTCCATTAAAATGACACTGGAGAATGACTATAACATTATCTTTAGTCGAAAAAAGATTCAAAGAATCATGAATAAGTATGGAATTGTCTGCCCTCATAGAAGGCCAAATCCTTATAAAAAAATCGCTAAAGCAACAAAAGAGCATCAAGTCGTTCCAAACAAGTTAAACAGAGAATTTAAGCAAGGAGTTCCTGGAAAAGTGTTATTAACGGATATTACGTATTTGCCATATAACGGGAATTGTATGGCATATTTGTCAACTGTAAAAGATGCTTCCACTAATGAAATCCTAGCTTATCATGTTTCAGACCGGATTACTTTAGATATAGCAATTCGGACGATCCTTAAATTAGTCAACAACAAGAAAGTTACTCTACATAAAGATGCCTTTATCCACTCGGACCAAGGAAGCCATTTCACGAGCCCAAGATATCAAAGGTTACTAAAAAAATATGGCTTAGGCCAATCTATGTCTCGGAGAGGAAACTGTTGGGATAATGCCCCACAGGAGTCTTTCTTTGGTCATCTAAAAGATGAAGTAGATTACCAATCAGCTAGAACATTGAAAGAATTAAAGGCGAAAATAAATCACTATATGGTTTACTATAACAATTATCGATATCAGTGGAACTTAAAAAAGATGACCCCTATTCAATATAGGAATCATCTTTTAGCAGCTTAATCTCTTTTTTTATTGTGTCCTTGACATAGGTGCCAGTTTAGTTTTCCTTACATTTTTATTTATTTTTATCGTCTTTCACATTTCTCCAGCATCTTCATTAAGAACACATTTAGTATTAAGTGGTCATCCAATCCTTGCATTTGAAACTGAGTTTAAAAAAATAGAAAGTGAAAGTCATATAAGCGACAATGCACAGTTATATGAATTATCTGAACCTCCATTTGAATCAGCTACCCAAACAAAGCTAGGGACTTTTCTGGTGAAGCGATACGGAATTTTTTATTTTTCCAAGTATTATGCAGATGTATAGTAGATCAAATAATCAGATGTGAAAAAAGGATAGATGAATGCAGGTCTGTAAACCTGTTCATCTATCCATTCTTTTTTCCGCTATATAAAATCTAACGTGTTAAAAAATTTTCGGGCGTTTTAATGTTATTTCTTGTCTTTTTTCTTACTTTCCTGTGACTGTTTGGAAGAGTACAATGCTTGCTGTCTTTCGTTAAATTGAATCATTATGATTTCACGCTTAAATAATGCTTCCCTTTGTTTTTGGATACTCATTATACATTCCCCCCTTTAATATTATCTTACTATAAATATTATAAAATTGAAAGCGCTTACTTTATTATATTCACTATTTTTATATTGAATACCCTTTTATATTACTTTTATATAATTTTATTGAGAAATTGTGCTAAGAATGAAGGCAAATAAAAAAGCGCTCAAATAAATGAACGCTTATCACCTATCAATGACACAAATCATATTAATTCAATGATGAAATAGAACGACCAATCGTGTTGTTCAGTTCATCCATTATTTTCTCGATGCGATCCTTTGGGACGACTAAATTCAAGTTTTTATTTGTATTACAGCAAATTCCATACTTTT
This sequence comes from Bacillus massilinigeriensis, assembly GCF_900117315.1. Classification (GTDB taxonomy): domain Bacteria; phylum Bacillota; class Bacilli; order Bacillales; family Cytobacillaceae; genus Bacillus_BE; species Bacillus_BE massilionigeriensis. The sequence goes on from NZ_LT630337.1 coordinate 222,566, forward strand.
TAAAAACTCCTCTTGTTGAGGGCCATGCTAATAAAATTCCATTAACTGGCATATTCTCTTGGATAATCAAAAAAAGCACCACCTTGTTGTCATGAGTTGTCTACATTATACGCCAATTTATTATTATTCAACCAAAGCAATTATGAAGGATCATCGAAAGTTTCAGTTTCCTTAAACATTCATTTAATAAAAGATGATTTTGTAAACCCATTCTTGGATTGTTGCAAATAAAGTAATAAATTCCACCTTTTAAAATATAAATATATCAACAGCATGTACGGTCAAATTCTTTTAGTCTAATAAGGGGGAGGTTACGAAGTGAGAAAAATAAGTATTCTGCTATTTTCCGCTTTGATGCTTGTTATTTTCACAGCATGTAGTTCCAACGAGAAAGCAAAAAATGATGAGCCGAAACAAAGCTCAGAAGAAAAAAATGAATATGGATTAATTGAAGATGGAAAATTGACTTTTGCAGCATCAGGAGAATTTAAACCGTTTAGCTACATGGAAGGGAGTAAGATGGTTGGATTTGATATTGCAGTTGGAGAAGCAATTGCTAAAAAATTAGGCTTAGAACCGAATCCACAAAAGGCCGCGTTTTCTGGAATTGTTACTGGTGTGGTTGAGGGTAGGTATGATATTGCTGTTGCCAGTCATACAATCACAGAGGAACGATTGAAACAGGTAAATTTTACAACTCCTTACTATTACTCTGGTCCAGTCATTTATACAAGGCCTGATAGCAATATCAAATCTGCAGAAAATCTAAAGGGGAAAGAAGTGTCAGTTGCGAGGGGAACTGCGTATCTAGACATCGCACAGGAATATACGAAAAATATCCCACAGGTTGACAGCGATGTGGTTGCTTTGCAATCCCTGGCTAGTGGTCACCATGATGCTGTAATTACAGATGATATTACCGGACAAACAGCAATCGATAACGGTCTAAAAATTGAAAATCGAGGTTACCTCGGATTAAGTGAACAGGGCATCGCGGTTAATAAAGAAAATAAAACCTTATTAGATGCAGTAAATAAAGCTCTACAAGAAATGATTGATAGTGGGGAATTGGCAAAGCTTTCTGAGAAATGGATCGGTGTGGATATCACCAAGAAACCAGCTGAATAAGATAAAAACTAAAAAATGTGTGCAGCTGCTGCACACATTTTTTCATAAAGGGGGATGTTCATTTGCCTGATTTGGCGCATTTTTTCCAAGTTTTTATAAGTAGTTTTGATTTCTTTTTAAATGGGTTATGGATCACTACTAAAATATCTATTGTATCCTTAATTATTGCGTTATTTATCGGAATTTTCTTTGCCTTACTTAAGATTTCTAACATAAAAGTATTGGTTTGGATTGCAGATGCTTATATATGGCTTGTTAGAGGAACTCCCTTAGTGGTCCAAATATTTATTTTATTCTATGGATTAACTAATATTCTCGTTATTCCAATGTTTTGGGCTGGTGTAGCAGGACTTGCCTTTCACAGTGGGGCATATATTGCTGAAATCATAAGAGGAGCCATCCAGTCAATAGATAAGGGGCAAAGGGAAGCAGCTATGTCACTTGGGATGTCAAAAGGCCTTACCATGAGAAGAATTATATTTCCTCAAGCCTTTCGAAGAGCACTTCCAGCCCTAGGTAACCAATTTATCATTGGGATTAAGGACTCATCACTTGTTTCATTCATTGGAATGCAGGATTTATTCGGTGTTGCCAGCACCATGGGCTCCAACCACTTCGATTTCCTAAGCTATTACTTAACCGTTGCAGTCTATTATTTATTCATTGTTTTATTACTCACCTATATTGTTAGTCGTGTTGAGAAAAAAATGACTGTTAGCGATTAGAGGAAGGGAGGGTTATGATGAGTGAAAAAAAGGAAATGATCAAAGTAAAAGACTTAAACAAATCCTTTGGTGATTTACATGTCTTAAAAAATATCAATCTAACTGTTCATGAAAGTGAGGTTGTTGTGCTTATCGGCGCCAGTGGGTCAGGAAAAAGTACCCTCCTACGTTGCCTTAATTTCCTTGAAGTAAAGGACAGTGGGGATATTTTTATCAAAGGGTCAAAGATTGATATAAAAAAGGATAATTTGAATAATGTAAGAGAAAATGTCGGGATGGTGTTTCAGCATTTCAACTTATTCCCTCACAAAACCGTGTTAGAAAATGTCATTGAAGCACCGACCCAAGTCAAAAAAATACCGAAGGAGCAGGCAATAGAAGAAGGAATGGCCTTGCTCGAAAAGGTTGGGCTAAGCGACAAATTCAACGTCTATCCTGCTAAGCTATCAGGTGGGCAAAAGCAACGCGTGGCCATTGCCCGCGCCCTTGCAATGAAACCAGCTGTGATGCTATTTGATGAACCTACCTCTGCTCTTGATCCAGAGCTTGTTGGAGAGGTATTAGCCACCATGAGGGAGCTGGCTAAAGAAGGAATGACCATGGTCGTAGTGACACATGAAATAGGATTTGCTCGAGAGGTTGGAGATATAGCCGTGTATATGGATGATGGAAAAATAGTGGAAACAGGAAACCCTCAAGAGCTATTTAACAATCCGAGGGAAGAACGGACAAGGGCGTTCTTAAATTCTGTTTTTTAGTTAATGGGGTGATTTATGGAGCTTGCTGAAAGTTGGTATGACTGCAATTGAAAGAAAGGGGGTGTAAGGAAAATACATTGAAACCTCGGTTTTGATTTACAGATACCAAAATGTACAACCAAAAACTGTGATAAAAAAAGGACTCTCAATTACGAGAGTCCTATTTAATGCTCGCTTTAAGTTGATTTATTGGATTTTCCTATATTTGATAGAAAAATACTAGTTAACAATCATCCAATACCTACTATAAGTAACAAAATATAATAGGGTGTTTTATCCATGTCTGCTGAAGCTCCTATCTAACCCGCTCCTATTGGGCCAACTATCATTGGTGTTATTTTAAACTTTATTTTACCACTGCCCATGTTCAACGCTTCCCTTATAAAAGAATACTACGAGAACATATTTAAAAAGTAGCTTACAAATGCTCTTTTTTTAATAGTAAAAATTTTAGATTTAACGATGTTGATCTAATAGAATAGGATTTCCATCAGGATCTTCAATCATAATAAAAGCTGGTCCTACACCCGATGGATCTGCTTCAGTAAGAATATGAATTCCTTTTTCCTTAAGCTGTTTTTGTAGCTCTCGAACGTCTGTAAAGGATTCAAGATTTTCTGCATTTTGATTCCAGCCTGGATTAAAGGTGAGAGTATTATTCTCAATCATCCCTTGGAATAGTCCAATGATGCAATCTGCGTTTTTCATAATTAGCCAATTTTGATTAATATCTCCACCAAATACTTGAAATCCTAGATTTTCATAAAATATTTTGGAAACATGAATGTCTTTTACATTTAAACTTATAGAAAATGCTCCTAGTTTCATAGGTCTTCCTCCTTTTAGTATGTTTGCTAGAACGTAATCTATATTAGTACATCATTCCATAGATTTAGTATAGTTGAGTACATGGAAATATACAATATTATCCAATAGTATGAACATAAGCAGGGGTTAAGATTATTAATGTAGAAGTATTTTATAAAAGGTAAAAAAGGTTATCAAAGTGGTTTATTAGACTTAGTTTCTGTACACTTAGAGGAATTTCCCTTAAGTTGAAGGCTTTAAAATTTGTGATATTGGACATGTTTATAAGGGGATGGTGGGTATTATGAATTATGAAGAAATTATGCAAAAGCTTGAAGGATTAGGTTCTGAACAAACGAAAAAAATATTTGAGAATCATGGGGTAAAAGAACCTTTTTTTGGTGTGAAAATAGGAGATTTGAAAAAGCTTGTTAAGTATGTGAAAAAGGATCATGAATTAGCCTTGCAATTATATAATTCAGGGAACCATGATGCCATGTACTTGGCAGGTCTTTCGGTTAATCCAAAAATTATCTCAAAAGAGACCTTAAAGGATTGGGCTAAGAAAGCATACTGGTATATGATAGCAGAATATACTGTCGCACAAGTAGCAGCAGAAAGCAAATATGCCCTAGTATTAGCAAGGGAATGGATACAATCTAAGGCAGAAATGGAAGCAGTTTGTGGATGGAGTACGTATTCTAACTATTTATCGATTACACCTGATGAAGAGCTAGATCTTGAGGAAATAAGAGCTTTGTTGAATCAAGTGAAAAACACCATTCATGAAGAGAGAAATCGAGTACGATATGTGATGAATGGATTTGTCATTTCAGTGGGCACCTATGTAGCGAAGCTTAATGAGGAAGCAAAACTTGTTGCTGAGCAAATTGGAAAAGTGAATGTAAATGTAGGGAATACCGCTTGTAAGGTACCACTTGCTACAGATTATATTAAGAAAGTAGAAGAGAGGAATCGAGTAGGAGTCAAAAGAAAGTCGTGTGTGTGTTAAATGGCAATGCACGAAAACAATGGAATCACCTAAATAAACATCCAACACAGTAGAGTCAATTTTTATGGAGGGAAAACTTTGACAAGTAAATTTCAAAAGATTACAGCAAATTTATGGTTCAATGATGAAGCAGAGGATGCAGCACGATTTTACACATCAATCTTTAAGAATTCAAAAATAAATCGAATAATCCGATATAGAACAGAGAAACCCGATTCGAATGGTAATTCGGAGGGTGCAGTAATGACAGTTGCTTTTCAATTAGAAGGGAATGAATTTGTTGCATTAAATGGCGGCCCAAATTATCCATTCACTGAGGCCATATCGTTTATTGTGAATTGTGAGAATCAGGAAGAAATAGATTATTATTGGGAAAAACTCTCTGAAGGCGGAGACAAGAAAGCACAAGTATGTGGTTGGTTAAAAGATAAGTTCGGTGTCTCCTGGCAAATAGTCCCTGCAGTGCTAAATGATATGTTAAGTAATGCAAACTCAAAAAAATCAGATAGAGTGATGAAAACGTTACTTCAAATGAAAACTAAAATCAATATTGAGGAGCTCAACAGGGCTTTTGAGGATATTTAAAAATCAAAATAGGGTGGGTGAGGATTTTGTTATTCTTTCAAACTCGGTTTTGTCTCTGATGTGCTAGGAAGGACCGTTCTCTTGCTTCACCCGCATTAATTGTCTTTCATGCGGGGAATGAAAGACAATTTCCTTGTTCTTCGGATGAATTTTGTCTTTCATAAAGGAAATGGAAGATCACTCTCTTTTACCTTCAACCATTTAAACCTTTATAACGAATCCAAATAACATTTCGTCTACGCCATCTACATATTTTCCCCGCCGGCTAATATTGGAAATCCCTATTGTATTTGTTAAGCTAAACTTGAACCAATATTAAATCAAAATACCTTATCCAATAAAGGAGATAAAATTAAGGAGAAGTTTCTCTATGAAAATAAGATTATATTGGCCAAACTGTAGGATGTCATACAATCAAAATCAACTTCAAGGAGATGCCTTTTGGGTGGAATGTTTGCCAAAAGAAGCCGAGGAGAAGGTATATCCATTTCTTTCAGATGAACAAATTGAAGAAAGTAAGAAGTATTGGAAACAAGGCACAAGAGACATGAATGATGATTTCCGAATCGAAACCAATCGCATGTGCTTTTTGGTTTCAAAGGATAAAGAATTAATCATACCAATGTCGTGGTCTTATCCCTATTCAGGTCATTGGAATGGATATTGTCCTTTTGAAGGTATTGATGAGGTTGAGATAAAACGACTATCGGAAATAGGTAATCTTACACCTAAAACTCCTGTTAATAAATAAATTTATATTGTTGAAAAAGAAAGGAGGAAACCCATTGATTCAATTTAAAAATAATGACTTTACTATTTTTGAAAGTCAATTATTTAAAACTACTTCCACTGTTGTACAAACCGATGATTGTATTATTGTAATTGATCCTACATGGCTGCCAGCAGAAGTGAAAGAAATCAGACAGCATGTTGATCAAGTAAAACAAAATAAACGAATCTATCTACTTTTAACTCACTCTGATTGGGATCATGTATTGGGATGTGGTGCTTTTCCAGACGCTACTGTTATTGCAAGCGAAGGCTTAGCAGAAGGAAAAGAAAAAGAGCAGATTATAGAACAAATAAAAGATTTTGACGATAAATACTACATAGATCGTGATTATCCCATTTCTTATCCTAAAGTTGATATCGTTGTTGAAGATGGACAGGTTTTGGATATTGGTCAAACGTCCATCACTTTTTACCTTGCTAAAGGTCACACAGATGATGGGATATTTGCCATCATTGAACCATTAGGAATTTGGATTGCTGGGGATTACTTATCGGATGTCGAATTTCCTTTTATCTATACTAGTACTAGAAATTATGAGGAAACCTTGAAAAAGACAGATAGAATTCAAGAAATTCATAAAATCCATTATCTCGTACCTGGTCATGGGCATTTTACAAACAGTAAAGAAGAAATAATTAAAAGAAAAAAGGATTCCTTGTATTATATTGAAGAATTAAAAAAGACAGTTCACTCTAATGGGGATGGCTCCCATTTAATAAAAGGTTATTCTTATTTAAGAGGAATGAGAGCCTGTCATGATGAGAATATTAATCTAATAAAAAGTGAATTAGGTTTAGGATAAATAAGATTATTCGTTCAACTAATAAAAACCACTTGTTAACAAAAAACAACTGCTCAACACTAATACTATGAACAGTTGTTTTTTTAGTTATGAAATTTAATAAGAAGATTTCAACAACATAGTTATTTCTCTCCATTTGATTCGATCCTCACTATTGGGATCATTAACAACTGCTCCCTCTAAGTTGAAAATCATCGTTTGTCGTTTTTCAACATCATATTTTGGCCATTCAGAATTCTGCTCTGTGTTCGGATTCCCGTTGCGAGCAAAGCTAATCCATGCCGAATGCATTTGATTCGCTACCAGCTGTCTTTCTGGGGAAGCGCCTGTGAAGTTTTCTGTCTTTGGCTTATTAAGTGTGTTCCATACGAATGGAATTTCTAGTGCATGAGTGGCTTTTAAAGCTCCACCAAAAACCGGCGTTTCCCAATCAAAACGATACATCCAAACAGGTGCCCCATGATTTACCTGTAGCTCTGCTAGTCTTTGGGCAGGAGAAGTAAAGATACTTATTGTTAGTAGTTTATTAAAGAGTTCTTGGTTAAGAGGTTTGCCATCAGAGAATTGCCTCGAAATGATTGGCAACAGTGGTCCAAATGTTTTTTCAAAATGTGAAGTAACCTTTGATTCATCTGCGTTCTTCCATTCTGGGTCAAAAGCAGTGAAAATACGGTATTCATCTTTGTTTGTTCCAATTAATATAGATACATCCTTTGCTGAACCAGCTGAAATTGCCTCTTCTGGAGCTTTTGGAATAGATACACCATCGATCACTGGTCCTAAGCTCATCATAGGGACGAGAGTAGAGGCCTGGACTAATTGATCAACAGGTAATTCCTCCAGCTTAGAAATATTCGTTGGGTCTACATCTAAAGCTGCAAGTAGTTTGCTAGCAATCTTTGTTGCCTTTCCTGAAGGGTGGACATTAGCTGCAGCCCCACTCTGAAGAATTGCTTTATGGAAAAGACCTTGGGCAAAAGGGAAGCCAAGCAATATGCCTATACTCATAGCACCTGCAGATTCCCCAAATACCGTTACATTGTTCGGATCTCCTCCAAATGCTGAGATATTCTCTCGCACCCAATGTAAAGCGGCAACCTGATCAAGAATACCACAATTACCGGAGTTGGCGTACTCCTCACCACCAATTTCGCCTAGGTGTAAAAATCCGAGTATTCCAAGTCGGTAATTAATTGTTACAACCACTACATCCCCTTGAGCAGCAAATGATGCACCGTCATACCAATGACTTGACCCAGAGCCTGAAATAAATGCACCACCATGAATCCAAACCATGACAGGTCGTTTTTTATCGTCAGCTCCTGGAGACCATACGTTTAAATACAGACAATCTTCATCCATATTCAAGGTTTCATTACCTAAGAACTCCATGATTTCACTTTGAGGTTGTGGGGCAACTGGGGAAAACGAGGTCGCATCACGAACACCTTCCCAAGAATTTGGCAGCTCTGGTGCACGAAATCGAAGAGCTCCAACTGGTGGCTTTGCATAGGGAATCCCTTTCCAAGCAAAAACACCATCAATTTTTTCCCCTTGTAGTTTTCCGTAAATACTTTCCACAATTGTGCTAGACATCGACATTCTCCTCCCCTAAATAGCATTTCTTCAAAATAAAAGTCTGTCTTTGTTGCTACTTAAATGTATTCGAGATGAGGAGAGTACTTTCCTTTAATTTCCTTTTTATAAATTACAACCGTCTGTTTTTGATTATCTTGTTTCCATCATCATAAATATTAGTTGGCATGTTGCACAATACGAAGGAGTCAAGGACAGATTCTGTTTATTCTATTAAATTTTCCTATTTTAAGTAATGTTTCTTTTATTATTTACCGTTTAATTTTTACTATAAATATTGGAAAAAATGTTTTATAATGGGAGGTAAATTTGAAGAAAATGACGAATTTTGCAAAAATAATAAGGGAGATACATAAATGAGGAAGAAAGGTAAATTTAGATTGAAATATATAAATAATATTGGGATTTTCACAAAACTAATGGTTATTTTAGTAATTTCCACTTTGGCTCTTGGCATGGTGGGATACAGTGGAATACATGCAATCCATCAACTCTCAAACAGTGAAAAAAAGATTTATGAAGAACAATTAATTCCTAATCATTTATTTGCTGAAGTAAGGAGCAACGGCTTAGCCCTAGATGCTATTACACTAGAAATAGTTGTCACCAAGGATATGCAAATAAAAGCGAAACTTTTACAGGAAATGAAGGCTATCATAAAAGAAAATGAAAAATTATACAAACAAATCAATAAAATAAATTTACAGCCAAACATAAAAGAAAAGTATGATTTGATGAACAAGATCGTTCCGATGCTTGAGGGAATTATTTCTGAGATGGTCAATTTTGCTATGACAAACCAAAGCGAAGAGGCCTACCGAGTTTTCGACGAGGAAGCAAAGCCTATTAGGGAAAAGTATAGTCAGTATTTATCAGAGATCCAACAATTAAATAAGGAAAACGCGAAAATGATTTATGTGGCTGATGAAAAGGCAGCCAATCAAACTAGTGTCTACTTAATTATTGTCATTGCAATTTCTATCATTCTATCCATTACAGTGGGGTACTGGATTTCAAGACTCTTTGTTAACCCTATTAAGCAGCTTAATACATTAATAGGACAAGCTGAACAAGGTGATTTTACAGTAGAAGGCAGCTATCAATCGAAGGATGAGATTGGACAATTGACTTCTTCATTTAATAATATGCTTCGTGCCATTCGTGCGATATTGACAACAGTCAGTGAGACATCCCATCAATTAGCTTCCTCATCAGAACAATTTATTGCAAGTTCGGTGGAAAATATCAATGCGATTGAGCACATTTCGTTTACGATGCAGGAACTCTCCGAAGGTTCGCGTCACCAAGTGGAGAGTATAAATAAAAGCAACCAAGTAATTCAGGAGATATCCGATTCTACTGAAAGTATTTCAAATAATGCGCAAATAGTATTAACCAATTCCAAGCATACTGCTCAACTGTCTATTCAAGGAAATCAGTCGATTGAAAAAGTTGCAGATCAAATGCAATCCATTAATCAAACAGTCATTTCTTTATCGGAAGCTTTCAATGGTTTAAAAGAACGTTTATATGAAATTGTTCATATTGCTGGGGGGATTACAGGGATTGCGGATCAAACAAATCTCTTGGCCTTAAATGCAGCAATCGAAGCGGCACGAGCGGGAGAGCAGGGAAAAGGCTTTGCAGTGGTTGCGAATGAAGTAAGAAAATTAGCAGAACAATCAGCACAATCTGCTGCACAGATTTCTCAGCTTATAAATATTATTCATGCTGATACTGAACGTACAATGGAAACCGTTACAACAGCTACTTTAAAAGTAAAAAATGGTTTAGGGGTTGTACAAGAGGCTGGAACGATTTTTAGTACAATTGAGGGCTCCATCCAAGAAGTGGTTACTCAAATTGATGAGGTGGCTCATTTAGTAAAACATCTTTCTACTGGTATGAATGAGGTTGAATCCTCGATAACTAGTGTGAAAGAAATTGCAGTTGGAACGGCGAATAGCTCTAATACGGTTTCATCAGCAACAGAGGAACAGCTTGCTTCAATGGAAGAGATTTCATCTTCAGCACAAGTATTAGCTGGCCATGCAGAAATTTTACAAACGATTATTAAGCAGTTTAAAATTTAATAGAGAAAATTAAAAAGTGCCTGTCAATTATCCATTTTGTTTGATGAGAGACAGGCACTTTTTTGCTTTTTGAACATTATTGGTTGATACTTTTTATAAATTGAATAATTATTTCATTTACTTCAGCCGCTTGTTTTGTTGGTAGCCAATGTCTTCCGCTTTCAATAAAAACCATCTCATTATTAGGTAAATTCTCCTGAAGGATTTTGGCATATGGATAAAATTGCTTATTCTTTTTTCCAAAGATTAGTTTTATAGGATGATGGATGTTCTTAAGTTGATTTGTACAATTGTAGTTCTTGCTGTAACGGTAATATTGCTCTACGTTTCTGGCATCTCCTTGTTTGGCATCTNGTGCAGAAGGAAAAGTTGTTCCAATCGTACAAACTCGTTGCCTACATGAAGCTAACGATATTTTCCAAGAGATGGAAGAAGGAAAAATTCAAGGCCGTATGGTTATTGATATGCATAAACATTAATAATAAAAAGAAAAAGGCCTCCTATGGGGGTCTTTTTTCTTTTTATGGTTAAATTAGATTCATTTCAAATAATTACAATAATTCGCCTGTTTTTTGCTATTATTATAAGAAAGTTAATTTTTGTACGCTGTTTTGTTAGGGGGATTAGGGTGAACGCGAAAATAAAGTTAATCACAACCATGCTGATCTTTGGAAGCATTGGGATTTTTGTGAAGAATATTGATTTATCATCAAGTGAGGTTGCACTATTTAGAGGTGCGATTGGAAGCCTATTTTTGATTGGGGCGAGCCTTCTTATAAAGCAAAAGATATCTTATCAGTCAACTAGAGAAAACTTTATTCTATTATTGTTATCGGGAGCGGCGATCGGATTTAATTGGATTTTCCTTTTTGAATCGTACCGCTTTACAACCATTTCGAACGCAACAATTAGCTATTACTTCGCGCCGGTATTCGTTATGATGTTGGCTCCAATCATTTTGAAAGAGAAGCTCACTCCAGTCAAGATTGGTAGCATAATAGCCGCTATGGTTGGTCTATTGTTAGTGGTGAACAATGGGGGAGAAGCCTCAGGGGGCTCCTATCAGCATGGCATTGGGATTATGTATGGATTAGCTGCAGCAGCCTTGTATGCGAGTGTTATATTAATGAATAAATTTATAAAAAATTTATCTGGCTTTGAAACGACCTTGGTACAATTAATGGTAGCTACTATCGTTCTTTTCCCATATGTATTATGGAAGGACCAAATAGATTTGGCAGGGATAGACCGTACTTCTATTATTTTTATTCTTATTGTTGGTATTATACATACGGGTATGGCCTACTTTTTATACTTTACCTCTATTAAGGAGTTAAAGGGGCAAACCATTGCGATTCTAAGTTATATTGATCCAATTTCTGCCGTTGTTATGGCAGCTATTTTTTTAAGGGAAGGCATGACCCTTGTTCAAATAATTGGTGGAATACTTATCCTTGGATCCACTTTCTTAAGTGAAAAATTAGAATTGATATTTCAAAATGCTACGGTTAAAACAAAACATTAATTAAAGGGAAGGAATCAAAAGGGGCTGAATGGCGCGAAGGATCAAGTTGACAAAAAATTCACAATATGTTCAATGGGGAACTGAGACTTCAAAGGAAACTATAATGATATAATATTATGAAAATACTCATTGTATTAATATGTTTTTGACATATGGAGAAATGCAATCTTTTTGGGAGAAGAATTTAAATAATTCATAATCTAGTATGGAAAAACAATCATTTTCAATCATATCTATAGCAATTTTCCGATATAACCAATGATTCTTTGAAAGAAATGCATGGCATGGAAGGATAGGAGAGGAAGGTATCATGGGATTATTAAATCGAGGAATGACCATTTTAGATTTTGATGAAACTTATTATGCTCAGAAGAAGCTTCAGAAGTTCCCTCATGAACGCATTGACTTTCAGCAAATGCAGCATGTCAGCCTTTATTGTGAGCAAGAATCTTTAACTACAATTGAAAAAAAACTAAGTAGGCGAAAACAAAAAGGCGTAACGTTTATTGGAAGTGGAAACTATCATTATGTTACCTATCTATTGCTAAAAGAAGTAAAGGAACCGTTCACCCTTATTTTGTTTGATAATCACCCTGACCTAGGGACCAATCCTAATCAAAGAGAAAGTATCCTTTCATGTGGGTCATGGGTTTCTTATGCCCTTTCAGAAATACTATATCTTCAAAAGGTTGTCATCATTGGTCCTACGACCCTCATTTCCTTTCCTTCTAGAAATCCTCGCGTTGTCCTTTTCCCATATGATAGGAACCATCATTACTCAATAAAATCGATTCTATCTGTAATTCATTCACAAAATGTGTATATAAGTATTGATAAGGATGTTCTAAATCCAAATGAAGCCGTGACCAATTGGGATCAGGGACTAATGGATATTGTGACACTATCCCATTTTCTTGAAAATATTTTAAAGAATAAAAGGGTTGAAGGCGTCGATATTTGTGGGGAAATGCATTTATCCCCATTAGAAATTGTTCTTCCAGACTACCAATCTTCAATCAATAAAAATGAAAAGGCAAATATCACATTATTAAAAACTTCATTGAAATTCAGTAGTACAGAGATTAGAGGGGCCTAGAAAAATCAACATAAAATAAATGGCCTTATTTCTTCTTAATTAGGAGAGAATATGTATGAATCAAATGATTTTTGACATGAGTATTTATCAGCTTCTTTCATATTTCATGGTTTATAGTGTAGCCGGTTGGATGATGGAAACGGTGCGCGTAAGTTATATGGAAAAAAGATTTGTTAATCGTGGGTTTTTTCACGGAATATATTGTCCGATTTATGGATTTGGTATGTGCGGCATCATTATTGTTCTTTCTCCATTAAGAAGTCATCTCGTCCTTATATTCATTGTGGGAATTATTTTCGCTACTGGATTGGAGTATATTACTAGCTGGGTGATGGAAACTATATTTCACGCACGCTGGTGGGATTATAGAGATCGAAAATATAATCTGAACGGAAGGGTTTGTTTATCCATATCCTTAGCATGGGGATTTTTATCTATTATTATGATTAGATGGGTGCATCCTATTGTTGAGAAGCTAGTTAATGAAATTTCCTTTCAAATAGGTTCTACTATTTTAATGATTTTTTATTCAGTATTAATGATTGATTGTATTTTTAGTTTGATTGCGGCTTTTCATTTGTCTAGTAAAATCAAGGCGTTGGAGGTTATTAAACAAGAACTCTTATCCATGATTAACAACAGTCCTATTCACGAAAGAATGGATGAGCTGATTGATAAATACAATCAAATCGTAAATAGTATTCATCAGCATAACGTTCGAGTTTTGAAGGCCTTTCCAAATATTATTAAATCAAAAGCCATACATCGATTGAACAGTATTAAGGATGTGCTGAATGGAAGATTTAAATAAATGATTTGCTAATCAAAACGTTTAATCAAACGTTTGATTGAATAAAGGTGAAAATAGAGGAAAAGGTTCAAAATATTAATCAAACGATTGATTAATAAAATGGTCAGGAAAAAGAAGATAAAATGTTAATCAAACGTTTGATTGAAAATAGGTACCTGGTACCACCTTCATGAAAAGTCATTTGGCGGTATCAGGTTCAAATTAAAAGGATATAATCATTCCATCCTTTCCAGCATACGTCCCCATGGTGGCTCCCATGTAATTAATAAGGACATCCCTTGGCTGGAATCGAAGGATAATTTCCTGTTTCATAGACTCAGCATCCTCAACATTTCCTGTGTGAGTGATTCCAAAGGTTATGTCTGAAAAGTCATTTCCTCTTTCTTCAATAATTTGAAGGGCCCTGTTATAGAATCTCTTTTTCCCTCTAATTTTTTCTAGTATTTCTACCTTACCACCTTCTACTCTGTCTAGAATGACTTTAATATTTAAAATTTTTGCCAACGATCCTTGAAATCTACTTAAACGTCCACCTTTGACGATATTTTCTAAGGTGCTTAGAAGAACAAGGATGTTCATATTCTCTCTATACTTAGTAAGCTCAGTAACAATTTGGTCTACTGTAAGACCTTCTTCTGCAAGCTCAGCAGCTCGGATTATCTGAAGCCCATGACCTAAGGAGCCAGCTAATGTATCAAATACGGTAACCCTGGCATCAGATAGATTTTTGCCAAGACATGCGGATTGATAAGTGCCACTTAGTCCAGAAGATATTGTTAGGCAAAGTATCTCTGTATTTTTATCAAATTTGGAGAACATTTCGGCAAAGGAGGCAGGTGATGGCTGGGATGTTTTAGGTAATTCCTCTGAAGAAAACATCTTGGCAAAGAACTCCTCTGGTGATATATCTACTTTTTCTAAATAATGCTGTCCATCTATCGTAACTGTTAATGGCACAACGGTAATATCATATCTCTCAATGATTTCTACAGGTAAGTCTGCAGAGCTATCGGTAATAATTTTAATCATCTGAAGCACCTCCAATTTTGCTCGGTTGGGTATTTTTACTAATTATATATCTTTCTCGCATTTGATGAGTATAAATTTATTCTATTATAACTCTAAAATGTTATAGAGCTCATTGGCAGCTTTTTAAGAGAACTCCTATAATATAAATATAATATTAATTTTACTGGAGGGTCAGAAAATGTTTGTAGCAGGTCAAAGGGAAATGCAACAAATGGATCGATATACAATGGATAACCTCGGATTACCCGGCATTGTCTTAATGGAGAATGCAGGAGCTAAGGTGGTAGAGGAAATCATTAAATGTTCTCCAAGTAAAGATAAGAAAGTGGCCATTCTAGCTGGAGGGGGAAACAATGGGGGCGACGGCTTTGTCATTGCCCGCAGGTTGTTTGATCAAGGCTTTAAACCACTGTTATGCTTGCTGGCCAAACCAGAAATAATTAAAGGGGATGCAAAATGTCATTTAGATGTCTACCTGAACAGAGGTTTGCCTGTATTCCACCTTCCTGAAAAAGGAATAGAGGCCCTTCGTGATGAGTTAAACTCATCAGATGTCATAATAGATGCCATTTTAGGGACTGGAGTGAAAGGACCTGTTCGAGATCCCTTTAGTCAGGTTATCACTCTAGTAAATAGCTTGGAAGGAAGGAAGCTAATCATCTCGGTAGACATTCCTTCAGGTGTTTCAAGTGATGATGGGAAGGTAGAGGGAGCGGCTATAAAAGCTTCTAAAACAATTACTTTTGTTTTTCCAAAGAAGGGATTCTTCCTTAATGATGGCCCAAATTATGTTGGGGAATGGAAAGCTGTTGATATTTCTGTTCCTCCTTTCATTGCAGAGGAATTACATATGGATTTGCCCCAGCTTATTACGGAACAGTTAGCAAGACAAGCTGTACCAAAAAGACCGAGTAATGGCCATAAAGGAACCTTTGGACATGCAGTTGTAGTGGGAGGTTCTCGCCCATATGTAGGGGCCCCTATTTATGCGGCAAAAGCTGTTTTAAATAGTGGAGCTGGACTGGTAACACTTGCTATCCCGGAAAGCATTTATCCAATGGCAGCTACACAAAATCCTGAATCACTGTTCTTGCCACTTTCTGATAGTGAAGGGCATTTTGCTATGAATTCCGTTGAGGAACTCTCCTCTAAGCTTCACCAGTTTGACTGCGTAGCTGTAGGACCAGGGATGAGTAGATTTCCTGGAGGAGAAAAATGGATGGTCTCACTTTTAGACGCTCTTACAAATCAACCCATTGTGATTGATGCAGATGCCATTTTTTTACTTAGAAAT
Organism: Bacillus massilinigeriensis; assembly: GCF_900117315.1. Lineage (GTDB taxonomy): Bacteria > Bacillota > Bacilli > Bacillales > Cytobacillaceae > Bacillus_BE > Bacillus_BE massilionigeriensis. Next base: position 238,620 of record NZ_LT630337.1, read on the forward strand.
GAATTAAACAGGCTTCAAAATTACAAGGGTACTGCTATCCTTACTCCACACCCAGGGGAAATGGCTCATTTGTTGAATGTGACAATAAAAGAGATAGAAGAAAATCGATTGAATATCGCCAGAGACTTTGCAAAAAAATATCAGGTATTTTTATTATTAAAAGGTCACCGTTCAATTATTGCTTCACCAAGTGGAGAGGTTTATATAAATCCATTTGGTCATGATGCTCTTGGAAAAGGGGGAAGCGGTGATGTACTGACGGGACTCATTGCCTCTTTTCTCGCCCAGAGTGCTCCACCTATTCATTCTTTAATCTTAGCAAGCTATTTGCATGCAAGGGCAGGAGAGGAACAGGCAAAGATCCTTTCCCATTATGGTGTTATGCCTCTGGATGTCATTGATTGGGTAAAAGGAGAACTGTTAAATCTTTTAGAGAAATAGCAAAAAAAAGAGGCTTAACCAAATAGGTTGCTAGAAAAGACCCGTTGGTTAAGCCTTATAGGTTCTTAGGGAACAAACTCAATTCCTTCTAATATTCATACACAGAAATAGTTAATTAGAATTTCCCTGATCGGAAGATGGCGAAAAGTAACCAAAGAAACATCAGTGTTGCAACAACGGCTCCAACCTCTATAACTGGAATTTCCCATAAGATAGTACTCTGCCTTCCTATAGAGGAACCGATAATTAATCCAACCATTATGATGCTAAATGCAAGTAAAACAATACTAAAGGATAGACGGTTACTGATTTTATCAAGTCTTTCGAGCAAGGTATGTAATTCTGGGGTTGAAATATTTAAATGAAGCCTACCTTTTTGAACGGTAGAAGTTAAATCCTTTATACTCTTCGGAAATGTTGAAAGAAAATCTGAGTATTCCCTTACCTGATCCCAAAGTGATTCCATTATTTTCTTCGGTTGAAAACGTTCTTTCATTAGCTTCCCAGCAAACGGTTCAGCAATCCCCATAATATTACAATCAGGGTCTAAAAATTCAACAAGCCCCTCTAAAGTCATTAATGACTTACCGAGGATGGTAAATTCAGATGGTACCTGAATGTGATAGCGGGAGGCAATAATGATAAGCTCATTCATTATTTCACCAATATGCAGTTGGCTTAAAGGAAGATCATAATATTTGTTTTTAAGACTATCCACATCAAATCTTAATAGGGTGATATCCACGTCATCTGGAAATAATCCCATTTGTAGAAGAACATTGATTATTCCATCACTATCTCCACGCTTCAATGAAATAATGAGTGATACAAATTGCATTTTCAGTTCATGACTAAGGTGACCACACATTCCAAAGTCCATGAGACCAATAACCTCACCCGGCATGATAACCACATTTCCTGGATGTGGGTCACCATGGAAAAATCCTTCAATTATAATTTGATGCAATAGGCATTGAGTAAACTTTTCTGCGATTGCCTTTCGATCATAGCCATTCTCAGCCAATAAATCGAGATTATTAATTTTTATTCCTTCAATGTATTCCATTGTAAGGACCTTCTTGGTTGAATATTCCCAATAAATTTTTGGAATATGGACAGTAGGATCATTGAGAAATTGGTTAGAAATTTTTTCTCCATTTCTTCCTTCAATACTATAATCTAATTCGGCTTTTAAAGATTTTGAGAATTCCTCAACAATATCGGGAAAGTGATAGTTCTTTGCCCAATCTAATTGGGTATCCATTAACCGTGCTAAGTCTTCAAGGATTTCTAGATCTGTTTCAATTACTTTCCGTATATGAGGGCGCTGTATCTTTACTGCCACGTTTTCGCCTGTATGGAGTCTAGCAAAATGGACCTGCCCAATAGAAGCCGACGCTGTCGGTGCTTCACGAAATTCTGCGAAAATGTTTTGGATGCTCCCTCCGAGTTCTTCCTCAATAATCCGATTTACTTCAGAAGAAGCGAATGGGGGGACATGATCCTGCAATTTTTCCAGTTCTTTAATAATGTTCTCAGGAAAAATATCCATTCTCGTACTAGCAATTTGCCCAAACTTGACAAAGGTTGTACCTAATTCTTGAAGCATGATTCGAATTCTCTCGCCAAGGGTTCGTTGTGAAAAGTCAGAAGGAGTAGCTTCCTTTTTAAAGGAAAGCGAAATGGCTTCGTTTAATCCTAAATCCTTCACAATATACCCGAACCCATTACGGAGAAAGGCTCGAATAATTTCTTGATAGCGGTGGGCATGTTTCATTCTTTTGCTAAACATGATCATTCCTCCCATAAACCGCCTAGCTAGTTATTCACCCTTCTTTTCTAGTAGCTCGATTCTTTTCTCTAATTCTTTTAATTCCTCAATTGTGACAAGGTTCAGTTCCTTTAATGCTTGTTGAACCTTCGTTTTTACGATTTCATCAAGGTCTTTTTTTGCTGCTTCTCCCTTTTCAATGAACCTATCCACCATTTCCTTAGATTCTGTTTTGCTTAACTCACCTTTTGCAACGAGATCATTGACAAATTTCTCGATTTGCTCCTTACTAGCCACAGCCGCACCTAATCCTAAAGAAATCATTTGGTCAAAAATGTTTTTCATTATTACTGCCTCCTTGGGTAAAGTTGGATTGTCATAGCAGTAAATCTATGAGGATATTTTTCTTTATTTCTATTTTAAATTATTATTTAAAATATTTCCAAAATTAAATAGAAGAATATGTGTCACCCATTTTAATTAGAGGGGATTTTATTTAATAAATAGTAGGTATATACTAAAAATTTCCTGTGCTTCCTTTTGATTATACTGGTATAATTTTGATGTCTAGTTTTTATTGACTTAGATATTAATTTAAAATCATTAAGTATAAATAAAAATCCTTCTAAATTTAGTTTTTTCTCAAATCAAAAAATTAAATGAAAAACATTCTAGAAGTTGCCTTACAAAGGGAGGAAGGGATTTATGAATCTTAGAATAAAAACATTATTAGTGGTAGGAACATCTATATTTCTATTCCTAGGACTCTTATATAAAATTGCATCCCCTTTTCTCTATGAAGATTCAATGAAATTAGATGAGAGCTTGATGACAAAGGATTTGGAAAGGGCCCAAAACCAATTTTCTTTAGAAATGGATATTTTAAATAGGACGAATCGGGACTGGGCGGTTTGGGATGATGCTTATTATTTTGTAAATCACCAATATCAGTCATTCCCATCTGTAAATCTATATAATGATACCTTTGAAAATAATAAAATTAATTACATGATCTTTATCAATAATCAGAATAAACTGGTCTACCAGAAAGGATATGACCTAAACAATCATCAAGCCATTAAATTTAAAGATGATTTTTATAAAGTGTTCTTACCTGTTATTAAATCTTCAAAATCACTCGAAAAAACAGTCTTAGTAAAGACTGATTATGGTCTTACGATGTCTTCCTTTCAATCAATCTACAAAAGCTCTGGAGAGGGACGTTCAGTTGGAGTTCTGATTATGGGAAAGATGATTGATAGCAGCTATATTAAAGCATTGGGAAACGAGCTTTCACTCCCCTTATCAATGAATCCAATTGAAAATCATTCAGTTCCATCGAAACTGTTAATTGATTCAATAAACGAAAAAGAAATAAAAGGCTCCTTTTATATGCAGGATTATGAAAATAATCAAGCCTATGCCATCAGCTTAGTGAATGAAAGAAGATTTTATTTACAAAAGGTGGAAAGTACTAGGCATTTGCAACAATATTTAATTCTAACTGCGGTATTTTTCATCATACTGATCTTGGTACTTATGAATAAATTCATTCTCTCAAGGATTAATCAATTATCCTCTCAATTAAATAAAATTCAAAATAAGAGAGATGTAAAGTCTAGAGTTCGGTTAAGAAACGGCGGGAAGGATGAGCTTGCAAATCTTGAGCAATCCATAAATAAAGTGCTTTCTTCCCTAGAGGAAAAACATAATGATGTAATAAAGCTAGCATACTTTGATCAAGACACTAAGCTCCCTAATCGGTATTGGGTAACGAAAGAATTCCATCATTTTGTAAAGGGCTATGAAAAGACAGCTGTTTTATTTTTTGATCTAGATGGATTTAAAAGGGTAAACGATTCGCTAGGGCATAAAATCGGAGACGCCCTAATTATTCAGCTATGTGAACGACTAAGTCCAATTATAGAAGAATTAAATGGAATATTTTCTAGAATAGGTGGAGATGAGTTTTTAATATTATTAGATTATAAAGGGAAAGAAGACCTGGAGAAAACCATTCAACATATGTTGAATAATATAGGAAGCGAATTTGACCTGCATTCCTATAAAACATTTGTTACGACAAGTGTTGGAATTAGTATTTATCCCGATGATGGAACTCAATTGGAACAACTGATGCAAAATGCTGATATTGCTATGTTTGAAGCGAAAAGAAAAGGGAACAATCAATATCAGTACTATCGAAATCTTACGAAAAAGAGTAGCTATCGAAACTTCCTTGAACTTGAAAATGATTTAAAGTTCGCATTAAAGAAGAAGCAATTTCAATTATACTATCAAATAATTGTTAATGGTTTTGAGAAAGATATTGTTGGAGTTGAAGCCCTCTTACGCTGGAATCACCCAACTAAGGGAATGATTCCTCCTGATAAATTCATACCAATTGCAGAAGAAACAGGTCTTATGACATCGATTGGAAAGTGGGTTTTGGAAGAAGCGGTTCGTCAATTAAAAATATGGCATGACAATGGATTTAAAGAATTAACAATGGCGATTAATGTGTCAAAAACTCAAATGAGAGATGATATGTTTATTGAGAAGCTAGATCAAGTATTGGAGGAATCTCAAATACCAGCCTCCATGCTCCACATTGAAATCACCGAGACGGACATTCATCTGTATCCAGAAGAAATTATGCGATTTACAAAAGAGCTCAAAAAGAGAAATGTCAAGATTGCTCTTGATGACTTTGGTGTAGGTACATCCTCCTTGCAATATTTAAAGGATTTACCATTAGATATAATAAAAATAGACCAGAATTTTATTAAAAATGTCCCATCCCATTCCTTTGACACCATTCTTTTATACGGAATCTTTGAGATAATGAAAAAGCTAAAGCTGGAGGTAGTGGTTGAAGGAATTGAGAAGGAAGATCAAATCCATTATGTGAATTCTCATATCCATTCAAAACTGCAAGGTTATTATTTTAGTCGTCCGTTACCAAGTTCAGTTGTGAATCGGAAATTTTTAAATTGGGATAGCTGGGACGAGGAAAACACTAGCAGTGGAAATACAGGAGCTTAGATAGAAGAGATTTGTCTCTCTATTTAGGCTTCTTTTTTTAATTGGTACTGAAATAAACAAATCTACCCTTTGTATGGGCATTGGGTCAATTGGGTACTTTTTGGGAAGTTTTCCTTATGGTAAACTAAGTGAATATAAGTGAACAAATAGGGGTGTAATAGGTGAAAACAGTTTTAGTCATTGGTGGTGGTGTTACTGGATTATCTGCCATGTATGAATTACATAAATGGAAGAAGAATCATCCATCTGACGTTAGGCTCATTTTGACGGAAGCATCTTCTGAATTGGGTGGAAAAATCTGTACATTGAAAAATAGTGGTTTTATTATGGAATCAGGTGCGGATTCAATCGTAGCACGGAAGATGAATATTATGCCACTAATTGAAGAGCTAGGATTAGCGGAAAAGATTGTGTATAATGCCACAGGTAAATCGTTTATATACACGGATGGAGAATTAAAGCCGATACCAGAGGATTCTGTCTTTGGGATACCGGCAACAATAGAATCATTGGCCAAAAGTACGCTTGTATCTGCGGAAGGCAAAGTCGAAGCGATGAAGGATTTTTATACAAAAAATGAATCCTTCAGTAAAGATGATTCAATTGGCTCCTTTTTAGAGTATTTTCTCGGTAAAGAGTTGGTTGAAAAACAAATTGCTCCTGTTCTTTCAGGAGTATATTCAGGTAAGCTTAATGAACTAACCATCTCCTCTACACTACCTTATGTTCTTGATTATAAAGAACAATATGGAAGCATTATAAAGGGATTTGAAGTAAATAAAGAAAAATACCTTAGTGGAGGAGAAAGAAAGTTTTTTTCCTTTAATAGCGGTTTAAGCTCTTTAATAGATGCTTTTGAAGAAAAATTAGATCATGTTGAAATCTTAAAAAATACAAAGGTTGAAAAAATTGTCAAAGAGAATAACTTATATCGGGTATCTTTAAATAATGGTGAATGGATAGAGGCAGATTATGTGATTCTAAGTATTCCTCAATCAGCGGCGGAATTATTATTTCCAAAGGGTGATCTTGATCAAGAGTTTGTCCCTTTTAAAAATAGCTCTCTTATAAGTATTTATCTAGGATTCGAGGTACCGGATGATGCACTTCCAACAGTCGGGACGGGCTTCATCACTGCAAGCTCGGGTGAATTGGTATGTGATGCCTGCACCTGGACGAGTAGGAAATGGGCACATACTTCTGAAAAAGGAAATCTACTTGTAAGGTTCTTTTATAAAAGCAGTAACCCAGCATATTCTGAATTGATCAAAATGAGTGAAGAAGAACTCTCTCAATTGGCGATTTCAGACTTAAAGAAAAGCCTTAACCTAGAGCTTACACCTATTGTAAGCCAGGTAACAAAATGGTCTGAAAGTATGCCTAATTATTTAATTACACATCCAAAAAGTGTTGAGGACCTTGAGAGAAAGCTTTCAGAGATTTATCCAGGAATTTATCTTGCTGGCTGCTCATATTATGGGGTGGGCATTCCAGACTGTATAGAGAGCGGAATTCAAACGGCAAGGGGAATTATCGAACAAATATAGGCTGCTGAAAGGGTGCCGGGCAATACATCAAGGGTGTCCGAACGAGAGTATCAGGCACCAATTTGGACAGCAAGCGGGGGAGAGGTAAAATGATTACATTTGTTTTAGTTGTGTTAACTTTATTTATTATTCCTGGTCCTGCAGTTATTCTGACTCTCACTCAGAGTGTCAGTGGGGGCAGAAAGCATGGTTTTTTAACGGGGCTTGGAATTGCAGTTGGCGATTTAATTCATACGATTGCTTTAGTAATTGGACTATCAGCAATTATTTCAGCTTCGGCTATAGCATTTGACATAATCAAATATTTAGGAGCAGCATATTTATTTTACTTAGGAGTGCGTGCATTTTTGGAGAAATCATCGATGCTTTCAATTTCATCTCCTCAGACCAACGTCAATCTGAAGCCAGCCCATTCTTTCACCCAAGGTGTGTTAACTGAGGTTCTCAATCCGAAAACGGCTCTATTCTTTTTATCCTTCTTACCACAGTTTGTGCATCCAGAAAACGGGTCAGTCGTCACGCAATTAATGATTTTAGGTTTAACCTTTGTTGCCCTAAGTATCTCATACACAACATTATTATCCTTTATGGCAGGAAGCTTAAGCGAATGGCTGTCGAAGAACAGGACCTTTTCACGTCTTCAAGGAAAGGTCGTTGGACTTATATATTTGGGTCTATGTGTAAACATGGCTTTACAAAGTAAATAAAAGGAAGTGGCAAAAGGTGGGATTTTTATCCACCTTTTTTTATTTGAAGACAAAGTCTTTAAAACTATAAGAATGGAATGAACCTTGGATTTCTCCCAAAATCGGCTGCGTTTTTACATGATTAAAGGCATAAGGAAAAGCAAGTCGGAATAAAATTTTGAAGAACCTTCTTTATGGAAGGTTTAACAGAATAATAAAGAAAAGTTGGGAGAACGATGAGGAAGGTAACATGGACATTTTTCAGTATTGTAACTTCTAGTTTACTAGTTTTAGGAGGGTGCTCGGAAAATTCGACGAGGGAAAAGGAGTTAGAAAAAGAGGTCACTGAATTAAAGAAACAAATAGAAGAGCAAAAGGCTGAAGAAAAGGTGGTTAAAGAGGAAGAGAAAAAAGAAGATATAACGGTAAAGGTTATAGATCCATCAAACCAAAAAGAGATAAAGGTCATTGATCCGAAGAAACTGGGCTACGAAACGGATAGAGAAAAATATAGAAAAATTATTGAGAATTGGGCTAAAAGGCTAGCAAGAGGTTCTGAAGGAAAAGAAGGTTATGATCAAAAAATGACTCCTGACAAAATAGGGAAAAATGGTGTAATCATAAAAGGGAAGCCAAGAAGAATACTAGAAGAATCCGAGTTAATTGAAAAAGTAATGACCGCCTCAGAAAAAGGAGGAACGGTGGAGCTTCCTCTCTATGTGACAGAAAGCGGATATAATCCAACTGAAGTTCAACAGCTTGGGGAAGTAGTAGTTGCTTCCTATACAACCTATTATAATAGTGGTGTAGCAGGCAGATCCAAAAATATAGAGTTATCCGCAAGAGCAATCAACAATGCCATCCTTGGGGTGGATGATATGTTTTCCTTTAATACGGCTGTTGGACCAAGTGATGCCGCACATGGGTATCAACCAGCCGAGGAAGCGGTTAATGGAAAGCTAGTGATGGGCATTGGAGGGGGCATCTGCCAAACGTCATCTACCTTATATAATGCCATTGATAAACTTGGGGTTAAATATATTGAAAAGCATCATCATTCCGTAAATGTTGGTTATGTTCCAAAAGGAAGAGATGCCACAGTTTCATATGGTGGGGTGGATTTTCGTTTCCAAAATACGGTTGGTGTGCCCTTGCTTTTGAAGGCCTATACAAAGAACGGAACCCTTACCGTGGAAGTAAGGACATCTAAAAAATATAAGGGATTAATCTAGTTATGGTTTAAGGGGAATTGATTACGTCCCCTTTTTTTATGTTTTTTCATAATCATATTATTTTAACGTTTCTGCTATAAATTTGTTGCTATTAAATAGCGATACACAGAGGAAATTCCACCAATTAAAACGAAATTATGAATTATCTTCTATTGAAAGGTTGTATGGAAATGATTATTGGCGAAATTAAGGAAATCATTCGTTATCCTGTCAAATCATTTTTAGGAGAAAAGATTGAAAAGACTACCATTGAATCCTATGGACTTTATGGTGATCGGAGTCATGCCTTTTTGGATAATACTAGACCTGGTAAGTTCTTAACATTAACTCAATTGCCACCTATGATTCGTTATCAAGCAAGATTTGTTGGAGAGGAGAGGATGGACCAATTTCCATCTTTAATCATTGAATCTCCTTCTGGTCAAGCTTATGAATGGGGAGACGAGGGGCTGTTAAAAGAACTTGAAACGATATCCAATAAGGCATTAACACCTATTCAATATACCCCTAGTCACGTCCCGTTCGGAGCGATAGAAGAAGAAAACATTTTAATTACGACGGATGCTTCTATTGGTAAGCTAGAGGAATTATGGGGGGAGAAGGTAGACTATCTACGTTTTCGACCTAATATTCATATTGCTTTGTATGAAAACACCCCATTTATTGAGGAAACATGGTTTGGTAGAAGGGTTTTGATAGGTGAAACAGAGTTAGAAATAAAAAGGTACTGTGAAAGATGTACAATTATTAATATTGATCCTGAAAGTGGTTCATTTGACTTTTCCTTATTAAAAACGGTTTCTCAAGAAAGAAATAATCATTTTGGAGTATATGCATCCGTTATCCAAACCGGTGAAATTAACGTAGGGGATAAAATTTCTTTAATAGACGTATAGGTTTATATAGTAGTTGAGAAAAAACTAGCAAGAGTTTGAATGACTCTTGCTAGTTTTCTTTAATATGTGGTTATCCTCCACTACCAACCTTAAAGAGGTAAGTGTACTTGTGAAAGATGCCTAATAAAGCTATTCGTAAATGGCACGAAGCTGATCAAAATATATGGTTCCTTTATTTTTATTGGTGTTATTTGTTTCCACCACATAAACTTGTCTCAGTTTTAAAGGGATGACGCTGTTTGCTGGAATAGTTGTGTATACCTTTTTCCAGCCCTTCCAATTAAGCTTCCCTTGACTAGTAAAGTCGACGGTTAAGAGCTTTCCATTTCCATCCTGTAAAGATCCTCTAAGCCAATGATTATTTCCATCTCCGTAAACCCAAAGCTCAAGCTTTGTTGGTCTGCTCTCAATTGTGCGACCAACATTCCCTTTTTTGTCTTTGAAGTTTACATAAGCTGCTGAAGTACCGGTTGTTCCAGTAAAATCATAGAGTAACCCGATGGAACGCTTTCCAGCTTTAATAGGTTTCGGACTGCTTGCAAGAATACCTTTTCCACTGACAGATCTAGCAGTAGTGACTTGTAAATCTTTAATGTCTTCAAAGTCTTCTAAAACAGTAGGCGATTTCCCAACATTGATTGAGGCCTCAGCTTTCGTTTTTCCATAAGAAACAATGACCTTTCCTGCTTGAATTCGTTTGACCGATGAAAGAGTACCTTTGGAATCTAGCTTTCCAATATTTCCTCTTGTTTCCCATTTAAGTAATTCAGGTAAAATGGTGACCTCTTTCCCTTTGTTATCGTAGCCTTTCACTTTAAATGTTTGTTTACTTCCAGGAATGATAATACCGTCTTTAGGAGAGATGGATAGGCTTTTTAGCTCTGTAACAACCTCTACATTAATAGATTTTGAGACCCCATTGCTTTTTGCTGTAATCTTTCCTTTTGCTGCTTTTGTTCCTGCAGTGAACATTCCATTGCGATCCACTTTTCCAATACCAGAGGATGCTGTCCAGTTTAATTTGTTCGCATTTACTGGAACACCATTATAATATTTATCCTGGCCTTTAAAGGTAATCGGTACCTTGGCTCGTGCAAGGACTTTAATAGTGTCTCCAACATTTGATGTTAATTTTGCAATAGCGGATACTGGAGCTGTTGAGACGATTAGCAGAGAATTAGCAACCTTACGCTCCGAACCATCAGACGGCTTGTTTAGAATGGAGAGGGACTGCTCACCGGGCAATCGTGCGGCATAGGTTGTTGAACCTCCACCATCTAAGTTCATGGCTGTCTCCATGCCATTTTTAGCAAGGTAATTGGCACCTTCTGCCAGTGTGACCCCGTCGCTATATCCAGGCTGTCTTCCGTCAAAGGTCGTTATGTATAGCTTCCCTTGTTTTGTTGAGAACATCGTACGGGGCTGCCTCCCTGAGGTATCCTTTAGAGCGTTCTCCGTTGGACTGCCGTTCTTTACGACCAGATCTAATCCGGAAACAGCTTGAAGAGCTTGGTCCAACCCACTACTAAAATTAATTTTCAATTCAATTTTACTTCCAAGGTCGATATTTTCTATCATCCAGTCAGCTTGGCTACCTGTGGCAGCTAGGACCCATTTTCCCTCTGGAATACGTGAATTTTTGGTAGGGTAGATATCTTCAACAGTAGCAGTAAGGGTTTTATTAGCCGTAAGTTTAGACTCTTTTGGATTTAATAGTATTTCAACTTCATCCCCGGATGTTTTTGTTGAGGTACTGAATTTAGAGGTGAACAGAAATAAGCTATCCTTTTGTGTTTCTTTATTTCTTCCTCGATTAATACCTGACAATGTTTTGGATCCACTAACCCCACTAATTTGTAGTTTCGTAGTCATTTTTACTTGATCAGAAATGACTGCTTGCCCATTTTTATTAATACTTAATACACTTTTTGACGTTTTTGGTGAAGTGATAATTTCTCCGTTAGTAATTTGTAATCCGATTGGCTGACCAGTATACGGTGAAGTGGTTTTGAAAAAATCACCATTGAAAGCGGCGATGACTCTATGTCCATCTTTATCCTGCTTTTTTGCTAGATTTCTAACAGAATCTAAGGCTAATACGCGATTATCTGGAGAGGTTACTTCTACTTGTATGTATGGATTTTTTGGGTCCACTTCTAGCATATTTACAGCCTCAATATTGGAACTGCTTTTCATGTTGTAGGCAGAATGTTGGACACCAGGGCCTATATAAAATTGTGTTTTCTTTGAAATTGAGAAGGTAGATAAATCAAAAGCTGAAGCAAGTTGTTGGGAATTTGGAAAATACAAAACTAGTAAAGCTACAACGACTGATACAATCGTTAACCTTTTGAGAAATTTGGGTAAATGATAGTACACCATGCTGCTCCTCCAATAAACTTTGAAAATATGAATCTATTTTACCAAATATAGGTGCCAGGCACCATCCATTTTTTGGATGGTGCCTGGCACCTAATTCGCACATATATTTGACAATTTGGTTAATTTAGATAATTCAGATGACCATCCTGTTATCATACAGTTGAAGGGTGAAATGTTCCTCCCTATTACACAAAACATCCACCATGAGTAAACAGAATAGACAGAAAAATCCAATACAAGGTTGATTATTATGAAGAAAAATGGTGGGTTCACATTAGTTGAAATATTGGCATCAGTTGTAATTTTAGGTCTGCTACTAACTGTTTTTTGTCAATTCTTTATCTTTTCGCAAAAGACAACATCAGATAATGAAGATAAGCTGGTGGCATTAAATCTCGCTCAAACGGTTTTTGAAAGAATTAAGGATGGGGAGTATCCAGAGATCACAAATATCGATAAGGAAGCAGAAGTGGACTATCCAAAGCTGTATGATAATGAAACCGTTTGCAAACTAGAGGGAGAGTATATAAAGGAATGTTCAGATAGATACATCCTCACAAGCAACGATAAAAAGTACATGATTAGAATATTAGTGGAAGAAAAATTGGAAGTGGGATTACTCTCAGTAGAGGTTCAAGTATTTGATAAAGAAGGAAATGATGTAAAGAGTAAGGTGAAAGGATTTGTTGAAATATGAAAATAAATTCTCTCAAATCTACAAAAGGACTTACTCTAGTAGAGTTGCTTGCAGCATTAGCTCTTTTTGGGATTATTTCTACCATCATCATAAGCGTTGTCGTAAGCAGCATGAATAATTATAAAAGGGTAAACGACGAAATATTGTTACATGATGAGGCCAATTATGTTATGACTAGGTTCGTTGAAAAAATTTATGCAGCATCAAAGGTAGAAGTTGAAACACAATCTGGGTGTACTTCCTTGGTAAAAATAACAAACCTAGTGAAAGATAATGGAGGTCAATTAGTAGATGAAACAGTAATATTAGGTTTCGAAAATCACAATGCAGTTGTTGATGGTGAACCGATTCAATCCGACTCTTATAGTTTTTCTTGTGATAGCCCAACAGAAGATCCTGATAAAACAAATGAATCAAGGATAACCGTAAATGATGACACTGTTTCTATTAAAATGAGTATAAAGGATAACCAATCGGAAAAGACATTCGAATTAAATAATGAAGTTTCCTTTGAAAAGATTGAATAGGGTGGAGGTGGAATTGGTGAGGAACAATGAACGGGGGTCAACTCTTGTACTTGCATTATTAATCATCCTAGTTTTATCAGTACTAGGAATATCGTTGATGGGTAATGTTGTCAACGAAAATAAAAGAACGAATGCTACGGAATCAGAGGTTCAAGCAAGATTCCAAGCGAAAAATGGAATTGTATATTTTGAAGCTGCCTTTAAAAAATATATTGAGGAAAATAAACCAGATATTACTCATATTATTAGCTATATAAATGATAATTATAAAGACGGTGTGGTAATACAAGATTCAAAAAGTGCAAATAAGCCGGAGAAAACAAAAATTACTGCGGAATACTATAAAGAAAATAACGAAGTAATCGTGACAAGTGTAGCAACTGTTGGTTCTAGTAAAAAGATGTTAGTTGGGCATTATGAACTAGAGGTTGAAAAAGATTTGGATAAGCCGATTTTCACAATTGGTGATTTTAGTAATGATGGCAAGGCGGTGGATTTTACTGACTTAAGCCTCGCTGGGATTGACTTATCTCTATTAAACTTAAAATTATTTGATATAAAGGGGCCTGATAAGAAATTTTACAGGGTTCCAGATGATGAGGTTCTTGATTTAAATATACTCGGTCCTATATTAAATCTTGGATTTGGCAATGGGGAAAGGTTTAGAACTTTCGAAAAAAATCGAGTCATAGCAACCAGAAGTAGTGATGCAGTTGGCTTAGAATTGTTTGATTTTGAAAGGGATAAAGGTGCTGATGTATCTGTAAATCTAATTAACTATGGAAAAATGGAAAATACGAATGTGCTTATTGATGGTGGTTATGTTGAGGTAGAAATATTGGGAATCCGAAAAAATGGCTATAGGGATATAGACTTTTTAAAGTTTGGCGCAATGGGAAATGCAATAATCCAACAGGATCGTTATGGAACAAAAGGATTAACCGCAGATAATAGCTCACAAAGACGGTTTACCTTTAAAGAGGGCTTATACGTAAAAGAAAATTTAACAATCGGAGGGGACCAGGGGAAAGAAGGCCTTGCTACTAGTGTTGATAAATACAGTAATTTGATGCTTCGGGGAAATATAGGAGTAATGGGAAATTTAGATTTTACTGATACGAATTTAGTAATCGGTGATAGCAATGAGAATCAAGCCACTTTAAAACCAGAAGAATTTATTTCAAATATTTATGTTAAGGGAGATGTAGTGATACAGAATTCCTGTATCAGGCCTAAAAATAACGATTATGATTTTCGGTTGTTTTCTGATGGAACAATTACAATTCATGAAAACAAACTTGATCCAAACTGCAACAATTTAAAAGGTCTCTTTTATGCTAAAGATGGTTTTCAAATTGTTGGTGACAAGCCAATTACCATTAATGGTGGCGCTTTTAGTAAGTTTAAAAAACCTAATAACTTAATTGTTAATACAGACCCTAAATATTTAGAAACAGAAACATACAGCAATGTTACATTAAAGGTTAAAGGAAAAACAACACAAGGGGAGACAACGGAATAGTAATTAAATGTTAGCGCGTAGATATTTTCTATGCGCTGTTGCTTTTTATAGCAAAATGTTATTTTGGGTTTAAGGTCACACATTTTTTAACAATCATGAATAGAAGTTCGTCCTAATACGATGTACACTGAATATAGAGGGGAAAAAAGGAGGGAATAAGGTTGCAGAGTATCACAGTTGTTTCCCTTTTAGACGTTATTGGAGAGCTGTTTTCCGATGAAATATCCATAGCTGTATCGAATACGAAGGAATATATATATTATCGACCTAGTAAAAGAATCGATTTAAAAATTAAGCCTGGTGATATCGTTAAGGAAGGAACGATTGCTTATAGGGCGTTATCCACGAGACAAAAGATTTCTGAATTTATTAATCGGGATGTGTTTGGTATTCCCTATCATGGGATGTCCGTCCCCTTTCTTCATGAAGGAAGGCTCGAGGGGTGTGTCACGGCCATCTTCCCAGCATTAACAGAAGGAAAATCAGTTGTTACGGTTAGAACTCCGGATGGATGGATTCCCACCCCATTTTCAAAGGTAGTTTATTTGGAGGTTAAGGAAAAAAAGACATTAATTCATACAGTAAATTGCTCGGGTACCCATAAAAATACCCTACAAGAGTTTGAATATATATTGCCTAAGGATAATTTTATCAGGTGTCATCGGTCATTTATTGTGAATGTTAATCACATTAAAGAAATCTTTCCCGATACTCATTCAACCTTTTTACTATCAATGGATAACGGTGCAAGAGTTCCAGTCAGTCAATCTTATTCCAGCTATTTTCGAAAATTACTAGGATTTTAATGATCTTTCATTAATATTTCTAATCTGTACTATAACAGTATAAACAAAAAATTCTGGCTTAGAAGGTAAAATTGCTAGTTTATCCGAAATTTCAGTAATTTACTCGAAAAATTCACTAATAGGCCCATTAAGTAGGTAAAATAGTTTATAAACTGTTATGAGTGAGGAATGGGATGATGGAGATGGTTGAGAGAAATTTTGAACGGATAAAGGACAAGCGACTTTGGGATCGAGTGGTAACTGCAGAAGAAGCTGCATCTTGGATTCAAGACGGAATGACTCTCGGTTTAAGTGGATTCACGCGTGCAGGGGATGCTAAAGCTGTTCCATTTGCTTTAGTAAAACGTGCTGAAACCGAAAACTTTAAAGTTAATGTTTTTACTGGTGCTTCTTTAGGGTCTGATGTCGATAAACTCTTTGCAGAGGCAGGTATTTTAGGGAAGAGATTACCTTTCCAAGCGGATCCTACAATGAGAAAAGGGATTAACCAAGGGGATTTTCTATTTGTAGATCAGCATTTATCCCATACAGCTGAATTACTGCGTAACAATGTCATTAACCAGGTTGATTTTGCCATTTTGGAAGCGGTGTCAATCACGGGAGAAGGATTGGTGATTCCATCAACATCAGTAGGGAACTCCTTATCTTTTGCTGATAATGCCAAATCAATCATCATTGAAATCAATTTAGCACAAACGACTGAATTAGAAGGTTTACACGATTTATATTTACCAGAGAATCAAGGGGAACGGGGACCAATCCCATTAACACAGGCATCTGATCGAATTGGATCTTTAGGGATACCAGTAGATATCAATAAGGTAAGAGGTATTGTTTTTACCAATCAAGAGGATTCACCATCCACTATTGTTGCTCCAGATGAAGAGACCGTCATTATGGCGCAGCATTTAATGGAATTTTTACGAAAAGAAATTAAAGCAGGTAGACTTACAGAAAATTTAGCACCTCTTCAATCAGGAATTGGTTCAGTTGCCAACGCCGTACTTCATGGAATGTTAGATTCAGAATTTGAAGATTTAGAGGTTTATTCTGAGGTTTTACAGGATGCGGTTTTTGATTTAATAGATGCAGGGAAGGTTAAGTTTGCATCTGGCTGTTCCATTACTCTTTCTGAATCAAGAATGAAAGAGGTATATGGTAATTTTGAAAAGTACCGGGATTTAATTGTTCTAAGACCTCAGGAAATTTCAAATCATCCAGAAATTATTCGACGTCTTGGATTGATTTCTATAAATACCGCTTTAGAGTTAGATATCTATGGAAATGTTAATTCAACACATGTGCTAGGTACAAAGATGATGAACGGAATAGGTGGATCAGGAGATTTTGCCCGGAACGCCCGGTTGGGGATCTTTGTAACTAAATCGATTGCAAAGGGTGGAAAAATTTCAAGTATTGTACCTTTTGTTTCCCATGTTGATCACACTGAGCACGATGTCGATGTGATTGTTACCGAGCAAGGTTACGCGGATTTACGCGGCTTAGCACCGAGAGAACGTGTAGAATTAATTATTGAAAACTGTGCCCATCCAATGTATCGTGAACAGCTTTGGGAATATTATCAGGAAGCATTAACTCGAGGTGGCCAAACTCCTCATGTTCTTGAAAAAGCTTTCTCCTGGCACATAAACTTTGCAAAAAATGGATCCATGCTACAAGAGTCAGAAATTAAGGCGTAGACTATAGGAATGGGAGATATTCCTTTTAAATAATAAGGATAAATCTGAGTAGGGATTGAACTGCTCAGATTTTTTTTTACATAAATAACTGACAAGAAAAAAATGTAAACAAGCCTGCCGATATCGTGTAAAATATAGGAAATACAAAGGGGGAAAAAGGATGGAAATAATTGAATTAAAGAATAGAAGAGATTTGCTCGAAGCAGCTGTTGATTTCATTTGGGAGCAATGGGGAACAGAAGGGAATTATTCTTTCTATTATAATTGTATGCTCCACTCTTTAGAAACTGAAAGTGATTTACCTCGATTTTATTTGGCTTTAAAGGATGATAAGATTATTGGCTCCTATGCAATGTTAAGAAATGATTTAATTAGCAGGCAAGACTTAACCCCGTGGTTTGCATGCTTGTACATAATACCAGAATTCAGAGGAAATGGACTGGGGAACATATTATTAGAACATGCTCGAGAAGAGGCAAGAAATAAAGGTTATGAAAATCTTTATCTTTGCACAGACCTTGATGGCTATTATGAAAAATACGGATGGGAATTTCTTGATAAAGGATATATATTTAACGGGGAACCAACAAAAATATATATAAAGTAACCAAACAGGTGCCAGGCACCATCCAAAAAATGGATGGTGCCTGGCACCTTTACATTTTTGTGAATATTCGTTTAAAGATTTTGGCATTAATGAGAATGAGTGATTTTAGTCACTAGAAAATGAATAACAAAGTGTTATTATGTGAACGCTGAAAATAAAATTAATAAAACGTAAATAATTTTCCAGTTTTTTCATCCGGTACACAGAAGGGAGCATCCACGGTGGATTTTAGAATTGGTGAGGTTCTACAGTTTGAAAATATCCAGGTTAAAGTGATCGAGGTAAAGGAAAAGTCGATTGAATTTAAAATCCTAAATTCTGAAAAAGAAGAAGGAGATTTTAGAGAAATTCCTTTATGGTATATCGAGGAGAGAAAAAATACATTGATAAGGGTAGAAGATAAAGAATTGCAGTTAACTTGATTAATAAGATGTACTAACCAACTATTTAACTGCCTGAAATTATATGATATAATTTCAATAACTTTTTATTAAGGAGTTTGTTTTATGAGGGCTGTCGTTCTTAACTAAAACGTAATTTCATACGTGCGTGTCCAAAAAAAGCATGATTAAATGCTTATTTGTTGATGTCTTTTTTTGGAAGCAAGATGTTAAGAACACAATTTGCGCCTTCCTTAATAAATGAATGAAGTTAGCACTTAAGCCTAAGTGAATTTTTAACTTCATAATATCATTAATGACTATCGCAAAAGGACTAGTGTGTTCCTTTGCGATTTTTTTATGAAAATTTTAAGAAACAGTCATTGAGAACCCTTTTATCATTGCCATGGATATTTCAACTTTCTACAAGAGAAAACCCTCATTAATTAGGCAATGGATTAGATTGTTTTCTAACATTCCTCGCACGTATGGTCATCTTTATTAAACCATTTAGGAGGAAAAAACATGAATTTACAAACCATCGAAACTCTACAATTTAATGATGTAAAAGAAGAGATCTCTTCTTATGCGATTTCTGAATTAGGCAAAGAAAAAATAAAGAATCTGATGCCATCTTCAAAGAAAAAACAAATCGAGGCATGGCTTGAAGAAATCACAGAGGCAAAAAAAGTACTGCAAATAAGTGCTAGTATTCCAATACCAAGTCTCAAAGGAATACAAATCATTCTAAAAAATATAAATAAGAGTATCACACTGCGGCCGGAGCAATTAATGGAGCTATATGAGCTCTTAGTGTGTATTAATAAATTAAAGAAGTATATGAAGGATAAAGGATACGTGGCGCCAACAATAAGTATGTATGTTTATTCCATGTTTGATCTACAGCATATCGAGGAGGAAATTATTCGATGCATTCGAAATGGTAGAGTGGATGATTATGCAAGTAAAGATTTGCTGAAAGTTAGAAAGCAAATGGCCATTCTTGAAGAACGGATGAAAGGTCGAGTAGAGCAGTTTTTGAAATCATCGAAAAATAGTAAGTTTTTTCAGGAGCAAATTGTCTCCATTCGGAATGGCCGTTATGTGGTTCCGGTAAAGAGAGAATATCGGAAAAATATTAAAGGGGTTGTGCTTGATACCTCGGCTTCCGGCTCAACCGTTTTTATCGAACCAGCTGAAATTAGTATGATACAAGATGAAATGGATATGCTGAAAATACAGGAGGAGGCAGAAGAACAGAAAATTCTCATGGTATTAACTGGACTAGTAGAGCAACATGAACAAGAAATTCAGCTTGCCCTTGATACGATGGTTCAATATGACGTGATTTTTGCAAAGGCAAAATATAGTGGAATCATTGATGGGGTATCTCCTCAAATGAATGATTATCATATGATTCGATTAATTGAAGCAAGACATCCACTACTTGGAAAAAATGCAGTCCCATTAAATTTTAAGATTGGGGAAGAATTTGATGCACTCGTCATTACAGGCCCAAATACAGGTGGAAAAACTGTGACGCTGAAAACCGTGGGGTTATTGACATTAATGGCACAGTCCGGCTTGCATATACCAGCAAAGTCTGGGAGTGAGATAGCGATATTCGATAAAATCCTCTTAGATGTTGGGGACGGACAAAGCATCGAACAATCACTTAGTACCTTTTCTTCAAGGATAAAAAATATAATCCATATCCTTGAAGAAACAACACCAAGGACACTAGTTCTTCTTGATGAACTGGGATCAGGTACAGATCCAGCAGAAGGGATGGGATTAGCAACTTCCATTTTGGAGGAGCTGTTTTCTAAAGGTGCAACCTTACTTGCAACAACCCATTATAGTGAAATTAAGGCATATGCCGATGTTCGTGATGGATTTGAAAATGGAGCAATGGAATTTGATCCAGAAACCCTCCAGCCAACCTATCGTTTAATCATCGGAAAGGGTGGAGAAAGTCAGGCTTTTGCAATTGCCTTGAAGCTGGGAATGCATCCGAAGCTTATTGAAAGGGCACATGAAATTACCTACAAGGAACATAAGAGCTATGAAGCGTCTTCCTTGTATCCGAAATCTCAAATAGAACGTCAGCTTGCCATGAATGAAAAATATAATCTTAAGCAGAAGCATGGGAAGAAAGAAGAAAAGCTCGTTGAAATTATTCCTTACAAGCGGGGTGACAATGTAAAAATTCCTTCCATGAATGAATTTGGGATTGTATCAAAGCCTGCGAATGATAAAGGTGAGGTAGAGGTTCTAGTAAAAGGGAAATTGCTATGTCTAAATCATAAGCGATTGGTTTTATATATTAAAGCAGAGGACTTATATCCAGAGGATTATGATATGGATATCATCTTTGAAACAAAAGGAAATCGGAAAATAAAAAAAGAAATGACAAAACGGCATGTGGAAGACGTCATTATCAAAAATAAGGAGAATTAGGTATACCTTATCTTAAGGGTAATTAGCTATATTCTAAAAATACTCAAAGAGAATGTTTCCATCCTAGGATTCATTCTCTTTTTAACTTTTTCGAACAGAGTCAGCAGTCAGAAAAGGGAATCGTCTTTTTATGTCGAAATATAAAGGGATAATTATAGTAAGATAATTGTTGCTATGTTGATATATTAAACGGGTTTTTCCATTTGAAGGATAAAAAAAGGAGATGCAACCATGAATGTATTTATCGTGTACGCGCACCCAGAACCAAAATCTTTTAATGGAGCATTAAAGGATCTTGCTGTATCAGAACTAACCACTTTAGGTCATCAGGTCAAAGTATCTGATTTGTATGCTATGAATTTCAAAGCAGTTGCAGATAGCGATGACTTCCATTTGCGTCAAGATAAGGATTTTTTTAAATATGCTGTAGAACAAAAAAACGCAGTACATACAAATAGCTTTTCAAAAGATATTCGAGAGGAGCAGGAAAAGCTTATCTGGGCAGATTTTGTTATTTTTCAATTTCCTCTATGGTGGTATTCAGTACCTGCTATCTTAAAGGGGTGGTTTGATCGAGTATTTGCGTCTGATTTTGCTTATAAAAATAATATGAGATATGATACCGGCTGCCTCAAAGGAAGAAAGGCGATGATATCTACTTCAACTGGTTCACCTCAACAGGTATTCACCCCTTATGGAATGGATGGCGATATTCACGAAAATATCCTATTTCACATCAATCATGGGATGCTATACTTCGTCGGGCTAGAACCTGTTGAACCATTTATTGCTTGGGCCCCTTCAAGGGATGAAGAGGGCCGAAGACGTTACTTAGAAGAGTATAAATGGCGTTTAAACCATCTACTTGAGATACCATCTATCCCATATCATCCTAATTCCCATTATGATGAGAATTATCAGTTGAAGATGGAGTATAGAAGTTAAGTAGGCTTTTTGGCTAATGGTTAATCATTCTATAAAGGTCTCCCCATTAAGCGGAGGTGGAGTTACTCATGACTGTCATTGGACTTTTCTTTATTTTGGAGGAGATGGCCACTCCGGCAATGACAATGATTCCACCAACTATTTGATACCATTCAATCGTTTCATCTGTTAACAAAGGTGCTAAGATGGCAGCAAAGACAGGAAGGAGATTTAAGTAGTTTCCTGCCCTTGCTGCTCCAACCTTGGCTACACCAATATTCCACGATAAAAAGGCGATAATTGCAGCAAAAAAGCCTACATAGAACAATATACTAATTGAACTTATATTCCAGATAAATGGCTGGGTTGAAAAACCAAGCTCAAAGAGGCTGAATGGAACAAGCAAAATCAATCCAATAAAAGTAGTTATATAGAATGTTGAATAGATTGGTAGTATGTGCGCATATTTTTTCAAATAAATCGAATAGAGAGCCCAAACAAAAACCGCTAGTAATACAAGAAGATCCCCTTTATTAAAAGAAAAGGATGCCAGGTTTTCGATGGAGCCCTTTGCCATGATAAAAAGTACTCCAATGATTGAGAAAATAATTCCGAGGATTTGCGCCCCTGCAACTCTTTCTGAAAGGATAATGACAGACAAAATCGCAATAAAGATAGGGGTAATTGGGTTAATTACCGCCGCATTAATGGATGTTGTCCAATGTAATGAAAGATAGAGAAGGGTATTATAGCCGGAAATTCCTGTAATTGAAAATAGCAATAACACCCACTTATTCTGCCATAGAATTTGACGATCTCTAATAAGGCTCTTATACATAAATGGGGTCAATAGGAGAAAAGCGATGACCCAGCGCATAAGGGAAAAAGTAAAGGGAGGAAAATAATCCTTGGCAATACTTCCAACTACAAAATTCCCTCCCCAAATAACATTGGCCAAAACAAGTAGTAAATATGGATATTTTTCTTTCATGTAATAACTTCCTTTTCAATTGATGATATGAATTTGAGAGAAATATTTTAGTAATATTTTTATTATAGTATATGTTGTTTGTTGTTTTTGGAATTTTTGCAAAAATTATTTTGAAGTAAAAGATTTTTGCTACTATGGAACTAAATTTCACATTTATGTATGTTACAATTAATATGAATATACTTTATTTTCCATCGTAGATTAGGCAATAATTATTAAATAAATTTCTGAAAGGATGGTAGAGGTGAATAAAGTACTTGGTCTTGATATAGGTATTTCATCTGTAGGATGGGGAATTATTAATCAAGAAACAGGAGAAATCATCGACGCTGGGGTCAGATTATTTGAGGAGGCAACAAGAAACGCAAATGAAGATCGCCGTCATTTTCGTGGTTCTAGACGTTTAAAAAGGAGAAGATCACATCGTTTAGAGCGAGCCCGTCAATTATTTGAGGAATACGGACTACCTACTTTTGCAATAGGAGTCATAGATCCTTACAATGCTAGATATCAAGCCATCTATGGAGAGGTTACTAAAGAGGAATTAGTTGCTGCATTATATCATCTTGTTAAGAAAAGAGGGACAAGTCTTGATGCACCAGAAGATGATAATACAAGTGGTAATGAACTTTCTACAAAAGAACAATTGAATAGAAATAGAAAGCTACTGGAAAAGAAATTTATATGTGAAATCCAATTAGATCGACTTTCAAATAGGCAGGAAAAAATGAGAAATCACGAAAATCGTTTTCAAACAAAAGATTATGTTAAAGAAGCAAAAGCTATTCTAGTGAAACAAAAGCAAGTTTATCCTGAAATAACAGAAGATTTTATTAATAGATATATAAATCTAATAGAAAAAAGAAGAGAATATTATGAGGGTCCAGGATCTCCAAAGTCTCCAACTAAATATGGTTCTTATTCAATTGATAAAGAGGGCAAACTTATTTATACCTCTATGATTGATAAAATGCGAGGTAAGTGTACATATTTTCCAGAGGAACCACGGGTTGCCAAAATGTCATTTACAGCAGATTTATTTAATTTGTTAAGTGGAGATTTAAATAAATTGCAAATTAATGGGGAGTATTTAACTTATGATGACAAATATTACCTAGTTGAACAATTTATCAAAAAAGGGAAAAATCTAACTTTGTTGCAAATATTAAAATATAAAGGTGTTACAGAAGATGCTGATGTTGTTGGATATAGGAAAGACTTAAAGACGGATAAACCAACCTTTACAGAATTTAAAGGTTATAAGGAATTATTAAAAATAGTAAATGAAAATCAGCTTCCAATTGAAATGCTAGATGATGTCAATTTGCTAGATAATATTGTAGAAATCCTAACTGCTGAAAAATCGTATCAACGGCGGGAAAAGCAATTAAAAAAATTATTCTAC
This sequence comes from Bacillus massilinigeriensis, assembly GCF_900117315.1. Classification (GTDB taxonomy): domain Bacteria; phylum Bacillota; class Bacilli; order Bacillales; family Cytobacillaceae; genus Bacillus_BE; species Bacillus_BE massilionigeriensis. The sequence continues at coordinate 262,639 of NZ_LT630337.1, forward strand.
AAATATGATGATGATACAACTAACAAAATAGTGAATGCCTTAAAAGAAAGTACGAAGTTTACAGGTTATCACTCACTTTCAAAAAAAGTCATAAATCTAGCTTTAGAAGAATTATGGTATACAAATAAAAATCAAATGCAAATTTTTGCAGAAATGGGCTTAGATCAGAAACGTTTATCGAAAATGAACCAATATCAAAAAATATTCTTCGATGATGATGCTATCTTAAGCACAGTAGCTAAACGGGCTCACAGGGAAGCAATTAAAATTGTGAATAAAGTACGTGAGCGATATGGAGAATTATCTGCAATAGTTGTAGAGACCGCAAAAGAGAAAAATAGTGAGGAAAAAAGAAAACAATATGCCAATTTCCAAAAACAAATTGGAAAACATGAAAAGGAAATGGCCAAGCTACTGGGAGTAAAGTCTTTAACTGATTTACATTTGAATAGTAAGCAACATCTCGCATTAAAACTTTGGGAATCACAAGATGGGAAATGCATTTATTCTGGAAAAAGTATCTCAATCCATGATATTGTAGCAAATCCATATTTATTTGAAATTGATCACATCCTACCGGTATCCTTGTCTTTCGATGATAGTCAAGCAAATAAAGTGCTATGCTTTCATGGAGAAAACCAAAGTAAAGGACAAAAGACACCTTTTCAGTACTTCTCTTCTGGAAAAGCATCAAGAACATTTGACCAGTATAAAGTGGAAGTATTAAATCTTTATAAAAGTAGAAAGATTTCTAGCAAGAAAAAGGACTATTTACTTGAACAAAGAGATATTGAGCATAACGAGGAGTTACAAAAGGATTTCATTAACAGAAATTTAGTGGATACACAATATGCAATGAGAACCTTTTCAATGACTCTACGTTCATTCTTCAACAGTCATGAAATTGATACGAAGGTTCTCTCCATTAGAGGTTCGTTTACAGCAGCTTTGAGAAGAAGAGCAAAATTAAATAAAGATCGGGATGAAAGCTATGCTCATCATGCAATCGATGCATTAATTGTTGCAGCTATGGGAAGAATGCCAATTTTTGAATTCCTTAAAGACTTTAACATGAATGAAGAAGGAGTAATGTTTCATAATGGAACTGGGGAAATACTTGAAGAGGATGAATTTTATAACCATAATTTTATTTACTTTTTAAGAAACTTAATGAACTATGAATCTAAAATAAAGTACTCTCATAAGGTAGATCGTAAAGTGAACCGGGCGATGTCAAACCAAACTATTTATGGAACGAGAGAAAAGGATGGGGATATTTTCTATTTGGGAAAAGTATCAAACATTTACCAATTGGACAAAAACAGCGTGCGCCCATTATTAAAAAGAATCTCCAAAAGTCCTGAAAGTTTTCTCATAGCACAGCACAATCCAGAGTTATTTGCTCTTATTCAAAAGATTACGAAGGAATATGAGAATGCAGATAATCCATTTAAAGCATATTATGAAGATCACGGTTATATTATGAAGGATGGGAAAGTACCAGTAAAAACCCTAAGATATTATGATAGAAAACTTGGGGTTCATATGAAGATTACTAATAAATATCCTGGTGCAAGAAATGATGTAGTGTTACTAAGTATAAAAGGATTGAGAATAGATATTTATAAAAATAAAGAAGGGAAGTACAAATATTTAGGAGTACCGTATCATTGGTTAAAACAAGAGGGAAATCAGTATGTATTAGATATGGATAAATATAATGAAGAAAAAAGGAAAGAATATAAACAAATAGATGATAGTTATGAGTTTCAATTTAGTTTATATAAGAATGAGCTATTTTCATATGAAAAGAATGGAGAATTATTTTTTAGAATATTTAGAGGAGATTCGATGCCTAGACAAAATAAGATAGAAATGGATTATGTATATAAGAGGAAAGCTGAACAAAAAGATGGATTTTTGGCCCCATCCACATTAAGCAATTTAGTTAAGTATAATGTCGATGTTTTAGGCAATACTTATAAAGTGGAAAAAGAAAATTTCAAAATATATTTACAATTATAGTAAAATGGGGTAAGATAAAAGTGTGATAGAGACGTCTATCGCTCTATACCGAAAACTGGGAAGACTCTACCAAAACAAGGGTTTATCCCGAACTCAAAGCCCCATTTTTATGGGGCTTTTTCTTTTTTTGTGGCTTTGTTCGGTAATACTAATAGACATTTTCCTCCAGTAAACTGAGCCTGTCAATAATTTTTTAAGGAGCGAGTAGAAGGTGAGCTGGAGAATAGTGTATGTCGCGGAAGCGGAAGAAATGAAATTATATTTAGATAATTTGAAGGTTATTAAAGGAGAGCAGGAAATCTTAATCCCATTATCAGATATTCATACTATTATAGTTGATAATAGCAAAACTAATGTAACAGGAAGATTAATGAATAAAATAACTGAATATCATATTCTCCTTATCTTTTGTGATGAAAATCATTTGCCAAACGTGTTTTCACTTGGCTTATATAGTCACTACCGGGTTTATGGAGTTCTATCACAGCAGTTAAATTGGGGAGAAGAAATACGAGGTGAAATGTGGAAAAAGATTGTCCAAATTAAAATCAACAACCAACGATCCCTTCTCCAATATTTAAATAAAGACAAAAATGTTATCAGTAAGTTAAATCACTTTTCAGATACTGTTGAATTTGAAGATGAAACAAATAGGGAAGGTCTTGCAGCAAAAATATATTTTAACGAATTATTTGGTAGCAACTTCCGTCGTGAAAGAAAAGCTGTAGATACATATAATGCAGCATTAAATTATGGTTATATTGTTTTGCGTGCATGTTTTGCTAGGACAATTGTTGCATACGGGCTTCATCCAGCATATGGAATTGGACATCGGAATCAATTCAATGCATTTAATCTCGTTGATGACTGTATGGAGATATTTAGACCTGTCATTGATTTATGGGTGTATATGACTGTTGGGGAAGCAGAATATTTAGATAGGAAAATGAAACAACATTTAATTCGTCGATTAAGTGCAAAGATTAATATTGGGGATCAGAATCAAACGGTGTTAAATGCGATTGATTTATATATTCAATCCTTTATAAAGGCAATGAATCATAATAATTTAAACATGCTGGTGTATCCTCGGGATGGCATCGCCTTATAGAGTTATGAGACTAATATTATTTTTTGATCTCCCAATGAATACAAAAGAAGAACGACGAATTTACACGAAATTTAGAAAGTATTTAATTTCAAATGGCTTCATGATGCTTCAGTTTTCTGTGTATGCAAAAATATTTCCTAATCGAATAAGTCTATATCAATATATAGAGGGGCTGAAAAGAAATCTTCCTGTAAGAGGATCGATTCGAATTATGGGTGTAACCGAAAAGCAATATGAAAAAATGTTTATTTTAGTTGGTGGAAAGACAATCCAAGAGGAAACAATTACTGATGATCCAATGGTGATATTATGATAATGTGGAATATCATTAAAGAGGATGTTGAATGGGAAATTGAAGTGGGACCTATTACTATATTAAAAGGACAACATGGACTATGGTATGAGTTAATTCGAATGATTGATGATTTTTTTTCAAATAAGGGTTCAATTGTTAAAATATTTGAGGATACTCAACTTCTAAACAAAAAAGATTGGGATTGCTTATTTATTCCTTTCGATTGTCATCTACTAGTAGATAAAATAACTTCAAAATCTCCATTAAAGCCACTTCTTGAAGGAGTATGCGAAGATTTAATACTTTCCCCAGCATATAATGAATTACTTAATATTTGGGAGGAGTTAAGAGAAGAAGTTCAATTTATTAAGTCTAAGGTCGAGAAGTATGGACTAGAATTGCAATTAGAAAGTTTTGATCTTGAACAATTAAAATCATTTCTCACATTTCATACTTTGAAAAGAAATATGACACCGATTGGTTATAAAAAATTAATGCTAGATTTGTTCATTGATAAAAATATTGAAAAGAAACAATTAATAATAATTGAATTACCAGAGCTTTATAGTAATAATAGAGAATGTAAAAAGTTTTGTGTAATTGGTTATACTTACCAATTAAGGAGATGATCAATTATGCAAAACAAAACCAATGCATTAGCCAAGGAATTAGCCAAGGATTGCCGTTCGGTAGAAGATATTCAGGAAAAGTTAAAGGAACTATTCAAGGACACTATTCAACAGGTTTTTGAAGCTGAGATTGAGGAACATCTAGGTTATGCCAAACATGATAATGCGGGTGACCATAATGGTAATAGCCGCAATGGCTACAGTAAAAAAACGATTAAATCCAAGTTCGGTAAGGCTGAATTAAATATTCCAAGAGACCGAAATGGGGAATATGAACCTCAAATCATAAAGAAATATGAAACCACTTCAAATGGATTAGAGGAACAAATTATTGGTCTTTATTCTAAAGGAATGTCCACTAGAGATATTGAAGATCAGATGAAGGATATCTATGGGATTGATGTTTCGCCTACGATGGTAAGTAAGATAACCGATAAGATTATGCCTCTGATTGTAGAATGGCAATCACGTCCATTGGAACGAGTGTATCCGATTGTATTTCTGGATGCCATTCACTTTAAAGTCAGGAAAGAAAATCGCATTGTGAATAAAGCTGCCTATAGTGTTTTAGGGATCAATCTTTTAGGTCATAAAGAGATTCTTGGAATATGGATTGGAGAAAATGAGAGTGCCAGTTTCTGGTTAGGTGTTTGTAATGACCTGAAGAATAGAGGTGTTCAGGACATCTTAATCGCCTGTAAGGACAATCTTTCAGGCTTTTCAGAAGCGATTAACTCTGTCTTTCCTCAAACCAATATTCAGCTTTGTGTCATTCACCAAATTCGCAATTCTATGAAGTATGTATCGTATAAGGAACAAAAGGCTGTCATGGCAGACTTAAAGAAAGTCTATCAAGCACTTACTTTGGAAGAGGCAGAACTTGAGTTTGTCAATTTTAAAGAAAAATGGGGCAAGAAACATCCTATCATTATCAAATCTTGGGAGGCTAACTGGCTAGAACTTACTTCGTACTTTAGCTATCCAGCTGAGATTAGAAGGCTTATTTATACAACCAACACCATCGAAGGCTATCACAGACAGCTTAGAAAAGTCACTAAGACCAAAACAGCTTACCCAACAGATGATTCTCTCAAGAAGATTATCTATTTGGCTACCATGGAAATTTCCAAGAAGTGGACTATGCCTATAAGAGGATGGAAAGAATGTATATCACAATTAGCTATCATCTTTGAGGACCGTATTAACGATGAACTGACTATCTAATGGTTGGGCTAGCGCCCAAAGGTTTATCGCTTGGGTTCTCCCAAAAAGGAGGCAAAAAAGAGGAACAGAATGTCCCTCCCTTTTTGGCAGAATCCCATTAGGTGCTCGGGTTGCTCCTCAGCATTGCCCTATCCCCCTAATGAGCAAGAGCCCTGATAAAAGTATCGCCATAGCTATTGTTAAAAATTCCAATTACACAAAATAATTTATACTCCCTAATAATAATCAACTATTGGATCTGATTGGGACCATTCAGCAATGTTCACATAAAGGCGTACATTTTATTATTGTATCTCAACATACTATTGAAGGAAATTGTAACTTTCTATTCGATGAAAAAATAATAAATTCAGCAAAACTAGAACTCTTAAAGAAAAAAGTCATAAATGAATTACCATTTGTTTGCGATAAAAATATGTATAATAATGCGGAAGAGTATTTATTGCATGCTGTGGATAACTCGTATTTTAGTAAAGAATTTATTGAATTATCAATGTTATCCACAAATGAAAACGAGTCATTACTAGCTCTCCTTTTTGTTATGACGAAGAATCTAAATATTAATATTTCTCTTGATACAACAGGGGTTTCACAAAACATAATTGAATATTTAAAGTCATATTAGTTATGAAAATAACAATGTGGTATAATTTACCTGAGGTTTTGGTACCTTCTCAGTTTTCGGTATAGAGAAACAAATATTGTGTCATATTTTAAACATGCCCAGTTTTGGTACCTTCTCAGTTTTCGGTATAGAGAAACAGAAAATAATTTGCTTGCTCATCAACATAAGTTTTGGTACCTTCTCAGTTTTCGGTATAGAGAAACTTCCTCATACGTTTCGTTGCGCAGGAACGCGTTTTGGTACCTTCTCAGTTTTCGGTATAGAGAAACGTTTACGATTGAAACGTTTTGGCCCGCGAAGTTTTGGTACCTTCTCAGTTTTCGGTATAGAGAAACTAACTGAAAACCTTGTTGACCAAATGGGTAGTTTTGGTACCTTCTCAGTTTTCGGTATAGAGAAACTCGACGAGATTCAGAACGTTGACATTCACAGTTTTGGTACCTTCTCAGTTTTCGGTATAGAGAAACTTTTCGCCATGCCTACACCTCCACGCGCAGGTTTTGGTACCTTCTCAGTTTTCGGTATAGAGAAACACTATATGGCGGATACAATACGACCATATGGTTTTGGTACCTTCTCAGTTTTCGGTATAGAGAAACGTTCTGCGTTTTATGACAAATCAATAGAAGGTTTTGGTACCTTCTCAGTTTTCGGTATAGAGAAACTTTTCTTTATATTCAGATGCTTTTGCACCTGTTTTGGTACCTTCTCAGTTTTCGGTATAGAGAAACAATGTGGCTGAAATGATACCTAAAGAGTCAGTTTTGGTACCTTCTCAGTTTTCGGTATAGAGAAACAAAAGTTATTGTTTAGGTAAATGATGTTTGGTTTTGGTACCTTCTCAGTTTTCGGTATAGAGAAACTTGCAACCAGAGCTTAAAACTGCTCTTACTGTTTTGGTACCTTCTCAGTTTTCGGTATAGAGAAACCCGTCCCAGTACCATTCATTGCTTAACCTTGTTTTGGTACCTTCTCAGTTTTCGGTATAGAGAAACAAATTTTTAGACAAAGTTAGCGATATAAGGTTTTGGTACCTTCTCAGTTTTCGGTATAGAGAAACGTTTGTTCATCTCTATTGTTAACCTTTGATGTTTTGGTACCTTCTCAGTTTTCGGTATAGAGAAACCAACTGGTACATCATGACCGTAATTTATGTGTTTTGGTACCTTCTCAGTTTTCGGTATAGAGAAACTTATCAACATGTAGACGGCTTTATGGTGCAGTTTTGGTACCTTCTCAGTTTTCGGTATAGAGAAACGGTGTTTCAGGAGGTCATGTTAGCATACTTGTTTTGGTACCTTCTCAGTTTTCGGTATAGAGAAACAAATTTTTAGACAAAGTTAGCGATATAAGGTTTTGGTACCTTCTCAGTTTTCGGTATAGAGAAACGTTTGTTCATCTCTATTGTTAACCTTTGATGTTTTGGTACCTTCTCAGTTTTCGGTATAGAGAAACCAACTGGTACATCATGACCGTAATTTATGTGTTTTGGTACCTTCTCAGTTTTCGGTATAGAGAAACTTATCAACATGTAGACGGCTTTATGGTGCAGTTTTGGTACCTTCTCAGTTTTCGGTATAGAGAAACGGTGTTTCAGGAGGTCATGTTAGCATAACTGTTTTGGTACCTTCTCAGTTTTCGGTATAGAGAAACAGGTAGTGAATGGAGATATTATAGAGACTGGTTTTGGTACCTTCTCAGTTTTCGGTATAGAGAAACAGGGAATAATGTTTATTACCTATTTGGCGGGTTTTGGTACCTTCTCAGTTTTCGGTATAGAGAAACTGGTTGATAGAGTTTCGTTGTAGGAACCTGGTTTTGGTACCTTCTCAGTTTTCGGTATAGAGAAACAAAAAAAGGTTTACTTTTATATACTTTGGTGTTTTGGTACCTTCTCAGTTTTCGGTATAGAGAAACAAAGCTAGATAAACTCACATCGTTACCTCCGTTTTGGTACCTTCTCAGTTTTCGGTATAGAGAAACTGCCGCTTCCAACATATCTTTAACGGATAAGTTTTGGTACCTTCTCAGTTTTCGGTATAGAGAAACATACACGATGAGGTCGTGTTGGATGTTCCGGTTTTGGTACCTTCTCAGTTTTCGGTATAGAGAAACTAGTTTGTAACGTTGAATTTTTTTAACATGGTTTTGGTACCTTCTCAGTTTTCGGTATAGAGAAACAATGGATATTCACGACCGTCTAATCATATTGTTTTGGTACCTTCTCAGTTTTCGGTATAGAGAAACAGGATGTTCAGAATGTGTTTATTCAACAGAGTTTTGGTACCTTCTCAGTTTTCGGTATAGAGAAACAGTATTACAGTAGTTGGCGGACTTTGTCTGGTTTTGGTACCTTCTCAGTTTTCGGTATAGAGAAACATACCTCGACGCGAATCCGCAAGCTGACCTGTTTTGGTACCTTCTCAGTTTTCGGTATAGAGAAACTTTGGCTTCGAATCATCATCGAACGGAACTGTTTTGGTACCTTCTCAGTTTTCGGTATAGAGAAACTCCACAAAGCCATAGCTTTTGTTACAGCTTGTTTTGGTACCTTCTCAGTTTTCGGTATAGAGAAACAATCGGATATGTCGATGCAAAGTCTTGGGAGTTTTGGTACCTTCTCAGTTTTCGGTATAGAGAAACGAATTATTGCAGGATGAGTGTCTTTTGTAAGTTTTGGTACCTTCTCAGTTTTCGGTATAGAGAAACTTTATCTTCTGCTGACACCTTGGACAAAAGGTTTTGGTACCTTCTCAGTTTTCGGTATAGAGAAACTTAGTTGCTGGTTAGATGCTATTGAATAGTGTTTTGGTACCTTCTCAGTTTTCGGTATAGAGAAACATCCATCCGCTTTCCCAACGACTTTTTTGTGTTTTGGTACCTTCTCAGTTTTCGGTATAGAGAAACATCCATCCGCTTTCCCAACGACTTTTTTGTGTTTTGGTACCTTCTCAGTTTTCGGTATAGAGAAACTATGCCTTTTACTCCTGAAGGTGGAGTTCCGTTTTGGTACCTTCTCAGTTTTCGGTATAGAGAAACCACCTAATCCGGTAAATGTTGGACAAAGTTGTTTTGGTACCTTCTCAGTTTTCGGTATCCCTCTCTGTTAGGATAGTTGTCGTACGATACTTTAGTGTTATAGTTAAATAAATAACACGGAGGTCGTTCGATATGACTGAAAAAAATGGAGCACGGTATTCCCAAGAACAAAAAGAAGCTATTATCAAACGCATGATGCCCCCAAATAATGAATCTGTGTCTAGAATTTCAAAAGAAGTTGGTATTTCAGATGTGACATTATATAAATGGCGTAGAGCAGCACGTGCAGCTGGAGTGGCAACACCTGGCAATGGACAAACAAGCGATAATTGGAATAGCCAAGATAAGTTCTTAATCGTGATGGAGACGTTCGCGATGAACGAATCGGAGCTTGCCGAGTATTGTCGTAAGAAAGGTTTGTATCGTGAGCAGATTGAAGCATGGAAAAATGTGTGCCTTCAGGCAAACGGTCAGGTATTCGAACAAGCCAAACAGTTGAATGGCGCATTGAAGGAAGAACAGAAGCGTGCCAAGCAATTAGAAAAGGAGCTACAAAAGAAAGAAAAGGCACTAGCCGAAGCTGCAGCGTTATTACTTTTGCGAAAAAAGGCCCAAGCGATTTGGGGGGACGACGAGGAAGAATGATTAGCCCGTCAAATCGCGCATTAGCAGTTGAACTAATCCAAGAAGCCAATCAAAACGGTGCGCGATTAGCGAAGGCTTGTGAGGAACTTCATATCAGCGTACGGACATACGAGCGCTGGGTAGTAGAGGGTGGAGTGAAGGTCGATCAGCGCCCATTTGCGAAAAGACCAGTACCGAAAAACAAGTTGTCTGAAGAAGAAAAAGAGGGAATTCTGACAGTTGTCAAACAAGAGGAATACGTCGATTTACCACCTACACAGATTGTCCCAAAGCTTGCGGACAAAGGAACTTACATTGCTTCAGAATCCACGTTTTATCGTGTGTTACGTGAAGAAAAAATGCAACACTATCGCGGTCGTAGTCAAAAGCCTGAAAGAAGAATCCCTGAGAGTCATCTAGCAACAGCACCAAATCAAGTGTGGACATGGGATATTACATGGCTTGGTGGACCGGTGAAAGGTTTGTTTTATCGACTCTATTTAATTCTTGATTTATTTAGTAGAAAAGCAGTTGGCTGGGAAGTTTGGGAAACAGAAGAGGCAAAACACGCTGAAACGCTTGTGAAAAAGGCGGTTATCAATGAAAAAATCCAAGGTGCACCACTCGTATTGCATTCAGATAATGGTAGCCCTATGAAAGCCGAGACATTCCTAAGTTTACTAGAGAAATTGGGCATTCAAAGTTCCTTTTCAAGACCACGTGTGAGTAATGATAATCCTTACTCAGAAGCGATGTTCCGGACACTCAAATATCGACCGGATTTTCCGCACAAAGGTTTTGCATCACTCGGAGAAGCAAGAAAATGGGCACAGCAATTTGTCCATTGGTACAACGAGATTCACCTGCATAGTGGGCTAAATTTTGTGACACCTGTACAGTGCCATACCGGAGCACATTTAGCCATATTGGAAAGGCGAAAAAACGTATACGAAGCAGCGAAGGCTAAACATCCAGAACGTTGGTCAAGAAGCACAAGAAATTGGGCACCGAATGAGAAAGTAGCACTCAATCCAATGCGAGATGAGAGTCAAACCGGAGCATTGAGGAAATCATAATATTCCCCATTTTCCTGGTGATTTGAATCGAAAGCACGCTTTTCCTTTCGATTCAAATCACCAGGTCAGCAAGCGCAGCGCGGTAGCCTTGACTAAGCTAGGGCATTGAGAAAATTCTATTAAAATACTAAAGTAGCTAAATGCGACAACTATATTGACAAACACCGGTATAGAGAAACCTGATGTTGAGAGATCTATTTACAAAGCTAGTTTTGGTACCTTCTCAGTTTTCGGTATAGAGAAACGTCGCTTTAAAACTTACTATCATCCCTGCTGTTTTGGTACCTTCTCAGTTTTCGGTATAGAGAAACTACTGGCTTAAGAAGAACAAGCCAAAACAGGTTTTGGTACCTTCTCAGTTTTCGGTATAGAGAAACTTTGTGATATTAACCATTAGACTCCTCCTAGTTTTGGTACCTTCTCAGTTTTCGGTATAGAGAAACTTTCGTTGGCATAAACGACATAAGGCACGTGTTTTGGTACCTTCTCAGTTTTCGGTATAGAGAAACAGGAATCGGAGAGGGGAAAGGGTTAAAGTTGTTTTGGTACCTTCTCAGTTTTCGGTATAGAGAAACTGCCATGTTGCGGAAAATCAAAGACTCCTTGTTTTGGTACCTTCTCAGTTTTCGGTATAGAGAAACTATCCACACTCGCAAGTTCTCCGTAAGCGAGTTTTGGTACCTTCTCAGTTTTCGGTATAGAGAAACACATGCCTGCTATATGTTGGGGCATATCGCGTTTTGGTACCTTCTCAGTTTTCGGTATAGAGAAACTGTGCATACGTGCTACTTCTTTTTGTAACTCGGTTTTGGTACCTTCTCAGTTTTCGGTATAGAGAAACAGTTGAAAGCAAAGTTTGACGGTGAAATCGGTTTTGGTACCTTCTCAGTTTTCGGTATAGAGAAACAATTGTCACAGGAATCGTTAACGGGGTCCGGTTTTGGTACCTTCTCAGTTTTCGGTATAGAGAAACGACGGCTGCGAAGGCGGAGTTTGCCCGATTAGTTTTGGTACCTTCTCAGTTTTCGGTATAGAGAAACGTTCGCGTAATCTCAACGTTTACTTGCGGTGTTTTGGTACCTTCTCAGTTTTCGGTATAGAGAAACAATACATTGTAGAAGACACTGACAACGGAAGTTTTGGTACCTTCTCAGTTTTCGGTATAGAGAAACAGCCACTTAATAATGGTTTTGTTCTTTAGAGTTTTGGTACCTTCTCAGTTTTCGGTATAGAGAAACTTCTACAGCTATAGTTTCATCATCGTCATCGTTTTGGTACCTTCTCAGTTTTCGGTATAGAGAAACAATGGTTCTTTCACAGGTGGTACTTTACTAGGTTTTGGTACCTTCTCAGTTTTCGGTATAGAGAAACGAAAATGATACTCCTGCAATGGTACATATTGTTTTGGTACCTTCTCAGTTTTCGGTATAGAGAAACCTATTTAAACAAATATTTGTAAGTAGAAGGGTTTTGGTACCTTCTCAGTTTTCGGTATAGAGAAACTTTTTCGGAAGGAGTGCCCGTAGAAGATAGTTTTGGTACCTTCTCAGTTTTCGGTATAGAGAAACTTTTTCGGAAGGAGTGCCCGTAGAAGATAGTTTTGGTACCTTCTCAGTTTTCGGTATAGAGAAACAGTAAATGTTTTATTGTCAACTTTTGATACGTTTTGGTACCTTCTCAGTTTTCGGTATAGAGAAACTCGTTGTAGCTGAAAGAATGACTGGGGTGGGTTTTGGTACCTTCTCAGTTTTCGGTATAGAGAAACAGAACCAATTCACCCCTGTTACTAACGGTGGTTTTGGTACCTTCTCAGTTTTCGGTATAGAGAAACAGTTAAATCTTCCTGCCACTGTTCGAATGAGTTTTGGTACCTTCTCAGTTTTCGGTATAGAGAAACTCACCGTATTTCTTTCTGAATATCTCAAGGGTTTTGGTACCTTCTCAGTTTTCGGTATAGAGAAACTCTGTTGCTCTAGTTGTTTGTTGTCACTAAGTTTTGGTACCTTCTCAGTTTTCGGTATAGAGAAACATGCAGGAATCTATAATTTTACTGGATGGGGTTTTGGTACCTTCTCAGTTTTCGGTATAGAGAAACTTCCAATGTTTCTTTATCTTCTTCCAACTTAGTTTTGGTACCTTCTCAGTTTTCGGTATAGAGAAACCTGTGTTTAGTGGAGAACTTCCTCCATCTGGTTTTGGTACCTTCTCAGATTCTTGTGTTGAGAAAACTACGAATAAAAGGTTTTAATTCATCAAAATAACAAAAAATTCAAATATTTATCCATTTTGTGAATTATATATTCAATTCCTCATACGTCTGTTTAATCTTGGTAAAATGAAGGTGAAACATTAATAAAGGAAGAGGCGAGCCGTGATGAAGTATAGGCGATCGATTAGTTTGCTTTCCATCAGCCTCATTTTTCTTTTAGTAATAGCATCTCTATTTGGAATATTAACAAGAAGGGGGCCGGGAGAACATAAAATTGAGTCATTTCGAGGAGGAGACGTCTTCGTTTATGGTAAGGGGCTATATGAAAATGAACCTGTTTCAAATGCTGTTCAAGTTATAGCTCAGGACATGGTCACGATTTTGTTAGGTATTCCTTTGCTATTATTTTCTCTTATTTTATTTCGAAGAGGGTCACTAAGAGGACAATTTATTCTTGCTGGAACGTTGGGTTACTTTTTATACACCTATGCATCTTATACCTTTCTCTTAATGTATAACCACTTTTTCCTAATTTATGTTCTTCTTATGTCTATTAGTTTTTTTGCATTTATTTTAGTCATGATGTCATTTGATATAAAAAATCTAGGAACCTTTTTTACTCCTAAAATACCAGCAAAGTGGATTGGTGGGGTTCTCATTTTGATGGGGAGTGGGGTCTTATTGATGTGGATGGGACGAATTCTTCCATCTATGAAGAATGGAACCGTTCCAGAAGGGTTGGAGCATTCAACTACCTTAGTTATTCAAGCATTGGATTTAGGGTTTATCGTACCGATTGCCATTCTTGCAGGGATATTAACCCTCTCTGTTAGGATAGATGTCGTAGGATACTTTAGTGTTATAGTTAAATAAATAACACGGAGGTTGAGCGATATGAAAAGAAAAAATGGGACACGATATACACAGGAATATAAAGCAGCTATTGTTAAACGAATGATGCCCCCAAATAATGAATCTGTTACGAAAATTGCGAAAGAAGAAGGCATCTCAGATGTGACCTTGTACAGTTGGCGTAAAGAAGCTCGTGAGACTGGTGTCGCAGCACCTGGCAATGGACAAACGAGTGACAAATGGAGTAGCCAAGATAAGTTTCTAATCGTGATGGAGACGTTCGCATTGAATGAAACAGAGCTGGCTGAGTATTGTCGTAAAAAGGGGCTGTATCGTGAACAGATTGAAGCATGGAAAAGTGTATGCCTTCAGGCAAATGGTCAGGCATTCGATCAAGCAAAACAACTGAATGGCGCTTTGAAGGAAGAACAGAAGCGTGCCAAACTATTAGAAAAAGAGCTACAAAAGAAAGAGAAGGCACTAGCTGAAGCTGCGGCATTATTACTTTTGCGAAAAAAGGCCCAAGCGATTTGGGGGGACGACGAGGAAGAATGATTAGCCCGTCAAATCGCGCATTAGCAGTCAAACTCATCCAAGAAGCCAATCAAAATGGTGCGCGATTAGCGAAGGCTTGCGAGGAGCTTCATATCAGCGTTCGTACCTATGAACGTTGGGTGGAAGATGGTGGTGTGAAGGTTGATCAACGCCCACTTGTGAAAAGACCCGTACCAAAAAATAAGTTGTCTGAAAAGGAAAAAGAAGAAATATTAACGGTTGTCAAACAGGAAGAATACGTCGATTTACCCCCGACACAAATTGTACCAAAGCTTGCGGACAAAGGGACTTACATTGCGTCAGAATCCACCTTTTATCGTGTGTTACGTGAAGAAAAAATGCAGAATCATCGTGGTCGTAGTCAAAAGCCTGGGAAAAGAATTCCTGAGAGTCATCTAGCAACATCGCCAAATCAGGTATGGACATGGGATATTACGTGGCTGGGTGGACCTGTGAAAGGGTTGTATTATCGACTCTATTTAATTCTCGATTTATTTAGTAGAAAAGCAGTTGGCTGGGAAGTGTGGGAAACAGAAGAGGCAAAGCACGCTGAAACACTTGTGAAAAAGGCAGTGATCAATGAAAAAATCAAAGGCGCACCACTCGTATTGCATTCTGATAATGGTAGTCCTATGAAAGCCGAGACATTTTTAAGTTTACTAGAGAAACTGGGAATTCAAAGTTCCTTTTCAAGACCTCGTGTAAGTAATGATAATCCTTACTCAGAAGCCATGTTTCGTACACTTAAATATAGACCGGATTACCCGCATAAAGGCTTTGCATCACTCGCAGAGGCAAGGGAATGGGCACAGAAATTTGTCTATTGGTACAACGAGATTCACTTGCATAGTGGATTAAATTTTGTGACACCTGTACAGTGTCATACTGGAGCACACGTAGCGATATTAGAAAAGAGAAAAGATATATACGAAGCAGCGAGAGCTAAACATCCTGAGCGTTGGACGAGAGGCACGAGAAATTGGAGACCGAATGAACAAGTAGCGCTAAATCCAATGAGAGATGAGAGGTAAACTGAAACATTGAAGAAATCATAATATCCCATTTCTCTGGTGGTTTGAATCGAAAGAGCGCTTTTCCTTTCGATTCAAACCACCAGACCACCAAGCGCAGCGCGGTAGCTTTATTTGAACTCGGGATTTAAGGAATTCTCTTAAAATACTAAAGTAATAAAATACGACAACTATATTGACAAACACCGTTAACCATTCGGAGAAAGCCTTTTGGTTATTTGCTTGCCTCAATTGTTATTGTGAAACTGTTCACATTGTCGACGGCTGTTACATTTATGGCATTTAGTATGAAAATGGTTGGTTTAGAGGTAAGCTTAGTCGAATCATTGTCGTTTTCAGTCATTACATTAATTTTTATCTTTTTGATGTGTTTGATTATTAATCATGTTGAAGAGAACCCACATACGATTATTACCGATATTTTGGATGACGAATCATTATTCCAGAAAGGAGAATAAGAAGTGAAGGCAATTATAATCTATGCCACGAAGCACGGTGCAGTAGAAAAGGCAGCCTTAATTTTAAAAGAAAGATTAGGTTGGGAGATCCCTACGGTGGACATTACGAAGGAATATGCACCACCACTGGAGGAATATGATACGGTTATTATAGGGGGATCAATTTACATTGGAAATGTTCAGAAAGACTTAGTCAAATTTATGTATGATCATTTGGATGTTCTTTTGACAAAAAGGGTAGGCTTATTCCTTTGTGCGGGGCATCCGAATCAAGAGGAACTGGATAAAGAAATGAAAAGAGCATTTCCAGAGCAGCTATATAATCACGCAATTGTCAAAGAAGTATTCGGGTATGAATTTGACTTCTCAAAATTGAGTTTTTTAGAAAGGCTAACGATCAGAAACGTTGCTCATGTTAAAGAAAGTCAATTTGCTTTATCTGAGAAAAAGATTGATGAATTTGCCGGAATGATGAAATGAGTATAAGGTGACAGGCACCATCCAAAAATTGGATGGTGCCTGTCACCTAAATTTTTTTCCAAGTTTGTATGGATTTTCTAGAATTGTATTTTATAATGAAGAGATAAGTAAATTGTCTGATAATAGAATATACTTTATTGGAGGGAGCAATGGGGAAAACTAAGGGAGTTGAAAGAGTTGAAAGGCTATCTTCTTCTGTTGAGATAGTCATTTTTTGTTTTAGGCTATTGTTTTATGTTTTTGCCGTCATTGATCTGTACATTGAAAAGAATACCTTTGATCATTTTTACTTCTCATTATTTCTTGTACTAGCTGCGATGATTATTCCACTTGTGTTTTGGGTCCCACTATTAGTCAAAAAGAGTACCCTATATTGTATAACTGAATTCGTAATCAGTGGTTCATTATCTATTTATGCCATGGCGGTAAGCAATGAATATTCGAGTATGTTTGTCCTATCAGCATTAACCATTGCTTATCATTTAGAGAAAAGATATTATAAATGGTTTCCTATTTTACTTATATTTCCGTTACTTCAATTTATTATAAAAGGCTTCATTCCTGGTGAAAATGGCTATATGTATGTGTTTATTAATTGGGTTTTCACAATAATAGGGTTTGGTTTTAATATGCTCATTGAATCCTATAAACGAACACAGGAATTAAACAGAATCATAGAGGAGCAAAATCAAAATTTACTTCAATATGCCAAGCAAATCGAAACCTTAACTTTAGTAGAAGAGCGGAACAGGATGGCTAGAGACTTACATGATACACTCGGTCATTCCTTTATTTCTTATATTTTAGGCTTAGATGCAGTCCAATATTTAGTTGATTCAGATTCAGAGAAGGCAAAGGGAAAAATTGAAGAGCTTCGTGAACATGCTGCTGCAAGTCTAGATGAAATTAGGGAAACGATTCATGAAATTGGCTCTGAATCGGATATCTTACTAACTAGTAATTTTCAAGCGATTATTAATGAATTTACTGAGTACACCAATACAAGAGTCACCTTTAAAATAGCTGGAGAGGAATATTTCCTGCATCATTCGATGAGAATGGCCCTCCTTCGAACATTACAGGAAAGCTTGACCAATGCAAAGAGACATGGAAAAGCGGAGGAAATTCAAGTAGGGCTCTCTTTCCATGAGGATGCTACTGAGTTGGCCATTAGGGATAATGGAATGGGTTCTGACAAGATAACAATAGGCTTTGGTTTGAAATCAATGAAGGATCGCGTGGAAGCTTTAAATGGGGAATTGAAAGTAGAGTCAGCTTTGAATTTTGGGACATCAATTAAAGTTACTATTCCATATCGGAGGTGAAAAGGATGGAAAATATAAAGGTATTAATTGCAGACGATCAGGGTCTGATAAGGGAAAGCTTAAATATTGTACTAAATATGGAGGATCAATTAGAAGTAGTTGGACTGGCTGAAAATGGACAGGAGGCCATTCAATTGTGTGAATCTCTATCTCCAGATGTTGTTCTTATGGACATCAACATGCCCGTGATGGATGGAGTGACCGCAACGAAATCGATAAAAACTAGCTGGCCAGATATAAAAGTTATTATCCTCACCTCTTATCAGGATGTAGATTATGTCGTCAGTGCATTAGCAAATGGAGCAGAGGGATATTTACTAAAATCATTAAATCCTAGAAGTCTTGCAAGCAGTATTCGATTGGTGCATGAAGGTGGATCCCTCGTCACAAAGGAAATGGCTGCTAGTCTGATAAACAGTCAGTCACAAAAGAATGAGGAAGCTGAAACCGTAACCCAACAGAATGAGAATACGAACCTTATTGCCCAATATGGTTTGAGTGAACGAGAGGTCGAGGTCTTAAAGCTCTTGGCCTTAGGGTTGAGAAACAATGATATTTCTGAACGATTATTTTTAAGCGTTGGAACTGTGAAAAATTATATCTCGAATATATATGCGAAGCTTGAGGTGAAGGGTCGCAAGGAAGCAACAATGAAAGCAAAGAAAGAAGGATTATTCTAATAAGTAGGTATTAAATTGGGAATCCTATATGATTATGGCTGTGTTAAAGTTCAAGTTTAACAGAGCCATAATTTTAAAAAGGTCATAGAAAGAACAAAGTTTGTCATTCAACTTGTTACTTTTTTTCACTCCTCTAAGTGACTTTTCCTATTTACAATACGAAATAGAAATCAACTTGGAGGAATGAATATGAAAAAGGTATTTAGGGTTTTATCGATAATAATTGGATGCTTCATTTTATTATCCATACCGGCAGCATTTATATTTGGAAGTACAAAGCACACGGATCTTGACGGAACAAAGAAGGAAAAGGTAACACAATTTATGAACCAATTTGTAAAGAAAAATAAGTTTCATGGAACGGTACTTGTCACCTATAAAGGTAAGACTTTACTCAATCGTTCATATGGTTTCACTAATCGTGAGGAAAAGATTCCATTCCATAACAATGTGAAGTTTCCAATTGGCTCTGTAACCAAATCGATGACGGCTATATCCATTTTGCAATTGGAGCAAGAAGGGAAGCTTTCTGTTAAAGATAAGTTATCAAAATATTTTCCTGACTTTCCTAAAGGGGAAAAAATAACTATCCACCAAATACTAAACCATACTTCAGGCCTAGGCGATTACTTAACCATGAAGGATTATATGAAGCCTTATTCTGATGAAAAAATTTTAAATCTTATCTATAAAGATAAATTGCATTCTGAGCCAGGTGAAAAATTCAGCTATGTAAATTCGGGCTATTATTTACTTGGAAGAATCATAGAAAAAGTATCAGGAGTAGATTACTCTACTTATTTGCAGAAGAATATTTTTGATAAAGCGAAAATGTCGAACACAGAAATTATGAATAAAGAGAATAATGAATGGCCAGTCATAGGCTATGAAAATGAAAAAAAGGTAAAAAACGTTCATCCATCCTTACTCTTTGCGTTTGGTTCGGTTCTATCAACGAAAGAGGATTTAATTAAATATATTGATGCGATTGAATCTCATCAGCTTCTTTCAGAGGAAGAAACAAATAAAATGTTAAAGGCCAGTACCAAGATTCGTCTTGTAGGTGGATATGGCTATGGATGGTATGTGATGAACAATGCTTACTCCTTGAATGAAAAGCTCTATTCTCATGGAGGATCCCTACCAGGATTACGTTCTGGTTTAATGCGATATCAGGATCAGGATTTAACCATAGTTATTTTTACCAATAAGGGTGAAAGTTTTAATTATTACGCTCTTGGAAATGAAATCGCCTCAATTATTTTTGATAAAAGAATTTGGTTTTATCAAAAAATACAATAAAAGGTGGATACTAATCTAAGTCTTAGGTCCCTGTTGGCAATTGAAAAGTTGAATTACGATGGATATGCTTTGGAAATTTGGAAAGTAAAAATGTTTATGTAAATAGTTTTGAGAGGAGTGTCAACATGTCAGGTGTTGTGGAAATACAGAATGTCACAAAGATCATCAAAGGAAGGAAAATTATTGATTCTTTAAGCTTTGAAGTAAATAAAGGGGAAGTATTTGGTTTTTTGGGACCGAATGGAGCAGGGAAAACAACCACTATTCGTATGATAGTAGGCTTAATTGGCATTACGTCAGGGGATATCAAAATTGCTGGATACAGTATTAAAAATCATTTTGAAAAAGCGGTTAGCCATGTAGGGGCAATCGTTGAAAATCCTGAAATGTACAAATTTCTTAGCGGCTATGAAAATCTTATTCATTTTGCAAGGATGTCAAAAGGAGTCAATAAGGGAAAAATTGATGAGGTCGTGGAGCTTGTAGGATTAACAGATCGTATCCATGATAAGGTGAAGACTTATTCCCTTGGGATGAGACAAAGGCTCGGTCTTGCGCAGGCCCTTTTACATGAACCAGAGGTGCTGATATTAGATGAACCGACTAACGGATTAGATCCTGCAGGAATTCGTGAGATACGTGATCATTTACGAATGCTTGCAAGAGAAAAGAATATGGCAGTCATTGTATCAAGTCACTTACTCTCAGAAATGGAAATGATGTGTGATCGAATTGGGATCATCCAAAAAGGTAAGTTAATAGATGTCCAGTTAGTGAATGATTTTGTTCAGGGGAATGAAAATTCTTATGAGCTAGAGGTTTCTCCTGTTGAGAAGGCGAAACAACGAGCGATAGAAATTTATCCAAACACAAAGATTGAAATTACCGATAGTGGAATTATATTACCTTTAAAGAAGGAGGAAGTTCCTTCTCTAGTACGAGAATTAGTTGCCTCTGATATTCAAATATATGGCATTAAAGAGGTAACGAAAACTTTAGAGGACCGCTTCTTAGAGGTAACGAAAGGCAAGGAGGTTGTAGCAAATGCTTAATTTAATCCGAAATGAGCTTTTAAAAATATTTAAGCGACCAGGTACCTATGTCATGATTGGCTTGCTTGTAATGATGTTAACAGTAATGGGTGGAATTATTAAGTATCAGGAAGGTAATGGTGCGGCCCCAGATAATCAAAACTGGAAGCAAGAGCTGCAAACACAAATTAATTCATCACAAAAGGAATTAGAAACAATGGGAGACAAAATTCCTGAGAGCCAGCTAGTGTACTTTAAAAGGGATATTGCCATCAAAGAATACCAGATTGAGAATAATATTTCTCCATACACTGATTATGACGTTTGGGAATTTGTTAATGATGCGTCCAATATGATTCAATTTGCGGGATTGTTTACAATTATTGTGGCAGCAGGTATTGTTGCATCTGAGTTTAATTGGGGTACTGTAAAATTATTATTAATTAGACCGATTGCAAGAAGTAGGCTTCTTATTGCTAAGTACTCAACCGTACTACTCTTTGCCCTAATGATGCTAGTCATATTGTTCGCATATTCAGCTTTACTAGGCTTCATTTTATTTGGATCACCTGAAGCTGCAGAGCCATACTTGAAATACTTTGACGGAAAAGTAACAGAGCAATCAATGATTTTCCATCTTATGAATTATTATGGATTGCAGTCGATTACGATGCTCATGCTCTCCACAATGGCATTTATGATTTCTGCTGTATTTAGAAATAGCTCCCTTGCTATTGGACTATCCATCTTCTTAATGTTTACTGGTGGGCAATTAACGAGTCTTTTAGCTTCAAAATTCGAATGGGCAAAATACATCCTATTTGCAAATACAGACCTAATGCAATACTTTGAAGGAATGCCAATGGTCGAAGGAATGACCCTAACATTCTCAATCATTATGCTAGTAATCTACTTTATCCTATTTCAATTCCTTGCTCACTATGTCTTCAAGAAAAGAGACGTAGCAGCATAAAAGGGGTGACAGGCACCATCCAAAATTTGGATGGTGCCTGTCACCCTTATTCTAGAATTTTATGACTTTTTAACTCAATTCTTCACTATGGTATGTGACTTTTTCTTAATAAAATAAAACCATGATAAGAACAAGAAAAAAAAGGATGGGTTGAAGAATGAAAAAATTAATCGGTATTTGTTTATTAGTTCCAGCGATACTGCTTGCGGGTTGTGACATCGAAATTAATACTTCCAAAGAAGAGGCATTAGGTGAAAAGGGGGAACTTCTAGGAAGTGAATTTGAAAGAGTAAAAAGTGAAATAGACGATATTAATCAGAAAAAGGAACTTACATCGGAAGATCAAGAGTTAATCGCTGAGAATCTAGAGGATTTGAATAACGCAATCAAAAGTTTTGAAGAAGAGGAAGGAACCTTTATCACAAAAGGAGCCATGAAGCTAGCGAAGAAAGTATTAGATGATAAGAAAGATGAGTTTTCTGAAATTCAGGAAAAGGCTAAAAATGGTACAGCAACAGTCGATGATGTTAAGGAGTTGCAGGAAATTTTAGAAGCGGATGTTCAATTTAGCCTATTTGGCAAATAAAATCTGGTGTTATAGTAATGAAGGATATAATACAAAAGGCTAACTAAAGGTTAAATAAATGACCTCTAGTTAGCCTTTACTATTCTATTGTTTAATCAATTAATTTATCAAAATGAATCCTTTTATTCAATGCATGCATAACAGGTACACCCACAATCATAACTACAAATTCACCGACAGCTGTTGTGAGCCAGGTGAATAAGAACGGTAATTCAAAAGCTAGATGTAATTCAATAGCAATGAAAAACATGCTAATTGTAAAGACAACTGTATTAAATACCATTCGAGCTAAGATGCCTTTGATAAAACGTGCAGATGCAATGGTAATGAGTAATGAGATAAGCGTTTGACCAACACCAAACACTAAATCATAAGCGACCATTGGCGAAAACAATAGATTAGTTAAAAATACACCCAAAACCATTCCAAATAAATACTTTTTGTTAAAGACGACGAGATGATTAAACATCTCTGATACTCGGAATTGAATTTGGGTAAAACCAAATGGTTGAATGAGCATGGACACAGCAATATATAAAGCTGCCAAAATCCCATTCGCAACAAGCGTTTTTACCTTCATATTCATTTCTCTCCTTAGTTTTTTTTCGTGGGATGGTTACGAACCACGTTCGAGCTATGCCCGAAGGTTTTATTATAATACACAAATACTACTCTGTCATCCCAAGATTTTAAGGAATCTTGCCTCCGAAAAACTATAAATATAGAAAAAACGCAACCTTTTAGTTTCAATAACCGTCTAATAACTGTTATATTTAGGAAAATTAGTAGAATAGGGGATTCAAATGATAAAGATATTATTTACGGGGTTTATGTTACTTGTCCTCATGCTTTCGCCATTCCATAATGCATCTGCACAAAAGGAGAATCTGTTTACACCGAAGATCATACAGGCTGGTAGTCGCACAACATATGAAATGAATCTAAAAATGGAGAAGGATGGTTCTTTCCAAATAACCTCTACGGCAAAGGTGAAAAATATTTCAAATGACACTTGGGATGAGATTCCCTTTTCCTTTATTCCAAATGTGTTTTCCAAGGATTATTATCCTAACAAGTATCCAATGGCTATCTAAATATATTGATTTTGGAGCCAATCAAGAACCGAAGGCTAAAAGCTTCTCAAGCATAGAACCCATTTCAAGAGGGGAATTTGCAGATATAGTATATAAGATTTTGACTAGTAGATGGAATTAAGTACTAGTTGTAAATAACTTAATGAGAAAAAGTCAGGGAGAGAAATCAAAGTAAAGGATTTCTCTCCCTAATAATTTATAGCATTAATTGATAGTAGGAAACATCCTGCCATTTACCAAACTTGAATCCGACCTCTTTAATCGTACCAACATAGGTAAATCCAAGGTTCTCATGAATTTTAATACTTCCATCGTTTCCACTTGTAATTAAACTTATGATGGTATGAAAGCCTAGTTCTCTTGCTCTTACGATAATTTCCCTCATTAAAGCAGTTCCAATCCCTTTTCCTCTGAACTTTTCTGATAGATAAACGGAAAGCTCCGTAGTCTTTGAATAGGCACGCTTTTTATTATAGGGTGATAAACAGCAATAACCAGCAATCTGACCATCCTCTTCAGCAACAATCAAAGGGTACTGTCCCCCATGCTCAGCAAACCATACTTTTCGCTGCTCCAAGGTTTGTTTTTCTAAATCAAATGTGGCAGTAAGGTTGGCGATGGCATCATTATATATTTCTAGCATTTCCGGTAGGTCATCATCGATAGCTTCACGAATGGTAATCATATGTCCCCTCCTTTGTTTTAGGTTTTGATTAATGACAAAAATAAGTGTCATGTGTGAAAGAACTATTATATGATTGATATAGCAAACTTTAACTCTAATTATCAAAATAATCAATATCTAAGGTAGAGGAGCTAAAGATCCTTTTCATTATTACTTAGTAGGAATGGTTTTCTGGGATGAACTAAGCAGATTATGTAAATGTTTTGGCAATATGAGATGATGCGATACAATGATATTTTGAAATAAAGTATTAGGAGTGACACTAGGTGTATTTAACATTAGAAGAAACGGCTGAATTTTTATCGGTATCCCTTGCTTATGTGGAGAGTTTAATACTACAGGGGAAAATCCGAGTCATCCATGACAGTGACGGAACAGTGTTGGTAAATAAGGAGCAGTTCAATACACATTTTAAGCAATTAGAAAAATATAAAAAGTTAGTAGAGGAATTGGCTAATGAACCCATTCCAGAGGATAGAGATATTAAGGATGAGGATTAATTATATTTAATACTAGGAAAAGAATGAATTGTAGTAGTGATCGCTTGGTATATTTTGGACTACTGTAGCTAAA
Organism: Bacillus massilinigeriensis; assembly: GCF_900117315.1. Lineage (GTDB taxonomy): Bacteria > Bacillota > Bacilli > Bacillales > Cytobacillaceae > Bacillus_BE > Bacillus_BE massilionigeriensis. Next base: position 287,121 of record NZ_LT630337.1, read on the forward strand.
CCTAAGGTGGAAATTGCCATCCAAAGGGAGGTTTAACCTTGTTATGTTAGGTGGCCTTGAGCTTCAAAGTCCAGATATATTAAGTTTTGCTGGTATGGAGTCTGTTGTATTCTATTTTACAATTTATTCTTTTCTGGGTTGGATCATTGAAAACTGCTATAGCTTTTTAACAAAACGGATATTTTTTAAGCCCAACTTTTTCATTGGCCCATTGAAGCCAATGTATGGCTTTGCTCCTGTTTTGCTCATTTTTATGATTAGGCCTAACATACATTGGGTTTTTATTCTGATTTTTTGTTTAGTGGTTCCTACTCTGGTCGAGTATATTAGTGGGTATTTATTAGAAAGGTTTTTTCATAGGCAATGGTGGGATTATTCGGGGATTCCTATGCAGCTGCATGGGCATATTTGTTTGCCGTTCTCAATTTGTTGGTTTGTTCTGTCTATTTTCTGTTTGCAGTACATTCACCCCCTCATTGTTTCCATCTATGAAAGTCTTGAAACCGTATGGGTTTGGCTGTGTCCAGTTGTTCTTGCTTACCTACTGCTAGAGCTATATTTGGCAGTTCGTAGACATTCATATCTTGATGTGACCGTCATGAAATCTACCGATTCAATTTAATCATGGCAATTATTCAGATGTGATTCAAAAAAAGATGTTTAATAATAAAAACAACAAGAGGGAATTCCCCCTTGTTGTTTTTATGTGGAGCCTAACACTCAATCAACCCTCACCTTCCAAATATTGGGAGGTGCCTGTCACCTTAACTCCAAATCCCATTCCGATTAATGTTCCAACTATAGCAGGGACAACCCATTCTAATCCGTAGCTGGAGAATGGAAGTACCTCTCTCATTGTTTGAAGCGGACCTAAGTCAACGCCAAATGCGCTTAATCCTCCGAGACAAGCAAATACTCCAGTAAATAGAACTGTGCTGCCATAAACGGCTCTAGTATTTTTAAAATAACGATTAAAGAATGTAAGTGCAATTAATACAATGGTTATTGGATAAGCAGTTACTAAGAAAGGAACTGAAAATTTAAGTATTTGGTTTAGACCTAAATTGGAAAGGGTAAATCCCACAAGTGTAACAGCTAAAACAATCCATTTATAACTGATCTTAGGCATTAGTTTTGAAAAATACTGACCACATGCTGTCGTCAACCCGACCACCGTTGTGAAACATGCTAATGTAAAGATGAGTCCTAATAATACCTTACCACTTGTACCAAATAATACAGTTGAAGCATTTGATAAAATATCGGTTCCATTATCGAATGAACCACTTCCGGCCATCTTTACCCCAATCATGCCAAGACTAACATAGACAAGAGCAAGTAATGACCCTGCAATAACCCCAGCCTTTAATGTATATTTTGTTAATTGCTTTCTATCTTTAACACCTTTTTGTCCGATGGCAGTAAGAATTACTATGCCGAATGCTAACGAAGCAAGGGCATCCATCGTATTATATCCTTCAATAAAGCCCTTGGAGAAGGCACCTTTTTCATAGGCTACAGAAGGAGCTAAGAAGGATGTATCCAATTTAACAAAACCAACAACACATAAGATGACCATAGAGACAAGTAATATAGGTGTAATAAATCGACCTAAATATTTTTCCATATTAGTAGGATTAAGACTGATAAAATAAACAAGAGCAAAGAATACAACGGAATATAGAAATAAAACAAGTGAAGAGTTTCCGACGTGAATAAACGGTTTTAATCCTGTCTCAAAAGCTACATTCGCGTTTCTTGGAATGGCTAGAAATGGTCCAATGCTCAGATATACAATCACCATAAAAATAGTACTGAAAACTGGATGTACCCGATTCCCAATCGTTTGAACCCCGCCCTTAACAAGAGAAATGGCTAAGATAACAACAAACGGTAGCCCTACACCTGTTAGAACAAATCCAGAAATAGCAAGCCAAAAGGATGTGCCTGATTGGACTCCTAAAAAGGGAGGAAAGATTAAGTTACCTGCCCCGAAGTACATCGAAAAAAGCATAAGTCCGATAAATAATGTGTCGCGTTTTTTCATTTTTAAATCTCTCCTCTAAACATCAAATTTGGCAAGTGACAGCTTACCTCCTATTTATAGAAATAAAAAAACTCGTCCCCAAACAAGGGACGAGTTTGTACTCGCGTTACCACCCTAATTCCGCAATTTAAAACTTTTTTGCGGCGCTCTAGTCAACGTACTGTCATACGCGTTCCTTTGTAACGGAGGATAACCCGTCAAAGCTTACTAGCCTTCAGCTTTGCATCTCAGAGATGATCTTCAGATAGAACCTATTCATCGACTCCCACCAAATGCCGACTCTCTAAAGAATAGAGTTTCTTACTTACTCTTCTCGTCACTGATTTTTGTTAATGCATTTAATTTACCATAATAAAAATACTATGTCAATATATTTTGATTGTTAACTTTTTTCTAATAATTCTCATATATACTGGTTAATATTAAGGAAAAATAATTGAATCAAATCAAATATATAAAAGTAGAATAATATAATAATTATTCATTAATATATTAAAAATCGATTGTTTTATGAGCTTTTTGCAAAAAGGATTGCACGAAAAATGTGAAAAGATTGTGAAGGGCTAAGATAGCGATTTATTAAAAAACCTTGTCATTACTGAGTTTATTGGAAAATATTCGAAAGAATATGTAATGAAAAGAATTATTTCATGCATATTTATTGTTGTACATTGGAAATAGTTATGTTAGTATTGGGTTAGAAATTAATGCAAACGATTTCATTAATTTCATTAACCGAAAATCGTTACGAGGTGACAGTAGACTATAACTGCTAATTAGATAGCAAGATCTCCCTTTTATTATGCTAGTAAAATATAGCGGTTCGTTTACTCATTTGCGCAAACGATTTCTCAAACACACAAAATTGGGGGTAATAAGATGCAAAAGAAAAAATTACTGACCGGAGTCTTATCTTCTGTAGTACTTTCAAGTGTTATTCTTGCGGGCTGTTCATCAGGAGACTCAGGTAAAGAATCAAAAAGTGATCAAGAAAAAGTTACTTTAGATGTTTTCCAATTTAAAGTAGAGTTCAAAGATCAATTTGAAAAAGTTGCAGAAAAATACGAGAAAGAAAACAAAAATGTTGACATCAACATCACAACTGTTGGTGGCGGCGAAGATTACGGTGCAGCATTAAAATCTAAATTTGCATCTGGTAAAGAGCCAGCTATCTACAACATCGGTGGACCACAAGACGTTGAGGATTGGAAAGCTAAATTAGCTGACCTATCTGATACAAAAGCAGCAGCAGCAGCTCTTGAAGGAACACTTGAAGGTGTTAAAACAGATGGAAAAACTTTAGGTTTACCATACAACCAAGAAGGTTATGGATTCCTATATAATAAAGCAGTATTTGAAAAAGCTAGAATTGACCCAGCAAGCATCAAAGATTTTGCTAGCTTAGAAGCAGCAGTTAAAACATTGGATTCTAAGAAAAAAGATTTAGGTCTTGAAGCAGTATTCGCATTACCTGGTAAAGAAAAATGGGTAACTGGTTTACACTTATCTAATGCTTTCTTAGCTCCAGAATTCGATAACAATGTTTTAAATTCTTTCAACGCAAAAACAGTTGAATTCAAATATTCTGATGCATTCAAGAAGGTTCTTGACTTACAAAACAATTATTCTGTACAACCAACTGTAAGCCTTGACTATTCAAAACAAGTTGAAGAATTATTCTCATTACAAAAAGTTGCTATCATTGAACAAGGTAACTGGGTATATGGTTCAATCGCAGGTGTTGATGAAGAATTTGCAAATAACAGCGTAGGTTTACTACCAATTCCAGTTGAAGGCTACAAAGGTGACTCAATCCCTGTAGGTATCCCAATGTACTGGGGAGTTAACAGCAATAAAGACGAAGCTACTGTAAAAGCTGCAAAAGAATTCTTAGACTGGTTATACACTTCTGAAGACGGTAAAAATACTGTATTAGAAGACTTTAAATTTATCCCTGCATACCAAGATTATGATGTATCAAAAATCTCTGACCCAATCTCTAAAGCTGTTTACCAATATGCTTTAGATGGAAAAACTATTGGCTGGACATTCATGGGATATCCAACTGGTTGGGGAGAAAACCAACTTGGTGTTAACATTCAAAAATATTTAAGCGATAAAGCATCTTGGGATGAAGTTGTTAAAGCTTCAAAAGATGAGTGGGCAAAAGCTAGAAAATAATTATTTTGATCTAAGATAGATTTGCTTAGAAAACAAAGTAGCTGCCCCTTAGCTACTTTGTTTTCTCTATAATATACCTCTATTATGCCTCAATGTTCTATCTTTAGAAAAATTTGGAGGGAAAACTTTATGCGTACTCGGGATTTATCCTATTGGCTATTTCTAGCCCCCGTACTTGTTGCACTTACTTTAGTTGTTATCATTCCTTTACTATTTGGGGTTTACTATTCCTTTACTGATTGGAATGGAATTGAAGCGAATGCATTTGTCGGGTTCCAAAACTACATCGATTTATTCCATGATACTGAATTTATGGACTCATTATGGTTTACAGTGAAGTTTTCGGTAGTATCTATTATTCTAATTAATATTATCGGGCTAAGTTTAGCGCTAATTGTTGTTTCTAAAATTAAATCTAATCATTTCTTAAGAACAATCTTCTTCATGCCTAACCTAATTGGAGGATTAATCTTAGGATTTATCTGGCAATTTATTTTTACAAAAGTATTCAATGGTATTGGGGAGCTTATGGGAATTGAAAGCTTAATGGGTTGGCTTTCTACAACCGAAACAGGTTTCTGGGGTATGGTTATCCTCATGAGCTGGCAAATGTCCGGATATATCATGATTATCTATATTTCATATCTTGAAGGTTTACCTGGAGAATTACTTGAAGCAGCTGAGATTGATGGGACAAACACTTTGCAAAAGTTCCGCTACATTATTTTCCCATTAGTTGCTCCAGCATTCACAGTAAGCTTGTTCTTAACATTATCTAATACATTTAAGCTTTATGATCAAAACTTATCCTTAACTGCAGGTGGACCTTATAATTCAACACAAATGGTCGCTATGGAAATCTTTAAAACCGCCTTCAGTGAAAATGAAATGGCCTACGCATCAGCGAAAGCAGTTGTCTTCTTTATCATTGTTGCTGTCATATCATTAACACAGACATATATCAATAAGAAAAGGGAGGTCGAAATGTAATGGGCAGAAAGTATAATTTTCCAGTTGAAGTTTTAGGTGTTATTTTAGGCCTATTATGGATCGCTCCTTTTTACTTAATGATTGTAAACTCTTTTAAAACAAAAAGGGAAATGTTCTCGGATGTATTAAAGTTACCTGAAGATTTTACGTTTGATAACTACGTAGAGGCTTTTACACAACTAGAGTTTCTTAAAACATTTATGAACTCATTAATTATTACAGTTGTAAGTGTTGTAATTATTATCCTTTTCTCTTCCATGGCAGCATATGCTTTATCTCGTGCAAAAGGGAAAGTAAGTACAATCATCTTCTTTATCTTTGTAGCAGCTATGTTGATTCCTTTCCAATCAGTTATGATTCCATTAATCACGCTTTTTGGTAAGTTTGAAATGTTAAACCGAGCAGGAATCATCTTTATGTACTTAGGATTTGGAAGTAGCTTATCTATCTTCCTTTACCACGGAACTCTTGGTGGGATTTCAAAATCATTAGACGAGGCTGCAACCATCGATGGTGCAAATAAATTTCAGATTTTCTGGTATATCATTTTCCCAATGCTTAAGCCAATATCTGTTACTGTAGCAATCTTAAATACCATTTGGATTTGGAATGACTATCTATTACCATCACTTGTAATTAACCAAGAAGGAATGCAAACAATTCCACTTAGAATGTTCTTCTTCTTCGGTGAATATACGAAACAATGGCATTTAGCATTGGCTGGTTTAACCATCGCCATCATACCAGTAATAATTGCTTACTTCTTTGCGCAAAAGCAAATTATTAAAGGTGTATCTGAAGGGGCAGTTAAATAGGACATTTTCCTTATAGAAACATAAAATTCATTAATAAAAATCGTTTTCTGTCAATGAATAGTATTCTATAATGAAGATAGATTACCTTTATCAAAATTTTGTGAATTGGTTTTTATTAAGAATTGGATTTCTAGTAGGATTATGTGATTAAGAAATAGAAAATCGATTCACCATGAATAAATACGTAACCAAACCTGGAGGTCATTTTGGTGATTACGATTAAGGATGTAGCAAAGGAAGCAAATGTTGCACCTTCAACTGTCTCGAGGGTTATAGCTGATAATCCGAGGATAAGTGAAAAAACAAAGAAAAAGGTTAGAGAGGTAATGGACCGTCTTGGCTATTATCCGAATCTGCAAGCAAGGAGTTTGGCTGCTAAGAGTACGCAAACGATTGGTGTCGTTTTTCCAAACTCAGGATTTAATTCCTTCCAGAATCCTTTCTTTCCTATTGTCCTACAGGGGATCAGTACAGTAGCCCATTGTAAAAAATATGGAATGTACCTCTCGACTGGTGCAACAGAAGCTGAAATATATGAAGAAGTCATATCAATGGTTCAAGGGAAGAGGGTAGACGGCATTGTTCTACTCTCATCAAGAACCGATGATAAAACGATGCAATACTTGGATGAAGTAGATTTCCCTTTTACGGTTGTAGGAAGGCCCTATGCTAATGAAGGTCAGATTACCTATGTTGATAATGACAATGTGTTCATTACAAAGCAGGCAACTAAATATTTAATTGACCTAGGACATGAAAATATCGCCTTTATTGGCGGAAGTAAGGATTTTGTTGTGACTTTAGATCGTCTTAATGGATTCAAACAGGCTTTAGCAGAAGCGAACCTTCAATTTAGGGAAGAAAATGTAGTCCATGATATTCAATCAACTGACAAAGGTGAGGAGGTTATTAAATCCTTAATTACGATGGAATCTCCTCCAACAGCTCTAGTAACCTTGGATGATTCGATGGCTTATACATTAATCAGTCATCTGGAAAATCTGGACGTTCGAGTTCCAGAGGATATCTCAATCGTTAGCTTTAACAACTATATGCTTTCTGAGCATTTAAAGCCACCTTTGACTTCAGTAGACATTAGTATTTTTCAATTAGGCTATGAAGCAACAAATTGTTTGTTAGAAAAACTTGAAAATCCTAATGTTTTACCAAAACGGATTACCATTCCAACAAGACTGATTATCCGCAAGTCGTGCTCTCCCAATAAGTAATAAAAGGCAGCTGTATCTCTAATAAAAAGAGTCAGTATGCCTTTTTTCTTATTAGCTAATAATAGGGTGTTTGTGATATGATTTAAAGGAATCACCATCCCTATTTAACCTCATCAATAGCCTCGAATGTACTTCATACATCACAACCTTTTTTATTCCATCCCTATTTTTTATCGAAAGGAGCAATAGTCATTTGATTGAGCAAGCCCAGAAATTATTAAATTCTTACTTTGGATATTCAGCATTTCGTAAGGGTCAAGAATTAGCAATTCTCTCCTGCCTTGAAGGGGAAAATACCCTTTGTGTCATGCCTACTGGGGGCGGGAAATCGATTTGTTACCAGATTCCTGCGCTTATGTTATCAGGAACCACGATTGTAATTTCTCCACTTATTTCACTCATGAAGGATCAGGTTGATACATTACTCCAATTGGGAATACCTGCTACTTATATTAATAGTTCAATCAGCGTTTCAGAGGCAAACGAGAGGATTAGAGCAGCACAAAATGGAGATTATAAACTACTTTATATTGCACCTGAAAGATTAGAATCATATGATTTTTTGGAGGAACTTCAAAAAATGGAAATTCCTCTAATCGCTGTTGATGAAGCACATTGTATTTCACAATGGGGCCATGATTTTCGGCCGAGCTATCGACATATTCATAAAATAGTGCAAAGTTTAGAAAAAACACCTGTTGTGATAGCTCTCACAGCAACGGCAACTCCAATTGTTCGTGCAGATATTTGCAGCTCACTAAATATTGATGAAAATAGCACCGTTATTACAGGATTCCAACGAGAAAATCTTTCATTTTCAGTAATCAAGGGTCAGGACCGTTTCCTATTTTTAAAGGATTATATTAAGAAGAATGAAAAGGAAGCAGGCATTATTTATGCAGCAACTAGAAAAACAGTAGACCAATTATATGAGAGATTAGCAAGAGAAAATATAGAAGTCGCCCGATATCATGCAGGAATGAATGACCAAGACCGGATAAATGAACAAGAACAATTTCTTCAAGATAAAAAGACAGTCATGGTTGCAACATCAGCGTTCGGAATGGGGATTGATAAAAGCAACATCAGATATGTGATTCACTTTCAGGTTCCTAAGAACATGGAAAGCTATTATCAAGAAGCAGGCCGTGCTGGAAGAGATGGTCTAGAGAGTGAGTGTATTGTGTTGTTTTCTCAACAGGATGTCCAGGTTCAACGGTTCCTAATTGATCAATCAACAGACCATCTACGGATTCAATCAGAGCTGGAAAAACTGAGACACATGGTAGATTATTGTCATACAGAGAATTGCTTACAAGGTTTTATTCTTCATTATTTTGGTGAACAAGTGATTGTGCCTTGTGGAAAGTGTGGAAATTGTACCGACACGAGGAATAGTATTGATGTTACAAGGGAAGCGCAGATGGTATTGTCATGCATGATTCGAATGGGGCAGCGTTTCGGGAAAAATTTAATTGCCCAGGTCCTCACTGGTTCGAGAAATAAAAAGGTTATAGAACTTGGCTTTCATAAGCTTCCTACATACGGAATCTTAAAGGATAGAAGCAGTAAAGATATTAGCGATTTTATCGAGTTTTTAATCACTCAAGATCTCATAGGTGTCGCTCAAGGCTCCTTCCCGACTTTATTTGTGGCAGGAAAGGGGAAAGAGGTTCTGCTGGGCAAGGAAACAGTTATGAGAAAAGAATCTGTTCAGGTTAAGATGATTTCGAGAAATGACCCTTTATTTGAAGAGCTAAGAAGTGTTCGAAAATCCTTGGCAGAGCAAGAAGGTGTTCCACCTTTTGTGATTTTTTCAGACACATCTTTAAGAGACATGTGTACGAAATTACCTTTGTCAGAAGTCGAGTTTTTGCAGGTGAGTGGGGTTGGGGAGCATAAGCTAAAAAAATATGGTGAACAGTTTATCAAGGTGATTATTGAATATTGTCAGTCCAATCCAGAAAGAAGACCTGAAAAAGTTCAAAGTATCGAACAACCAAAAGCAACAAAAAAAGTGGTTAGAGACTCACATCTAATTAGTTATGAGATGTATCGTGAGCAATTATCTGTGAAAGATATTGCAAAAAGTCGTGACCTTAACGTAACTACTGTAGAAAATCATTTGATTCTTTGCTTTGAACAAGGGTTAGAAATAGATTTAATGTCAGAGATACCTGAGAATTCTTTACATTTACTGGAGGAAGCGGTAGAAAGGGTTGGGATGGACCGATTAAAGCCAATCAAAGAACAGCTACCGGATGAGATATCCTATTTTATGATTAAAATTTATCTTTCTAGTTTGAGAAAAAAGGTTACACAGTAAAAAAGTAAGGAGCAGACCAATAAAGTGATATCACTTTATTGGTCTGCTCCTTTTATATTATAGTTTAAACGAGCTCTTCAAAGAGACAATCCGGTTAAAAACTGGCTTTTCAGCTGATGAATGCTTCGGATCTACATTAAAGTATCCATGTCTAAAGAATTGGAACTTCTCATGTGGCTTTACATCCTTCATATTTGGCTCAATAAACCCTTGAACAATTTGTAGTGAATTCGGATTGACATCATCAAGGAAGGATTTGGTTTCTTCTTTTTCTTCCGTTTCTTCACTATCTAAAATTAATGGTTCATATAAGCGAAACTCAGCTGGTATCGCATTCTTAGCATCAACCCAGTGTATTGTTCCTTTCACCTTTCGACCAGTAAAACCTGTTCCACTCTTAGTTTCTGGATCGTAAGTACAATGGATTTCAACAACATTCCCATCCTCATCTTTAATAAAGTCTTCACATTTAATGAAATAAGCATGTTTTAAACGTACTTCGTTTCCAGGGAAGAGGCGGAAATATTTCTTTGGAGGGTTTTCCATGAAATCCTCCTGTTCAATATATATTTCTCTTGAGAAAGGAATTTGTCTAACACCCATTTCCGGATTTTCAGGATTTATTTCTGCATCAAGCATTTCTACTTGGTCCTCAGGATAGTTCGTGATTATCACTTTTAATGGCTTTAAAATCCCCATTGTTCGTGGAGCCTTAAGCTTTAAATCCTCTCGAACGAAATGCTCAAGCATTTGTACATCAACAGTAGAGTATCCTTTTGAAACACCGGCTGCTTTAACGAACTCTTGGATTGCCTCTGGTGTATATCCCTTTCTACGGAGGCCCGAAATGGTAGGGAGACGAGGATCATCCCATCCATCAACATAGTTTTCTTCAACTAATTGTTTTAGCTTCCGTTTACTCATGACTGTATTTGTAAGATTTAAACGACCAAACTCAATTTGTTGTGGTTGATTTTCCATCTCGCACTCTTCAACTACCCAATTATAAAGTGGGCGTTGGTCTTCAAACTCGGTCGTACATAGGGAGTGAGTAACTCCTTCTATGGCATCTTCAAGTGGATGCGCATATGCATACATTGGATAAATGCACCATTTGTCCCCCGTATTATGATGAGTGGTGTGAGAAATACGGTAGATGACCGGGTCACGTAAATTTATATTTGGAGAAGCCATATCAATTTTTGCTCTTAAGACCTTGCTACCATTCTCAAATTCACCGGCTCTCATTCGCTCAAATAAATCTAGATTCTCCTCTATCGAGCGATTGCGGTATGGACTTTCTTTTCCTGGCTCTGTTAATGTTCCGCGATATTCACGAATTTGCTCTGCGGTTAATTCATCGACATAGGCCTTTCCTTTTTTGATTAGAAGAACCGCTCTTTCAAACATTTCATCGAAATAATCTGAAGCAAAACGAAGCTCATCCCACTCATAACCAAGCCATTTTACATCCTCTTTAATTGAATCCACATATTCCTGATCCTCTTTTAAAGGATTTGTATCATCAAATCGTAAATTAGTTTTTCCATTAAATTCATCAGCAAGTCCAAAGTTTATGACAATGGATTTGGCATGTCCAATATGAAGATAGCCATTTGGCTCAGGTGGAAAACGAGTAATGATCTCTTTGCGCTTACCGCTTTCCAAATCCTCTACGATAATGTTTCGAATAAAATTTGAAGAATTATTATCCAACCGTTATCAACCTTTCTGCATTTAATTACCTTGTATTTTAATTATTATATCAGTATTTTTGGTAAAAATCTTATTATATAAAAGGAAATATAGTTCCTATCCTAACGTAAAATGTCATTTCTTATTCTAGCAAAAATATTTTAAGTATAACCAGTATTCCAGAAGAAATTATCCCAATTATATTCATTAAAATATGATATTGTATAAAATAAATATTAAAAATTAAAATAATTTTAATTACAGGATGTACATCAACTGGTGAATCTAAACAAACATAAGGATGCAATTGTCTAACATAAATAGGCAAAGGAAAAGTTGATTAAAAAAGGTTTTCCATTTTGTTTATCGTAGTTATATCAATTAAAGCTGTCTCATATATTATGAATGGAATAATGAATAAAAAATTTATTATTCTAATATGGTAGTTTCCTAAAGTTTTTTTCTACATATTCTTGCAAAAAGGTGAAAGTAGAATTATACTCAATAAAAAAGACTGAATAATATTAATATTTAGTAAAACTGAAAATGCTGATATTAAAAAAGGGGGAATTTTATTAATGAAGAAAATGTCATTTCTTATGTTAGCCTTACTTGTCTCAATTTCTCTTATTCTATCTGCGTGTGGGACCAAGGAAGCAAGTAAAGAAGATAAGGGTAATGGGGCAAGTGAAGAGAAGAAAACCATAAGAGTTGTAACAGATGCAGCGTATGCACCATTCGAATCAATGAAGGGTGACGAAATTGTTGGGTTTGACGTAGACTTTATCAAAGCCGTTGCAAAGGAAGCCGGCTATGAGATGAAATTAGAACATGTGGGTTGGGATCCACTATTTGTTGAAATTAAAGACAAACGTGCTGATATCGCCATCTCCGCAATCACCATTAATGATGATAGAAAACAAACCTATGATTTTTCTGTACCATATTTCCTATCTACTAATAAAATTTTAGTACCTGAAGGCAGTGATATTAAATCTGCAGAGGATCTAAAAGGAAAAGTAGTAGCTGTTCAAAATGGAACAACTGGTCATGAAGCAGTTAAAGGAATCCTTGGAAAAAACAGCAAAGATATTAAAATGTTTGAAAATAACAATCTAGCAATCATGGAACTTAAAAATAAAGGTGCAGACGCAGTAGTTGCTGACAATACTGTTGTTGAAGAATATGCGAAGAATAATCCAAAGGATAAGTTTGTTGTAATTGAAGATACTGACAGCTTCGATCAGGAATTCTACGGACTTATGTTCCCTAAAGGAAGTAAGTTAAAGGCTGAATTTGATGCAGCAATTAACAAAGTATTTGAAAACGGTGCTTATGCAAAAGTTTACAAAGATAATTTTGGAGCAGAACCAGATATTGAAACTTTAAAAGCACAGCAATAACTAGGAGTGAAATTTGCGTAACTCTATAAATGGTGTTACGCATTTTTTCACTTTTCATTCACCTATTAGATGATGCAAGATAAAAAGGAGAGGTAAGCTATGGACTTCCGATTTGACCTGATAGCTGACTATGCCCCGTATTTTTGGAAAGGGACGCTTTTAACGATTGGTTTTTCCATTGCGAGTATCCTACTTGGAACAGTTTTCGGGTTACTCATTGGATTAGGAAAAATGATGAAGAATAAACTCCTCGCTTTTCCGTTTGAATGCTATATTACCCTTTTTCGCGGGACACCCCTATTGGTACAAATATTAATTATTCATTTTGGTGTAGTGCCATTATTCACTGGTTCAACAAATGGGATTATAGCTGCAATTGTTGGACTTTCGTTAAATTCTGCCGCGTATATTGCCGAAATATTCAGGGCAGGTATCCAATCCATTGATCGTGGGCAAATGGAGGCATCTCGGTCATTAGGTATGAGTCATGTTCAAGCAATGAGGTATGTCATTTTGCCACAGGCTTTTAAAAGAATGATTCCTCCGTTAGGAAATGAATTTATCGTCCTTCTAAAGGATTCCTCACTTGCGTCTGTCATTGCGGCACCTGAGCTTATGTATTGGGGTAGGGCTATGCAGGGACAATACTATCGCGTGTGGGAACCATTGTTAACTGCTGCATTAATTTATTTAATCTTAACATTGACGTTGAGCTTCATATTAAATCGACTTGAGAGGAGGCTCTCAACAGAATGATTAAGGTTGAAAGGCTAAAAAAATCATTTGGGAAGCATGAAGTATTAAAGGATATTAATGTACAAATTAATCCTCAAGAGGTGGTTGTGGTCATTGGACCTTCAGGTTCGGGTAAATCAACCTTCCTTAGATGTATAAATTTATTAGAAACTATTACAGATGGACATGTTTATATTGAAGGAATGGATCTTACCGATAAAAAGGTCAATATAAATGAAATTCGAACCGAGGTGGGAATGGTATTCCAGCAATTTAACTTATTTCCACATAAAACAGTTCTAGAAAATATCATGCTCGCACCTTTAAAGGTTCGTAAAGTCAATAAAGAAACAGCTCATTCAAAAGGTCTTGAGCTGTTAAGAAAAGTAGGGTTAGAAGATAAGGCAAATGCTTATCCCGATTCCTTATCAGGTGGTCAAAAGCAACGTGTAGCCATTGCAAGAGCACTTGCAATGGAACCGAAGATAATGCTTTTTGATGAACCAACATCTGCATTAGACCCAGAAATGGTTGGAGAGGTGCTTGAAGTTATGAAGCAGCTCGCTAAGGAAGGGATGACCATGGTAGTCGTGACACATGAAATGGGTTTTGCACGCGAAGTAGGGGACCGAGTATTATTCATGGACGGCGGATATATCGTGGAAGAAAACGTTCCTAAAGAATTATTTGAAAACCCACAAAATGAAAGAACAAAGGCATTTTTAAGTAAAGTATTATAAGGATATATGTGTTTGTGAGCTCTATTCGCAGGGGAAAAGCGAATTGAGCTTTTTATTTTGCCTTTGGAAAATGATATTGATGAGATTATAGCTATTTTATTTGGAGTTTAGGCCGGGATAATGTAGAAACAATGACAGTAAATTTGATATTTCCGCGATCATTTTGGGATATCCGCGATAATCCAGATATATCCGCGGTAATCCCAATTTATCCGCGATCGACCCAAATCGGTATTATCATATGGCCCAACACCAACACCAAAAGAGAACCACAAAATATTATGAATAAATTACGACTAATCTATTTCCTAAAGCGAAACATTTAGGGAAGAACCAGAGAAGATAGTTGATAAATAATGAAATTCGTTTTAATTTGAATTAAGAAGAAGTTTTTCGTACTTCGAAAAAGCGAAGGGAGAAGCTAATAATGAAAATATTAGTGATAGAAGATAATGAAAGTGTTTGTTCAATGATAGAGATGTTTTTTTCAAAAGAGGGAATAGAGGGCGAGTTTGTCAATGATGGACTCGAAGGCTATAACCGGTATAAAAGTGGAAGATGGGACGCCCTTATTATCGACTGGATGCTACCAGGGATGGACGGGGTAAGCATCTGCAGAAAGATTAGAGAGGAAAAAAGTACCGTTCCAATTATTATGCTCACAGCAAAAGACAGTGAATCCGATCAAGTTTTGGGTCTTGAGATGGGAGCGGATGATTATGTGACAAAGCCTTTCAGCCCACTTGCATTGATGGCAAGAATTAAAGCAGTTACCCGTAGATATCAAGGGGGACAAAATGAATCAATGCCTAAAGGAATGATTCAAACCCAGCATTTTAAAATTAACAAGGATACAAGAGAGGTCTTTTTAAACGATCAACCAATTACAAATTTGACCCCAAAGGAGTTTGAATTGCTCTATTACTTTGCCCAGCATCCAAAACAGGTCTTTTCAAGGGAACAGTTATTAGAATCGGTTTGGGGCTATCAATATTATGGGGACGAGCGCACAGTAGATGTGCATATTAAACGATTGCGTAAAAAGGTTGGAACTTTTGAACAACCTTTCTTTCATACGGTGTGGGGTGTAGGCTATAAATTTGATGAGACGGTAGATGGAGAATGAAATTTAAATACATTTACCAACAATTTATTAGCCATATCAGCATCATTGTCGTTGCATTTTTAGTATTAAGTTTGCTGTTCTCTCATTATGTTGAGAATTTGGTTTATAACAACAAAACAGAGGAACTAATTACCTATGGTAAAAATATATTGCATGATTTAGACCGTGGAAAAACTGGTGGAGAACAGGTTATCAGTCAATATGCAAATGTTTTATCAGGAAGAGGGATTAGCTTTAGTTTATTTGATATCAATAAGAACATCCTGCAGTTTGGCATCCCTGGTCCTGACATTCAGCTTACAGAAAAAGAATGGGAAACCATTTTGGGGGCTAAACCAGTAGTTGTAAAATATGATGATAAACGGTATAACCAGGACGTCACACTAGTAGCTTTACCTTATATAAATAGAGGGGAATTTGTTGGAGGGATTCTATTAACTTCTCCAGTAAGTGGCTCTAGGGAAATGATACATGATATCAATCAATTTTTATTATATACGGTACTAATTGCATTAGGGGTATCCTTATTATTAAGCTGGCTGCTTTCGAAAATCCACGTCAAACGAATTAAACGAATTCAAGACGCCACCTCTCTCGTTGCTGCGGGAGATTATACCGTTAATATTCCTGCATCCAATTTTGATGAAATCGGAGAATTAGCGAAGGATTTTAACAGCATGGTTGGAAAAATTAATGCCTCAATGGAGGAAATCGATAGTCTTGAAAATAGAAGACGACAATTCATGGCTGATGTATCACATGAGATGCGCACCCCCTTAACAACCATTAGCGGCATGATTGAAGGAATTAGAAATGATATGATTCCCGAGAATGAAAAAGAAAAAGGGCTTCAATTAGTTAGCAAGGAAACAAAGAGATTGATTCGCCTTGTGAATGAAAACCTTGATTACGAAAAGATTCGCTCCAATCAGGTGAAATTATTTAAAGAAAGAATCGAGCTAGCCGAAGTACTTGAAATAATAAAGGAGCAGCTGGATCTTCAAGCCGAAGAAAAGAATGATCAAATCATTTTAGATGTGGATGAAGATGTGTATGTAACTGCCGATTATGATAGATTGGTCCAAATTCTGATAAACATTACGAAAAATAGTATTCAATTTACGGAAAATGGGACAATCACTTTAAGAGGGAAATCAGGCGAAAATGAGACTATTATCGAGATTGAGGATACCGGAATAGGAATAGAGCCGGCGGAAATTGAGAAAATCTGGCGTCGGTTCTATAAAGCGGATATGTCACGGACCGGAACACCATTCGGAGAATTTGGACTGGGCTTGTCTATCGTAAAACAATTAGTTACTCTCCATAACGGCACAGTAGTGGTTTCAAGTGAAAAAGGAACGGGCACGAAGTTTGTCATTCGCTTTCCAGTTTAATAAGGGAAATGGTTAATTACCGTCAAAAATAAATTTGGCGGTTTTTCTATAAATAAAGGAATACAAATTTAATTAGCGAATAAACAGTAAATATTCTATTTTTTTGATTCATGGAGGGGATATTTTGACTTATTCGGAGCTCCAGCTCGTTGCAAAAACAGAATACTATCACGTGAATAATGTGAAACTATTGGAGTATTTAGATCAAGCTCGGAAGGTGTGGTATCAATTTTGCCTATCACTGAATGTGGAAGCAGTAATTGTACATATTAGTGCAGATTATAAAAAAGAAGTGTTTCATAATGACCATCTCTCGATTCGCACTTCAATTCACCATATTGGCCATACAAGCTTTACCTTAAATCAAATCATGCTTGATAATAAAACTGAAGAGCTTGTCATCGAATCAACTGTCGTGCTAACTACCATAGACCGGCAGTCAAGGGAAAAAGTAAGAGTACCAGATGAGCTTAGAGATTTACTCAATAAAGATCTGATATTAAATGATCATCTCACGGAAGCATAATAGTTGTTAAGCCCCCATTTTAATGGGGGTTTTTTAGTTAATAAGCATATAGTTTACTCACTTTTTTAATGAACATTTCTAACTCTATTAAAGGATTGTTAATAGTTTATTCATATTCTCCGGATATAGTTTAAGCATAGAGAAACAAAAGGATATGGAAGCTAAGCAAATCCGATAAGGAGGAATACAGCATGAATAATAATGAAGAATTTAATTCAAATGAAACGGAAAGTTCAATTGAAAATAATGAGGTTGAACAGAGGGAAGAATTTAGTCATATTCAAAAGGAACCAAGACAAACGAGTATCATATTCAAAGGTATTCTATCAACTGTGGCAGCGGGTGTGATTGGGTCTGCCCTAACATTAGCTATCATTCCACATACAAATTATTTGGAAGATATGTATTCTAGCAATGCTAAGGTAGAAAATTCTCTCCAAAATAGTGATTCAAAAACAACAAATACTGATACAGTGACAGTTCAGAAAACATCTACAAACACTTCGAATTCCATAGCGGATACGGTAGAAAAGGCATCTAAGGCTATTGTAGGGATTGTTAATATTCAAGAGCAGCAAGCGAATTTTTATGCAAATAGCGAAGATGTAGAAAGTGGAACAGGTTCTGGTGTGATTTTTCAAAAGAATAATGGCAAAGCACTCGTAGTAACTAATAATCATGTGATTGAAGGAGCTCAGAAAATTGAGGTGTCCCTTTACAACGGTAAAAAGACTTCAGCAAAGCTCATTGGGGCCGATGCATTAACTGATTTGGCTGTTTTAGAGATTGATGCGAAGAATGTTACGACGGTATTAGATTTTGGGGATTCCTCCACACTCAGACCGGGCGACCAAGTATTAGCCATTGGAAATCCGCTTGGACTGGACTTTTCAAGATCAGTGACCCAAGGAATTGTAAGTGCCACTGATCGAACGATATCTGTCACTACTTCAGCAGGAGATTGGGATTTGAATGTCATTCAAACGGATGCAGCCATTAATCCAGGTAATAGCGGCGGAGCATTGATCAACGCTGCAGGTCAGGTTATGGGGATTAATAGCTTGAAAATCTCTGAGAGTGGAGTAGAAGGATTAGGATTTGCGATTCCAAGCAATGACCTTGTGCCAATCATTAATGAAATAGTCGAAAAAGGAAAGGTAGAGCGACCATATCTAGGAGTGGCGTTATCAAGTCTAAATGAAATCCCTCAAGCATACTTGAAAAATATTCATCAGGATATAAAAGAAGGGGCAATTATTACTCAAATTGATCCAAACTCAGCAGCTGCAAAGGCAGGATTAAAAGTAGAAGATATTATCGTATCCATTAATGGAAACAAAATTGAAAACACGAGTGATTTAAGAAAATACTTATATTCTAAAATAAAAATTGGGGACACAATCAAGCTAGAGGTATACCAAAATGGTAAAATAAAGACTGTAGAGGTGAAATTGACTGGTAATAGTATTTAATGTAAACGGAATGGAAAGATAGATGATTTTTTAACAAAAACAGCCCTTACTAGAGGCTGTTTTTTCTATGTAATAGCAATTTAGGAATCTGAAATACAGATACTCTGAAATGAAGTTCAATCTAAGCCAAGCATCAACGCTCAATCTTTATATATTGTGAAAAAAACTCAACATTCTTTCATATAATTTTCAGATTAATTTGCTATGCTAGAGTTAAAATAATGCCTTTTAAGGAAGGATGAAGGCTAAATGAATTTATTATTAGCGGAAGATGATGAGCGTCTAGGGAAGATAATCTATCATCTTTTAAAAAAGGAGTTTAATCTAGTGGATTGGGTACGAGACGGGCAGGATGCCTGTGATCATGCGCTTTTCACTGATTATGACATCATTATTCTTGATTGGATGATGCCAAAGCTGAATGGAATAGATGCATGCAAAAAAATTAGAAAGAATGGGTATAAAGGAGGAATTATGTTCCTTACTGCTAAGGATGCATTAGAAGATGTAGTTGCTGGTCTGGATTCTGGTGCAGATGATTATCTGATTAAACCCTTTAAATTTGAAGAATTATCTGCGAGATTAAGGGCTTTATTGCGGAGAAAGGAGAAACCCTTTGAAGAATTTCTAAGCTGTAACGGAATCCAGTTAAACCTTAATACGCACGAGGTAAAGAGAAATGGTCAATTCATTGATCTTTCCAAAAAGGAATATGAATTACTAGAAATCTTTCTAAGGAATAAGCATCAGGTTATGACAAGAGAAGTCTTAATTGAGAGGATTTGGGGATTTGATGTAGAGGTAACACCAAATGCTTTGGATGCATTAGTTAAGCTTCTTCGGAAAAAGATTGACCAAAAGGGTAAGCAGTCCATGATTCAAAACATACGAGGGGTAGGCTATAAGCTGAGGGATCAAGATGTTTAATACATTAAAAGCAAGGCTTACCATACTTTATACAGTCTCTCTTTTAATCATTTTGGCCATATTTATCTTTGTTCTTTATTGGTTTATCTCAAACTCCATAAAAAAAGACAACATAGATGAATTAAACCTCTATCATCAAAAAGTGGTCCATGAATATTTGGAGGATCTTGAAGATGATGATGAGGAGGAGGAAGATTATCATGATAGTCATCTAGATATTAGGGGAGACAGGGAGATATTCTATTATATATTTGATTCTAGTGAAAACTTAGTTTCAGGGGAAGAAACGGTTAGGGGCTTTTCAAATTATGTTAACAACTGGATTCATGAAAAGAATGGGAATTCTTTCTCAAAAGAGGTGAAGTGGGAGGACAGTCATTTACTTATCATCCAATACCCTGTAAGTGATGATGAGGATTCCTTTGGAAGTATTATTATTGGAAAAGATATAACAAACGAAAAGCATATCATTAAAAATATCATTTGGATTTTGCTGATTATTTCATTAATATTTAGTGTCCTTTTTGCTTTTGCTGGATATTTTTTCGCCGGGCAGGCAATGAAGCCGATTCAAAAATCCTTTCAAATTCAAAAGAAATTTATATCAGATGCCTCCCATGAGCTAAGAACGCCATTAAGCATTTTTTATAGCTCCATTGATTTGCTTAACCAGGAGGAAAGGGACCATCTTAGTCCTTTAGGAAAAGAAATTCTTGAGGATATGAAAAATGAATCCGAATTAATGAATAAGCTGACCAATGACTTATTATTCTTAGCAAGATATGATAATGAGCAATTCAAAATTGAGAAAGAGAACCTAAATTTATCTGAAGTGTTCAATTCACTAGTGAATAGATTTTCAAGAGTTATACCACCAACCATCACACTCCTGGAAGAAATAGAAGAACAGGCGTGGATGATTGGGGATAAGGCGAGAATTGAGCAGCTAATGTATATACTATTAGATAATGCGATACGTTATACAAAGGAAGGAACAATTACATGTTCCTTGAAGATTAAGAATCAAGGAATTGTAATTAAAGTTCAAGATATAGGTCCAGGTATTTCTCCTGATAATCTCCCACATATATTTGATCGATTCTTCCGGGCTGATACATCAAGAAATAGAGAGGGATCAGGATTAGGACTTGCGATTGCAAAAACAATTGTAGAGGCACATGAAGGTCAAATAGATGTAAAAAGTGAAGTAAATAAAGGAACTACATTTATTATTCAGTTTAAACAAAATGTAGCTCGCACTTGATTAGAGGGGAGGGGGTTCTCTCCCTTTTTTGTTTTGGTTATATGAAGCTTTAAGGGTGCTTTCGTAATTGTAATTTCGAAACACCAGTTCATATTCATTCAGAAATGCCCCAGGAACCGGACAGACATACAAAAAGCACCAGTCCCTATGGTGCTTTTTGTATCGATACTTTTTTCTTATTCTGTTTAACTTGGCTATCTAAATAACGGAAAATAAGAAGAACAACTATGAGAACCAGTCCCCCACTATACAAATAGGTCGCCCACATCTGTTGGCTATCTGTCCCCATGAATACACTGTGTAAAAGTGAAAGAAGCCATGCTGGAATGACAGCAAAATGGATCTTTTTCCATAGATTCTTCCCTAAGCGTTTCATCAAAAAGTCTGAAGTAGCAACTGTTATTATCAATAAATAAAACGAAATGGTTCCGAGTGCTGAATAAAATGGTTCATTTTCAGCTATAAATGGGATGAATATTTCCTTTAGCGTATAAGGAGCATAATGATCCTTTAAAAGGAGCGTAAAATGAAAGATAACAGTTAATAGCCCAACCCAACCACTTTGTTGATGCAACTCCATTACTAATTGTTTATTCTTTTGTAGTATGGAGATCCTTCCAGTAATTCCTGCTGCTATAGAAAAGGTAAATAAAAAGTAGGCAAGAAAACCTGAGATTCGAATTAAATTCCAATTTGATAAAGCTTCACTCAACACATAAGTCACCCCATTTCGATATTTTCATCAGAGTTAACAATTAAAAAATTATTCTTTTCTTCAAGTTTATTTAAGATTGATTTTATTGGTTTTCCGTCATTCATAAAGCATACCTTTGCACCAATTTCAGCATCGAGACAATGATTCATAACTACGGTTGCTTGTATGATTGAGGTTTTCACTGGGTTACCTGTTCGACCATCTAAAAGGTGATGCTTCTTCGTTCCTCCCTGTAACCAGCTTCGATAAATAGTATTAGATGTTGCTACTCCGCCGTTTTGAATCTGAAAGCTTCCAATTCGCTGATCCTCATGATAAGGATTCATAATACCTATATCCCAGGTCTTTTCTCCATTTGACCAAACGGTCATATCTCCGCCACCATCGACTATTCCATATCTGCTTTTGGCATTGGTTCTTAACCACTTGGCTGCTGCTTCTACTGCATATCCTTTGGCGATACCTCCGAGATCGATCTTTTGGTCTGTACGTTTAATAATTTGAAATCCTTCGTGAAATTCTAAAGGTTTTGAATCAAAATGGCTTTCAATCTTGGCGTTGTTGGTTGTGGCTTCTTTAAAAGGGAAGGACTGATTATACCCGTGTGCTTCTAGTTCATTAAGCAAAAAGGGGGAAAATCGTCCTTCAGTTTTTTTTCGATATTCTTCTGCCTTTTGAAGTATGTCGTAAAATACCGGAGAAATCTGTATCAATTCATTAACCGGCGCCTGGTTAAATAGCCACAATTCATTATGTGTCAAGAATCTCGAGAAGGCTTTTTCAATGTATTGAAACCAAGAAGTTATATGTTTTTTCCAAGATACTAGCTCGGTATTTGATATCGAGATGTATAAGGAGGTGTTCATCAGCTTCAATTGCATAGAATGGCTATTTCCTTGGTTATGTTCTTCTTGTCGTCCGGTCATTTTCAAAATTCCCCTCAGGATTACTTTGTTGGATTGCAAAATTACTCCAATCAAGCTTAGCTAATTCCTTTTCTCGTTCACTCATTGAGTCAGTAATTTCAATTTTTAGACTGTCTTCCGAATTGGCAGCTGTGGGAGTATCATTTAATTGCCCAAGTACGAATGCAGAAAAAGCCGTTCCTGTAACTCCGATTATCCATTTTGCTTTTGCTTTTGGTTTCATTATGGCCACCTCTTTTTAATTGATTGATTGTAATGTCATGATTTCCTTTTGTGCATCCCAGTTCACTCTATAGTCGAATGCATTAGCAATAACTGAAATGGGGACAAAGATAGAATTCTCATAATAGAGAGATTTCGTTGGTATAGGTGTTTTGACCATGTCTTCATAGACTGCATTTGTTCCCGCCCGAACAATCAACTCTTTTTTTCCTTTTGAAATAACAAGGATTTTACTTTGTTGATAGAATGTCGTTTTTGCACCTATAAATTTTCCAAGCTGCTCACTAGATATCAACAGCTGTCCATTTTGAGGCAACATAAATAGTTTTTCAGTTTGTTGATTGAGTTCAATCTCTACCTCTTGAGCATTTTGAAATGGAAGGTCATTATTTATAGAGGTAACTGCCTCTCTAGTCCAGATATTCCAAAATGAGCTTTGTGATATGGTTGATTGATTTCCTCTAAACCCGCCATCTTTATACCCATCTTTCTCGTAACCTTCATCATCATGCTTATCGTACTCATCATCGTCGTCATATTCTCCATGTCGCTCATGCTCATACTCTTCATCATCATCAAGAATAAACCCATCATGACTCTTTTCATGTTTTTCATACTCACCATATTCCCCGTATTTCTCATGGTCATCATCGTCAGCATTTACAATTGAACTGAATAGACCAACAACTAATGCTATGGTAAGTGGTATCATTAACCATTTTGAAAATTTTTTCATTAACAATATCCCTCCTTGTAATCAAAACTTTAACCGCTCTTTCTGAAAAAAATCTGAAAATAGGAAAGGATTCTTTAATTTTTTAAAATCATAATTAAATCTAGTGTTTACATCTCATTTTTTTTGAAATTTTTTAAAAAAGAATGGTGTTTCGACCAAAAAAAAGGTGAGATAATGGAGTGGATAATATTTCCCTCTATTTACATGGAGTGAAATGAACCTTGTCAAATTAATGACAATTTTAATAATTAGCAAAATTCTAACAGGACCTTTTGTATACTATTTCTAAGGATGTCGAATTGAATCGATAAGAAGGTGCTTAGAATGAGGAAGCAGGTTGTACTTATATGTTTTCTAATATTCGCTTTAATTCTATCAGGCTGCCAAAAAAGTACCACTAAGGAAGAAAAACAACAAAACACCTCGAATTTAACTACAATTAGGGTCATTGCAGATTCTGAACAGGCCTTTGCTTCATTTAAAATGGAAGAAAAGAAAATGAAGGAAAAGTTTGGAGTAAAGTTTGAATATTACTTTCCCAATAGATTAAATGATAATTTAGAGGATTTTCTTTTTGCCAGTGGAGAAACATATGATATCTATATATTGTTTCCTGGAAAGATTCCACAATATGTGGAAAGAGATATGCTTCTCCCGTTAGATGATTATATTCAAGCGGATTCATCCTTTGAGGATATCGTTCCTATTTATCGAAAGATATATATGAATTACGATGATCATGATTATGGGGTCGTTTATGATGGGGATACTCATTTATTATTCTACCGAAAAGATTTGTTTAAAAGATATAGTAAGGAATATGAAAAACAATATGGCGAAGAGCTTTTGCCTCCAAAAACATGGGAGGAGTATGACCGAATAGCTAAATTCCTTACTAGAGACACCGATAACGATGGAAAAATTGATATATATGGTACTGCAACATTCTCTGGGGATGCCAAGCGGTATGTATGGTTTTCTGAGCGATTTCTTTCCATGGGTGGTCACTATTTTGATGACCAAATGAAGCCAATGATACAAGGTGAAGCAGGGAAGAAGGCTTTGAATGATTGGATTAAGCTTCAATCAAGTGGTGCTACACCTCCCGAGTCTATGTATGATTGGATTGATTTGAATAATGTCTTTTTACACGGTGAGGTAGCCATGGTTGTTCAATGGAGTGATACATTACGTTTTTCCTTTGATGATGACACATGGAATTCAAGTGTGAAAAACTTGGTTGGCTGGTCCCTAGTACCTGGTGAAATAAAGGATGCCCCTAGAGGCGGGGTATGGATTGGTCGAGTGATGGGAATATCCAGTCAAACAAAAAATAAAGAAAAGGCATGGCAGGTCGTTCAATATTTGGCTTCAGAGGAAGCTAGCAGCAAGGCAGTTACATCACTTAAAACGATAAATGACCCATATAGAAACAGTCATTTTTCCGCAGAGGGTAAAGGACCTTTCCCTAGCCACCAAATTAATAAGGAATTTCTTAGCTCTGTTCAAGATAGTTTAAAGAATACAAATTCGGATTTAATGATTCCAGGGGGTTGGGAATACATGCAGGTATTGGATCGAAATATCGGTCTAGCATTAATTAAGAAGGTGAGCGCAGAAGAAGCGTTAAACAATACTGCAGCTGAATGGGAAAAAATCACCGAGCGATATGGAAGAGAAAGTCAAATCAAATATTACAACCAATGGATAGATAAATTAGAGGAGGTTCGTTCACCATGAAACGGCTAAATTCAATCGCCTTCCGTTTTTGGTTAACGATGAACATAATCATATTAATCGGAATAACGGCGATAAGTTTAGTTCATCTCTTCAAAGAATCTAACCATTTAGAAACAACACTCAAAAATGAAGGAATAACTGCAGCTAATACTTTAAGCTCTGCCATTGGTCTAAATATGTTAAAAGGGGATTATTCGCAAATTAGTCCACTTGCCTATTCATTATTAGATCAACCGAATATGAAATATGTCATTATCAAAGACATAGACGGAAGAATTATTAATCAAAAAGGCGAAACGTCAGATACAAATAAAAACCGAATTATCGTTGAAAAAGTACCTATTCTTTACTTTCAAAAAAATGTTGGTGAAATTGAGATTGGATTAGAAACAGATGAATATAAGGAACAAATCAATTTGCTTGTACTATCCACGATATTAACTGGATTAATAACCTCATTGATATCTGTCATCATATCCTTTTGGTTTAGTAAACGATTAACAATGCCTTTAAAGAGGTTAGTTGTAGCAACAAGACAAATGACAAAAGGCAACAGAAATATTGTTGTTACTGAAGGTGGTACTAGGGAAATGAATGAACTTCTAGTTGCCTTCAATAAAATGTCACAAACCGTCCAGGACTATGAAAATACACTAGTAGAAAAGATAGATATGGCAACTAAAGATTTGTCCGAAAAAGTGGAAGTTCTTGAAGTGATGAGTAATATATCTCAATCTGTTATTGAAAATGATTTAAATAAGGATGAAATCATTAAAATTATTTTAAGCCAATTATTGCATTATACAAAGGTAGATAAGATTACATTATCAATTAGTGATGAAATGAATTTGGAAAGCATTGATATATACGAGCTTGATGGGACTGACCATATTAAGAAATCGATTGTTCAAACATTTGATTCGCCAATACAAAAAGTAGTAGCAGAATCAAAGCCATTAATTCGGAACAATTTAGAAGCCAACTCTTCATTTTCTCGAGAAAGGAAATTAATTGCAGAGGGATTTCGTTCAACTCTAATTATTCCCTTATTAACAAAATATAAGGTCATTGGTACTATTAACTTCTCCAGTAAACAGAAGGATTTCTTCAATGATGAAATCGTTAGTCAAGTATCCGTTTTTATCAATCATGTTGCCATGGCCATCGACCGTGCATCATTAGATGAATCACTTCATTGGGCTGCCTATCATGATTATTTAACAAGCTTACCAAATAATCGGATGTATAAAGAAAAAATAGAGGAAATCTTAACAGATATTAAAGAAGGCAAAGACAAGAAATTTGCCATTCTTTTTATGGATATTGATCGTTTTAAAATAATTAATGATACTTTAGGACATAAAATAGGAGACCAATTATTGGTTGAGGTAAGTAAGCGTCTTCAGAAGAATTTGGATGAAGGTTTAACGGTATCAAGAATGAGTGGCGATGAGTTTACGATATTAATTCCAGAAATAGAACAAGAAGAGGAAGCGGCTAATTACGCAAAAGAAATTCTCTCCTTATTTAAGAAGCCATTCAGTGTTCAAAGCTATGAGCTTCATTTATCAGTTAGTATTGGTGTAGCCGTCTATCCGAATGATGGAGAAGATTCGGATACCTTAATTAAACATGCTGATACGGCAATGTATCGAGTGAAGGAGCAAGGGAAAAACAATTATGCGGTCTATTCTCCTTTAAAATCAGATCCTTCCTATGATCAATTAATTTTTGAAAACGATTTACGTAAGGCATTAAATAAAAATGAATTCACCGTTCACTATCAGCCAAAGATAAATATTTTCACGGGAGAAATATCTGGATTGGAAGCATTGTTACGATGGGTTCATCCTATAAAGGGGTCTATTCCTCCAATGAAGTTTATTCCAGTTGCTGAAGAGACAGGGCTTATTATCCCAATTGGCGAATTTGTTCTTCGTGAAGCAGCTCGCCAAAATATGGCATGGCAAGAGGCGGGAGTTCCACCTATTCCTGTTGCAGTAAATTTATCAACAAGACAGTTCTTGCAATCCAACTTAGTGTCAACTGTAGAAAGTGTTTTACGGGAAACCGGATTGCCACCTCATTTATTGGAATTAGAAATAACGGAGAGCATGACGCTCGATATTGATAGAGCTCTAGGAATCCTTGATGGTCTAAAATCACTTGGTGTAAAAATTAGTATAGATGATTTTGGGACGGGCTATAGCTCTCTTCATTATTTGCAACAACTACCAATTGATCGGTTGAAAATTGACCAATCCTTTGTAAAAGATATTACAACCAATGAAAATAATGCCGCAATTGTATCCACAATTATTCATATGGCAAACAACCTGAAGCTACGTGTTACTGCTGAAGGGGTAGAAACGGAAAGTCAGACGACTTATTTACAAAATAATCTTTGCGAGGAAATTCAAGGCTATTACTTTAGCCATCCACTTGCAGCAAATGAATTTTTGGAGAATTACCAAGTCATAAAGGAAAAAGCAAAGGATTGGAAGCTCGAAAGGGTGAGTTAAATAAAGGACTGTCTCAAGAGAACTTCTATGGGGCAGTCTTTTTTTGTATTACGAACAATTCATATAGACATCTTCATTGAGATAAGCTAGTATCAAAAGCAATGATGATCTTTACATAGTGAAGGAGAAAATTATGAATGAAAATATGATAGAAAAGATGAAGCCGTTTATTCAAGCTGCATGGGAGAAGGCTGGTTTTACTCAACCAACCACAATTCAATCTAAGGCCATTCCTTTCATTTTAGATGGAGTCGACGTAATAGCAGAATCTCCAACTGGGACAGGTAAGACCCTGGCCTACTTACTGCCAGTTTTGAATGCAATTGATTCGACTAAGAAAACCATTCAAGCAGTTATCTTAGCTTCATCTCAGGAGCTTGTTATGCAAATTCAAAGCGAGGTGCAGACATGGTCGGAAAATAGCGGAATTCGAGCGGCAACGTTTATTGGTGGTGCCAATGTGAAAAGACAGCTTGAAAAGATCAAGAAAAACCCTCATGTCATCATTGGGACACCTGGAAGAACTTTAGAGCTTATTAAACAAAAGAAGCTAAAAATGCATGAGGTCAAAACTATTGTTTTGGATGAGGGTGACCAATTATTAACCCAAGAGCATAGAGGAACTGTAACAGATATAATAAAATCCACCTTAAAGGAACGACAGGTGCTTCTTTTCTCAGCAACACTTCCCAATCCAACAGAAACACTTGCTAGGGAATTAACAGCAGGGGCAGAGGTCATAAAGGTTGAAAAGGATGAAACAATAAACGCAGCAAATGTTGAGCATATTTATTTTACTTCGGAACCTCGAGATAAAATCCTTATTTTGGAAAAGATTTCTCGATTGGATGTAAAAGCATTAGTATTTATGAAAGATATCGGGAATTTAACAGTAGCCTCTGAGAAGCTTAATTATAAGGGAATAAACGTAGCAATACTTCATAGTGATTTAAATAAGGATAAAAGAAAAAATGCTTTAAAGGATTTTCGAAATGGAAAAACTAATCTTTTGTTGGCTACCGATGTAGCAGCAAGAGGCTTGGATATTAAAGGCATCACGCATGTCGTTCATTTTGATTTTCCAAAGGATATCAAGCAATACATCCATCGATCTGGACGTACAGGAAGATTTGGAGCGGAAGGTACAGTGTTATCCATTGTAACAGATCGTGAAGAAAGGGAATTAAAAAAGTTTGCTCGTGAGCTAGAAATCCCTTTATCAGAGAAGGTCTTCTTTAAAGGCGAAATCATCAACAAATCAGAAAGAAAATAGAGGATACTTTTTCCTTTAGTTATAGTTATCGAATAGCACCCTTCCTTTTTACTCATACTATTTTTGACTCTTTAATAAAGGAGAAGTGGGAAAATGGGAAGGACTAAACGTGGCAATGCCAATGCACAGCGTAACAAAAACAAGAAAGAAGGACCACGAACAAGCGAAGAGCTTGTAGAGTTTACGAACACGACAAAGGAACGGAAGAATAACGTCCCATTAGATTAATGAAATACAGAGAACTCCCTTTTTCTGAAAGGAGTTCTTTTTTTGTAGTATTTAAAAAAATATAAATCAGTACCTTGCATTATTCACTACCGTGTATTATTATAGTGATTGCTGGTAATATATAACTGTTTGCCTGCTATTGTATTTTCATTAGTAGCAAATAAAGAATAGGGGGCACAATCCTTTGAATGTACAGTTTAAAAAAGGCGTGCTTGAATTATGCGTTTTAATTTTGATTTCAAAAAAGGATCAATATGGCTACGAATTAGCCCAAAATATTTCGAGTAGGATTGAAGTGGCAGAGGGAACTCTTTATCCATTATTAAGAAGGCTCACAAAAGAGGGGTACTTAACAACATATTTATTAGAATCGACAGAAGGTCCACCGAGAAAATATTATTCAATTACATTCACTGGATACGATTATATGAATGAATTGGTAAAGGAATGGCGTCAGTTTTCTAGCGCAGTAAATGAGTTTATCGAGGAGGGAATATTGGATGGTCAAGAATGAATTTATATCAAAATTAGAATCATTGCTCAGTAGGGTCCCAGAGGATGATAGAAGGGAGATGCTGTACGACTACGAAGAGCATTTTGAAATCGGGTTAGCAAACGGGAAGAGTGAAAAGGATCTCATTGCAGAATTAGGAGATCCTTATGTTATTGCGCGGGACCTACTCGCTGATTATCGTGTTGAAAAGGCAGAAAAGGATAGAACGGTATCAAATATATTTCATGCGATTATTGCCTCTATTAGTCTAAGCTTTTTTAATCTTGTATTTGTTTTAGGTCCTGTGATTGGATTACTTGGGGTCTACATTGGTTTATGTGCAACTGCGCTCGCATTAACACTTTCACCACTAGTTGTCATTTTTTCATCGGTAATGGGTTTTAGTTATGAAAGCTTTACTGTCAACTTTTTTGTTTCCATTACCCTATTTAGCTTAGGAGCATTGCTTAGCATCGGGATGATTTATGTTGGGAAATTCTTCTACCAAATTATCCTTCGATATATAAAATTTAATATTAGGGTCATTAAAGGGGGGAAAGCAGCATGAAAAAACTAGCATCGGGGTTGTTATTATTACTTGTCATTGGAATGGTTGGGACAATTGTTTCTCTAAAGGCAAATGGCGGATTTTCTTTTGACACCTATAATGTCAGCGATAAAAAGACAGTAAATGGAGAAAACATTGAGGAAGTTGAAATTGATAGTTCATCAAGTGATGTGAAGGTTGTTCCAACAGATGAAAAAGAGATATCCATTGAGCTTTCCGGCAAGGTAAGTAAAAAGCTAAAGAGGAAGCTTCAGCTTGATGTTGTTGAAAGAGGAAATAAATTAGAAGTAGCATTAAAAGGAGAAAATCAACTCAAATTCAATATTGGAGTACTGATTGTAGATACAAATATTAACGTCTACCTACCAGAAAAGGTCTACCAATCAATAAAAGTGGAAACCTCCTCAGGCTCTAATGAAATTGATAGCTTAAAGGCAAAAGAACTCTCTTTAAGAACTAGCTCTGGTGATCTTCTAGCTAGAGATTCGGTAGCAGAGGATACATTCATAATACAATCCTCAAGTGGGGAAGTAGATTTAAAGAATAATAAAGCAAATATATTTGATGTGAAGGTAAGCAGTGGATCATTATATGCAGTGGATTTAGATGGAAAGGAATCAACCTTTCATTCATCCTCTGGAGAAATTAGTTTAAAAAATGTCATTGGAGAGATCGTTGCAGAGGCCTCCTCTGGGGAAATAATCATTGATAATGAAGAGACGACAGGAAATATGTATACAGAAACGTCAAGCGGGGATGTATCTGTTGCATTTGATAAAAAACCTACTTCATTAGCAATTGATTTTAAGGGTAACTCAGGGGAAGGGAATGTAGAGATAAAGGGATTAAAATATGATGAAAAATCAGAGGACAACATCATCGGGCAGATTGGCTCTGGACAATATAAATTAAAGGTTAGAACTAGTTCAGGTGACTTTGAATTGAAATAATCGTTTGAAAAAAAGGTAAAGGGTCCGTTAATACCATATCCATTAATCTAGAAGGTATCCTTTTGAAATCTAGATATTAAGGCGGTAGAAATGAGACCCTTTTATTATTTAACTGTACTCAATTTTCTTCAACGGCTTTTTGGTTGGACCTTCAATAACCTCTCCGTCGATGGAATATCTGGATCCATGACAAGGGCAATCCCATGTATGGTCACCATGGTTCCATTCAACCTCGCAGCCTAAGTGGGTACAGGTAGTATCAACTATGTGAAGCTTTCCATCAGAATCCTTGAATGCCCCAGCTCTTTTTCCATTCACCATTACAACGGAGCCCTCATCATTTGTTAAATCGTTAGGATCCTTAGGTACAAACTCCAGCTTTCCTTTTAATAGGTGACCAGCCACATCAGCATTGGTGCTGATAAATTTCTTTAAGCTAGGGTCTGCATTATACCTTTGTGGTGAAAATAATTCCTTATATGGATTCTCCTTTTCAAGGATTAGGTCTTTAAGTAATAGAGCGGCTGAGGTACTGTTTGTCATCCCCCATTTGCGGAAACCTGTCGCAAGAAGAATGTTTGAATGATTTTCAGTGATTGGTCCGATATAGGGTACCTTATCGAGTGTGGTTAAATCCTGAGTGGACCAACGATATTTGTATTGCTCAATTCCAAAAATCTCCTCAGCAAATTCTTCTAATGCTAAGTAATGCTGCATCGTGTCAATCCCTTGGCCTGGTTTATGATTTTCGCCACTTACTAGGACAAGCTTTTCCCCATTAACAGGTGTATACCTAAGGGAACGTGTTGTGTCATCAGCACTTAGATACATCCCACCAGGAAAGGTTAACCTCGGCTTGATTGCAATGACATAAGCTCTTTCTGGATACATTCTTGTAAAATAGAGTCCCTTTTTATCATAGAAAGGAAAATGAGAGGCAATGACGATATACTTTGACGTAATCTTATTTCCAGAACGGGTTACCAATTTTGGTTGAGCCCCTTCTTCAATATCCGTTGCAGTGGTATTTTCAAAAATCACTCCATTGGCATTTGTAAACTCATCCACGACTTTCTTCAAATATTTTAAAGGATGAAATTGTCCCTGATTTTTCATAACTAATGCATTTTGTATTTTGATTTCAAAAGGAATGGAAGGGACAATCGAACCATCTATACCGAGTTTTCTGTATGCATCTGCTTCCTTTTCAATCTTACTGGCATATTGATCCTTTATGGCATATATGTACGCATCCTCCATGCTAAAGTCACACTCTATTTGTTTATCCTTTATCGTACTTTTAATAAATTCCATTGCATCCGTTGCGGAAGAATAATAGAGCCTTGCTTTTTCTTGACCAAAATGGCTAATCAATTCATCATAAATAAGACTATGCTGGGCTGTTACCTTTGCTGTTGTATGCCCGGTGGTTCCATTGAGAATCTTCCCAGCCTCAACAATAGCGACCCTTAAACCTTCCTTAGATAAAAGGTAGCCTGTGGTAATCCCGGTAATTCCACCCCCCACAACGGTTACATCAAAGGATTGATCTTCATTTAAAGCTGGAAAGCTTGGTAGCTCAACTTCTCTCCAAAAAGGTTCAGGAAACTGTGGCATTTGATCATTCGTACTCATTGATATCCTCCTACTAAGCATCTTAGTAGGTAATTTTGCCATCTTTATCAATAATTATTAAATGAAAAATAAACTCTTGATAAAACCGGAGTAACGTTCCCGGATGTCTTTGGCGATTTTGTCAACACTGGAGCTGTTTCTCGTTCTCCATTTGAACAAAAAGGAGACAACCCTCTTAATGAGAGCTGCCTCTAGTGAAATCTAATGTTTTTCTTTAGACTCCTTTAATCGGTCGATTCTAGTGGAATCCTCAGTGTTCATGGCTGATCTTAAATAATGAAATAAAGTGCCGCCTACAACCCCTAAACAAATGACAAAACCAATTACCGTTATCCACATTCCTGCCATTTGCATTCCCCCTTTTTAACATATATGTGAAAAAACAATAGGTCAGAAGTGTCTTTTAAAAATGATCAATCATAAGGATGAAATTTATAAAACAATCAAAATAATAAAAAAATTGTCGAAAATTAAAGGGAATTTATGTTGTTCTCAAGAATTATGAAAGTGGAATAAATCATTGGGGGGAACAAAATTGAGTTTTAAAACAGCAGATTTGTGTGATGACTTTTCCGAACAACTCAAAATTTGTGAGGTTGAGTTTAAATCGTACGGGAAAAGGAAAAAGTTTTGGGGACCAATATGCACAGTAAGGGTTTTTGAAGACAATGTATTAGTAAAAAGCGCCTTGCAAACAATACCAGAGGGAAGTGTACTAGTTGTTGATGGAGGCGGTTCAAAGCGATGTGCGCTTATGGGAGATATGCTAGGTGAAATAGCGCAAAATAGAGGGCTAGCAGGGGTTATTATTTATGGCTGTGTTCGAGATGTAGCTGAGCTAGCGGAAACAGATACGGGTATCTTTGCAATAGGAAGCAACCCATTGAAAAGCGTAAAAAGGGGCCAAGGCGAAAACGAAGTTACTCTCCGATTTGGCGGAATCGAGTGGAAACCTGGAGAATTTGTTTACGCAGACGAAGATGGAGTCATTGTTTCAGCGGAAAAATTGTTTTAAAGTGGCATATATTATTTTGGAACCTGCGGATGCGAGCTGCATTTGCAGGTTTTTTTGCGTTTTAGGGTATCTGGAGGGTGGTTTTGAGTATGGGTTGTACCAATTAAGGGGGACAGTACTATTATATCTGAGAAAATTTTGGGGATTTCCGCGATTATTTTGATATATCCGCGATTATTTTAATTTATCCGCGGAAAATAGCAAAATATCCGCGATTATTTCGATATATCCGCGATTATCCCGATATATCCGCGATTATGCCGAAACCCCGGAAACCCCGGAAACCCCGGAAACCCCGGAAACCCCGGAAACCCCGGAAACCCCGGAAACCCCGGAAACCCCGAAACCCTGNGGGTTGTACCAATTAAGGGGGACAGTACTATTATATCTGAGAAAATTTTGGGGATTTCCGCGATTATTTTGATATATCCGCGATTATTTTAATTTATCCGCGGAAAATAGCAAAATATCCGCGATTATTTCGATATATCCGCGATTATCCCGATATATCCGCGATTATGCCGAAACACCGGAAACCCCGGAAACCCCGGAAACCCCGGAAACCCCGGAAACCCCGGAAACCCCGAAAACCCCGGAAACCCCGAAACCCTGGAAACCCCGGAAACCCCGAAACCCCGAAACCCCGAAACCCGCAAAAAAAGGCCAGCCCAACCCGTACGATTGATGTTGCAAATCGACTAAACCAAACCCGCCTGACAAAATCAAACAACTGGAAACACTCCCCTCGACTAATTCAAATAGCCAAATCGAATCCTAAATTTCGAGGAGGTGTAAGAATTGATCAAAAGAATTTTATTAGCCTTAACTTTCCTTTTTTCAATCGTTTCCATTCCATCGATCTCATCTGCACAAACCGTTTACACCGTGCAACCAGGAGACTCGTTATGGAAAATTGCCGTTCGTTATCAGGTGGGAATTTCTGAGATTATTGCGGCAAACAAACAATTCCCAAATCCAAACCTTATATATCCAGGTCAAAAGGTTAACATACCGAATCTTGATGCAACAAAAAGCATTGAACAGCAGGTTATAAATTTAACCAACCAAGAACGTACGAAGGCAGGACTAAAGCCTCTAGTGGCAGATTGGGAGCTATCAAGGGTTGCACGCTATAAATCAATGGATATGAGGGATAAAAATTATTTCTCTCATGATAGCCCTACCTATGGCAGCCCATTTACTATGATGAAAAACTTTGGAATTACTTATCGTAGTGCTGGCGAAAATATCGCAGCTGGACAACCGACACCTCAACAGGTTGTACAAGCATGGATGAATAGTCCAGGGCATAGACAAAACATATTAAATGCATCCTATACACATATTGGAGTAGGTTATGCTAAAGGTGGTACTCGTGTTCATTACTGGACACAACAATTTATATCTAAATAATGCGTAAGTAATAGCCTTGTCGAAGGATCATATTTGACAAGGCTTTTTTGCATATTTTTTTGTATGAATCCCTCAGAAACCTCCAGTCCTATCAATACTCAGTCTCAGGTCTTATATGAAATTAAAGCTCATGCCCGTTATGAGAACATTAAAAACTAGGTAAGATGAAGACATAGAAAGGAGGCAACAAAAAATGAAAAAATTTGGGTTGCTTTTAGTTGGAGGAATCGCAGCATTATTTTTAATCTCGCATTTAGGACCGATGATTGGTTTGGTAATTAGTTTAGGGCTTGCCTATTACGCATTGAAGAGGTTCCTAAAAACCGATTCAACAGGAGCCAAAGTTGCATGGGGAATCTTCGGATTTATCGCCCTTATGGCTTCAGCATCCAATGTACCAGCGATTATTGGTTTAGCGGCTGCATATATCCTTTATCTTGTTTATAAAAAATGGAATTCAAGTAAATCTATTATCACTGAAGAATCAAATGATCCATTTGATAATTTTGAAAAACAATGGGCTGAGCTTAATAAACATTAATAAACATTAACAGGCTTTGGCCATTGCGTAAAACTACTATAAATAACGAAAATGAAAAGGAGAGAATTTAAAATGGCAAACATCTTTACTCGAATCAAAAATACCGTATTAGCAGATATCAATGAGGCTTTAGACCAAAAGGAAAGCAAAAATCCAATTGCATTATTGAATCAGTATTTACGTGAAAGTGAACAGGAAACAGAAAAGGTTCGTAAATTGTTAGAACGTCAATATAAATTAAAGGATGAGTTCTCAAGGGAGTATCAACGTGCATTGGAATTTGCTGAAAAACGCAAACATCAGGCAGAAGTTGCATCTAAAGCAGGGGAAACACAATTATTCCAATTTGCTGCAGCTGAACAGGCACAATATGAAGACCGCGCTGCTCGTCTAAAAGACTTATTAACACAGGCTACAGAACATCTAGGGGAACTAGAAAGAAAATATGAAGAAATGAAGCATAAGCTTAAAGACATGCAAATTCGTCGTATGGAGCTAATGGGTCGTGAAAATGTTACAAGAGCAAACTACCGAATGAACCAAGTAATTGATAACGATGCATATTCAGACTCTTCTTATTCCCGCTTTCAAGAAATTGAAACATACTTAGATCGCTTAGAACATAATGTGAACAGCGACTATTATAGAAACACAATTGATGCACGTATCGCACAATTAGAAAAAGATATGAAAAAAGAAGAAACTCATTCAAATTAATAGGATAGTCATGGTATTCTAGAGAGGGCGTAGGTTTCTACGCCTTTCTGAAGTTTAACTTGTTAGGATATAATACTTTATTTTGCTGTAAGAGGGGAGGAAGGGTCTTGTTTAAAAATAAGAAAAGTGATTTTATTGGTTGGAGTTTACTCATAGGCGCGATTGTCTTACTACTTGAAGTATCCTTTTTTAATCATGGTTTGATTTTCTCTCTTCTTGTCGCAGCAGGATTGATTTATTTAGGAAGAAAAAGAAAACCAAAAGGAAAACTACTCTTTTGGGCAGGAGTTACCATCATCATTCTTAATGTATTTAGCATGATGACCTTTAGATTTTTGTTAATCGCTATTTTAGTCTATTTATTCATACAATATGGACAATCAAAGAAAAAACCTGAAACCATTCGCCCAATAATAAA
The DNA here is from genome assembly GCF_900117315.1 of Bacillus massilinigeriensis. Lineage (GTDB taxonomy): Bacteria > Bacillota > Bacilli > Bacillales > Cytobacillaceae > Bacillus_BE > Bacillus_BE massilionigeriensis. The sequence continues at coordinate 324,106 of NZ_LT630337.1, forward strand.
AGAACCTTCTGAACCAATCCATACAGAAGGTCCAATTATTAAAAAGGAACCTTTATTGGAAAATAATTTATTTGGAACTCAAAAAACCCCTGAACATGTCTATGAATGGGATGATATAAATATTCAGACCGGGATTGGTGACACTGTCATTGATTTAAGCTATACAGTTATGCCAAAGGGAGATACGGTCATTTTTATAAAAAACTTTATTGGCAATATTCAAATCCTTGTTCCATATGATTTAGAAGTGAGTATAAATCACTCTGTTATTGCTGGCTCAACTTCAATTTTTGATTATCATGAGTCAAGATTGTTGAATCATAGATTACATTTTCAAACTTCAGGCTTTGAGAATGCTGAACAAAGAATTAAAATTTTCACCTCGCTATTAATTGGAGATATTGAGGTGAAACGGATATGAGCACATTACAAAGACAAATAATTTGGGGAATATTGACTTCTTTAATATCCTTTATTTTAATAACAGTAGCTTTCTTCTATACTTTTCCTGTTATTCAGTTTGAAGAGCTTTGGAATAGAAGGCTTATGGATATACCCTTTATATTGATAGTCCCAACTGTAAGTATTTTAATTGGGATAGTTGCGGGGCTAATAACTGGTCTATATGGCCGAAAGCAATTACAAACCGTTGATAATTACCTTCATGAGGTTGAGGAAGGCCGAAGCTTTGAAATAAGTAATACAGAATCTACTATAGAAGTGCAATCTATCATTCATCGGGTAGGGAAAATACAAAAGCAAATTGCTGATCAAGCAAAGCTGTCTCAGAAGCTGGCGAATGAAAAAGCAGAGGATCAAGAAAATCGAATTCAAGAGATTATCTCCCAGGAACGGAATCGACTGGCTAGAGAACTTCATGATTCTGTTAGCCAGCAACTATTTGCTGCTTCGATGATGATGTCTGCCATAAATGAAACGAAACCGGATTCTGATGATCGAGAATCAAAACAATTGAAAATGGTCGAGGAAATGATCCATCAATCCCAACTTGAAATGAGGGCTTTATTGCTCCATTTACGACCGGTTGCTCTAAAGGGAAAATCCCTAAAAGAAGGTATGGAAGAGCTATTATTCGAACTATCACAAAAGGTAACGATGGCTATTCAATGGAAGATTGAAGACTTCCCTCTTGATAAAGGGGTGGAGGATCATCTTTTTCGTATTTTACAGGAGTCTGTTTCGAACACCCTGCGTCATTCAAAGGCATCTACATTAGAAGTTCTTCTTATCCTAAGAGATGAACTAATCATCATGCGAATTGTTGACGATGGTATTGGGTTTGATGTTGAGGAAAATAAAGCTGGTTCTTACGGATTGCAGAACATGTACGATCGTGCAGTTGAAATTGGTGGTACAATTAAAATAGTAAGTGTGAAAAATAAAGGAACTCGTCTAGAAGTGAAGGTTCCATTGATGAAAAAGGGTGAGGTCAATGATTAGAGTGTTGTTTGTTGATGATCATGAAATGGTACGTATTGGAGTGTCTTCATACCTATCCGCCCAACCGGATATTGAAGTAGTGGGTGAAGCGGATAATGGGAGAACTGCAATTGATTTGGCTCTCGAGCTCCGTCCGGATATTATACTCATGGACCTTGTGATGAAGGAAATGGATGGAATTGAATCAACAAGAAATATCATTGAGCGTTGGCCTGAGGCAAAAATTATCATTGTAACAAGCTTCTTAGACGATGAAAAGGTGTATCCTGCACTTGAAGCAGGAGCAACGAGCTATATGCTGAAAACCTCAAAGGCAAGTGAAATTGCAGAGGCTGTTCGTGCTACATATCATGGTCAAACAGTACTTGAGCCGGAAGTAACTGGAAAAATGATGATGAAAATGAGGCAAAAAAATACCCTACTACCCCATGAAGAATTAACCTCACGTGAGATGGAAATACTTCTATTGATGGCAGAGGGAAAAAGCAATCAAGAAATAGCTGATGAGCTTTTTATTGCTTTAAAAACAGTGAAAACGCACGTTAGTAATATTCTTAGCAAGCTTCAGGTGCAAGACCGTACACAGGCGGTTATTTATGCCTTTAAGCACTCCCTTGTGAGATAATATTGGGTAATCATACATTTTTATCCAAATACTTGCAATTTGTTATTTGAAATATTAGAATAAAATAAGCTAGAAAACCTTAAAAGGTTTTCTGCTTATTACCAATTAAAGGAGGTGGGTAAAGTGATGAATCAAGCTGTTTTGTTAAGCCACGTAAATGATTTAGATTTTCTATGTATTTGCCGTGGAAAATTTGCTGCTGCAGTTGTTAACGGGATTAGTCTGCCCTTTTTTAACAACCGAATAGCAAGAACAAAACGGTGAAAACATCTCTTTATCCATTTTATATAGTACGTAGGATTAGAGGAGAGCTTTCATGCTCTCCTTTTTTCGTACCGAATGATTTGAAACCATGGGAGATTGTTCTTTCCCATGGTTTTTTTGCGTGTAAAAATAATTACTAAACAAGGAGGCAATTTTGATGATTGCGTGCAGTGTTCAAGCAATAGGAAAAATGTATGGTGGGAATTCCATTTTTGAAAAATTAACCTTTGAGATACATGAAAACGATCGGGTAGGATTAGTTGGCCGGAATGGAGGTGGCAAAACAACATTGTTTCGTTTATTAGCCGGAGAGGAACCACCTGATTCTGGGCAGATTCATTGGAAAAAGGATACTGAAATAGGGTATCTCTCGCAAATTCCGGTGTTTAATGATGAGATGACGACAAAAGATATTCTAAGAACCGCCTTCTTAGGTCTATTAGAAAAAGAACAAAGAATGAAGGAGCTTGAAAGAAAGATGGGGGAGGAAACAAACCCAGAACGACTACAAGATATGATTGAGGAATACGGTGTCATTCAGGATCAGTTTATCCTTTTAGGTGGATATGAAATGGATGCATCTATTGAAAAAATTGTCAATGGACTAAAAATGAATGAGCTATTATCAAAAAATTTCTCAGCTTTGAGTGGGGGAGAACAAACGAAGGTAGGTTTAGCGCTCATCCTCTTGAAAAGTCCAAACTTTTTATTGCTTGATGAACCAACGAATCATCTCGACTTAATGTCTGTTGAATGGCTAGGTGGGTTTTTAAAGGAATACAAAGGTACGGTGTTAATTATTTCACACGACCGCTACTTTTTAGATGAAGTAGTGAATAAAATCTTAGACTTAGAGGACGGGGAAATTACTGGATATCAAACCAATTTTTCTGGATTTGTTAAGGAGAAGGAAGAAAGACTTCTTAAGGAATTTCAAGCATTTGAAGAACAGCAAAAGAAAATAAAAAAAATGAAGGAGGCTATTAAGCGGTTGAGGGAGTGGGCAAATCGTGCAAATCCACCAAGCGAAGGGTTGCATAAGCGGGCACGGAACATGGAAAGAGCCTTAGAAAGAATGGAAAAGCTCGATCGGCCAATCATCAATCGCAAAAAAATGGGATTTGAAATAGAATCAACCGATCGAAGCGGAAAGGATGTTGCTGTATTAAAAGAAGTATCCAAATCATTTAATGAGCAAATACTTTTTTCTGATGTAATGATGCATGTTCAATATCGAGATCGCGCAGCTATTATTGGTGAAAATGGTACAGGTAAATCGACCCTTATAAAAATCATGCTTAAGCAATTGAATCCTGATATGGGAGAAGTAAAGCTGGGAAGTAATTTAAAGATAGGTTACTTGTCACAGAAGCTTTTTCAAGATAGGAAGGATGAAACCGTAATAGATGTTTTTCGTGATGAAATTAAGGTAACAGAGGGAGAAGCCAGACATTTGCTTTCAAGGTTTCTATTTTATGGGCATAGCGTATTTCGAAGGGTTTCACAATTAAGTGGAGGGGAGAGGATGAGGCTTCGGCTGGCACAGCTGATGCATCAGGATATTAACCTTCTAGTACTAGATGAACCGACAAACCATTTAGATATCGAATCAAGGGAAGTGTTAGAAGAGGCTTTAGAAGGATACAATGGCACAATTATTGCTGTATCCCATGATCGTTATTTTCTCAATAAGCTCTTTAACAAAATTTATTGGATCCATGATAAAAAACTCCATTCATTTGATGGAAATTATAACTGGGCAAAGAAAAAGATGAAGGAAAAATGGGCAAAACAAAAAGAATCGCACCTAATTATAAAAGAGGAGAAACCAGCAAAAACAGAAAAAAATCACTTCATAAAAACAGAGGTTATGTGGGATCAATTTGAAAAAAAGTTAGAAGAATTAGAAAAGCTATTGAAAGAAATTAACATCCAATTACTAAAGGAAGTGGAACTAGAGAAGATTCAGAGTCTATATACCCAAAAGGAAGTACTGGAGTTGGAGAGAGAAGATATTTACCTACAATTGGAGTCTTTGGGATGAATAGAAAAATGAATACAAAAGTGAAGGTGTCTGGTATGAGGGCCAGACACCTCAAATACCTTTTCAGTGAAAATTCTTTCACCTAAAAAGATTTTAAAGACATTAAGTTAATCATCACGATAGCTTATGTATGAATGTATGAATGATTGTATTGTAGGGTCATAGGTCATTATTTATTTTCTGATAGGCTTTAGGATTGAACTAGACATTTTATTAATAGTAGAGAAGATTTATAAGTAGTAGCATGAGATTAATTTCCATTCCTTTAATAAATTTAAAAATAATCTCCAAACTTGTCTCATATCTTTAATACATGAGATTGATATGTTAGGAGAGACAGCATGAATTCTTTTTTTAAAGGGGCTTTGGTATTAATCATTGCTACCTTCTTTGGGGAATGTGTAGAGTTTTTGACCAGTATGGTACTAGCTGAGGAGCTGGGTGAGAGAGGTTTAGGATTGTATATGTCCATCTTGCCTACCATCTTTTTAATTGTTTTGATGGCCAGCTTTGAACTTCCCATTTCCATTTCTAAATTTATCGCTGAGAGGGAAGATCGTTATCACAAAAGTATGCTGCAGCATGCCTTGAAGTTAACCATTATATTTACGAGTATATTGCTTATTTTAGCCAGCATTTTCATCCCCTTCATTCCAGTCTTTAATCAGTATCATCCACTATTACGTTGGCTGGTTATTATTTTGATTCCCTTGATTTCTTTCTCTTCCATTGCACGAGGACTTTTTATGGGGAAGAATCAAATGGGCAAAGTGGCAACCGCCCAATTTTTAAGAAAAGTGGGCCAGCTCATTTTATTAGTCTTCTTTTACCAGTTATTTAATTTTGATATGGAGACCTCTTTATTAATAGCCTTTTGTACATTGGTGGGGAGTGAAGCATTAGTATTTATCTACTTGTTTCATATGTTCTTAATTCAATATAACCAAATGAAGAAGCAACATTTTACTGTCATTAGTGCGAGAACGGTTAGAAAAAGCTTAATGGCTGTTTCAATACCGACAACCGCCATTAGAATGTTCCATTCCTTAACACATGCTGTTCAGCCCTTTTTAATTAAGGCAGCCTTACTTAAGGCCGGGGTTTCTGCGAATATTGCTACAGAGCAATTTGGGGTAATGGCAGGAATAGCTATGACAATTGGATTTTTTCCCGCTTTTATAGCCCATTCCCTACTTATTGTTTTAATTCCAACTGTATCAAGGGCCTATTCAGATAGGGACTATTCGACTTTACAGAAGCTTCTTCAGCAGGTTATGCAAATTACTATCCTATATGGTGTTCCAGTCGCAGTGACTTTATATTTTTTCGGAGATTCAATAACGAATTTCTTTTTCCATTCCACATCAGCTGCGGAGTATTTGAAGCTTTTATGGCCATATTTTTTGCTTCATTTCTTTATTATTCCCTTGCAGGCTTATCTAATCGGCTTAGGGTTAATGAAGGATGCGCTCCTACATAATGTATGGTCGTCCATTATTACCTTTAGTGTCATGTATATACTTGGATCACTTCCAGACTTTCAAATGCATGGTGTGATCATTGGGCTGAATGCTGGCTCTGTTCTTTTAACATTGATGCATTATTTGACCATTTGTAAAAAGATTGGGCTGACCTTCTGGTTGAAGGTACCTGAAAGGAAGTTTATTGATTATTAGAGGGCATAAGAAATGCCCTCATATAAATTCATTCCCTTTCATTGTCTCTCCATATCCATTAACGTTTCTTTAATTCCAATATTATAAGGAGTCATTGGGACTTTGCCGATTCTACTCTCATATTTGCTACCATCAAGGATGACAGGCGTTTCGTTTAAATACATCATTTCTACGAATTCCTTCATAAAGGGATTGAATATACCTAATCCCTGTATCATCCATTTACGTATTGTGCTAAGCTTGATATCTCTTCCCAAATGGCTGGATAATATTTGTTGAATTTCCTTGCCGGTAATCGTACCTGCTCCTGGGATATTCCAGGCTTCTCCATAAGTATCATCACGAAAAGCTAATTCTACTAATGCTTCTGCCCCGTCTTTTACATAGATGAACTCTCTTGGGGTGTTTAAATCACCAATAAAGCCTCCAGAGTTTTTCTTTAAAACTTGTTCAAAGGTATATTGAAGCAGTGTACTTCCTGCCTTTGGACCATAAAAATCAGGGAAATGGGCAATTAAGTATTGCACCCCTGAGTTTTCTATCTCTTGAAGCAATTGTAGGCGAAGTTTTCCCTTTTTCGTGTGCGGCTGCTTGTTGGCTGTTTCTGCGGTCCTTTGAATTTGACGACCGTAAGAGTAGATATTATCAACGTAAATGAATGGTTTATTCTGGTTGCGGCATTCTTCGAGGATGTTTAATAGCAAGTTTTTCAAATTTTTCTGCCATTCTTGGTACGGGATATTAATCGAATGAAAAATATAGTCTGCCTTTGATATCGCTTCACGTATATCACTTTTATTCATTGCATCGCCAACCATAAGCTCAACAGAAGGGTCCCAATTTTTTTTATACTCTTCAAGCTTAGGAAGAGACCTTCCTAAGGCAATAGTAGGAATATTTCTCTTAGATAATGCTTCAACTAATGCATTTCCCATGCTTCCTGTAGATCCTAAAACTAAAGATTTTTTCATAAAAAGACAGCTCCTTTTGAATGATTATTTATTGACCACTGTTCAAACAATGTGTTTAAAAAAGAAATGACTTTGCATTCCTTTTTAGCTGATCGCTTTTAGTAAAAATTGAACATGTGAGCTTGCAAGTTCCTTTACATCTTCAAATGTTGTCTCACTGCGAATATAGTGAGTAACAAACCCATGTAAACTAATAAAAATCGACCATATGTCTTTAGTGGAAATAGGCTTTTGCGTTAATTTAGCAATTGCATTAGCAAATTGCATGTAGCTTACATATGGACTTTCTTGTAGACAGCTTTTTACATCATCATCCCGAATTAAAAACATCACCTCATAATGATTTGGATGGTTTAACCCGAATTCAATAAAGCGATAGAGGATGAGATATAGTTTCTCTTCATCAGTCGTTTGAATGTTAGACAAAACGCTTCCTAGTTCGTTGCTCAGTTTATTAAAATCTGCTTTAATAATCTCATAGAAAAGCTCGGCTTTGTTTTTAAAATGATAATAGATTGCTCCGTGGCTGCATTTTAAGACAGTAGCTATCTTCCGCATGGATATTGAACCATACCCATTAGATGCAAATAAATCTCGTGCCACATCTAATATCATTTCTTTCGTTAATTCTTCATGAGATGTTTTTCTTGGAGACACAATAGGAACCACCTTATCATTTAGTGTGTTTTGGGTTAGATATCATTTATGATCATGACTGTTTAATAAAAATTGAACACTGGTCAATTAAAATGATAAATCAGTGTTTATTATTTTGCAAGGGGAAAGTGATGAAAATTTTTCCAATGGCCTTCAGTACCTTATTAAGTATGAGTCATTAGTTTTTTTATAAGCCCTTTAATATGGGATTCATGGTTTTTAGTGGTGCTATTAATATACTTGTCTACGAAAAAATTAATGGTCTCCTCCAGAATGGCGAGGAGAAGAAATGGCAAGATGATAATAAGTATCCAGACCCACATATATTATCCCTTCCTTTATAAGGTGATTTGAAATAACCTATTCAAAGAATGAGAATAAGATGCTTTTTTTCCTCAAGGATCTCTGATTTCCATAGATTAACTAATGAAAATTCTAAATGTTTCCACTTTAATTATATCCAATTGGAGGAAAAAAAGAAAGGGACTAACCTCACGGGTTAGTCCTAGTATTTTTGGCGGTAATTGGAGTCTGCCACCAATAATAAACTTCTCTATACAGCATGTTGGTCTATTGCAAATTGGCTATTGTATAAATCAGCATAAAATCCATTTTGTGCTAATAATTCGGAATGATTTCCTTGCTCAATAACCTTTCCTTGATTCATTACTAAGATGATATCAGCATCTTTGATTGTTGAAAGTCTATGAGCAATAACAAAGCTCGTTCTGCCTTGCATCATGGAAGTCATTGCTTTTTGAATATAAACCTCTGTACGTGTGTCAACACTACTTGTGGCTTCATCTAAAATCATAATTGGTGGGTCAGCGAGAATGGCCCTTGCAATCGTAAGCAATTGTCTCTGACCTTGAGAGATATTTGAGGCATCCTCATTTAGTACCGTGTCATAACCATCCGGTAGTGTACGAATAAAGTGATCTGCATGTGCCGCTTTCGCCGCTTTTACAATTTCCTCATCAGTAGCATCTAATCGACCATATGCGATATTCTCTTTAATCGTCCCGTTGAAAAGCCAAGTGTCCTGCAGAACCATGCCAAAGGTTTGACGTAATTCAGCACGGGAAATTTCCTTAATATTAACTCCGTCAATCTTAATAGAACCACTGTTAAGCTCATAAAATCGCATAAGAAGATTTATTAATGTAGTTTTTCCTGCACCTGTTGGACCTACAATAGCCACAGTCTGACCTGGATGGACATCAATATTCATATCTTCAATAAGCAATTGGTCTTTTTTATAACCAAAATCGACTTGGTCAAATGTTACTCTTCCTTTGACCTGCGGCAAGGTTTTTATATTGGATTCCTTTACTTCTTCTGTTTCATCTAATAATTCGAAGACACGTTCTGCCGCCGCAATTGTAGCTTGAATAATATTAGCAATATTTGCTGTTTGTGTAATTGGCTGAGAAAGCTGTCTGGAATATTGAATAAATGCTTGGATATCACCAACTGTTATAAAACCTTTTGTTACATAAATGCCGCCGACGATACAAATCAGTACATACCCTAAATTGCTTACAAAAGACATTAAGGGCATAATGATACCGGATATAAATTGGGCACGCCAGCCTGCATCATATAACTTTTCATTTACTTCATCAAATTGCCTTTTGGCCTTTTCTTCATGTCCAAATGCTTTAATAATTTGGTGCCCAGTGTACATTTCTTCAATATGGCCATTCAATTTTCCAAGAGAACGCTGTTGATTAGCAAAATGTCTCTGAGAACGAACCATGATTGGTTTTAAGACAAAAACAGAAAGAATAGTTGCTGCTATACTAATTAATGTTAGAACAGGACTAATAGTCAGCATCATGATGATGATTCCAATGATTGTTACAATAGAAGTTATAAATTGCGTTATACTTTGTTGCAAGGTACTTCCGATTGTATCAATATCATTTGTGACACGACTCAGTGTATCTCCGTGGGAATGCTCATCATAATACTTAAGTGGTAGTCTTCCAAGCTTTTGATCGACCGCTGTTCTCAAATCATAGACGACCTTTTGAGACACACCAGCCATAATATATTGCTGCAGATAGCTAAATAATGCACTGATAATATATAGCCCAATTAAAAGAAGGAGTATTTTCCCTACATAATCAAAATCAATTTCAGCTCCAGGAATCCCCTTAAACTTCATCATTAGGCCTTCAAAAATTTTAGTTGTTACTTTCCCCATGAGTTTTGGACCAACAATTAAGAAAACGGTGCTAATAATTGCTGTAAAGAAAACGGCAATTAAATGGTATTTGCTCGGTCTCAAATAGGCAAGAAGACGGCGAAGAGTTCCCTTGAAGTCTTTAACCTTTGCCCCTTGAACCATCATGCCGCCAGGACCATGCCCTGGACCAGGTCCTCTTTTTGGGGGCTGCTGTTTATTCTCACTCATGCGATTTCCTCCTTAGACAATTGTGACTCCACGATTTCACGATAGACTGAGCAGGTCTCTAGTAATTCTTCATGAGTTCCAATTCCATTTATTTTTCCTTCATCAAGAACAATAATTTGATCTGCATGAAGAACGGTACTGACGCGTTGGGCTACTATAAGAACACTTGCGTCTTCTGTCTCTGTTTTTAGCGCTGCACGCAGCTTGGCATCCGTCTTAAAATCTAATGCTGAAAAGCTATCATCAAAAACATATATGTTTGCTTTTCGCACAAGGGCACGGGCAATGGCCAAACGCTGCTTTTGTCCACCAGAAAGATTGTTACCACCTTGTGTAATCACAGATTCATAGCCATCTTTCATTTCCTCAACAAAATCTGCAGCCTGAGCAACCTCCGCCGCATGGACGACCTCCTCATCGGTTGCATCCTCTTTTCCGTAACGGATGTTTTCGCTGATAGTTCCAGAAAAAATAACCGCCTTTTGAGGAACAAAACCAATGGTAGAACGCAATTCAGCCTGAGACATTTGAGTAATATCCATACCGTTGACCCTTATTGTCCCAGAGTCAATGTCATAAAATCTTGGAACAAGATTGACCAACGTAGATTTACCTGAACCAGTACCTCCGATGATAGCAGTCACCTGTCCAGGAGAGGCTTTAAAGGTAATGTTAGATAAAGCAGGCATTTCGGCACCAGGATAACTAAATGTGACATGGTCAAACTCAACAGAACCTTGAGACTTATCTGGTTCTAATGTCATGTCTGCATCAACAACGCTAGGAGACATTTCTAGTACCTCATTGATACGGACGGCTGATGCCGAAGCTCTTGGAATCATGACAAACATCATGGCAGCCATGATTAACGCAAACATGATTTGTGTGACATATTGAATAAAGGCCATTAAATCTCCAATTTGCATGCTTCCATGATCAATTCGAATTCCACCGAACCAGAGAATGGCAATTGTGGTTAAGTTAAAAATCAACATCATGATTGGCATCATAAATGCCATAATTTTATTAACCTTTACTGATACATCCATTAAGTCACGATTGGCTGTTTCAAACCGGTCTTGTTCAAAGGGATCACGATTAAAGGCACGAACGACTCTTACCCCAATGAGACCTTCGCGAAGTATTCGGTTTAGTTTATCTATCTTTAGCTGCATCGATTGAAAAAGGGGAATCGCTTTTCTTTGAACAAAGAAAATGGTTAAAATTAAAATCGGAGTTATAGCTAAAATAACAAGGGAAAGCTTGGCATCCTTTGTAACAGCCATAATGACCCCGCCAATAAACATAAATGGAGCAGCAACTACCATTCGCATTAGCATCACAAGTACCTGTTGAATTTGTGTGATATCATTCGTTGTTCTTGTAATCAGTGAAGCCGTTCCAACCTTATCAAACTCATGTAAAGAGAAAGACTCAACACGAGAAAATATTTGTTTTCGTAAGTTTCTTCCGAATCCCATAGAGGCTTTCGAAGAAAGATAGCTTACTAAAACGGAACAAATCGCACCGATAGCTGCTATTCCTAGCATAAGAGCACCGATTTTTATAATATAATGCGTATCGCCTTTTACTACCCCAACATCGATAATGTCAGACATTAAAGTTGGTAAATATAATTCAGACATAGTTTGAATAAAAACAAAAATAAGGACCCCAGTGACGATTAGGGTAAAAGGTTTTAAATGACGTAATAGTTTAATCAACTTTTTTTCCTCCGTGATTGATGGTTGTTCCCTCTATTGATAATTCATAGATCTGGTGGTGAATTTCTAGTAAAGCATTTATTTTATCTTGTGGAATTTGTTCTAGGACATGTTTCATTCTTTGAAGGACTCCATCTGGGTCTTCATTGATTTGACGAACCTTTTGTTCGCCTTCTTCGGTAAGCAAAAGCTGAACCTCCCGCCTATTTTCCTCTGAAAATATCCTTTTTATTAAACCAGCTGACACTAATCCTTCAACATTAGCGCTTAGTGTACTTTTTGAGAAATTCGTTTTTTCACCCAATGTTTTTTGGGGAATAATTATACCTAAATGCATTGCTTGTAGAATTCGAAATTGGGGGAGACTCAATTTATTTTTTAAGATTACTTCCCGTGACCATTTAGCAAATATCATATGAATTTCACGAAACGATTGCAGCATGGCTAATGTTTGATTGGAATCAGTATATTCCCTTTCCATTCTCTTTCACCCGGTTTCCTTAAGTGTATGAATAGTTCAAAAAATAACTGTTCATAAATGAATAATTAATAAAGTTAACTATTTACGCATTATACTCCATGGTTAGGAAAAGTCAATGAATAAATGTTGAAAAAAAGGCTATCCCAAAGCTGCTAACACTTGGAATAGCCCATTTGTTATTTAATAAATTAATCGTCACTACCTAAAATACCAAAGATTCTTAGGATATCGATAAATAGGTTAATAAAATCCAGATAGAGATTTAAGGCCATTAACGGGACTTCCTCTGCACTTATCCCATAATGCTTCATCCTGTTAAAATCAAATAATACATAGCCACTAAATACGAGTACTCCAATAAAAGAGTAAGCAAGCATAGCAGTTGAGCTTAACGGCCAGAAAATATTAAAAATGGCGATAGCAACTAATGCAAGAAGAGCAGCCATTAACATGCCACCTAAGAAGGATAAATCCCTTTTCGTTGTCGTCGCATATACTGCTAGACCAGTGAAAACGACAGTGGTTGTGCCTAAGGCCATTAACACTAAATTAGCGCCAATTGTTGCTAAATAGTGGGCGATTATTGGATAAGTAGTCATACCAGAAATAAAAGTAAAGGCATAGACAAATCCATAGGAAATTGCTTTTTTACGCCTTAGGAAAAAGGCTCCGATTAACATAACGAATTCTAGAATCACTAGGGGCAAAAATAATGATTGCGGAATAAAAACACCTGCCATAGTTCCTATAAAGGCAATGGCTAATGAAAAGGCAAATGTCTTAAGAACAGAAGGCATGTACCGATTAGTAGTCTGAGAATACATAAATCTTTCACCTCGGGTAAAATGTTTCCTAATTATACGTATTGACGAAAAAGAAGGTTTCAATTTTCCTCAGGTACAATTTGCCTTTTTAATAAATCTCGTATTTCGGTAAGTAATTCTTCCTGACGCTCCATCTTTGCTTCTTGTGGGCTTTCCACTTTCCCCTTGAATCGATTAATTATGCGAACAAAAATAAAAAGGGATACTGCAATTATCAAAAAGTCAACAACTGTTTGTAGAAACATCCCATATTTTAATAATGCATCACCTAATGGGTATTCTAATTTCTTAAAGTTTATTCCGCCAAGTAGCAAACCAATGAATGGCATAATCACATCATTAACAAGAGATGAAACTATTTTTCCGAAAGCTCCACCGATGATTACACCAATCGCAAGATCGATTACATTTCCTTTTAAAGCAAATTTTTTAAACTCCTGCCACATACACAATCCTCCTGATTTATATCCTCCAATTTGTTTGAAGGATTATTATAATGGTTAGGCTATGCGATTTATTAAAAAAATAAGCCAGCACAAGGGAAAATGTGCTAGCTTATTTTGGAAAGACTGTCTTAAAACGCCCAATCTCCATTCCTGAAGATAGGTTCTACTTTACCTTCAGGAGTGATACCATCGATATCCATTTTATTTGATCCAATCATAAAATCCACATGTGTGAGGCTTTCGTTTAATCCGTTAGCCGCAAGTTCTTCACTTGTCATTTGTTTTCCACCCTCAATACAGAACGCATAAGCACTACCAATGGCTAAATGATTTGAGGCATTCTCATCAAATAACGTGTTGTAGAAGAGAAGATCTGACTTAGAAATTGGTGAATTATAAGGAACTAATGCAACCTCACCTAAATAATGAGAACCTTCATCTGTATTAACAATTCCTCTTAAAATATCCTCACCTTCAACTGCTTTTACATCAATAATTCGACCATTTTCAAAGGTGATGGAAAATTGATCAATGATATTCCCTGCATAGCTTAAAGGCTTTGTGCTTGAAACCACACCATTTACACCGGTCTTCAATGGAACGGTAAATACTTCTTCAGTAGGCATATTCGCCATAAATTCAAAGCCCTTTTCGTTTACACTACCAGCTCCTACCCATAAATGGTTCTCAGGGAGCTCAATTGTTAGGTCTGTTCCTGGAGCACGATAATGTAATTTTTTATATCGTTTTTCGTTTAAGTATTGTACCTTTTCATGAAGGGTTTGATCATGTTTTTTCCAAGCCTCCACAGGATTATCAGAATCGATACGAGTGGATGTAAAAATAGCCTCCCAAAGCTTCGTCACGCGACTTTCCTTAGGATCATTAGGGAACACTTTATCAGCCCATGCCTCAGATGGAGCAGCGATAACAGTCCAGCTGATTTTGTCAGATTGGATGTATCGACGGTAGGTTTTTAATGCTTGACCAGAAGCCTTTTGAAAATTAGAAATACGCTCAGGATTAACCCCTTTTAACAAATCAGGATTGGATGAATCAACAGCGATAAATGCCGCACCATTTTCAGCTAATTCCTCAATTTCCTTTGCACGCCACTTTGGATATTCAAGAAAAACTTCATCAGGGGCTAAATCGTATCTTGTGCGGGAAACTTGATCATCGCTCCAATTGACAACGACGTCCTTCGCGCCCACCTCATATGCTTTTCTTACTATTAATCTTACTAATTCAGCAGAATCCAGCTTCGTATTAATAACGACCGTTTGCCCTTTTTGAATATTGACACCGACTTTAACTACTAGCTCTGCATACTTTTCTAAATTTTTTTGGAAATTGGTCATTTGTCTATTCTCCTTTTTTGATTCATTAATATTATTTTAGACCTATTATGCAAAAAAAGGAAACTATATCCCTTCTTGATGCAATTTAACCACACGAAATTATATGGCTTGTCTTCTGAGATGCCCAGATTTTCTTTTTTCATAGAATGTAAACATAAACGCGTAAAATAAAGCACTTAAAATAGCTAATGAGCATAAGAAGATAAAGGTCCAATTGTATCCAATCCATGCTGTCATTGGGATGGCCACTGGGGCAATCGTCCTTCCAATAGTCCATCTTAAACTTGCTGCAGCAAAGTATTGACCGCGCATATGTTCAGGTGAGATTTCGGAAATAAAGCTTTGTTGGAGCCCAACGGAAGAAAGCTCGCCAAATGTATAAACAACCATTGCGAAAATAAGTCCCCAAATCCAATGAGTTTGGCCAAAAAGAATCATGGAGATGCCATAGGATATAGATGAAAGAATAAAGACATTTTTCTCTTTATAATTGGACATCCACTTGGTCACAATGACTGTAAAGAGAGCTACAAGTAGACCGTTTTCAGCAAGAATAATCCCGAAGGCCTGTTCCCCTTGAATAGAGAAAGACCAGTCCCCAACTGATAAAAGGGTTTGATTATGAACAAATTCATCTAAATAAACAGGTAATAAGAGGTCTAATTGTGCGCTAGTTTGACAAGCAAAGATTCCTCCAAGGATAAATAGTAGAAATACTTTATCGCGGAAGATAATTTTGTAGTCTCTAAATTGCTGAATAATGTTTTCGTACCATAATAAGTTCTTTTCGACTGAATGATTGATGTGTGGTGCCGTTTCGCGGGTCCATTTTGATAGGGCAAGAGAAAGAACAATACATAATAAACCAGCAATGAGTAATAATTCAAAAAGATAGTTATCATAAAAGATGGCTCCGAGAATTGGTCCAACCACGACAGCAATATTAATAGCGGTATAAAAGACAGCGAAGACGCTGCTCCGTTCCTTTTCATCCACCACATCCGCAACCATGGCCTGGCTAGCTGGCCAATAAATCGACCCAAAAAAGCCTACTAGAGCAAAGCTTATAAAGGCAATGCTTGGAGAAAAGAGCCAAGGGGAGTTCCCAATAGCAAATAAGAAGAAACAAATACCTTGACCTAATGAGGATAGCACCATCATTTTTTTTCGGCCAAAACGATCTGCACAATATCCACCAATAAGATTGGCGAATACTGATAATAGCTGTGACACAATAAGTAAAATTCCTGCCTTTCCTTTTCCAAATGCTTCTGCAAAAAAGATGGTTAAGAAGGGAAAGAACATCCAATAGGTAATATTCATAGCTCCTTCGCCAATTAAGCGAATTTTTAAATTACGATCCCAATTTTTTATCTTCATGATGACTCCTCGCTTAAATTCGAATAACGTTATCATACTATTCAGAAGAAAGATAATTCAAGTTAGTAGTTTAAAAGGGAAAAGGATTTTTTGTGAAATTTAGTATTTTGTGAAATTATTTTTAGGAGAATGTGGGTTCACTTTTTCTTTTTTGATTGTTTCGGAGGAAGTTCACGATTTATGTGTGTATTTGTTAGTGGGGATGGTGGGGCACGGTAGGCTATTGCTCATTGAAGGTTCTTGAAAAGCCTTATCGCGGATAAAATGGAAATTTCCGCGGATATATGGAAAAAATCGCGGATATATCTTGAAAATCGCGGATATATTCAGGGAATCGCGGATAAATGGTAATAATCGCGGATATCCGATTTTTTTGGCCTTACTCATTTACATTTTAATCACCAGTTCCAGGCAGCATAGCAAAAAAATCAACAATATGCTGGAACAAAGTCAAAAAGATAGCAAATCAAAGACGTATGGCTCATCAAAAATCTTCTTCTCCTATGATTTTGGATATTCCAATAAAGGGATGGAGAGTTTGAAAACTAAAGAGGTAATTTACTCCAACTGTCAAAGTACAAGGATAACTTTTACCAGATATAATCAATGAAATTAGCCTAATGGTAAAAAGTTGCTTGTTTGAGATTTTGGGTTTAAGGAGTTTAAAATATTCTGACCCTTTACCCGAACTCATGCAGCCTAACAACTCTCTTTTTTTAAAAAAGGGTCTACTCATGTTTCAAACATAAACTATGTTATATTAAACATACAAAAAAGATAAAGGAGATAAGAAAGTATGGCAAAAAGCCTGGTTTTAGCTGAAAAACCTTCAGTGGCAAGAGATATTGCAAAGGTATTAAAATGTACCAAAAAAGGGAATGGATTTTTAGAAGGGGATAAATATATTGTGACATGGGCTTTAGGTCACTTAGTAACTTTAGCTGATCCTGAGAGCTATGATGTGAAATATAAGACATGGAAACTGGAAGATTTACCAATGCTTCCTGAACGGTTAAAGTTAACAGTCATTAAACAAACAGGGAAGCAATTTAATGCAGTGAAATCCCAAATGGTACGTGGGGATGTTACAGAGATTATTATTGCAACAGATGCTGGGCGCGAAGGGGAATTAGTTGCCCGTTGGATAATTGAAAAAGCAAAAGTAAAGAAACCCATAAAACGTCTTTGGATTTCTTCTGTTACTGATAAAGCCATTAAAGAAGGATTCAATCATTTAAAGCCAGGAAAAGCTTATGAAAATCTTTATTTTTCTGCTGTAGCTCGTTCAGAGGCAGATTGGTATATTGGACTTAATTCCAGTCGTGCACTTTCTACAAAATATAATGCCCAATTGAATTGTGGACGCGTTCAGACACCAGTTGTAGCAATTATCGCTAAACGAGAAGATGAAATTAAAAATTTCAAACCACAAACATACTACGGAATTGAGGCACAAACAGCGAACGACTTAAAGCTGACATGGCAGGATGCTAAAGGGAATAACAGAAGCTTTGATAAAGATAGAATTGATCAAATTGTAAAGCAGCTTGACCGCAAAAATGCCACGGTCATTGATCTCGACCGCAAACCTAAAAAAACATTTTCACCTGGTCTTTATGACTTAACAGAGCTACAACGTGATGCGAATAAGATCTTTGGATACTCTGCTAAAGAAACATTAAACATCATGCAAAAACTGTATGAGCAGCACAAAGTATTAACCTATCCTCGTACAGATTCACGCTACCTCTCGTCAGACATCGTAGGAACTCTTCCAGAACGTCTGAAGGCTTGTGGGGTAGGGGATTATCGAACACTAGTAAATAAGGTGCTTAAAAAACCAATTAAGGCTTCTAAATCATTTGTAGATGATAGCAAAGTAAGTGATCACCATGCAATCATCCCAACCGAAGGATATGTGAACTTCTCAGCCTTCACAGATAAAGAAAGAAAAATTTATGACTTAGTCATAAAACGATTCCTGGCTGTTCTATTCCCTGCGTTTGAATACGAGCAGTTAACACTTCGTGCGAAAATAGGAAATGAAAACTTCGTTGCTCGCGGAAAAACAATCGTTAATGCCGGATGGAAAGAGGTTTATGAGAACCAATTTGATGACGAGGAATCAACTAATGATGTAAAAGAACAAATCTTGCCTCGTATTGAAAAGGGAGAAACATTAAACGTTAAACTAACTACACAAACATCTGGGCAAACAAAGCCACCAGCACGTTTTACAGAAGCGACATTGTTATCGGCAATGGAAAATCCTACAAAGTATATGGAGACGCAAAATAAACAGCTTGCAGACACATTAAAATCGACTGGCGGCCTAGGAACTGTTGCAACTCGTGCTGATATAATTGATAAGATATTTAATTCCTTTTTAATTGAAAAACGTGGAAAAGAGATCCACATCACATCGAAAGGCCGACAATTATTAGACTTAGTTCCTGAAGAGTTACGATCACCATTAACAACAGCTGAATGGGAACAAAAATTGGAGTTAATTGCAAAAGGAAAACTAAAAAAAGAAGTATTTATTAATGAAATGAAGAAACACACAAAAGACATTGTTGCTGAAATTAAAGCAAGTGATAAAAGATATAAGCACGACAATATTTCTACAAAAAAATGTCCAGATTGCGGCAAACCAATGCTTGAGGTAAACGGAAAAAAAGGCAAATTGCTTGTCTGTCAGGACCGTGAATGCGGACATCGTAAAAATGTCTCACGAGTTACAAACGCGCGTTGTCCACAATGTCATAAAAAATTAGAGCTTAGAGGTGAAGGTGAGGGTCAAATCTTCACATGTAAATGCGGTTATCGTGAAAAACTATCTACCTTCCAAGCACGTCGAAAAAAAGAATCAAAGGGAAAAGTAGATAAACGTACGGTACAGAAGTATTTGAAAAATCAAAATAAGGTTGAAGAACCTTTAAATAATGCACTTGCTGAGGCGCTAAAAGGATTGAAATTTGATTAAAGTTTATAGAAAATGACTTGTTGCTTTGAAATAGGGATTTAATAAGAATACCAACAAACTAATATTTTATGATAAATAAAAAGAATCCATTTTGAAAAAAGAATGAACAAAATGGATTCTTATCTATCAGAGTATTTATTGAAGCAACTTCAAGTTACATGGAATGCTTCACTAAATCCTGATGTCGATAAACAATAGTAAAAAGAAGACACCCACATAGCAGTAGTAATGAACTTGTCATAATAAATACGGCTGGAAAACCAAAGTACCCAGAAACGAAACCTCCTAATAATGGACCAATCATATTACCAAAAAATCTTAAGCTTGTGTTATACCCGATAATCTCCCCTTGCATACTAATAGGGGCCTCTTGGCGGAGGTAGGCAATTTGAACAGGGACAATTCCTCCGAGAGCAATTCCTAGAATAAAGCGAATAATCACAAGCTGCCATAGATTGTTGACAATTGCACCTGGCAAATAGGCAATTCCAGCAACAAAGAGGAGAATAATTAAGACCTTAACATAACCATGCTTGTCAGCGACTTCTCCCCATTTGCGGGACATCAATAAATTTCCTAGTCCTGCGACGGAAAAGGCAATTCCAGAGTAAAAAGCAATATTCACCTTCCCGTGTAATTCAGTTACATAAAGCGAAAGGATAGGCTGAATACTGAAGTGAGCAATTTGAATAAGTGCTGAAATAAGTAAAGCTGTTAATAATACTGGATTACTGATAATATGCTTGATTAGCTCCTTGCTGGAATGTATAGATCTTGAGCTTTGTTTTTCATGTAAACGATATTCTTTCGTAAGCATAACAAGAAGGGCAGAAATCAATATCGAAATGGAAGTCCATTTAAATGTTGTTGAATAGCCCACTGCATCGGCTAATACCCCTCCAAGGATTGGTCCTAGAAGGGCTCCTGTAATTGTACCAGTTTGCAACGTTCCAAGAACTCGACCGGCCATATGCTTTGGTGTTTGAGTTGAAATGTAGGCCTGCGACATGGAGATAAACCCTGCGAAAAAACCCATAAAAAAACGAAGAATAAATAGCTGCCACACACTATGAACAAATCCTATTAAGAAGATTGATAGCGCCATACCGAGTCCTGAAGCAATAAGAATCCTCTTCCGACCATATCGATCACCAATTTTCCCCCAAATTGGTGAAAAAATAAATGCGGAAACAAAGGTGACTCCGAAGGTTAATCCTGCCCAATGCTGAACGTACTTTTCTGAAAAATGGCCAAATGTTTGGATGTATAAGGATATGAAAGGGAGCACCATTGTCATGCTTGAATTAACAAAGAAATTTGCAAACCACATGATAAATAAATTCCGCCGAGCATTTTCAAGCTGATTCATTGCTAAACACTTCTTTCGAAAAACATTTCGTATTCCTAAATATTTATATTATTAACATAACACTATAAAGCAAATTCTTCATTAAAAGAAACAAAATGAATCACATTTTTTAATATTTTGTATGCCCAAGAATGAGGAGCTCTTATTTATTTGATTTATTTTTATGGCTGTTTTCTCAAAATTGTGATGATAAATAAGTAGAGAGTACTGGCTTAGCAGCCTGAATACACGTAGACTCCTGTGGGAATGCGAGAAAGGTGAGACCCCCGAGGAGCGTAGCGACGAGGAGGCTCACCGCTCGCCCACGGAAAGCGGAGTGTATTCAGGCTGCGGTTATAAAAGCAACAATCTATACGAAAACAGCCATTTTTATAAATAGTGGAAAGATAATGAATAGATTGGGTTAGGTGGGATTAATGTGGAAAAACAACAAATAGCAGATGTCTTTGACAATATGGGCTATCATTATTTTCGGGAAAAGTTTGCATTTAAGCTCTGGTTAAACGGTATTTTGGAAGGGGAGGATGAAGAGTTATTAGTTTCCTTCTTAGAAGCCTTTCAGTTTGAAGATGAGGATTCCTTTCTATTTGATGAGTTTATGTACTTTTTAAGGATATACAAAAAGATCCATTGTCCAGCTGAAATGCCATATTTTCATTAATATTCTGCTGTTTTATTTAAAAAGAGCCAGATTGGACTGCCTCTTTTCCAATTTGGTTTTAATAGAGGCAAACTAATAGTGACTATCTCTTTTATCGTAAATCCTTTACAAATACAGCGGTTCCCGTTGCTACACATATCATCATTCCTTCACGCAAGGTTTCAAAGTCTAAATCGGCTCCAATGACAGCATTAGCCCCAAGACTCCTGGCTTTATCCACCATTTCACGGATGGCGATTTCTCGGCCTTCCGATAACTTATTTTCATAGGCACCACTTCTACCGCCAATGATATCTGTCACACTTGCCATGAAGTCTCTAAGTACGTTTGCCCCCATTATTGCCTCTCCAGAAACAATCCCAAGATAGCGTTCGATTTCCTTGCCTTGTAAAGTTGAAGTAGTAGTAATAACCATTATTAAGCCTCCAAATCTAATAGAGTGATTTACTTCAGGGGAATTTGAAAAGGGTCCAACTACTATTTTTGTAAAGAACGAGGGGGGTGCACAATAAGTTGTCAGGCACTAACCCCTAATTTAAAACGAATGAGAATCGAATTATTCGTCTTCTTCAATCCGATTTTTAAATGCTTCCTGAGTAACTAATAATTCCTCATCTTCCTGAGCCTCAGTTGTATGTCTTTCAACTAGAGTGTTTTCAGGGAAGTTCCCAGGATGCCCTTTTTTCTTATGGTTTAAGTGTTTGCCACGTCCCATTTTGCCACGCTCCTTTCTCAGGCTTATTTTTACAAAAAAGTCATGCATTTATGTGTTTAAAAGTATTTCAATTTTCAAAAGGGGAAAAACTTTCACCAGCTCAAACATAATAAATAATAATATAGAGGAGATTAATGGTATATCTAGCTCCCTTAATAAAAAAATCGAACACTTTACCATATAATTTTATCTTTAGAAGAATGCCCGAATTAATTAAATGGGCATTTTTCTATTTTCTCAAAGGCAGTTGGGTGAAAATGGACAATAAACCAAAATAATATTCGTATAACCTCTTCATTTTTAAGGGGTTTTTGTCGAAATAAATAATAGAAAGTCTATAAATCATTGAAAACTATTTTACTATTAGACTATTATTAAGAAATGGGAAGTACTTTAAAACATTGAAAACAAGACAGGTGACAATATATGGATAAAACATCGATTATTGGGATTATTTTAGCACTTATAGGAATTGGTTATGGAATGTTTTTAAAAGGGGTAAGTCCAACAGTTGTAGTTACGAATCCAGCGGCTATTCTGATCATTCTTGCGGGGACTGCTGCAGCTGTATCAATCGCTTTTCCGACAAATGAAATTAAAAAGGTTCCAAAGCTGATATCAATTGTATTTAAAGAACAAAAGTTAATGCCGCCAACAGAACTAATCAAAATGTTCTCAGATTGGGCTCAGCTTGCTAGAAAAGAAGGTCTACTAGCCTTAGAAGTGAAAACAAATGAAATTGAAGATGAGTTTCTAAAAAATGGTTTATCTCTTGCTGTCGACGGGCAAAGCGCAGATTATATTCGAGATGTGCTTACAGAAGAAATTGATGCAATGGAGGAAAGACATCAGACTGGGGCATTAATTTTTTCTCAAGCAGGAACCTATGCACCAACTCTAGGAGTACTCGGAGCCGTAGTAGGTTTAATAGCGGCACTAGGAAATATGGCCGATACGGATACATTGGGTCACGCAATTAGTGCAGCTTTCGTCGCGACATTTCTCGGGATTTTAACAGGGTATGTGCTATGGCATCCATTTGCCAATAAATTAAAAAGAAAGTCAAAGCAAGAAGCAAAAATTAAACATATGATGATTGAAGGGATCTTGTCCATTCTTGAAGGGGAAGCACCACGGGTCATTGAGCAGAAGCTTGCTTCCTATTTACCTGCTGGTGAAAGGAAAAAATTCCTTGAAGAAGGCGAAGTGAAGAAGGATGAGTAAAAAAAGGAAAAAGAAAGGGAATCATGATGAACATATGGGGGAGGATTGGCTTCTTCCATATGCTGACCTTCTAACATTATTGTTAGCCCTTTTTATTGTATTATTTGCATCTAGCTCGGTAGATGCCCAAAAGTTTCAGTCACTTTCCTCAGCCTTTAGTCAAGTCTTTTCATCAGGAACAGGAATTATGAATTTTCCAAGCCCTATGCCTGAGAAGGATGCACAATCCTATGATCCAGAGACAGACAAAGGTGAAAATGAATATAAAGAGGATGAAGATAATAAAAATAAGCTACAACAGTCTGAGCGAGAGCAATTAGCCGTTGTACAACATAAGGTCCAACAGTATATCAAAGAAAATAACTTAGAAAATAAACTCGATACCTCTCTTTCAGGTGAAGGTTTATTAGTAACAATTAGAAGTAATGTATTGTTTAAATCAGGTAGTGCTGATGTTAGAAAGCAAGATGTTAAGATAGCAAAGGAAATTTCAGCCCTTTTGGTCATGGACCTTCCGCGTAGTGTAATCATTAGTGGACACACTGATAATATACCTATTAGTAACTCTAAGTATGAATCAAACTGGGAACTTAGCGTAATGCGTGCAGTTAATTTCATGAAAATTATACTAGATAACGATAAGTTGGATCCGAAGCTTTTTAGTGCAAAGGGCTTTGGAGAATTTCAACCAATTGCTTCTAATAAAACAGAAAAGGGTCGTGCTAAAAATAGGCGTGTAGAAATCCTGATTTTACCAAAGGGAACTCAAAATCAACCTTAAAAAGGCAGATTATCCAAATCCAATGCGTTTTGAATTCATTTAGGAAATGATCAAACACTTTGGAGGATAATCTGTTTTTTTGTATGTTAAATTAGGAAAGAGATACAAAACAAAATCATTTTCTAGTCATGGAAATTTGATATTATTTGGAATTGAACCTAGTAAGGCAGGGAATGAATAAACTTAAAATTTAAAATCGGTCAATTTCATCCCATCGTATGGGTTTTATTAATTCTTGGTTTTGCTTAAGTAAGTGGACCTGTTTTGTGAAGATGTAATGACTGTGGTACCGATTAATAAAAATGCATAAAAAAGAGGGTGACTGTGTCAGCCCCTTTTGTTAAGTATTTATGGGAGCGCTTACAACGAGCTTACTCAACCTCTTGTTTTGTTTCATTAGGTTTACACATCCGATCAAGCATGAAACCTGCGAATACAATGAAACAGATAGGTACGGCAAAATTTAAGATATGAAAGAATGTCATTTTAACAACCCTCCAATCAAATAAACTAAAAATTTCCAGAAGGAATCTTGTTACTATTATATTTGATTGGTCACAAAATTGACAAATATTTTTCAAAAAATATTCAAAAATATATATTGACAAATAAAAAAACGCATAATTTACTGCCTTTTGAATATTAATGGAAAAAAGGAGGAGAAAGTATAAGAAATTGCTGAGAATTATTTAATACACAATATTCAATAATGATATTTACACCTGAATTAGTAGGGAATTCAAAGAAAACAAAAAATGATAAATTTATACTTATAAGCTTTTTTTTGTGTAGACTTTTGGCAGAGTTTGTTAGAAAATATCATTTAATTATTAATTTTTGTTGACAAATATTTACACCTTTTTTGAGAAAAAAGAATTATTCTATAGAAACAGTAATAAATAATGTGTGCTATTAGTCTCAGAAAAAGGCAAACTAATTGAAAAATTAGGGCGCAAAGTCACAGATCTAAGGGAAGGTTGATGACCCTTCTAGGATGGCTGGATTGCCTGGAATACTGAATGTATTTTGGGGAGGATAAGAAAAGATGAATACATATTATGATGAGTTGGACAATGAATGGATAGAAATGATATTAGAAGCAAAAAAAATAGGAATGAACAAAGAAGATATACTCACCTTTTTAAGACAAGAAGTCGAAGAGGGTCCAGACATTGAAAAACCTTGAATTCAAATAAAATAAGGAGGTTCTTACAAATATTTATAAGAATACTCCTTATTATTAGTATAAGTTCAGATTATTGGTTATTCTTTATTTTCCACTTATTAAATTCCAGGTACTCGCGGAATTGTTCTTTTGATACCCCGGATTGCATAGCTTCCTTTACAATATTTAACCATTCAGAATCCAAATCTTCTTTATCCGGTTGTTCATGAATGATTTGATCAACTGGTACTTTTAAGACCATTGCAATTTTTTCAAGAAACTGAATAGATGGATTGGTTTGAAGGTTTCTCTCAAGCGAACTTAGATACGATTTTGCTACTCCAGCTTGATCAGCTAATTCTGTTATTGATAATTTCTTTTGAAGACGTAGTTTTTTAACTCTTTCACCAATCATTCGGTCCCCACACCCTATTATTATATATATTAACAAAATGATTATATCAAATATGAAAAAGATGTTCCATATTTCGAACAATTCATTTTAAGGCTGAATTATCATTTACGCGATGGTATTTTTTAAAATCGAAGGTAAAAATTGGATTGAAAATGTACAAGCCTTTTGTCTATACCTCTGAAATAATGTAGTTAGTGAAATTCTTTATACAATTTTTTTGATAAACCTCTTCATCAACGATAATATATATTATGAGAGATACGAAATTAGTAATTAAATGAAGGAAAGGCAGGATCAAAATGATTGTATTAAAGTCTGAACGTGAAATAGAAAAAATGAAAGAGGCTGGAGAACTTTTAGCAGCTTGTCATAGAGAAATTGCAAAAATGATTAAGCCGGGAATTACAACATGGGAAATTGATCAGTTTGTTGATCAATTTTTAGAGAAAAATGGTGCTACCCCCGAACAGAAGGGCTACAACGGGTATCAATATGCAACCTGTGCTAGCATTAACGATGAAATTTGCCACGGATTTCCCCGTAAGCAGCCTTTGAAGGACGGAGATATCGTTACCATTGATATGGTTGTTAACTTAAATGGCGCCCTAGCCGATTCAGCTTGGACCTATGCCGTTGGGGAGGTCTCAGATGAATCAAGGAAATTATTGGAGGTTACGAAGGAAGCTCTTTATAAAGGAATTGAGCAGGCGCAGATAGGCAATAGAATTGGTGATATCGGACATGCCATCCAAACCTATGTTGAAGGGGAAGGGTTCTCTGTGGTAAGAGATTTTATTGGTCATGGTATTGGTGCAGTCATCCACGAAAAGCCAGATGTTCCGCATTATGGTCTTCCAGGAAAGGGTCCAAGAATTAAGGAAGGAATGGTCTTCACGATTGAACCAATGGTCAACGTAGGGAGATATCAATCAAAAATGGATAATAACGGTTGGACTGCGAGAACCATTGATGGAAAAAATTCTGCTCAATACGAACATACCATTGCGATTACAAAAGATGGTCCAGTTATCTTAACAGAACAATAATAAAGTATAATCACTATATAGTGATTAAGTAATACGTTAATAATAAAGGTTTAGGTGAACTACGCTAGTTTTTTTTACCAATTTCTTTGCTTGTTTAATAATGAGGGATCGCATATGAGATTAATTAGTATTGAGGAATATAGTCCAAAGCTTATGCAGCTAGCAAGACCGGTTTTTGATAAGCATAGAAGGGTCCTTCTGGCTGCGGGTCGACGGATTCATCCCATTTATTTAAAAAAATTAGAGGCAATGGATATTCGATATTTATTTGTTGAAGATGCTGTTTCTTTTGGTATATCTATGGAAGAGATGGTGGACGTACCAACGTGGATGGATTCTATTGAGGTAATGAGGGAAGCTTTAAAAAATGTTTCCACAAAAGAGGAGTTTCCATTAAGAGAGCTGCAAAGGCTTGTAGTCAAGCTAGTTGATGAGGTTGGGAAGAGAAAGGCCTTGTTTCTTATCCCTTCGAGTTCGCTCCCCGAGGAGCTACGGATGTATGCCCATGCGGTCAATGTAACCTTATTATCCTTACAGCTTGCAAAAAAAATGAATATTTCACAGTTGCAATTGAAGGAATTAGCATTGGGAACTCTTTTGCATGATATTGGAAAATTGTTAACAAATGATGAGGAGGATCATCCCCGAGTTGGTTTTGACTTTTTACGAAAAATACGGGAAGTTAATTTGTTATCTGCCCATGTATGCTTTCAGCACCATGAAGCCATAAATGGGAGTGGCAGGCCAAGAGGTTTAGAAGGGGAACAAATACATCTATTTGCACAAATTTGTGCCATCGCAAATGTATATGAAAATGCTATTTCCAAGGAGGGAATGCCACCACATGAAGCGATGGAGTACATCATGACGAAAAGTGGAACACTCTTTTCACCAGATTTGGTAAATCAATTTGTCCAAGGGGTTCCTTTATATATACCTGGAACCGGAGTTATTTTAAACAATAATCGAAAAGCCATCGTTACAAAAATAATAGATAATCTTCAGAGACCTTATATCCGTTACCTTGATTCCGGCGAAGAAATATCACTTGCCAATCATCATACATTGTTAGTTTCTAAAGTGATAGATCGAGGAATGGATTTATTTAGTTTGGAAAGTTAATCGGGAGGGCTATTCCAAAAGCAAGGTGCAAGACACCTTCACTTTTGGGATAGCCCCTTTATTATGTAAAAACTAAAGCTTTCTTAAATTTCCAAGCTCTTCTGCTAATGCCTGCATTTCATTTGGACTAAATGAATTCTTTTTCATAACAAGCTCGTATATTTCCTTTAATTCATCATACATATTCTCATCAAAGTGGGAAGGCTTAATTGCCCCAAGATTAAGAACCTTTAATTTCTCTTTTATTTTCTCAATCATAAACTCCACATTTTCTGACGATTTCTCAGTTAAATTCATCCCGTCACCCTTTCTTTTCAATGGTTTAATCTTTCCATGTTCATAATTAAAAGTCAATGATAAGATGGAGAACAAAAGGTATAATTTTTTTACCTAAGTATATGCGTACTATGTTATTTATAGACACTCAAAGATAAAATCAAAATCACTGTTGCATGATGAATATGTAATCGAAGAAAATGTTTGTAAGGAGGAATACATATATGAAGGTTAAGGTATTATTTGTTTGCTTAGGAAATATATGCCGATCCCCGATGGCAGAGGCTATGTTCCGTGATTTGGTGATGAAGGAAGGTTTCAATCAAGTAATCCATGTTGATTCTGCAGGTACGGGAAATTGGCATATTGGTCAGCCCCCTCATGAAGGAACAAGAAAAATATTAAAGAAATATTTAATCGACGGTTCCGACCTGTTTGCCCGTCAAATTCAGAAAAAGGATTTAAATGAATTTGACTATATTATTGCAATGGATTCCGAAAATGTAAAAAATATTAAAGCTATGATGGACAAGCCAATAACAGAGACTAAGGTCTTGAGATTGCTTGATTATGTCCATCATATCAAGGTAAAGGATGTTCCAGATCCTTACTTTACAGGTAATTTTGAAGAGGTGTATGAACTCGTTGAGCAAGGCTGTAAACAGCTTTTAGAGGAGATAAAGAATAAATATAGGCTTGATAAAAGGGAGGTTGACTTATAATGAAAGATGAAAGTAAAAGGTTTTTTCGAGGAGTATTTTTTGGAGCAATGGTTGGAGGGGCAATCACTTTACTTGATAAAGAAACGAGAAGTACGGTTGTAGGGAATGTGAAACGTGCAGGAAGTAATATGGCCTATTACATAAAGAATCCAAATGTGGTTGTAGACCAAGTAAAGGATACAATAAACCAAATAAAATCAACGATAGAACAGGTGAGTGATGATGTATCCTTCATCGCTGAAAAGGTAGAGGAATTAAAGGAAATGACCCCTGCAGTGACAGAAATTGTTAAAGATACTCAAGAGGCTTTTCATCATACTAGTGATGACATTGAAACTGAAACTGAAAACAAACCTTTTTAATAAATATTGGTGATAAAAGAGAAAATAAATAAATAGGAGAACTGAGACCGAAATGGTAGTTCTTCATATTCTTTTATCAAAAGAGGTGATGGAATGAGTAAAAGCATATTAGTCTCTTTTCCAAGAATTCTAAAACAAATTTTAGAAGACGATGTTTTTGGATTAGCAGCCCAATTAGCTTACTTCTTTCTATTATCTCTATTTCCGCTTTTGATTTTTTTGTTTACCCTTATTTCTTATTTGCCTATAACTGAAACTCATTTATTAGGGTTTATACAGGATTTCGCCCCAGGTGAGACGATTCAGCTTATAGAGACGAATATAGAGGATATTATGAGCGGGAGAAATGGAAAGCTGTTGTCCTTAGGGATTATCGGAACAATTTGGTCAGGTTCTAATGGAATTAACGCAATCGTTCGAGCCTTCAATAAGGCATATAATGTCCAAGAGACGAGGTCTTTTCTCTTAGCCAGAGGAATGTCAATCTTACTTACATTAGCCATGCTTTTTGTCTTTATTGTCGTTTTATTATTGCCTGTGTTTGGAAGAAAGATTGGCATCTTTATTTTTTCAGAATTGGGCCTATCAAGTGAATTTCTTGTCATTTGGAATACCTTAAGGTGGGTTGTCAGCTCCCTTATTTTATTAATCGTTTTTCTATGCCTATACTGGATAGCCCCTAATAAAAAAATCAAATGCTTGAGCGTTCTTCCCGGTGCGATTTTTGCTACAGTAGGTTGGGTGCTGGCGTCCTTAGGATTTTCCTATTATGTCGGAAATTTTGGCAATTATTCAGCTATGTATGGAAGTATTGGGGCAATCATTGTGCTTTTGGTATGGTTTTATATTACAGGTGTGATTATCATCTTAGGTGGAGAAATAAACGGTTTCTCAAGCAGGCTAAAGGATGAAAGTTGTAATTAAAATAATCTCTAAATGTTTCCTCTGATAAAAAGGAATGGCCCCGAAAATAATATGGGTTGTGGAGACTTTTTGATTTAGGATAAATGGGACTCCATACATGTGGCAAGTTTTTTCTGGCTGCAAACTATATTGTTATGAAGGAGACAAACCATATGGGTAAAGGGAATACAAAGCAAAAAGGTAATAAGAGCAATCCTAAAAAGAAAACCTCCGGATCACAAAATGGATCTAACGGATATCACTAGATAATAAAAAAAGGCTGTCATAGGTGCCTAGCACCTTAAAGACAGCCTTTAATAATTATCTTGACCGTAATAATCTTAAGCTATTTAAGATAACTAAGATGGTACTACCTTCATGTCCAATAACACCTAAAGGAAGCTCGAGAAACTGCAAGAAATTGGATGAGATTAAAAGCATAATCACGGATATGGAAAAAACAATATTTTGTTTAACGATTCGATTCATTCTTTTTGATAGATGAATGGCTTCCGCAATCTTTGGTAGGTCATTTTTCATAAGCACAATATCTGCGGTTTCTAATGCAACATCTGTACCTTCGCCCATGGCAATTCCTATATTTGCAGTAGCGAGAGCGGGGGCATCGTTAATTCCATCTCCCACCATTGCCACTGTATTAAACTTGTTTTTTAGGTTTTTAAGTTCCTCTACCTTTTTTTCTGGAAGGCATTCAGCAACATAATCATCGACATGGGATTCAGCGGCAATCGCCTTTGCTGTTTTTTGACTATCCCCTGTAAGCATAATGGTATAAATACCTTTTTCTTTTAACTGGTCAATCGCAAGCTTTGTTTCCTCTCTGACAACGTCCTTTAAGGCGATTAAAGCAATAATATGATTATCCTTCTTTAGAAATACAATCGTTTTTCCTTCACTAGCTAATTCCTTTGCCTGACCATTCGCAAAGATCTCTGCTTCTTCAACCCCAACAAAACCAGCCTTTCCTACCAACCATTCACTATTATTAAAGAAGGCCTTCACACCCCAGCCAGGGACATCCTCAATACTCTCTGGATCAAAGAGTTCACAATGAAGTTCATTTTTAGCAAATTGAACAATCGCCTGTGCTAATGGATGGTTTGAATGGCTTTCAATTGAAGCAATTACTCTAAGTATCTCCTCATTGGAAAATTCCTCGTGAATTAATACATTTGTTACTGTCGGTTTCCCTTTGGTTAAGGTTCCAGTTTTGTCAAAAGCAATAGCCTTTAGGTTGCTTAGATTTTCTAGGTGAACTCCACCTTTAAATAGAATCCCATGTTTAGCACCGTTTGAAATAGCTGAGAGTGTTGCTGGCATGATGGAAGCAACAAGGGCACAGGGTGAAGCAACAACTAGAAGAATCATTGCTCGATAAAAGGTTTCATTCCAACTCCATTCCAACAAAAAGTGTGGGAGAAACATCATCACAAGGACAATCGATAGGATTACCTTCACATAGGTTCCCTCAAAGCGTTCAATAAATAATTGAGAAGGTGATTTTTCACTTTGTGCGGACTGTACAAGTTGAATGATTTTCTGGAAAAGGGTCTCATTACTTGGTTTCGTGATTTCAACCGTAATCGAGCCAGTTAAGTTTACCGTACCAGCAAATATTTCTTCTTGAGAAAATTTTGAAACAGGAATGGCTTCACCAGTAATAGCCGATTCATCAAGAGTGGTTTGCCCTTTGATAATTTTTCCATCAGAAGGGACTCTTTCTCCAGGCTTTATTAATATAAGATCTCCAACGACTAACTCTGATACATGAACACGTTCCTCATTTCCCGCATTAACCCGTAAAGCTTCCTCTGGCTGAAGTTCCATTAAGGAGGAGAGCTCCTTATGACTTTTATTCATCGTGTAGGTTTCCAAAGCTCCACTAACGGCAAAAATAAAAATTAACATCGCTCCTTCAGTCCAGTAACCGATGATTGCAGAACCAATGGCGGCCATAATCATGAGCATCTCAACATTGAGCTCTTTCTTTTCAATTGTGTCTATTATCCCTTCCTTTGCCTTGGCAAATCCCCCGATTACATAGGCAAGTATATAGGAGGCGATCGACCATTCAATTATGTTGAACCGATGTAATAGCCACCCAAATGTGATTAATATACCGCAGATGATTGCGGCAATTAATTCAGAATAAGGTTTAATATTCTGAAGAAAACGGGTGTTTTTTTCAGTAACCTTAACGTTATCTAATATTTTGGCCTCTTCTAGCATAATAAGGCCCCCCTTTGTTTGTTTGAAAATTGAGAAAAATAATCATCGTCATTCCCCCTAAAAATGACGAAAGCTGTCATCAATAAAGATGACAGCAGGAAAGCAAGAAAAGACTATTTGTAAAGGATAAACGAATCAATGTTACCTATATTTTACCACACACTTAAAATTGCTAAAAGAGGTTGTTAACAAAATTACCACATTTTTTTTGCAAACGGTAATAAAGGAATGGCTGGAATATTTTTGTCTAAAATGTTCTTTTCCCATTTAAGAAATAGGTTGTTTTGACTGATAGGGTGCCTTTTTACTTGAATAAACCAAGGCGGTAAATATTAAAAATAATACCGTGCTAATGATATGGAAGAAACTAATATTATCAAAGTATTGAATGAATAGTCCGCCGATAAAAGGGCCAACTAAACTACCGATGCTAAAAAACATTCCGCATAATAAATTTCCTGTTGGTAGTAGTTCTTTTGGAGTTAAATCTGCCATAAACGAAATCCCAAGAGAAAAAGTAGATCCAACCAAGCATCCTGCAAAGAAAAAGCAAGTAAGTAAGCCGAAAGTAGACGATTCCAAAAAGCTGGCTGCTACAAAGGTAAGAAATCCCAAAAAAATGACGAAGATCAGAATGTTTCTTCGGCCATATTTATCGCTAAGCATACCTAGTGGAAGTTGTGTAATGATACTTCCAATGGCAAAAGCTGATAGCATAACCGATATATTGTTTACTTCTATCCCATTCCTAAGAGCATAGACAGGAAAGCTTCCGTTTAATGAAGCTTCAAGCAGGCCATAACCCATAGGAGGAAGAAAGGCCACCCAAGCATATTTCCAAGCCTCGGAAAATCTTTTCGCCGTTTGCATAAAGGAATCCTCTTTAACCTCCTGATGAGGAAATTCATTTTTTAAAATAAAGAGAAATAACCATCCAATCATACAAAAAATAGAAGAAATGATAAATGGTAAGGCAGGATTGGTATTAACTAAAGGGGTCATTAGTGGTCCCGCAGCAAATCCCATTCCAAAAAATAGTCCATACAAGGATATGTTTCGTCCGAGCTTATGCATGGGTGAAAAAGAGGTAATCCAGGTTTGTGCTGCAAAATGCAGAGAGTGATCACCTATCCCGATCATTAACCGTAAAACAAACCAAAACCAAAAAGACTCCCAAAGCGGAAATAATCCTAAAGACAGGAATACTATAAGCCCCCCAACAATCAAGATAGGCTTATAACCGTACTTTCTCAAAGGAAGCTCCATAAAAGGGGAGATTAATATAATCCCAAGATATAGTCCAGCAGCATTTAGTCCATTGAGTGAGGAGGATAATCCATTATGTTCAAAGATAATTGCGATACAAGGAAGAAGCATCCCCTGGCTAAACCCAGAAATAGCCACAATACTTACCAAAATCCAAAAACGAAGTTGACTGTTATTCATTTGTTAAATCCTCATTTATATTCAAAATTTCATTTCTTCTATCATACCTATTTTTATTGAACAATGAAACAGATTTGTTTTTAATGGAAATGGCAAGTTTCCCTTAATAAAGAAATAGAGTATAATCCCCTATAAAGGCATTCGAGGTAAGATTTGCCACGGGAGTAAGCTTAGGGGAAAATTTATATGTAGGGGATTTGTAGTGGACAATCGTTTATGCACACATACATAAGTCTAATTTTTATCAAATAAGAAAGTGAGGAAACAAACAAAAATGGCAAATAAAATATTTATGATTGTTACCTTTATTGGAGTACCATTATCCGTAATTGGCTCGCTTATGCATTGGCCAAGTATCATGCTATTTGTAATTTATTGTTTAACCATTATTGCCCTTTCAAGTTATATGGGGAGAGCAACTGAAAGTTTAGCAATTGTTGCAGGCCCTCGAATTGGTGGCTTGTTAAATGCAACATTCGGAAATGCTGTTGAATTAATCATTTCCATATTTGCACTTAAAGCAGGGTTAGTTGGGGTGGTTCTTGCCTCTTTAACAGGTTCTGTTTTAGGTAACCTTCTTTTAGTTGCGGGATTATCATTCT
Organism: Bacillus massilinigeriensis; assembly: GCF_900117315.1. GTDB lineage: Bacteria > Bacillota > Bacilli > Bacillales > Cytobacillaceae > Bacillus_BE > Bacillus_BE massilionigeriensis. Next base: position 358,484 of record NZ_LT630337.1, read on the forward strand.
TTATTGGAGGATTGAAATTCAAACGTCAAAGTTTTAACGTTTATGATGCAAGACATAATTCAGGATTATTAGTATTTGCTGTTATTCTTGCTTTTGTCATTCCAGAGGTCTTCACGATGACTATGAATGATAATGACACACTTTCTTTAAGTGTTGGGATTTCTATCATCCTTATTGTCTTATATTTGGCTGCTTTACTCTTTAAACTCGTTACTCATCGTGGGGTATATCAACATATGAATGAAACAGGTCATCATGAAGAAGAAGAACCGGAATGGAGTAAGGGAGTTGCAATTGCTGTATTAGCCGTTGCGACGTTATGTGTAGCATATATTTCTGAGCACTTAGTTCACACCTTTGAAACAGTTGCCGAACAATTTGGTTGGTCCGAGTTATTTATCGGGATAATTATTGTTGCGATTGTCGGAAATGCAGCAGAGCACGCTTCAGCAATACTTATGGCATTTAAAAACAAAATGGATATTGCAGTAGAAATTGCGATTGGTTCAACCTTGCAAATTGCGATGTTTGTTGCACCACTACTCGTTCTAATTTCACTTTTCTTGCCAACGTCTATGCCGCTCGTCTTTACATTGCCAGAGTTAATTGCCATGATAACAGCAGTCCTACTTACCATTGCCTTATCAAATGATGGGGAAACGAACTGGTTTGAGGGTGCTACCTTATTAGCTGCATATGTGATTATGGGAATTGGATTTTATTTATTATAATGAAACAAAAAATCGGATCTGGTGATTCTTAATCAGATCCGATTTTTTATAAGTATACTTTTTTATTCATCATATAAAAAACTTCGATTTCAAACGCTTTTTATAAGTTTATCAACCACCTCTCGAATAAAAATCAATTGCAATAAAGAAATGAGAGTTGTGCAATTAAGATAAACTTTCTACCTCCTCTATCCGTTGATAAAAGCGATTGATATCCTGCCCTCCTTTTATTTTAATTATCCCTATTATAAACCGAAAAATTAGATTTGTAAATATTCTAAATATTAAATTAATATTACGTAAATATTTATGAGAAAAATTACATTGAATGGATATTTTTTATGGACTCCGAAAAAAATATTAGAAACATATATTGTAAAGCTGAAAGGAGTTCGACATCATGAAGAAATATGTTTTCGTCTTTATTGTCGGTTTTGTTTTTATGCTCTCTTCTTTAACTTATGTATACGGAGAGAAGCAACAGGATAAGAAGGAACCACAAACATCTCAACAAGTGAAAATACCAAACTCAGTGATGAACATAACAAAGGAAAATACTTATCCGAATCCAACGCAGGATATACCAAAGCTACAACCTAGCGAACTAACCCAGAAATTAATTGATTCGTCGAAAGTAAAAATTGAAAACCCAGAACTAATAAGAATGTTAAACGAAACAAATGTGAATAGTACCCCCTTTGCCATTGGGTATAGAGCTACTATTTATTTAGGGCAATGGCCACTTCATTATGAGTCTAGTGAGACCTCACCAAATTGGGAGTATCAAAAGGTTAATACAAACTATTATGATAATCGCGGTGGGAAGTCTCCGTATCAAATTCATTATGTTCAGGAGACTCAGAAAATCGTACGTGGAGGCTTAACGGCAAAAATCGCTAATGCGGATGATGTGAAAAAAATGATGCTATTGAAGGCAATGGAGAAATCCGGTCTTCCCCTTGCTTTTGAGACGGTCATCGGTGGTGGAACGAAAAAAGATCAAGTCTATAACATTCCTCCTAAGAGACTAGGTTATTTATTTGGATATGCTCCGGCAGTAAACGAAAAGGGGAAGGTAACCTACGGAGAAGTGTATTTAATGTTAAAAGGGAATAAAAAAATGATCATCGTTAAAAATGTAACATCTCAGGGAATTGGAGCATGGATTCCTGTACAAGACCATGTTTCTTTTGGATTTGCTGCAACAGAGCGTCCAAGATAAAAAGAAAAGCCCTTAAGAAAAGAACGAGCCCTCTGATTGCTCAGGGGGCTTTGTTTATGAAGGGTTAGAAAAGCAAATTTATCTACAAATCTTACTTTTCCTTTTTGAAAAATCTTCCTGTGGATAGTATTTATTTTTCACAAGTACATTTGGACCAAGGCATTGAACGGATGGACAATGACAGCTCAAGCTTTTGGCAAGATCCATTTCCAGCCAAGCATCAAACATTTCAGTTAATGAACGATCTTTAATATTTCCTAACGGTGGGGTATCACCGAAATCTGTTACAATGACGTCTCCCGTGAAGATATTGATATTTAATCGAGATCGACCATCTGGATCATTTCTAAGGGTAACGTTTTTTGCGGAATATAAACGTTCCATTAAATCAAGGTCCTTTTGATTATCGCTACAAGGATAGAATGGAAGAGTTCCAAACAACATCCAAACATCTTCATTTCTAATATCTAAAAGATGGTGGATTGCAGACCGAATTTCCTCCAATGATAATGCCTCAAGGTTCGAAGCAAAGTCGGAAGGGTACATTGGATGCACCTCATGCCTTTGACACTTCATCTCTTCTGTAATTTGCTTATGTATATTTGCAAGATGCGGGAGGGTGCGCTTATTCATCATGGTCTCAGCAGACACTATGACCCCTTCTGAAACAAGAGCCTGACTGTTCTCAATAATTTTATACAAAAGGGAGGCTCTTTGCTCTCTTGTCGGTTTCTTATCCATCATGGCAAATCCACCATCAATAAAGTCATCTACCGTTCCCCAATTATGAGAGATATGCAGTACATCCAAGTATGGAGATATTTTTAGATATCTATCCAAATCCAGGGTAAGATTGGAGTTGATTTGGGTCCGTATCCCTCGTGAAGATGCGTATTGTAATAAAGGTAAAACATAATTCTCGACTGATTTTTTTGAAAGCATCGGCTCGCCACCCGTAATACTAAGGCACTTCAGTGTTGGAATATCATCAAGACCTTTTAGTAAGAATTCAATCGGTAATGCCTCTGGGTCCTTCGATTGCAGGGTGTATCCAACAGCACAATGCTCACAGCGCATATTACACAAATATGTCGTAGTGAATTCTATATTTGTTAAGGTATGTCTACCATATTGCTCCATGTCAAAATAAGCTTCCCATGGGTCATTATTTGGCGTAATTAATGTCTTTTTTTTCGTAATCATTTCTACTTTCTCCTCACTTATTCTCCTTTGCCCATTATTCTCTTACTGAAGAATTCTGTCAATTTAAATATTTAGTAGTTGTGCTATTTTGGGGGAATACTTTTAAACGAATATATGTATGGGTTAATTGAAAAATTACATGATAAAAGGAAAAAAGCATTGCCTTATTTCGAATATTTCAGTAGGATGAATTACGGAAGTGAAAGGAGAGAGAGTTTTGGGTAGTCCAATTACAGATAAACAAACACAGGTGGTCTTTTTAAAGCAACGACTAAATATGTTCATGGAAGTATTAGAGGCAATTGAGCCAGAAAATGCAGATCTTGATGACATTGATCGCTTAATTGAAATGATAGATGAAATCGAATCGAAATGCCGCGAATTTAATCATCGTGAAGAATAGGAGAGCCTTTTTGTGGGGCTCTTTTTTTGTGTGTTGTGAACGCTGTTGGGGAAGCGTGGGGACGGTTCTTTGCTTCCAAGGGCAATCAATTCATCATTCACTGCGGAAATATTCACAAAACCCGCGGATATACTATTTTTACTCAAAATGGACATTGGAATTTACTCTAGATTAGTGGCCTCAAACCCCCTCTTTGCCAAGAAATATAATAAAAACGTGTATTCTCTAATAAAAACTGAACAAAACCAGCAATCAATCATCAGCTTGCAACCGATTACACCTTTGTCTTTTCATCAAATCATGATAGGAGTATAATGATTAGAGAAAAAAGTTGTAATATTCAAAATAGATATCAACAATTCGGGGTGCAATGGGAAAGGGGAGCGAAAAATGAATATTGAAAAATTCCAGGAAAGCATGTATAAGCTAATTGTTGAAACATCAACCAATTTGCCCAAAGATGTTCGTCGGGCAATTAAAGCAGCCAAGGAACGTGAAAATGCTGGAACAAGATCAGCTATGAGCTTAGCAACAATCACAAAAAATATTAAAATGGCAGATGATCATGTTTCACCAATTTGCCAGGATACAGGCTTACCAACTTTTAAAATTAAAACACCAATTGGCGCCAATCAAATCGAAATGATAAAGGCGATTAGAAAAGCTGTGGCACTTGCCACAAAGAATGGGAAGCTTCGATCCAATTCGGTTAATTCATTAACAGGTGAAAATAGCGGGGATAACCTTGGGGAAGGTACTCCAGTTGTTAAATTTGAGCAATGGGAAAAGGATTATATTGATGTTCGATTGATTTTAAAAGGCGGTGGCTGTGAAAATAAAAACATTCAATACAGCTTGCCATGTGAGCTTGATGGCCTTGGCCGCGCAGGTCGGGATTTAGATGGTATTCGTAAATGTATCCTTCATTCAGTTTATCAAGCTCAAGGTCAAGGTTGTAGCGCTGGTTTTATTGGAGTAGGCATTGGAGGAGACCGCTCCGCTGGATATGACCTTGCAAAAGTACAATTATTCCGTGAAGTCGAGGACGTTAATCCAAATGAAGACCTCCGTAAGTTAGAAGAATACATTATGGAAAATGCAAATAAATTAGGAATTGGTACCATGGGCTTTGGCGGAGAAACCACCCTTTTAGGTTGTAAAATTGGTGCAATGAACCGTATTCCAGCAAGCTTCTTTGTTTCTGTTGCCTACAATTGCTGGGCTTATCGCCGCCTTGGGGTTCTTGTAAATCCGGAAAATGGTGAGATTAATGAATGGCTCTATCAAGGTGGAGAAAAGATTGACTTTGCTGCTGAAAATGAAGCAGCTGCCGCCTCTGAAAACAAGGAAGAAAATCGTGTCGTTTCATTAACAGCTCCAATTACAGAAGAACAAATTCGAAGCCTTAAGGTGGGAGATGTCGTTCAAATTAACGGCAGAATGTACACAGGTCGTGATGCGATTCATCATTATTTAAATGACCATGATGCCCCAGTAGATTTAAATGGTCAAGTTATTTATCATTGTGGACCGGTTATGTTAAAGGATGAGGAAGGAAAATGGCATGTGAAGGCGGCAGGTCCAACAACAAGTATTCGTGAGGAGCCATACCAAGGCGATATCATGAAGAAGTTTGGTATTCGTGCTGTTATCGGTAAGGGCGGAATGGGACCAAAAACTCTAGCTGCATTGAAAGAGCATGGTGGAGTTTACCTTAATGCTATTGGTGGCGCAGCCCAGTACTATGCTGATTGTATCAAGTCTGTAGATGGCGTCGATTTAATGCAATTTGGTGTACCAGAAGCTATGTGGCATTTAAATGTGGAAGGCTTCACAGCAGTTGTGACGATGGATTCTCATGGAAACAGCTTGCATAAGGATGTCGATCAGTCATCTTTGGAAAAATTGGCTCAGTTTAAGGAAAGAGTGTTTTAATTTATAGATTTCATTTGGTTCGGGTAGTCGAGAATAGTGGATAGGTCATTGTGAACAACAAGCTTGTTTCGAGGATAAATCGAGATATTGTGATAAGACTTCCTTGGTTTGCAAATAAATCCAGAGAGATTTCGCGAATATTTCTGATATTTCGCTAATAAACTTGAATTTTCGCGAATATTTCAGGGATTTCGCTAATAAACTTGGATTTTCGCGAATATTTCAGGGATTTCGCGAAAAAGCTCATATGTTCGCGAATAAAAAATAATTTCGCGAATAAATCCATCATTTTCGCGAATAAAAAGTGTAAAATCGCGAATAAATTTTAAATTTCGCGAATAAAAGTAGAAAAATCGCGAATAAGCCTCATTTTTTATGTAATTTCCAAAGGGATAGAAGGGCAGAGCCTCCTTCTATCCTTTTTTTACCTCCTTTCAATTAGAATGTTTTCCTATTGAACACAAAAACTAAGAAAAACATGTTATTTAGGAGGAGTATGTTTGAAGACTTCCAGAGTATTGTACATAATGGTTATTTTGCTTTTTCTACAAATTCCTAGCGGTTTTGCTGCACCAAATACACCTATTCATTGGGGCATGAAAAAAGGGGCAAACGAACAACCCGCCGAAGCTGGTAAACAACTGGACGATTTACTTGAGAAATACAATGCTTTTTATAAGGCTGATGTAACGAAAAAGGATATCTACCTCACCTTCGATAACGGCTACGAAAACGGATATACAGCCCAAATTCTCGATGTATTAAAAAAAGAAAAGGTACCTGCGACCTTTTTCGTGACTGGACATTATTTGGACAGTGCAGCTCCATTAGTCAAAAGAATGGTCGATGAAGGTCATATCGTCGGAAATCATTCCTGGCATCATCCAGATTTAACACAGGTGAACGATGAAAAATTATGGAATGAATTAGAAATGGTTCGGGCGAAAACAGAAGAAATCACTGGTCAAAAGAAGATGGCCTATCTACGTCCTCCAAGAGGAATATTTAGTGAAAGAACGATGGAATTAGCTAACAAAGCCGGGTATACCCATGTATTCTGGTCACTGGCTTTTGTCGATTGGAATGTAAATGCTCAAAGAGGGTGGCAATACTCATATGACAATATCATGAAGCAGATCCATCCTGGTGCGGTTTTACTTTTACACACGGTTTCAAAGGATAATGCTGACGCTCTAGAAAAGGTCATTCAGGATTTGAAAAAAAGGGGCTATACATTTAAAAGCTTGGATGACTATATGAAGACCAGGAAAAAATAATATTGATTAACCCCGAATGGCAACGTTCGGGGTTTTTGGATAGCAGGGTGTCAGTCACCATAGGCAACATACATGTAGGACCCACATGTAAAAGAATGAGGAAAAATGCTATAATACGGGGAAACTTATATAAGGCAGTTCTATAATGGAGTGAAAAAAGTGAAAAACGAACAATCGATTAAAATAAAAGAAAATCAGACCTTTCCGCTTACGATTAAGAGGTTAGGCATCAATGGCGAAGGGGTCGGGTATTTTAAAAGGCAGGTCGTTTTTGTTCCTGGTGCCTTGCCTGGGGAGGAGGTCGTTGTTGAAACAACAAAAATCCACCCGAAATTTGCCGAGGCAAAAATCAAAAACATCCGCAAAAAATCACCATACCGTGTTCAACCACCGTGTCCAGTTTATGAGGAATGTGGAGGGTGCCAGCTTCAACATCTGCGCTATGATATTCAGCTAAAAGAAAAAAGGGATATTGTCATTCAGGCCTTGGAGAGGCATACAAAATTACCTGTGGAATCACTAGATATAAGGGATACGATTGGAATGGAGGATCCGTGGAACTATCGAAATAAAAGTCAATTTCAAGTTGGGAAAAAAGATGAAAAAGTGTTGGCGGGCCTTTACGGGTTGAACTCTCATCGCCTGATTCATATTGATCACTGTGCGGTTCAGCATCCAAAAACAACTAAAGCTACTGGGAAGGTTAGAAAGATTCTCGAAAAATTAAATGTTCCTATTTACAACGAACGAACGAAAAAGGGCATTGTGCGAACCATTGTCACTCGTGTTGGTGTGCAGACCGGGGAATTGCAAATTGTCTTAATAACGACGAAGAAAGAGCTACCCCATAAGGATCAAATTGTGGTAGAAATCAAAAAGCGCATGCCTGAGGTAAAATCAATCGTTCAAAATATTAATGGAGAAAAGACGTCGCTAATATTTGGAAAGGAAACGATTGCGTTAGAAGGAAGAGAATACATTCAAGAGTCTCTTGGAGATTTATCCTTCGAGCTATCAGCAAGAACCTTTTTTCAATTAAATCCTGAACAAACCATCAAGCTTTATGATGAAGTGAAAAAGGCCGCTTCTCTAAAAGGAAAAGAAAAGGTGGTCGATGCCTACTGTGGGGTTGGAACCATTGGTTTATGGGTAGCTGACCAAGCCGCTGAAATACGTGGCATGGATGTGATTCGTGAATCCATTGATGATGCGAAGAAAAACGCAGCCCGGCACGGAATCAAGCATGCTCACTATGTCACTGGTAAAGCAGAGGAAGTCTTCCCAAAATGGGCAAAGGAAGGCTGGAAACCAGATGTGGTAATTGTCGATCCGCCACGTACGGGACTAGACGGGGGACTACTCAGATCTCTCCTCAAATCTCAGCCAAAGAAAATTGTCTATGTATCCTGCAATCCTTCCACTCTTGCGAAGGATATTGCAGTGCTTTCCGAGAAGTACCAGGTGAAGTATATTCAGCCGGTGGATATGTTTCCGCAGACGGCACACGTGGAGTGCTGTGCGTTGATAAAATTAAAAGTGTAACCCAATAATAATCTCCTGTGCCACAAAACAAATCCATAGCAAAATCAATTTAAAGTTCTGATATGCCTGTGAAAGACGTGTGGACAAAGGCAGGAAAAAAAGAAAGAATAAAGAGAGTGAAAACAGGAATCCCATCCTTTTTGCCCGAAAAAAGGCATGAGGAAAAACGTAAAACCTTGCCCCATCAATGATTGAATGAACGTGTGAGGGATTCTTACGAACCCCAAAAGCATGAAAAAAGGCAGGAGAAAACCCTTGTCCCTATCAACCTAATTCCTGTCCTTTTAGCACGACATTATTTTGATTTAAAATAAAGTTGTGGGAGAAAAAGTGGAGAAAAAAATCGGGAAAATGAGTGATTAGTGCAGGATTTTATTTTAAATAGGTGAATATTCGGAAAAAAGAATGCAGGAATGACAAGGGTTTGAGAAAATGAGTGTAGCAATACATTAATATTTCTGAACATAGTTAGAACAGTTTCAAGAGAAACAGAAAAAACAAAAATTTTTATGAGAAATGGGAGAACTTCCTGTTTCTCTTTTTTAGGTTTTAGGGGAAAGGGAAATGCAGGAGGGGGTAACGTGTTATTGTTTATTTCCATCACTATGTATTAACAAAATTTTCATGAGAGTTGGTAAAAATGAAATGTATAGTGGGAGTAGTGATTTGTAAAAAATAATTTACATAGAAATTCATCGGTTGAAGAATACTATTAGGTTGGTATAGGAAAGGTGGATTAATGCAAACTAATGTTAGTTACACTAAAAGTGTAGCCTTACATTATGAAAAAAGAGAGGAAACAAAATGAAAGAACATAGTCAAATCATTCGATTAGATGGAAGGAATACCTTTCTGGAAGTAATGAACAGTGCGTTCGTTATCGGGAAAGTTCAGATTAATTTTATTGAATATGATGTGACTGCTGATAAAGGAAACCGTATTAAACAACAAATTAATATTTATGTGGATATAGATAAGTTACTTCTTTTCGGAAATGATGTATTAACAGGCAGAATGAATCAGTTAGGGAAGATGGCAAGAGAAGAGCAAATTAAGAAAGGGTTTAAGTATTCTAAGGAAATTTGGTTAGACTTAGGTGGTATATCCGCAAAGTTATTGATTGAACGTGGCAAAGCACGTTCTGATGGGAAAAGCCTATCTCGACAGATGAAATTAACCCCAGGTGAAAAATTACCTTGGATAATATCAGCAGAAGAAGGAGCAGGAGAAGAAACAGAAACAGGTTTAATCGTTCCGAAATATGTGGGCAACAGAGCAGAGAAGATTGTTCGTGTCCCTCTTTCAAATGAAGATTTAAAAAGATTCGTTCTTATAACACAAGCACATATTGAGGGCTTTATAGGTTCACAATACCAAATAAATTAGATGACTTAACTTTGTTTTATTTGTTTTTTATTTGAACCAGCTTTGATTATTTGAAGTTTGCTTATCATCCATCTTGAAATAGACGGAAAGAATGTTATGATGTAATTGAAATAATAGTCAGTTAAAAAATAGGGATTGGTGCAATATGAAGAGATATAGTGCTCTTGCTAAAAATTCCATACAACATACAACGAACGCTCAGTCACAGGACTGGGCGTTTTTCATATTGTTTGTTACCAAACGCTATTGAAAGGAGTGATGTGATTGCATGAAAATTTATGCTCTTTATAAAGAATTGGCTAAAAGGAATTAAAGACAAACATCAAATGACCATAGGAGGATTAAGAAATGAGTAACGTATTAGATAATGATGTTGATATTTTAGAAATGGTTGACGCTATATCGTTGGATGACGTTGAAATGGATAATGATATTCGGGAATGGTTGCAACAAACACAGTTGGCACAAATACAGGATTACGGATTTAGCGAGGTAGACAGGGAAGAGGAGTATTCAGCCATACTAAATGAAATATCCCATGATTATTTAATGGAACGATAACAAGGAGTGAGACTATGCCGAACCTAATTCCGAAAGCAAAGGGGCAAAAAATAACTTATGCAGATATTGAACAGTTTCCAGAGAAATTGACCGAATTGTTTGATGGGGAATTTATTTTTATGGAGAGTGAAAAAAGGGCTGTACTGCTGACGTATTTAACAAGTTTTGGATTGAGGTATTTATTAGATATTCTCCCATTAGAGTCCATTAAGGAACTGGAAGATTTGTTAAGTGAAATGAGTGAAAAAGATTAGAAAAACCCATTTCTTACAGTTCAGTCAAACAGCTATCTTAATTTAAAAGGGGGGATTTTTCAAAAAAGGAAGAAGAGGGAGGTTTCCGAGGCTAACCCACTTCTCCATCTCATTAAAAACCCATCAGACAAGATACTGAAGGTTATGTAAATTATAACATAATGAATGATAACGAAGGAAAATAATTGTAATAAAAAAGTTGGTGAGGAAATGAAAGCTGATGAAAAATTAGTTAAGGAAATTGAGGAGTTCGAGGATGCCTTTGCTGTTCCTCGAAACCCGAATCAAGCAAGGGTTAAGGTTAGAGCCTTGTGAGATTACTGTCAGTATGAAAAATGTGGGGTAGAGCCGAAAGATTTAACATCCGAGGAAATGAGGAAATTTCTCGACTAACTGTTTTAGGAATATATTTAAAATAATTGGTAATTTTCGCTTGAATATTTGTGTTAAATTTATTATAGGAAATTGCCGATAAAATAAGTGAAATAAACACTTACATCAAAGACTATACAGGAGAGATTAAAAAATGATATTTCTATACCATGCAACAAAATTAAGTAATTACTATAAAATCATCCGAGACGGTGTAGTTAAAAGAGGAATAGGCGGAGAGATTTATTTTACAACCCAGGAGGCTCATAGCGTTAATTGGGTGGACCTTACAGGCAATAGCAATGCAGAAGATATTGTTTGCTTTCGGATTAATGCGTTTAAATTAGACCAATCAAAAATAGAGGATGGAATAGACCACGACCCAAACTTCTTTAAGGGGATAACGGTTAAGACATACAGCGAAGACATTCCAATTGAACTTTTTGATTTGGATTATGTCATGAAATATGAGTCGAAATATAAAGAATCTCGAAAAGAAAAGCAAAAAACGTCAAAAAAACATAAAGGGAACTAATATTCTCTGAAACATGAGGGAATTGGAACAAAACTTTTAATTCCCTCGTTCTTATTCCAAAAAGGAATGGAAAGACTTGAATAAAGCAGAAATCGCATAGGGTCAGAAACTATTTATTTTCAAACTCATTTAGCAAATCGGATTTAGCCTCATTTAAAAGCCCAACCGCATTAATATCATTCTTAAAACTTTCGTCATGCCATTCGACAATTACATTGGGTAGGGGAAAATTATAGACCTCTGCAACCCTAACTGTAACAATATCATCTACATCGCAATCGTCATCTTCTTTATACCAGGTCACTTTTAAAACGGTGGCTTCTGCAAAATTAATATAGTTCCCATTTTCATCTTCATCGTATCCGTAGCCAACTTCATCATATACTAAAAAACAACGCTCGATAGTTTCGTCATTTACCACTAAATCAAATTCCATAAAACAAACCTACTTTCTATAAAGTTAAATATTAGTCGCTTGAGGGATTAGCTTAGTTTATAAGCCAAGATATGGCTTTAAGAAAAAGTTAATTGATTATTCATCGAACTTTTCACCTGTCATTAGAAAGTACAATTCTTCTGATTTTCCTTTTGATAGTTTCCCATACTTGCTCTCTGCCTCTTTAACCACTTCAAACCTATCACCTGATGGACTAATCCATAGGAAGTAATCCGTATCATTTATCTTAAAATCTGCTGGTCGTGCCATACTTACTTGCATTTGCCCATATTCCCAATTTGTACTTTCCGCCAGTTGGATAATATCACTTATTTCCTTTTTGTCGGTTACTGTTTTAATGACTTCATAGGTGTCATTTTCACTGTTGATTCTCTCAATCACAATTTTATCAGGCATTTCTACTGTCTTTTGCGAACAACTTGTAATTACAAAAAGAGGCAATAATAGCATGAACGTACTAATAATTCTCATAGATTTATAATCCCCCTTTACCAGTATTATACTATAAGGCAATTCCATTAATAGCATTATTCAAGAGAGCAAAGATTAACCTGTTTTATTGTTTAATCCTGTTTTATCATGCTCCATCATCGAATATTCTGAGAGGGTTAAAACTATAATATAGCAAGTTTCTAATAAACTACAAAAGGATTCTATTTTAGAAACTATTAAGACAGGAAGCTCTAATCTATCGAAATGGATTAGACAGATTGAACAGGAGGAGTTCATATGGGAAAGGACAGAGTCATGTCTCGAAACTTTGCAGAGAAACTCAAATTCTATAGGCTTGAAAGGTCATATTCTTTGAAGGATGTTCAACGCATTACTGGGATTGATGCTGGATATATCAATAAATTGGAGAATGGAATTAGACGTGCTCCTTCATATCCAATCCTTCAGAAGTTGGCATTTGCTCTAAAAGTCGATATTACAGACCTTATTGACATTGAATTACCAGAAAATGAACCGTTGCGTAGTGTTCAAGAGGTGCTGGTATTCACAGAATATCTTATCAAAGGAAAGTTACCTTCTTCAGAGGTGCGAGAAAACTTATTATCGGTTATCCAAACGATGCTGGACTGCGATTGGGAGGAACATTGTAAACATACGGACAGTGTTGAAATATTAAACAAGATTGATATTTTTTTAAGGTCACTGAAAAAATAGTACATCAAAAAGGTTGGAAAAGGAGAACTGTAATTTTTTATGGTTCTCTTTTTCTGTATTTTAAGGGGGAAAAGAAAGAATATGTCTAAAAATTGTTCAGAACGTGAATTCATCTTTAGCTTGTTCTTGAAGGAGAACACATCTGTTTTAGAAAAAGAACTGAATTTGAAATTGGCAGGAGTTGAATTAGAACCCAAATTTGCAGGATTAAAAATTGACATGTACGGTATTGAGCAGGATTTAGGAGTGGAAGTATTCGTAGAGAACCTATTGTTGAAATCCGATTATTCGCATCAATATCGACTTCTAAAATTGATAGAGGCAATAGATAAAGGGGTTATTATTTATCAAGCTGTGGCATTTAAAGAAAAGTACGTCAAACAGTTAAGGGATAAAATAATGGATTCTGGAAAAGATATTAACCTTTATTTTGTAACGATTAATCCTGATTTATTTCAGGGAATTGACCTATTGAATAGCGGAACACATAAGCTAAAGGTCTTTGAAAATCTTCATATTCTCAGTGAAATCTCTAATCCTATTCAATTGCTAAAGGATATAAGCATTATTAACCCGATTCATGGTAATAAGGAATATAGGGAAAAAGATAGTTGGGATTTTACTAAGAGAGAAGACGTAAACAACTATTTGTTAAAACAATTAAAGGAGAAAATTCCTTATTTTCTATCCTTCCAAAGACAGAAGTCTAATCTTGATAGTTTAAGAATTATTCCATGCGGATTTGGAAAATCAGGGGTCTCGTTGATGATAACTGTGGAAGATATGCGTTATCGTGCTTTCGTAGAGTTGAGATTTACCGAAGATAGTCCGCCAATCTATTACAGAATTAAGGAAAGTGAGGAAAAGGCGAGAAAAGTCATTGGGGAGGAGCTCGAATTTTTGGATGATAAGCACACAATATCTTACTCCTTTCAATCAAAAGGACAAAATATGAAAGAAATAGTTGATAGGTTAGTAACGGTTGCTGAAAAATTTATCCAGGGGTTCACAAATGACGTTCTATACGGAGAGGAAGAAAAACAGGATATGTGGGAAGAGGAATTTGAATATAGTCTTTAAATAAGCAGGAACAAGGCATTGGGTTAATCCAGTGCCTTATTTTAGTATAAGCATAAGTATGGCGAGATTCATTTATCATATAAATTATCAATGTAATCCAAGCAATATGAGCTACCATCGCTTGATAATTCATCTCCACAAAAACTACATTCACCATATCCTGATGTAGTAGAAACTCCTGCACCACATGTTGGGCAACTGCGAATACCATTATTCGACTGCTTACCAATGATTAGATGTTGGTGTTTATTATAAATGACACTTTGTTTCTTTTCATCTGTATAAACGCCTTTTTCCAATTGTCTACTTCCGCACTTGGAGCATACCTTTGCAGAATTACTCACTAAAGTTTTACAATCCGTACATCTTTTCATTTTAACCTTCACGATAAACATCCCCATATCTTAAGAATAATTGGAGAAAAACAAGCCACATTTTTCATATTATACAAAATCAAATATACCTCCAATGAATCTTCCTATGCCTCTAAGCAACCAGAAAATTAACCTAAAAGGCAAGAAAATTAATTCTGGTATCCAAAGTAAAACATCAAGAAAGAAATCCAATATCGAGTAATTATCGCTATTTGTCTTACGTTTACTCTTTTTGCTTTTCTTTCTATGCCACCCTTCCTTCATTTGGCTCAACCCATTTCAATAAAATGATGAAATAACCCCAGAACTTTCAAGATACATATAAATATTTGTTGGCTGGAGAGTTAGATGCTATTTTTTGAATAAACTCGGATTTTCGATTCTTGTAGATATGACTTCTCCGCAATTTAAGCAAAAAGTAAATATTTTATTAGAACCTGAAAATGAAAGTTTTTTGTTTAATGGTTTAATAGGCATGAAATCAGTTCCTTCTGCAAATTCAACACCGCCACATTTAAAGCATTTCTGTTCATTCATATTCATCAACCCCCTATAACTTTTATTTAAAGTATTTACGTTCAAGAATTTATTTAGTTTCATTTTAGGAGCTTTTCGATACTAACCTGAAAGATGAAGAATATGAAGTCGGAAATATCATTACCAAAATCTCTGACATAAAAAATCATTTTACTTTCCAATCCTTCTCCATCCTATTCCAAGCATATATTCCAAGAAAAATAGATGGTAACAGGCAAACTATCCAGACGATTAAGCATTCTTTAATGGTGAATGCCAATCGGAAGGAGTTGAGAAAAAATTTAACGATGTAATAGTCCATCAGCAGTGGCAATGAAATCACCAATCCATACAGGAAGATAAAACGTGTCTTTCCCTGTTTCCTGATTTGTCCCCAGTTTTTCATTCGGACTCCTTTACCTCCTTTAATTTTGCAGGAACTGAACGCCCAAATGGTGTTTATTACATAAATATATCTGAAGGTTTGCAAAAGAAGTACGAAACAATTTCATAACAGTTCTTGATTCATCATACTTGTTCCGCAATTATTGGGAGCAATTACGAAAACAGTATGAAAATGTTCTTACCTTCCCTTATCAGAAGTTTTCTATTCGTGACGAAATATCATTTTAGTAATATAAAAATCTCCATAAAATAGGGTTCTAATATTGTATTAAAACAGGTGTTAAGGAATAAGTGATTAATCACAATCTATAATAATAAGAAAATAAAATTGAAAGAGAGGTTATAAAAGCTAATGGATTTAAAACTGAAAGATAAAGATGTTCAAATTGAAGGTGTCGAACTTTCGTTGCCTTTCCCGTATCAAATTAGTTTAGAGAAAAGAGGGAAGACAGTCGTGAACCATCGATATGTTGAGGATTTAAAGGAGCTTCAAATTTATTGTTCTTCCTGCAATCATTGGCATTCCGTTTACAGGTTAGAGGATGGGGCGTGGATTGATATAAACCAAACGTACAAGCTGTGCAATGCAGGAAAAGAAAGGGCATATTTCGATACGTATTGCTTAAACTGTTATGAAATTAAAAAAGGCAGAGAGGATAAAAAAACAGTAGTCCAAGAAATAGTAGTGGTTGTAGGAAATAAGGAAAAACGTAATGATGGAATAGATAGGATTCAGCAAACTGTCTTTCTTTATCCAGACAATGATATGTATATCAAGCTGTATTGTGTTTTTCACAACAAGAAGAAAAATCAATTAATCAATGAAATCATTGCACAGTTTAAAGATAAAAACCCTATTAACCTATAAAACTGGCATTAAAACACCTTTCCAACTTTTGTCCAAATGAAGAAAACCTAATAGTTTCCGTATTAAATTTAATACCAAAACCCTATCATATCCAAAAAACAGGAAGGAGGAGGTAACTTTGAAACGAAAAGATGGGGAGCTGTATTACAAGGTTCAAGAGGTTGCATATTTAATCAACCTTTCCCCTCAAACTCTGTTCAACTATATAAAGATAGACCGCCAGATGAAAGAGAACGGAGAGGATGGCTTCTTACCCAATGCTACAAAGATAAATAATGTTCAACATTTTAAGCAATCGCAAGTAAAAGAGATTAGGTCTGGGATTATAGGATTAAAACGAGGTGATTTAAAAGGATACCAAACAAAACATACAACCTATCAGAAGTTGAAAAAAGAAAATAAGGAATTGAGGAAAAAACTTGCAAGATTAGAAGGAGGGGAGAAATAGTGAGAATTATTGATGGGCAAAGGTACTTTACTACAGGCGATTTGGGAGCATATGTAAATCGTAGCCCTGCCACAATTGCTCAATGGTGCAAGTACAACGATATACTTTCTGATAATGGCAAAGAACGATTGATACCAGAACCATTTGTAATTAACGGTCAGCGATTATTTACTCCTGAACAGGCAAAAGAAGTAAAGGAGTTTGCGGAATCCAAGGGAAAGTACGGAAAGATGGCAGAGTTTAATAGAAAGAGGCTTGGCAAACGTGGGCAAGTAATTGAGAGCAGAATGAAAGCAAGGGAAAAAGAGCAGGAGAGAAGGCAGGAGGAAAAGAACGAGAAGGAGCTGGAAGTGGCTTTGTCTAAGGTGAATCGGGGTCGTGCTGTTGATTATAAAAAACGATTTCAGCATATTAAAAAGAACTTGTAGCAATCATACAGGTTCTTTTTGTGTTTTAGAGTTATATTCAAATTGAAATAGTGAACTTGGATTATCCGTACTTTTTGGTAAGATATTCATTACTCGTATAGTAAAACTCGGAATCATCTGTTGATACTCGAAATTTTAACTGAGTCCCTAACTCCCTGGCATATTGATTGGCACGTTCTTTAGCAATGTTATAGGCGGTAACTTTCCCTCTTGCAATCACTTCCTCCTTTCGAGCAAGGTAATATTCACTCCAATCAGTCCAGAACTCCTGATTATTGTCGTGATAATAGATGTCGGATGGTCTGTAGTGCAATTCAAATAGAAACAACTTTGATGACTCTCCTGCTTTAATCAACTGGTATCACTTCCCTTTTTTGACCGTTTTTAATGACTATATCTTATCTATAAATAAAAATCCAATTTGTTCGTTAAGAGGCTTCAAACCATGATACGAAAGGGTTTTGCACTCGACCAACTTTCGGAATACATAAACCTATATAGTCTAAAAAAACATCTGAAATTCATTTGCAAAATGAAATAAAAGGTTCTTTTTAAATGTCAAAGGACTTTTCAAAACCCCTGTCTATTAAAAATGTCGATATTACACTACAAAAAAACCTTGGACTTTTAACAACAGCCAAGCTGTTTTAAGAAAAGCCCTTCCAAATAAATCTATGGTTTCTAAAATCATGACATATAATCAAAACCAGTTGGTTGGACTACATTTCTTTTGAAAAGTCGTATTAAGAAAAACACTGCCAAAAGGATAATAGCCATTCAATCGCTTCAACCCCATTCATAGAAGAATCTCAGTTATATATAAACAACAGAATTAACGAAAACAGTTGCAACAACACTGGTTATACGTACTAACAATTTGTTGAAGATTTAACTGAAAATATGCAATGGGGAATTTTATGTAAGACAGCATAGAACCGTTATGATATTGGAGCAACTGCTGTATGGCGGTAAAATAAAGGTATCGGGTGAAGTTGTTAATGCTATCAGTGTAAATGATATGCGACCATGTAATTGCGGTGGCTCAAAATTATGTAATCAGTGGTAAGGCAGGGGAATCATTATCATACTATCAATGAATCTCTATCATATAGAGATACTGTGAGAAAGGAGTGAAGGGTTTATAGCAACCGTAACAAAAGAAACCAAGAGAAAGGAGAAAAGGCAAAATCCTGGTAAAAGTTTCGAGCAGGACTTTTATGCTTCTGTTCCAACAGATGTATTCTTTTACCGTTTGAAAGATGATAGTTTAGGATTTGCCAACGTGAAAAACCCCTGCGATTTTATTCTATACAAGATTCCGAATATCTATCTGTTAGAGCTAAAGAGCCATAAAGGTAAATCAATTCCTTTCGGGGCTATACAGCTTTACCAAATTGAATCATTGTATCGTTACAGTTCGATGGATGGAGTGGTTGCAGGATTTGTATTCAACTTTAGAGATGTAAAGGAAACTTATTTCGTAGATGTGGTAACAGTCTATCAGTTCTACCATAACGGTGAACGCAAGAGTTTTTCATTAGAATGGACTAAGGAAAATGGGATTCTTATTCCACAAAAGTTAAAGAGAACTCGCTATCAATATGATTTATTTAATCTATTAAATTGTTAAAATTAAGCTGAATATTAAAGAAACGGAGGAATGGAAAAGTGGGAAAAACAATTGAAATTGAAAGAAATTATGAAGAGGAGTTTTATCATAATTTATGGTCAATCCTTAAAAGGGAAGTAGACGAAAAACCAGAATTTGTAGGCTGGTATAGAAAAGAAAGGGTTATTAAGCTAAATGAGGAAATGTACAGGCTGACAGAATTTAAATGCTACCATACGGAAGTATGGCTTACTCTAAAGTCATTTACAGGCGATTTTAGCAAGGTGAAAGAGAAGTATGAAGGTGAAGTTGATTATGTAAATGAAAGAGAAATAGGATAGTATCAGAAGCCCCTGTGAAGGAGCTTCTATTTTCTTTATAGAATTATTTACGGCATTTACCGAGCCTTTCACCATGTTTTAATATCGGCTTGTGTACAGTTCCAAACTACAACGGTATTACAGGTACACATATTTCACAATAACCGTTATTTACCATATCATTAGTGTATCTTTCCAAAATGGGTTTGTTATCAATTTGATATCCAGTGCTTTGTAGAGCTTGAAAGATATCTGCATATGCTTTTTGAATATCTTCTGCTGTATGTTTGATTTGGTGAATAAGATATTTTCCACCAGAGAGTTCACTTTCGCAAATTGAATCATCGATTTGATAGTCCTTTGAAATCACAATACAAGCATCATATCGGCAGTTTTCAGGAAGTGTTGTCTCAGGGTTATCTTGTGGAATTGCAAATATGACTGACGATTTAAAAAGATTTTTCTCTTTAGCCCATTTTTTTAACTTCTCCATTACTTTAATATTTGCGGGACCATATGGCCCAACTCCCCGTACATATGCGATTCGATAGTTAGGAAGTGTTTCGACTTTAAATTTCATAGATTCTTTCATCCTTTCTTTATTTTTTTAATTGGTACATTTTGAATGTAACATGCTTTAAAAATATAAACATTTGAGTTTTTAAAAAACTATCATTTTCTTATCTAACAAACGAGGTAAATAATTGAATCCATATGGGTGAATAATGGATATTGTTAAACATAGAAGCAACATTTCATATATCAGCAAAATGATTGTGGAAGGCTGTCTATTTCCAATTAACGAAACCTATGAATCTATCAGAACGTATAATTATTAAGCGTCTTTTTGCCCGTTTTACAAAGTAAAATTTAATAATCGAATTGGAGGTGGAGGAAATGAGGTTTGTTCAAATCACAAAAAGTAATATTGAAACTGAACATATATGCTGTGCATTGGGGGCAAAACAATATGAAAATGCCGTAAGTGAGAAAAAGAAGTGGCTTACAGAACGAATGGATGAAGGGTTAGTTTTTTATCGCTTAGATGAACGTGCAAAAGTATTCATAGAATACTTACCTGCTGAAATGGCGTGGCTTCCAATTCAAGCACCAAATTTTATGTATATCAACTGTTTATGGGTTTCAGGTAGATATAAAAATAACGGATATGCAAGGCAATTGTTAAATTATTGCCAAGAAGATGCAATCAATCGTGGCATGGATGGGATTGTACATATTGTTGGTAAGAAAAATTACCCGTATTTAAGCGAAAAGCGTTTCTTTGAATATATGGGATTTGAGATAGTTGACCAAGCAGAACCGTATTTTCAATTAGTAGCATTGAAGTGGAATGAACAAGTTGTTGTACCTTCGTTTAAAAAACAGGTAAAGACTTTAACAGATGATAAAGGCATATCCATTTATTATACAGCACAGTGTCCTTATGCAGTTGGGATATTAGAAGAGCTAAGAAAAATAGCAGAAAACAAAAGTGTCCCGTTTAAAACCTGTAGGATAACCACTAAGGAAGAAGCACAAAATGCACCAACAATATGGACAACTTTTGGTTTGTTTTATAATGGCGAATTCATTACACACGAAATAATCAGTCCAAACAAATTTGATAGATTATTATCAAAACTATTATAGAAAAAGAGGAAGATGGTTAATTATGGATAAAAATTCCATTGAAACTATTTGTTTGAATCTGACAGGAACTATTCAAGATTATAAAAAAGAGTGGGAAGCTACTCGCTTTTTAGTTGGAAACAAAATGTATGCAATGATTGGTGGTGATTCAGAAGGGAAACCTATCTTAACCTTAAAATGTGACCCAAATCTTTCAGAAGAATTACGAGCGAATCATGATAGGATTATACCTGGATACTATATGAACAAAAAACACTGGAACTCAATTTACTTTGATTCAAATTTATCAAGCGAGTTAGTTGAAAAACTAATAGTCCATTCATATTCACTTGTTTTACAAAGTTTACCTAAGAAAATACAAAGAGAGATTAGTCCATCGTAAAGGAATCTATTGTTTTTATTGAGCTAAACCTTTTTTTATTGAGTTAGACACTTTTAAAAGGACTCATATGGGTTCTTTTTTTTGCTGATATTTAGAAGAGCCAGTCCTTAGAACCTTTTGAAGTATCTGTTATTATCAAGTCAAGGATAAATGAATGAGGAGTTTGTAATAATGATTGTAAAAATTGAATTTGGCTATGAAACTGATACAGAATATATACGTTGCCCAGCAAGGGTCGGCAGGAACATACGAAAAATACAAAGACAATTCGATAAATGGATTTATGATAGAAACAACAAGCACTCTTAATATTGAATTTTCAACTAAGTCGAATAGGGACAAGAATACGGAAGAAGTAGAAAAGGCTATAAAAGGCTATTCTACAGCCTTAAAATCAGGGGATTTAACTGAGATAAAAAAATATATCATAATTCCCACTAAAACAAATCAGGATAGGTTAGAAAAACATTTTAAAGCTCTAAGTGAAGAGCCAATTCCTGAGGTCACTGCAAAGGGAATAAAAGTTATATCTGATATGTTTGCTATTGTACAAATTGAGGTCAAGCATGAACATTTTAGTCTTACACAAAATCATGCAGTTGGTAAAGAAAATGGACAATGGAAAGTAGTTTTTGGCTCTACTCTGACGAATTCCGCCATTCCTTTAAGCGATAAGTCTATTGAAATAAATTGATGTTTTCATTAGTTACTATAATAAATATCGTTACTCGGATTTTCCCTTTGAAATGAAAGGAAAGGCAGGTTCGACATTTGAATCTGCCCATAGTAAAACTTTCTGAATTATTTAACCCTCCAACTAATGCGAACCCTATCCAAAATTTAGAGGTTAAGTTACTTGTTCTCTATAATAGGATACAGTGGATATTCCCATTTATGTGTACATTCTTCTAACATATAATACCTGCGTTCATCATTTCGTACGATTCGGGAGCATTGCTGTCGGGGAATAGCACCTTCATCATTATCACTTGTAACATCAATCCAACTTTGACCCGATAATTCATCATAGCGTGTTACCAAACGATTACCGTTGATGGTAATTGTTTCTCCATCAATGTTGCTTTCTGCTTTATCTATGAAATCCTCAATCTCCTCTGTATTTACTGGTAAATGAGAGGGATTTAAATATATATCTTTTATTCCTTTCCATGTTTGAAAACGAACAATATCTTTAGTAATCCATATTGGATTGTTTATTCCTAAAATATCTTCAGCACTAAATCCAGGATGTTCCGTACCTTGGACAATAATATTAAACGATTGTTCATCAAGAAACTTGCCAATAAATCCGAACTTTGTTTTATAAAAATGATAAAAATATGTCGTTTCCCCAAGACTGAAGTGGCGATATTCAATGACAAGAGATTGTTGATTATGTGGAGAGTCAACTTTTATGTAGCTGTAATCAGCTAACCAAACCATAAAACTATGTATCAACATGATAGGAATACAAAGGAACAAGCCAATGTAGACCATAAATTTTTTCTTACTGGAATTACGGAAGCAGATTATAGATAAGACAATAATATTAATCGCAAAAGGAATGACATACCCTGTTGGTTTCAAAACAAGAATAAAATAGCCTGTTAGATGCATAATTATCAGCACCAAGTCCATTAAACCTAACAGAGTTAATGCCAAATTGACTTTCGTCATCGAAGTGTCCTCGTTTCAATTCAGTATATTTTATATATAAGAAAACCTCCCTTGTGGAAGGAGGATGGATATTAACTGCTTAATGATTATTCAATGTAATTTAACTTCTATCAAGCGGTTTTCTTTTCTTGATGATTATTCCTGAAGCGGTAAAAACTGTCCCTGTACTTGCCAAATAGTAACTGTCTAAACTATCAGGCAAAAAGTTAAAAATAGCACCAACTGCAGATAAAACGATAAGAAGAATACCTGATACAATTAAAATATTTCTCAATTTAAACATTTTCAGCCCCTCCTTATTGTTCTTATTTATATTATATACGGAAAATATTGGGGAAAGATTCAGTTCGGTTATTTGTCAATAATTTGACTAAACGTAGAAAACAAGCAGGTTTGACACTTGAACCCGCCTACGAATTTGTTGCTCAATTATGGAGACTAACTTTTTCAGTATTTGTAATAGCTCTCAATCTTAATATATAGATACCTATTCCAAAGGAAATCCATACAAGCCCTGTTAAGAATCCAGACTTTCCAACGGGTATCAATAAGCCCAAACAGATAACTAATGCTAAAATAGGAATAACAGGATAAAGCGGAACGTAGAATTGTATCTCTTTATCTATTGTGGTGATTCTTTTCCTTGAGATGAAAAATGCAATCATTGTAAAGATAAAAGTTAATAGGTATAAAAATCCTGTAGCGGTTACAGCTATGTTTATCGAACTTATCATTGTAAAGGCGATTTGAATACCGACTCCAAGTGTAATCGCCCAAATAGGGGTTTGAAAGCGTGGATGAACATAGGCTATCTTCTTCGGTAATAAGCCATTTCTTCCCATCGCAAATGCAGTTCTTGAAATGGTAATGATAAATGCGTTACATGTAGCTGGTAACGCTAAAACAATGACCAGACTAATAAAGATTGGGCCAAGGTTTCCCAAAAATTGTTGACTGGCTAAAGCAACAGGAACATCAGAAGCTCCGAATTCTTGCCAAGGTAAAACCCCTATGGATACAAACAATAGCCCCAAATAAAGAAATAGAACAACGATTATTGATGTAAAAATAGCTAAAGGTATCGTCTTTTTTGGATTTCGTATTTCCTCAGCCGAAGCAACAATCGCATCCCAACCGACAATGGAGAGAAACCCCACTAATGTTGCCTCTAATATTCCAGAAAACCCATAAGGGGAAAAAGGTTGATAATATGACAAGTCAACACACTTAATACCCAGGATAAAATATCCAATGAGGACAGCAATCACTGTACATACAATACCAACTTGCAGTTTTCCGCTGAATTTAATTCCTACTATATTTAATAACCCTAAACCAAGGAGTAGAAGCACTGCACTTAACTTTGGTGGAGCACCAGTAAGAGCGTTTAAATAATGACCAAAGCCTTGTGAGACAAAACTACTGGCGGCCAACCAAGCTCCCCAATATGCCCAACCAACAATTGTTCCAATGAAACCTCCCATCGTTTCTCGTGCATATTCATATGAACCACCAGCCCTTGGATAACGTGATGCTAATTCACCATAGCATAGCCCTAATAATATGGCGAGTAAGGAAGCTAAAATAAAAGAAACCATAACTGCAGGTCCTGCTTTTCCTGTTGCAACTCCACTAAGAACAAATATCCCTGCTCCTACCATTGCACCAATTCCAAGAGAAGTCGCTTCTTTCCAACCTAATGTCCTTTGTAACTGCATTCAAATGTCTCCTTTTAATTATCAGATTAGCGTAAAAGCGGTAGACTTCCTGTTAATTTATTGACGTGTTTTTTATTTCCATAAACCGCAATCCCCAGATATTGAATATCACCAGAAGAAGAAGAGGCGATTTTATTCATATAGTCATCATAGTTCTTAGTCATTTGAGCCATATTGGAAAAATCGACAAGAAATAAGTCTGGATAATCGGAAGCTATAGTTTCCCGTAATTCTTTAATCATTACTCCCGAACCTTTCAATATTGGGATTGGAGTGGTTGTAATCCCTTCATGAGTGTGACCATCACCATCGACTACAACAGAGCCAATAATTCCTTCAATTTTCTTTCCTAATGTTAAAGCTAACACTGCCGAAGTATTGGTAATTAACCCAAGTGGCAATTCTGAGTCAATCACCATTACACATTTTTTCTCCATGATTGTTATGTACCTCCTATAATCTGTTCAATTGTTTATAAATTGTGATTCTCCTTTACGGTATCATGATAAAATGGTTAGAATAAGAGCCAATTTAGGATGACTTTTTAAGTACCAATTTTGAGGGGAGAGAAATGTATGCTTTGGATTCCAATTGACCGTACACTGGATATTCCTTTAAAGAGGCAAGTCTATGAATACATACGAAAATTAATTTTAAATGGTGAGCTAAAAGCGGGAGACAAGCTACCTGCTACTCGTGAATGTGCTTCTCAGTTGGGAATCTCACGCAATGTCGTGATTGAGGCGTTTGAGCAATTATTGGCGGAAGGATATATCGTTGGGCATCAAGGTTCAGGTACTTTTGTAGCCGAAGGGACATTTTTGGAGCAAATGCAGGAGGAACAAACAACAACTCTGGAAATTTCAGAAGAGGGTATGCAGGAAAAAGGTGTGATTGATTTTCGGTCAGGGATACCTGCCTTAGACATGTTTCCAAAAAAGGATTGGGGGAGGTTGGCAAAAGAAGTATGTTTAGAAGCTCCTGATTATACCTTTGGATATGACCATCCTGAAGGGCGTTTGGAATTAAGAAAGATTCTTTCACAATATCTAAGAAGAACAAGAGGGGTAAAATGCCATGCAGACCAAATCGTTATTACATCAGGAGCGACCCAAGCCTTTTCTTTGATAACGAAGCTCCTGCTTTCTCAGGATGATAAGGTTATTATTGAAGACCCTATTACAAATGAAATTCAAACTATTTTTACATCGACTGGGGCAACTCTAATCCCGATAGCTGTTGATGAACAAGGAATGCGAACAGACTTGCTTTCAGTTGGTGAAAAACCAAAATTCATTTTTGTAACACCATCCCATCAGTTTCCATTAGGCAGTATTTTGCCGATTCAACGCAGAATTCAACTCATTCAGTATGCAAGAGCAAACGAGTGTTATATTGTCGAGGATGATTATGATAGTGAATTTCGCTATGATGGCGAACCCATCAGTTCCCTTCAAGGTTTGGATTCTGAAAGAGTAATTTATGTTGGAACATTTAGCAAAAATCTTTCTCCAGCCTTACGAATGGGCTATCTGGTGCTTCCTCAAGCCCTCATTGAGCGTTGCAGAAGTCTTAAATGGTTTCATGACCTTCACACTCCATCACTGAATCAAATGCTCCTTGCACGTTTTATTGAAGAAGGATTGCTGGACCGTCATATTCGTAAAATGAGAAAAGTTTACATGAAGAGAAGGGAAGTATTAAGAAAAGCATTGACTCGTGAGTTTGGACAATCAGTGGATATTTTAGGTGACTCTACTGGTCTACATCTTATTGCAGAATTTAAAGAGGTTGGGTTTACAGAGAAGTTAATAGAAAGACTCTATCAAAGCAATGTCAAGGTGTATCCCGTAGAACACCATACTATCCAAAAAGGCAGACACGTAAATAAAGTAATACTGGGCTATGGCAATTTAAGAGAAGAAGAAATAGAAGAAGGGGTTTGCCGAACAAGAATAATTTTAAGAGATTAAAATAATATCATTTTATTAGGGTTATATACTTGAATAATGGGGGTGGAATAGTTTGGACAAATTATTATTTCTTGTCATTTCGTGTTTATTTGTTATAAGTGTGACTGGTTGTTCTGAAAATGAGGCATATGGGTCAGAAGAAGCCATTAAAAGAGGTGATGTTGTTTATCAGAATGAAGTCATCAATTTAGAAAGGTTTGAACAGTTCTTAAATAACCTATCTAATAACAAAGAGGACAAGATACGAGTTACTGGCTATACGCACGAAGGAGACCCGATATTTCAGGATTTGCAATTTGATGGAAAGGTCATTCAATATCGTTATGACAATTCAAATGATGAATTTGCAGGAAATGATAAGGGAGTACAGACGGATGTTTGTACAGAAATTGTTGAAAAGGAAAATGAACAAGATGAAGTTGAATATTTGATTAGTGGTTGTTCAAAAAAACAAGACCATTTTCTTTTTCGTGTAGTGATAAACGAAGTTCAAGGCAGGTAAATCGAATTTAGGTTAGAAAATATACAATGAACTATATATGTTGGAAACGAGTTGTTATTTGGAGGTATTGATATGAAACAAAAGACAAAATTGATTATTGGATTAATTGGTTCTCTTATTATATGCCTTTTTGGATTCTATCGTTTAGTGAATGAAATTCCAGCCCCCGTCAATTCATTAGTTGTTCCCATAGCATTTGCAGTTACAGGTTTTATAGGGGTTATTGGGAATTTGGTTAAATTGAGAAAAGTAGATGATGGCTCTTGTTAATTAAATACGAGGGGGAGGAGTTATATGTATCTATTATTATTTTTTATAGTTCTTATTGCATTAACCATTTTGATTTTTTTAAAAAGACAGAACAAAAAGGCAGTCTTAATATTATCAGCTATACTGATTTTGCTTCTTATTAGTGGATTTATGTTTATCAGGGATGTTGTACAAAATTTTGCCCCATAATTCATCCAAGTAATGTGTACGAATGTTCTTGTTGAACCATCACTTCTTTGTACCACCGTAAGCAGTTTATTTATAGATAAAGTGAAACCCATTTCTAAATAAATCGTATATATAATTAAATGGAGGAGAATATAAATGAGTCCTTTTATAGCACTTTTCATCATTATATTAGCTGTTTTGGCTGACTGCTTTTGGTTTGATGTTGATAAGAAAAGATGGGGCTGGATGAAAAACTGGTCAAAACTCAACAAGGGGTTATTTTTTTCAGGGTTTATTGTCATTTCAATATTGATTTACATGAGTTTAAGCGTAAAATATTTCAACTAATTGAGGGGCGTTCTGGAATAATTAGAAACACCTTTTTCTCTTTTGGAATGATTTAAGAGGAAGGAGAAATGTTAAATGACTAATCAGTCGAAAGAATTCGAATTATGGATTCCATTGATATTATTCTTGATTAATATTGTTTTGATTTCTTATATGCTTGTAGATTTGATGAACATTCTCCCACCGCCCAATTATGGGGCGTTCGCTTTATTAGCACCAATAATAGCTTTAGGTTCTCTTTTATACATTAGGGAATATAAAGAAAAAAATACAAGTTATTTGATAAGGATTTTACAGGGATTCAATTGGTTTTTTATTATTTTTCCAGTAGCCTTTTTCTCAATTTTTCCGTTGGCTCTTATATAGGGGTTTGTTTTATCTTATTGAGGTAACGTAAAAGGTTACTATAATTGGCATTCTGTTTTTTTATGGTAAGTTATTAATGGGGAGGAGCTGTTTTTGAATAAATTTCTAAAAATCACACTTAGCGTTTTAGGAGTCATCATATTAGGAATTGGACTACTTGTAGTTACCTTTATATTAGAAATGAAGCCTGATAAAGACGAAGAGGACAAGATAAAGAATCAAGCAGAGCAATATTTAGAAGAGAAATTTAATGATAACTTCGAGATATATGACACTCTGTATGATAATATGGGAAACTTTGAGTTTGAATATGCGGCCAAAGTAAGAGATAAAAAAACTAATACACAATTTTTAGTTTACCATGATGATGAAACAAACCAAATGGCTGACACTTACATTGCTGATAAATGGGAGGATGATTTAGAAACTGCAATGCGACCTTTTATTAAAGAGAATTTTGGAGAAACAACTGATTTCTTCGTTTTCTTTCTCGATGAAAATATTGGTCAAGAATTGGGCATTGACCCTCTTAACCCCAGAAGTTATAAAGAATTTGATATTTCACCAACCATCCGTATTACTGTGCCTCGAAAAAGAAGCGAAAAAGATGAAAAAATCGTTAGTGAGTTCATATATAATTTAAAAAGCGAAGATAAATTACAACATGGTTCAGTTGTTATGGAATTTATCGCTGAAAATGGTGTTATTTTAGATGATGAATGGAGTAAAGAGTTTTAATTAGATATCTTCACCTATTAACAGGATGCGATTGTTCAAAAAGGGCAGTCGCTTTTTTACTAACAAAGCAAGTTTGTTGAAACGTTGGGGTATGGAGGGAGACGAATGAAAGAAAAATACAGCAAATGGTCTGCTTTATTAAGCATTATTGAAAAATGTATGGGGGAGAAACTTATATGAACAAATTTTGGAAACTGCTTGTTGGATTGATTTTCGTTTTATCTTTAACAGGATGTTTTGGGGAGAGTTATGATTTTTCTCCACCTACTATTTCGTTGTTTACTCCAAATGGTATTAACGAACAGGAAGAATTAGCAGAAGCAAACATAGATTGGAGTTATGATAAAAAATATAACAAGGAAACGAAGGATATTCAATCATTAGCAAAAAAACAAAACAAAATGTACTTTAATTCTGGACAGCGAGTTGAAATTACCCTGGAAGATGGAGATTTCAACCCAAACGGAATAAGCGTTTCAGTTTGGCAAAAAGAAAACAAGATTGATTTGGAATATCAAAAAAATGACCAATCCTTCAACCTACCAAAAGAAAAGAGCGAGTATGTGCTTGTAGTTGACATTGATGCGGATAGTGGAAATGCTCAGTATGTTGGGAATGTCATTATTCAGTAAAAGAGAATGGCGGGTGAATTCATATACGAATTCCCCTGNAGGAAAATAATATATACGACGAATATTATTGAAGGGCTGCATCGCCAATTTAGAAAAGTAACCAAAACGAAGTCCATTTTCCCTAATGATGATAGCCTAAGAAAAATGCTTTTCTTGGCCTCTCAAAACATTACGAAAAAATGGACCATGCGTTATCGGAATTGGGACATGATCTTGAGTCAGCTTGAGATTTTGAATCAAACATCCTAATTGGGGACTCTGTCCCCAAACCCCTGAAGTTTAGCGCTTTTGTTTTCCCTAAAACGGACTAAAAAAACGGACAGAAAAGATCCGTCCGTTTTAGGGAAAAACCATAAAACCGCTCGGGTTGCACTTCTGCATTGCCCTATCCTGTTTTATGGTAAAAGCCAATTATATTTTTGACAAATGATGTTTTTTCTATACCTATTATTTCTTGCCTTGCGAAGATTGTCGGATATTACCTACACAAAATTTTACGCAGACCCTCCCCTGCCTTTTATTTTGTTAATTAATATGATTTTTTGTGTTTTGCACCTCAAAAGAGAACCTGTTATGTTTAAAATGGTCAGTCCTTTGAGCCCACTATGTTATTTCTTTAATTCAATAACGATATCTTCTAATACAAATTCTTCTTTTCCTTTACCTGACTTCTCAGGTAGTGTGATTTCCCTTTTTTCTCCGTCTTTTGATATTTCTACAGAACCATAATTATCAGAATTGTAATCTCGTAAGGTGATATGAGGAGTCATGATAAGTTTTGTTGCATTCTGGTCAACCTTTTCAAATGTTTTACTCCTACCTATATTATAAGAATCTGTACCTTTTCCACCATTATCTTGTCCTGAGTAAACATTACCTAAATCGTCTTTAACTTCTAATTCAACATCGACTCCATCCCATTTATTTCGTACTTTCTCAGAAACTATTTGGTCATAATAAACAATAAAGGACATAGGGGTGACAGATATTTTTTCTATGCTTACTTTCACACCATTTTGTTCTGAACTGCTGTCACTTAATTGCATTGTGCTATCAACAGCATTTAGACTAAAATCAAAATTCCAAGCTCCTTTTATCTCCGTCTGATTATCGGGGTTCTGAATGCTGTCAATATTCCATTTGATGTTAGCAACATCTAATGTTTTATCCTCCAAATTACTAACCGTTAGTATGCCTACATATTTATTTGTATCTATTTTTGTAGTTCTATCCGTTCCTCCCAGTGCATTCATCCCTTCTATTTTTGGCAAAGAAGTTCCTGCGTGTTCACCTAAATCTTGTTCACTTTCAATTGAATATGTTATAGATACTGTCTTTCCATCAAAAACTGCATCATTTACTGTGATTTTGATTCCGTTACTCTCTTTCGTAAGATTGATTTCGTTCGAGAATTGCTTATAGTTATAATACAATCCTTTTTCCTTTTCTTTATCTTTAGAAGTGTGACCTTGGATTGAGGTATCAGCCCTTCCGTTATCGAAAAATCGAAAAATATCTTCAATCACAGGGATGTTTTTAGCGTAAGCTGGAAATGTTAATCCCAATGTTGTAGCTGATAAGCCGACTAAAATGGATGCTACTGCAACATTCTTTTTCCAACTCTTCCTTTTTCTCTTTTTATTAATTGAATTTTTCAGTGTATTCTTTACTTTAGCTTTTTCGAGTTCACTAACTTCCATCTCTTCAAATTCATCTTCGTCTATGTCGATATCGTTTAGTAATTCATAAATGTCCTTCATATGCCATTCTCCTTTAACTTAAGGTTGGTAGCTTTTTTATTCAGCCTCTTTTTTCCTCTATATATCCGATTATCTATCGAGGCTTTGGTCAAACCAAGTTTTAATGAAATTTCCTCAGTATTTAATCCTAAGAAGAATCTCATGATAAAGATATCTCGTTCAATTGGTTCTAAATGATTAATTAATTTGATTAGTTCGGCTCTATCTTCTTGCATTATGAGTTCATCTTCTGCTGATTTTTCTACATTCAAATCCATATCATTGGAGGTGATTTCTATTTTCTTAGTCACCTTTCTGTAATAATCAATAGATTTAAACTTAGCAATTGCACAAATCCATTTCTTGAAATCATTTGAACCTCCATGAAACTTGTCCGCATTATTCCAGATGGAAAGAAAAATATCGTTGATACATTCTTCTATGACACCTTTGTTTTCAAGGGGATTGAGGACTTTATGAGTAATCCCCTTGATTAATGGCAAATATTTATCCACTATAAATTCCAATGCGTCTTCTTCTTGTCGCTTTAATCGCTGTATAAAGTTGGTTTCATTTGACGTCATGTAGCAATTCTCCTTATTTTTTTGTAAAGGCCTTTACACCTTATACAACGAATTGAAAAAGACTTTTTCTCGCAATTTATATAAATTTCTTAAATTTTATTAGTCTATCATAGCAAGAAATAAAGAAATCTTTCGGCAATTTTTTGCGTGGTAAAATTTTTAAATATATCACAACTTTTATTTTGTTATTACGTCTAAGTATTGAACATTCAAGAAAGGAGGGCGGTTAATTGTTAGGGGATAGAAAGGAAGAAATTGCAAATTGGTATGACGAACATAGTAAATCCGTTTTAAGTTTTATTTTATTAATGGTTAAGGATTATCAACAAGCAGAAGATTTAACTCACGATACCTTTGTTAAAGCCTATCTATATTATGATTCTTTTAAACACTATTCCAGTGAAAAGACATGGCTATTTAGTATTGGGCATAATCTTACGGTTGACTTTTTAAGGAAGCGTAAACCTACCACGTTCATGAAGGAAATATTTCATTTGCAAAAAGATAATAGACCATTACCTGAAGAAATTATTCAAATTAAAGAGGAATCATATGAACTTTATAAAGCGTTAGGGAAAATCAAAGATACATATAGAAAGGTGATTATTCTAAGGAAAATAAAGGGCTTTTCTATTGAGGATACAGCAAACATCTTAGGTTGGTCAGAGAGTAAAGTCAAATCGACACTCTTTAGAGCTATCCCAGTGCTGAAAAAACAATTAAAAAAGGAGGGTTACTTGAATGAAAGGACAATTTGAGGATACTGATTTTGAGCGTTCCTTAGAGAAATTGAATTCTGATTTTATGTGGAGGAAAAATCAAAAACATGAATTGAAAAAGCGAATCTTCACTGATATTGAAAAAATAGAATCACAAGGATTTCAAGATAAGGGAAAACTTAATGTAAAGTGGGCGAAGTCGGAACGCTCAAGAAGAAAAATGAAAAAGACAGTAGTGATTCCATTGGTAGCATCTTTATTTCTGATGTTTTCTGTTGGAGTAGGGGCGGCCACCATTCCAGGTATTAATCATTTATTATCAATTGTTAGTCCCAAAATTGCGTTGCTTCTTCAGTCTATAGACGTTAGTAGTGAGGATAAAGGCATTAAAATGAATGTAATTGGGGCGATGAATGATGATGAAATGGCTGTTATTTATGTTACTATGCAAGATTTAACAGGCAATAGAATAGATGAAACGCTTGATATTTATGATTACTCATTGACTGAAGGACATATGTTTAATAGCCAAATAGTTGATTACGATGAAACTTCTAAAACCGCTACGTTACGAATTCAAGCCAACGGAGGCGAGAGCTTTAATAATAAAAAAATTAAGTTTCATATCAATTCTTTCCTAAGTCATAAACAAATATATGAAGCAGTCAAGGTCAATACGAATCTGTTGGAAGTAAAAAACAACACGCCTCAAACCATATCATTAGATTTAAATAACATTTCTGGTGGCGGTGGAAAGTCTTTTAACGAATTAAAAGAACAAGGAACAATTCAGGTATTAAAGCCAGGTGGAAACAAACTTTACCTTCCAGAGATAGATTTTATGTATATCTCTAATATGGGTTTTATTGATAATCGTCTTCACATTCTAACGAAGTGGACAGGGGATGATATTGATAGTCATGGGAATTTTTATTTTGTTAATTCTTCGGGAGATAAAATTCACGCTTCTAATATTTCTTTTGGAATTGATAAATCAGGTAATATTGATTATGGAAACGAATATAGGGAATATATCTTTGACGCAAATAACAACTTAAGTGAGCTAAGATTATTGGGTGATTTCGTTTCTAATGGTAATCACACAGTAGGTAACTGGAATACCACATTTAAAATACAGTCTGTTGGCAAAGAAAAAAGTGTAACCTTTAGTAAAGATTTTGGTACATGGAAAGCAAAGAGGATGACCGTTTCACCATTAGGAGTAACTTTATATGGTAACGGTGAGTTTGAAAATTCGAGTAAAATAGTGGTAAGTGCTAAGATGAATGACGGTAGTGTTCAAACATTTGATTCTATGTTCAGTTTTAGTGAGAATGAAAAGGTCAAAGTTAAGTTCTTATCTTCCTTGCCATTAGATATTTCAAAGGTTGAATCAATCGATATCGATGGTTTAGAAATTAACTTTATAGATATATGGAGATAGTTATAAGAGTCTTTCGACAAATACATCCTTATCCAGAAAGAAAATGGTATAATGGAAGCTACAAGAATAGAATATTCAAGCGGTTCACCGAGAAGACCACCTTACTGGACAAGGGTGGTCTTTCTTACTTTATATAATTACTGTTTGAGAGGAGGAAGCAAACGGTTGAAGAAATGGATTATCATTGTTGTAGTTTGTATTGCAATTTCATCGAGGGCTTTATTTTACTCCAAAATCTATTACCCTTCCTTACCGATAGATTCAGTATCCAAACGTGAGGTTATTCAAAAAGTAAATGACTCGAATGAAAGTATAATATACCTGACAGAAGAAAATGGTTACGTATGGTACATTTCAAAAATGAATCAAGGAAAAGCATATGAGCAATTAAAACAGATGATGGAAGAGAAGGGTTGGAAATATAAAGAACAAATGGGTGCTGGATTCATTTTTCAAAAGCAAAGTAAAGAATTAATTGTTGAAAGCGAAATATGGACAGGGAAGTATGTGATATTTCAGATTCCGATAAGTGAAGGAATTGAAATTTAAGAAACATTATCGAGTAATCAACCGTATATAAACAAATGGCTATTTGTCGATAAAGGATTAATGCGGATTTGCTTTAATTAATATGCAAATAGTCAAATGAAAATTATGGAGGAATATTTGTGTTCAAAATAACGCCTAAATGTTCAATTTGCGAAAAAGAGATTAAAGGAAATGAAGTGGTTTTTGTAAAGATGCGTTACCCAGAAAGAAAAGGAATGACGGAAATAAAAGCATATCTACAAAATGAAGGGAAACTAATTTGCGAGGATTGCTTTAATAAAAGGGATAATTAGTTTTTCCCATGTAGACGTATTGCTATATAGATTGAAAAGAATAAAGGGGATAATTATGAGTAATATTCAGGAAATTGGGGAACTGAAAAAATCCATTGATGAACTGCCTGAAAATGAAGTAAAGTCACTGCTGTTTCATATTTTATTACGGATGAATCTTGTAAAAGAAACGGATTATTCAGAGATAGATTTTATAAATGACTTGGGAAATATATACGAAACGGTATTTAAATTATCGAAAGAACGGTCGAAGGCGAAGGAAGAAGAAAATTTTCAAAAGGTGCATATTCTGTTTGGGGATTCTGGTGCAGGAACATTAAAAGTGGCTTTAAAGGAATTGGGAGTATATCCAGTGGAAAAGGTGATTTCCTTTTGGGATATCTTTTCGATTGGTCCCATTGAGCGATTACATGAAAGTAATGGAGAAGAAGCAAGATTTCAATGGATGAAAAAAGTTGTGAATGACGAAGATGGTGATTTTCAAGATTACCAACAGGGGCTTTATAATACCGTCAATCAAATACATTCTATCCCAGAGAACGTGCCAATTACGATATGGGTGGCTGATAATTCTCATGAGCAGACAGGGTTGAGATTTGTTCTATATTTATTGCGGAACAAAACGAGTGAAATCCAAGTGATTAATACAACCAAGGCATATGCTGAACAGTTTAATCGACCAGATATTCTATATAGTCCCTTATCAACAGGAGAAATCTCACCAGAAAAACTACAAGTTATATATGAGAAAGACCATTCAAAATCTTTATCAGAAAACGAAAGAAAGGAACTTGAAGAAGAGTGGATGGCTCTTGCTGATACGAAGGAAACGTTGCGTATCTGGAGAAATGGAAAGATTAATAATGTCAAAGAGGATTATTACGACCAATATATGATAAATATGGCGAAAAAACTTCAAATTGAGCGAGAACGTGAGCAAGAACCTGAACCTTTTATGAAATCCGCAAGATTAATAGGAGAAGTAATAGGGCATTTAGACCAATATATGGGGGATGAATTCTTCGAGTATCGGCTAAGAAAGTTGATAGAAAAGGGTGTTTTTGAGATGGAAGGTAATTTGAAGGCTATGAGATATTACAGTGTGAGGTTGACAAAGGTCTAAGGAGGCATTCAAATGAATAAATGGTTGTTGTCTTTTATCGTTTTGATAGTGATAACGATTGTTGGGTGTTCAAAAAGTGAGAGTTCAACTAATGAGATGACTGGAAGCAAACCACCCATAGCCATGATTAAGATTGGCGAGGAAACCTTTTTAACAAAACTTGGTTCGTACTGTTGGACATTGCGAAACAAAAGTACCTGTGTCGATACTGCTGGACCAGTCGAACTGTTAAAGAACGAGAATCCTATCCAAGTAAAAGCTGGTGAAGAAATAACGTTTGAGATGGATTATGAACCAAAACCCAATGAATTTCATGTTATACAAATAAATGAGAACAATGAAACCGAGATAGTGATGGAAGATAATCATTTTACCGCACCTATGGAAAAAGGAGTCTATTATTATTCATACGGTGTGTGGTGGATGGACAAAAAAGAAGCTAATGTATCAAATGGCGATGCTTTCTATGCCTTTGTTTTGGAAGTGAG
This sequence comes from Bacillus massilinigeriensis, assembly GCF_900117315.1. Taxonomy (GTDB): domain Bacteria; phylum Bacillota; class Bacilli; order Bacillales; family Cytobacillaceae; genus Bacillus_BE; species Bacillus_BE massilionigeriensis. The sequence continues at coordinate 394,940 of NZ_LT630337.1, forward strand.
ATGAATGTTTGTAAACGAAATTAAATAGAGGAGGAATATGATGATAAGAAGTAAAGTGGCACTTATTAGTTCAGTTGTTATTTTAAGTATATGTATGTATTTATATTTCCCGTTTCCTAATAATGTCATGTTGGAAGCACGTTCCGCATTCATGTCATTTCCAATCCGCAATCAAGATGGATTTATTCCTCTTGGTATAATTGGGTCTATTTTGTTTATAATCGCCATGATTTTGCTTTTCTATGGCATGAAGAAATACCGTCTTCGGTCAATTTTTATAGTTACAATTATATATGCAGTTTTACCCAATTTTCTAATTACAATGTATCAGGAAACATTAGCAAGTGGCATTAAAGCTATCTCATACGATGGTAAGGGCAATTGCAATTTTGAGAATGTAAGCGAAGACTTATTGAATGGGGAATGTAATTTTGTGTTACATAATCGAAGCGGTAAAGACGTATCATTTGAATTGGAATTTTTGGATTCCTTTTTCATGGAAGATGGAGTACGAATGGAGTCACTTATGAATTTAGCTGGTCCATACAATATTACGATAGAAGCAAACCGTAAAAAGTCTATCCATTTGAAAGAATTACTTGACTTATCAGATGTTCCTAAACACATTGACGGAGGAACATCGAATGGTATTCATTTTAAATTAATTGAGGGGAAGAAAACACGAACTTTATAGGTCAGTGTTTAAGGCGTTATATCGGTTGGGGTGAGACATGAAGAAGTCTATTTTAATTATATTGTTTTTTACACTTAGCCTTATGTTAATTGGATGTAATTTTATGGAGGAACAAAAGGCAAAAAGTGTTGCTAAAAAATATTATAATGCTCTTATAGATGAAGATTATGAAGAAGCATTTAAACAACTGTATTTATATGATTATACAGAAGATAGACATCCTACTGATGGCACGATATTGAGCAGGGAAGAGGCGAGAAAGTTTTATTTGCAGAAGGTCGATTATTTAAAGGAACAAAATTATAAAATCAAGGATTACGAAATTAAAAACATTAGATATGAAGATGGGCATACATTTTTCCTCGAAATTTCACTTAATGTTGAGCAAAATGGAGAAAGTTTTAAACGGTCAGAAACAGTAGATATTTGGGAAGGAAAAGCATGGATTATCGAAGAAGATGACCCTTTTGCCACGTTTCGTGATGGGAAAATGAATTTTGATATAGAACAAGAACTGCAAGAAGATGAAACTTGATATCTCTGTTCAATCAGAAAGGATGTAATAATCTTAGTAATATAAACTAACAGCAGTAATAACTTAACAATCTTTTATACGGAGTGAGAATGTTGAAGAAATATTTATATGCAGGAATTTTGCTTGGAACTGTCGTGTTAGCAGGGTGTAATGTAAATGACGAAACGGAAAGACAAGTAAGAGAAGAAATAAAGAAGGATTTAGCTAACGGACAAGTAGTAGAGGGTGAGGCTGTATCTGATACTGTTAAAGGAGAAGAGATGTCAGTAACTCCCTTAGATTTAACTCAGGAGCAAAAAGAAAGCTATTACAAGGAGTATGTTACTGTTGTTGAGAAAGTAAATTCAGAGTATGACGCAAACTTGGAAATTGAGTCTATTGACGAGTTTACTGATGAATATTGGATTGAAGTAAAGGATTTTGAAAAGATGGCAAAAGACAGGGCTAATGCTAAGATTATCGTGTCAAAGAACACTGATATTTATGCCCCTGATTTAGTACCAAAGAAAGCAGAATTTCAGATAGGGTCAAGTGTAAGAACGATTAGTTTTTCAGGTTCTTTTGAGACACAGTTAAATTCAAATACACCTGATGGTAGGCAACTGTTCTCAGGCATGAACTCTATATCCTCTCAAGTAGAGGGGGATGGAAGCTGGGAACAAACAGGATATGATTATTCAATAATAAATGACGGTCGTTCATATAGGGTTACTGTGGGTGGTAAATATTCTGACAGCGGTATTTCTTCTTCTCATTTGATAGACGTGGAGTTTAATTGTAATGAAAATGGTGGCATTAGTTGATTGTAAAAAGCAAAGGTCATTAAACCATTAGATGCGTTTCTGTAATGGAGCAGGAACGCTTTTTTTCTAAGATAAATAGTTCAGTTGAATAGTAGATAAAGGGATATTTATAGGAAGGAGACAATTCATTGAGAAAAATATTACTTTTGTTAATGGTGACAACAGCTATTTTAGTAGCCTGTAATACATCAACTTTAAGTATGAGTGAACTTGATATTGTTCCAAATAATGTACAAGATAAAATTGATTCAAACTATAAGCTACAACTAATTTATGAGGGAGAAGATATTGCTTATATTATTTATCAATCAAAGGGAACGGTTGCCACTGACCTTGAGACACAAGGCGATAAATTAAAAGTAAAGTTAGATGAAACGAATAAACAAGACGATGTAACGGAACAACATGTTTATAAATTAACATTAGACCCAGAACATGAAGTGATTGATGTGTTGATTAATGGGAAATCGACAGCGATTGATAATGTTTCAAGTTTATAATGTCTTTCCTGTACTTTCTATATTAAGAATATTGGAGTGGGGTTAATGAGAAAGATGCCATTTGAAAGACCAACCGAGCATTATGACGAGCGAATTACAGTTATTGATGAACAAATTTGTGCCTTGATAAAACAGCGTAAGGAAATTTCAAATAATAATCCAGGTTTTCCTCCACTTGAGTATATAACCAATTGGGCAGAAAAATACGAGCTGTACGAAGAACTTTTATGGAGTATTTTTGGGGAATTGAAGAATGAAGAGATGTTTAAACCGATGGTAGAGCCACAAGAATTTCAAAGGCATATCCCGATTTTAAAATCCGTTGAGAATGATGGTTATTTATTTTCTGTCGTTTTTGTCAGGCAGTTTGCGAATGCCAGTGTTGTAAACTTTAATATTGATTGGGATGCCACGAATGATACAGCAGATGATAGACTCCATCACCATGCGTTTTGGGAATTGTTTAAAAACGAAGAATATGACTGTAGAATGACTGGTGGTGGGGGTTCTGAGGGACATATTACCTATAATTTTATTGTTTCACCACCATTGCCTGACAGTATTGCAGGGATTGATATGTTATTTAAAGAATACCATACGCCATTTAAAGACAAACCAACAGGTCTTGAGGTAGAGGTACATTTGGATTAATTTGAGGAAATGGAAAGGTGAAGGAAAATGAAAAATGGATTATACACCTTATATTTTTTTGTTCTTGGCATTATTTCCTTTTTTACAAGGGAAATTGTAACATTCGTGATGTTAGGGGCAATTTTAATCGCACTTACTAATATTCATTCAACATTGAAGGAGATATTAAAAGTTAATCAGGATAAGTTACATTGATGATTTCCTAAAATTGACCATTTAGAGTCATCATTATTAATGAGGTAAACAATGAATATTTGCGATGAATACTCTCCAAGGAATAAGCATGACTTTGAAAAAGTGTCTAAATTAAAGAAAGTTGAACAAACAGAACTTTGGTCTTTAATGGGGTGGGTTCACGATATGAATTGGCCGATAGCGGAGGAGTGGGAGGGCTACTACGAATGCTTCCGAATGAAATTGTTCCACTGATTAAAGATGTTTTAGCAACAAATGATGACGTTTGGAAGTATTGGTGCTTGGAAATTTTGGTCAAAAGATTACCAAATGAATTAAGGAAGTCATTTAAAGGTGATTTAATTAGGCTGATTGAAAGTCCAACAGCAGGAGAAAAGTTAGAAGAACTTGATGAAATTGCACTGGAGATTTTACAGATGATTGAATGAATTTTAGGGAGCTTATGAATGGAGAAAACGAATGTAAAGGTTTATTTTTCAGTGAAGGCAGATGATTTTTCTATTGAGGATTTTACAAATGAGTTAGGAATCAAGCCTACAAGAGCATATAGAAAAGGCGAGGCGGTAAAGAGACCATCTAATCCTAATGTGACATCTAAAGGAACACATTACAGATTACATACCAGTTGGGAATTAGGAACGGATTACGAAGAATCTCTGGACATTAATGAACAGTTGAATTCCGTTTTGAGTCAATTGGAGGATAAGGCAGAAGAGTTAAATAGATTAAAGAGGAAATATGATTTAGCTTATAGGTTTGTCATAGTGATTCAGATTGAAAATAATGAAAAACCAGCCATGTACTTAGATAGAAGATTTATTCATTTTGCTGATTCTATAGGGGCGGAGGCGGATTTTGACCTTTATGTTTATAGCTGATGGAGACGTAAGACTACAAATAATGAAAGAGCAGGGAAGAACTATCACCCTGCTCATTAAACGATTAAAATTCCCCTTCGCTAAAGTAATCATATAATTGACTGTTTAAGCGTTCTAATTGAATGATTTGTGAATGGGGGAATCCATTCCTATGTGTCTTTTGAGAACACATCCAGCAGGAACAATGAACCTTTCCTTTTGCAAAATATCCAGTAAAGCGAGATTGCCATCCAGTTTGTTCTGCAATCTTTGTTTTACGTTGAATGACTCTGTTTCGATGGTGACGATAATAGGCACGACTTCGATTTTTTTGATACGGTTTCAATTGCCATCACACTCCTTGGGAAATGGCTTAGCCTGTAAAGGTCCCCCAAAGAAAAATTGGACCATTACAGGCAGAGCCTGATGGCAGGAAACACTGTAAGGAGGTTCAAGTTAATTACCTCTTGTAAATGGTTTTCTTTTATTATATAGCAGATATCCTAAAGATTCTTATTGAAAGGAAGAGAAATGAGATTTTCTTTATGATAGATATTGCATATGTAAGCTATGTTTTTTCTTCAACTAACGGATAGTAGAGTTTAAGACGTGAGGGGGAAAGTTGATATGAATAAAAAAACATTAGCAATAGTGGCGGTTGTTATTGTGTTTATATTTGTTTTAGTAAATCTATTAAAGAAGGACTTATGGGATGTTAATGCAGATTTATTGCAAGAAGAAGTGTTGTCTATTGAACAATCTGTTGAAACAATAAATTTATCCGATATAACCCCATTTGAATGGGATGTAGCTTATTCCTTTGACCCATATACAACAAAAGATACGATATATGAAACAGTTGGCTATAAATGGGATAATATCAGTGAAACAGTAAGTGAAGGAATGAACCAAATTGTTTTTTTGAAGGATGAAAAAGTTGTATGTTATTTGTATGGATATCCACAAAATATTGGATACGGGATATATTTTACCAGCCAAAATGAAAAAGGTGCGACTTCTTCTTCAGTTCTTAGTATTAAGGATAACTTGATATTTGAAGTAATAAGAAGTGATGATGTTGTGATTTTATCGAATAATTAAGTGGCGGATACATATTCAACTATCGGGGGTGCGTTAGTAACAAAGCAAGTTTGTAAAATTAGAAAGGGAATGATTTTATGCTAAAAGTTCTTCGTTATGTGTTATCAGTAATAACTCTTTTATTTGCTTCTTATGGAGTAATTACGAGAGATTTTAAGTTTGGGGATATTATGATTTTCTTCTTAGGTTTAACTATGCTGGTTATGGGGTTAGAAGAATTTAAAAAAGAACGTAAAGTAACGGGGTGGTTTCTAATTGTTGTATTCTTATTTTCGTTATATGTATCAATTGAAGGGTTCTTATTAAGTTGACGGGTGCGATTGCAAAATAAAGTAATCGCATTTTCTTATTAAATGAGTAGGGTAGGTTTATCCAATAAGAAATTACAATAGGTATTCATCCACTGATATAAAATTGAGGATTAATGCCCAGTAGAAAAAATGAAATAAAGATTATTTATGTTGGGGGGAATAAATGATAAATTTTTTAAATAAGATTCGTAGTCCAATAAAAATATCGCTGTCAAAGAAATTTTTATATTCAACTTTAATATTTATCGCAGGGATTATTTTAGGCGTAATTTCTAAGGTGCTCGATACAACTTCAAGTAATTTATTACCCCTTTTCCTTGAAATATTAGATTTAAGGAACTTTTTATCACGTATGGGAATTTGGATTTTTCTTTCGGTTGTAATATCTGTGCATAGCAAATCACCTATTAGGTCTGCCATAAATGTTTTTTTGTTTTTTGTAGGAATGGTGGGAAGTTATTATCTATACACAGTTCTGGTAGCTGGTTTTTTCCCTAAATCTTATATGATAATTTGGATGGTTATGACTTCTATTTCACCACTTTTGGCTTTTGTATGTTGGTACGGAAAAGGGAAAGGTATAATTGCTATTACTATTTCATCAATTATTTTCATGTTTATTTCAAGACAGTCTTTTGCATTTGGGTTTTGGTATTTTGATATTAGATATAATCTTGAGTTTTTACTCTGGATAGCCATGATTTTGGTTTTATATCAATCTTCAAAACAAATAACCAAAGTAATTATTATAGGATTGCTTCTCTACTTCCTTACTGCTCAAATCAATTTATTTTGGGGGATGTTGTAGCCACTGTATATACATTCTTCTTACAGAGATTGTAAAAGGATATATTTAAAGTAACGAATCGTTTCTGGTACAAGAGTAAGTGTAGAAGTTTGGGAATTATTTAAAAATTGACTGGTGGAGAAAATTATTGTTAAAAGTGGGTGACATTGAAATGGACTTGATAAAATCCCTTAGAAATAAAAAGGTGAGGGTAATCGAAATACCAAAGTGGGGTACATATCTACGAAGGCGATGGGAAGATAACTTTGCCAATCATCTTAGTGATAAGGAAAAGAAGTCTATTTTTCTCCATGACCAAGATGGTTGTTGTGGCTACCTATGGCATGTTTTTAGTTATGAAAGAAGGAAGTATTTAAACGAGGAACAAGCTGATATAGCATTTAACCAACAATCAAAACAATCTTGCTATGTTTTTTATCAGCATACCGATGATGCTTTTATCCTTGAAAATGCTTCAACTTTAACAGCCGAGGACTTTGTAAATGAAGAAGATGTTTACGTAGTTGATAAAGAGTTTAATTGGACTTATGTAAGAACGCATGAAACAGGCTGGTGCGGTCCGTATTTCAGTCGAAAAGACAAAACAAACTAAAGCTATAGGGATTGATTAGCAGTCAATCGTGATGACATTGATAGTTAAAATTGACGGATATTATCACCAAGTTTTAATTAAAGGGAAAAAGTGTTCAAAACAGGAACTTATGAAAAGGTACATAAATGCCCAAGCTCTTACTACAGATATTTTAGAACTTCCAGCTATATTTTACCGAGTTAACTGCTTTGACCAACTTGCCTATAATGAAGATATAGAGGTTGATTATGTAATTGATACCGACACCGATAGAATATATAAACCGTCTTATTAAGTGGGCAACCCTGCCCACTTTGATGATAGAGGAGAGGAAATAGCTTGAAGGTTATATTTTCGATATTAACAATTTTATGTATTGCAATCGCTTTAATAGGTTGCCAATTACAACCAGGAGAAACAATGGTTCTTTTAGATGAAAAAATATCAGAAATTAAAATTTCAAAGTCGAATGGAACAGGAGAAATGAATGAGGAGATTATTCTATCGATTAAAGATGATGAATCATTAGATGTTTTTGAAAAGGCGATTACAACTGCGGTCAAACAACCAGGGGAGGTTAAAATATCTGAACCTGATTACGATGTAATGGTGGAATACGAGGCAGACGAAGGGGGATTGCCTACACATGGAATGCACTTATGGTTAGGGAAAGAAAATGAGAAGAGTACATTGATGTATATAACGGATAGCTCCACTGTTTATCTTACCTCACCAAAAATAACGAAGGAGTTAAGAAGATTAATACTTTCAGAAGAATGAACGTAATAGCTTTGCAAAATTGAATTATAGATACTTTCATTTTGGGAAGGATACCTACTGAGAAAGTAGGTGGATGATATACGGATGAAATTATTCATTTCTCTCTGGATGGTCTTGTTAATCAATACTGCTACTGTTTATGCAAATCAAAATGTACCAGACCAGAAATTCATGGATAAATATTATTTTGACGTGGACTTAAAGGGAGTAAAGGATATTTATTTTTTTAGAGAATTTCCTTTTTATGATGAAAAAGGGGATATAACTCCTTTAGGAAAGGCGTTCTTATCAGTTTTAACATCAGACGTATGGAAATGGGTAAGAGAACCAAGGATTTATATTAAGGAAAATATCGCTTATATCCATGTGGTTAAATTGGATGGACTAAATATTTTGTACACATTGGAAAAAGGAAAGAATAATCAGTGGAAAGTTGTGAAAAAAGAATCAAAAAAACTCCCGACTGTTGGAAGTGAGGTCATTCTTGAAAAGGCATTTTTAAGGTCGATAGGGCAAGAAATATTGGAAGCGACAAAAACATATTATGGGGAATCCAGACTCTTTGATTCGGAAAGGATTATTGACATTGTTCGAGATGAATTTGATGATAAATATGATATTACAGTTCAAATAGTCACATTTGAAGGACCAAGGATGCCACCATATGGTTTTGATACAATTACAATGCGAGTACCTGGATTTGAAGTGATAAAGTATGAGCATAAAGATGTTTCGGATATTACAAAACTGCCATTAGAGACAAATTAAGAGTTCGAGGAAAAGGTGTCTGAAAAGGAGAGGATTATTCCCTTAACCCTTTATTCCTACCCCCTGTAATTACTATGTAAACCCAAAATAAACTCCTGTGCCACATAATAAATCCCTGTCATAATCAAAACAAAGTTCTGGTATGCCTGTGGAAAACGTGTGGATAAAGGCAGAAAAAAAGAAAGAATAAAGAGGGTGGGAACAGGAATCCCATCCTTTTAACCCGAAAAAAGGCATGAGGAAAAGCATGAAGAAAAGCCTGGAAAACCTTGTCCTATCAATGTTTGAATAAAAGAGAGAGGGGTTCTACAAACCCCAAAAGCAGGATAAAGAGCAGGAGGAAATCCATCACCTTTTAACCTATTCTCTGTCCTTTCCTGTCATGACTTTATTTTCATAAATAATAAAGTTGTGGGAGAAAAAAGTGAGAAAAAAATCGGGATAATGCGTGATTTGTGCAGGACTCTATTTTAAATGGGATAAATTAGGGAACGTAGGAATGCGGGTTGGAGAGAGGTTTTTTAGCAAGACAATTTTTTCACTGAACAAAAATAAGTTAGCCCCACTTACCGGTATTTATTTATATTTGTAAAATGGCTCAGGCAAAATAATGCCTGGGCTTTTTCATTAAATAGGAATATGAAGTGAAATAAGGAATTGATTCAAAATATTCACAAAGATATACTAGGTAATAGTTACAATATTTTTTAAGATTAATCGGTGAGGTAGTAGCCCACCTACTACCTTTTACTTAAGAAAAAACTAGATTAATAGATGATTAGTTAATGGAGGGGTAATATGAACAAGAAAACAATCAAGTTAATTAAGTGGGGGTTAGCCTGTACATTAATACTAGGCAGTGCCACCGTCATCACCGAACCCACACAAGCCAAAGCTAAGACACAGGACACGCAGTTCACCCAAGCAGCCACCAAAAGCCTAGCCACACGTCAAAAGGAAGCATTAAACTACTTAAACAAGATAAGAGCCAAAATGGGTCTGCAACCCTTAAAGCTAAACGCCTACCTAAACAAAGCAGCCCAGAACCATGCGAATTACCTAAAAATAAATAACGCAGTAGACCACGGAGAGTCTAAAAAGGATAAGGGTTACACAGGTATTGACAGTAATGAAAGAATAAAAGCAGTAGGTGGAAGTGAAAGATTATATACTTATTCTAGGGAAACTATTAGTTTTGATACTAATAATTTAACTAAGGCGGTTCAGGGTTTTATGGATACAGCTTATCACAGAGAAATAATGATAGATAATAGGTTAGACCAAATAGGTATGGGAGTAGCAGGGAATAATGTCGTATTTAATTACGGTGACTTAGTTGATAGTGATGCAGAGGATTTAAAGTCATTTTCCGCCTACCCATACAACGGAATGACCAACACACCAATTGGTTTTTACGGTTTTGAGGACCCAAACCCTTTAGACCAGTTCAAGGTAGACAAATCGGGGTATATTATTTCATATCAAAGTGATAATACATGTGCCTACGATATAAGTGTAACAATTAAGGATAGTAGTGGAGCAAAGGTACCTTTTTATGTAGAGCATGTGGGGCTTGTTTGGTTTTTCTACCCTAAGTATGAATTAGCATATAATGAAAAGTACACTGTTACTGTTGAGTACAGAGAGGATTATTATAACCCGTCATCACCATTGAAGAAAGACACCTGGTCATTCACAACCAAACCAAAGCCAAAGATAAACTTAGCCAAGGATGAAACTCTCTTAAAGATAAATGGAAAGTACGTTTCTTCAGAATTAGAGGATGAATTAACAACCTACACATACTATTACAACCCTATAGTGAAAAGAAGTAAGTCTTACATTAACGCCAAGTTCTTATTTGAACGCCTAAACGGGAGGGTAACTTACGATAGCAAAACCAAGTACACAACAGTCAAAACAGCTAAGAAAGAAATTAAGTTTAAAGTGGGGTACAAATACGCATACGTCAATGGAAAGAAGGTAGCTCTAAGCACAGCTCCTATCTCCTTAGAAGGAGCGGTTCATGTACCTCACACCTTATTAAAGGAAACACTGGGAGCCAAGGTAATCTACAGCAGCAAAAACAAGCTAACCACCATTGACCTCAAGCTAGATGACCCATATGGGTTAAAATCAAAGTTTAGTATTAATGATTAATAATTAGCAACAATGATAGGATGAAAACAAGTGTCTAACGACACTTGTTTTTTTTTGTGATAATTACTCTTACCTACTCCATAAATATAAAGTCATTTCAATCGGAGGTTACCTACATGCTAGGGTTATTTAACCCAAAACCTAATCATTCCACCAAAAGACGCAAAAACAAGTCATCACACATAGCCAAGTCCAAACGCCAATATGGTGTGCCAACCACCCTAGAAAACATCGGGACGTATCTGGTGTTTCGAGATAGATTGGAAAGGAAGAAACGTCTCCGTGTTTACTAATATAGATGAACCCGCTATCCTAATGCGCATAAATCGTTTATTCCCTACGACATGACGGATATTGAAATATAATGATGCAACAAGAGGGTTTTGGAGAATAGGAGGAAATAGGGAAAAGGTTAAATATGCTTTAACTATATTCGATGGGATTGTTCATGAAGTTTATGAGACCATCTCTTGGTTCAAGCAGGAAGCACATTCAATACAAGAGGTTCCCTAAATGAAGACAAAACACGATGGGAATTTTTTCGGTAAAAAAGCAGAAGAATCAATACGATTAGAATATATATAAATCAGTTGAGCATTATCTTCCTAGGGATGCTCAGAAACCTATTAGATATGTAAATATAATAGAAGATTTATAATGATAGAGAAACACGGGAAAGTTCTTCCATTTCAACCTTTATTAAAACACGAGATACGTCCCGATGTTTCACCTTTTTACACAGCATTTTTATCTCAGGAAAAAACAAATTTAGTTTATGAGGTTATGGAAAATGGAGGAAATAGGACACATACGAGTATAGAAAAGATCATTGGTATGGGTGGGAATAAGGTGAAAAAGGCCAATTACCTAAAATACTGCCCTATATGCTTCAAGAAGGATATGGAGAAATTTGGGAGAAAGTTATTGGAGAACAACGCATCAGCTTGTTGGAGTCATGTATTGCTCTAAACATGGTGTTCTTTTAAAGGAAAGTTCAGTCCTTAGCACTGGAAGTGGTGTTGAATTTATATGTGCAGACAGTGAAGTTTGTAATGAAAAAGTGTTGCCAGACCCGTACTCGGATAGGATTAAAAAAATGAATCTTCAATATACAATGAATGCAGAAAAATTAATACATGAAAATTACCCAAGAAAAAAATCTTAATGATGTAATAGGATTTTATATTGATAGGCTGCGAGATAAAGGGTTAGCTGCAGTTAGTGGCAATTTGTATATTAATGAGGTCCAGCAACACTTTATGAATTACTACACTGAGCCATATTTGGAATTGATGCAAAGTGAACTTAATCCAGATAAACCTACTAATTGGCTGCGTTTATTTGTAAGAAGCAATAACAAAAATAGAAGCCCGTTGCGTCATTTGCTTTTTTTGCAGTTTCTAGGGGTTAGTATAGATGATTTCTTTAGCAATGAAGAAATAGTTGGGAAAAGGAGCAATTCAAAGCAGTATACCCCAACTTTTAGCCTTAATGAGAGACGAGCTAAATGGTTGAAACTAATAGAGGAAAATAAATGTGCGAATCGTAGTCAATTGAAAGAAATAGGGAAAGGACTTCATTCATGGATTTTTAGATACGACGGGGAATGGTACGAAGAGGTTACAACAAAGAACCTTCCAAGGAAGAAAAGAATTGATACAGTTGATTGGGAAAAACGTGATGAGGAATGCCTAATCCTTGCAAAGGAAGCAGTAAAACTCATTCTTGCTAAAGAGGGTAAACCTGCAAGAATAACGCCTTTAAGTATTAGAACGACTATAGGTGCAGGAAGATGGTTCGAAAAGAAAAAGTTAGTGAAAACCCATAAATATTTGGAAGAGATTACTGAGGATATAAATAGTTTTCGGATTCGTAAAATCAAATGGGCAATCAATGAAATGATTCAAAATGAATTACCCCTTACACCATATAAAATTCAACGCTATGCTGGGTTTGATGGGAACAGTAAAGAGGTAAGAAGGTTGGTTTTTCAAATATTAGATACTACCGAATAATTAACCGTTGATTGAGTGAGCTATTTTGTCTATTAGTGTGTTTAATGAAGCTAGTAAGTTATGAGTGAAATAATCAGGGAACGAGGGGAATTTACGGTATTAACTAATTCATTGCAGACCGAATACCTTCGTACATTATTCGAGTCAATTGAAGAGAGGAGATGGATTTCATGTTAGTTTCACATCCAAAAAGAGATTTCGGTTCCGAGGGGAAACATGACTATTATTTTGTCAATCAGTTTGGAAGGCTTTCCTTACTTCAGAGTGAGGAGAGACTAGAAGTTGGATCATTGATTTTCCTATCGTCTATCGGGGACTACCTATTTAAAGTTACTGGGATTGATCAAGAAGGAGATAAAAGAATTGTAACCTTTAAATCTGTAAAGGCGATTATCTGTGATCAACCGTTTCCGTTTGGTTCCTTTTGAAGATTATAAAATGAAAAACCACCTCGTTAGTTCAATAATTACTTCCCTATGTTCCTTATTTTTTATGTAGTATAATTTTAAATATAGATACGATATGTCGGTTTTGAAAAAATACTTAAAGGAGTGAGGAATGATGGTGAAAATAAAGGATAAAATTTATTCTAAACTAAGAGATGAATTCAATAGTATAGATTGGCATTATGGACCTGACTATGACCCTGAAAAGACCGTGTTACGGTATGGAAAAAACGTGCCATTGAGGCTTGTAAATGGGTACGATGATGCAAGGTATGGAAACCCTGATCATAAAAAATTCATGGCATTCGTTTTACGTAATGGTGCAAAAGGGTTAGGTGCTGTTGGCATTCTTGGCCTTAGTGGATATGGTACTGTAAAGCTAGGCTTGCATTTAAAGTCTAAACATGATGCGAAGAAGAAAAAAGAAAAAGATACGAATGAATAGAGAGATAAGGCATTGAGTAGCAATTTACAATTTTAATGCTAAAACATACATTTATTAATCTCTACAAACACAAAAACTTGAGGCTACCCATAGAAAATCTACGTTTTAAACTGGAAAAAGGTGTCCCAATTTCTCAAGCAAAAAATGTATCATCTCTGTCAAGCGTTCACAAGCCTTCTCGTGCTGTCTTTCGGCTCGGAGAAGGCTCTTTTTCTTTTGCTCGTCTTCGGTACGTTCTTTAAGACGCTCTATGGTGTTCCCGTGGGCTTAGCTTCGAGGTTTCATTTACTGTACAAGGTCTTTGTTTTTGAATACCTGGTCAATGTTCTGTATCAATTTTAAGATACAACCAATTAATTAACAATTCATTCAAATCGCATCCTCTATATATGATAAAATCAATATACTAGATTTTAGGATGAATGCTATTTGGTATCACGTAAAACTTTAGTAGCAGCTTTGAGTTTGCTAGAAGGAAGAACTCATGCTGAAATTGGTAAATTTTCATTAATACACAGTGTCGAAAATGAAACATTGGGTTCTTCAAAGGCAGAAAGAATTAACAATTTAACCAGATATTTAATATCAAAAAGATTAGAAGAAAGAGAAGCGGTGTTTGTCAATATAGTTGTCGCATTTAGCTACTTTAGTATTTTAATAGAATTTTCTCAATGCCCTAGCTTAGTCAAGGCTACCGCGCTGCGCTTGCTGACCTGGTGATTTGAATCGAAAGGAAAAGCGTGCTTTCGATTCAAATCACCAGGAAAATGGGGAATATTATGATTTCCTCAATGCTCCGGTTTGACTCTCATCTCGTATTGGATTGAGTGCTACTTTCTCATTCGGTGCCCAATTTCTTGTGCTTCTTGACCAACGTTCTGGATGTTTAGCCTTCGCTGCTTCGTATACGTTTTTTCGCCTTTCCAATATGGCTAAATGTGCTCCGGTATGGCACTGTACAGGTGTCACAAAATTTAGCCCACTATGCAGGTGAATCTCGTTGTACCAATGGACAAATTGCTGTGCCCATTTTCTTGCTTCTCCGAGTGATGCAAAACCTTTGTGCGGAAAATCCGGTCGATATTTGAGTGTCCGGAACATCGCTTCTGAGTAAGGATTATCATTACTCACACGTGGTCTTGAAAAGGAACTTTGAATGCCCAATTTCTCTAGTAAACTTAGGAATGTCTCGGCTTTCATAGGGCTACCATTATCTGAATGCAATACGAGTGGTGCACCTTGGATTTTTTCATTGATAACCGCCTTTTTCACAAGCGTTTCAGCGTGTTTTGCCTCTTCTGTTTCCCAAACTTCCCAGCCAACTGCTTTTCTACTAAATAAATCAAGAATTAAATAGAGTCGATAAAACAAACCTTTCACCGGTCCACCAAGCCATGTAATATCCCATGTCCACACTTGATTTGGTGCTGTTGCTAGATGACTCTCAGGGATTCTTCTTTCAGGCTTTTGACTACGACCGCGATAGTGTTGCATTTTTTCTTCACGTAACACACGATAAAACGTGGATTCTGAAGCAATGTAAGTTCCTTTGTCTGCAAGCTTTGGGACAATCTGTGTAGGTGGTAAATCGACGTATTCCTCTTGTTTGACAACTGTCAGAATTCCCTCTTTTTCTTCTTCAGACAACTTGTTTTTCGGTACTGGTCTTTTCGCAAATGGGCGCTGATCGACCTTCACTCCACCCTCTACTACCCAGCGCTCGTATGTCCGTACGCTGATATGAAGTTCCTCACAAGCCTTCGCTAATCGCGCACCGTTTTGATTGGCTTCTTGGATTAGTTCAACTGCTAATGCGCGATTTGACGGGCTAATCATTCTTCCTCGTCGTCCCCCCAAATCGCTTGGGCCTTTTTTCGCAAAAGTAATAACGCTGCAGCTTCGGCTAGTGCCTTTTCTTTCTTTTGTAGCTCCTTTTCTAATTGCTTGGCACGCTTCTGTTCTTCCTTCAATGCGCCATTCAACTGTTTGGCTTGGTCGAATACCTGACCGTTTGCCTGAAGGCACACATTTTTCCATGCTTCAATCTGCTCACGATACAAACCTTTCTTACGACAATACTCGGCAAGCTCCGATTCGTTCATCGCGAACGTCTCCATCACGATTAAGAACTTATCTTGGCTATTCCAATTATCGCTTGTTTGTCCATTGCCAGGTGTTGCCACTCCAGCTGCACGTGCTGCTCTACGCCATTTATATAATGTCACATCTGAAATACCAACTTCTTTTGAAATTCTAGACACAGATTCATTATTTGGGGGCATCATGCGTTTGATAATAGCTTCTTTTTGTTCTTGGGAATACCGTGCTCCATTTTTTTCAGTCATATCGAACGACCTCCGTGTTATTTATTTAACTATAACACTAAAGTATCGTACGACAACTATCCTAACAGAGAGGGATAGTGTACCTCAAAACCGAACCCATTAGAAAAAGAGCCTACTGGCTCTTTTCTCGTTACCTTCTGTAATTGCTCTGAAAATCCAATATAGATTGACAAATTAAATCTTGGATTTTGTATTGAGAGTAATATTCCTCACAGAATTTCTTGAATTCTTCATAAAGCTCTGTGTTCATTTTGAGGCTCTTATTTTCATACTTTGCTACTTTACTGTAAATCCTTTCATCAAGCATCAACAATTTATTGGATTGGTACATTTGGAGCAAACCTTTTAAAGCGTCAAAGTGTTCCTTGATAAAGGCTAGTTCGGCTGATTCATCCTTCTGTTCCGCTTTTAACCGCTCGTCTTCTGATCTTACGAATGGGTAATACTGTTTGTCCGATTGGTGGTAAAAGTAATCTCCGGCCCTCATTTCTTTTGTAAATGTGCTGTATGGGATACCGAACATCTCAGCTACTTTCTTTAAATCATACTTTTGTAATAGAAGGTTCACTTCTTCTACTCTTTTTGATGGTTTCGTTGTAAAGAATGTGTCTTTGTCCATGTGAACAACTCCTTTCCTTTTATGAAGATATAGTATTATAGATAGAAAGAGTCTTATTATTCCAACGGGGAGGAAATGCAATGAAAGAAACCGAAAAGGAATTTGTTTTGCCTATTACAACCTATCTTAATCAAAAGATTGTTTTTGATTTGTTGGCGGTAATAGAGGATGGATTTGCACAAGTAACTAATCTAAATATCTCAACTACAAAAGGTATCACGACAACTGGAAGTGTTGATGGTGAAGGTGGATTTGGGCTTTATGGAGTAAAAACAAAAATTAAAGCTGCATTTGGAAAGGAAAATAATAGTAGGGATGAGAAGATTGCTAATGAAGAAAGAGTACATACCCCAACGTCATTATTTTCAAAGTTAGTATCATTTTTGAATGAAAAAGAATTAATCAAGGATGTATTAAGCAGTGAGGATTTACAACAACTAGAAACAGGTAGTTTCGTAAGGTTCAATAGTGTTTTGGAAAAAAACCCATTAGTTTCATTGTTGGATTCAGTTGAACAAATAGGTGTCATGGCAACGAGTTTTCAAGAAAAAAAGGGTGGTAAAAAGAATAACGATCAGGAAATTCTTAAACAGATTAAGGTAATGAAGAAAGGCTTGGTGGAAAACGGTATTTTAGATTTAATTTGTACGATAAATACCTCTGAAAATTTAAAGGCCGTAATTCCTGTCTATATGGATTATTTTGTTCATAATAATTTGAATGAAATTATTGATGGGAATTATACAGTTATTGGAAAGGTCGTTAAGGTGGTTAATGACTCAGATGATAATATTAATCTATTCAGAAATACTGGATTCAATTTGTTCAAACAAAATACACTCGATGGCTTGTTTAGAACAATGAATAACGGAGTTGACGAACAACTTGACTTTCCAGATATTGAATCCAAAATCTCTGCACCTTCTTTGTTGGTAATACCTATCGCTGTTTATTCTTGATTCGTAATTCAAATTAAAGGTGAAATCCACTGCTCAAGAATATTTGCTATGGTTTGTCTACACCTAGCAATCTACACATGTGGAGACGGTGGCATTGATATCATGGAAAGAAAAATAAGTGGCACAAGTTAGCGTATTTCCGGGCTTTTTTGCAAGGTTGTAGTCTATCAGGGACGCTTGGTGGAGGTTCGGAAACTGTCTATGGAACATATCTACCGCTTAGGGTTTAGGCTGTGGATTAGATGTGGAAGGTTGTGGCAGTGGATTAGAATTTGCGAGTTAGTGGATTAATACTCATAGCAGTTCAGTACACCCGACCGTTTTGAAATTGAGTTAGTGGATTGGATAACAGAGAGAAAGGAGGCATAACTGCATGTCTGAAGAGTTTATTAATATAACACAGGATAACATAGGGGATGAGCATTTATGCTGTATTATCAGGAGCAAGAAACCGCATCCCGGTGTTGAGGCAAAAAGAGCATGGCTTACAAAACGATTAAATGAAGGTCATGTATTCAGAAAACTGAACGCAAAAGGCTGCTGTTTTATAGAATTTGCACCTCTGGAAACAGCATGGACGCCCATAATAGGCAATAACTATTATTACATATATTGCCTTTGGGTCTCTGGCGACTTCAAAGGAAAAGGATACGGAAAAGCGTTGATGGATTACTGTATTTCCGATGCAAAAGAAAAAGGAATGTCTGGCGTTTGTATGCTTGGAGCAAAAAAACAGAAAAACTGGCTTTCCAATCAGGCCTTTGCGAAAAAGTATGGTTTTGAGTCTGTTGATGCTACAGAAGACGGATATGAATTATTGGCTCTTTCTTTTGATGGAACAATACCACACTTTACCGATAAAGCACGAAAGGAGCAGATAGAGAAACAAGAATTGACTATTTATTACAGTATGCAGTGTCCTTTTATTATGCAGAAGATTGAAGAAATAAAACAATACTGTGATGATAATAAGGTTACAGCGTCAATTGTTCCTGTTGATTCTTTAGAAGCTGCAAAGAGCTTGCCTTGTGTTTTTAACAACTGGGGTGCGTTTTATAAAGGCAAATTTGAAACAGTGAACCTATTAGATAAGACTGCAGTCGAAAAAATATTAGAAAGGAAATAGAAAAATGGAATTTCAAACTGAAAGATTAATTCTCCGCCCGTGGAAGAAATCGGACGCAGAGAGTTTATATGAATACGCTAAAGGACCCGTTAGTAGGGCCAATTGCCGGATGACCAATACACACAAGTGTTGGTGAGCTCTACCCGAAGATGCTTGCACCGCACCCGGAGTGGCAAGTGATTCGAGAGTACTACTGTCCTGAGTGTGCGACTCAGCTTGAAGTAGAAGCAGTTACGCCTTGGTATCCAATATTAAAAGATTTCGAACCTGATATTGATGCTTTTTATCATAAGTGGATTAAGCTCCCATTACCACAAGCTAATTCATAGGGAAAAGGGCGGCAGTTATACTGCCGTCTCAGACTGTAGAAACTCGATGAAAATTAAGTTTCTACAGTCTTTTTTGTTTTACAATAGAAGTAGAACAATGCTTGAGGTGATGAGTATGCTTTCTAAATATAATTCTATCCAACGTGATCAGGTTGAAATGATTGCTTTTGATTCGCCACTCGGTAGGTAGGCATCTAACAAAGATGCTATTATATCATTTTGGAACAATCAAGGATGCTCCCATGAAAATGCAGCCACAGTAATCCAGTATGAATAATTTTAGAATATGGAGAAATGGAAGGATACAGATTGTTCCTGAAGACTATTATTAACAATTGATTATTCAAAGAGCAAAATATCTACACAGAAAACCGAAGTTGAAGGGCTTTATGAAATCTGCAAGACTAATCGGTGATGTTCTTGGACAATTAGAACAGTATGTAGGTGATTCGTTTTTAGAATATCGACTTAAAAAACTGATAGAAGCAGGAATATTTGAGTCAGTAGGAAGTCTTGAAGCGATGCGTTTTTATAGTGTGCGATTGAAGCAGTGGTGTTTGAGGAGGATAGTATGAACTGTTTTTGTGAAAGTGAAGAGATATATGATTTAAATAGAAGGGGATGTAGGAGCAGACTCAATTGGGTGCAATAGATGCGGTTGCAATCTAGATATTGAAGACGTTCCGATTTCTTATGGATTAGCTGAAAAATTGTCATTTTGTGCAACGAAATATGGGAAATGGATTGATTGGGATAAGGATACATTGCTTCTTAATGGAATCGACTTAGAAGATCAATTTAATCAGATGGGAGTAGCTTTAACCGAAAAAGTGAAACAAGATCTTGGTGGAAAATATAAAGTGAAATACACACCTTCAAAGAGTGCAAGAAATTACGAAAAAAAATGATTGAAAGTTTTGGCAAGAAAGGCTTGAAGTAATTGGAGATTGTTCCATCGTTTTATCATACAAGGATTCTTTATTTCCTAAAATCACCACTAATATTATCTTTCTATAATCCTATTTCTTTTTGGATATGAAAATTCGATCATTTTTCTAAATACTATTTGTAAAAATAAGTAATATCATATTGAGAAAGAATAAAACCATTTTGAAAGTATGGGATGAAAATGAAAACAATACTGCCGTTTGGAATAAAATACACACCAATGGAAAAGTTAGCATTAATTAACTTTGAGAAGAAACCAGATACAATTTATAAAGGATTAGAGTTGCAATATCTAAATGGTCATGATATTGGAAAAGGATTTCGGATATTGGCTTATAGAAATGATGGATATGTAGATATGTATGATGACATGTCACTAAAGTTTGATCCAAATGAGCAATGCAATGTTGCTGAAAAGGGATTAAATAAGCATATACAAACGAACATAGATAATACTGTTTTTGAAAAAGTAGATGGATGTGTACAAATTTCATTTGATTTTGAGGATTTGGATAAACGAGCGATTCATGTATATATTAAAGAACAGATTAAAAAGAAAAGTACTCCCATGAATTTATTGGCACCCATTGGTTTTGGAAGTAAAAGACCATCATGTCTTCCAATATTTTTCTTACATAACTTTGATTTTATTAGAAGAAAGAATACTATTGTGGATATTCGTATTGATGAGACAGTTTTGAATTTAGATCCTTTTCCATTTCCGTTTCCTATGAATGGACAAATGCGATACTATACAAGATTTTCCATGGAAAGTCAGATTATAGAATTCATTCCAATTGATATGAAAGTGAAAGAAATAGAATTAGATGAGCAGATGCAATATTTTGATCAAGGTATTCAATATAGGTTTGTTAAAACAGCATTCGGGATAGGATTGTCACAAATAGAATTAATGCAAAACAAAAAAGTTGTGATAAATTTTACCCCAGCATTTGTGATGGATGATCAGACTGGTGAGTTTTCCATTTGTCCATCTGAGCAAATGGGACATGTTGACGGGATATTTCAGGTGAAAAGAAATGGTAATTTTGTAGAAATCTCTATCATACCAAATAAAGGGTGGATTAGTGCTCCAAATTCAATGATGACAAAAGTAATATTATCACCTAAATCAATATTTTGTATTTGGTGTAAAAAATATCAATATTTAGCAATGATTGATTTGATAAAGTTGAGTGTAAGGGCAAAATGGATTAATGAGAATCAGAAAGAAAACGCATAGTTTTAGCGCTGTCTATCTCATAAGTATCCCGTGAGGTGTGTTTCATCACAAAGTATATTTAACAGAAATATTCTGTTAAATTGTATAATGATAAATGAATGACTGATGTGGAGTGAATCTCGCGACTCATTTTAAACAAGGCAACAGCCCTTCTGAGGCGTTGCCTTGTTACATGTCTTGTAACGATTTATAAAACTGTATTGAATATGAATATTGCCATCGCTTTGACAAGTGATCTTCTAAAACAGAGAACGGAGGACCTGCGGCGCTAATTCCTTTCCTTCAGGTTAGGAATTTACTTAAGCATTTGTCCGATATTAATCAGGCCCAAACAGGAGAGAGACCTTGATTAATGATTGCTAGTGATGATTTTCTTTGCTGCAATGGCTCTCGGCTTACCTGACCTCTTATTTTAAGTGACTTAAGGGCGATTCACACGGTTATTCTGTTTGCAGTTTTTCCATGTCGAACACTACCTAAACGACAGCTTTTTGACAGAGTGGCATCTCTGACCCAGGTGAAATTTATACTTGTAACGTTAATCTAACCTTTTGAGAAATAAATTGCACCATTTTGCTTTAGGTATATATCGAAAATTTATTATTGATTTTTGAAACTTTTTCTAAAGATTAATTTCACTAATAGTTGAAAGGGGTTGAGAGAGATGGAGTTAGAGAATGAAAAGATGGTTAAAAAAGCAATCAGGGGCAATAAAAAAGCTTTTGAACATCTCATGAAGCAGCATTATGAACGAATCTACCGGACTGCTTATCTTTATGTACATAACGAAGAGGATGCATTAGATGTCGTTCAAGAGACAACGTATCAAGCCTTTAAGAGTATTCATTCGTTAAAGCATCCGGAATATTTTATGACTTGGCTTACAAAAATCATTATCCGTTGTGCTGGCCAAATTCTTAAGAAAAGAAATAATATTGTACCGCTAACGGATGAAGTATTGTCAAATTTAACAGTAACCTATCATTCAGGCTATGACGAAGGCATAAATCTATTAAATGTGATTGGACAGTTAAAAGAGAATTATCAATCCGTTATTATTTTGTTTTACTACTATGATTATTCAATTAAAGCCATTAGTGAAATCATGGAAATCCCCGAAGGAACGGTAAAAACTTATTTAAGTAGAGGAAAAGCCGAATTAAAAAAGTCTTATAAAGAAGAGGAGGGCAAATGCAATGGATAACAAAGAAGTAAAAAGAGCGATTGAAAAAATAGTAGTACCAAAAGAAAAAGTGTTTCACGCTATTGATAAAGGCATAAAAATGTCAGATCAAGGTAGAAAAATGAAAAAAAAGAAAGTTCTTGCAGGTTCAATTGCTGCCGCTGCTCTTCTTGGAATGACTGTTGCCTCTGGTTTTATTAATCCTACTATGAACAGAGTATTAGCGATTGCACCCTTAATTGGCGGGATCTTTCAAGAGTTTGGTGATTCAATGGGTGTTGAACTTGCGAATCAAGATGCAGTTACAGAATTAAATCAATCCTTAACTAAAAATGGAGTGACTGTAAAACTTACCAGCGCTTATTTTGATGGTAATGTGGTTTCAATTACCGGATTTGTTGATAAAAATGTTGAAAAAGGGCATAACGAAAAAGGGGAAGTAAGTTTTGATGTAAACTTTGAACATAATAAAGGGGACAATGACCCTTGGCTAAATGGAAAGTCGACTGACATTAAGAAAGTTAAGGGAGGATATAATTTTCAATGGAAAATGGAATATCCTTATAAGACTATTAAAGCTAATTTTTCTCTACCTATCACAATTCATTATATAAACGGGATAAAAGGTGAATGGAATTTTGACATCCCAATTCAACAGGAAAAAAACAGTTCACTCGCTATTGATCAAGAGCAAGAGTATCCAAAAGAAGAGGTCAAAATCCGTATAAAGGAAATTCTTAACGCAAAAGCGTCATCTTCGCTAATCTATGAGACAGTTCAGAAATACAAGAGTGATGATATTCATTTCTCTAAAGCAATTGATGAAAATGGAAAGGTATACAGGTTTGGAAACGGAACGATACTTGAGGAATCAGTTCAAGAAGATGGATATCATAGAACGATTCGTACTGATATGACCAAGTTGAATTCAACAATTACTTCCCTTACATTTTTTCAGACGATAAATGTAGCAGATCCAAAAGTAGAACAGCTACTGAACAAAACATCATTTACCTTTAATAGCAAACGTCTTGGTTTAGACATGCAGGTAAATGACATTACTCGAAAAGGAAATAAACTCGTAATCGATTATCAATTCACCGGTCTGTCAAAGAGATTAAGTAGGCAGCAGCTTGGGGTGTTTGAAAATAACTTGCAGTATGAGTTGTTGTTGGTAGATAAAGATTATATTGGTGAAATTGATCCTAAAAATCCAGTATCACCTGAAAACCATAGCATCCACTTGAATATGGTGAAAACAATCAATAAAAAGATAGCACGCTTCCAATCTACATTCGATTTAGACGGAGAAGAAAAAATTAAGAACTTTAAGCTGGAAAATACAATCTTTCAGTTCAATTTTTCAAACTTTGTTCCGGCGAAGGATTTAAAACCATTTACAGTTGAACTCCCTAAGGAAGAAGAATAATCATACCAGGTATCTTTAGTGTTGCCCCATACACTCATCAAAGGTGGAAGTTGTAGAAAAATTAATATTGAAATAGAAAGAAGCTCATTCCAATTTTAGTTTGGATGAGCTTTTTGAGGTACAAGGGGACAGGTCCATCGTCCCGTAAAAAAAATCTAATTAAATTTTATAAGAATATAATGTCGAAAAAATTCTGCATATAACCAAGTCTTCGCAGAGCTTTTTCTTTTTGTCCAAGGGAGGGATTGGGACAAGGAACCTGTCCCTGTGTCCCTTCTTAACCATTATTTAAAACACTTTCGTAGTCCAATCCTCACAATTCCAAACATCGGTCGCAATTTCACGATAGAATTCTGGTTCGTGGGATACCATCAAGATACTTCCTCGATATGCCTTTAAAGCACGCTTTAATTCTTCTTTTGCATCCACATCCAAGTGATTGGTAGGTTCGTCTAGTATTAATAGGTTCGTTTCGGTGTTTAAAATTTTACACAAACGAACTTTGGCTTTTTCACCACCAGAAAGGACTTCAATTTTACTTTCAATATGTTTCGTCGTTAGTCCACATTTTGCAAGAGCGGCACGGACTTCCGCTTGATTCATACTTGGGAACTCGTTCCAAATCTCTTCAATACAAGTATTGTAGTTAGATTGTTTCACTTCTTGCTCGAAGTAACCGATGTATTGATACTCACCACGTTCCACTTTACCAGAAATGGGTTTAATCAATCCAAGAATACTTTTTAACAGAGTAGACTTACCAATCCCGTTTGCACCCACGAATGCAATTTTTTGTCCACGCTCCATTTTCAAATTTAGAGGGCGAGAAAGAGGTTCATTGTAACCAATAACAAGATCTTCAGTCTCAAAGATCCAACGACTAGATGAACGAGCTTCTTTGAACTTAAATTCTGGTTTCGGTTTCTCTTTCCCCAATTCTATAATATCCATTTTGTCGAGCTTCTTTTGACGAGACATTGCCATATTACGAGTCGCAACACTTGCCTTGTTACGAGCAACGAAATCCTTTAAATCAGCAATTTCTTGTTGTTGACGCTTGTAGGCAGCCTCTAGCTGTTGCTTCTTCATTTCATATATTTTTAAGAAGTTATCATAGTCACCAACATAGCGATTCAACTCTTGGTTTTCCATGTGATAGATCAAGTTAACAACATTATTCAAGAATGGAATATCATGTGAAATCAAGATAAACGCATTCTCATATTCCTGTAAGTAGCGCTTCAACCATTCGATATGCTGTTCATCTAAGTAGTTCGTAGGCTCATCTAGTAATAGGATTTCAGGCTTTTCTAGCAAAAGCTTAGCTAGCAAAACTTTCGTACGTTGCCCACCGCTAAGATCATCTACATCTCGATCGAGTCCAACATCGTCTAATCCTAGACCACGTGCAACTTCTTCCACCTTTGAATTAATTTGATAGAAGTCATTACTATCTAAAGTTTCTTGTAGCTCTCCAACTTCTTCAAGTAATGCATCGATATCAGCACCTTCATCGCCCATTTTTGCATAAAGTTCATTGATTTCTGATTCAGCATCAAACAGATATTGAAAGGCAGAACTCAAAGCATCACGCATTGTAGTACCTTTTTGAAGGACAGCATGCTGATCCAAATAACCAACACGAACTTTTCGTGACCACTGAACTTTCCCTTCATCGGGTTGCAATTTACCAGTAACAATATTCATGAAGGTAGACTTACCCTCACCATTTGCTCCAACTAGTCCAACATGCTCCCCTTTTAATAGTCGAAAAGACACATTATTAAAAATCGCACGATCACCAAAGCCGTGACTTAAATTTTGTACATTTAATACACTCATTTTTTTAACCCCTTATCTAATGTCACATGTGGATATCTTACTAGATTTTGGCTGTTTTTTCTACTTGAAGTTTTTTCTTGTGAGAAAGGTGGATTTAGTGCCTGGACCCAATGTGTTAAAGTGTAAACGTACTGGGGCAGGTACCAAATTCAAATTATAGAAGCTCAATATTTTGTTATTTAATATCTTTGTTCTTCTATAATAATATGTCCAAGCTTTATACTCTCGTTGTTACAACTTCAAATTGATTAATGAAGAGGTCAATCTTTTTTATTTAATCGTTTGTAAAAAGTATTTCTTGATGTAAATGTTAAACACATTTAAAAAATTAAAATCATTGATCTTTCTAGTGTTTTACCTATTTCAGGATTTGTAAACTGGTCTCGATGGATAACAACATGAGTGGGTCGAATCCTTTTGTTTCACTAGCAACTAGGACATTAATTTCAAGATAGAAACAAGAGGAAATTGACCATGTTTCATAATATATAAAAATAACATATTAGTTTTTTTGTAAAAGGTGTTGACTTTTATATAACACGATAGTAATATAATAAGAGTCGTCGCTGAACGGCGATGAAAGACGAAAGAAAATGTTAATATATATATGACTTTGAAAAAATAACCTTTAGGTTTACCTTTGATAAATATTATTTCAAAAAAATAATATTGACGGTTTTGAAATCATTTGATATATTAATATCTCGTCTCGAAAATAGTTCTTTGAAAACTAAACAAAAGCAGAAACGTCAACGTTAATTCTATTTATAAATGAAGAGCTAATCTTACTCTTTTTCGGAGAGTTTGATCCTGGCTNATCAGGTAGATAGGTTTGAGGTGGAAGCGTGGCGACACGTGGAGCTGACAAATACTAATCGATCGAGGACTTAACCAATTGAGTTTAATGATGTTGTACGTTATCTAGTTTTGAAGGAATAAATCCTTTATAAATAAGAGTCTGGTGACGATGGCGAGAAGGTCACACCCGTTCCCATACCGAACACGGAAGTTAAGCTTCTCAGCGCCGATGGTAGTTGGGGGTTCTCCCCCTGTGAGAGTAGGACGTCGCCAGGCACAGCCCCATTTTTGGGGCTATTATTTTGTTTTATTGTTGAGGAAAATATTGTATGGCCCCTTGGTCAAGCGGTTAAGACACCGCCCTTTCACGGCGGTAACACGGGTTCGAATCCCGTAGGGGTCACCAAGTGGAGGATTAGCTCAGCTGGGAGAGCATCTGCCTTACAAGCAGAGGGTCGGCGGTTCGAGCCCGTCATCCTCCACCATTTATAAGTTACCAAAGAGAGCCATTAGCTCAGTCGGTAGAGCACGATCGATTATGCTCCTTTGAATAAGCTTCAGAGTACGCATTGAGCCGCTTCTTGGACAAGCTTTCTGAAATGCGGACGTCGTAGATGCTAATACTTCAAAGATTTTTATTGAGTTATTATTAATTATTTTATTGAGAGCCATTAGCTCAGTTGGTAGAGCATCTGACTTTTAATCAGAGGGTCGAAGGTTCGAGTCCTTCATGGCTCACTAGTGTGCGGGTGTATTGGATGATTTCCGGCACCCGCATTTTAATGCGGAAGTAGTTCAGTGGTAGAACACCACCTTGCCAAGGTGGGGGTCGCGGGTTCGAATCCCGTCCGGACCGCCATTTTTATACCAGTAGGTTTCAACTGTTAATATATAGTATGTGTGGCTCAGTAGCTCAGTCGGTAGAGCACGACCGAATATGCTACGAAGCGAAGGCATCAGCGCACAAAACGAGAAGCATCTCGAATANCTAGTAAGATCCCTGAAAGATGATCAGGTAGATAGGTTTGAGGTGGAAGCGTGGCGACACGTGGAGCTGACAAATACTAATCGATCGAGGACTTAACCAAATAGAAAAGCGGAGGCGACTGTTCAGCTTCGACAGACGTTGGAGAGCCGGCGCTGCAAATCCCGATTTTTGGATTTGTAGGGACGGATCGAAACGGCCGAGAAGCTAGGAGCCGGAGCTAGACAATTTTAGTTTAATGATGTTGTACGTTATCTAGTTTTGAAGGAATAAATCCTTTATAAATATGAGTCTGGTGACGATGGCGAGAAGGTCACACCCGTTCCCATACCGAACACGGAAGTTAAGCTTCTCAGCGCCGATGGTAGTTGGGGGTTCTCCCCCTGTGAGAGTAGGACGTCGCCAGGCACAGCCCCATTTTTGGGGCTATTATTTTGTTTTATTGTTGAGGAAAATATTGTATGGCCCCTTGGTCAAGCGGTTAAGACACCGCCCTTTCACGGCGGTAACACGGGTTCGAATCCCGTAGGGGTCACCAAGTGGAGGATTAGCTCAGCTGGGAGAGCATCTGCCTTACAAGCAGAGGGTCGGCGGTTCGAGCCCGTCATCCTCCACCATTTATAAGTTAACAAAGAGAGC
>NZ_LT630337.1:423032-547982 GCF_900117315.1 Bacillus massilinigeriensis
TGGCTCAGTAGCTCAGTCGGTAGAGCAAAGGACTGAAAATCCTTGTGTCGGCGGTTCGATTCCGTCCTGAGCCACCTTTTTTTGTCCGGAGGGGTAGCGAAGTGGCTAAACGCGGCGGACTGTAAATCCGCTCCCTTGGGTTCGGCGGTTCGAATCCGTCCCCCTCCACCATTTATAGGGGTATAGTTTAGCGGTAGAACTAAGGTCTCCAAAACCTTCAGCGTGGGTTCGATTCCTACTACCCCTGCCAAGAGAGTTGCAACTATGGCGGTCGTGGCGAAGTGGTTAACGCATCGGATTGTGGCTCCGACACTCGTGGGTTCGATTCCCATCGATCGCCCCATTTAATATTTACTCTGACTTTGAAAATACTCTTGAATTTCTTTTGCGGTCATATCAGGAAATGTCGGAAGATTTAACTACAGAAGTATTTCAAGGGAGATTATTCATTTGCAATTAAATCTTCCTGCGATGCGATTTCATGATGAATATTCGAGGAAGTTCATTCATGTAGTTTATTCAATGGGCTATAGCCAAGTGGTAAGGCAACGGACTTTGACTCCGTCATTCGTAGGTTCGAATCCTGCTAGCCCAGCCAAATGAATTAACAGATAAGTACAATCTTTTTGCGGGTGTAGTTTAATGGTAAAACCACAGCCTTCCAAGCTGTTGTCGTGAGTTCGATTCTCATCACCCGCTCCAATTATAGAAGGGGCCTATAGCTCAGCTGGTTAGAGCGCACGCCTGATAAGCGTGAGGTCGAGGGTTCGAGTCCATTTAGGCCCACCATATAAATTACATATCTTGCGCCTTTAGCTCAGCTGGATAGAGCATACGCCTTCTAAGCGTACGGTCAGAGGTTCGAATCCTCTAAGGCGCGTAAAAAACCTAAATTCAATTTGGATTAGGTTTTTTTTACATTTCAAACGAAATAAGGGGGATGTTATATATTTTTCCTCATTGTGCATTAATTTTAAAGTTTACAACTATTAAAATACGGGAAACGTACACGTATTTCACCAAAATATAGAAAAATAGCCTGAAATAAATCAACATCTATTTAGTAGAGTAAGTTAATCATGTGAAGATTGTAGTTTTTCGACTTGAATCTAGTTTTAAACAGACTTTTTCAGCAGTGGCCTCGAAACGTCCCGTGTTGTCCCTTTTTGAAAAGTCGTGAACAGCTTTCGTAGGAGGGGGATAACAAGGGAGAAATGGGCTTGTCGGCTAAAAAACCTCATCGCGGATAAAAAATACTTTTCCGCGGATAAATTGAAAAAATAGCGGATATATCAAAAAAATAGCGGAAATATTAGCGAAACCCGCGGATAAAATCAAATTATCGCGGATATATTATATTCCGGAACTTCAGACTAACATTTTGAACCAAAACCAAGCGATAAATAGAAAAAATAGTGTGACATACTAGTCATGAACATGCAGAAAAGTACCTATTTGCAGACAGAAATCAGGATTTTTCAGTAGGAAGGAAACAATTCCAGCCGAAGTATTATCTTTCAGCTGTTTAGAATTGCCCCCATGTTTCATGAAGATAATCTAAGTAGAATTTTCTATTAAATTGAAATCTAACTCAATGTATGGGACGAGGCGCTTGTCCCTGTACTCCTTAAAAAGGAAGCAAAGAACCGTCCCCCTGCTTCAAAAAGGAAGCAAAGAACCGTCCCCTTGCTTCCTTCTTAAGCATGGTATAAGTATAATTAAAGCAGGGGAAATCCTTGCTTTTATTTATGAAGACAAGGGGATTCCCATGTGTCCAATAATGCAATGAGGGGTTTGAAAATGAAAGATAATTTTTGGCGTGAGTTACGAAGACCATTTTTTATACTAGCACCAATGGAAGATGTAACGGATGTTGTTTTTCGGCATGTAGTAAGCGCGGCAGCAAGACCTGATGTGTTTTTTACTGAGTTTACAAATAGTGAGAGTTATTGTCATCCAGAGGGAATTCAAAGTGTACGTGGACGTTTGACTTTTACTGAGGATGAACAACCTATTGTGGCCCATATATGGGGGGATAAGCCAGAAAATTTTCGGCAAATGAGTATTGGTATGGCGAAACAAGGCTTTCGAGGGATAGATATCAATATGGGTTGTCCTGTTCCAAATGTGGCGCAGCATGGGAAGGGAAGCGGGTTAATCCGTCGCCCTGAAGTTGCAGCAGATTTAATACAAGCAGCCAAAGCAGGAGGATTGCCTGTAAGTGTAAAGACAAGGCTTGGGTACTCGGATATAGAAGAATGGCAGGCTTGGCTGACACATCTATTGAAACAAGATATTTCTAATCTTTCCATTCACCTGCGTACAAGAAAGGAAATGAGCAAGGTAGATGCTCATTGGGAGCTGATTCCTAAGATTAAGACACTTCGTGACCGGGTGGCACCTGATACACTTTTGACTATCAATGGGGATATTCCTGATCGTCAAATGGGCTTAAGGCTAGCCCAACAATATGAAGTTGATGGGGTTATGATTGGGCGAGGTATTTTCCATAATCCCTTTGCCTTTGAAAAAGAACCGAAAGATCATAGCAGTAAAGAATTGCTTGATCTCTTAAGATTGCATCTGGATCTCCATGATAAATACTCAAAATTAGAGCTGCGTTCATTCAAGGCTCTTCATCGCTTTTTTAAGATTTATGTCAAAGGCTTTCGAGGGGCAAGTGAATTAAGAAATCAATTAATGAGTACGGAGTCAACAGATGAAGTGAGAGCAATGCTCGATAATTTTGTGTCAAAGAATCTTGATGGAATGGAGTAACAATAGAATGATGAGCCCCCTATCTAAAATTGAGGGGCTTACGTTTATTTCTTCTGGTTCCAAGTTGATTCTATCTGTTGGGCTTCTTTGTTGCTTTTTATAAGAGAAAAAAGTCGTTCCTCAGCTTACAGCCGAATTTTCGGTATTTGAAAATGACCTGTATCTCGGTCCGCAGGGGACTTATACCCTTTTTCTTTCCATTATATATTATTGGTATAAACTCTATCCCTTTCCAAATCCCAATCTCTATTTAGTAGAGGATAAATGTTAATTGTGTGAATATTCATATTTATGGGTTTGTTTATTTGATATAATTTTGATAGAAGTATGATTTTGTTTCAACTTCTCAGGTTGCATTTAACGTAATTGTGCTTTATCTAGGAATGAAGAGTGGCTATTAATTTGCTCAACAAAATACGTCAAAATAGAATCATGACTCCGGAAAAAAATGAAAATTGAATCGAAGGAAGATGAGGATGATGCTTGAAATTCAATCCACGATATGCCAGCTATACTTGAACGGAAGTCATATCCTATGGAAATAACATTCTTAGATTTCATTTCTGAATTAAGTATATATACACCATTAATCTTTACCACATTACTGACATTAGGCGTAATTCTTGTCAATGGTTGGACAGATGCTCCAAACGCCATTTCCACCTGTGTTTCCACCCGTGCAATGCAGCCGGGATCAGCCATTTTCATGGCGGCAGTGTTCAATCTGTTTGGTGTAGTTGCTATGACAATGGTCAATCAAAAGGTGGCTGAAACCATTTATAATATGGTCGATTTCCAAGGTAATGTAAATGATGCATTGGTTGCATTATGTGCAGCATTAACAGCGATTGTACTTTGGGCAACTGCAGCATGGGCATTTGGAATTCCAACAAGTGAGAGTCATGCATTAATTGCGGGACTTTCAGGTGCAGCAATTGCTCTACAGGGAGGATTCTCTGGAATAAATGGCAGTGAGTGGATTAAGGTTCTCTATGGCTTAGTTCTCTCCACTGCATTGGGATTTGTCATGGGATTTCTAGCGGTGAAGCTAGTTGAACTTTTGTTTAGAAATATGAATCTTCACAAATCGAGTAGGTTTTTTGGGAAAGCTCAGATTATATCTGCAGCAGGCATGGCCTTTATGCATGGTGCACAGGATGGGCAAAAATTTATTGGTATATTCTTGCTTGGAATGTTTCTTGCGAAGGGTCAGACGCAAAATGCAGAGGTGGTTATTCCAGTATGGCTCATGATCCTTTGTGCTGCAGTTATGGGCCTTGGAACTTCCATTGGTGGTTATCGAATTATCAAGTCTGTGGGTATGGACATGGTTAAGTTGAAAAAATATCAGGGGTTTTCAGCAGATTTAGCAGGTGGGATATGTTTATTTCTTTCAACTGCCAGTGGTATACCCGTTTCGACAACACATACAAAGACAACTGCAATTATGGGTGTTGGGGCTGCTAAGAATATCAAGAATGTCAATTTGGGTATTGTCCGAGAAATGGTACTGACCTGGGTGCTCACTTTCCCCTGCTGCGGGTTGGTCGGGTATTTGATGGCAAAGCTATTCATATGGATCTTTTAAAAAGCTTCTATCAAGGAAAGTCAAATTATGTAATAGTCATAGGGTTACCATTAAATGAATTCATTAGAAAAGAAATGGTACACCCTTCAAAAAGAAAAATGCTAAAATAGATGGATTTTTAAGGGAAGCCAAAAGGAGCTTCCCTTAATCTGTTTTTAATGATGATCTGTTTTAATCGTTATAAAGATAATACTTATACCATCTCTAATAGATTGTAATTTATTTATCAACTAACACATTCCCATCGGAATCCAATAGCGGTGTAACTCCATTCTGCCCTGCTCCGATAGTCATTAAGTAATTAACACCAGTCTGAGTATCAACAACGACATATACAGCACCAATTCCTAACGACTGTTCCTCTTTAATGATGAATCGCTTCTCTTTTTTCTCTTTCCCAAACATATAGGGGCCCTCCATTTATTATTTTTCACATATACGATAACTGTTGTGAAAAAATTATAGTAAACCTAGTACTAATTAAAACATTAATTGTATTTTTTCGAAATGAACATTGTAACAAAACGATATTAACTACGATTTTTATAATCTACCATTCTTTGTATAGAAAGTCTTTTTTTACATAGAGGAAGAGATGGAACAAATTTAGATTTATTGTTATATATCATTCATTTGTAGTATCTATCCCCTTCTTTTAATAAAACAGATTAAGGCTTTTGGAATGATTGTTTATTTGTTCACAAGGCATAGTTAGATAGGGTTATAATAAGGGGAGGATAATCTTATTAAGTAAGAGTACACATATAAATAAAGCCTTTCAACAATAGATTGATTGATTCTAAGAGGGTTTTAGCCATCAGAAATCTTTGTTAGAACAAGTAGGAGGAGAACAAATTGGTAGAGGGAAGTAAAAAATATCCAAAAAGGAAAACATGGATTTTTAGAATTGTATTAGCTTTGCTTGTTGTATCGGTGATTTATGCTATTTACATGTTTTCCATCGCCCCATCAGGCCCTGCCCAGCATGAATATGAACGTGTAAAAAGTGATTATGTTCTAATGATCCTGCAATGTGTCTTTGGAAGTATTATTATTTTTCTTCCTTCCAAGGTAGAGAAACGGTTTAATATTGATATACCAGACATCATGGAAATTATCTTCTTTATATTTTTATTTTGTGCTATATACCTTGGAGAAGTTAGAAACTTTTACTTTAGGATTCCTTATTGGGATCTGATTCTTCATGGTTTTAGCGCTGTAATGCTAGGGGCATTAGGTTTAGTTATTGTCAATTTTTTTAACGATGCTGAGAATCTAAATATCCAGTTAAGTCCTTTTTTCGTGGCGTTATTTGCTTTTTGTTTCGCAGTGACTTGCGGTGCTATCTGGGAAATCTACGAATTTATGGCGGACTGGTTGTTGGGTACCAACATGCAAAAATTCATTTTGTCTGATGGAACGGTCCTATTAGGACGGGAGGCTGTTGCAGATACAATGGAGGATATTAACGTTGATGCATTAGGCTCATTGTTGATGTCTATTTTCGGTTACTTTCATTTGAAGAAGCAACGGATGAGTCAAAAGATTGAACCATATGTAGGAGGAAAATCTGAAGTTAAGGATATTAATTAAACATTTTGTAAGCACGGGTCGGTTATTGGGTTCCTACTCGTGCTTTTTAATAAAAGAGAACCTGCTCCATGCCTCATACAACCATCCACTAATCTATTCTTTTTGTCTGAATTATTCATTTCAAGACACCCCTGCATAATATTCCGTTATTCTCCAGTCTCACAGTATAGGTTATAATCTGCATAAGGAGTCTTCCTCCTGTCTTTGAGTTGGTTTGGACACCTACTCTTTTATCACTTTTGGAAGTACGCCTTTTTATTTTTCAAATTCCTTGACCGGTTAGAATCAGGATTTGATATTTGTATTCAAATGAACATAATGGTCTGGGAAAATGAAAGAAAGATAGGAGGCAATAGAATTGAATCAAAAGTCATCATCTACGATTTTTTTGGCCGGATTACAATGGCTGTTTTTTATGTTTGCTAATACGGTAGTTATCCCAATTACGATTGGGTCTGCATTTGACCTTTCAGCAATAGAAGTTGCCAGTGCTCTTCAACGGTCATTTATTTATACAGGTATTGCTTGTATTCTCCAAGCAGTAATCGGACACAGATATCCCTTAATGGAAGGGCAATCTGGATTATGGTGGGGAGCTATTCTAAGCATAAGCGCCTCTGCCTCCTCCGCTGGGTTAACATTAAGTGAACTGGGGGGTGGCCTTGCAGTTGGAATTATTTTTTCTGGCCTCTTTATTATGGTTCTCGGAGCATCTGGAATGGGGAATGTACTGAAACGATTATTTACTCCAGTTGTCATGAGTACAGTATTATTTCTACTAGCAGCACAGCTGATTGGAATTTTCACAAAAGGAATGCTTGGATTGTCAACTGATGATCAAATTCACCTGCCGACTGCTGCTTTATCGATATTTTTAATCCTTCTTGTCATATTGATTAATGTGAAAGGCCCCGGCGCCATTCGCAACTTTTCAATTTTGATTGGAATTATAACTGGTTGGGTTATTTATGCTATCTTCTTCCCATTGCCGTCATCGGAAGTTGTTACATCCACAAAGATTTTTAATCCTTTTCCATGGGGGAAACCAACTTTTAGCATTGGACTCATTATATTTGCTGTCCTAACTGGACTAGTAAATACGACCAATACGGTGGCTTCGATAAAAGGGATTGAACCAATGGTTAATGCTGCGACATCGGATAATCAGTACCGCAAATCATTTGTGTTAACTGGTATTAATTCAGTTTTTTCAGGAGCATTTGGAATGGTTCCATATGCCCCTTACATATCGTCTTTAGGATTTTTACAATCAACTCTCATATTTGAAACTTTACCAATGATTATCGGTGCCTTCATGTTTATTTTGCTAGGATTAGTTCCATCACTTAGTCAACTCTTTTCTACATTACCAGTGAGTGTAGGGGATGCTGTTTTATTTGTTGCATATTTACAACTGTTTAGTGGAGCCATTTCCAATCTAAATGGAATCAATTTAACTCCAAAGACAATTTATCGCATAGCTGCCCCTGTCCTATTAGGAATGGCCATTATGAATATTCCTGCAGAAAGGTTTAGTTCAATCCCAATGCTTGTTAGACCACTTCTAAGTAGTGGACTCTTAGTAGGGATTATTCTAGCCATTCTTCTTGAAAATACGATTAACTGGTCAAAATTGGATAATGTCAAAAGATAGGTAGGAGGATTAAATATATGATTTACTTAGGATCCTTGTGGGTCCCATGTAGTTCATGGTCCAGTAAGGTCGCACATTTCTATGATGCTGGATTTGAACAATATAAAAAAATACCCAATCTACGATTAATAATAAAGGCTTTCAATACTAGTGAAATTCCAAAGTATTCGTAAAAAAAATAGTTTTAATACAGTAATGGTTTTATTTATAGTGCTCTTTTTTTAAGCCTATATATAGAGCCATTTTTTATTTAACGGGTTCATCTTAATTAGAAATCATATATATAGAAGAAAAAGTTTACAGGGGTTTGAGTTCATTGGACAAACAAAATAGTCGTTTTAGATGGGTTGTATTTGTATCTGTTTTATTGACGTATTTATTCATATCGAGTCAGCGAACGGCACCAGGATTAATTACAGATCAAGTGATGTTAGATTTTCATGTAACAGCGACAACGATTGGCTTACTGACCAGTATCCAATTTTTTGTGTACACTGGGTTACAGATTCCAATGGGGATGTTGGCTGATCGCTTTGGACCTAATTTTTTCCTCATTATTGGCAGTATTCTTACGGGCTTTGGTACCATCATCTATAGTTTTGGAGCGCATGAATTCGCATTATTTTTTGGGAGAATACTTACAGGTATTGGAGATGCTACAATTTGGGTCAATCTGGTGTTGATTTTAAGTCAGTGGTTTAATACAAGGGAGTTTCCTCGATTAATCGGTGTAACGGCAATGACTGGAAGCCTTGGATTTATAGTGGCGACCGTCCCTTTCTCCATATTCATTGACTTACTTGGCTGGAGGAAGGCATTTTTTTCAACGGGTTTATTGTTATGCTTATGTAGCATTCTTCTTTATTTCGTACTAATAAAAAAAACGAAACAGCCTTTTTTGGTAAAAGGTGAAGGACCACGTGAAAGTACCTTGGTTTTACTAAGAAGAATATTTTTTAATCGACAAGCGTGGGCTTTGTTCCTTTGCCACTTTGGGATAGTTGGAACGTATGTTGGTTTTATTGGTTCATGGGCAGTGCCCTATGGGATGAATGTATATGGATTATCACGTTCAGGTTCTAGTCAACTTATATTAGTTGGTCTAATTGGTGCCATCATTGGTGCGCCTATAGCTAGTTGGGTTTCCAGTCGGTTTAATGAAATTAAACGACCTTATATTGTTGTGCATTTCATTTTTGCGCTAGGCTGGTCCGTCTTTCTTTTATTTAAAGGGAATCCCCCACTATCTTTGTTACCTTCGCTATTCTTTATCATAGGCCTAGCTTACGGGGCAAATGCCTTAACCTTTGCTTCTGTTCGCAAATCGTTTCCAATCACAGAATCTGGAATTGCCTCAGGTTTTGCTAATACCGGCGGATTTTTAAGTGCTGTCTTGTTGCCAAGTATTTTTGGAAAAGTTTTGGATCACTTTCAGATTGCTGCCGGGAGTATAGAGGCTGGATTTCACTACGGCTTTATCATTCCTGTGGTTTTCTCCATTTTTGGCTTAATTGGGGTGATTTCTATTAAGGAAGAACGAAAGGATACTAGAGGGGAAACTAGTATCCAGTCATCTATATAGCTTCAATTAGAAGTATTACTACTAAAGAGAGATTGATAATTAATAATCTATTGGACTTCCATAAATTTCAGCATATAGCTATTAGCTGCAAATAAATTATCCGGAAATTCTAGACTGACCTTTATGAACTAGCCTCTTTTTGATTTTGCACAGACGTTTTCCAAACAAAGGTCAGTCCAATACCCAAGATGAGAACAATGGTTGAAAAATAAAATGGGTAGTTTAAATTAATATCAAATAGAGCTCCACCAACAATGGGACCGAAAACATTTCCTAAGCTAGTAAACATCGAATTCATCCCACCTACAAACCCTTGTTCATTTCCGGCAATCTTAGATAAATAATTGGTAACCGCCGGGCGCACTAGATCAAAACCAACAAATACTGTAAAAGTAACGAGAAGGATCGCAAAATAAGATGTTACAATTGTCATTAAAAATACAAGTACAGTTGAAAGGATTAAGCAATAGCGAATAAAGCGAATTTCCCCAAGCCAATTGGTTAAGCGGTCAAATAAGGCAACCTGTGTGATTGCACCAATAATTGCACCGCCAGCTATCATGATGGCAATATCTTTAGGTGTAAATCCAAATTTATGGTCTGCGAATAAGGAAAAGAGTGATTCAAACGATGCTAAACCAAACGAGAATATTAATATGATCATAAACGAAATAAAAAATATCGGTGCAAAAATTCTTGATATACCTGTCTTTTGTACTTGTTTCTCAACATTTTCCGGATTTCGCTCAGGTTCATGTAAAGTAACTAGTGACAAAGTGGCAGCGACTAAAGCAAATCCTGCCGCGCAGAAGAAGGGCAATCGATAACTAATTTCCCCCAAGAATCCACCAATTCCAGGACCTGCAATGAAACCAGTGGATATAGCTGCAGACATATATCCCATTGCTTTTGGACGTTGTTGAATGGTTGTAATGTCAGCTATATAGGCTGTGACTGCAGGCATAATAAAGGCTGCACTAATGCCACCAAGTATGCGTGAAATAAATAAAACCTCGACAGCTTTCCCAATCCCAAATAAATACTCTGAAAAACCAAAGATGATAAGGCCGATAATAATCATTATTTTTCGACCAAATTGGTCAGCCCATCGTCCAGCAATAGGTGAAGCAAGCAGCTGTGATAAAGCAAAGGCCGCAACCAAATATCCAACAACAGTCCCAGAAATATGTAATTCATTCATAATTGTTGGCATAACAGGGATAACGAGACTAATTCCTAAAAAAGTAATAAATAAAATAGTCAGTAATATAGCTAATGTATATTTGTTACTTTGTTGAGTTTTCATGAGATTCTCCTCTTTGACTGAAAAAAAGACAAGTCTAATAATAGTAAACTGGACTTTATGATATTTTAGATGAACTCTTTAATAAGAACCAGTGATTTTAACTAATATTTAGGAAAAGTTCATGAATCCATGAACGAACAATAGTGATAAAAAAACCAGATTCATT
Source organism: Bacillus massilinigeriensis (assembly GCF_900117315.1). Taxonomy (GTDB): domain Bacteria; phylum Bacillota; class Bacilli; order Bacillales; family Cytobacillaceae; genus Bacillus_BE; species Bacillus_BE massilionigeriensis. Next base: position 433,700 of record NZ_LT630337.1, read on the forward strand.
CAATGCTTACATGATAAATCTGGTTAGATCATTTATTTATTATTTTTTCCTAATTCCAAGATAATCTTTAATGACAGTTATTGCCTCATCCACATTATCAGCCTTAATATTTATTAATTTGTCTTCAGGATACTTATTGGTAGAGTACTCGTATAAAGGATCATAATAGTATTCAAGTAATAAACCAACAGCCGTTGAAAAATTTTCAGCCTCTAATTCTAGTTCGATTTGCTTAGCAATAGGTGTATGAAGTCGTTTTTTGATTCGCTTAAAAGCCTCCAGACATTCCTGCTTATGATTCCATGGTTCATAATCCTCTAGTATATGCTTGACTCTTTCTTCCATTGGCAACTCAAGAACAAACTGCAATCCTTGTTCCTTTTTTTTCATGAGGAAGGGAGGAAGGGTTACCTTGCCAATGCGGCTGCTTTCACCCTCAAAAAGAATGAAAGGAGAGGATTGATAGCGTTGAAGATCCTCCATGAGGAAGGAATCAAAGGTTTTTTGATTATTTGGTTGTAAGCCGATTTGTCCAAAAATCGACCCCCGATGATTAGCCAGTCCCTCCAAATCAATAACAGGAAAGCCTTCTTTTTTTAGACGCCGAAGTATAGTTGTCTTACCTGTTCCTGTATTACCATTTAAGACAAAGACCTCTTTATCTAGCTCGAAGTTTTCTAATTGATGTACAACCCATTGACGATAATTGCGGTAACCGCCTTCTAAACGAAAAACTTTTATACCCATTAAGTCAAGAATTGTAGCAGTTGTTCTACTTCTCATTCCACCACGCCAGCAAAAAACGGCTTTCTTTCCTTTTATGTTGGAAAATTCCTTAACAAAATTGGGTAACTTGGTTGACATTAATTCGAGTCCCCGGTCTTTGGCTTCTTGGACACCGACTTGTTTATAGATGGTTCCAATCTCTTCCCGTTCCTCATCATTAAAAAACGGGATATTTATGCTACCAGGGATGGTCGAATTCATGAATTCAGAAGGAGATCTTACATCGATAACGGTAATGTCTCCTTGATCTTTTAATGTGAGTAGTTCTTCTATTGAAATATCCTGAAACATGTTGGATTCACCTTTCTATATTCATAAGTTTCACTAGATTTTCAAAACATAATATAAAAAATCGGCCGTTTGCCGATTTCTACATAACTTTACAGCTTTTTTTAAGTGTTCAACATAATTATTATAAAGTATTTTTTTCGAGAAGTGAAATTCCTCAGCCGAATACGGTAGGATACCGATTTTATAAGGTGTGATGATCTTTTTGTTATATTAATAAAATATATGTTATAATATTATGTCTTAATTTAGATTTTATCAGGGAGGACAAAATGACACATCAAGATTTAACAAATGAAAAAATAAACTCAAAGAACTCTCTATGGTTGATTGCCATTTTTATGCTTATTGCTGCTATTGGACTTATGTATGTCAAATGGTGGCCATATTATAATAAATCAATTTTGGCTGCAAATACCCATTCCATTGGTACGTCCATTTTGGGTGACTTATCTAATGTAACCCCTTCTTGGCAGGCAGCAATGGATTATGCATTGGTTTATTTCAATTCTGTTTGGAAGGCAGCCGTTCTTGGGATTCTTCTTGGTTCCTTAGTACAGGTGTTATTGCCAACACAATGGCTCTTAAAAATACTTGGAAAAACATCATTCGGCAGCACCGCAATTGCTGGAATGGCAGCAGTTCCAGGGATGATGTGTACTTGTTGCGCAGCTCCGGTAGCCGTTGGTCTTCGTAAAAAGCAAGTATCAGTTGGAGCAGCATTAGCATTTTGGATTGGTAACCCCATGATTAACCCGGCCACTCTTGTTTTTATGGGCTTTGTTCTATCATGGAAATTTACCTTGCTTCGATTAGTGATGGGGCTAATTATGACGTTTGGAGTGAGCTATTTTGCCAACAAACTTGTGAAAAATCCTCAAAAAGTTGAAGTGGAGCAAATGATTGCTGATATCAAACCAGAAGGACATTTCCTTGGTAGATGGTTGAAAAGCTTAGGGATGATGACCCTTTATATCGTTCCTGCTTATCTCATCTCGGTTTTACTTCTTGGGTTCGGGCGTGTCTGGCTGTTCCCACAATTAAGTGCTTCTACATCAAATGGGATAATGGCCATTATTCTATTTGCGATTACAGGAATGCTATTTGTCATACCAACTGCTGCGGAAATTCCTATCATACAAACCTTTATGTCTTTGGGACTTGGTGGGGGACCAGCAGCTGCTTTATTAGTGACTTTACCGGCAGTAAGTTTGCCATCCTTAATAATGGTTGCAAAATCATTCCCAAGAAATGTGATATTTTTTATAATGGCAGCTGTCGTTGCAATTGGAGTTGTCAGTGGATTAATCGGAATGATGATTTTTTAGAAGGATGAACCGAAGCCTTTTTCAAAGTATTCATAAAATACTCTGGAATAAGAAAAAAGTTGTATAATGTAAATAAAATTGAAGAATTTTTGATGCTAGAAACTAGAATATTTACCTCAACAAATCTATGAGCATATACAAATTAAAGCTAAAGATAATGGATCAAATTGTGACGGTATTCAACGATATTAATCAAGCATCCCTTTACCACTGATAAAAAATCAAATACAAAGAGATTTATTGATAATAAACTTGAAAAATTGCTGGTTACTGTCAAATGTCTCTATAATGCTCAGAACAATCATTATGTACAGTCAGGAGATTGACAAATGGACAGTGTTTTTTTATTGACGATTCTTGTGGTTATATGTGCTTTGATATTTGATGTTATCAATGGGTTTCATGATACTGCTAATGCGATAGCAACGGCAATCTCGACAAAGGCAATAAAAATGAAGCATGCTATTTTGCTAGCAACCTCGATGAACTTTCTTGGTGCTATGTCATTTACTGGTGTTGCAAAAACCATTACAAAAGATATTGTGGATCCGTTTGCCATACCAAACGGGTCGGTTGTTATCTTAGCGGCTCTTCTTGCAGCTATCCTATGGAATTTAATTACTTGGTATCTAGGTATACCGAGTAGTTCCTCACATGCAATTATTGGAGCAATTGGGGGAGCAGCCATTGCAGCAGCGGGATTTAAGTCATTAAATTACTCGGGTTTTATTAAGATTATCGAAGGTCTTATTTTATCCCCGGTCATTGCCTTTGTATTTGGATATATCGTTTACAGTATTTTTAAAGTCATCTTTAAAAATAATAATTTAGCGAAAACGAATAAAAGGTTCAGGATAATTCAAATTTTCACTGCTGCATTACAGTCCTATTCACATGGGACGAATGATGCACAAAAAACCATGGGAATAATCACGATGGCCTTGATTGCTAACGGCCAACTAGCTTCAAGTGATATTCCATTTTGGGTACAATTTGCCTGTGCATCTGCGATGGGAATCGGTACTTCGATTGGTGGATGGAGAATCATCAAAACTGTCGGCGGTAAAATAATGAAAATCAGACCAGTTAACGGAGTGGCGGCTGATCTATCGAGTGCAATAATTATTTTCGGAGCAACATCTCTACATCTCCCTGTAAGTACAACACATGTAATCTCATCTTCTATTATGGGTGTTGGTGCTTCCCATCGTTTTAAGGGTGTTAAATGGAGTGTTGCTGAGCAAATGGTTATTACTTGGGTTATTACCCTGCCTATTTCTGCAATTATTTCCGGGCTTTTTTATTTACTTTTAAATCTGGCATTATAATCATTCTTCAGAGGTGTATAAATAACAAGGATGTCCATCATCCCTACTTTTAGAAAGTAGCCTCTTGTTATTAATTCCTCAATAATCCCCCAAAAACAATAATAACTTTATAATTTCCACTCTTTTTTGAATGGTAATTAATGCTTTAATTTTTCTTGCAGATGTTGAATTAATTTTGGATTGTAACTTGCGATTCTGATACTTGACAACTATTCTATAATGCCGAATTTTTGCAAAAATCGACATTTTTCGATATAATTAATGAGTTAAAGAAAACTTTATCCTTAGGCATTCCTATATGAGAAAGATTTTTATACTTATGTCTAAAATTCTTATGTTTTAGGAAGGTGAAATGCTATGAGCAATACTTTAGTAGCAGAGGAACGCAAAATGTTCAGAAGGTCCGTACTAACTAAATTAAGAAACGATGGGAAAATCCCGGCAGTTGTTTATGGAAGACATGAACCAAGCAAATCAATTGCGGTAAAAAATATTGATCTGCTCAAAGTGATTCGAGAAAACGGTAAAAACGGAATTATCTCCTTGGATATTAATGGGAAATCAGAAAATGTAATACTTGAGGATTTTCAATGGAACCCGCTAAATCATGATATAATTCATGCTGATTTTCTACATATCAATATGACTAATGAGATTCATGCAAAGGTTCACGTCGATTTAATAGGGACTTCAAAGGGAGAAGAAGAGGGAGGAATTCTCCAACAATCTCTTCATGAGTTAAATATTTCTGCAAAACCAAGAGATATTCCTGAAGTTATTGAAGTTGATATCTCTAACCTAGGGATAGGTCATACTGTGAATATTGGAGCAATCAGAAATAATTATAGCCATATTACAATAAACCATGATGACGATGAGGTAATTGCTACCTTACTTTCTCCAAAATTTGAAAAGGAAGACGATTCAATCGAAGAGCAGAGTGAAAATATTCAGACGATCAATGAGAAGTGAAAAACTCAAATAGTTTAAGAATAAAAATCCCTGGATTCTAATATTGTGGCCATTAATAAAAATTGACAGTATAACTATTTTTATAATACCGAGCTTGATTCATTACTTGAATCAGGCTTTTTTTATTTAATAGGAAAATAGCTCCCCGATGGAAGTTGTGACTCTGATATAAAAAATGATATAGCTTTAAAAAAAGAATCAGTGAAAGATCGCGATGGTTTATTATTCTTTTAAAATAGTGAAAAATGCAAATGAATTTGGCTCGGTTATAACACACTGGGCCATTATTTTATCCCCAGAGATATAATAATGAGATCAATTATTGTGTTTATGAAAAAACATATTATCAGTTGATTCTTATTGACACTTAATTGTATATTTGATATTTTTAAGCGGCTTATCAACATATTTTTTAATAGATTATATACATATTTGATCTATTTGTTCGTTTTATTAAGGAGGAAAATAATATGGGCACAAAGAGCATCAAGGCTCAATACACAATCAAGTATTCTGGTGTTCATGGTTTTTACTGGTCGGTTTTTTGCAGTAGTGTTAGTTTTGCTGCAGTGTTTTTATTATCGAAGAATTTTAACAATAGCCAAATAGGTATGGTACTTGCCATTGCTAACATTCTTGCAGTCATACTACAGCCAATTGTAGCTGCATTTGCTGATACAACAAAAAAAGTATCAATGAAAAATCTTATAACAATTTTTGTGGGATTGGCAGCATTTTTTACGTTAGCCCGATTTTTCGTACCTGATGGGATTTGGATGCTTGCCGTCGTTCTAATCTTGGAGCTTACCATCCTGTTTACATTGCAGCCCTTGGTGAATTCACTGGGGATGCAATTAATTAATAAGGGAATTGCTATCAATTTCGGCCTTGCTAGAGGCATTGGTTCTGTGGCATATGCAATAACCTCTTATCTTTTAGGGGTTGTAGTGGTGTATTTCGGTGCGGACTCTCTTACGGTTATTTCACTAGTCTTATATATTTTGCTAGGGATAATAATATTTACATTTACGAAGAAGCCACTAACTAATATTAAGCGTGAAATTCCAAGTATAGGAGGTTCCGAGAGTAAAAAACTAATAGAAAACAAGAAAAAGGGGAATCTGGTTTCTTTTATTACACGTTATAAGAGATTTTCAGTTTTGATTTTTGCCATTGCACTTACCTTTGTCTCCCATACAATGATTAATAATTACCTGATACAGATTACTGAGAATGTAGGCGGTAATACGAAAGATATGGGGATTGCTACAGGAATTGCAGCAGTTATTGAACTACCAGCAATGATTTTATTTGGATATTTGGTGAAGAAATTCCGTTGCAGCTCAATTCTAAAATATTCCCTATTCTTCTTTATGATTAAATCGGTGGTCACAGTTGTTGCAACAAATGTATGGATGCTATATGCAGCACAAATTTTTCAATTTGGTGCCTATGCCCTTTTTATTCCTGCCTCTATTTATTATGTTAATAGAATCATAGCAGAAGAGGATTCGATTAAGGGTCAGGCTTTTATGACAAGCGGAATTACATTAGGTGGAGTTGGAGCAAGCCTTCTCGGAGGATGGCTATTAGACGGACTAGGTGTCCATGCCATGCTATTTGCAGGAATGGCTGCCTCAATCCTTGGATTTGTAATCGGATTATGGTCCACTGAGAGAACAGAAATTTAAGGAAGCAGGGGACGGTTCTCTGCTTCCGAAAAATGCCTTTAATATATAGGAAATTAGTAATAAATAGTTGGCAGTTGGAAGCAAGGAACCGTCCCCATGCTTCGGAAGCAAAAGAACCGTCCCTGTGCTTCGCCCATGCTTCAAGTCCACCACATATCTCCGGTGGGGTCTTTGGTTATTATCGGGTTGAGGTTTTGGACTGCTTTTGTAAAGCCTTCGTTTATGGACATTAAGCCATCTTCGTGTTCGATGCTTACTACATAGTCATAGCCATAGAGGCGGAGTGTGCTAATGATATCAGCCCATACTTTCATATCGTGACCAAATCCGACCGTGCGAAAATACCAGGCACGGTTTTTCATATTGGCATAAGAGGTCATATCCGTTAGACCATTTCGATTAATATTTGTTTGATCCATGATCGTGTCCTTCGCGTGGAAGTGGTGAATGGCATTCTCGCGACCCAAAATTTTGATGGCTTCTATTGGATCAATTCCTTGCCACCACATATGACTGGGATCCAGGTTTGCGCCAATTGCCGGTCCACATGCTTCTCGAAGCCGAAGGAGAGTAGCAGGAGTATGTACGGAAAAACCGCCGTGCAATTCCAGTCCGATTTTTACGTTTATTTTTTCAGCGAAAGCTGCTTTCTCCTTCCAATAGGGAATGATTTTCTCCTCCCATTGCCATTTCAAAATTTCCTGAAAATCATTTGGCCAAGGAGCGACTGGCCAATTAGGATATTTTGCGTCTTCATGGTCACCTGGACAACCTGAAAATGTATTTACAACAGGGATACCGAGCTTACTTGCAAGCAGCACCGTTTTGTTGAGAAGTTCATTTGCCTCCTCGGCAATTGGCTTTTGCGGGTGAAGGGGATTGGAATGGCAGCTCAATGCACTGATGGTTAGCCCTCTTTTTGTGACCTTTTCTAAAAATTCCTTTTGCAGTTGTTCCTCGGCTAATAATTCATCCACCTTACAATGCGCATCTCCCGGATAGCCTCCAGTCCCAAGTTCTACAGCCTCCACTCCTTTTAAAGCAACATAATCTAGCATTTCATCCAGTTGTTTATCAGAGAACAAAACGGTAAAAACCCCTAATTTCATATAGGTACCTCCTAAATAGAAGAATGTAATCCATTACATTTTTATTATTAATTGGGGTAAAACATTCGGAATATATTATTAGGAATATTGTTTGGTCCAGGAAAATATCTTAAATTAGGGAATTTTTTTTACATGAATAATTTTGTAATCGATTACAACTATATCCAATATTTATTATGAAAGTGTGGAGCTTGATGGCCAATATTCAACAAGTAGCTCAAATAGCAGGTGTATCTGTTGCAACAGTTTCAAGAGTCCTTAATAATGTATCATCCGTAAGTCCAAAAACGAGAATGAAAGTTGAAAATGCGATCAAAGAGCTTAATTATGAACCCAGTATGTTAGGGAGAAATCTTAGAAACTCTGAAAGCCGTCTTTTGCTCGTTTTAATTCCTAGTATTTCAAATCCCTTCTACACAGAAATCATCAAAGGTATTGAAAATGTTGCGATAATGAACCACTACAATATCCTTCTTTGCGAAACAGACTCTGATCCACATCGGGAAAATATTTATTTTCTCATGGTAAAAAACAAACTGGCTGATGGTATTATCTCGATGGACCCAGCAGTTAATAAAGAGAAGCTAAATGAATTAGCTGAAAACCATTCGATTATCCTATGCAGTGAGTATGAAGAAGGAGGTTCCATCCCCTACGTCACCATTGATAATGAACTTGCCGCGTATCATGCCGTAAAACATTTAATTAAACTAGGAAACAAGAATATTGCCCTCATAAATTCTGATGAGAGATTTTTATATGCCCGCCAAAGACCTGCGGTAATATGTCAACCAAAAGATAATTAGTATTTTGTTATCAAGAATCAAAATTTCAGAAAAAAGGCAGCACTAAACTAAACCAGTAATAGTTTGTTAATTACTGGAATTAGTGAAAAAGGATGAATTAACGCTTATGCGTCATTTATTCACGCTCCTTTTCGGCGTGTAAATTTGGTGATTGCGTAGTAGCGCATCTACCAAACGCACTAATTTTCTTGCAGTTAGAACGAGTGCTCTTTTGTGTTGATGTTTCGGTACTTCCTTGTACTTTTTCTCGTAGTACTCTTGGTACTCGGGTATATGCTTTCTTACTGAGTTGGCGGCTTCAACTAAGTAATATCTTAGATATTGGTTCCCGTTGCGAGAAAGGGAAGTATCATCTGCGGTAAAGCGTCCAGATTGGTGTTTTCGCCAGTAAAGGCCACCATATTTGGCTACTTTTGTTTCATCTTCAAAGCGTTCGATTTGGCCAATTTCAGCGATAATGCCAGCTGTGAAGACTGGTCCGATCCCAGGAATGGATAGAAGAGTCTGTCTCTCTTCTAGGCCAACCATGATGCGTTCAATTGCCTTTTCAATCTCCTTCACTTGTTTTTGAAGGGTTCGAATCACTTCAATGGATGTGCCAAGGAGAACGTCAATGGAATCTTCGACTACCTTGTCTAAGCGATAGGAAGAACGTACAGCTTTTTTTATGGATTTCGCCACGCACTCTGGGTCATTAAATCGATTTTTCCCTTTTTCCTGAAGAAAATGGGCTAAATCTTCTAATGGCATTTCTGCTAGTTCGTCTAGGCTGAACTTTTCGGAGAACATTTCCATCATGGCGTTTCCGAATACAGATGAATCCACTTCTAGTGAAAAGGTATTACACTTATAACTCAAATGTTGTAAGAAATGTTGTTTTTCTCTAGCCACTTGATGGATAAGTTGGTAACGTGAGCGAGTTAATTGTTGTAAAGCAATATACTGTTCTTCTTTCACCACGGACATGGAGTTACGTCCGAAACGAAGATAATCAGCAATAACGAACGCATCAATTTCATCCGTCTTATCCATATCGGAATAGCTTTTCTTAAAGTTAGCAATCTGTTTGGGATTCATGACAAACACTCGGGCTCCCAAAGCTTTAAGAGATTCATCGTTGTGTAGGAACATCGATGGATGAAAGCTATAGACGGACGTGGATTCCAGTCCAATTTTTAACGCTTGAATGGTTTGATTTTTGGTACATTCTAAAATACGATCTCGGAGTTCTGTTGCGCCAGGTAGATCGTTACAGACAGAAAAGGATTGAAGTTTCTCTCCTTCATCGCCCAAAATACAAACCTTAATATCAAAAGAACTAATGTCTAAGCCAACAAATAATTTCATGGGGTGTCCCCTCCTTTCAAATTAGAATCATAGGTACATTTCTAGGATGCCCTGAGATATCTCTAGTGTGAACGCCGACCAGCAACCTCGTGTATCAGAACTTGCCCTGGTTCGAAAGCCGCCCTAGAGCTACTACCATCTAGGTTCGAAGAACAGGGAGAACAGCCTGCGAGTAGGAAGCACCGCACGAACACTGAGAAACAGTCTTTAAATGTGGTTAAGCCCACAGGGGGATAAAGAATTGTCCCAAATGATCCTAATCTCATTATCTAGAAATATCTCGGGACACCCAAGAAATTTGATTTATTTTGTACAGGAAAAGTAGGGATTACGGTCCTCAAATAAAAGGGACTAAACATAATATACGAGGAGGAATGGCTATGAAAGGGCATTACAAGAGTTTGATCTTCCAATAAGAAGGGAGTGGATCATACACACCAAACAGCTAGAATTTGAGAATGGTGTTCATGCAATGAGAAAGCTGCTTCTCCTAAAAGAGAGGCCATCAGCGGTTTTCGCTGTTTCAGACACATTAGCTATTGGAGCATTAAAGGAGATCAATGGAAGTGGGTTAAATGTACCTGAGGATATAGCAGTGGTAGGTTTTGATAAAATCAGCTTTTCAAATATGACAAATCCAACATTAACAACTGTAGCCCAGCCAATGTACAAAATGGGAACCATTGCTGCCAATATGCTAATAAATAGTATTAAAGGAATGAAAGTGGAAAGTATTGTCTTGGATCACGAACTGGTAATTCGCGAGTCTTCCATGGGATAGAAAAAATGAGAATAGGTGGAGGGGTGAGAACAATGGGAATCAACGTAGGAATCATTGGATGTGGTTCAATAGCCAAGTTTCGTCATGCACCGGAGTATAAGGCCAATCCGTACGTTGATGAGATTGTCTTTTTTGACCGTGAGTTGGAGAGAGCAGAGGTGCTTGCAAAGGAATTTGGGGGACGTGCGGTCAAATCATTGGAGGAGCTATTACAGGATCCAACGATAAACGCAATTAGCGATTGCTCATCCAATGAAGCACATCATATCAATACTTCTCTAGCTTTGCTAAATGGAAAGCATGTCTTATGCGAAAAGCCTTTAGCAATTAATGTAGAATGTGCTGAGAAAATTCTTGAGGCCCAAGCGAAATCTGGTAAAAAATTAATGGTCGACCATAATCAACGATTTACAAAGGCTCATCAAAAGGCAAAGGAAATCATTGATAAGAAAGAACTAGGTGAGGTGCTGACTTTTAAAACAACCTTTGGCCACCAAGGACCGGAAAGCTGGGGAGTCGTTAAATCGAATGCTACTTGGTTTTTTAAAAAGGAACGTTCTTATACCGGTGTAGCTGGAGACCTCGGCATTCATAAGATTGATTTAATTCATTACTTATTAGATGACGAAATTGAACACGCCCATTCTTTTTATGGTGCGCTTGATAAAGTGGATGAAAACGGAAATCCCATTGATGTTTGCGACAATGTTGTTTGTGCGTTAAAAACCAAAAAAGGTCGGATAGGAACGGCAGCATTTTCCTGGACTTATTACGGATTGGAGGATAATTCCACGACTATTTATTGTCAAAAAGGGGTAATCAAAATTTATCATGATCCGAAAAGCCAGCTAGTTATCGAAATGAAGGATGGATCAATCGTTAAATATGAGTTAGAGCCAATCCAAACAAATGATAGCCAAACAAGCACCGGTGTGATTGATTTATTTATTGAATCTATTATCGAGGATAAGGAGCCGCTGGTTACTGGACAACAGGCATTAGCTGCTATTCGGGTGATTGAAAAAATACTAGGTAAGTAATAAGTACCAAGTTCTAAATATTTTATCACCTTTAGATTCATTTATATTAAACAAAGTGAATATATAATAGTAAATCCCCATAATCAATGATGACTCAAATGGAGAAAAATGTAATGGATTACACCATTTAATCATTCATGATTCTGTTACTATTTGATTACTTGTTTGAAGATGTAATCAATTTCGCCTTTCAGCTTTCTTATTAAAAATTTTTAGTTTAAGAGGGGAGGGTGGAAGGAGAAATTATGAAGAACATTGGGCTAGTAGGCTTCGGTTTTATTGGAAAGACACATTTCCATGCATACCAGAAGATTGAAAATGCTAGAGTGACGGCCATCTGTACAAAAAATCCAAGGAACACTCCATTAAGTAATTACGAGGGAATCTATGTAACAGACTATGATGATTTATTAAATAATAAAGAAATTGACCTCATCGATATATGCCTGCCTACCTATTTACATGAAGAATATATTATTAGGGCTGCCAATGCTGGGAAGAGTATCATTTGCGAAAAACCGTTAACCTTATCTTTAAAGTCAGCCAATCGTATCCTTGAAGCGGTTCAAAAAAATGATGTAGAACTATTTGTTGCTCATGTATTGCGGTTTTGGCCGGAATATAAAGTCATCAAAACATATTGTGAAAGTGGAAAACTAAAAGACATTGAACTAATCACTGCGAAAAGACTAGGTCAGTCACCAAAATGGAGCAGTTGGTTTCAATACCCGGAAAAAAGCGGAGGTGCGCTATACGACTTACTTCTGCATGATGTAGATTTCCTTTTCTTTTTACTTGGTGAGGTAGAGTCCGTCTATGCAGTAGGAATAAAGAATAAATACGGGGCGTGGGATCATGTCATGTCAATTTTATCATTTAAAAATAATACCAGGGCTTATGTAGAGGCTTCCCAGCGAATGCCAGAGGGATTTCCATTTACCATGTCATTGAGGGCACAAACGACAGACAATCTATTAGATTTTCAGATTATTGCTGGTGAAAATATTGAAAATAGGAATACACATAGTTCAAAGTTCATTTACTACTCCAAGGAGATTAAGAAACATATCAAGGTGGAACAGGAGGATCCTTTTCAAAATGAACTATCCTATTTTGTTGATTGTATAGAGAATAATCAAGTCAATCAATTGATTCCTTTGGAAGATGTATTATATTCCCTAAAGTTATTAAAGGCTATTGAAACTTCTTTGGAAACAGGGCAAGAGATTCGGATGAATTAGCTGGAAATGGACTACGTTTTCTCTTAATTGATTGAGGAGGCTGCCAACGTGTTAGTAGGTCACTATTTTGAGTAGGAGAGTAAGAAATGATCCTGGTAGGATACATAGCCTAATTAAAATTAATAATGATATGCCCTTAGAATTAAAGGATAGAGAACAAATTGAATCTATTAACAAAAAATGAAAGCGTTTTTAAGGGGGGGTGCGCTTTTTATGGTCCCTTTCAATAGGCTGAAGGATGAAATCGAATTTTTCCAAGGCTTCAATTCTATTTAATATAGATTCATAAATTTATTCTGAGGGGGTAAATGGAATGAAAAAGGCATTATCATTCTTACTGTTACTTTTATTGCTTACGGTAACTGTTCTTAGCGGATGTAGTGATTCAAAGACGCAAAGTGATGATTCTTCAGGTGAAAAAGAAAAGGATACGAAAAAGCATAAGATTGGGATTCTTGCACCTGCTGTAACACATGGCTGGGTGGCGGCAGTTGCCTACCATGCAGAAGCCCGTGCAAAGGAGTTAGGTGACGAGATTGAATATAAGATTCAAACAAGTAGTAACGCAGAAGAAATGACATCCCAACTTGATGATTTAAAGACATGGGGTGCTGAAGCAATCGTTGCTTTCCCTCAATGGGAAGGGATGGAGGTACCTATCCAGCAGGCAAAGGATGAGGGCATCAAAATCGTAAACTTTGATATTAAGATTGATGTTGATGGAGTGTATCGGGTAGCAGGCGATAATAAGGATATGGGAATACAGGGGGCAAAATATATTGTAGACAAAATTGGTAACAAAGGAACAGTGGTCATGCTAGAAGTGCCTTCTTCAGGGTCAGTTTCGGAACTGAGAAAAGAGGGATTTGTTGAAACAATGAAGGAAATTGCCCCTGATGTGAAAATTCAAACCTATGCAACACAGTTTACTAGAGAAGATGGGCTAAAGGATTTTTCGGATATTTTAACAAAGAATCCTAAAATTGATGCCGTGTATTCCATGGATGATGAAACCTCAATCGGTGTTCTTCAAGCCATCAAAGAGTCAGGAAGAAAGGATATTAAAGTGGTCACTGGTGGCGGAGGTATGCAGGAATACTTTAAGATGATGCCTGAAAATACGGATATTTGGATTGAGTCTGCCCTCTATAGCCCAGCAATGGTGAAAGATGCCGTTGATATCGCATTGAAGCTATTAAAAGGGGAAAATGTAACGGAAGAAACCATTATTCCTACGACCATTGTAGATAGAGATAATTATCAGGATTTCCTTGATGATGGTTCACCATATTAATTGACCATTTTAGCTGAATGAACATGGAAGTAAATGAGGGGTTATAGCTAAGCTGTAGCCTCTCTTTTAGCAAATGTCTGGATGTGATGACATGATTTTAAATATGAAAAATATTAAAAAATCCTTCGGCAACCACGAGGTGCTCAAAGATGTATCAATCTCGTTACAAGGCAGGGAGATATGTGCCTTACTTGGGGAAAATGGAGCGGGAAAATCGACATTGATGAACATATTAGGTGGGATCCATCAAATGGATTCAGGGGCTATTATCTTGGATGGAGAAGAAGTAGTATTTAGTAACCCTAGACAATCACAGGAGGCTGGAATTGCCTTTATTCATCAGGAGCTAAATCTAATTAATGATTTGCCAATTTTTGAAAATATGTTTCTCGGCAGAGAGCTGAAAAATAAAAGAGGAAGACTTGACCTTGAAAGAATGATACATGAAACAAAAAAGTTGTTCGAGCAAATGAATGTCGACTTAGATCCTAAAATGATGGTGCGTGACCTAGATGCCTCCTACAAACAGATAATTGAAATATGCAGAGCGATGATGATGAAGGCGTCGATTATTATTATGGATGAACCGACAACCTCCTTAACAGAGCAGGAAATTGACCGCGTCTTTGCAATGATGCGAACAGCTAAGGAGAACAAGGTGGGTATATTTTTTATTTCTCATAAGCTGAATGAGGTTATGCAGGTTTGTGATCGATTCGTTGTTCTTCGAGATGGGGAGTTGGTTGGAGAGGGAAATGTGAGAGATACAACGGTTGATGAGCTGGCCCATTCTATGGTCGGATATGATGTGAGAACGGAACCGCTCCTTCGAAGGAAAAGGCTAGGGGATGAAGTTTTACGCGTAGAGGGGCTTACATCGAACGCTTTTCGAAATATTAGTTTTTCAATAAAAGCAGGTGAAATTCTTGGAGTGACTGGACTATTAGGTGATGGACGAAGTGAGCTTTTTCAGTCTATTTTCGGAGCTGAAAAAGCATCAGCTGGTAAAGTTTTTTTAAATGGAAAAGAGGTAGTTTTTAAAAGCACCATGCAAGCCATTAAGGCTGGGATTGCTTATCTTCCAAGAAATAGGAAAGAAAATGCGATTATTAAGGATATGAATATTATTGAAAATGCCTCGATTGCGACATGGTCTAAACTTTCAAAACATGGGGTGATTGATGCCCGCATGCATGAACAGATTTTTGCAAAGCAGCAGGCTGCTCTGAAAATAAAGATGGGAAAAATGACGGACAGTATCAATAGTCTGTCAGGCGGAAACCAACAGAAGGTTATCCTAGCAAAGTGGCTTTCGACAGAACCCAAACTGCTGATTTTAGACAACCCTACCCAAGGGGTAGATGTGGGGGCGAAGGAAGATATCTATGATATTATCCTACGCCTAGCAGAGGAAAACATTGCCATTGTCGTGCTTTCCAGTGAAGGTCAGGAAATTATCCGCATATGTGATCGAGCACTTGTTATGTATCATGGAGTCATTCAAGGGGAAGTGGAAGGTAGTGCCATGAATGAACAATTCATCATGAGCCTTGCTACAGGCGGACAACTGAATGAAGCTGGAGGGGGGACATAAAATCATGCAAATGGGAACGGTTAAGGGCAATCATAATGTAATAGCCTGGATAAGAAGAAAATGGGCAAATGACGCGCTGTTTAGTACAGCAATCGCTTTTATTATTATGGTTATATTGCAGACATTGGTTTTGGGGTTTAATTATGATTCCTTTGGAAGTTGGTTTGATTCTTGGATAAATAACTGGATTAATTTATTAAGAAATAATGCAGGTGTTGGAATCATTGCCCTTGGGATGACCCTTGTTATTATGACAGGGGGCATCGATTTATCGGTTGGCTCTACTTTGGTAGCAGCAGGTGCCTTTGGGATGATCCTTCTTGATACGGGTGCAAGGGGAATACTAGGATCGCTCGGATTAACAGGTGCACCTGCCTTTATCGTAACCATCCTATTGGTTGTAGTAATGGGGTACTTGTTGGGATTAATAATCGGCCTGACGATTACAAAAGGGAAGACGCCACCATTTATTGCAACTTTAGGAGCAATGATGATTTTTCGAAGTCTTACTCAGCATTTTATGCAGGGGTATAATCCGACAGTTCCAAGTGAGTTTTTGCGAATCTCCAGTTTTAACATTGGGGGATACATGGTTATGCCTATCGTTTATTGGGCTATTATCACTTATATACTTTATTACGTATCCAAACGGACAGTTTTGGGAAGGCAGATTATTGCTGTGGGTTCAAATGAAAAATCGGCTAGGCTTTCCGGGGTTAATGTGGAAAAAGTCAAGGTACATGTATACGCTCTAATGGGTGTTTTAGTTTCTATTGCGGCCATTATCCAAGTTTCACGGATTGGATCTATGGATTTTGCAAATGCCGGAAGAGGAATAGAAATGGATGCCATTGCAGCGGCAGTCGTTGGTGGAACCAGTATGAGCGGTGGTAGAGGATTTATTATGGGAACCGTCTTTGGCATGTTGATTATAGCCGTAATGAATAATCTCTTAAACCTATTCGGTGTTCCCCCTTTCCTACGAGAAGCCTTCAAGGGATTTATCGTCATTTGTGCTGTGCTTTTGCAGAGGAAAGAAAAAGAAGCATAGGAAGCACAAGGGGAGCGGTTCTGTGCTTCTGGAAGCAGGGGACGGTTCTGTGCTTCCTAAGAAGGGAAGCAGTGGGAAGCAGGGGGACGGTTCCGTGCTTCCTAAACCCCACAAAGACAGGGAAAGCTCTCTGATTCCTATACAATTCTTTCGATGCACAAAAAAACAATTTTAAGGAAACGGTCACATATGGTGGAAATGTGGAAATGCCCCCATCTATGCATCTTGGGACGGAATCATTTCCCCATGCTCTGCTAAAAGCCTCATAAAAGGTAACTTCAAACACCACAAAAAAAGATATCCGCGAAAATTTTGATTTATCCGCGGGGTTTGAAGAATATATCCGAGCTGTGTTTTTCGGGGCTTTATTGGGATACCAAAATGAAAAAAAGTACTCACTTTGGTAAATAAAAAATGAAAAGGGGAGTACTTTTTTAATTGCTAAGGTTGCAATCAGAGAAACTTCCACTAAGTCTTTTTCGTTTATTAATAATTTGCATAGATGGAAGCAGAAAAACGCCTGCTTAGCTTCTAAAGTGGAAAAAAATAATGTTTGAGATGAATTCCTGGCCACATAATCCATTGAAACCCTTGAAAAACTGAAATGATAAACCCCACAATAACAGATATCCGCGATAATTTTGATTTATCCGCGATAATTTGAATATATCCGCGATTTTTTCCATATATCCGCGATTATTTGAATATATCCGCGAGAATTGCCATTTTATCCGCGATGAGGATTTTCTAGCTTTATAGAGATACCTATTATGTGTTAATCACTCACTCTGGCGAATGAAAATGCCAAGGTGAGTGTTTTTTTGTAACGTATGGACTCTACAGACATGTGGTGCCAGATACATTTTCAAGAAGGAAGCAAGGAGAATCGTCCCCCTGCTTCGGAAGCAAAGAACCGTCCCCCTGCTTCCCCTTGCTTCGTCCCCCTGCTTCGGAAGCAAAGAACCGTCCCCCTGCTTCCCCTTGCTTCGTCCCCCTGCTTCGTCAAGGTCTCTTTTGTATACCGAATCGGGCGTTAATTTGACCTTGGATCATTTCCTTGCGAGCTGCATTTTCATCGAGTTTCTGCTTTTTCTTCTTCATTTCTTGGCGGATTTCATAGGTTTGAAATCCATCCTCTAGCATTTCGGCGATATTCATTAATGTTTCAATGTCGGAAAATGAATATTTTCTTGTTTTTCCATTTGTTCTTTCTGGAAAAATCAATTGTCTTTCCTCATAATAACGGATTTTCCTTTCAGAAAGTCCTGTTAATTCACATACCGTTCCAATCGTAATTACTTTTTTATCTTTATAAGAAGATGAGTCTGCCATGCTTTCACCTCACTAAAGTATATGAAGTAAATCATTAATTGCATTTCCAAGGAGATATGTTTGATAATTTTACGTTAAATGTTATTAAATATTACATCAATTATAACATATTCAGCTCGAAATGTTGTATGAATTTTCAAATTCTTAATAAAATGGGCTAAAATGTCTATAGATAACTAAAAACCACGTTAGAAAACCTTACATAATTGTTGTTGAGAGATTTTCTTACCAGATATAATGGGAACAACAAAAATATCATTTTCGAAGGAGTGGATGATTAGATGGATGTTGCAGTATTAATGGATAACCTTTGGGTTATTGTTGGTGCGATATTAGTCTTCTTAATGATTGGCGGGTTTATTTTACTCGAAGCAGGATCGACTAGAATGAAGAACGCAGGTCATATTTCAGGGAAAACCATTTTCACAGCTGGTATTGGATCATTAGTTTTTTGGGCAGTCGGTTATGGATTTATTTATGGGGATGGAAATGCAATCATTGGATTATCAGATTTCTTTTATGGTGATACCTCAACAGTTGAGGAAGGATTGACTCCTGCTGTAGATTTTACGTTTCAAGTAATGTTTGCATTAGTTTCTCTGACAATTGCTTTTGGCGGATTTGCCGAACGAGCAAAATTATCTGCCTATGTAATTTTCGCGGTTCTTTTCTCAGCATTTGTTTACCCGGTTGTTGCCCATTGGATTTGGGGAGGCGGTTGGTTATCAGAACATGGGAAACAAGATTTTGCTGGATCAACGGTTGTTCATTTAACGGGGGCAATGGCTGCAATGGCTGCAACACTTGTGTTAAAACCACGTATTGGAAAATATAATAAGGATGGTTCATCTAATGATATTGCTGGTCATAACCAAGTATTCACTGCTTTGGGTGTTCTACTATTATGGGTAGGCTGGTTTGGATTTAATGCTGGTAGTACTTTTGGTGTTACAGATGGATTCTTTGGATTTGTTGCATTAAATACTCAACTAGCGGCCGCTGCTGGCGCTGTTGCTGCTATGGCGACTGCTTGGATAGTTACTGGAAAAGCGGATGTTCCAACAACATTAAATGGTGCATTAGCTGGTCTTGTTGCAATCACTGCCTCTTGTGGATTTGTTGAACCTTGGGCAGCAGTAGTCATCGGTGCTGTTGGTGGAATTATGGTATTCTTCAGTGTTAGGATGTTCGACAAGGCTAGAATTGACGATCCTATTTTTGCTTTATCCGTCCATGGAACTGTTGGTGTTTGGGGTACACTTTCGAATGGATTATTTGCAATACCTTCTCTATCAACGGATATTGATTGGGGGCAAGCTGGATTATTCTACGGCGGTGGTTTCCACCAATTAGGTGTTCAGGCATTGGGCGTTGTAGCTTCTGGACTCTATGCCTTTGTTGTATCATTCATTATTCTAAAAGTAATGGATCTGGTCATGAAGGGTATCCGTGTATCAGAAGAAGAAGAAATTATTGGCCTGGATTTAAGTGAGCATGGAAGCTATGGGTACCCTGAAAGTATGCCAGAGCATAAAGGGAGAGCAGGTGCTTGAAATGGTTGTCACAAGCCATTCAGAAAACGATGAGCTTGATGAACAGATGAATCACTATTTTGAAATAAGACAATTAAGAAATGCTCATATTCATAAGGTTTGGGATGATCCAATAGCTCTTAATCAGTTTCATGATACGTTAATAAAGGCAACTGTTCAGAAAGCAATTAAGAAAATAGAAAGTGAGTTTGGGGCTGCCCCTGCTCACTTTACTTTCTTTATTATGGGAAGTGGTGGAAGATCTGAACAATCGATTTGGAGCGATCAAGATCATGGCATTATTTTTAAAGGGGAAGAGATAATTAAACCCTATTTTTTAACATTAGGAAAAGAAATCTCTCAAGGACTATATGAGGTTGGTTACGAATTTTGTGATGGAAGGGTTATGTCGTCAAATCCAAGATGGTGCCATTCAATGAATACCTGGAAGGAGCAAGTTATCAATTGGCTAGATGAGGCAAGCTGGGAATCTCTCCGCTATTTTTCTACCTTTTTTGATTCAAAAGTAATAATAGGGGATGATCAGGATTTATTGGAGTTAAAAGAAATGGCATTGGAAAAATTGAAGGGAGAACCGTTACTCCTAAACCGTTTATACGAAAATATAAGTCATATAAAAAAAGGGATTGGAATTTTAGGTCAGCTATTACCTAATACGAAGGGGAAGGAAACGGGCAGTATTAATATAAAGGAAGTAATATTCTTCCCATATGTAAATTCCCTTCGATTGCTCTCAATTAAAGAAGGAATCTTGGAACCGTCAACATTAGCACGCTTCCAACAATTGCCTGATAGCTATAGCAAAATAAAGGTTTATCAATATTCATTTTTAAGATTATTACATTTAAGGCTTTATTATAAAAAGAATGCCAATAGTTATGAAGATGTTCACTTCCTAGATATTCATACTTTAAAAAAATCAGAAAAGCATGAGCTCAAGCAAATAATGAAAAATGGATATAGGCTTCTAACTGAGACGAAAGAGATTATTCATAAAGGGTGTTCCTCATGAACATGAATCAGATGGTTCACTTTGTTAGGCAATTATCTGGAAGACTTAGCCCGAGCATGTATACATCAATATCGAATCAAACAGATGCAGCAAGTATAGCTTTTCTTAGACAGCTGCAAAAAGAAATAAAAAACGAAGATGTACTTAAAATTCCTTTTTCTGAATTAAAGGTGATAGTTTTTGATTTAGAGACTACAGGTTTTTTTCCGCACAAAGGCGATAGGATATTATCTATTGGTGCAGTTAAGTTGGAAGGTGATCAAATCCTAGAGGATGAAACCTACTATTCCTTAGTGAATTGCAACACCCAACTATCACATGAAGTGAAGGAATTAACAGGTATATGTGAAGATGACCTTGCTAAAGCACCTCCTTTGGAGAAGGTGTTAAAAGAATTTTATCAATTTATTGGCACCTGTCCACTTGTTGCTCATCATGCTCATCATGAAAAAAGCTTTATGAAATATGAAACTTGGAAAACACTAAAAATAAATTTTCAGCATCGGATTATGGATACATCTTTTCTCACTAAGATTGTAGAGCCGGAAAAAAGGCTAATAACCTTAGATGATTGCTGTAAACATTATGGTATTCGTATTGAAAAAAGACACCATGCCTTACATGATGCTGTAGGGACAGCTAAGTTATGGACAGAAAGTGTTCGTCAAATCCAAAATTTAGGATATGAAAATCTATCGGAAGTATATTCTTATTTAGCAAAAATTCGCTAAGAAAAAGTAATTGTGTACAGTTATCACTATTGTATCCAATTGCTTTTTTTATTCAGAGAATTTCAATCCAAATAAAAATGAAGAACCTGAAACCATACTATTTTGAAAAAATAATGATATGATGAGTTTGCGATAATAATAGGGTGAGGAATGACCCATTTTTTGACGGAGGCTAGCTTATGTACAGCTTTAAGAATGATTATAGCGAAGGTGCACATCCAAGAATATTAAATGCTTTACTTAAAACCAATCTCGAGCAAGAGGAAGGGTATGGGGAGGATCGATATTCTCAAGAAGCAATAGAATTATTAAAGGATAGGGTTGAACGAAAAGATGTTGATATCCATTTCTTGGCGGGAGGGACACAAACCAACCTAACCGCTTTATCAGCCTTTTTAAGACCTCATGAGGCTATAATAGCCGCTAGTACTGGTCATATACTCGGTCATGAGACGGGTGCTATTGAGGCAACAGGTCACAAAATTATTTCGATTCCTGTAGATGACGGAAAACTCAAACCTGTTCTTATAAAAGAGGTGCTTGAGGCTCATACTGACGAGCACATGGTTAAGCCTAGGCTTGTATACATATCAAATTCGACCGAAATAGGTACTATATATAAGAAACGGGAATTGGAGCAGCTAAGTGATTTTTGCAAAGAGAACCATCTTTTGTTGTATATGGATGGTGCAAGGCTGGGATCTGCTCTTTGTTCTGACGAAGGTGATCTTAAATTAAGTGATCTCCCCTCACTAGTGGATGCCTTCTATATTGGAGGAACAAAAAATGGTGCCTTAATAGGTGAGGCGCTGGTCATTTGTCGTGATACTCTAAAAGAGGATTTCCGATACCTTATGAAACAGCGAGGTGCTATTCTTGCAAAAGGGAGGCTGTTAGGTATACAGTTCCTTGAGCTTTTTCGAGACAATTTATTCTTTGACTTAGCAGAACATGCTAATAAAATGGCAAAATTACTTAAAAATGAATTAAGTAAAGAGAATATAGAGTTTTTGACCTATTCGCCATCTAATCAAATTTTTCCTATTTTACCGCTATCATTAATAGAAGCACTTCAAAAAAGATATTCCTTTCTTATTTGGGAGAAGGTTGATACTGACACCTTTACCATTCGATTGGTGACTTCTTGGGCAACAAAAGAAGACCAGGTGTTAGCCTTTATCGAAGACTTGAAAAAGGAAAAATAATTTGTTCTGATGTTTAGTTTAAGGGAAAAGGAGACTTCTTTTCCCTTACACATTTGTTGTGGTTTCTAACTTTGCTTGGCTTTTTTTACGTTTAAATTGAATAATCAATTTGTCTAAATAGTAAACGACAATAATAAAAACGGACATGATGCCAGAATATTCAATAATGACACTTAACGCGTTAGTATCTCCGGAATGTCCATTTTCCCCTTTGAACCCACCTCTTAGGTGATCAGTTTTCCCAAACTGACCTCCTTCACGGAAATTCCCCTCTGAAAAGTTTGGTTTTTGGAGTGGATGATCTCCCTTATCTAAATTTTCTTCAGAGAAATCCGGTCTTTCAAAGTGACCATCTCCACCCTGAAAACCATCATTTGGAAATTGTGAAGTGGATAAATTAAATATTCTTGTCGCCCCCTGTAGCTGCACGAAAAAATTTGTTGAGTACATTTGATAGACTCCAAAAATGAATATTGCAGCTGTAACAATTCTTGTAAAAATGGCAGCGTACCGTCTTGGTGTTTTGAATCTTATCCAATTTTTAAAGACATTCATTATCCATTTCCAATGCAAACCAAGATGAGCGGCTACAAAAATGAGAACTAAAAATGAAATGGAAATATGCGTAACTTTAAACCAATGTTCATTTCCAATATTAATATTCGGGAAAACCACTCTAGAAATAAGAATGCCGCTAATGATAATAAATGCCATTGAAATCAATAATAAGATGTTTAATAGATAGCCTAACTTTGTTTTAAAGGGTAACTTACGATCAAACAACCTAACAGATACTTTTTTTACCCATTTCCAATTGAGGAGCACATGGGTGAAAAATATTGCTGCTATTGCTAATCCTGCCATTTCATGAAAGGTTAATCCACCTAAAACACGCTTATTAAAAAATAATACAAACGTAACGGCCATTAAAATGTCTAATCCGAACTTTACATACGTTAGCTTTATCAACTTTTATCCTCCTTTTTATGAAAAAAAGCTACTTCTATTAATTAATTGTTGTGCAGGAAAACGAGTATGCCTATCCTTATAGAAACTTCTATTCATCCAAGTAAAACATCATCTTTTTCTTATTATCAGTCTAACTATCATATATGAAAAATTAATGTCTAATCTTTTAAAAAAATAGAAACAATCCTTGAATAGGTTAGAAAATGTTGATTTCGAAATGAGGGAAATATAAGGGATATAGAAGGGAAAAATGTTGGCAAATAAAAAGGCTTGAAGTCTTAAGATAAGACCAAGCCTTTTTCATTTTGGGATTTGATTGGGGTGTGGGTATCGTTTTATCCTTGAACGGTAGGAGTGTCTTTGTAGTGTCAGGCTCCTGATTGGGGTCAACTCTACTATTCTAAGATTATTTTTCTACCTTCCTTAGCTGATAATCTTATTGCATCAAGTACTTGCTGGATTCTCTGGCCATCTTTGAAATCAGCAAGATAAGCATGTTTTTTTCCAGAGATAATGGTTTCATAAAGGGCATCTAGCATTCTATGAAAAAAATTATAAAAACGAGCAGCTGCCTCAGGCATTGTCGAAGGAGCTGTTAGTTCCGGGGCTAATGGAACATCTTTAAATGATTCATCTTCATATGAAACAAAGACTTGATTATCATCAAGCATTACAAGTGTTCCTTGTTTTCCGAAAATTTCCAAGCAGAAGTTGTTCTTGACCTTACGTGCGGCCGAAACTAGTTCCATAGAAACCGTAGCACCATTTTCTAATGTACCAATTACTTGAAAGGCATCATCTGCAGTACGATACTCAACATCACCATCTGCCCCTACCTGTACAGGAATATGAATAGGTAGATTAGCGAATACCTCTTTAAACTGGCTATTTAGCCACCAGTGAAGTGAATCTATCATATGAGAACCAATGGCTCCAAGCATTCCCCCACCTTTCTCCTCTTTAGCTAACCATCTCCGTTTATTTGATGTCAGTGAATTGTAGTTAGGAAAAGTACAAGAATAACGGACATGCATAATCGTTCCTAGGTTGCCGCTATCAAGAATTTCTTTTACCTTTGTCCGAGCAGGTAGGAAACGAAACTCGTGGTTGATTAATCCAAATCTTTTGACCCTATCCCTTTCCAAAATCATTTCCTCAGTTTCTTTCTTATGTAAGGCCATCGGCTTTTCGCATAAAACATGTAATCCCTTCTCGTAAGCTGCGAGTACCATTTCCCGATGTAAATTGACCGCAGAGGCTACGACAACTAAATCTAATTGCTCCATTTCAAGCATAAGTCGCCAGTCGGTGTAAACATTCTGAATGCCGCTTGTATTTCTTGCTTCTTCAATATTTCCCCTAGTAACGCTTGCGATAGCCACGACTTCGAAGCCATCATGGTAACTAATCATGGGTGCATGAACCTTGGCGCCAAATCCAGTACCAATTATTCCAACCCTAATTTTTTGCATTTCTCTCATCTCCCATCTAAGCTTCATAATCTAATATTAAATGGTAATGGAGAGTTTTGCCAATTTTAAGGTGCGCAAATTCGGATATAGTCGCTTTAAATATTACCCCTTTCTGAATTTTGAAAATTTATTATAATTAAGTTTATAGGAAGAGAATGAATCTCAATATAATTTTGATTTTATTAGGGATGGGAATTTAATATGAGGGATGAGATAAGATGTTTAATTTAGTTCCATTAATGCTTGAAAAAGTGGGCATCATTGTTATTGTCGCGTTTTTACTGTCACAAATGAAATCATTTCGTCAGATAATCAAAAGAGATCATAAAACAAATGAGAAAGTCATGCTCATACTGTTATTTGGAACCTTTGGGATTATTAGCAATTACACTGGAATCGAGATTGAGCATAATACAATTAATAGGTCTGCATGGCTCTCCGAAGTAAATTCTGAGAGTGCAATTGCCAATACAAGAGTGATGGGAATTGTTATTGGTGGATTACTGGGAGGTCCTTTAGTTGGAATAGGGGCGGGCGTTATGGCAGGGGTCCATCGATATTTACTTGGAGGTTTTACTGCATTTTCCTGTTCTATTTCTACGATTCTAGCAGGAGTGGTGGCTGGATATTTAGGGAAAATGAGAGAAAGGAAGGGAAAGAAGGTCACTGGGGCTTTTGTTGTTGGGATTGGAATGATGCTTGAAGCAGTACAAATGCTGATAATCCTTGCAACTGCAAAACCATTTGAACAAGCATGGGCACTCGTTCAGGTTATTGGATTACCTATGATTTTCGTTAATGGATTTGGAACGATGCTATTCATGTTTATTATTCAATTCATTAAACGCGATGAAGAGCGCACTCGTGCTAATCAAACAAACCGCGCCTTTTTTATAGCAGATCAAACACTACCATTCTTTCGTCAAGGATTAACCACTCATTCCTGTAAGGAAATTTCTAATATTATGCTTAGACTAACAGATGCAGATGCGGTAGCAATTACAGATGAACACCATGTACTCTCCCATGTTGGTGCTGGCTCAGATCACCACCTTCCAAAGTCAAAGCCTGTGACATTTTTAACAAGAAGAGCCCTGCAAAAAGGAGAGATTTTGGTTGCAAAAACAAAGCAGGAAATCTATTGTATTCAAAGTGATTGTCCCATCCAAGCTGCGATTGTCCTCCCGTTAAAGGTAAAGAATAAAATTGTCGGGACGCTAAAAATGTATTATACAGACCCCGAAAAGCTAGATAAGGTTCAGCAACAGTTAGCTGAGGGGCTCGCTAATTTATTTTCAACACAGTTAGAGCTTGCAGAGGCTGAACGTCAGGCTAAGCTATTGAAGGATGCAGAAATTAAAGCTTTACAAGCTCAGATTCATCCTCATTTTTTATTTAATAGTATAAACACGATTTCCGTTTTGTGTCGAACGGATGCTGAAAAGGCACGAAAATTACTCTTTGAATTAAGTTCTTTTTTTCGTGGGAACCTTCAAGGCGCTAGACAAATGCTAATTCCCCTTGAGAAGGAACTTGAAAATGTAAAATCATATCTCACCTTGGAGCAAACAAGATTTCCGGAAAAGTTCCATATCTCATTTCAAATGAAACCTAACCTTGAAAAGGTGCTAATTCCACCGTTTACCCTTCAACCATTAGTTGAAAATGCAATAAATCACGGGTTCCCTCGAAGGAAACATAAAGGGGAAATTACTATACAGATATTTTCAAAAAACGACCTATTGCAAATTGTTATTAATGATAACGGAAAAGGTATCTCTGATGATAAAATAGAATTTCTTGGTAAGCAAGTCGTAGAATCTGTAAAAGGAAACGGTACGGCGATTTATAATATTAGTGAGCGACTTAAAGGAATATACAATGGTCTAGCACGATTTCATATTAATAGCCAAGAAAACATAGGAACAACTATAACCATTTCTCTCCCTCTTGAAAGTAAAGGAGTGTATGACCCATATGCTGAGAGTTTATTTAGTGGATGACGAGCCATTGGCTAGAGATGAATTAAAATATTTACTTATTAGAAGTAGGCAAGTAGAAATCTTAGGAGAAAGTGATTGTGTAGAGGATGCAATGGTTGATATTCTGAAGCTGAAGCCAGATTTAGTTTTTTTGGATATTGATCTAACCGAGGACAATGGTTTGAACTTAGCAAGACAATTAGAAAGATTGGACCGAGCTCCAGCAATTGTTTTTGCAACTGCCTACGATGAATATGCTTTACAGGCCTTTGAGTCCAATGCGATTGATTATATATTAAAACCCTTTGATGAAAATCGTATTCATAAAGCATTAAAGAAAATATCAAAAATTCTTAACATGGGTGATCATAAAGTTCACCATTCTCCATCCATCAAAAACCCCAATGGAAAAATAGCTGTACTTGTAAATGACAGAATCATCCTGTTAACCCATGATGATATCCTTTACCTTGAATCCTCTAAAGGAAAATGCACAATTAAAATGATGGAAAAGGAATACCAAGTAAGTGATCCACTTGTTATTATGGAGAAAAAGTTGAGCAATTCCCATTTTTTGCGCGTTCATAGAAGTTATATTGTGAATATAGATCAAATAGCGGAAATAGAGCCTTGGTTTAACTCAACCCATAATTTAATTATGAAAAACGGCTCAAAGGTTCCGGTTAGTCGAACATATGTAAAAGAATTAAAGAACATATTAAATTTCTGAATGTTTTGTATTTTATTGGCAGTATTTTGCAATTCAACTTTCCTTTCCTGCATTTCATCTTGAAAATCGAATAGAGCCCTTTTCTTTTTGTATCATTAATATCGTATACAAAAAAGGTGAAGGGGGAAATAAAAATGAATGCGGTTACAATCGTAGTTGGTTCAATATGTATCCTTTTAATCGTCTATCGTTTATATGGCACCTTTATGGCTGCTAAGGTTTTGAAGGTCGATGATTCAAAGCCAACACCTGCCCATAAGTTAGAGGATGGTCAAAACTATGTCCCTACGAATAAATGGGTAACGTTTGGGCACCATTTTGCTGCCATTGCAGCAGCAGGTCCATTAGTCGGACCGATTTTGGCAGCCCAATTTGGTTATTTACCTGGTTTACTATGGCTCTTAATTGGTGCTGTTATTGGTGGAGCGGTTCATGATTTAGTCGTTCTTTTTGCCTCAATGCGCAGAAATGGAAAGTCATTATCAGAGGTGGCAAAAGAAGAACTTGGCCCTGTAGCTGCCTTCTGTGCAGGGTTAGCTATGTTATTCATAATCACCATTACTATGGCAGGTTTGTCATTAGTTGTGTTAAGTGCTCTTGAAAGAAATCCATGGGGGACTTTTGCAGTTGGAATAACGATTCCGATTGCAATGGGGGTTGGATTATATCATAAAAAGACAGGGAATTTGAAAGTAGCAACAGTTGTTGGTTTTGCATTAATAATGGCTGCTATTATCTTCGGGCCAAATATTCAAGGTACGGCGTTTGGAGACTTTTTAACCTTTGAAAAAAGTACTCTTGCACTTATTCTACCTATCTACGCATTTTTTGCAGCTGCCCTACCAGTTTGGTTATTGCTTGCCCCACGTGATTATTTAAGTACTTTTATGAAAATTGGTGTTTTTGTAGCCTTAATTATTGGAGTATTTATTGTTAATCCTTCAGTTCAATTCCCAGCATTAACTGAATTTATCCATGGTGGTGGTCCAATTATTGCAGGTCCAGTTTGGCCATTTGTTTCTATTACCATCGCTTGTGGAGCTATCTCCGGTTTCCATGCATTCGTCGGCTCTGGAACTACCCCAAAAATGATAAACCGTTGGAGCGATATAAAAGGAGTAGCTTTTGGGGCTATGCTTGTGGAATGTTTAGTTGCGATCATGGCTCTAGTAGCTGCAATCTCTTTACAGCCAGGAGATTATTTTGCCATTAATTCAACACCAGAAAAATTTGCGACTCTTGGCATGGAAACCGTTCATTTAAATGAACTTAGTAAAGAGGTCGGGATGGATCTCGAAGGAAGAACAGGCGGTGCTGTTACACTTGCGGTTGGTATGACCTATATCTTCACGGAGATTCCAATTTTTGAGAAGCTTGCTTCATATTTCTATCAGTTTGTTATCTTATTCGAGGCGGTATTCATACTAACAGCAATTGATTCAGGTACTCGGGTTGCGCGTTATCTTATACAAGACTTCCTTGGTGACTTCATTAAACCATTGAAACGGACTGACTCCATACCAGCTAATATTATTGCCAGTGCTCTAGCATGTTTCATCTGGGGTTATCTCCTATACTCCGGGGATATCAGTTCTGTATGGGCTTTGTTTGGTGTATCTAACCAATTGATGGCTTCAATCGGTCTGATTGTAGGTGCAACTGTTGTCTTAAAAATTGCTGATAAACGTTGGTATATGCTGACATGTCTTGTTCCACTAGCTTATCTATATGTAACGGTTAATGTTGCAGGATATTGGATGGTTAAGAATGTCTACTTAAATGCTGAAAATCCTGGTTATAATGTACTAAATGGTGTCTTATCTATCATCATGCTTATCCTTGGGGTGATTATTATGGTAACATCCATCATCAAATGGATTCAGTTATCAAAAATCCCACAAACTGTATTAGCAGAACGCTCCAGGGCAGAAGCTTCCTAAGTAGAAGGAGGGACAGTGAATAATTCACTGTCCCTAGGTTATTTATACATTTTTGTTGTCAGTTTCAGCATATTCTAATCGATCGCTTGAGAGGGACCAGCCGGTTTTTAAACCAATGATAAACCAAACTAGTGCTAAAGCACCAAGTGAAAAGATCGTATCCCCAATAATCCGCAGCCAAACGAAAAGAGCGACGATGTCCTGTGACATAAAGGTTGCAGACCGTGCATACCACATGCCGTGCTGTACACTTGCCCATGTTTGCATGAGACCGATTGGTAAAAGGCTTATGAGAATCATTAAGGCAAGACCGATATTTATTGCCCAAAATGCAAACCAGAGAGGCCCTGTTTTCCACTCGCGTTTTACTGTTAGTCCTCGTAAACAGAAGAGCATTAATCCAATCCCCAGCATACCGTATACTCCAAACAATGCAGCGTGTCCATGGACAGGAGTAGTACTAAGCCCCTGCATATAATATAAGGCAATTGGTGGATTAATAAAGAAACCAAATAATCCCGCACCAACTAAATTCCAAAATGCAACGGAAATAAAGAAGTAGATTGGCCATTTATAAGCAGCAACCCACTTACGGGCACGGCTTCGAGTAAGATTTTCATAAGCCTCGAAACCAATTAAAACTAGTGGCACTACTTCCAATGCGCTAAAGGTTGCGCCAAAAGCGATAACACCGGTTGGGGTTCCGCTGAAGTATAAGTGATGAAATGTCCCTATGATTCCGCCAAATAGGAAAATAATTGTTGAGAAAAGAACGGATGTGGTTGCCGTTCGAATTCTTAACAATCCCATTCTTGTGAATAAGAATGCCATTACTACAGTTGCAAAAACTTCAAAGAATCCCTCTACCCATAGATGGACAACCCACCAACGCCAATATTCTGCAATGGCAATATTGGTATGCTGCCCCCATAATAATGCAGGAATATAAAAAACAGGAATTGCAGTTGATGCAATTAAAAAAAGCGCAAGAAGATGACGGCTCTCTTTCAGATTTTTAAAAGCTGGCCATAATGCTCTTACCATGAGGAACAGCCACAGAAATAGGCCAATGGTAAGGAAAATTTGCCAGAATCGGCCTGTATCTGTATATTCATATCCTTGATGTCCAAACCAGAAATTTGTTACATGACCAAGTCTTTGTTGTACTGCAAACCATTGCCCAATCATGGAGCCCGCAACAATAATGATTAGACAAACAAATAGAAAGTTCACGCCGAACCGTTGAAACTTTGGTTCATGGCCTGAGACAGCAGGAGCAATAAATAGCCCAGTTGCTAGCCATGCTGTTGCAATCCACAATATTCCTAATTGAGTATGCCAGGATCTAGTTAAGGAATAAGGTATCCATTTATCGATTGGGATGCCATAGAACCCACTTCCCTCAACTTGATAGTGGCCAGTTATTGCTCCAAGTAGAACTTGAACTAACCATAAAGCAACTACCACCCAAAAGTATTTCTGAGTAGCCTTCATTGATGGTGTTGCCGATAATGCAAGTAGAGGATCGTTCTTTGGAGAATCCTCTTCACCCTCATGCCCCTTCTGAGTGGCATAGTACCAAGCTAAGGCACCAATTCCTGCGAGCAATAACACAAAACTAACAACGGACCATACAAGCATTTCACCTGTAGCCTTATTGCCGATTAAATCTTCATTGGGCCAGTTATTTGTATAGGTGACGTTATCATCTGGTCGATTAGTTTCTGTTGCCCATGTTGTCCACCAAATGTAACTAATAAAGTCGCGGAGACGATCTGGGTCTTTAATGACATTTTTCGGCATGGCATAGTCTTCACGAAGATCATCTAACTTAGGATCATTTGAAAATAAGGAAAAATAATGATTACTAATGTTTGCAATTGCTTGTGCCCTTAACGGGGATAAAGTAATCTCCTTTGTTTCTTTGTTGTAGGTATTCGGTCTGATTTCTTTTTTGAGCCTTTCACGAAGAGCAGCCTTTTTCTCGGAATCTAAGGCTGAATAGTTTTTACCAAAATCTCTTTTTGCCCAATGGTTTAATAGCCACATAGACTCACGGTGGAGCCAGTCGGCATTCCAATCCGGAGCAACATAAGCACCGTGTCCCCAAATACTCCCTAACTCTTGTCCTCCAATGGATTGCCAAACATTTTGACCATCGAGAATATCCTGTTTTGAAAATAAGATTGTCCCATCGGTTACTACAACCCTATCTGGTATTGGCGGCATAGTATTAAAGAGACGGCCTCCATAGTAGCCAAGTATGGCAAATGAAGCTATGAATACAATTGCAAGGCTAATCCACAATTTTTTATATTGCATTAAGGCACCTCCAAATGAGATTTGATATCCACCCGGATTAATTTCCCAAGGGTATCATGCCATATATTACCCGTGTCGCCATAAATTATTCAGGTAGGCAAATGGGGAAGGTTTGGTGCCATAAATTGCTGAAAATAAAAAAAGAAGCTATATACCATGTGAAATTAGCTTCTTTTCCTATATTAAGACTCTAAGTGGTAGCATAAAATTTTTGATACAATCCGATCTTATGCCCCCAATGGTTTTAAACTAAAATAGTCCAAAGCCATATTAACATTATGTAAATCATAAATCCTTTTCTCAAGGCAAAATTGAATCACTAAATCAAAGGTTTCGCTATTTGACAAAGAGTAGCCAGCAGAGCTCAAAAGTTCTTCGGCTTCATCTTTATTTAATTCTAATGCTAAAGCAAGGGCGACTACTGTATTCTTTTTTGGCCGATAATTGGGATTAGAGCGTATTTTAGAAAAGTGTCTACGATCGACTCTAGCCTTCTTGTAGATATCCGAATCACTTTCCCCTTTTTCATCAATAAAATCAAATAGCATCTGATTAAAGGTGGGCATTCTCTTATCATTAATGAAATCCACTAATTCGCTATTCTGTACCTCTTCGAAAATATTGAGATCCTCATAAATAAGAGATTCACAGGCTTTTATTTCAAGCATTTCTATATGAGACTCAACATACACCTGCAACTCTAATAACAATTTCTTATCCAGCATCCTAAACCTCCTCGGGACATGGCGAACATGGGGATGGGAGCCTATTCACACGTCCTGCCACGAAAGCATTTGTCGCCTGCAAAGCGACCTATTAATAGTCAAATGTAATTAATATTATAGTATAAACAAATGAAAAGGATGATAGATATGAATAAGAATTTAACAGAAATCATTTTCCTCCTTGATAGGAGCGGTTCAATGTCGGGTCTTGAAAGTGATACGATAGGAGGATTTAACGGATTTATTAGGAATCAGGACAAAATGGAAGGGGATGTGACTGTCACTGCCGTTTTATTTGACGATCAATATGAAATATTATGGAATGGTGTAGACGCGAGCCATATCAAGCTTACAGACAAAGAATATTTTGTCAGAGGGTGTACAGCCCTTCTTGATGCAGTAGGAAAGACAATTTTGAATGTTGACCATCGATTGTCAAACACAATAGAGGCAGAAAGACCTGGTAAAGTCATATTTGTTATTACAACAGATGGCTTAGAAAACGCAAGCCGTGAATTCACCTACGAAAAGGTCAAGGAGCTTATCAAACATCAACAAGAGAAGTATAATTGGGAGTTTATCTTCCTTGGTGCAAACATTGATGCAGCTAAAGAAGCCGACAGTTTAGGAATCGCTGAAAGAAATGCATTTAAATTCGAAGCATCAGAAAAGGGTGTTGAATGTATGTATGACATGGTAGATGTGGTTGTCTCTGAGAGAAGGAGAGAGAAGTGATCGTTTGAAAATTAAAAAAGCCTAAAGGGGGAGATCTAAGAAAATTTCTCCCTTCAGGCTTTTTTTATAAAAAAATAACAATTATTGTCTAAAATCCCTATCCTGAACATCCTACTCTTGATTTCATGTGATAAAATATTCATAACAATATTACTATTATGTATTTTGTCCCAATTATTTGGACAATTTTGCGAAAATTCAAAGTAACTTATATGGATAGGAGCAATCGCGATGAAAGATTTAAAAATTGAAGTGACATTAAGTTCCACTAAAAAGGAAAAGCCTCAATCTGACCATTTGGAGTTTGGAAAAATCTTTACCGATCACATGTTTATTTGGGACTATACGGAAGGGATTGGCTGGCACGATCCTCGAATTGTTCCTTATCAACCCATTGCCTTGGACCCGGCATCCACCGTTTTTCATTATGGTCAAACCGTTTTTGAAGGTTTAAAAGCTTATCTTACAAAAAATGAGAATGTCTTGTTATTTAGACCTGAAGAAAATATGAAAAGATTGAATCGCTCAAATGATCGCTTATGTATGCCAAAAATTGATGAAGAGCTAGCATTAAGCGCATTAAAGCAATTAATTACAATTGATCGAGATTGGATACCTTCAGCAGAAGGAACATCCCTATACATTCGTCCATTTATGATTGCAACTGAGCCTTACCTTGGAGTACATCCATCTAGCCAATATAAATTCATGATTATTTTATCCCCAGTAGGTGCTTATTATAAAGAAGGGATTAACCCAGTGAAGATTGCGGTTGAAAGTGAATATGTGCGTGCTGTTGCAGGTGGAACAGGAAATGCGAAAACCGCTGGAAACTACGCAGCTAGCCTTAAAGCATCCGAGATTGCAAGTGAGAATGGCTATACTCAGGTTTTGTGGCTGGATGGAAGAGAGAAGCAGTACATTGAAGAAGTTGGAAGTATGAACATCTTCTTTAAAATCAATGGGGAGGTTGTGACACCCGAATTAAATGGAAGCATTCTTGAGGGAATCACGAGAAAGTCCATTATTGAGCTATTAAAATATTGGAATGTTCCCGTTGTCGAAAAGAAAATTTCTATACATGAAATTCAACAGGCTTATCATGATGGTCAGTTAGAGGAAGCATTTGGAACAGGAACAGCTGCTGTCATCTCACCTGTAGGCGAACTCTTCTGGCAAAACGAAAAGCTAATCATCAACAATGGAGAAACAGGTCCACTATCTAAAAAATTATACGATTCCTTAACTGGAATCCAAAATGGAACAGAACAGGATCCATTTGGTTGGACTCATCGTTTGTAAAGGAAGATCACAATGTTTGGAGTTAAGGTTGGTAACGAGTCATCTTAAACGAATTAAATCACCCTAGATTCATTTAATATTTCTGGACAATTTTATCCTGAATTTAAAACGAAAAGCAGATTCAAAAAGTCGTTTATTGACCTTTTGAGTCTGCTTTTTCATAATGGCTATTTCATAATTGATGGACCAACTAAAGATTCTGGATTTTTATCAAGTCCTAATAGACAGAGGTTAGCATAACCAATGGTGTTTTCGTAATCAGAAAAAATTTGCTTCAATATATGGATATTAGGATCTTCCTTTAAATGTTTTAATTCCCTATTATAAAGTCGAAGTACAGAGTCACAGACAAAGTTCGGAGAGCATTCATTTGGCTCTTCATCCATTAATAAACATCCCATATAATAATATTTAAATTCTAGAGCGCGAGTTAAGTTAATCATATCAATAAATTTCTCAAAAAGAATGGGATAGTTTTCCTTAAGATTTTCAAGAGCTTCTTTTGCTGTATTTAACTCGTTAATACTTGAAACAGTGATCATAAATATGAATATCCTCCTTTTTTGTCCCAAGGCTTATCCAATGAAAAATATGCAGCTAGTTCTCTATATTTTCTTTGAAATGACTCGCATCCTTTCATTATTAAAAGATTATATCTGACTTTTTGATATTATAAGAATTTTATATTAATAAAAAGTGTACGCCTCATTTTTCACTATGTAAAATGGATAGTTTTTATCTGAATTATAGTTATTATCTATGTAAGCGCTTTCGGATGAAGTGTAGGGGAATATCCCTAACATTTTTTTATAAATCTGGCAAAATATAAAATTATTTATTTTTGCTCCTTTTGTCATAAAACTCTTTTGTATACTCAATCCATTTCTTCGCTGCATACGATAGATATTTATTCTTACTCCATATTACAGCTAAGCTTGAGTTAATAGATGGGTTTACTACTTTTATAGATGTTATTGTTTCGTCCAATTGATGGCAGATACTCTTTGGAAGCATGGCAACTCCAAGTTTACATGCGACCATTTCAGTAATAAAGGATTGTTGAGAGCTTACTGAAACAATTTTTGGATTAAAGCCCACACTATTACATGATAGGATGATTCGGTCATTTAGAACAAAATCTTTATTAAATAAAATAAAGGATTCATTGGTAAGTTCAGCTAAATCAACTTCCTCCTTATTAGCTAGGGGATGAGAGGAGTGGACAATGAGTTTAAGTTCATCTTCTAGTAGGGAGAAATATTCAAAGACCTCCGGATTAGTAGGAAGTACGATGATTCCCACATCAAGAAGACTGTTTTTAACTGCTTCTTCAATTTTTTTCGAACCCTGTTCAATTAATTGAAAGGTAATACCAGGATATTTTTCGTGAAAGCTCCCAATGATCTTAAGTAGAAAATGTGCATCAAATAAAGGTGGAAGCCCAATGCGAATGTGCCCTTTTTTTAGCTCTAACAAATTATCAAGTTCTGTACCTAAATTTTTAAATGCTTGATCAATTAACTTCGCTTGTTCAAAAATAATTTGCCCTGCATCTGTTAATACTAAATGTTTCCGGGAGCGGTCAAATAATTCAACACCAAGTTCCTGCTCAAGATTTTTAATCATTTTACTAATCGTTGGCTGTGAAATAAACAATCGATTAGCTGCAAGAGAGAAGCTATTAGAATTGGCGACCTCAAGAAAATATTGCAAATGCTTAATATCCAATATTTCCACCTGCTTATTTAGGTTAGTATAAAAATAAATCTAAATCTTCCAAATCTATTCTTATTTTAACATAGAAAATGGTGACAGGCACCTTCCAGATTTCTGGAAGGTGCCTGTCACCATTTTCTCATAACTTCATTCACAAAAGCTCATACTATTTTTATTATGAGCTTTTGAAAAACGGGCCGACAACTTAAGGGGAAATGATACAGTCGTCTTTTGAGGGTGATAAAAAGTATTTTAGAATAAAACTTTTTCATTGCAATATTTAATTCTGAGGGATATGATGTAATTTGTGAAAAAAAACGAGAGTACAAAATAATGAACTTAACGTATAGGAGGAACAAGTATGGACCACACAAAAAAACAAACAGATCGTCCACCCTATGGGATAATTGCGGTCCTAATGATTGGTGCATTTATATCATTTTTAAACAATACATTATTAAATATCGCACTCCCATCTATAATGAAGGATTTTGATATTGGAGCTTCTACAGTACAATGGCTTACGACTGGGTTTATGTTGGTGAACGGGATATTAATTCCAACTACAGCCTTTTTAATCCAAAAATACTCTGTAAGAAATCTTTTCTTAGCAGCTATGGGATTATTTACAATTGGTACAATTTTATCTGGTTACGCCCCAGTTTTTCCAATGCTTTTAACAGGAAGAATGCTACAAGCAGCAGGCTCTGCCATTTTAATGCCACTGTTAATGAATGTAATGTTAGTGAGCTTTCCAGTTGAAAAACGCGGAGCGGCAATGGGGGTTTTCGGTTTAATATTAATGTTTGCTCCAGCGATTGGACCTACATTATCTGGTTGGATTGTGGAGCATTATGATTGGAGAATGCTCTTCCATTTCATTACACCTATCGCAGTAGTCGTTGTCCTACTTGGTATATTCTTACTTAGAGATAAAAAGGAAAAAATCAAAATTCATTTAGATTACTTTTCCCTCCTTTTATCAAGCGTAGGATTTGGTGGAATATTGTACGGATTTAGTTCCGCAGGTGATAAAGGCTGGGATAGCCCATTAGTCTATGGAACCATTGCGATTGGCGCCATTGCTTTAACATGGTTTATTCTCCGACAATTAAAACAAGATGAACCAATGTTAAACTTTAGAATTTATAAATATCCAATGTTTGCTTTAGCATCAGCAATAACAATGGTAGTAAATATGGCGATGTTTTCTGGTATGCTTTTACTACCTATTTATGTACAAAACATTAGAGGAATATCACCGATGGATGCCGGGTTACTACTATTACCAGGTGCAATTCTTATGGCCATTATGTCACCGGTGACAGGAAGACTATTTGACCGCTTTGGTGGACGTATTTTGGCCATTACAGGCCTCACCATCTTGACGGTAACTACCTTCTTTTTTAGTAAACTTGAACTAGATACGACGTATACACATTTAATACTATTGTATTCAATTAGAAGCTTTGGAATGTCCATGGTAATGATGCCTGTAGCAACTAACGGACTAAATCAATTACCAAGACGCTTCTATCCACACGGTACGGCCATGAATAACACGATGAACCAAGTCGCAGGAGCAATTGGTACGGCATTGCTCGTAACCATTATGTCAAATCGTACAGAAACGCATGCTAAGGAAATTGCTAGTGATGCAATGAAAAATATGACTGTCCAACCAACTCCAGAGGTTATTGCGACAATGAAACAACAAATTGCAATGAAGGCTATGCTAGAAGGGATTAATGATTCCTTCCTAGTTGCAACGGGGATTGCTGCGGTTGCAATTATCCTTTCACTCTTTATCAAGCGGGCCAAACCAGCTGAAGAAAAAAAACCAGAGGTAACTAAAGTAGCACCTAAATTGGCTAAAAACTAATAAAAAGTAAAAGCTTGTAGAGATTTAATCCCTACAAGCTTTTTTCTTAATACCCTCGAATCACTAATTGTATTTCTCCAAAGTTGTTCTCTCTAAATATTATTATAAACAGTAAATGCATCTTCAATATGGAATTGCTTCGTTTTATGATTTCCTTTAGCCCCAGCTGTAACAAAGATAAATTCTTCCCCCTCTTTAATAGCGAGGCTGGCTAAGCATAATCCTGCCTCTTCCGTATATCCGGTTTTCCCTCCAATAATTTCTCCACCACTAATTTCCGGACTTTCCATTTTTAAAAACATACTGCTAGAAAAAGTAATTCCTTCCGGATGAAGATTGGTTGAAGAGGTGGAATAGCTCTTAGTAGTGAAAATCTCCCGAAAGACTTTGTTCTTAAGTGCATGCCGTAATAGAATAGAGATGTCTTTCACACTAGTGTAATGGTTTGCTTCTTGTAAACCAGTGGCATTAGTAAAATGTGTGTGTTTCATTCCTAATTGCTTGGCCTTTTTGTTCATTTGCTTAACGAACTCATCTTCTGAACCAGAAATATGCTGAGCAAGTACGATGGTAGCCTCAGCCCCGGAAGGAAGTAAAGTACCATATAGTAAATCGATTGCTTTCACTTTTTCATTTGGAAGAAAGCCTGCCATAGATGCATTCGCACTATATAAATTTTGAAAAATATCAGGTGGCAATTCAATTTGTTGGCTTAAATCTGGGATATGCTCGATTGCAACAATGGCTGTCATTATTTTTGTAAGGGAAGCAGGGTAGATAGGATCGTCACTATTTTTTTCCATGATTATTTTTCCATTGTGGACACTCATTAATATTGCGTTTGAGCTATAAAGGCTAGAATTGACATGATTACTCATCTTCGTCTTTATTTGTTGAATCATTTTCGTCCCATATGTAGCTTGAAAGAAGTTTTTTATGGATAATTTATTGGTTGAAATGAGGGTAAGAAATATTAATAAAAAACAAATGATTATGCCTTTAATATATTTTTTTTTCATAAAAAAACAACTCCTCTTCCTATGTCTCTATTGAAACATAAGATGAGTAGCTGTTTTTTAATATTCTATTATTGAAACCTTAATATTTTCTTAAGATTGTTTAGGAAGAATAACAGAGAAGACAGTATGAGAGTTGTTGCTTTCTGCAGAAATTTCTCCACCGTGGGCATATACTATTTCCTTTGCAATGGCAAGACCCAATCCAGATCCTCCAGTTTGACTAGACCTTGAAGTATCTAAACGGTAGAACTTTTCAAAAATAGTTTTTAATTTCTGTGATGGTATCATATCCCCTTCATTAATAAATCTTATTTCGATACTTTGCTCATTCTCTTCTACCTCAATGACAATGGTGCTATTCTCATAGCTATAGGATATGGCATTTTTTAAAATATTATTAAACACTCTTGCCAATTTATCTGGATCTCCATAAACTTTCAAATGCTCATCAGCCCTGACTAATGCCCTTTTTCCTTTTGGAGCGAGCAGGGGATAAAACTCATCTGCCATTTGCATGAGCATAAAGGATAAGTTGATTTCCTTTTTATCAAGTAAAATCGTTTGGAGGTTGAATCTAGTAATTTCAAAAAACTCATTGATGAGCTGCTCCAAGCGATATGCTTTCTCTAATGTGATCCCCACATACTTCTCTTTTTGCACCTGAGGCATATCAGAAGCCTCATCAAGTAAACTTAAATAACCAATGATGGATGTTAGAGGTGTTTTTATATCATGTGCTAAATATACAACAAGGTCATTTTTTCTTTGTTCCGCCTCTTTCGCATCCTTCGCCCGCTTTTCCAAAGTGTGTTTCAAATAATTTAGCTTTTTTTCCATAAATTCTAGCTCTTGTGGAAGGGAAATATCCTCTTTGGTTTCTTGGGCAAGCTTGTCAATTCCTTCGCTGATTTGGTGAAAGTAACAGGTAAAGCGGGATAATGTAAAGTAAAAAATAATTAAAAGTAACATAATAAAGCCTATCATGACCCAAAGGGTTTTATTTTGCTGAAAGACAGAAAAATAGAGTAACTGTGCAGTATGAAAGTCAAGAGGCAAAACGGTTGTGCAAAATTTTACAAAAAGGTCAGCGAATGGGTCCTGTAGAATACCATCAATAAGTGTGTAGCTGATTACTAAGCCTACAATTGCTGTTAAAATAATCATGAATGCGACCTGTAATAATAACTTCCTCTTGAGTTTGCTAAATTCATTATTCAATGATATAACCTACTCCCCAAATGGTTTTAATATATTTTGGATTTTCTGCAGAATCCTTCATTTTTTCACGAAGATGTCGGATGTGGACCATCACAGTGTTATTGTTGTTGAGATACTTTTCTCCCCAAACCTCTTGAAATAATTCCTCCGAGTTGACCACCCGACCTCTGTTGGAGCATAAGCACCAAAGAATGGAGAACTCTGTTGGTGTAAGAGAAATATCCTTTTCATTTAAAATGAATTTATGAGTATCCTTATTAAGAAAAAGACCGGAAAAGGTAATTGTTTTTTCACTCTGTTCCGTTCCCTGTGGGTTGTATTTTGTAAATCTCCTAAGCTGAGCTTTGACTCGAGCAATAAGCTCTAATGGACGAAATGGTTTTGTGATATAGTCATCAGCACCAAAGGTTAGTCCAGTGATCTTATCCATTTCTTCATCCTTGGCAGATAACATAATTACAGGAAAGTGATATTTTTCTCTAATTTTCTTACATAATGAAAAACCATCTATTTCAGGCAGCATCACATCAAGTATTGCAAGGTCTAGTTTTGTAGTTTGGATGCATGTTAATGCTTCTATTGAGGTATAGAACTTATAAACATTGTAGTCCTCATTTTTTAAATAAACCTCTACTAAATCAGCTATTTCTTGTTCATCATCCACTATTAAAATATTGACGCTCATACATAGATCAACTTCCTTCTATATAAATAAAGAATCTCAAATATTAATGATACCAATTATTTGGTTTATGGCAATCAATAGAAGTAAACAATTATTTTTAAAGTATTTAATAAAAGTGGGCTCGTATCGTTTATGGTCAGCAATCTAAATTTAATGGAGCTACAGCTAATTGAAGAAAGAATAGTTGCGGCAACCTTAGTTTGAGCTGGGAAGGGTACTGTAGAAACCTATATGCATGAAAAGCGGACATATATCAAACTTTATATGCCCGCTCACATTTTAAATAATTTTTTTAGTTATTCTTCATCAAGCTGAATGTAATATTCCTTAATGTGCTTTTGAAGTATATTAATCCCTTTTCGCCATTCAGGGTCAGTAATGCTTGCAACTAATGTAAGTATCGCACTTTCAATTAAGAATTTTCTTGGCATCTTTGAGTTGAATATTTCATCTTGAATAAAGTCCAACAGTTCAAAATACTTGGCTTGCTCATCCTCGGACTTTAACATCTTTTTCAATGCAGAGACCGATTGAGAGACTTCTTTTTTTAATATATACTCTTTTTTCTTTAATTCCGGCAACCAGCTATCTAATAATTGCGGTTCAATTAATTGCGCTTTCGCCTCAGACACTTCATCAACCATCTTAACCATTCGTTCCACACAATATCGAATTACCTTATGAATATTTGTATGAGGAGAGTAGGCTAAGGAGTAATATCTTAGAGTATGATGCAATATGCCTAAAAACATAATAGAAATATCTAATAAATAAGGCGCCTTATCCTGCCCAAAGATATCCATAAACCTAGTATTTAACCAGCGAAGCATCCGAAGCTGTCCCTTTCTTATGAATTCCTTTAGATCAGCATCATTGGAAGATGTGATTTCCTCAAAAAGGGGAACTACCATTTTCTTTCGATTTGTCTTCATCTGTAATTCAATTTGTTTTATGAAAATCTCTATATTTGACGGGTCTTGACCAATTAGTAATTCATTGCGATCTTTTTCAAGCTTAATAAAAATTGTTTTGAAAAGTTCCTTCAAAAGCTCATTTTTTGATGAAAAGTAATTATAAAAGGTACCTTTAGATAT
This sequence comes from Bacillus massilinigeriensis, assembly GCF_900117315.1. Taxonomy (GTDB): domain Bacteria; phylum Bacillota; class Bacilli; order Bacillales; family Cytobacillaceae; genus Bacillus_BE; species Bacillus_BE massilionigeriensis. The sequence continues at coordinate 475,980 of NZ_LT630337.1, forward strand.
TCCACTATAATCTAAGATATCCTGTATAGAAGTAGCTTGAAACCCTTTGTCTAGAAAAAGTTGATGTGCTACTTCAATGACATGCTGTTTTCTGTCGTTCATTTACAACCACCTAATATTCGTATTGGACTACTTGTTTACTATTATAGTACATAATAAATATAGTTTATTCAAATAGAGGAATATCAAGTTCTTTTTATTTGAAATTATCAGACTAATGGTATATTATGGTGTTTATATGGAATAGGGGTATAAAAAAATGGACTTTAATTTTAGGGAGGAATAATATGGAAAAAACAAACAGTTCAATAACTCGTCCACCCTATGGCATTATTGCTGTGTTGATGATAGGTGCCTTTATTGCGATGTTGAATAATACTCTACTTAATATTGCACTACCATCTATAATGGTGGATTTAGATGTTGATCCATCAACTGTTCAATGGATGACAACGGGGTTTATGCTGGTAAATGGAATATTAATTCCTGCAACAGCATTTTTAATAAAAAAATATTCTGTGCGTCACCTGTTCCTAGCTGCCATGATATTATTTACAGCAGGAACATTTCTAGCTGGATTCGCACATGTATTCCCAATTTTATTGGCAGGAAGGATGATTCAAGCAAGCGGTTCAGCCATCCTCATGCCGTTATTAATGAATGTTATGTTAACGAGCTTCCCAGTAGAAAAAAGGGGAACGGCAATGGGTGTTTTTGGATTGGTATTAATGGTAGCACCAGCAACAGGACCAACGTTATCTGGTTGGTTAATTGAGAATTATGATTGGAGAATGCTTTTTCACTTTGTCTCCCCTATAGCAATTGCAGTTGTAATTATTGGCTTTTTCTTGCTTAAGGATAAGAAGGAAAAGTCAAATGACCGTCTCGATAGTATTTCACTCCTGTTATCAAGCATTGGTTTTGGCGGAATTTTGTATGGATTTAGTTCAGCTGGTAAAAAAGGCTGGGATAGTCCAGAGGTATATATTACATTGATTGTTGGTGGGATATCCCTCATTGTATTTATTCTCCGTCAATTAAACCAAGACAATCCTATGCTAAATTTTAGAATATATAGATATCCGATGTTTGCCCTATCATCTGTGATTTCAATGGTTGTTACGATGGCAATGTTTTCAGGTATGCTTCTTACACCGATTTATGTTCAAACGATACGCGGTATTTCACCAATCGATGCAGGGTTAATGATGCTACCAGGGGCTATAGTTATGGCTATCATGTCGCCAATTACTGGGAAATTATTTGACCGCTTTGGCGGACGTGTTCTTGCAATTATTGGTTTAACTATTACTGTGATTACTAGCTATTACTTTAGTAAATTATCACTTCATACGACCTATACACATTTAATTATTTTGTATTCTGTACGTATGTTTGGTATGTCCATGGTCCATATGCCTGTAACAACCAATGGATTAAATCAGCTGCCCACACGTTACTATCCACATGGAACAGCGATGAACAACACCCTATCTCAAGTAGCTGGCGCCATAGGTACAGCTCTTTTAGTTACTGTTATGACTAATCGAACAAAAACACATGCTACAGAATTGACGGCTAGTGCGATGAAACATTTTAAAGGGGAGCCTACAGCTGCCGCGATGGTTGAAATGAAACAACAAATTACTATGAAAGCAATGCTGGAAGGAATAAATGATGCATTTTTTGTAACTGTGGGAATTGCTCTTGTTGCGCTTATCCTTTCGTTCTTTATTAAGCGTGCTAAACAAGAGGAAGATCCTAAAATGGGAAATCCAGTAGGTCAAAAAAGAGTTGTCAGTAAATTAGTTGAGAATTAATAATTAAATTGGATAGATTACCTGAAAAGAACGGGGAAGAGCTATTCCATAAGGTGTCTGGAACCTTGGAGTAGCTCCATTTTTTTCATAAATATTTTATTGACAGATTAATAAAAAAGAATTATGATGAAACCGTATTCATAAACGTAAACGTTTACGTTACTGAATACGGTATTCTAATTTATCAATAAGTGAGCCGATTAAATGGACTCCCTTTTGAATGGCATATACGTTTTCCTTGTCAAAAGAGGTGATGGAATGGATCCAACAATTAAAGATGTTGCAAGACTATCCAAGGTGTCTATTGCCACCGTTTCTCGGATATTGAATAACAAACCAGGCTATTCAGAGGAAACGAAGGATCGAGTCATGAAGGCAATTGAAGAATTAGGGTACCAGCCGAATGGAGTAGCCAGAGGCTTAATTAGTAAAAGAACCAGGACGATCGGAATATTAGTTCCAGAGCTATCATCAATGGTTGCATCAGAGGTTATTAAAGGGATTGAAGATGTATCTCATCAAAACGGTTCGAGCGTTATTGTGTGTAACACAGATAGTAATGGTAAACGGACAATGGAGTATTTAAAGCTTTTGTCTGAAAAGAGAGTGGATGGAGTCATATTTGCTAGTGAAACACTAAAGAAAGAGTACTATAAGACATTGTCTGAAATGAGGGTTCCTGTTGTACTTCTTTCTACGCTTTCAATAGATTATCAGCTTCCCTATATCAAGGTCGATGATTTTCAAGCAGCTTATAAGGCGGTCCAATATTTAATTGAGAACGGTCATGAAAAGATTGCGATGATAAGTGGGAATAAAGAAGACCCTATCGCCGGTGAACCGAGAATTGCTGGATACAAGAAAGCCCTTTATGACAACGGAATTATTTTTAGGGAAGAATGGTTTGTTGGGTTCGATGCTTATAATTTTGAAAATGGTTATAAAGGAATGACAACCTTAGAAGACCGCAAAACCGGTGTAACGGCTATTTTTGCTAGTAGTGATGAATTAGCAGCCGGTGTATTATCACGGGCTTATGAGTTAGGCATAATTGTTCCTGAACAGTTATCTGTCATCGGCTATGATAATACAAAACTTGCCAAGATGGTGATTCCACCACTGACAACTGTGGAACAGCCCTTATATCAAATGGGATGTGAGGCGGCGGAAATGCTTTATGAAATGCTCCTTTCGGGGAAAGATGTGAGCAGTAGGATATTACCACATAAAATTATTGAAAGAAAAACAGTGATAAATTTAAAGGTGTAATACCTTTTCTTTTTCGCATGAACGTAAACGTTTACTCAAATTCGATTTGAAAAATAATGCTTGGAGAAATTAACATTAAGATATTGAGTGATGATCTGTCTGATTATTTTAATCAAAACGTAAATGTTTACTATATATAAGGAGGATACTTATGAAAAATTGGTGGAAACAAAGTGTTATTTACCAAATTTACCCTAGAAGTTTTAAAGATAGTAATGGAGATGGAATTGGTGATTTAAATGGAATCACATCAAAACTAGATTATCTTAAGGAACTTGGGGTCGATGTCATTTGGTTATCTCCAGTTTATAAATCTCCAAATGATGACAATGGCTATGATATTAGTGATTACCAGAACATAATGGATGAGTTTGGGTCAATGGAAGACTTTGATCAATTGCTAGAAACCGCACATCAAAAAGGGCTAAAGATCATTATGGACCTTGTAGTAAACCATTCATCTGATGAGCATGCATGGTTCTTAGAATCAAAATCTTCTAAAGACAATTCTAAGCGAGATTACTACATTTGGAAGCCAGGCGTAGGCGGTCAGGAACCGACCAACTGGGAATCCTTCTTTAGTGGCTCTGTTTGGCAATATGATGAACCTACAGGGGAGTACTATTTACATTTATTTAGTAAGAAGCAGCCTGATTTAAACTGGGAGAATCCAAGTTTACGTCAGGAAGTATACAATATGATGAAATGGTGGCTAGATAAAGGGATTGACGGCTTCCGAATGGATGTTATTAATCTAATCTCTAAAGACCAACACTATCCACAAGGCAAAGAAAAACCAGGTAAAAAATACAGTGATGGTTCAAAGTATTATATGAATGGGCCTAGAGTCCATGAATTTTTACAAGAAATGAATAAAGAGGTTCTTTCCCACTACGATATTATGACTGTCGGGGAAACACCAGGAGTGACTCCGGACGATGCTAGGTTATTTACCGGTGAGGATCGTAATGAGTTGAATATGGTTTTTCAATTTGAGCATATGGATGTAGGTAGTGGACCTGAAGGAAAGTGGAGCAATCTCCCGTGGAAACTGACTGAGCTAAAAAAAATTATGACCAGATGGCAAAAAGGTTTAGAGTCTGAAGGTTGGAATAGCCTTTACTGGGAAAACCATGACCAACCAAGAAGTGTTTCTCGCTTTGGAGACGATAAGGAATACCGTGTGGAAAGTGCGAAAATGCTAGCTACTTGCCTTCATATGATGAAAGGAACACCTTTTATTTATCAGGGTCAAGAATTAGGAATGACGAATGTAGAGTTTAAAAGCATTGAGGATTATCGAGATATTGAATCAATTAATGCTTATAACGATTACGTTGGCGAATATGGAAAAGATCCTGAAGAAATGTTAAAAGCAATTCACGCTAGAAGCAGGGATAACGCACGGACACCGATGCAGTGGAATGATTCCAAGGAGGCAGGGTTCACAATAGGAGAGCCATGGATTTCTGTTAATCCAAACTATAAAGAAGTGAATGCTGAAAATGCTTTAAAGGATTCCAATTCAATTTTCTATTACTATCAGAAGCTTATTCAATTAAGAAAAGAAAAGGAGATTATTGTTGAGGGAAGCTATGACCTAATTCTTGATGATCATGAGGAAATTTATGCTTATACAAGAACATTGGGTAACGAGCAGCTTCTAGTCATCTGTAATTTCTCAAAAAATGTCACAAAATTTGTGCTACCGGAAGAAATAAGTTTTACCCATAAAGATTTATTGATTCATAACTATCCTGTTCAGGATGAATCAATAAATGAATTTGATTTAAAACCTTATGAAGCAAGGGTTTATCAACTTACAAGGTAATAATTAGTGGATATTTTTAAGGTGAGGCGTTTTTGCTAAGGTTAGCAGGGCGTCTTTCTATGTAGTGAAGGTTATTGAATTCCTAAGTTAGCTGGGGGTTTTATCATTTAGATGGTGGGAAAATCAAAAGCGATTGCAAATATTATGTGTATAATGAAATAATCGCGAATGAGTCAGCTATTTCGCGAATAAATCAGATATTTCGCGAATAAGTGGAAAGTATCACGAATAAATTGGAAATCTTGCGAATAAAATAGAGATTCGCGAATAAAATTTGAATTTCGCGAGAAAAAGTATCATTTTCGCGAATAAATTTTAGAAATCGCGAATAAAAGTCCATTTTTCGCGAATAAACCCTTAATAAATGGAAATAATAATAATTTTGTAGTAACTCCACACCAATATATCGAGAAAAAAACACTTAATGCCTAATTTAATATCATTTTTTATAAAAAAAAGGCTGTTTTCGTATAGATTGTTGCTTTTATAACCGCAGCCTGAATACACTCCGCTTTCCGTGGGCGAGCGGTGAGCCTCCTCGTCGCTACGCTCCTCGGGGGTCTCACCTTTCTCGCATTCCCACAGGAGTCTACGTGTATTCAGGCTGCTAAGTCAGTACTCTCTACATATTTATCATCAAAATAACAACATACTTTGAGAAAACAGCCTAAAAAAAACTGCAATTATACCTTTTTACATAAAAATAATCTCACAGATACACAATATACCAACAACCTTTTCCATATCCCAAACCGAGAAAACGACAAAAAAAACCCACCAGCTATAATTATAGATGGTGGGTTTTGTTAACTAGTCAATTTTAAAAGCTCTGCCGCTTGGTGTTCCGAAATATTTTTAATTAATATTAATTCACTAATGACATTTTTTTGTGCTTGATGAAGCATTTGTTTTTCAGTGGAGTTCAGAGATTTTTCCATGCTGCGGTATAATAAATCCCTTATAACATCTGTCGTATCATGCATGTCACCACTCTTGATTTTTTGCATATTTAAATTATATCTTTCTCTCCATGGAAGAGAATCATTTGGTTTTTCATGATGAAAGTCATACAATATTTCATTAAGGGTTTTTGGATCAATAATAGATCGAACGCCCAGTTGCTCCATTTTCTTTAACGGGACCATGATATCCATATTACAAATCGGAATGGAAATGACACAATAATCCGTGATTTCCCCTAAGATTTCCTTTTGCTCAATGGCCTTAATTATACCTGCACCATGCATTGGATAAAACACTTTGTCGCCTACTTGAAACAAATAGATTCACCTCCAAAAATACCTTGCTTTCTTATTGTAACACAGAAGTGAATTTTTGTGTAAATAAAATAATATATCATGAAGTAATCGTCAACGTCAATAATTTTTCTTTCGAAAAATAAAACGTTTTCATTATTTTTGATTATTATATGAATGAAAAAGGATGAGGCTCTAAAAACAGAGGACCTCATCCATTAAAGCTTAAACTAGTACATTCAATGATTGAACGGCTTTTTCAGGATTAACCTTGTAGCCAAAATCATTCATTGTCTCGCCGATGATTCGTATGGCTTTTTCTAGCATTTCAACAGTGGTGTTTCCCATATGTCCAATTCTGAATGCTTTGCCTGCTAAATGAGCAAGTGCACCAGAAAGAATGACGCCTCTTTCTGCTAGAGCTGCACGAAATGCCACATCATCCATTCCTTCTGGATAAAGGATACAACTAAGTGTTGGAGCTGCAACCTCTTCCTCTGCAATTGCTTTCATTCCGTATGTGGAGAGTGCTACCCTCACGGCTTTTCCGTAAGCCTTATGGCGGATATATCGATTTTCCATGCCTTCCTCTAAGACTAATTTCATGGCTTCATCATAGGCATAAATAAGATTTACCGGAGGAGTGGCAAAATATTTGCCTGGGTCATGCATAATTGGAATCCAATTATAAATATCGCAATAATAAGCGGGTACACCTGAGAGTTTTTCTCTAGCCGCTAATGCGCTTTGATTAAAGGCAACTATGGCCAATCCAGGTGGCATACCGATGGCCTTTTGAGAGCCGGTTAATACTACATCAATCTTATAATTAGGATCACCATATTCCTTGCTCATATCCTCTTCCATCGCAGCTGTTGCACAGACTCCATCGACAATGGCAAGCGCACCATTGCTTTTAATGATTGGTATAAGCACGTCCAAATTTGCTGCAACACCAGTTGAGGTATCTGCATGGGTTATGGTAACAGCTTTATAACTGGCAGAAGCAAGCTTTTCCTCCACCTCTCGAGCATCTACCTGTTTCCCCCATTCTGATTGTAGAACATCTACCTGAAAGCCAAAAGCCTCACCAATTTTAATAAAACGGTCACCAAAGTAACCGTGGCTTATGACTAATAACTTCTCACCAGGTGCTACTGTATTTACAAGGGCCATTTCCATAGCAACGGTCCCTGAACCAGAAATGATAAATACTTCCCCATTGGTTTTTAGCATTTCTTTTGTTTTATCAAGCGCATGACGAAAAATGGCAACAAACCTTGGGTCAGTATGTCCCCATGTTTCTTGAGCAAGCGCATCATAAATGGAATCGACTACAGGTGTTGGGCCAGGAATGAGTAGCAGCTCTTTGTTTCTCATTGGGCATCCTCCTAAAATATTTTTCTAAAAAGTCAAATTTTTCTCTATATAACTACTTCTATATTGATTTTTAAAACCCTTTTTCTTTTTGGTAGGCTTCATTAGACATAATAATTCGAGTTTGAAGGTGGTGATGTTTCTCCTTTCTTTCAATAGGAAAAAACTATATGATAATAGTTGATTTCAGACTTACGATGGGGTAGGGATTCAGGATGAGTGAACAATATTATGATGATTTAATGAACATAAAAACAGGAGAAAGCCAGAAGGGATTCGTTCAATCAATTCATTATTATCGCTATGAGCCAACCCCTTATCAGGCGCTCGAGGAATTATTTAAACGTTATCAATTGGAGAGTAGTGATTATATTGTTGATTTTGGATGTGGAAAAGGAAGATTAATTTTTTTTATTAATTATTTATTCCATGCCAATGTGGTAGGAATTGAAATGAATAAGGATTTATATAAGGAAGCATTGGAAAATCGAAAAAGTTATCTGAAAAAGTTTAGAATAAGTGAGGAGAAAATCCAGTTTTATTGTGGGATTGCTGAAAATTATGAAATAAGTCCCTTTGATAATCGATTTTATTTTTTTAATCCTTTTTCTATCCCAATTTTTATGAATATCGTGAATCATATATTAAACTCGGTGGAGAAGTATAATCGTGACATTGAGTTAATCCTATATTATTGTTCGGATGATTATATCTTTTTTCTTGAAAATCAAACTGCATTTGAGTTAAAAGAGGAAATTACTCTACCTGGATTATTTGATCATAATCCTTATGAAAGGTTTTTAATTTATCGCTTGAGCAATTGATCCAACTTGATAAGTTATACATTCCTTAATTAAGCATTGATCCCTTTAATAGATGAAGGGTTCAATGCTTAATTTACATTTCTATTCTCCAAGGGCTTTCTATACCGAACAAGTAGAGTGTATATGATAATAAATAGGAGAAAAAGGAGAATGGCAGTTAGTACAGAGTATTTCACCACCATCCTTCCAAAAAAAATACCCAATAAATAAAAGGTTAGGATATAAATATTATTTCCAATGAATAAGAAAGCCAGGTTCCTTTTATTCCACCCCTCCTTGTATCCCATGAAAAACGGCAGAAACTTCCCGATAAATGGAATGAATTTACCGAATAAATAAAATAAGATTGCTTCCCTTTTAAGTAGACTCCGCCCAAAATAAAGGATCTTTTTCTCCAAAGATGAAATAATCGAGGGAGATTTATAAGCTAGATTCTGAAATTGTTGATCTCTCTTTCTAAAATAGGTGCCAAAAACGAGAAGAACAGCGTCAACTAAGAGGAGAGAAGCATTCATTACTAAAAAGAGCGATATGATTCTCACAGTTCCTGTAAAATTAAACATACCAACTGTAACAATAGGAATGGACACTCCATTATGGTCGAGTAATGCAGATATAAAAATAACCCAGTAAATATTGTCACTAATAACTTTTGCAATGTCAGACAAGAAGAGATCCTCCTAGCAACAATCAAATATACATTCTAACAATGCGCAAATTCCACAAGCCCCGACGGCTGCATCGCTCCTACTTACATATTGATTGCCAGCATTCATGGCCTGTTTCCTCTGACTTAGCATTTCATTGTTGGGATCTATTCTCTCGAGTCTTTCCCAATAATGATTTCCCATTGTATGATTTCCAACTGAATCATAGCACCATGCTAAATGAGCGATTGCATTTGGAATATCCCCTTCCATGCTAATGACTCTTTCAATAATTGGAATGGCTTCATTAAATCTTCCAAGCTCCATGTAGCAAATAGAAAAATTCCACAAATCACCGGGATGTGGATTCCAATGATTCACCTCAGCTGCTTTATAGTTTGTAACAGCTGCTTGGAATTGTTGAAGTTCTAAATGAGCGTTTGCCTTATACACATATAGCATCGGTTCTGAATCATTATAGCCTAATGCTTGATTACAAAGGTCTATTGTTTTGCCCCATAATCGGTTATTCGTACTAGCGATTATTTGATCTATTAATGAATCATAGTAGGTTGAATTGGATGAGGTTTGTTCTGAACGGTTAGAAGAATAATTAGTACCACCAGTATCTCCCTTCATTAGCTGTTCGTAGGCCTCGTGTATTTCTTTAAATTTTTCCTCGGCCAAGGAGCCAAGAGGATTCCCGACATGTTTATCCGGATGATACATTTGAGCAAGCTGTCTATACTTTTTTTTGATTTCTTCCTTAGAAGCACCGGGATTCAATCCTAATATTTCGTAATAGTCTTTGGCTGTTTTCATTTGTTTCACCCTAAATGTTTTTGTTTGATGGCATGAAATTGTGTCAAGATGGAATCATTTAAAATATTGTCTAGAAGACTTTGATGATGACTGTTTATGCTGTAGTTCTTAATAATCTCGAGGGATTTAAAAATTTTCATACTTACATAGTTAACGATTTGCTCTGGATTTTGATAAATGGAACTCAAAATATTAAAGTAACCATTTTTCATATCTTTTTTATAATCCTCTAAAGCATCCAAATAATACATAATGGCACAGGAATGATAAGCAAGAGCTTTATAGGAGTCATCCACCCCTAGGTGCTGCACGATTAGCTCGGAATAGAAGGTGCAGACTGGAGCAATGATTTGATCAGGTGTGCATTCGTTATCATGCTCTTCAAGTAGCATCTGTTGTAGATGTTGGATCTCGTCTTGTGAAATTTGCAGCTTATTGGCGCTTTCTTCAAGGGTTTTATGAAAGAACCTTTTAAAGCTTTTCTGTTTGATTCTATTGCTTTTTCCATCCGTAACAGAATTTAGGAAAGCCGTATAGACGGTAAATACAGAAAGATCAGCTAAAGCCTTGGATTCGTGCATATCCTCAAGAACATGTACTTTTTTTAACGGGAACATGACACAACCTGCCTTTATGGCATCTGCTCGACCAAATTTCCTTTTCCAACTGTTGGTACAAAGCAATAAAAATAAAAGGTCATGTTGAATAAACATCGTACTGGTATATCCGTATTGCTTTTTTATGGTATGGCAGAGAGTGCAGTACATGTTCTGATAAGCTTCTTTATCTTCCTGTGATAGTTTCGATGTTAAGGGTTTAAAATATCCAAGCATTGTTTGAAATGTTCCTCCATACATAGGTGAAATTCTGGGAATATTCATATCATGCGCAGTTATGATTAATAGATAACCATTTGTTTCATTTAAGGTAAGTAAGTTTTCAAGTTGAAAACCCTTTAACATGTACGAATTTAGAGTTAGCTATAATAGTAGTGGCATCTGAAAGGGATGCTGTTTTCAGGGGTAGTGCTTAACGGACACACAATCCATTAAATCAATAAAAACACTAGAAAAAACATATCTAACCGTTCGAGGTTCAGCTGTAAGTCGAGAAATGAAGGAATATAGGTTGAAAATTAGTGGAATGGGAGTTTGAAAAATCAGAAATGGCCTATGTACAAACCAAATTAACGAATGCAGAATAAGCCTGTCAGGGGACCACACCAGGACAGGCTATAAAGAGAACAGAACGAATAGTCGTTTATTATACGTCAAAGTCAAGGAATATTCAGCATTACTCCACTAAAAAATGCTTTCTTAAATTGGGAATTAAATGGCATTAATCAATTTCCTTGAGTAAATGATAAAGAAGTCGATCCTTGTCTTCGAAAAATTGTTTCATGATGTTGTAATGATTAGTTTCTTCTAATGTTTTTTCCTGAATGCCATTCTCTGTTAACTCATAAATGGTTGCTTGTGGATAGGCCATGACAATAGGGGAGTGAGTGGCAATAATAAATTGTGAGTTTTCACTAACTAGCTCATGAATCCTAGAAATCATTGATAATTGCCTCAATGGAGAAAGGGCTGCTTCCGGTTCGTCTAAAATGTACAAGCCATTACCATTGAATCGATTCATAAATGCTGCAAAGAATGACTCTCCATGGGACTGCTCATGAAGAGAGACTCCACCAAAGGAATCAATGATTCTCCCTCCACCACCAGGCTCTTTGTCCAATTCCTCAATATTAGTGGCTAGGTTATAAAAGGTTTCAGCGCGAAGAAAGAAACCGTCCTTCGGCTTTTCAATCCCTTTAATAAGCTTGATATATTGCTCAAGTGGCGAATGAGAATCAAAGGTTGAAAAGTTAAAATTGAAGGTTCCTCCCTCAGAGTTAAAGCCAAATGCAATAGCAATCGCTTCAAGTAATGTAGATTTCCCCATCCCATTTTCCCCAACAATATAGGTAACCTTTGGGTCAAAGGAAAGCCCAGTCATGTCCTTGATGCATGGCAGGTTAAATGGGTAGCGTTGGAAGGATGGGATATCTCCCCTCTTAAGTTCAATCCTTCTTATGTATTGCTGGAGTTCAATCATTTAATCACCCCCTAAATAATTATCTCTTTTGTTTAGGATAGCAAAAAGTCTTAAAGAAAACGAAAGAATCATCCCAAAAACAAGAAAAACTTGTTTCCCTACTTGAATGGAGTCATGTCATTTTGGATGCCTCGAACCTAATCATACTTCTAACAGAATTCATTAACTATATCACTGTGTCCATATCAAACAGGGAATTTCCTTTATATTATCAAATTGAGTTAATGAAAACGCTTCGAAAACCTTAAAGAAATGTTCACAGGGGTTGGAAAGAAAATGGGTTAAAATGAACGTATATTATTTTTGTGAAATAGTTCACAACTAAGAAGCATTCTAAGGATTACAATATTAAAGAATGTTTTTGAAAGGATTTGGTCAACATGTCATTTTACAAACCAGAACAAATCGTTGATGTAACGATTAAAAATGGGATAAAGAAAACGAGTTATCCTGCATTAACTACATTAATACTAGGATTCCAAGCGGGAGCATTTATCGCATTAGGATTTTTGCTATATATTCGTGTAACAGCCCCTTTAACAGGTGATGTAGCAGGTATCAGTAGTTTCCTTGGAGCATCTCTATTCCCAATCGGTCTTATTCTTACTTTAGGCTCTTCGCCATTTAGTGTTGGTAAAGAAGAAAACATCCCTAGAGTCAGAGGATAAGCTCCTTCTCAACTCTAATAGTTTTCCATTTTACCGGATGGCAGTCAAGGAAAGCACTTGACAGCCCTCCGGTAAAATGGAGCTTGGTCTGTAAGTTGAGAAGGACCTACCCTTGCTTATGTGGTTCTACCCGAATCATTAGCTTATTAGCTGTTGCGTAGATCATCGCAATAAAGTTTTTGGTTGTCCTATATCCTCTTGCTTTGCGCTTTGCAGCTTGAACCAGACTGTTAATACCTTCAAGTAGGCCATTAGTCATTTTAGAAACGAACCATCTCAAAATACCCGGCTCATGTCTTTTTAGTGTCTGTGCTACTTTTACCATAGGTTCTAATTGAGATCGAATTGCCCAGTTATACCATTCCTGAAAATAAAATGGCGCAAATAGCTTGGACTTGGTCCATAGGTCTTGAAGGGAAAGTTTCATCCGGTAAGCTCTAGCTGTTTTTAAGTTAGTGTCTTTTAGTTTTAAAACTTTTTCTTGTTGCTCCTGATTTAGGTTTTGCTGATTCTTTAGCCATAAATATCGAGTCGTTTTCAGGCCTGGTTCTCCACTTTGTTCCGTTCGTCTTACTTGGTCCAGAGCCTCATTGACTAGTTTCATCACATGAAATTTATCGAAGGTTATATGGGCCTTAGGAAACTCTGTTTCAACGCCTTTTTTAAAGGCTGGAGACATGTCACTACAGACTTCTTCAATGTTTTCCGGGTCAATCCCATTATCTTTCAAAAAGGTCGAGAACACCTTTAGAACATTGGCATCTTTTCCTTCCGTGGCAAATAAAACACGTTTGGTATCAACATCCACAAACAAGGTAACGTATTCATGACCGCGCCGGCTGGATGTTTCGTCAATGGCAATACGTTTTACGTTAGTTATATCCAATTCTTTCATAGCTTTATCAACATAATAATGAAAGACACGCCATAACCGGGTGTCATGCTCGCCTACTTTTCGAGCTACAGCTGCCACTGGCATTTCTTTCATAAGTTGCATAACTTCAGATTCAAAGAACCATGTAAAACCAGCACCAGGACGAGACCACTCTACATGTACGGTACGGATTTTTTTACAAAGGTCACACTTCGTTCTAGGAAGTCTTGCGTGAAGGATAGTCTGATATTGCCAGAAATCCAAGTGCCTCCATGTACGGTCATCATCTAAAATATCGTGGACTTTGGCATGTGGATGGCCACAGTGAGAACAGACAAATTCTGCACCACGTTTAAAATCTAAATAAATATCGAGAATAAGTTCCTTTGAATTCAATTCATAATCAACAACATACCAAGGATCTTCAATATTTAAAGCCTTTTGAAACACACTATATTCTTGATTAAAATCTTCCATTTGGACCACCCCAGATAATAATATTTCAAACTATTATCCATTATGGTCAGGTCTAGGAATCTTTAAACCAATACTGTTTAGCGAGGAAGCTTACTTTAATTGCTGGTGGAGAACTACTTACAGGAAATATGATGGTGGTTCCACTCGCTCGCTTGGCTAATAAAATTGAAACGAAGAAAATTTTTCAAAACTGGTTTTTGGTTACGATAAGCAATTTTGTCGGTGCCATCTTTGTTGCTTACTTTTTTGGTCATGTCGTAGGGCTTACAGAAACAGGAGTTTTCTTAGAAAAAACTGTGAGTATTGCAGAGCATAAGTTAGAAGAATCCTTCTTCCAAGCATTCATTTCTGGGATTGGATGTAACTGGCTTGTAGCCGCGGCTGTTTGGCTTTCCTATGGATCTGAAGATATGATGGGAAAAATTGCAGGTATTTGGTTCCCAACTATGGCATTCGTAGCTATCGGTTTCCAGCATATTGTCGCTAATATGTTTATTATTCCAGCGGCCATTTTTGCAGGCCATTTCACTTGGATGGAGTATTTAAGCAATTTTGTACCAGTATATTTAGGAAATGCCGTTGGTGGCGGGTTGTTCATTGCAACAGCCTACTGGTTTGCATACAAGAAGAAAGAATATACGGTTATTGATGGAGCTAAATCAACTCAACATCCTGAAGCAGTGGTAAATCGGGGTGGAATGTAATGGCTGAGCTCTCCATCAGTGCCTTACTGATTCGCTTTTTATTAGGAGGATCTGCCGTATTAGGGTCGACTCTCATTGCTAGAACATTAGGTGAGAGAGCTGGAGGTATATTCGCAGCATTTCCGGCTGTATATTTAGCAGCCTTATTAACAGCTGGTCTGGATTTTAAGGGGGCTGAGTTAATCTCTCATTCTATATTGTTATCAAAAGGAGCCATTATCGGAATGGGGATTAATATACTAGTTGCCATTGCAGCAGGGTATCTCCTTCCAAAACAGGGCTGGAAGCTGGGATTAATTCAGGCTATTGTTTGTTGGTTTGTCGTTTCAATGGTCGTTGCTTTTGTCACATCTAATTAATGAAGGAACAGGTGATTTGTTTTGAATAAACAAGATTTACTGATTCGCTTTTTATTAGGCGGGACAGCTGTCATGCTTAGCTATATTGTGACTGTCATTTCCCCATGGAAGCTTTTAGCTGGAATCTTTGCCGCATTCCCGGCTGTAATGCTCACAGCTGTTTTAATGGTAGGTATAGCATCAGGATCAAAAAAAGCAGCAAAAATTGCAAATGGTTCCGTATACGGTATGATTGGCGGAGTTGTTTGTGTAGCAACTGTACTACTTGTGTTGAAGGTGACTAACAATTGGATTTTCAGCATTGTCTTAGGTCTTTTTCTATGGCTAGGCAGTTCCATCCTTATTTCTGTTTTAAGAGAGCGCGTAAAAGGCTTCAATTTTAGGAGAGCAAGTAATCAGGAGTTATAGGATTCACTATATAATTATTTATGTCTACATACCTTTTTGTGTAAATGATACAAATTTCAGATTAAATTAATCTGTTCATATAGATGAATCATTCAAAAAACGATTGGTGGGAACCAATCGTTTTTTTGATATTCAATATATTTTTTGGAAATCCTATTGACCTTAACGTTGCGTAAAGGTGTATCGTTTGGAATAGAGGAGGTAATCACATGGAATACACTGTGCAGAAGCTTGGGGCTATGGCAGGAATTAGCACAAGAACTTTAAGATATTATGATGAAATTGGAATTCTAAAACCCGCAAGAATTAATTCATCTGGATATCGAATCTATGGGCAAGCAGAGGTTGATCGACTTCAGCAAATTTTGTTTTATAGAGAGTTAGGAGTCCGTTTAGATCAAATTAAAGAACTTATTACATCCAATTCTTTTGATGGAGTAGCTGCACTTAGAGATCATCGTGAAAAACTCCTTGAAAAGCGAAAACAGCTGGACCTATTAATTAATAACGTCAATAAAACCATTGACTCAATGGAAGGGAGAATGAAAATGTCAAACAAGGAAAAATTTGAAGGCTTTAAGAAAAAGCTGATTGAGGATAATGAGAAAAAATATGGAAAAGAAATTCGTGAAAAGTACGGAGAAGAGACCGTTAATCAATCGAATGCAAAAATGATGAACATGACAGAAGAACAATATGAAAAAATGACCAAGCTAGGAGAAGAGGTAAACACTATTTTAGCTGAAGCCTTAAAAACCGGTGATCCTGGAAGTGACCTTGCACAAAGGGCAGCCGAGCTCCATAAGCAATGGCTCACCTTTACGTGGAGTGAATACAGCAAGGAGGCACATGCAGGTCTCGCTCAAATGTATGTTGATGATGAAAGATTTAAAGCCTATTATGATAAAATTCAACCAGGTGCAGCTGAGTTTCTGCGGGATGCTATACACATTTATACTGGTATGAAAGGGCGATAATAAATAGAAGATGGAGTGGGGTTAAAAAGCCCCAAAAGGTATTATACACCTTCACATACGATGGGGGCAGTCCCAAAATAAAGGTCTTGTAGCCTTTATGGGACTGCCCCAACTTTTTTTTCTATTTTTTAAAAGAAGTTTCGTGTATGATGTAATTATCAAATTTAGAGAGGAAAATATATGAAAAAGATTGTAAAACTATGTGTTCTCATCATTCTGTCAATGCTAGTCATTTCCATAGGGGCGAATGTAGGTTATGCACAAGTCCCTCAATTAACAAATGTTAGTTTAAATGATTCAGAGATAATAAATGTTGAGGACGGGAATAGAGAGTCATTCCAGTTACATAATCCAGATCAAGTATTGGAACAAACAGTTTTAAATCCATTTGTCTCTCAGACTAACATCAAGATACTAGGTGATAGCATTACTGCAGGATTGAGGACAACAGGATATAAATTAACGAATAAGGAAATAGGTAATACTGGATTCTTTGAGGTTAGTCCAAGCTCTCATTCTTGGGCAAATATGTTAAAGCAATATTTAGAAACAGAATTTAATACTCCCCAATACATAAATGCATTTGACTCTCGAATAAAGGCCAATACCCAAAAATATGTAACGAAGGTTTCCAATGCAATTGCAGGAGATGAAGTTGCCTATACAAAGGGTGAATCATCTTGGACATTTACATATACAGGAACAAATGCCTCACTTTATTTTACAAAACATCCTTATGGAGCTGTCATTGACTTGTATGTTGATGGTAAAAAAACTGGAACGTATGATTTGTACAGCAAAATAAAGGAGAACCAATATGAAGTTAGAATTAAACAACCATATAAATTACATCATGTTGAAATAAAGGTAAAGGGTAAAAATAAGAGGTCTTCTGGGAAAAACGTAATCTTTGAAGCTGTTAAAGTTGATAAAAAAGTAAGTGTAACCAATTGGGGAGTAAGTGGGAGAGATTCAAATTGGATTATTTCTCATATGAATGAACTAATCGAACCAACGGATGATATTGTTATCATTCAGATCGGTACAAATGACAGAAGACATTTGGCTACACCAGAGGATTTTAAGCAAAATTTAAGAACCATCCTAAATAAAAACATTCAAGATGGGCGAGAAGTGATATTATTATCTGCTAACCCGGTCATTGAAATACCTAAGCGAAACTTTACAATGTATGATGTTGATCAAGCAATTTCTGAAATTGCTCTAGAATATGGAATTACATACATAAGTAATTATCAGGAGATTTATAAGTATAAAAATACATATGGGATCCTTTTTACCTCCTGGCTCGCTGATAGAGTTCATCCAAGCGATAGGGGCCAAAGATTTCTATTAAACAATGTCCTAGCTCATTTAAAACTAAATTAAAATTTCCAAAAAAAGGGAGGTGCCTGTCACCTCCCTTTTCCATAAAGAACGACGAAACTATATGATTTGTAAATAACATCAACATCGGTAAAGCCAGCTTCTTTAAGCCATAGGAGCTGGTTTTCTAGTGTTGCCATTTTATCAAGCTTTGTACGTTCATATGCCGCTTGCAATTCTTCCTTAGTTAATCCACTACTATTAATCTTATTTTTCCAATCATTTTTATACAGTGAATCTAAAAAGGGTGTTGAACCGAGAACTTGGTCAGCGTTAATAAAAATCCCATCACGATTAAGTATGGAATATACTTTTTGATACAGTTTTCGTTTTTCTTCATCAGTTAAGTGATGAATTGACAGGGAGGAAATGACGAAATCAAATTTATGAGTGAATTCGTACTTTGTATAATCAGCTATGATGTATTCTATCTGATCATCCATCTTAAAACGTTCCCTTGCGATATCAATCATATTTTCTGAGAGATCGATTAACGAAATTTTTGCCTTTGGAAATTTTTCTTTAACAAAGGAAGATAGAATACCCGTTCCTGCACCAATATCTAACACAGTAGGAGCCTCGATTTTTGACTCTAGTAATGAAATGGGTATGGAATAAAAGTCATCGAAGCAAGGAATTAGTTTTTGTCTTTGTTCATCATATTGTGAAGCGTGGTGATTAAATACCTGTTGTACATCTATTTTCACTTTTTCCATTTCATTCACCTCTTGATAAATTAAAAGATCATTTTTCATCCTATTGCCTCGTTTGAAGCAATTAATACCTTAATTATATTTTAAAAATTCTAAAAAGTATTTACATTTTTGGTATTTTATAATTTAATAATATATAGTTTTGAAAATTTGGACATTTCAAACAATATTAGGAGGTCAACAAATGGGGATGAAAACTAATTTTAAGAGAATTCTTCAATTCTCAGCTTTGTCAAGTTTACTAGTTTTATCTGCATGTGGGGGAGAAGAAAAAACATCAGGTGAAAAAGATAGTAAAGGTGACGGAGGAAAAGTTACTGCTGACATCGGTGTTGTTTCATTTATCAGTGGTTCTGGAGCAGCATATGGGGAAGCAATAACAAGTGGATTAAAGCTAGCCCAAGAAGAAATCAATGCTAAGGGTGAGGTGAAAATCAACCTTGTTATTGAAGATTCTGCTGGTGAACAGGACCAAGCATTGTCAGCAGCACAAAAATTGATGAACTCTAAAAATGTAACAGCAATTATTGGACCAACTTTAAGTACTGAGATGAATGTTGTAGGACCGGAAGCTGATTTGAATGGAGTACCAATTATGGGTACCTCAACTACAGCTCAAGGAATACCTCAAATCGGTGATTATGTATTCCGTAACTCTATTCCTGAATCATTAGCGATTCCTGCTTCTATAAAAAAAGCAGTTGAAAAATATAATGTGAAAAAAGTCGCTATCCTTTATGGAAATGATGATGTGTTTACAAAATCAGGTTATGACACAATGAAACAGGCCGCTAAAGATATGGGGCTTGAAGTGTTAACAACAGAAACATTCCAAAAAGGTCAATCTGACTATAATGCTCAATTAACAAAAATTAAAGGATTAAAACCTGAGCTTATCTTATGTTCTGCTCTTTATAATGAAGGTGCAGTTATTATGGACCAAGCCCGCAAAATGGGAATAGATGTACCATTTGTTGGAGGTAACGGATTTAATTCTCCTGAGGTTATTAAAATTGCAGGTGATGCATCTAATGGCTTGATTGTTGCTACTCCTTGGTATGCAGAAAAAGAGGATGCAAAGGTTCAAGAATTTGTAAGTACTTTTGAAGAAAAGTATGGCAAAAAGCCTGACCAATTTGCAGCTCAAGCATATGATGCCCTTTACCTAATGGCAGATGCATTGAAGAGAGCAGGGGAAAATGACCGCGATGCCCTTCGCGATGCTTTAGCAGAAACAAAAGATTTTAATGGAATCTTAGGAAATATCTCTTTCGATAAGGATGGAGATGTTGTCATGGATCCTACTGTTCTAGAAATTAAAGATGGTAAGTTCCAAATTTTTGAATAAAAATGCGATCAATGAAGGCTCTGTTAATGAGTGTTGTTTTCTGAACTGCTCCCTTTCACTTTGAAAGGGGGCAGATTCAAACAATATCGTTATCAGGGTTTTTTAATAAAATGGAGGGTGTGATGCATCATGTTTATTGAACAGTTAATTAATGGAATCACTCTTGGTAGCATTTACGCGATTGTTGCTCTCGGATTTACGCTTGTTTTCGGGGTTTTAGGAATCATTAACATGGCACACGGCGAAATTTTCATGTTCGGTGCTTTTATTGGTGTCCTTGTTACAAGCACGTTCGGTGCACCGTTATGGCTCGCGTTTCTTGCTGCCATCATAATTACAGCTTTTATGGGGTACTTATTAGAAGCCATTGCTTTGCGACCGCTTCGTCATAAGCAAGGGGTTTCCCATTTAGCGCCACTAATCAGTACGATAGGGGTGTCTATTTTTCTAGAAAACTTATCGCATCATTTATTTGGGCCGGGAAATCACCCATTCCGTACGCCATTTGCTGATATACATTTTGAAATCGGATCAATTACCGTTTATGTTGTTCAGATTGTCATCTTTGTTATTGCAGTAATATTGATGGTTGCTCTTTCAACATGGTTAGGGAAAACAAAGGCGGGAAAAGCATTAAGGGCAACGGCAGAAAATCTTGAAACTGCAAGTATCCTTGGAGTGGATACGAAGAAAATAATCACACTAACGGTTATTATGGCCTCTGCCATGGGTGGAATTGCAGGAATTCTTGTTGGTATGGCATTTAACTCTGTCACACCTCAAATGGGATTGTCAATCGGTCTAAAGGGGCTTGCGATTATTATTCTTGGTGGTATGGGTAGTGTAAAAGGGGCAATGGCAGGAGGGCTTATCCTTGGATTAGCTGAAACATTCATTGTTGTTTACGGTGATTCAGGATATAGAGATGCAATTGCATTTATAGCCATTATTGTCATTCTACTAATTAGGCCACAAGGGCTTTTTGGACAGAAAATATCAGAGGTAAGAAGGTGAACCAATGCTAGCAGACTTAATCAATCCATATTACTTACAGGTAGGTTCCTTCGTCCTTATTAATATAATCCTTGGAGTTAGCATTTATATTACTCTTTCAACTGGGCAATTATCGCTGGCTGGGGCTGGGTTTATGGGGATTGGTGCCTATACATCCGCTTTACTAACTATTCATTTTGATTTACCTATTTATGTAGGAATTCTGGCAGGTGCCTTATTGTCAGGAATAATTGGCATAATTGTAGGAATCCCTACATTAAGGTTACAGGGTGTCTATCTTGCTATCGTCACACTCGGTCTCGGGGAAGTCATTCGGGTATTATTTATCAATTGGGAGCCTCTAACAAAAGGATCCGTCGGTTTATCTGGAATTCCGCATCTAGGTCGTGAAATTCTAAAACTAGTGAAGGAAATGGGATTTAATCCAACCGATTTTGGTTTGCAGAACAATCAATTTATTTTTCTAACAATATTTGTGCTGTTACTCCTTATAACGATTATTGTCATTTGGTTCTTCCGCAGACAAAATCGCTCTCGAGTTGGTCGTGCATTCTCTGCTATTAAACTGGATGAGCAAGCGGCAGAAGCAATGGGAATTAATATTACTTACTTTAAAGTACTAGCTTTTGCACAAGGGGCCTTACTAGCAGGTTTTGCAGGTGCGTTGTTTGCACATATGTTAGGCTATATAAGCCCAGCTGATTTCTCTTACCATCGTGCAGTGGATATCTTGATATTTGCTGTATTCGGAGGAAGCGAGGTCATTTGGGGGCCTGTCCTTGGGGCATTTTTCTTAACATTGATGCCAGAGGTATTAAGATTTATTAGTGAATACCGTTATATGATCTATGGTGCCATGATTATCATTTTAATGGCCGTACGTCCACAGGGTCTTATTGACGTTTACCTGCTCCATTGGCTTAAGAGGAAAACAACGAAAAGGGGGCAAAAACATGGTACTTCAAATCAAAAAAGCATGTAAAAATTTTGGTGGGCTCAGCGCACTAACAGATGTCTCTTTTTCGATAAATAAGGGTGAAATATTTGGACTTATTGGCCCTAACGGTGCTGGGAAAACAACAATGTTTAATTTAATTACATCCATTTTTCCACTTACGTCGGGTGAAATACTTCTATCAAACGAGAAAATAAGTGATCTAAAGCCTTATCTAATTACGAAAAAGGGAATATGTCGGACCTTCCAAAATATCCGTCTTTTTCATCAAATGACTACGATTGAAAATGTCATGGTAGGAGAGCATTGTAGAGGGAAGGCAGGCGTGTTCAGTAGTGTCTTTCGCACAAAAACTCAACGCCAGGAAGAAGCAAGATGTAGAGGAAATGCGGCTGACTTACTTGAATTTGTTGGACTGTCTGGCTATGAGGAGGTAACCTCAGAAAATTTATCCTATGGACAACAAAGAAGGTTAGAGATTGCTAGAGCGATGGCAAGTAATCCACAAGTTCTCTTATTAGATGAGCCCGCTGCAGGGATGAATGAAACGGAAACTAGTGAATTGTTCGAGCTTATCAAAAAAATCCAAGCCCGTGGCATTACGGTTCTTTTGATTGAACATGATATGCCACTTGTTATGAATCTATGTGACCGGATTGCTGTTTTGAATTTTGGTAGAAAAATTGCTGAAGGCACGCCGGAGGAAATTCAAAACAATCCTGAAGTTATTGAGGCCTACCTCGGTAAAGAGGAGGATGAAGTGAATGCTTAAAGTATCTGGTATTGCCACGTTTTATGGAAAAATTCAAGTGTTAAAAAATATTAGCCTGCATGTAGAGGAAGGAAGCATTGTCACCATCCTTGGTGCAAATGGTGCTGGTAAAACAACAACGATGAAAACATTAGCAGGACTACTAAAGCCACAGGCAGGTAAAATAGAATTTTTGGGCAGTGACGTCACAGGACTTAGACCCGATCAACTTTTACGCAAGGGGTTGGCACTTGTTCCAGAGGGGCGCCAAATTTTATCTGGAATGACGGTTATGGAAAATCTAGAAATGGGTGCTTATCACCGCAAGGATAAAGAAGTCCATCCTGATATTGAAGCTGTTATGGAACGCTTTCCAATTCTAAAAGAGAGAGAAAAGCAGCTTGGTGGGACTCTTTCCGGTGGCCAGCAGCAAATGCTAGCCATTGCAAGAGCTATTCTAAGCCGTCCAAAATTATTATTATTGGATGAGCCATCAATGGGGCTTGCCCCACTAGTTGTAGCAGATATTTTTAAAATCATCAAAGAAATCAAGGCATCAGGGACAACAGTTTTACTCGTTGAACAAAATGCCCGACAAGCCTTAAAGATATCTGATTATGGTTATGTTCTTGAGACTGGAAAAATAGTTGCTGAAGGAAATGCGCAGGATTTATTAAATAATCCACGTATTATGGAGGCCTACCTAGGTCGAAAATCTAGTTAATAGAAATTTCTCCTTCAAATAGAATGAAAGTGAGTTTCTAAAATATTCGAATTTAGAATTCAGTAGTGATTAAATGAGGCCGGATGAAGCTTTTTTAGCTTCCATCCGGCTTTTACAATTTACTTATTAAATAAATAGTCTAAACTTGTTTTTTATAAAACCAGTAAGAATAGCCTACTGGTAATAATAGAATAATAATCACACCTGGCATAATATAGGTTTCTGATATTGCTTTAGGTAGGAAGATGGAACACATAAAGATAATTCCACTAAGAATAAATATTTTCCCACCAAAATGATGAGTTTTCTTCCAATTTGTTTCATCATTCAACGTCCAAGGTGTTTTAATTCCCATAAAATAGTTAGGCTTAATCTGGGGAAGAAAAAAGCCTATGATAATTAATAAGGCCCCAAGAATAATTCTTATGATAATGGAAATGTTGAGGTCATATCCTAATCCAGAGCTAATTGTTAATATATTAATAGCAAAAGCGACTAGGAATAAAGCAATATTAATAATCATGTATGCTCTTGAAAATAGTTTATAGTTTTCCTTTTTTGGGTCAATTTTTGGAATAAAAAATAGAACGACATAAACTAGAACCATTAATCCTACTGAGATTAACATGGCGGTTAATTTAGAGGAATAGTCATCAACTTCACCACTTGCCCCCCAGTGTGTCGGTAGATTTTCAGGTAATTTAGAGTAAAAAGTGAGCCACAAAATAATTGTTGCAATAATCATGAATAAGGGAAAAATATGCTTCCTCATTTCCACACTCCTCCAAAAGACTTTTCATAATGTTGTTTGTAAATTTGGACCTTTAAGAAATCTATTAATTAAAGGCATTTATTATGTATCCCGCCTTAACGGGCTGTTAGACCCCCACCTCAGGATTCTGTGCATGCAAAGAAGATAGGTGGGGATCAACTGCCCGTAAAGGTCCGATTAGTTCAACTAACCATCAGTGGGGGGAAGTCGACTAAATACCCCACGTCCTGGGCAACGTTGACACAAGCAAAGCACATCCTGTGAGCCGAAAAACCCCCAATGATGGAAGTTTCACTTTATCTAAACATTAGTATGCTTTCTTCTATTTGTAAAGGAGCAATGACAACAAAAAGGGTATGAGTAATTTTCAGTGGTTTTCAAGCTGAAATTTACTCATACCCTTTGCGATTAGTTAATACACTCCTATTTTCTATATCGTCAACAGAATTTAATTAATGGTAATGGATTGTCGTGTTGGAATTGTTGGGTTCTTTTTCTGTAAAGTAATCTTTAGAACACCATCTTCATATTTTGCGCTGGAAGTGGATTTAATGACTTCAACAGGTAAAGGAATAGTACGTTCTACTTTACCAAATGTGCGTTCCCGC
The DNA here is from genome assembly GCF_900117315.1 of Bacillus massilinigeriensis. Classification (GTDB taxonomy): domain Bacteria; phylum Bacillota; class Bacilli; order Bacillales; family Cytobacillaceae; genus Bacillus_BE; species Bacillus_BE massilionigeriensis. The sequence continues at coordinate 500,661 of NZ_LT630337.1, forward strand.
ATAAAGAAGTTTTCATTTTTTTCTTCTTTATCTTCATTTCGGGTAGCAAGAATGGTTAATGAGTAGTCATCCAATTCCACTTTAATTTCTTCTTTTTTAAAACCAGGTAAGTCAGCTTCAATGCAGATTAATTTTTCAGTCTCCTTGACATCAACATTGAAAGCCGTATTGAAAAACCATGGTTTTTCGAAGAATTCTTCTAATTCCTGACCTCGTTTACTCCAATTTTTAGGTAGCAAATCATGAAAAGCTGACATAGAAACCAACCCCCTAAATAAATTAATTTGTTTTCCTAACTTTAAGTTTAACAGTTTAGGTAAGGTTTTTTTGGGAGAAAATAGTTTGTTCATATATTTTTTAGATAAGTTTGACAAATTTAATAATTTAGAATAAACCCTTCCGATTTTCACAAAGAATTAACACTTAAGTGCTATAATTATTAGTAAGTACACAATTATTTTAGATGAGTTTTAATCAATCCATGATACAATCAGGAAATATCAGGTCTGATGGAAAACCAATATAAAGGGGAGCAGATCATGATGAGATTGTTGCATAATTATTATGAATTTGAACGAAGAATATTTAAAAGGGTTAATCGTCATTTTGATAAAAAGAATATGAACCGTTTTTTTCGGATGATTACACATATGGGCGGGGCCACTTTTACAATAGGGGTTGTGGTATTATTCATTCTTTTTTCCTCCAACGAAGTGAGGGAGATTGCTATATATAGTGCATTATCTCTGGCTCTAAGCCATCTTCCTGTTCAAATACTAAAAAAGCTTTATCCTCGAAAAAGACCCTATTTAATGGTTGAAGATACAAAATTCCATTCCAATCCTTTAAAAGATCATTCATTTCCTTCAGGACATACAACAGCAGCTTTTTCAGTCATTCTTCCGTTTATTATTTATATGCCGAGTCTTTGCTTCATCTTATTGCCCTTAGGCACACTCATAGGGGTATCAAGAATCTATCTAGGTTTACATTACCCTTCTGATGTCCTTGCAGGAGCATTTCTTGGTACATGCTCGGGGATTCTAGTATATATATTATTCAGCCCTATGCAAGGAGCCTTTCTCGTGTCAGGGTTTTGAAAGTTTTGTGATAAGTGAATATTAAAAAAAGGTGCCAAGCACCACTACTTCAGTGGATGTCTAGCACCTTTTGAATGACTGTATTATATTCCTTTGTATGCTTGGCGTAAGATTTCCGCTAATTCAGATACTAAAGGTAATTTAGGGTTAGCTGTAGTACATTGGTCTTCGAATGCTTTATCAGCTAGGAAGTCAACCTTCTTCTCGAATTCTGCCTTTTTCACGCCGTTTGCTTCAATACTCATTGGGATGTTAAGTTCTTTAGCAAGCTTATTGACTGCTTTAACAAGACTTTCTACACCCTCTTCAGTTGTGTTAGCTTTTAATCCAAGAGTTTTTGCAATTTCAGCGTATCTTTGGTCAGCGATGAAATGCTCATATTTAGGGAATGCAACAAATTTCTTAGGTTTTGTAGCATTATAACGAATAACATGTGGTAATAGAATCGCATTCGCACGACCATGTGCAATATGGAATTCTGAACCAAGCTTGTGCGCTAAGCTATGGTTGATACCTAAGAATGCATTGGCAAATGCCATACCTGCTAAAGATGATGCGTTATGCATTTTTTCACGGGCTACTGCGTCACTTCCATCACGGTAAGCTCTTGGAAGGTATTCAAATACAAGCTGGATGGCCTTCATAGCTAAACCATCTGTAAAGTCATTGGCCATACAAGAAACATAAGCTTCGATAGCATGTGTTAATACGTCCATACCAGTATCAGCTGTAATTCCTTTTGGTACAGTCATAACGAATTGTGGATCAATGATCGCCACGTCTGGAGTTAATTCATAATCAGCTAATGGGTATTTAATTTTCTCTTCATTATCTGTGATAACAGTAAATGGTGTTACTTCAGAACCAGTACCAGAAGTTGTTGGAATCGCAACAAATTTCGCTTTGTTTCCAAGCTCGTTATACTTAACTAAACGTTTTCTGATATCTAAGAATTTTTGCTTCAAACCATGGAATTCAGTATCTGGATGTTCATAGTATAACCACATACCTTTGGCAGCGTCCATTGCGGATCCTCCACCAAGAGCAATGATGACATCTGGTTGGAACTCAGCCATCAAATGTGCACCTTTTCTAACTGTTTTTGTTGATGGATCTGGCTCAACATCAGAGAAAATTTCACAGTGTACATAATCAGGACGTTTTCTTAAGTAGTAAAGAATCTTATCAACATATCCTAATTTCACCATACCAGGGTCTGTTACAATGATTGCTCTAGAGATATTAGGCATTTTTGATAAATATTGTACAGAATTCTTTTCAAAATAAATTTTAGGTGGAAGTTTGAACCATTGCATATTTACGTTCCTTTTCGCAACTTTTTTAATGTTAACTAGGTGAACTGCACCAACGTTTGTAGAAACAGAGTTTCCTCCGTAAGTTCCACAACCTAGGGTTAATGATGGCATATAAGCATTGTAGATATCACCAATTGCACCTTGAGAAGAAGGAGCGTTAACGATGATTCTTCCTGCCTTCATACGAATACCATATTCTTTGATGACCTCTTCATTCGTTGTATGAATTACTGCGGAGTGTCCAAGGCCACCAAATTCAAGCATTTCTTCTGCAAGGGTCATACCTTCATCTGTGTTGTTAGCCTTTAAGCAAGCAAGAACTGGGCTAAGTTTTTCTCTAGAAAGTGGTTCTTGAGGTCCAACACTCTTAATTTCAGCAACTAAGATTTTTGTTCCTTCAGGTACATATACGCCAGCTAATTTTGCAATTTCAAATGCAGGCATACCAACGATTTGTGGGTTTACTGCACAAGATTGTTCATTAATAACAAGTTTTTCAACCTTGTGTTTTTCTTCTTCATTTAAGAAATAAACATTGTTAGAGATTAATTCATTTTTTACTTCATTATATATTTCTTTGTCAACGATGATTGCTTGTTCAGATGCACAAATCATACCGTTATCGAAAGTTTTTGATAAAATTAAGTCATTTACAGAACGTTTAATGTTTGCTGTTTTTTCAAAGTAACAAGGAACGTTACCAGGTCCAACACCTAGAGCTGGTTTACCAGAGCTATAAGCAGATTTAACCATTCCAGATCCACCAGTTGCTAGAATCATAGAGATATTATCATGATTCATAAGTGTTTGAGTAGCTTGTACAGATGGAGTTTCAATCCATTGGATACAGTTTTCAGGAGCACCAGCCTTGATAGCTGCATCTCTTAGAATTCTTGCTGCTTCACTACTTGATTTTTGTGCAGATGGGTGGAATGCGAAAATAATTGGGTTTCTAGTTTTAATTGAGATTATTGCTTTAAACATTGTTGTTGAAGTTGGGTTAGTAACAGGTGTTACCCCTGCGATAACTCCAACTGGTTCTGCAATCTCAATCATGCCTTCATGTTCATTTTCACTAATGATACCAACAGTTTTATCATACTTGATGTTGTGGTAAACATACTCTGTTGCGAACATGTTTTTGATGATTTTATCTTCGTAAACGCCTCTTTTTGTCTCTTCATGTGCTAGCTTTGCTAAATACATGTGCTGATCAAGTCCAGCTAGAGCCATTTCCTTGACGATGTTATCAATTGTGTCTTGGTCAAAATTGCGGAATTCATGTAACGCTTTTCTGCCTTTTCCAACAAGATCATCAATCATTTTTGTTACAGTTTCTTTTTCATTTAATGCTTTTTCAGTTACTGCCATGATACACCCTCCATTTATAGAATTTGTGAAATATTTCACAAATAATAATAAAAAATATATTGAAATTAAGTTGAAAACTTAGTTGTTAAATCTCTTGATGTCCTTAACATAATTGCTTTGATTAGTCACAATATGGATTTCTAGGAATCTTTTCAAAAGAGATATCAGTAAATAGCTTTGAATTCTTTTGTACAATAATCACATAATTTACTGTCCAGATGTAAACAGGAATATCTTCGCCTTCCCGGAACATCATTGCTTCAAATTCATCACCAACAGTTTCTTCAAATAATTCTTTCGTATACGTTTCAGAATCTGTAGAGAATGTTTTCCATTCGCAGATGATCATTTCTTATCACTCCTTTGTTCCTTTCTGGTTATAAGATAACATAGGATTATGTGAAAAAGTTTGTGAAATATTGAACAAACTATGAATGTTATTGTGAAAACGCTTTACTGAAAATATTGCTATAAACGTTGATATATCAGTATTGATAGAGGAGAAGGAGCAAAACGATTTTTGATAATTTATGAGGAAATGTTTGGTTATTCTGTTGTGAAAGATGAACAAACTTTGGATAAAATTTCCAAACAGAACAGTATTTTTATTCTAAATGGTTTCTTGTGATTCCTAGTTGGAATAGTAATATGGGGATAGAATTGTATTTTTTAATTAGAAAAATGAATAAGTTGTATTTAGAAAATACAGAAAGTTACCAAATTTGTAACGGATAATCCTCCCTTATTTCACAACCTTTTTTCATTATATTGGTATAGTAAAGTTGGTGGATAAAGTTAGGAGGGAAGGTTATGAATGAACTAATTCTTGCTCGTATTCAATTTGCCTCTACGACAATATTTCATTTTATTTTTGTTCCATTATCAATTGGATTAGCCTTTATGATTGCCCTGATGCAAACCATGTATGTTGTTAAGAAAAAAGAGATTTATAGGGACATGACAAAGTTTTGGGGGAAATTTTTTCTCATAAATTTTGCTGTCGGTGTTGTGACCGGAATCATTCAAGAGTTTCAATTTGGGATGAACTGGTCAAGCTACTCTAGATTTGTCGGTGACGTATTCGGTGCACCGTTAGCCATCGAGGCATTACTTGCATTTTTTATTGAGTCTACTTTTATCGGTTTATGGATTTTCGGGTGGGATAAACTACCAAAGAAGCTTCATTTAGCATGCATCTGGCTCGTATCACTCGGAACAGCAATATCAGCGCTTTGGATATTAGCTGCAAACTCATTTATGCAAAATCCACTAGGGTATGCCATTCAAAATGGTCGAGCAGAAATGAATAATTTCTTAGAGATCATTACGAATCCAAAGCTTTTAGTTGCTTTTCCACATACGATTTTTGCTAGTCTCGCAACTGCTTCCTTCTTTATGCTAGGAGTAAGTGCATGGTATTTATTAAAGAAAAGAAATACAGAGTTATTTAAGTTATCAATGACTGCACCATTAATTGTCGGATTAATTTCAACTTTGGGAATCGCATTTACAGGTCACTCTCAAGCAACCTATTTAGTTGAGGCACAGCCAATGAAAATGGCCGCTGCTGAAGGGTTATGGGAGGATAGCGGTGATCCTGCACCTTGGACTGTTGTTGCAAACATCAATACAGATGAGAAGGAAACAATCGCTCGATTAGAAATCCCAGCATTATTGAGCTATCTGTCCTATGGGGAATTTAGCGGTGAGGTTAAAGGGATGAATACCCTTCAAGATCAATACGTTAAGGATTATGGAGAGGGGAATTATATTCCTCCAGTAAAAACTACATTCTGGAGCTTCCGTATCATGGTTGTTGCAGGAGGCTTAATGATTTTATTAAGCATGATTGGTCTATTCATTAGATGGCGTGGAAAATTAGAAAGTAGTTCAGCCTATCTAAAATGGATGGTTCCGGCCATCTTCTTTCCATATATTGCAAACGCCTTTGGATGGATTATGTCTGAATTTGGCCGTCAACCTTGGGTTGTATATGGTCTAATGACAACAGAAGCTGGTATTTCACCAAATGTATCCTCTGGCTCAATAATGTTCTCGCTAATTGCCTTTATCTTAATCTATACACTGCTTGCTGTTGCAATGGTGTACTTGTTTGTAAAAGTTATTAAGCATGGTCCATATGAAAAGCTTAGTGAAGATATATCGGTATCAGATCCGTTCAGTATAGGGGGGACAAAACATGCAATTAAGTGAGTTGTGGTTTATCCTTGTCGCCGTACTATTTGCTGTGTTTGTTTTATTAGAAGGGTTTGATTTTGGAGTTGGAATGAGCACAAAGTTTCTAGCAAGGAATGAATCTGAAAAAAGAGTTTTGATTAATTCAATTGGTCCTTTTTGGGATGCGAATGAGGTATGGTTATTAACAGCAGGAGGAGCAATGTTTGCTGCTTTTCCTCATTGGTATGCAACATTATTTAGCGGTTATTATATCCCGTTTGTTGTTTTATTGCTTTGTTTAATCGCACGCGGAGTATCCTTTGAATTCCGTGGAAAGGTAAAAACAAGAGAGTGGTCAAATGTTTGGGATTGGGCTATTTTCTTAGGAAGCTTATTACCACCATTTTTGTTAGGAGTATTATTCTCCAGTTTAATTAAAGGATTACCAATCGATCAAGAAATGACAATGCATGCCGGGTTCCTCGATATTGTAAATGTATATACTGTTGTTGGAGGTATTGCATTTGTGATGTTGGCGTATATGCACGGACTAATGTTCATTTCCTTGAAAACAGATGGCGATCTCCGTGTACGTGCGAAACAGATGGCATTAAAAATGTATATTGCCACAGCGGCGGTGATTGTATTGTTTGTTGGTTTAACGGCTGTATTTACTGATGCTTATACTAAGAGGGGAGCTATTCTCATCCCGTTATACCTGGTAGCAATCGTTCTATATTTACTCCTTTTCAGATTCTTACGAAGGAATCAAGAAGGATTTAGTTTTGCAACTACAGGGATTATTTTAGTAATGGTAACAGCATCGTTCTTTATTGCGCTGTTCCCTAATGTTTTAATTAGCTCCACAGACACAATTTATAATCTAACAGTCTATAATGCTGCTTCTGGCCATTACTCTTTAAAGCTAATGACAATAGTAGCCTTGACAATGGTTCCAATTGTACTAGCTTATACCATCTGGAGCTATTATGTATTTCGTAAACGTGTGACAGATAAGGAGCATCTAGAATACTGATGGACAAACATCTTTTTCACTACAAAGGCAGTACACGCATTATTTTAGCCGTAGGAGTCCTAACTATTGGACAGGGGATGGCTATTATATATCAAGCAATTCTTCTTTCAAGAGGGATTACCAATATGTTTAATAGGGCAGCTTGGACCGCTGCCCTTCCCATTCTTTTCGGCTTTCTAGTCGTTTTTTTGATAAGGCACTTATTACAATGGATAAAGGATCGAATTGCTTATCGTTTTGCAGAGTCCACTGCTACTCATCTTCAATTCCAATTTATAAATAAGATATTTGCAATTGGACCAAATGCCATTGGCAGGTTTGGTTCTGGTAATTTAATCACTCTTTGTTTAGAAGGTACCCCGAATTTTAGAACCTATTTAGAGCTTTTTATTCCGCGTTCCATTTCAGTGGCTTGTATACCTATTATGCTACTCGTTTATGTATTTATTACCGATAAGCTCTCAGGTTATGTGTTAGTGGCTACAATGCCTATAATGATTATCTTTTTAATTTTATTAGGACTAATTGCTAAGACAAAGATTACTGCTCAAATGGGTACCTTTGAAGTACTTTCCCGCCATTTTGTTGACTCCTTGAGAGGGCTAGTCACTTTAAAGTATTTAGGTAAAAGCAAATCTCACGAAAAGGCCATAGAATTCGTTAGTAATAAATATCGAATGGCAACGAATAGAACGTTACGTATTGCCTTTTTATCAACATTTTCCCTGGATTTTTTCTCGAGTTTATCTGTAGCTGTGGTGGCAGTTGAACTAGGATTACGATTAATTGAGGGGAGCATTGGTTTAGAGGCTGCTCTTGGAATACTGATTCTAGCACCGGAATATTTCCAACCAATACGCATCTTAGGAAATGACTATCATGCTACGATGAATGGCAAGGAAGCGGGGGAACAGATCCAAATATTTTTGCGCCAAGCTGATATGATTCATAAAGAGGAACAGGTAATTATCCCTAGATGGAATAAGGATAGTACTCTCTCTATTGAAAGGTTATCGAAAAAATGTGAGGATGAGAATCGGTTTATTTTAAGGGACATTGGATTCTCTGTTAATGGCTTTCAAAAGATAGGAATCATTGGAGCATCTGGTTCAGGAAAGTCTACTTTAATAGAATTGTTATCAGGTTTCACTCCATCCTCAAGGGGCTTGATTGAGATTAATGGCTGCAAGCTTGATAACTTTTCAGTTGAGGCTTGGCAGAAACAAATAACCTATATTCCGCAGCATCCCTATATTTTTTCAGGAAGTGTTAAGGAAAATATCTGTTGGTATTCTCCTAACTCTACTATGGAGGAAATTGATAGAGTCTTAGATATTGCTGGGTTAAGGGAATTAGTTGATGAACTGCCAAATGGACTTGATGAAGATATTGGTCAAGGTGGTCGAAGCTTAAGTGGTGGGGAGGAGCAAAGAATTGCTTTATCCCGTTCTTTATTGCAAAATCGTCCAATTATGCTATTTGATGAACCAACTGCTCATTTAGATATTGAAACAGAGTATGAAATGAAAAAGATGATGCTCCCATTAATGGAAAATAAGCTTGTATTTTTCGCAACACACAGACTCCATTGGATGAAGGATATGGATGTAATTCTTGTGTTAGATGCTGGAAGACTCATTGAGATAGGCACACATGAGGAACTCTATGACAATCAAGGGGCATATTATCAGCTTATACAAGCCCATAGGGGAGAAATGCTGGGATGAAACTTTTACAAATGTTTATTATACCATATATCAAAAGGTACTCCCGTTCCGTATTACTAGTCGTGTTTTTTGGTGTATTAACGATTATTGGAAGCTCGATGCTAACCTTTACCTCCGGCTATTTAATTTCTAGCGCATCACTTATGCCCGTTAATATTCTAATACTTTATGTTCCTATTGTATTAGTTCGGACATTCGGTATTTCACAGGCAATAACCCGTTATTTAGAACGTTTGATAGGGCATAATGCGGTTTTGAAAATCCTTTCGAATATGCGCGTTCATTTATATCAGATGCTGGAACCACAAGCTTTATTTATCCGCTCACGTTTTCAAACAGGTGATCTACTGGGGACCCTTGCAGACGATATTGAACATTTACAGGATGTCTATATCCGAACCATCTTTCCAACACTTGTAGCTTTGTTTGTGTTAGTGATATCTGTTATTTCAATCGCCTTTTTGGATTTTACCTTTGCCATCTGGGTTGGGTTATGTTTTTCTATCATTGTTATTATTTACCCACTTATTTCTCTTTATCTTTTAAAAAGAAGGCAAATTGAGCAGAGAAAATTAAAGAGCAATCTTTATTCTTCTCTTACAGATGCAGTCTTTGGTATAAGTGATTGGATTATTAGTGGCAATCAGAAAAGTTATATGAGTCATTTTATAATAGAAAGTCAAAAGAATAATGCTATTGACAGAAGGCTACATCATTGGTATCAGTCCCGGGAATTTCAATTGAGAGTGATATCAGGCTTTATATTAATAATGGTGGGCATATGGGCAGGGGGAAAAGCGGAGGAAGGATTGATTGGGCCTACCTATATAGCGGCTTTCACCCTTGTAACCATTCCAATGATCGAGGGGTTAATTCCCGTTTCACGTGCAATAGAAAGAATACCTTCTTACAAAGAATCATTAAAACGTCTTGAGCGTATTCAAACGTTTATGCCAAAGGAAATGAATAATAACATACTCCATGATTCCTCCTTATATGACAAGGGAGAAATATTGATAAACCATGTTTCATTTAGCTATCATCAAAATCAGGGGGACGAAACCCTTAAAGATATTAATCTAGCTATTAAGCAGGGTGAAAAAATAGCCATTCTTGGAAAAAGTGGAGCGGGCAAATCAACGTTATTACAATTATTACTCGGAGTCATGGTTCCTTATCAAGGGGATATTATGATTAATGGTTACTCTCCTATCCAATATGGAGAGGAGATCTATCAGGTGATGGGGATATTAAATCAAAAGCCATATTTATTTGCTACGACCGTTGAAAACAATATTCGGTTAGGGAATGACAAGGCAACTAGAGAAGAAATTGAAAGGGTCATTGAACTAGTAAAACTCGATAAATATGTTCATTCCTTACCTAGAGGTCTTTTGACACAAATGGAGGAAACTGGTCAACGTTTTTCAGGTGGGGAAAGGCAGCGAATTGCCCTTGCAAGAATTTTATTAAAAAACACCCCAATAGTTGTACTAGATGAACCGACAGTAGGCCTCGACCCACAAACAGAATATGATTTACTGAAAACGATTTTTGAAGTCTTAAAGGATAAAACCGTAATCTTGATCACTCATCATTTAATAGGTATAGAGAAAATGGACCAAATTGTGTTCATGGACAAAGGGAGGATTGCTATGAAAGGCGATCATCATCTGTTATTAGAAACAAACGAACGTTATCGCCAACTATATAAATTAGACAGAGGGATTTAAAGGGATAGTTACTTCTGCCATATTAATGGTGATAGGTTTGGATGAATTTAGTTTTATCGTACCTGGTATCTCATTGAAAATATTGTCAACTCTTGATATAATCAATGAGAATATAAACAAGGAGGCATCAAAAATTACACAATGGATATCCGATAAATTTTTTCGCTAATCAATTGAAAAGCAAAAAAATTAACTTTGCATTGCAAAGAACAGGATACCTGTGTCATTTTTTAGATGTCAGATTGAATAGAATTTTAGATAAAGTTTAGGGATATTGCATGGATTATTATTTTGTGTAATCATTGTGTTCCCCACTTTATGTATTTTTATCATTCCAGGCACAGGGTTGTTACCTGTGCCTTTTTGCATGCAAAAAAGGAGTGAGATGTTTGTTTATATTAAAAGTAGATCATCTAAAAATGGAATATAACGGTACCACCTTATTTGAGGGGGCATCCTTGGAAATTAAGCCAAAGGAGCATGTTGCATTAATTGGGGAAAATGGGGTAGGAAAAACCACCTTCTTAAAAGGAATTCTTGGAGAGGCTCCTGTGGTCAAGGGAGAGATTATGTACGGAGTCCAACGGGATGAAATAGGGTGGATGGAGCAGGATGGGATAAATGATACCAACCTAACCACTCGAGAATATGTCGAAGGGAATAACGAGCTGAATAGTGGTTTGAAAAAGAAATTAAACCAATTGACAAAACAACTCACAGGAAATGGTCAAGATGAAAAACTTATCAACGCATATAACGAGGCATTACAAAAGTATCTGGACGCCAATGGCTATGAGTGGGAATCAGAAGTTGAGAAGGTTCTATCAAAGCTGGGGATTCCCGAAAACCTCTGGGATACTCCCTTTGTTAGTCTTAGCGGAGGACAGAAAACTCGCGTGAAGCTTGCACGAGTAATTATTGGTTCTCCAAAGCTACTTATACTTGACGAGCCAACCAATCATTTAGATGTAGAGACGGTGGAATGGCTCCAGGAGTGGATTAATCGTTACAAGGGTAGTGTGTTATTTATATCCCATGAACGGGAATTTATTGATAAATGTGCGAATGTAACTTATGAATTAACTAAAAGCGGAACCAATAAATATATCGGTGGTTATAGCTTTTATAAAGAGCAAAAGGAACATGAAATCAAAACAAAACAATATTTATATGAGAAACAGGAGCAAGAGAGAAAAAAACTGTTAGAAGCCATACAAACGTACAAAGATTGGCACCAGCAAGCAAAAGCTACAGCAAGTGTGCGAAATCCCTATGCGCAAAAGCAAGCGGCAAAACAGGCTGTGAAGTATAAAGTAAAGGAAAAGGCTTTAGAACGGTTAGAGAAGGAACGGATAGAGAAACCGAAGGAACCGTCTGTGATACATGCAAGCTTTGAAACACAGGAGTTCTCGTCTAAAAAGATGCTAAGCCTAACGGATGTAGACTTTTCCTATGGAAATCATCCTGTCATTCAAAAGGTCACACTAGAAATCAATCGAGGAGATCGGGTGGCTGTTGTCGGAAAAAATGGTAGTGGAAAAACAACTTTACTTAAGCTAATGACAGGTGGGTTAGCCCCATTATCTGGGTCCATTGCTCGAAATCCACAATTAAAAATTGGATATTTCTTTCAAGAACTTGAGAGTTTGAATGAAGAAAATACAATTTTGGATGAATTATTATCGATTCCAAATATGAAGCAATCAGATGCTAGAACAATATTAGCATGTTTTTTATTCCACAAAGAAGAGGTATTCAAGAAAATTAACCAATTGAGCATGGGGGAAAAATGCAGAGTAGCATTTGTTAAGCTATATTTCTCAGAAGCGAATTTACTAGTCTTAGATGAGCCTACTAATTATCTAGATATTCCAACAAGGGAGCGGATAGAGGATGCGCTTAATTCCTATCCCGGTTCGGTTGTGATAGTTTCCCATGACCCTTATCTGTTAAGAAAGATAGCCAATAAGGTCGTCCATGTGGAAAATAAAGTGGTGAGCACCTTTTTTGGTGGATATGAGGAATGGGAGCAGCATTCAGATATATCTTCACAAAATCAATCACTGATGAATGAATTGCAATTATTAGATCTGGAGCTGTTGGATCTTTTGAGTAAGGAGACTAATGAAATAGAAGAAGAGGAGAGAGGAAGATTAGAAAAGGTTCGTCAATTAAAAGGAGAGATTGATTATATAAAACAATTAATTGAAAAGAATAGTTAATGAGTACCAGGTACCGTTCATGGATTGATTGATATCCATAGGTGGTACCTGGTAATATTTTAAGAAACCATCTTGACCTTCATTTTTCTTTCCCAGGGTCTTTTTATCCAACGTTTTAATGCAAATAATCCCCTTAGCCATTCATCAAATCCTTGAGCAATCCAAATTCCAAGCAACCCAAGACCAAGCTGAATTCCAAAGATATAGCTTAATACGACACATACTCCCCACATTGAAATCATTCCAATGATAACTGGAAAACGTACATCTCCTGCAGATTTTAGCGAGCTCATCAATACTAAATTCATTGCTCTTCCGGGTTCAATGAAAACAATTGCCCATAACACTGGAAGTCCAATGGAAATAATGTTTGGGTTGTCGGTGAAAAATCCTAAAACTGGTTCTCCAATCAATGCAACCATAAGTGATGCAACAAAGGAGGCAACCATTGCTATTTTCAATGTTCGTATGCCTCGCCGTAATGCACGGTCATATTGTCTGCCTCCGATATATCTTGCAACTAGAAGTTGAGTGCCCATTGCAATAGCAAGAGAAAATAAATAACAAACCATAGAAATATTTTGAATATATACCCTTGCTGCGAGTGTGGAGGCTCCGATGGATGCAACAAAACCAGTAATAATTAATTGTGAAAACTGATAGGAGAGGTTTTCACCAGCTGATGGAACCCCAATAGATAGTAACCCACGAATATCCTCTTTTTTTATAGTAATTAAATCAATCAATCTAATTCTTATAGAGAGCTTTCGATAAACTAAATAAAATAATGCCACTGTCGCAAAAACACGAGCTACAACCATTGCCCAAGAAACACCTGTTACACCGGTTACCGGAAGACCAAATAAACCAAAAATGGCAAGTATATTTCCTCCAACGCTAATGATATCCATCAAAACAGTAACAATCATTGAATCCTTTGTATATCCATGGCTCCTTAAAACGGATCCTAAAGCCAAAGAAAGAGATTCAAAGGCAAGAGAAAGACCACATATTCGAACAAAAATAAGCCCGTACTCCAATACCTTCCCTTGAATGTCAAATAAACTTAATAGTGGTTTTCCAAATATAAATACCACAAGTGCAATGGTGATCCCAAACCAAAAGTTTAAGCCTACGGCAGAACGGGCAAGCTGCTTTGCCTTATGAATTTGATTTGCACCTAATTTTTGTCCTATAAGGATTGTTGCACCTACTGCAGTAACATTAAAAACTAATATGAAAATATTTAATAATTGGTTTCCAACTCCAACTCCAGCCGCCGCCGCATCTGAATAATGACTGAGAATAAAGGTGGCGATAATTCCCATTCCCATATGTAAAGCTAATTCGATAAAAAGTGGCCAAGTAATGTTAAAAAGAGTTTGCTCTTGATAGTTGTTTTTCTGTTCTGTCAATGTGTTTGTCTCCTTTATTTTACTAGGCCTACTTGCATAGCCCAATATTAACTCATTTTAATCCTAAATCTGAAAAAGGAAAATAGAAAAATAGGATATTCGTTGATTGTAATAAGATGGACAAAATAAATAATTGTATAATTGTTGACTATGCTGTTCATACTGTATATACTGTATATATACAGTATGAACTAACAAAATAAAAAGGGTTAACTGCTCGTTAAAACTTAGAAAGGGGATGGTTTTTTTGAATATTATCATTTCCAATGCAGCACAAGAACCCATTTATGAGCAAATCATGAGTCAAATCAAAGGCCTAATCATGAAGGGCGATTTAACTCCAGAACAAGCTCTTCCCTCGATAAGAAATCTTGCTAAAGAGCTACAAATAAGCGTCATCACGACAAAGAGGGCTTACGATGAGCTTGAAAAGGAGGGGTACATTGTTACTGTACCAGGTAAGGGGTCATTTATCGCCTCTAAGAATAAAGAGCTTTTTCGAGAGGCAAGAATCAAAATAGTTGAGGAAAAAATCGCAGAGGCAGTATCCACGGCTAAGTATGTAGGAATTACCCTTGAGGAGCTAAAGGAAATGTTGACTCTTTTATATGAGGAGGATGAGTGATGGAAAAAATCTTGGAAATTCAAAATTTATGTAAGAACTATAAGGATTTCTCCCTAAATAATATTAGCATGTCATTGGATAGGGGATTTATCATGGGTTTTATAGGTCCCAATGGGGCAGGAAAAAGTACAACTATAAAGCTAATTATGAATTTAATTTCTAAAGACAGTGGAGAAATAAGAGTGTTTGGTCAAGACCATAAAAAAAATGAAATCAAGATTAAGGAAAGAATAGGCTTTGTCTATGATGAAAGCCATTATTACGAAGACTTAACCATTTTACAGATGAAGAAAATCATTAGCAAATTTTATAAAAAATGGGATGACAATGCATTCTATCAATATATTAAAGCGTTTAATCTACCAATTAATAAGAAAATTAAAGATTTGTCCAAGGGGATGAAAATGAAATTTTCTTTAGCGATTGCCCTCTCCCATCATGCAGAGCTATTAATCATGGACGAACCAACATCTGGACTGGATCCGCTTGTAAGAAGTGAATTACTAGATATATTAATGGATCTTATACAAGACGAGCGAAAAGGAATTCTTTTCTCCACTCATATCACGTCTGATTTAGATAAAATAGCAGATTACATTACTCTCATACATGAGGGGGAAGTCATATTATCTTTGCCGAAGGATGAAATCTTTGAACAGTATGGGATTATTAAGGGCAGGAAGGAATTTTTAACTGAACAAACTAGGAAATACTTTATCGGAATAAAGGAAAATGAATATGGCTTTGAGGGATTAGTCCGAGATAAAACGGAATGTAAAAGGAAATTTGGACCAAATATCATTGTGGAGAAGCCGAATCTTGAAGATGTCATGTTATTTTATACAAGAGGTGGTAAAGGTGCTTAAATTAATCTGGAAAGACACTTTAGTCCAAAAACGTACGTTAATCTTTGCATTTTTCTTTTTTATTTATTTCATGATCGTGTTTCAAAAAATGGGTGCAGCTGGATTAACAGGGGGAGTTGTGGTCTTAACCTATGCTATTGCATTTGGTGCAAGTGCCATTGAGGATAAAAATAAGGTCGAAATTATGCTGAATAGTTTACCAATTAAAAGGTCAAGTATTGTGATAGCTAAATATTTATCAGTATTTTCCTATACCTTTGTTATTTTGCTAGCCTGTTATTTTGTCTCTACCCTTACAAGTTTGGTAGAGCTTCCAATCAAAGTGGTTCCATTTTCAATAGAAGGAGCTTTGGGTGGAATAATTGCAGTAGCGTTATTCACATCAATTAATTTCCCAATTATTTTTAAGTATGGTTATATCAAATCAAGGTTTGTAAATTTTGCTCTATTTTTCATTTTCTTCTTTGGTGGAACCTCCCTTACTGGATATTTGAAGGAAAACCAACATTTTCTTAAACTGATGGTGAGCCTTGGAAATTTGAGCGTAGAACAGCTGACATTGCTATTGCTGATACCGACTATGGTCATACTCATCATCTCAATTATGATTTCATTAAATTTTTATAAAAAGCGAGAATTCTCGTAATTCAAATATAAATTTTATGCTTCATTTTCGCTCCACTTAGCAAATGAAAGGGAACAAGATTAAAGATCACTCTAGTAATACAATACTAGAGTTGATCTTTTTTTTTATTGTGTTATAGGAATTTTTTTAGGTAAGGGGTATTCTAATATTATAAAAATAATTAGTACAGCTGCAACTGTATAAGGAGAGAATAAAGTGAAAGCTAAAGATATTATGGTTAAAAATGTCATAAAGGTGAAGGAAAATCAATTAATTCAGGACGTTTTAGACCGTTTTGTTGAATATCGTATTAGTGGTATACCAGTGGTAAATGATCGAAATGAACTTGTGGGCTATGTAAGTGATGGAGACATTATGAAGTGGATAGGAAAGCATGACCCCGTTATCATAAACTACTTTTATTACACAACGGTTATTGAGGATGAGGAAAGCTTAGAGGATAAATTTAAAAGATTGCTTAATAAAAATGTTATGGAAGTGGCAAAGAAAAACGTCATAACGGTTGATGAGGATACAGAAATCGAAAAGGTAGCCGAAATATTAGGAAGAAGAAGGATTAAAAAGGTACCTGTCGTTAAAAACAATGTACTTACTGGGATCATTAGTAGAGGGGACATCGTTCGATCTTTAAAGCAACTTTTTCATGTAGATTGATGAGAAGTCATTTTTCCAAACGATTCATTTAATAGGGATTACTGGGGGTTATACACAATCAAAACTATTGGTATATAGACTTTCCACAGACTTATTAACATTATCCACAGTTTTTTAAGGATTTGTTTACAAAAATTATACACAATAACCAATTAATTGACAATTGTTATGATAGGGTTTCGTGAGGTTATCCACATTATCAACAATCATGTGGATAAAGTTATTCACATGTATATTGGGGCAAAGCAGCAGATGGAGCTCTGCTGCTTATAGTCATAGTTAAAGTCTTACTTTTTCTTATTTCTTTTCACTCTTTCGTCTGCTGCCTTAGAACGTGCCATTGCTTCTAAATCCTCATGATCGGCTAAATCCCTGTCAAATTCAACGTCTAGCCCATCAGATTTTAGGTTTTTCGGAACCTGTGGAAGAGAAGCTTTGTTTCGATCACGTGTTTTATGTCCTTGAGCACGACCCAAGTGAAAAACCCCTTTCAATAAAAAAGTACGGAATACATATCCGCACTTTTATCGTTTGCTAAAGGACTTTTTAATATGTTTGGAAATTATTTACCAAAAGGAAATGGTTGATTATGTACCTATTTGATTTCCCTTGTTTTAAATCCTCCAGCTTGGTCGGCTCGTTTAAATTCTCGAGTGTAGGTGACTTCTTGCATGCTAGATAGATTTCTTTTCCTTTTTTCCTTCTTTTTCTTTTCCAAATAAAACATCCTTTCGTTATTTAGATAGAAAGCAATCAACTATATTTTTCCCTAAATAGTCGGATTCATACAAAAAATGAAAGGGGAAATCTCAATAATCGGCAAGAAAAAGAAAATGTGCTAAATTATTAATGGAGGTGATCATTTTGGCTATTATCACGAAAATCACCGTACAGAAAAATAAAAGTGATCGATATAATATTTTCATGGATGATGGAACAGGGGAAAAATATGCCTTTAGCGTAGATGAGGATGTATTGATAAAGTTTCAACTAAAAAAGGGAATTGAACTAGACCCATTTGCCCTTACAGAAATCAGTTATCAGGATGATATTCGAAAGGCATATAATTTAGCTGTTCAATTTTTGGCGAGAAGAATCCGATCCGAGCATGAAGTTCGGGAATACTTACTAAAAAAAGAAATCGATGAACCAATTATTCAGGAAGCAATTCATAAATTATATGAGTATCAATTTTTAAATGATGAGGAATATGCAAAGGCTTATGTCCGTACAACGATGAATACAACGGATAAAGGATCTGTTTTAACTAAAAGGGAATTAAAGGATAAGGGCATTTCTGAATCGAATATTCGAATAGCCTTGAAGGAATATGATTTTGAACACGAATACGAGAAGGCCAAAATCCTTAGTGAAAAGTTTTGTCAAAAAAATAATAAAGATTCTCTTCGAATGATTCAACAAAAGCTGGAGCAGCTACTTATGCGTAAAGGGTACCAAACTGAAATTATAACCAGGGTTCTGAATGAATATAAAGTTGAAAATGACGAGGCTGTAAACCTTCAAGCCATTCGAATACAGGGAGAGAAGGCGTTAAGGAAATTTTCTAAATATAGCGGGTATGAGTTTCAGCAAAAAATGAAGCAGGCATTATTCAGAAAAGGCTTTTCACTTGATATGATTGAAGAGTATTTACAAGAGGTCAAGGCTAATCATGAGTCATGAAGCATAAGAAGATAGATGGAAGGTGAGAAACATGCAACAAGAAAAAAGATATAGTGAAATGACACCATATGAGCTTCAGCAGGAAATATCAAAGTTAAATGAAGGGGCCAGAAAAGCTGAACAAATGGGGATGGTTAATGAGTTTTCAGTATTAGAAAGAAAGGCCGTAATGGCCAAGTCTTATTTACTAAATCCCGAGGATTTCCTACCAGGTGATATTTATGAAATAGAGGGGGACCCTGGTTCTTACTTTAAAATAGAGTATTTAAATGGTGTACTAGCTTGGGGTTATCGCTTGCATGGAAATGAAAAAGAAGAAGCTTTACCTATATCAATGCTAAAAAGATTAGAGGAATTCTAAAGCAAAATGCCTTAGAATTCCTTTCCATTTATTGGTTGGTGCCTGGCACCTCTCTATGTGATGAGGCGTACATTCGTTCTTGAGGATGTGTATTTATTGTTCCATCCGCTCGTCTTGAGGCAAATTCTGCTTTTGCTCGAGGTTCTCCTTGAAACTTATTGTCATGACCATATGGAAATCCCTTAGCTTTATTCCGCAAGAAAAACACCACCTCAGATAATATGGAGAAATGACTGGCTTGTGAAAAACAGTATGAATGTTTCTCACTTAAATGTATTATGGGTTGTTTTGGGTGAGACTATGTTTGAAAATTTAATATTTCAATTGGAAAAGAGGGAACGAATATGAATGAATACCAAAATAGATTAATCGAATTGCTCCTAGAAAAAAATAAGACTATCTCAATAAATCAAGCACAGACCTGGGTTGAACTCTTATGGGATGATTTTGAAACAACCTATGCAAAGGCTGGTAGAGAGTATATGGGAAGCGAAATGACTGAAAGAATTGTAAGGCAATGGATAAATCAATATGGTGATAGACTACACGAATTTACATCAAACAATCCGAAATATAAACATCTGCTTGAACAAGATCCATCTAAGCTAAATTAAAAAAAGCGATGCTGACATTGCATCGCCTTTAATTTGGTAATTCACTGAGTTTTCTTTGTAGTTTTGCTTCGCTAAAAATCCATCCGGTATATGAATTCTTAATATTTAATTCAAAATCTAAATGAACAACTGCAACAAAAGGATAATGTCCATTGCTACGATATCTTAAATCGATAAAGCGAACTTCATAGTAATCATCGTATTCATCCACTTCCCAACGATAAACTGGAGAAAACGAAAGGAAAGCTGCGAGATTTTTATCCTTCTTTGCCGCCTCCAAAACAGGGGTTTCTGGAACGGGCATACGGTTAAATTGATCTAATATCTCAACATGATTATTGAGTGCACGCCCCACAAAGAATTGTTTCTTGTTCATAATTGCTAGCTTCCATTGATGAAATTTCATGGTTGGAGCAATGATGATATCCGTTGCGTCAGGTATAATCTCCTTCACTGCTTTCATTACCCTTCGCTGGGAGATAAAGCGAACGAAATAGTAAGCCACTATTATTGCATAAAGGGCTAAAAAGACATATCCCGGATTCCCACCAAACCCCCAAATGATTAACCCAATAACATGTAAGCCAAATATGATGGGGTCAAAGGTGTTAATGATTCCTAATGCAATCCATTTTGATGTAAAGGGTCTTAAAGCTTGAGTTCCATATGCGTTAAAAATATCAACAAACACATGAAGGAAAACAGCTAGAAACGTCCAAATCCATAAATGAAACAAGTTTGTTTCTGGAAAGAAAGGATATAATGCAGCAATAATTGCCAAAGGCCAAAGAAGAATAGCAGGGACCGAATGAGTAATCCCTCGATGATTTCTAATATAAACGGCATTATTGCGTAATTTTAGCACTGTATCAATATCGGGTGCTTGCGACCCAATGATGGTTCCAATTAATACACTTGTTGCTGTTACAGAACTCTCTGCAACGATTGGATCAAGCGTTGCAAGTCCACCTAAAGCTAGACCCATTACTACATGAGTTCCAGTATCCAAAGGAAGGACCTCCTTCATAAGGAAAAAATTAATATCTTACCTGTCTTAATTTTATCAATTAAACCCTTGTAATAACAGTTAAAAGTGATTTAATTGTAAAGAGTTGCGATTATTGCAACATATGGATGATCAATAGGCAATTTATCGCAGGTTAACGGGCAGAAGGACCCCACTTCTAAACTGTGAGAAATCGAAGAGGATAAGTGGGAGATCAACTGTCCGAAAACTGCCGATTGGTTCAACTAACCATCAGTGGGGATGAATTCGACTAAATACACCACGTGATGTGGCAATGTCGACACTAGCACATCCTGTGCGACGAAAATCCCCCGCTGATGGAAGCTTCACTTTATCAAATTTATTTTCTCTCATATTTTTTGGATTAACCTAATTTATTATGAGTCAAGGAATAAATAATCAATAGTATAACAACTGGAGGAGAAACTTTGGGAGAAAAAACGCTTAATAATCTGGAAAAGTTAGATATAAAAAAATTTCAAAATGATCTTATCAGTTGGTTTGAAGCTGAAAAAAGGGATTTACCATGGAGAAATGACCAGGATCCATATAAAGTTTGGGTCTCTGAAATTATGCTTCAACAGACTAGAGTAGATACAGTTATCCCATATTTTAATCGTTTTATAGAAAACTTTCCCACAATACAAGCTTTATCAGAAGCAGATGAAGAAAAGGTATTGAAAATGTGGGAAGGTCTTGGCTACTATTCAAGGGTTCGAAATCTTCACTCAGCGGTAAAGGAAGTCATTGAGAAATATGATGGAGTGGTACCAAATACCCCTGAAAAAATATCCTCATTAAAAGGTGTTGGACCCTATACTGCTGGAGCCATACTTTCGATAGCATATGGTTTGCCTGAGCCAGCAGTTGATGGAAATGTCATGCGTGTGATTTCAAGAGTATTGTCTATATGGGATGACATAGCAAAAACATCTTCAAGAAAAACTTTTGAAGCAGCCATTAGGGCGATGATATCGCAGGACAATCCTTCATTTTTCAATCAAGCATTAATGGATCTAGGCGCACAAATTTGTACACCAACTTCGCCTTCATGCCTTTTATGTCCAGTTAGGGAGCATTGTATCTCTTTTGATGAAGGTACATCTAACGAATTACCAGTAAAAACTAAGAATAAGAAACAAAAGGACATTCATTTATCAGCTGCCATATTAAAGGATGAAAGCGGAAATTATCTTATTCACAAAAGAGGTCCAAATGGATTACTAGCTAATCTTTGGGAGTTCCCAAATACAGAAATAAATCTAAAACAGATAAGCGAAAAGGAACAGCTATGTTTATTTTTAAATGATTCTTATAGGGCTGAAGTGGAGCTAAGTGAAATAATTGGACATATAGAGCATGTCTTTTCACATTTAAAATGGTATATCAACGTTTATGAAGGAAAAATCATAAATCAAGTACAAGAACAAGGGAATCTGAGGTTAGTTAATCTAACTGAATTAAATCAATTGGCCTTTCCAGTATCCCATCAAAAAATGATTCGAATGATTGAAGGGGTTAATTCTTAATGAATTAGCCCCTTCTTTTAGGAATAAGGTTTAATACTAATTTAGTCCCCCACGTGCCATAATTTCCTCTATAATTTCTCGATGAATTGATTGTCCTTCAACGTTTAGATAGGGTGTCATTTGTTGAAGAGAATGATGAAAATAGGTTAGTTCCTCTTGAGACCATTCAGATTTTGATTTCATAGAAAGCTCTGTCATATCACGACCACTATACATAGTATTCTTCCCTTCGTCTAATGTTTGAGTATATTGGCCAGTACCCATTCATGTCTTATTTTTTTTCCTATAATTGCTATATATACATAGAAAAGCTAAAATGAAGAAAAATGAGGAAAGGAAAGGACTTATGACACAAAAGGTAGCATTAATAACTGGATCTAGTCGAGGTATTGGGAAGGCAACCGCCATAAGACTAGCACAAGAAGGGTACGATATTGTCCTTAACTATGCTAGGAGCAAGACGCAAGCATTGGAGACCGCCGCTGAAATTGAGGCTCTTGGCAGAAAGGTTCTTGTGGTAAAGGCAAATGTGGGGGACGTTGCAAAAATTAAGGGGATGTTTGAGGAAATACGTGAAACCTTTGGCGGCCTTGATGTTTTCGTGAGCAACGCAGCTTCTGGTGTCCAACGTCCAATTATGGAGCTGGAAGAATCTCATTGGAATTGGACAATGAACATTAATAGTCGAGCATTATTATTTTGTGCGCAAGAAGCGGCAAAATTAATGGAGTTAAAGGGTGGAGGAAAAATTGTAAGTGTTAGCTCACTAGGGGCTATACGCTATTTAGATAATTATACAGTAGTGGGCGTTTCAAAAGCAGCGGTCGAGGCTCTAACGAGGTATTTGGCTATTGAACTTGCACCAAAAAATATTGTAGTCAATGCCGTATCCGGTGGGGCTATTGATACAGATGCCTTAAAGCATTTTCCAAATAGAGAAGAGCTTTTGGCCGGTGCAAAGGAAAAAACACCTGCCGGTAGAATGGTCGAAATTGATGATATGGTGAATACCATTATGTTTTTAATTAGTGATCAAGCAAGTATGATTCGCGGACAGACTATTATTGTGGATGGTGGAATTTCATTACTCGTCTAACATTAAATTGGTAAAAAAAGTTAGGATAGTTTTCACCTCACTCGGTAACATTAATATCGTGGAGGTGATAATAGTGGCAAAACAACCAAACCAATCTCAATCAGGTACTAACATTCAACAAGTTAGACAACAAAATGCACAATCTGCAGGTGCTGGTAGCCAAGGTCAATTTGGTACAGAATTTGCTAGTGAAACAAATGCACAACAAGTAAGACAACAAAATCAACAAGCTGAAGCTCGTAAAAACCAAAATTCTGGCTTACAAGGTCAATAAATGATAAGAAAGGCACTCTAATACGGTAGGGTGTCTTTCTTTATTTTTTTATACTGACTAGCTGTACACGCTTTTTCTAGGTCCGGCGGCTTGAGCTAGTAAAATCCCGGATTTTGTGACACGATAAATTAGCATCGTCAACTTCCCTCGTGTAGGTTTCTCTTTCTCTTACAATCCCAGTCCATATAGCGCTGTGCGAGCTCTCTCTGCTTTTATTCCTATTCGACAAATTCTCTTCTTAGTCTACAGAAGTAGTCAAAGGAGATTATAGGGTTTTTCTCGAATTAGATATTAAGAAACGATTCGGGACGGTGATTGTCATGAATAACTTCAATCAATTAGTAAATGAACAAATGAAGACAATGGAGAAGCTATTATTTTTGCAGGCAGAGCTTGAGCGCTGTCAGGAGCTTGAAAAAGAATTGAGGTCTCTTCAACAAGAGACAGAATTAGAAAGTATCCAAATAGAAATAGCAAAAATGAAAGAAGAATTATTAGCCATTCATAAAACATTTGAAAATCAAACAGAGGAAGTTATTCGTTCCTATCAGGATTGGGACATTCCCGTTCAATCATAAGGGTGTCCCCTGACAAAGCTCAACAATTTAAGAGTTTTTATTACTTTTTTTAGCAGTCATTGATTTTTCAATGGCTCTTTGTTTTAAATTTTTCCTTTTACCGTTATAATAGTAGAAAAAAGGAAATGTTCTTTGTTGCCTTGGTAAGACTATTAGATAAGGAGAAAAACAAATAACCCCCGTTAGGTCACAAAGCTTCAAAAATGAAAGTAGGGAGAGAAATGGGCGTACCCATCGAAGGTGAACCAATACAAATTCATAGCTATAAACATAATGGGCACATCCATCGCGTCTGGGAAGAAACAACCGTATTAAAGGGGACACAAAGTCTAGTAATTGGCGGAAATGATCGAACAATTGTTACAGAGTCTGATGGGAGAACCTGGATTACAAGAGAGCCAGCGATTTGTTATTTTCATACACAGTGTTGGTTTAATGTAATTGGAATGATTAGAGAAGATGGAATTTATTATTATTGTAATTTAAGTTCCCCATTTATTTGTGATAATGAGGCACTAAAGTATATAGATTACGACCTAGATATTAAGGTATTTCCGGATATGACATTTAATTTATTAGATGAAGATGAATATGAAAGACATCGAAAAGAAATGAATTATCCTGATGTAATTGATAAAATACTTAAAACAAATGTTGATACTTTAATTCGATGGATTCGTCAAAGGAAAGGTCCCTTCGCACCAGACTTTATTGACATATGGTACGAGCGTTATCTAACTTATAGACGCTAAAAAGTGGATATTGAAAATGCCTAGATTGATTAAGGTGACTCAGAAAGTCTTTAATGACAGGGGGTCACTTTTTTTGTTTTGGATTGAGGGAGAGTTTTATTGGGGTACAATAAGGGGACGATTGGATTTCTCCAAAAATCTATAGTGAAATCACGGTTCAATAACCTCCAATTAATAACAAATTGAGTATCCGTTCCAGCATGAATTTTATAGATTGTTATCCATTAGAGTAAAGGTATAATTTTTTACTAAGCATTAATAGTGTAAAATAGGGAAATAAACATCTATACTTTATTATGATAGACACATTTGAGGGAGAGAACAGCTTTGGGGAGTATCCGGAGATATCTTCACTTTGTAAAACCATACCGACTGCAAATAATAGGAACCATTATTATCGGAATCATAAAATTTGGAATTCCACTATTAATTCCTCTACTTATTAAGTATGTAGTAGATGATATAGTGGGAAATAACATGCTTTCAAACCCTGAAAAAGTCAATCATCTCTTTTGGGTTATGTCCATCATGATTGTCATTTTTGTCATTGCTCGTCCACCGATTGAGTATTATAGACAATATTTTGCACAATGGACGTCGAGTAAAATCCTTTATGATATCCGTAATCAACTCTATTCACATTTACAAAAGCTAAGCTTTAAATATTACTCTAATTCAAAAACAGGGGAGATTATCTCTAGGGTAATCAATGATGTGGAACAGACAAAAACTTTTGTAGTGACTGGGCTAATGAATCTTTGGTTGGATGTAGCAACGATTGTAATAGCAATCATTATTATGTTTACAATGGATGTCACTTTAACGATTGTTTCACTTATATTACTACCATTTTATGCGTTTTCTGTGAAGTACTTCTTTGGGAACCTAAGGGCATTAACAAGAAAAAGGTCACAGGCACTCGCTGAGGTTCAAAGCTACTTGCATGAGCGCGTTGCTGGGATATCTGTCATTAAGAGCTTTGCGATTGAGGATTATGAACAAACTCAATTCGATCATTATAATAAAAACTTTTTATCAAGGGCATTAGAACATACAAGATGGAATGCAAAGTCATTTGCCGTTGTTAATACAATTACAGACATTGCTCCATTAATTGTTATTGGGTATTCTGGCTATCAAGTTATTAATGGGGATATGAAAATTGGGGCAATGGTTGCCTTTATCGCTTACATAGATAGAATCTATAATCCATTACGAAGACTGGTTAATTCATCAACGTCTTTAACACAATCCTTTGCCTCTATGGACAGGGTATTTGAATTCATTGATGAAAAATATGATATTCAAGACACACCGGATTCCATAGAATGTGAGGGAGTTGAAGGGGACATCGCCATAGAAAACGTATCTTTTTCTTATGATGAAAAGGGTGAGAATGTATTAAATAATATCTCATTACATGTAAAAAAAGGGGAAACTATTGCCCTAGTTGGGATGAGCGGTGGAGGGAAGTCTTCTCTCGTAAGTCTAATTCCAAGATTTTATGATGTCACTACTGGCCGAATCCTCCTAGATGGAGTTGATATTCGTCAATTCAAGATTCGTTCCCTAAGAGATAAAATAGGGATGGTATTGCAGGATACGATTCTATTTAGTGAATCGGTAAAAACGAATATACTTTTAGGAAATCCTTATGCAACAGATGAAGAGGTAGTTGCAGCAGCTAAAGCTGCTAGTGCGCATGATTTTATTATGAATCTTCCAGATGGTTATGACACTAAAGTTGGCGAGCGTGGAGTGAAACTATCAGGGGGGCAAAAACAAAGAATTGCCATCGCAAGAGTCTTTTTGAAAAACCCTCCAATTCTAATTCTAGATGAGGCTACATCTGCATTAGATTTAGAGAGTGAATATTTAATTCAGGAATCATTAGATAAACTTGCAACGGATCGAACGACCTTTATCGTGGCACATCGGTTATCCACTATCACTCATGCCGATCGAATAGTCTTAATTGAGCATGGAAAAATAGTGGAGGTAGGTAAGCATGAGGAATTAATGAATAAGCAGGGAAATTACTATAAATTATTTCAGGTTCAACAGTTAAATCATTAATATATGGGAATATTATACAAGTTGGTATCGAATTATTTTTCCAATTAGAAATCATAGTTCCTATGGGCTACCCATAGTGGAAAATATTACAAAAATAAACCCTGATTACTCAAGACTATTTTTTCTAGTTGTGGGTAATTAGGGCTTTTTTTTGATAATAATTTTTTAATATATTATTTTAAAAATAAAAAAATCCCAAATTTTGGATTATTTTGAACATTGTTAATATTTACAAAAGTAGTTTTATAAATATTCGAAAACGCAAACAAACCTTACAGAAATAAGGGTTGAAACGAAAAGAATATTTTTTATTATTAAATAATTTTGAAAAATAAGTAGACGTACACAATGTTTTTTAATAAAATGATTAATATATATTTTTTAAAGTATTTAAATTTTCTCATAACAACAAGAAAGGAGGGTCAATATGACTCAGGCACCAGTTTTAGATGTAAAACAATTGAGAACTTCATTTTTTTCAAATGATGGAGAAGTACCTGCCGTCGATAAAATAAGTTTTTCGGTCAAAAAGGGCGAAATCTTAGGAATCGTTGGTGAGTCAGGTTGTGGAAAAAGTGTAACCTCTTTATCAATTATGAAACTCATCCCTCAGCCACCAGGAAAAATTGTTGGCGGTGAAATCCTTTTAAACGGTGAAGACATTGTAAATGCCTCAGAAAAGAGAATGAGAGAAATCCGTGGAAATGATATTGCAATGATTTTCCAAGAACCTATGACCTCATTAAATCCGCTTTTTACAATAGGAAATCAACTAATTGAAGCTATTAACATACATAAAAGAATTGGAAAGAAAGAAGCATTTGAAAGAGCTGTAGAAATGCTCAAGCTTGTCGGCTTACCTAGAGCTGAACAAATTATGAAGGAGTATCCGCATCAGCTATCAGGTGGGATGAGGCAAAGGGTAATGATTGCTATGGCCTTATCGTGTTCTCCGAAGGTTTTAATTGCTGATGAGCCGACAACTGCTTTAGATGTTACCATCCAGGCCCAAATATTATCATTAATGAAAGAGTTAAATGAGAGATTAGGAACTGCAATCATCATGATTACCCATGATCTAGGGGTAGTTGCTGAGCTTTGTGAACGAGTGATTGTTATGTATGCAGGCAAGGTAGTAGAAGAAGCAACTGTTCATGATATTTTCAAAAATCCAAAACATCCTTATACGATTGGTTTACTCAAATCGATTCCGGATATAAGCGAAAAAAGAGAACGGCTCTATTCAATCCCAGGTAACGTGCCAAAGCCTGGTACGATAAAAACAGGATGCAGATTTGCAGATAGATGCGAATTTGTTCAAGAACGCTGTAGACTAAATACTCCTCCGCTTTACAAGGCAGATGACAGTGATCAATACGTTCGCTGCTTCTTACATGAAACAGGAGGGATAATTAATGACTGAGGTACTTTTAGAGGTTAATCAATTAAAAAAGTATTTTCCAATAACAGGGGGACTCCTGGGCAAACGTGTGGGAGAAGTAAAAGCTGTGGATAATGTTAGCTTTTATGTCAAAAAAGGTGAAACTCTTGGACTAGTTGGGGAGTCTGGCTGTGGAAAATCAACTACAGGCAGAATGCTTATGCGCTTAATTGAACCTACCGAAGGAGAAATCCTTTTTGAAGGAAAAGATATAACTAAATTAAATGATCGCGAAATGCGAAAAATGAGAAAAGAAATGCAAATGGTATTCCAAGACCCGTTCGCATCCTTAAATCCTCGCCATACGGTTGAAAAAATCCTTGAAGAGCCACTCATTGTTCATGGAGTATCAGATAAACAGGAAAGAAAACGATTGGTTAAAGAAATGATGGAGGTTGTCGGGCTAAGCAGCTATCAAATTAAACGATACCCGCATCAATTTAGTGGTGGGCAAAGGCAGAGAATAGGAATTGCAAGGGCCTTAATGACAAAGCCAAAGCTCATCATTGCGGATGAACCTGTTTCTGCTCTGGATGTTTCCATCCAATCGCAAGTATTAAATCTTCTTGAAGATTTACAAAAGGAATTTCAATTAACCTATATCTTTATCGCACATGACCTAGGGGTTGTGAAACATATAAGTGATAGAGTGGGAGTTATGTATCTTGGTAGATTAGTTGAAATAACTGAGGCGGATAAATTATATGATAAACCGCTGCATCCTTATACAAAAGCATTACTTTCAGCTGTACCAATTCCAGACCCAGATATAAAACAAGAAAGAGAGTTGTTAACTGGGGATTTACCAAGTCCATCAAATCCACCATTAGGATGTGCATTTCACACAAGATGCAATCAGTGTATGGACATTTGTAAAATGAAAAGACCTGAATTACAAGAAATTGAACCTGGTCATTTTGCTGCTTGTCATTTGTATAATTCTAATAATTCAAAATAAATGCAAATATACAAGTGGCGTTGACGATAAAAAAAGATTGGAAGAGGAACTTCCTAGATATGAAGGGGGAAAATTATGAACAAGCGAAAAAGTATCTGGTTTCTGGCATTTGTCTTAATTTTGTCGATGGCGTTAGTTGGTTGTAATAAAGAAACTACCAGTGATAACAAAGACAAAGGTAGCTCAGGAGAAAAAGCAGGAGGTACACTTATCTTTGGTAGAGGTGGAGACTCCGTTTCACTTGACCCTGCTAATGCAACTGATGGAGAATCTTTTAAAATCACAGATAATGTTTTTGAAACACTAGTAAACTTCGGTGTTGATAACACTGAAATCGAACCAGGACTAGCTGAGAAGTATGAAGAGTCTAAAGATGGATTAGTACATACTTTCCATTTAAAAGAAGGTGTAAAGTTCCATGATGGAACTGACTTAAATGCAGAAGCTGTCGTATTCAACTTTAATCGTTGGAAAGCAGGTCCCGCAGAAGACTTCCCTTACTATATCTCTCAATTTGGAGACAATATTAAGGAAGTAAAGGCAGTTGATGAATATACAGTAGAAATTACCTTAAATCGTGTTGTAGCACCTCTCTATAAAAACTTAGCTATGTCAGCATTTGGAATTGCTAGCCCAGCTGCTATTGAAAAATATGGTGATAAATTCAAAGAAAATCCTGTAGGTACTGGTCCATTTGTATTTAAAGAATGGAAACGTAATGAAAAAATTACCCTTGAAAAGAACAAGGAATATTGGCAAGAAGGTCTTCCAAAACTTGATCAAGTTGTCTTCCAAACAATTCCTGATAACTCAGCCCGCTTAAATGCTCTTTCAGCTGGTGAAGTTGACTTAATTGATGGCGTAAACTTTAGTGATGTTGAATCAATCGAAGGTAATAAAGATCTTCAAATTTTCTATCGTCCATCTTTAAATGTTGGATATCTAGGATTAACGTCAACTCGTGGTCCATTAAAGGATAAGAAGGTACGTCAAGCATTAAACTATGCTGTTGACAAAAAAGCGATTATCGATGCGTTCTATGCTGGAGCTGCAGAACCTGCAAAGAACCCAATGCCTCCAACGATTGCTGGATATAATGATGCTATTCAGGATTATGCTTATGACCCTGAAAAAGCAAAAGCGCTTCTTAAAGAAGCAGGATATGATAACAGTCAAACATTAGAGCTATGGGCTATGCCTGTTCCAAGGGATTACATGCCTAATGGACAAAAGGTCGCTGAAGCTCTTCAAAAGAATTTCGCTGATGTTGGAGTTAAAACAAAAATTGTATCTTTTGAATGGGCAACATATCTAGATAAAGCTAGCAAAGGTGAAGCAGATATGTTCTTGCTTGGCTGGACTGGTGATAATGGAGATGCAGACAATTTCTTATATGCATTATTAGATGAAGACAGCATTGGAAGCAACAACTATTCATACTTTAAAAATGATGAAATGCACAAATTACTTATTGAAGCTCAATCAACTGTAGACCAAGCAAAACGTGAAGAACTTTATAAGAAAGCACAAGAAATTATTAAAGAAGAAGCTCCTTGGATTCCACTAGTTCACTCAACACCGGTTATTGCTGGTAAGAAATCAGTTACTGGTTATGTTCCACATCCAACTGGTACTGAAGCATTATCAAATGTTGAATTGAAATAAGGTTGTAATGAAAGGGGAGTTCATCTATATGACTCCCTTTTCATATCCATAAAATATGGGAATCACTGTACTTTCTATAGAAAAAAAATGATAAACACTATATTTGGAGATTAAAATATTGAGAGATTTTTATTTAACTCTCAAACCGATACATCTCAATCAGGAAAAGAGGTGGAATAATGTTTACCTATACTGTTAAGCGAATTTTTTCATTAGTCCCTGTTCTTTTAGGACTATCATTTGTTGTATTCCTTATGATTCGTGCCATTCCAGGTGACCCTGCTCAAGTAATCCTAGGGAAAGTGGCTACTCCAGAGGCGATAGTAGAATTAAATAAACAGCTAGGATTGGATCAGCCATGGTATGTTCAATATTTTCATTATCTAGGCGATTTGCTTTCCGGAGACTTAGGGGAGTCACTTCGAACCAAAACCGCCATTAATGCTGAGATATGGCAATATCTTGCGGCAACTATGGAACTTTCATTCGTTGCTATGTTAATCGCCATAATAGTTGGTGTAAATGCAGGAATAATCAGCGCGTGGTTTCAAAATTCATGGTTTGATTATATTGCTATGGTACTAGCTCTAATTGGTGTATCAATGCCTATCTTTTGGTTAGGTTTAATGGAGCAATGGGTATTTGCTATTAATCTAGATTGGTTACCAACCTCTGGTCGAGAGGATGTAAGGAATCCAATAACTGCTGTAACAAACTTTTACATAATTGACTCTCTAATACAGGGTGACATGAACCAGCTTTGGACAGTAATAAAACACTTAGTTTTACCAAGCATTGCCCTTGCAACTATTCCAATGGCTATCATTGCTCGTATTACGCGTTCCACAATGTTAGAGGTGATGAAGTCTGATTATATCAGAACTGCAAGAGCAAAGGGTTTAAAAATGTTTTGGGTTGTATACAAGCATTCCCTAAAAAATGCCATCATTCCAGTATTAACTGTAATTGGTTTACAAACAGGGTTACTTTTAGGTGGAGCAATTTTAACAGAGACTATCTTTAGTTGGCCTGGAATCGGACGTTATATTTACGATGCCATTGGTTTTAGAGATTATCCTGTTGTTCAGTCTGGAATACTCATAATTGCTTTTATTTTCGTCTTAATTAACCTTATAGTCGATTTACTATACGCATTTGTCGATCCGAGAATTAAATACCATTAAGGAAGGGAGTGGAAAATGTGGAGTTACAGGTTGAAAATAATAATGTGCAGCCACCAATACGCCCTTCCGATGAGAAAGCCGTTTCACCTTGGCTGGAAGGATGGAGAGGTTTTAAAAAGAATAAGCTAGCAATTATTGGTACAGGTATTGTCCTTTTCTTTATTTTACTTGCCATTTTTGCTCCTATTATTGCACCATCAGGTATCAATGATCAAGAACTTTCTAACAAACTATTAGCTCCATCTAGTGAACATTGGTTTGGAACGGATGACTTTGGACGAGATATTTTTTCGAGAGTCGTATTTGGTGCAAGGATATCCCTTTGGGTAGGTTTTCTTTCCGTTTGTGGATCAATAGTTATCGGGTGCTTACTGGGGATTGTTGCTGGTTATTATGGAAAATGGGTTGATATGATTATCTCAAGGATATTTGATATTATGCTTGCATTTCCTAGTATATTATTAGCAATCGCTATTGTTGCAGTATTAGGACCTTCTCTTAAAAATGCGCTTATTGCAATTGCAACGATAAATATACCGAATTTTGGGAGATTAATTCGTTCCCGTGTTTTAAGTGTAAAAGAAGAAGAATATATTATGGCAGCAAAAGCAGTTGGAATGAGTAATACAAGGATATTATTATCTCATGTTCTTCCAAATAGTATGGCACCTATTATTGTTCAAGGTACTTTGGCTATTGCTACTGCAATTATTGAAGCTGCGGCTCTAGGATTTTTGGGATTAGGGGCAGAAGCTCCAAACCCAGAATGGGGGAAGATGCTTTCAGATGCAAAAACCTTCTTAATACAAGCTCCATGGACGATGATTTTTCCAGGGCTAGCAATTATGTTAACGGTATTAGGATTTAACCTTATGGGTGATGGATTAAGAGATGCACTTGATCCAAAAATGAAAAACTAACCAAAAAGCAGCTGATATACAGCTGCTTTTTTATCTTCAAACTAACTTTCATTTCTATTTGTTAGTTTACTCTAATCTCTCTTCCTCTATCGTTAGTTCATTTTCATCCTGATGATAAGAATGAAAGCTTGTGACTAACATGTCTAGATGCTCTAGGTTCTCATCATAATCAATGATTGCGGAAATCAATTGCATTGAGTGAAATAAGGATAATTCGTCTAATTCATTATGTTTATCTAAAATTAGATGAAAGAGTTCCTTGCGGTTTAAACAGTGATTTCCATCTTCTAAAACTGGTTGGGATTTAATTTTCCCAATAAATTTAAGCATGATCTGCTCATGATGATGGAGCAAGCAGTCGAGCCCTTCTTGCACACTTTGAAAAAAGTCACTTGGTAGTTGAACGAACTCATTTTCATACCTATGCAGCTTTTTTAACGCATCCAGAGCTCGTTTATTTGTGTTAATCATTTGACGATATATCACTAGTTTTCTTGACTTCACCAAATCATTCTTTTTAAAGTAATTTCGCTCTTCCTTGTATAATAAGTAAAGATGATTTAATTTTATAATCTGGTCTTTAAGCTTTTCAATATCATTTTTTAATAGGTTATGATTGGCTGTATGTCTTGATGTTAATCGAATCCATTTAATTATCTCAACTGTCACATCAGAAATTCGATAGTATAACTTATTTTCATATTTTGGAGGTAGGAAAACCAAATTAACAATAAATGCTGATAAAATGCCTAACAAAATGGTTGAAAAACGTATAATTGCAAATTGGATAAAGGTATCGCCTGGGGTTTCCATAATTACTATTAAAGTGACGAGTGATAATGAGATGGTGTTTTCAATTTTTAGTCTTAAATTTATTGTAATGACAATAATGGCTGCAAGACCTATAAAAAAAATATGGTTTCCAAACGCCAATACAAATAGCACAGCGGTAATGGCTCCGATTAAGTTCCCTTGAATTTGTTCAATGATGGATAAATAGGAACGGTAAATTGTCGGTTGGATTGCAAATATAGCAGCAATCCCAGCAAAAACAGGTGATGGAAGATGGAGAAGATTCGCTAATAAAAGAGCCAAAACAATTGCGATTCCCGTTTTCAGAATGCGGGCACCGAGCTTCATAGTATAATTCCTTTCTTTATAACCTTTTTATGTAAAATAACAATAATAAAGGGATTTTTTATATGTAGTATTTTCCTTATCATTATTTATTATGAAATTGCTAAACAATAAAGTACTATACATGCATTATAGCGGAAGTTCAAGAGGAAAAATAAGAAAAAAAGTGACAATAGGCGCCCAATTTTGAGGGCGCCTATCACATTAGTCATTCTAATTTTAAAGAATATTATATCATTCAGTAGATACTGATGGGTCAGCCTGCTCTTTAACAGGAGATACCTGTAAAAAATGCTGTTGAGGATTCTGAATTAATTTTTCCAGTTCTACTACTTCCTCCTTTTGACCTTGGTTAGAAAGTAATTCTACATATTTACAAAGTAGTTCTTTGATATCATTTTGTCCTTTTTCATCAATGGAAGACAAGGTTACTTTTGCACCTTTAGCAATTCTTCGCTGAAGGGCATCCCTTGTTAAGCCTAATTCTGGTTGCTGTCGAAGATACACTACTCCTCCAGTCATCCCTGCACAAATCCATGGACCTGGATCACCAAGAACTAGCCCTCTTCCGTTTGTCATATATTCAAAAGCAAACCCTTTAATATTTGCCCTTGAACCAATATTTCCATGCTCATTTTCCGGAATTGGTTGTGTAACT
Organism: Bacillus massilinigeriensis; assembly: GCF_900117315.1. Classification (GTDB taxonomy): domain Bacteria; phylum Bacillota; class Bacilli; order Bacillales; family Cytobacillaceae; genus Bacillus_BE; species Bacillus_BE massilionigeriensis. The sequence continues at coordinate 535,503 of NZ_LT630337.1, forward strand.
TGACCTCCAATGATGATATCTGCACCTGAGAGTCTAATTCCTGCACGAGCATCAGCATTTCCTTGTACTACAAGAAGACCAGCTTGTGCACCGTATCCAAACCCCTTCCCAACAGAGCCATTATAGTATTTCCCATCTTTACCTTTTGACTTAAGAATGGAAATTTGTCCCCCAAAGGAGGTTTTTCCTGTTCCATCCTGTGCTCCACCATTTACCTCAATGTTAATACCTGAAGTGTTATAAGCTCCTAGACCGTTACCTGGAATGGAGCCCTTTATATACTTCAAGTTTACAGGAGCTAGTTTCTTATAGGAGCCATCAAGTCTTCCTCTTACGCGGTGACAAGAGACCCTGCTACCCAATACCCTTTGTTCAGAAGTAACACTTTGATATTCCCGTGAATGATGTAATTCCTCGACGCTAGCATCAATGTATTCAGCGCCCACTGCAACCTGTAACTGCGATGCAGATGTAGGGGCAGAGTTTTGTGAATTCATTTGGCTAATATCCAATGTCTTTAATAAATATGTCAAATCTACTTGGTCCATACCTTTCGTTTGTTCAAGAAGATCAGAACGACCTACTGCTGCTTGTAAATTGTTTACTCCAATAGAAGCGGCTAAAGCTTTTAATTCATTCCCAAATGCAGTAAATAAGTTAACGACACCCTGAACGGCCTTATCAAATTGTCTTGGGACAAAACGCCTTAAACCATGTTCCTTCGCTTGTGCCTCTGATTCAATTTGAGTGGCAATTCCTACATGGCAAGTGTCTAAATGACAACCACGACATGTTGTACATCCAATTGAAAGCATCGCGAGTGTACCAAAACCAATACGATTAGCTCCGAGCAACATTACCTTAAATGCATCTGAAGCACTTTTAATTCCTCCATCTGCCCAGATTTCGACCTGGTCTCTTATTCCAGCTTCTAGTAGAGCATTATGTGCAGCTTTTACTCCAATTTCAACAGGGAGTCCAACATATTGTAATGCATGAATTCTTGCAGCTCCAGTACCACCGTCAAAACCACTTATTGTTACAATATCTGCTCCAGCTTTAGCAATTCCAACCGCAATTGTACCAATGTTTGGAACAACAGGGACTTTAACTGAAACCTTCGCTTTATCGTTAGCGGTTTTCAATTCTTGTACCATTTGTGCGAGATCTTCAATTGAATAGATATCATGATTGTTTGAAGGTGAAATTAAATCAGAACCTACAGTAGCGTTTCTAGCTTCGGCTATTTTTGCCGTTACCTTAGATCCCGGTAAGTGACCACCTTCACCAGGCTTTGCTCCTTGACCAATTTTTATTTCTAAAAGGTTTGATGAATTTAATAATTCTGCATTAACTCCGAATCTTCCAGAAGCGATTTGCTGACCGCGAGTTTTCGGATATTTTCCGAGCATGTCTTTGATTTCTCCTCCTTCACCATTCAGACTCACCATATTTAATCGATTGGCACCCTCTGCATATGCTCTAAAGGCAATCTCATTTTGAGAGCCGAAGGACATGGATGAAATAACAAATGGTAGGTCATGTTCACCAACTCTTATGTTTACATCCTGTGGTGAAAGGGAGGATTGAGTCTTTTTAAATTCAGTTAAATGACGAATTGTCGTTGGATTTTGTTGTTCCTGTTCACTAATTTTTTCTCGGTATACGCCATAGTCACCCGTTGAAGCAACTTCTCCAATAGCCTTCCAAATACGAGGGAATAAATGGAAGGTTTTTCCTACCCTCTCGTTTTCATTTTGATAGTCTTTGGATCTTTCAATGGCATCTTCTTTCATTGCATCAAAGTTGTAAGATAAGTTTTGCGAACCAAAGAAGTTTACAATATTAAGGATATCAACAATTTCATCATTCAATCCAATGGAAGAGAATAGTCTTCCATAGCCGCGTAATTCATGAATTCCAATAGTAGAGATTACTTTTTCTAAGCCCTTAATGAGGGCCGAATAAAGATTGATTATTGGCTTTGTCGTTTCATCAGATACAGTCATAAACATGTAGTATGGACTAATTAAATCTGCACCAAGTCCGAAAGCAACCATTATGTCGTGCAGCGAACGAATCGCAGCTGATCGTAAAAGTAGTGAACAACTTCTTCTAACCTCTGCCTTAACAAGTGTCTGGTCAATAACAGAGATGACCAGATGAGGGTCAAGCCAGAAAGAATCATTTTGATGTGCTTTTGCATCATCAATAACAAGTAGAGTTTTTCCTTGTTGGGCTGCTTGTAATGCTTCATTGCAAATTCGGTCAAGAGCTTCTTTGACAGTTTCTTCTTTGTTAAATGTTGCAGAAATATAGGTTAATTGGTTTTCTTGCTGAAATATATCAATCACCTGATCAAAACTAGGTTGTGCAATAACTGTTGAACAATCGAGTCCAATTTTTCCTTCAATCAGGAGTGGAGAGTTTAATTCTATAACCCTACTAAGCTTTGCATTTTCAAATAGAGATGGTCTTGCTCCAATAACTGTTCTAGTAGAGAAGTGTTCTGTTTCTCTATCACGGTCAATTGCAGGGTTAGTTACGACTGCAACACTCTCTTTAATAAAATCTCCAATATTTCTACGTTCTGGATTCAATGCTGCAAGTGGGGAATCATGACCAAGCGAACGGATTGGTTCAACCCCTTTTTCAGCCATTTGCTCAAGGAGTAGAATATGATCCTTTTCCCATCCAAAAGCTTTATATTGTCCATTATGAATTTTCATTGGGAAATGCATTGAAATAGTTTTTGAAAAAGGAGGTGGAGATAATCTTTTTCTAGCATTATTTAAGTCGATTTTTTTTGAGAATCTATTATAGACTTGTTGTTGGTAGTTATTTTGGAAATAAACTTCTAATGTATCCTCGTTCCATTTTAATCCTACTTTTTCGCCAGGTGCCAAAGGTTTAGGATCACTTACATACTCACTATTTGGTAGTATACCGGGTTCAGATGAGAATAAATAGGAGGTTTCAGTTTCAAGCATCCAAAGTGGTCGTAATCCAAGTGCATCTACACTAAAGACCGCTTCGTCGGCAAAACGAGAAATGATTCCAGCAGGCCCTTGAGCAAAATGCCCCCATGCTTCTCTAATATAGGTATATAAATCTTGAAGGTGAGTTGGATAGGCTTTAATTTCATTAATAATTGGTGGAAATAATATATCTAGAGCCTCAAAAAGCGAGAATCCATGACGACAAATTAGTGTTTCAATTGTTCTACTTAAATCTTGGGAATCGCTTCCATTTTTTACGAGTGGAACTCCAATCATTTTTGCTTCATCACGGAGTTTTGAAATGGTGTTTATTTCTCCATTATGGCCAAGGATACTAAATGGTTGAACTCGGAAGAAACTTGATAAAGTGTTTGTAGAATAACGGTTATGACCTAATGTCATGGTAGAAGCAGCTAATGGATTAGCTAAATCGTGGTAGTATTTTGGCAAGATGTCACCAGCGCCCATTACTTTATAAATGGCATGGTGTTGACTAAGAGATGCGACATGGACTTGTTCATTTTGTTCTAAATCGACGATGACTTCAAATAATTTTTTTGATAAAGCTTTTCCTGAAAGATTGGAAATGCAGGCGAATTGCCAGAAGACTGGATTTTCTTGTATGGCAATTGGTCCAAGAGCGGAGGAATCAGTAACATCATCTGTTTCAAAGATTAGTTCTAATTGGTGATGGTTAATCTTTTCTAGTAACTCTTGTTTAATAGATTCTGGATCTTTAGATCTTTGGATAAAAACATGTCCAACCAGAAAGCCATCCTGATTAACGACATCTGGATTATGGCCGGCATTTGATAGTTTTTCCTTCCATAATTCTCTAGGAATGTCAATATGAATACCAACACCATCACCTTCACCGTTAATAAAACCAGCACGATGATTCATTGTTACAAGAGCATTAATGCAATTAAAGATATTATCCCTTGATGGAACTTTTTTCTTTTCCATACATGAAACAATTCCGCAAGCATCATGCTCCATTTGGTAAAATTCTTGAAATAAAGATGGACTCCATTGCTGTGTCATAAGTTCGGCATTTTTTGAGGGATATGCTCTCAAATGCCGTTCACCTCCTAAAACTTATTATTTATAAAAAGAATAGTGGATAACAAATGTTAAAAAGCAACTTTTATTGAAAAAAAAAAAAATAACTCGATTATGTTAAAAGTTTCGAGCAATTTTTTGAATAAAATCAAAATTTTGAAATGTTTTTCAATAAAATAACAAGAAATTGTATACATATAATATCATAAGAATTTTCAGAAATCAATAAAATATACACTAGAGGATGAATGTAAAAAAAAATAATAATGTTACAGAAATGTGTCGAAACCTTGATATGAAAGCGTTAACATTTAATTCTTCATATAAACAAAGAAGGGGGAGACCCTTCTTTATTGTGGAAAAGTTGTATATTTATTCATTCAAAAGTTGTAAAAATGCATTGTTTACTGCATGTATTGTAGCTTCAACATCCTCTTTTGTATGAGCAATGGTTAAAAACCAAGCTTCATATTTAGAAGGGGCAAGATTAATTCCTTGATGGAGCATAAGTTTAAAGAATTTAGCAAACATCTCTCCATCTGTTTTTTCCGCTTGTTCGTAATTCTCAACCTTTTCTGCTGTAAAATAGACTGTCAAAGCACCCTTCAAACGATTAATTGTAACTGGGATTCGATGTTCCTTAGCTGCAGAAAGAATTCCTACTTCAAGCATTGCACCGAGTCCATCTAAATACTCATAAATTCCATCCTGTTTTAGGACTTCAAGACAGGCAATTCCAGAAAGCATGGATGCGGGATTTCCTGCCATAGTTCCAGCCTGATATGCCGGACCGAGTGGTGCAACCTTCTCCATTATTTCTTTTTTTCCTCCATATGCGCCAATTGGTAGTCCACCACCGATAATTTTTCCAAGTGCGGTTAAGTCAGGCTGAATTCCTAGTAAGTCTTGTGCTCCGCCGTACATAAAGCGGAATGCTGTAATTACTTCATCATAAATTACAAGTGCACCAGCAGCATGAGTCAGTTCGTTTACTTGCTCTAAAAATCCAGGATTGGGTTCAACGATTCCAAAGTTACCGACGATTGGTTCAACTAAAACCCCAGCGATTTGATCTCCCCATTTTTCAAGAGCCTCTTTGAAAGGTTCAATATTATTGAAAGGAACGGTTATGACTTCCTGAGCAATACTCTTAGGAACTCCAGCTGAATCAGGTGTTCCTAAAGTAGATGGACCGGAACCAGCGGCTACAAGAACGAGATCAGAGTGCCCATGATAGCAGCCAGCAAACTTAATAATCTTATCCCTTCCCGTATATGCTCTTGCTACGCGTATGGTTGTCATTACTGCTTCCGTACCTGAGTTGACAAAACGAACCTTTTCCAATCCCGGCATGGCCTCTTTTAACATTTTTGCAAATTTTACTTCATGAGGGGTAGGTGTTCCGTAGAGAACTCCTGTTTCGGCAGCCTTTTTTATTGCCTCTGTAATATGTGGGTGTGCATGTCCAGTAATGATTGGACCGTATGCTGCTAAGTAGTCAATGAACTGATTGCCGTCCACATCCCAAAAATATGCTCCTTGGCCACGTTCCATAACGACAGGTGCTCCTCCACCAACAGCTTTATATGATCGAGAGGGACTATTCACACCACCCACTATATGTTCTAACGCTTCCTTATATATGCGCTCTGAGTTTTGGAATTCCATCATTATCCTCCTTCGTATAAATCATTCCATTTTTATTTTATCACTCTTTTTCATAGGATTTTCCTCTTTTGAAATTTAAGACTTTTATTTTACCTAAGAGTAATGTTATTGTAATGGATTTAAGGATTGGATAAACTAATTTTTTAGAGCAATGTGATTTAGGAGGAGCAAACTATCATGTCAGATGCTATTGAAGTTAATCATTTAAGGAAAGAATTTAAGGCATATTCGAGCAGAGCTGGATTAATGGGAGCTTTTCGAGATCTTTTTACTCGAAATTACAAGGTAGTACCAGCAGTGAATGATATTTCTTTCCATGTAAAGCAAGGGGAAATGGTTGGATATATAGGGGAAAATGGTGCGGGCAAATCAACCACAATCAAAATGTTGACCGGTATTCTAACGCCAACCTCGGGCAGTGTTACGGTAAATGGGATGAATCCTCATCTAGAGCGTGAGAAATTTGTTAGTACAATTGGGGTAGTGTTTGGACAGCGGTCACAGCTTTGGTGGGATATTGCCGTTCAAGAATCGTTTCGTCTATTAAAAAAGGTCTATAAGGTGAGTGATGCCGATTATAACAGTCATATGGATCACGTGATTCGTACGTTAGATATCGAACCTTTGCTTGATAAGCCTGTAAGAAAGTTATCTTTAGGTCAAAGGATGCGCTGTGAATTAGCTGCTGCCCTCATACATAACCCTCCGCTTCTTTTTTTAGATGAGCCGACGATTGGACTTGATGTTTTAGTCAAATTAAAGATAAGAGAGTTCTTGAAAGAAATAAATGAAAAATATCAAACAACCATCTTGTTAACTACCCATGATTTATCTGACATTGAAGCATTATGTGAAAGGGTAATTATGTTGGATGAAGGAAAAATCGTTTATGATGGGGCATTAAAAAAGTTGAAAGAGCAATGGGCAGAAAGAAAGGAAATACAATTTCAATTTATCGAGAAGGTGGACATATCCGTATTAAAACTTCAAACCTCTGGTATGAATGTTCAATGGGAATATGATGAGGGAGAACAGACTTATACGGCGGTGATGGAGGATTATGATGAGCTTGTATCCATGCTAATTTCAAAGGTCGTTTCTTCTTTCAAAATTAAGGATATTAAAATTAAAGAGATTTCTACTGAGGAAATCATTCGAAATATATATGAAAAGGGAATGAAATGATTTTTATTATGAAAGGAGGATCTAAAATGGCTAAATATATAGAAATGATACGAATTCGTTTCTTAATGATGCTTGCCTATCGGACTAATTATTATACGGGAATCCTCATTTATTGTATCAATATTGGTGCTTATTATTTTTTATGGCAAGCAATCTATGGAGGAAGAGACCAGATAGAAGGACTATCGGTGTCACAGATGACTACATATGTAGCTATCGCATGGATGGCGAGGGCCTTTTACTTTAATAATCTTGATAGAGAAATGGCAACAGAAATCATGGAAGGAAAGGTAGCGGTTGAATTAATTAGGCCCTACAATTATTTAACAATGAAAACCATGCAGGGTTTGGGAGAAGGGATCTTTCGCTTATTATTTTTTTCTGTTCCAGGAATGCTAATTGTTTCTATATTATTCCCACTAGAGATTTCCGCAGATTTAAGTACTTGGGGGCTTTTTGGATTTTCTATTCTGTTAAGTTTCTTCATTAATACAGAGATAAATATATTAACAGGGATCACAACCTTTTTTCTCTATAATAATTCTGGGTTAATTCGTTCGAAAAGGGTACTCATTGATTTGTTTTCTGGACTCCTCATTCCAATCAGTTTTTTTCCTTTGTGGGCTCAAAAGGTTTTCGAATACTTGCCCTTTCAAGGAATCAGCTATGTTCCTAGCATGATTTTCAGCCATGGGTTTAACGGGAATGAGGCAATTCATGCCATTTTGGTTCAGGCCACATGGGTAATAATATTAATATTACCAATTCAAGTATTATGGCAACTAGCAAAAAAACAAATGATTATTCAAGGAGGGTGACTAATGTTCTATATATCCATGTTTTTTCAATATGTCGCCCAATATTTAAAGACTAGGTTGGAATATCGAGCCAATTTATTGGTTGAAATATTTTCTGATTTGCTTTCTCAAGCGGTTAATTTGATATTTATTCTTGTAGTTTTTGGTCATACATCTGCCTTAAATGGATGGAGTCAAGATGAGATTATTTTTATATATGGATTTTTTCTTATCCCTTATGCCTTATTTTCATCATTTTTTAATATTTGGGATTTTAATGAACGTTATATAGTTAAGGGCGAGATGGATCGAATTCTAACTAAACCTATACATAGCCTGTTCCAAGTGATTTTGGAAAGAATGGAGCTTGAATCACTATTCGGTACAATCACTGGACTAGCTGTAATGTTATACGCAGGAAGTCAACTGCATTTACAAATAAGGTGGTTTGATCCATTTTTGTTTTTGGTACTTGTTTTTGGAGGAGTTCTCATTTATGCAGGGATTTTCGTTATGATTGCTTGTATTAGCTTTTGGGCAGATGCGAGAACATCCATCATGCCAATGATGTACAATATAGGGAACTATGGACGGTATCCAATTGATATATATAATCGAGTCATTCGCTTTGTATTAACTTGGATTTTACCATTTGCCTTTGTTGGTGTGTATCCAGCGGCCTATTTTCTTGGGAAAACGGAATGGTATGGTTACGCATTTTTAACTCCACTTATGGGAATGATCTTTTTTGGACTATCGATTATTCTCTGGAATAAGGGTGTGAAAAAATATCGGGGTGCTGGAAGTTAGACGGGCAAAATTATTTGAATAGACAGGTCGTCATATCCTCTCTTTGTTAGACGTATAAATGAATCAAAGTCCATCATTAAGAGAGGGAAATTAATGGTTATTTATGGATTAATGGTATTGATTTCTTTTTGTATGATTATGAGTTTAAGAATGTTATTTTTCACGCATAAAGTACAAGGGAAATGGGTTTCCTTTGAAAATTTTTTATTTTTAACCTTTATCTATGCAACAGTGATGATTGGGTTCGGGTTAATCTATATTTTGTTAGAGCTAGATGGATCCCTAGTATTAATGGAGGGTAGCAAGCATATTGAGGAGCTTTTGGGCCAACCAATAGTAGTGAAGGAGGATTTAGTCGAAGAGTTCTTTGATAAATTAGAGACAGGTCTTTATTTTAGTGCTATTACCCTTTTTTCAGTTGGTTATGGAGATATTGCTCCGGTAGGAATTGGAAGAATTATCGCTGTTATTGAAGCCTTAATTGGGTATACCATCCCTGCTGCTTTTGTTGCAAGAGCGGTATTTGATATGGAAAAATGAGGGTGTCTTCGTTGTTTTTTGAAAATAAAAGGAATACACTTAAAGCATGAAATGAGACTGGAGGTATACTTTATGACAGTTATAGTTGGAGAACTTGCACCGGATTTTTCTCTTCCAGCTAGCAATAATCAAACAGTGAAATTATCTGATTTTCGAGGAAGAAATGTTGTTCTCTATTTTTACCCTAAAGACATGACTCCTGGGTGTACAACAGAAGCCTGTGATTTTCGTGATCAACACGAGGATTATAAGAAAATGGGTGCTGTAGTATTGGGTATAAGCCCAGACCCATTAAAGCGTCATGAGTCGTTTATCGAAAAACATAATTTACCGTTTCTCTTGCTATCTGATGAAGACCATCAAGTTTCAGAAGCCTACGGAGTTTGGACACTTAAGAAAAATTTTGGAAAAGAATATATGGGTATTGAACGATCAACCTTTGTGATTGATTCTGAAGGGAAAATCGCAAAAGAATGGCGTAAGGTTAAGGTTAAAGGCCATGTTGAGGAAGTATTACAATTTATCGAAGGCACAAAATAGGGTTATGAAAAGCCTATTTTAATTCTGTAGAGGCATTTGTCCATTCCATTAAACAAGTACTGAATATACTTGTATTAGGGCATACCTCCTCAGACATTTTCTTGTAAAGCAGACATTAATCGTCTGCTCTTTTTTTATGGTTTTAAATATAATTAATTTAAACTGATAAGTAATACTTTATAATATATACTATTGCTAAATGTATAAGTAAAAGAAATTTCTTAAGAAATTTTTCATGAATATTCACATACAAATATTAATAAACGAAAATTTAATCTATAAGAAGTAAGAGAAGGGGGAAAATAAAAAAAGAAAGGCAATGTATGATGTTCAATTAATTTTCGAATTTTTTTTTATCAAATGTCGACAATTATACCGATATATAAAGTAAAATAAATAACATTGCCGTAAAGGAGAAAATAAGAACTAATATTGAATTAGAAGAAATATTGACAAGATGAGCATAATGTTAGTAAACTATTTATAAAGATTATAAAATAATAATTCTTACTAGAAGAGAGGTGCATGACGTGTCTGATAATCATTTAAAGGAAGCTATTGATACGTTAAAGGAAACGGGAGTCCGCATTACTCCACAACGTCATGCGATACTCGAATATTTAATAAACTCGATGTCACACCCTACAGCAGATGATATTTACAAGGCTTTAGAAGGCAAATTTCCAAATATGAGTGTGGCGACAGTTTACAATAATTTAAGAGTATTTCGTGAGGTTGGACTTGTAAAAGAGTTGACTTATGGTGATGCATCCAGTAGATTCGATTTTGTTACTACACATCATTATCATGTTATCTGCGAAAATTGTGGAAAGATTGTTGATTTCCATTATCCAGGATTAGATGAGGTGGAGGAGCTTGCTTCTCATGTAACTGGTTTTAAGGTAAGTCACCATCGAATGGAGATTTACGGAACTTGCCCAGATTGTACTGGTAAAGATGTCCATTAATAATTGAATGACAAATATACAAATTTCAGGCTGACTTTTTCTGTTAACTTTACTTACTCGGACATTAGTAGGGGTGAATAGAATAAGGTGGCCTTTTTGTATGGATAAAATGAGGCTCCTGTTTTTGGAGTAACAAAAAACTCGGAGAATAACCGAGTTTGTGTTTTTTTGAAATTAGTCTTTTTTTCGATTGTACTTTTCGTCAAAATCTTTTCCTTCAAGGTTTGGATCAAGTGTCAATGGTTCGTTGCAGTACATACACATATCAACCCGCCCGAGAATCTTTGTTGTTTTGCCGCAACTCGGGCACACGACTTGAACTGTTTTTGTTGAAAGCATACCAATCCAAAAGTATACACCTGTGCTTGCAAGAATGAACAGCATCCCTAATAACATAAATATTGTCATAATCAAAGGTTTCTCTCTAAAAAGAATCCCCAAATACATAACAATAAAACCAACAAAAATTAGGGATAGAGCAAATGTGCGAATTTTATTAATTTTACTTTTATATTTTGCCATCCTTGTCCCTCCTAACTACTAACTATATCATAATAATATCAGGAATAGACAGAAATTAGGGAATGTTTCGCGTGTCGAAAAATGTCTCACTATAAAGAAGGATTTTTTAAGCAAACGTAGAAAATATATGCTAAGAATAATGATGGAGGAAAAGTAATGGAAGATATACTTCGCCCTATATATCAAGAGCGAGCAAGTCAATCGAATACATTGGGTATATTAATTATAGAAAAAAAACAAAAGTCACTCCCAACAACAGATACCTTCGATGCGGTGTTATTAATAGTAGTTAGTGAGGCAGAAACTCCCCTTTTTATTAAACACTACTCCTATGATCAAAAGAAAGCCGCCCTACATATTGTGACTGAAAAACAGTTAAAAGAGTGGATTCTTTTAGGTTCCAACAGAAAGATTTTTGAATGGCTATATAGTGGACAAATCTTATTCGACCGCAATGAATACTTTAATAAATTAAAAACAGAGTTACAGGAATTTCCTTTCTATGGAAGAAAGATGAAAATGGGCTTGGAATTTGCAAAGCTGATTAGACGTTATATGGATGGAAAGGCATTTTTTGAAAATAAGGATTTTCTGGATGCATATAATCATGTTATTCATTCCTTGCATCATTTAGCGAGATTATCAATAGCGGAAAATGGATTTCACCCTGAAGTAACTGTTTGGAATCAAGTGAAACAAATTGAACCAGCTGTATATAAGCTTTACATTGAACTAATTAGCAGTGAAGAACCACTTGAAAAACGATTAGAGTTGTTGTTTTTAGCCAGTGAGTTTTTAATTCACAATAAAACCACTCAAGGTGCTTCACATATACTCGAAGTCCTGAAGGAAAAAGAACAATGGTCTATTAACGATATCGTGGTACATCCTGAATTGAAGATTTACTCAGTTGATTTAGGAATGTTAATTGAATATTTAATTGAAAAAGGATTTATTGATGTTGTTAATATAGAAACAAAAGGACCAGGTATATATCACCGATACTATAAGGTTGCAGAAAGTTTTTTATAAAAGTATTAAAAAGGTATTGACTGTAGTTAAAATAATTGATATATTAATAACCGTCGCTGCGAAACAAGAATAAATTTTGGCGGTGACGGTTATTAATATTGTTGACACTGAGAAGTGAAAATGTTATATTAATAAAGTCGCTTCTGAGCGATACCAAGAAATGATTGTTCTTTGAAAACTAAACAAACCATACGTCAACGTTAATTCTATTTTTAAAATTTTAAGAGCTAATCTTACTCTTTTTCGGAGAGTTTGATCCTGGCTCAGGACGAACGCTGGCGGCGTGCCTAATACATGCAAGTCGAGCGAATCTGAGGGAGCTTGCTCCCGATGATTAGCGGCGGACGGGTGAGTAAC
>NZ_LT630337.1:548083-564220 GCF_900117315.1 Bacillus massilinigeriensis
ATCAGGTAGATAGGTTTGAGGTGGAAGCGTGGCGACACGTGGAGCTGACAAATACTAATCGATCGAGGACTTAACCAAATAGAAAAGCAGAGGCGACTGTTCAGCTTCGAAAGACGTTGGAGAGCCGGCGCTGCAAATCCTGATTTTTGGATTTGTAGGGACGGATCGAAACGGCCGAGAAGCTAGGAGCCGGAGCTAGACAATTGATTACGAAGTAATTCTTTCTTCTTCCACATTATCTAGTTTTGAGAGAACAAACTCTCTAACTGAATAATAGTCTGGTGGCGATAGCGAGAAGGTCACACCCGTTCCCATACCGAACACGGAAGTTAAGCTTCTAGAGCGCCGATGGTAGTTGGGGGTTCTCCCCCTGTGAGAGTAGGACGTTGCCAGGCAACAAAAAAGAACAGCTAATAGATAGCTGTTCTTTTTTGTATCTATATATTTAGGCTTAGCGAATGTCTTTCCCCTCGTTTAGATTAACATGACGGTTTAATGGCCCCCACAATAAAATCACTTACTATTAAGGTACTCAAGAATTAACTGAGGACCCTTTATCATCGTTGTATTTAAAAATGAATAAATAAAAGGGTAATCTTTATTAGGCATCGTTTTTATAAGTTCACTCCACCATTCAATTTCATATCTTGCAATCATACTTAGATTATATAAGAGTAAATAGTGAATCAGTAATTCTGGAAAAAGAAAAAGATTACCCTTAGATATCGGAAGAGAATAGTTTCCATCATTCGAATCAAGTTTTAACGGTGAATTAATTAATATTTGGCTATTGTTCATTTCAAAAGTAATTATATCCCTTTCAGATTTATGTGTGGTAAATTGCCCCTTTGAAATAGAGTGAAAATAGTCAATAAAACGGTCTTCAGTCATATGGTAATAATCTAATATATTTTTAGGAATGGAAAGGAAAGGATAATGCAAATTAACTTTAATAAAAGTTTGTTGACCTTCCATTTTCATAAATAAATGATTTAATTCTGGAACATATTTAAGTAGGTCACCCATACATATTTTATCGCCTTCCAATTGTTTCATGTGAAACAATTTTTCTGACATGAAGGGAAAGAGGCCATTTTTTTGGATTTTCACCTCATCTTGAAAAAAACTATATTGTTGTCTTTTTTTCTTTCTTGTTGATACTCCGTGGGCCAGAACGGAAGTTGTCTCTGGATAATTTGGATCTACTGTGAGAATACAGGCTTTAATTAAGTGAACTAGTCCATAAAAAAGTAAAATTGGTTGCATAGTAATAGGGGCATTTTCTGCTTGTTGGAAATAGAGTTGCCCATGTTCTATATAGTAAATAAAGGGATAGCAATTTTCATAACTTTTTTTGTTCGCTCCATTGTCATTTATTTTTTCATAGCATTTTTGCAATAAAAGCTGTGTAGAGCTAGCTGAATAGTATGGTGCAAAGGAATTCCAACTGAAAGAAATGTAGTTCACAAGAGTACCTCCGATTATTCTGAAAAATCAAACATCTATTTCACTCCTTGACAGTATTTTGTCCAATTGATAACCTACTAATAATATTTTCGGTACAGGAGGTCTTGAAGAATCATGTGGGAGACAAAGTTTAATAAAGAAGGTTTGACATTTGATGATGTTTTATTAATTCCAGGAAAATCAGAGGTATTGCCAAGGGATGTAAATTTACAGGTGAACTTGTCAGGTAAGCTTAAATTAAACATTCCAATTATTAGTGCTGGGATGGATACAGTTACTGAGGCGGAAATGGCAATCGCCATGGCAAGGCAAGGTGGTATAGGAATTATCCATAAAAATATGTCTATCGAGCAACAAGCAGAAATGGTAGATAAGGTTAAACGTTCAGAAAGTGGTGTTATTTCAGACCCATTTTTCTTAACACCTGAACATCAAGTTTATGACGCAGAGCACCTAATGGGAAAATATCGTATTTCAGGTGTTCCAATTGTAAACAATGAAGATGAACAAAAACTAGTTGGAATTCTTACCAATCGTGATCTTCGTTTTATTCAGGATTATTCAATTAAAATTTTTGACGTGATGACGAAGGAAGATTTAGTGACTGCTCCAGTAGGAACTACCTTAGAGGAAGCAGAGAGCATTTTACAACGATATAAAATTGAAAAACTCCCTCTTGTAGATGAAAATAATGTTTTGAAAGGATTAATTACCATTAAGGATATTGAAAAGGTAATTGAATTTCCTAACTCAGCAAAAGACCAGCATGGTAGACTATTAGTTGGTGCTGCTGTAGGTGTTACAAAAGATACCTTAAAGCGTGTTGAGAAGCTTGTAAAGGCTAATGTCGATGCAATTGTGGTTGATACCGCCCATGGACATCAAAGAGGTGTCATTAATACAGTAGAACAAATAAGGGCTGAATATCCTCACTTAACGATTATTGCAGGGAATGTGGCAACGGGTGAGGCTACAAGAGATTTATATGAGGCTGGAGCAGATATAGTAAAAGTAGGTATTGGACCTGGATCTATATGTACTACTCGTGTGGTTGCTGGAGTGGGTGTTCCACAAATTACAGCAATCTATGATTGTGCATCAGTGGCACGTGAGTATGGTAAATCAATTATTGCCGATGGTGGAATTAAGTACTCTGGTGATATAGTTAAGGCACTAGCCGCAGGTGGTCATGCAGTTATGCTTGGAAGTCTACTGGCTGGCGTATCTGAAAGCCCTGGAGAAACGGAGATCTTCCAAGGTAGACGTTTCAAGGTATACCGTGGAATGGGTTCTGTTGCAGCAATGGAAAAGGGATCAAAGGACCGTTATTTTCAAGAGGAAAATAAAAAGTTTGTTCCAGAGGGAATCGAAGGCCGCCTACCATATAAGGGCCCGCTAGAAGACACTATTTATCAATTAATTGGTGGTATTCGGTCAGGAATGGGTTATTGTGGTACGAAAGACTTAGAAGCATTAAGAGAAAATTCCCAATTTATTAGAATGACTGGTGCAGGATTAAGGGAAAGTCACCCACATGATGTTCAAATTACAAAAGAGGCGCCAAATTATTCTCTTTCATAGTCAAATATCCAAATATATAATTTTTTCCAAAAATAGCAATAGACAGAGGAATGATTCTCTGTCTATTTTTTTTGTTTTTTTTATGTTAAACTGGACAAGTGAAAAATGAAGTATAGTCAGTATTTAAGGGAATAATTTTTTTGTTGACACTTTTGCTTCATGTAGATAGTCAATTATTTTATTAAGGTCGTCAATCGTTTTTGTTTAAAATATATTTTCATAGACTAACAAGATTATAGAAGTTGGAGGTTTTACTATTGAATTTCAAAAAAATATCGTTATCCATTACGATGCTTTTTTTATGTATTGCAACTGTTTTATCTGGTGTACCTAACAAAGCTGAGGCAGCAAGTGACCCGTTAGGTGTTCAGGCTGAAGCTGCTATTCTATTGGATGCAAGTACTGGCAAGATTTTATATGAAAAAAATGTAGATACCGTTCTTGGAGTCGCTTCAATGTCCAAGATGATGACAGAATATATTGTGTTAGATTCCATTAAAAACAACAAAATTTCATGGGATCAAAAGGTGAATATCAGTGAGTATGTTCACAAGATGTCAGATGAAAGTACAGGTCTTTCCAATGTTGGATTAACTCAAGGGGAAGAATATACGGTTGAAGAATTATATCAAGCAATGGCAATCCATTCTGGTAATGGTGCAACTGTTGCTTTAGCTGAATTAATTTCAGGTACTGAAAAGAATTTTGTAACATTAATGAATAAGAAGGCAGGAGAGCTTGGCTTAAAAGATTATAAGTTTGTTAACTCTTCTGGTCTTAATAATAGGGATTTGCTTGGAAATTATCCTGCAGGTTCTGCAACAGATGAAAACTTAATGTCTGCTCGTGCAACTGCAAAGCTTGCTTTCCATTTAATTAATGATTTCCCAGAAGTACTTGAGACATCTAAGATTCCTAATTTAAAATTCAGAGATAAGAAGTTACCATATAAGAATTTCAACTGGATGTTACCAAGCCTTGTTCATGGATATGAAGGTGTAGATGGTTTGAAAACTGGCCATACAGATCTAGCTGGGTATTGTTTTACAGCAACTGCTGAACGAAATGGACAAAGATTTATTTCAGTAGTTATGAAGGCAAAAACACAGGATAGCCGTTTTACTGAAACAAGAAAAATACTTGACTATGCTTTTAATAATTTTACGAATGAAGAAATCGTTAAGGAACATTATCAAGCAAAAGGTGTTAAATCTTTACCTGTTATTAAGGGTAAGGAAGATAAGGTGAAGATCTACTCTAAAGATGCCATCAATATGGTCATTAAGAGTGGAGAAAAAGAAAATTATGAGCCTGTTTTAGTTTTAGATAAAAAGAAATTAAATGAAAACGGCGAGTTAACTGCTCCTATTAAAAAGGGAGAAAAAATTGGTTATTTAACAATCAAGCCTAAAAAGGGATCCAATGTGGAATTTTTAACGAATGATGGCAAGAACCAAATTACAGTTGATGTAGTGGCTGCTGAAAGTGTTGAAAAAGCTAATTGGTTTGTTCTTATGATGAGAGGAATTGGCGGATTCTTTGGAGATTTATTTGGTGGCATTTCTTCAACGGTAAAAGGTTGGTTCTAAATATAGGAGTGGATCTTTAAAACAATAAAAAGGACTTCCTGTCTTGACAGGAGGTCTTTTTTGTTGTTTATTTTCATTAGAGGAAAAATAGTAAATTCCGATAGAGATAGTATATCTATCTCAAAAAGACAGAAGATTTTAAATTATGGTTGCGAAATTAGAGGGGGAAACAAAGTGAACGTTGGTACAGATCGTGTAAAACGTGGTATGGCAGAAATGCAAAAGGGTGGCGTTATCATGGATGTTGTTAACGCTGAACAAGCAAAAATAGCAGAAGAAGCAGGTGCGGTTGCTGTAATGGCATTGGAAAGAGTTCCATCAGATATCCGTGCTGCAGGTGGAGTTGCTAGAATGGCTGATCCTCGTATTGTTGAAGAGGTAATGGGCGCTGTTTCTATCCCTGTTATGGCAAAGGCAAGAATTGGTCATATTGTTGAAGCTCGCGTATTAGAAGCAATGGGAGTTGATTATATTGATGAAAGTGAAGTATTAACCCCAGCTGATGAAGAGTTTCATTTAAATAAAAAGGAATACACAGTCCCATTTGTTTGTGGCTGCCGCGATCTTGGAGAGGCTGCTCGTCGAATTGGTGAGGGAGCCTCCATGCTTCGTACAAAAGGGGAACCAGGGACTGGAAATATCGTTGAAGCCGTAAGACATATTCGTAAGGTTAACGCACAAGTACGTAAAGTGGTAAGCATGAGTGAAGATGAATTAATGACAGAAGCAAAATTATTAGGTGCTCCATATCATGTACTACTAGAGATTAAAAAACTAGGTAAGTTACCAGTTGTTAACTTTGCAGCTGGGGGTGTGGCTACACCTGCTGATGCCGCATTAATGATGGAATTAGGTGCAGATGGAGTATTTGTTGGATCAGGAATCTTTAAATCAGAAAATCCAGCTAAGTTTGCTAGAGCTATTGTAGAAGCAACAACTCATTTCCAAGATTACAAATTGATTGCTGAGCTTTCTAAGGATCTTGGAACTCCAATGAAGGGAATAGAAATATCCACATTGGCTCCAGAAGCGCGTATGCAAGACCGTGGATGGTAAGGTGAAGTAAATGGTTAAGATCGGTGTATTAGGGCTTCAAGGGGCTGTTCATGAGCATATACGAGCTGTCCAAGAATCTGGAGCAGAAGCAATAGTAATTAAAAAGGTTGAACAGCTAAAAGATATAGATGGCTTGATATTGCCTGGAGGAGAGAGTACTACTATGAGGCGATTAATCGATAAATATGATTTTATGGACAGCCTCAAGGAGTTTGCACATTCAGGGAAACCGGTATTTGGTACGTGCGCAGGTCTTATTTTACTAGCAAAAAATATTGTTGGTTATGATGAACCACATATTGGTATTATGGATGTAAGGGTTGAAAGAAATTCCTTTGGGCGCCAGAAGGAGAGCTTTGAGGAAAATCTTGATATCTTAGGTGTAGCGGAGAATTTTCCAGCGGTATTTATTCGTGCCCCTCATATTGTTGAAGCAGGAGAGAATGTGGAAATTCTTGCAAAGCATGATAATCGAATTGTTGCAGCTAGAGAAGGTAACATTCTAGGTTGTTCATTCCACCCGGAATTAACGGATGACTATAGGATCACGGCTTACTTTGTAAATATGGTAAAGGAAGCTAAATAAGAATATTTTAGTTGCAATACAGAAATAATAGTAGTAAATTAAATGTACAAAAATCTATTATTTTTAAAGCAATGAGAGGAAATAGTAATAAGTAATTATTCTTTAAGAGAGCTGATGGTTGGTGAAAATCAGTGAGTAATGCTTATGAATCCATCCTTGAGTGATGTATGGAACACTGTAATAGTTAGTATATACATTCCGGTGTATACGCCGTTATCTAATGAGTGGAAGGCTTAAGCTTTCAACTAGGGTGGCAACGCGGGTAACTCTCGTCCCTTTTTTAGGGACGGGAGTTTTTTGTATGTAAAATATTCTTAGGAGGTTTGGTTACTATGCTTGATATTAAAGTTTTGAGAGCAAATTTGGATGAGGTGAAAGCAAAGCTACAGCATCGTGGTGAAGATTTATCTGACCTTGGCAAATTTGAGGATTTAGATACAAGGCGTCGTGAACTAATTGTCGAAACAGAGAATCTTAAAAAGAGGAGAAATGAGGTTTCACAACAGGTAGCTACCTTGAAGCGAGAAAAACAAAATGCGGATCACCTAATTACTGAGATGAGGGAAGTTGGAGAAAAAATTAAGGTTCTAGATAATGAGCTTCGTGATGTAGAGGAAAGCTTAGAGCAGTTGTTATTAAATATCCCTAATATCCCGCATGAGAGTGTCCCAGTGGGTGATACTGAGGATGATAATGTTGTTGCTCGTAAATGGGGAGAACTACCTTCTTTTGATTTTGAACCAAAGCCTCATTGGGAGTTGGCTGACCAATTAGGGATTTTAGACTTTGAACGTGCGGGTAAGGTTACTGGAAGTAGATTTGTTTTCTATAAGGGACTAGGTTCACGTTTAGAAAGGGCATTATTTAACTTCATGTTAGATTTGCATACTGAGGAACATGGGTACACAGAAGTGCTCCCTCCATACTTAGTCAATCGTGCAAGTATGACGGGTACTGGTCAGCTTCCAAAGTTTGAAGAGGATGCATTTTTAATTGAAAATGAGGATTACTTTTTGATTCCAACTGCAGAGGTTCCTGTCACCAATCTTCATCGTGATGAGATTATAAACGGAGATGACCTCCCAATTAGCTATGCAGCATTCAGTGCATGTTTCCGTTCTGAAGCAGGTTCTGCTGGTAGGGATACACGTGGTTTAATTAGGCAGCATCAGTTTAACAAAGTTGAATTAGTTCGATTTGTAAAACCTGAAGATTCATATGCTGAGTTAGAAAAGCTTACAGGGCATGCTGAAAAGGTACTTCAATTACTTGGCTTACCATATCGTGTGATGAGTATGTGTACAGGTGATTTAGGATTTACCGCAGCGAAGAAGTATGATCTTGAGGTTTGGCTTCCAAGCTATGATACGTACCGAGAAATCTCTTCTTGTAGTAATTTTGAAGGATTCCAGGCTCGTCGTGCTAATATTCGTTTTAGACGTGAGTTAAATGGTAAACCAGAGCATGTGCATACATTGAATGGATCTGGGCTAGCCATTGGACGTACAGTTGCGGCCATTCTAGAAAATTATCAGCAGGCTGATGGAAGCATCAAAATTCCAGAAGTATTGCGCCCTTATATGGGAAATCGTGAGTATATAACTGCAAAATAATGAAAAGTAAATATAAGTAATCATTCCGGGTGTAATATTACTCGGAATGATTACTGAAATAGTTGACATTCATTAGATAGGATGCTATATTATAACTTGTCGATACGGAGGAATACCCAAGTCCGGCTGAAGGGATCGGTCTTGAAAACCGACAGGCGGGTTAAACCGCGCGGGGGTTCGAATCCCTCTTCCTCCGCCATATACATATATAATTCAATCGCTACAATTTGTAGCGATTTTTTTATTATTACCGAAAAATAAATATGTTCCAGTCAGCATATGATTGCGCTTATCATTGCGCTATTGCTAAGGTGTAAAAAAAGCCGACCCCATAAGCTTGACCGGGTCGGCTTCATATTATCTATTAATAAAATTTGTTTGCTTTAAGAAATAAGAGATACGTTCAATAATTGGCTCAACAGATGTCTCATCTTCCAAAATATCATATTCATTAATATTTAATCGAAGGACTGGACAAGCATTAAAGTTATTAATCCAGTTCTCATAACGCTCGTACATTTCCTTCCAATAATCAACGGGAGTTTGTTGCTCCATAGGGCGTCCCCTAAGCTGAATTCTTTCTAAGATATCATCGAATGAGCCTTCTAAATATATTAATAAATTAGGATGAGGAAAGTATGGTGTCATAACCATTGATTCAAAAAGGCTTGTATAGGTTTCATAATCTACCTTTGACATGGTTCCTTTTTCATAATGCATTTTTGCAAAAATACCTGTGTCTTCATAAATAGAACGATCCTGAATAAATCCACCACCATATTCAAAGATTCTTTTCTGTTCCTTGAAGCGTTCAGCAAGAAAGTATATTTGAAGATGAAAACTCCATCGATCAAAATCTGCATAAAACTTATCTAGGTAGGGGTTTGTATCAACCTTTTCAAAGGAGGTACGGAAATTTAATGCATTGGCTAATGCTTTAGTCATAGTTGATTTTCCAACTCCAACAGTTCCAGCAATTGTTATAACTGTATGATGAGGAATATCATATTTATTTCGAAGATTCATGGTTGTAGGCCCCTTTTTCTAGTGATGTGGTTAGTTGATTGAAGATATATGTTAAGTCTGACTTGTTTTTTATAAAATCAAGCTCGTCACCATTGAACCGTAAAACAGGAATATCAGGATTCTCTATCTCAAATTTATTCATGGCGTTTTCATAGTCAATTGACAATTGTTCCAAATAAAGAGGACTTATATTTTTTTCAATTTCTCTTCCTCTTATTTGAATCCTTTTCATAAGTGTATCTAAGCTTGCGTGAAGGTAAATGATTACATTTGGTTTTGGCATATCACTAGTTAATACGTGATAGATTTTATAATATTTATCATATTCCTCTTGACTAAGTGTTCTTCCGGCGAAGATTAGGTTTTTTAAAATATGGTAATCTGCAACCACAGATTTATTCATACTTAAATAATGATGATTGATATCTCCTAGTTGTTTATATCGATTACAAAGGAAAAACATTTCGGTTTGGAAGCTCCATTCCTCAATATTTTCATAAAATTTTCCTAAGAATGGATTCTCATCGACTATTTCCTTTAATAAGGCAAACTGAAACTGTTCGGAGATTGCTTTTGCAAGTGATGTTTTTCCAACACCAATGGGCCCCTCAACAGTAATAAAAGGTGTTCCCGCCATTGTGTGTCCTCCTTCTCCTTCTCATAACTGAACGATGTCTATTAGCAAAATTCATTTCGCTCGAAATAATACAGAGAATATTTTAACACACTCTAGCGTAGATAGGATATGGAACATTTATTGTTTCAGGGGGTAAAATTTTTACAATATTTATCGCGATTAAATTTTTGTTATGAAAAATAGGCTGACCTAATGAAAATAACTCCTTGCTTTCACCTATTAAGGAGAAATCAATAGGTCAGCCCATTATGATGGAATCATTAAAAAGTGATTAATTATGCTCTTTTTCTAACATTAAAATTTTCAGTTATTAAGAGCCAATTTTGTGGAAATGCTAGCCCTAATTTCCAATAACTCATTCCGCGTAATCCTAATTCTTTA
The DNA here is from genome assembly GCF_900117315.1 of Bacillus massilinigeriensis. Classification (GTDB taxonomy): domain Bacteria; phylum Bacillota; class Bacilli; order Bacillales; family Cytobacillaceae; genus Bacillus_BE; species Bacillus_BE massilionigeriensis. Next base: position 558,020 of record NZ_LT630337.1, read on the forward strand.
ATCAAATCAAATTTTGCCTGAATAGAACGTGCATCTTCAAACCAAACCTCATGTCGCTTTCCACTTTCATCTACATAATTAAAATGAGGAGCTTGTGCCTTTGTATCATATAAAATCGGTACATTATGTGTTCTAGCCAGTTGAATGGCTTGTTGAGGACTAACGGCTCTTGCAACAGAACCTTGAACAAATGGAAGAGTCCAGTCGTATCCATATAAGTTTTGCCCCATCAATATTTTTGAGGAAGGCATTTGACTTATCGCAAATTCCAATACGTCTCTAACCGGGCCTATTGGTGATACAGCCATAGCTGGACCGCCACTATATCCCCATTCATAGGTCATGATGACCACAAAGTCAACTATTTCTCCGTGTGCTTTGTAATCATGAGCTTCATACCATCTTCCTTTTTGTTCCGCGCTAGTTTTTGGTGCTAAAGCGGTGGAAATTAGCCATCCTTCTCTTTGAAAACGTGCCTTTGCCCTTCTTAAAAATTGATTATAAGCCTCGCGATCCTCTGGTCTTAAGTATTCAAAATCAAAATGGATATCCCTAAATCCATATTTTTTCGCTGTTGTAACGATATTTTCAAGAAAACGGTTTTGGATTGTCATATTGTTTAATAATATTCGGCCGAGTTCATCGTTAAATTGGTCGTTTTCCTGATTAGTAATAACCATCATTAATACATTTCTATTAGCTCTTGCGATGGCAGGGAAATTATTTAGTAGTGGTTCTTTTAAGGAGCCATCCCTCAATGCCTGAAAGCTAAATGGGGCTAAATAAGTTAAATAGGGCCCAGCCTCTCGAGCACTCTCTTCTAAATTTGGATCAACTTTTGTTCCTCGTGGTTCTACATACGCATTAAATTCTGCCGTTGTTCTCCTTCTAGGTGGAATATATAGTCTCATTCCAATTTGGAGTGGTTGATTGGTTGGAATTCGGTTGACATTTGCCAACTCTTGATATGAAATATTAAATTTCCTAGCAACCGACCAAAGAGTGTCTCCTCTTTGTACCCAGTAAAAGCTACCAACAATAGGTATTACGAGCGCTTGACCAACAACAAGCGCTCCTTGACTTGGTAATTCATTGGCTTCTACTATATCGTTTACAGTTGTGCTATATGCCTGAGCAATTCCTGTCAATGTTTGATTACGTTGTACCACATGTATTTGCATGTTATTCCCTCCCTCTAGATGCAGGTAAACGTTACAACCATCATATGAATTTGGTGTGAGAAAAATAACATGTCTAATGAGAAATAATATTTCTTAGTCATATCTTTAGTAAAAATAGTATGATTTCTGTATATAATCTTAATATAGAATGGTTCGTTATTAAGAAAGGATAAGCGTATGTTGGAGCAAAACTATGAAGATGAATTTTTTATGAATGAAGCAATCATTGAAGCAAAGAAGGCAGAAGAGATAGAGGAAGTACCAATTGGGGCGGTAATTGTTTTAGATGGGGAAATTATTTCAAGAGCACATAATTTACGGGAGTCAGAGCAAAATGCAGTTGCTCACGCAGAATTACTCGCAATTGAACATGCATGTAAGAAACTAGGGACATGGAGATTAGAGGAAGCGGTTCTATACGTTACTCTTGAACCTTGTCCGATGTGTTCAGGTGCGATTATTTTATCCCGAATTAGGAAGGTTGTATACGGAGCAAGGGATCCAAAGGGAGGTTGCGCAGGAACTTTAATGAATCTCCTTCAGGATGAGCGGTTCAACCATCAATGCCAAGTTGTAGACGGAGTGTTAGAAAATGATTGTGGGGATTTGCTATCCAATTTTTTTCGTAAAGTTAGAATGAAAAAGAAACAAAGGAAAATTGAAATGAGTTCATTTACAGAAAGTGACAGTATTTAGACGTTGCTTTTTAGAAGAAGAATTAGTATACTAATAAATGCGTCGGTAGACGTGAAATGAATATGGTATCAATTTTGCCGTGCTAGGTGGGGAGGTAGCGGTGCCCTGTACTCGCAATCCGCTCTAGCGAGACTGAATCCCTTCCCGAGGCTTATGTTCTGTAGGGCTGCCTTAAGTAAGTGGTGTTGACGCCCGGGTCCTGCGCAATGGGAATTCATGAACCATGTCAGGTCCGGAAGGAAGCAGCATTAAGTGAACCCTCCCATGTGCCGCAGGGTTGCCTGGGCCGAGCTAACTGCTTAAGTAACGCCTATGGGCGTAAGTCGACGGAAGGTGCACGGCAGTTAATATGATAGAACAACTCACTCTGCTAAGTAGAGTGAGTTTTTTAGTACATAACCATCTTTTTATGAATTTCTTTCCTTTGTTTTGTCAAAAGGAAAATAGATACGCTATAATAAAGTAGGGAAAAAATTAGGAGGGGGCGTGTCATGAGTTATCAGGCTTTATATCGTGTTTGGAGGCCACAACAATTTATTGATGTTGTCGGTCAGGAACATGTAACAAAAACTTTGCAAAACGCCCTGCTTCAACAAAAAATTTCACATGCGTATTTGTTTTCTGGCCCGAGAGGAACTGGAAAAACAAGTGCTGCAAAAATATTAGCCAAGGCTGTCAATTGCGAACGTGCTCCCATCAATGAACCATGCAATGAATGTCCTTCGTGTAGAGGGATTACCGATGGTTCTATTTCTGATGTTATTGAAATCGATGCTGCATCCAACAACGGTGTTGAAGAAATAAGGGATATCAGAGATAAAGTGAAGTATGCACCGAGCGCTGTAAAGTATAAGGTGTATATAATTGATGAAGTGCACATGCTTTCTATTGGCGCGTTTAATGCCCTATTGAAGACTTTAGAAGAACCACCAAAGCACGTTATATTTATTCTTGCCACGACTGAGCCACATAAAATTCCGCTTACAATCATTTCAAGATGTCAAAGGTTTGATTTTAAGCGTATTTCGTCACAAGCGATTGTTAATCGAATGAAATTGATTGTTGATGAAACAGGAGTAAACTATGATGAAAAGGCTCTCCATATCGTAGCAAGAGCAGCAGAAGGTGGAATGAGGGATGCTTTAAGTTTGTTGGACCAGGCGATTTCATTCAGTAATGAAATGGTGACGGTGGAGGATGCCCTAACTGTTACCGGTTCCGTATCACAAGGTTTTCTTCATAGGCTTGCATCAGCGATAAAAGAAAAGAACGTTGCAGAAGGATTAGAGGCTTTAGAAGAATTATTGGCTCAAGGCAAGGATTCATCCCGTTTTATTGAAGATTTAATTTTATACTATCGGGACATGCTTTTATATAAATCTGCACCTCATTTAGAAGAGGCATTTGAAAGAGTCATGCTTGATGAGGAATTTCGAACTCAAGCAGAAATGATGGATTCAGATGAGATTTATGAGTTAATCAATGTATTAAATAAAGCTCAGCAAGAGATGCGTTGGACTAATCATCCTCGGATATTTCTTGAAGTTGCAATAATGAAGCTTTGTCAGCTTGAAGGAAAGCAAAGTCAAGGAACTGCTTCATCAGTAGAATTAGATAAGCTCTACAGTAGAATTTCAAGTCTAGAGGATGAATTAAAAGAATTAAAACAGTCAGGAATTAGGAAAAATGAAGATGTCAATGAATCACCAAAAGTGAAAACACAGCGTAAAAATAGAAAAGGATTCTTGGCACCTACTGGAAAAATTAATGAAATATTAAAAAATGCTACAAAGGCAAATTTGAATGAGGTCAAGGGACGTTGGGGAGATATACTGAATCGACTAGTTCAGCATCAAATGCGATCTCAGGCTGCTTTGTTAAAGGAAGCAGAACCAGTTGCTGCCTCTCAAGATGCTTTTATTATTAAATTCAAATATGAAATTCATTGCCAAATGGCCATGGATAACTCTAAATTTGTAGATACCCTTTCTGAGCTTATGTTAGAATCATTAGGGAAAAAAATGCAAATAGTCGGAGTTCCTGAAGAACAGTGGCATAAAATAAGAGAAGAATATGTAAGAAGTCATCGTGAGGATCCATCAGAGAATAATGAACTATCACATACAGACGAAGATCCTATTATTACTGAGGCAAAGAAATTATTTGGTGAAGATTTAATTGAAATAAAAGAATGATAAATGGAGGAATAGGTTATATGCGTGGAATGGGAAATATGCAAAATATGATGAGACAAATGCAAAAAATGCAAAAGAAAATGGCTGAAGCACAGGAAGCTTTAGGAGAAGAACGAATCGAAGGAACTGCCGGCGGAGGTATGGTTACAGTTGTTGTAACAGGGCATAAAGAAGTCGTAGAAGTAAATATTAAAGAAGAGGTTGTAGATCCTGAAGATGTAGAAATGCTACAAGATCTTGTCTTAGCTGCAACAAATGAAGCCTTGAAAAAGGCAGAAGAGCTAACAAACCAAACAATGGGACAGTTTTCTAAAGGATTAAACCTTCCAGGATTCTAGGAGGAAATAGAGATATGCATTACCCTGAACCGATATCTAAGCTGATTGATAGCTTTATGAAATTGCCAGGTATCGGCCCTAAAACGGCCGCGCGTCTGGCCTTTTTTGTTTTAACAATGAAGGAAGATACTGTACTTGATTTTGCCAAAGCATTAATAGATGCAAAACGTAATTTAACATACTGTTCAGTATGCGGACATATTACAGATCAAGATCCATGTTATATTTGCGAAGATCAAAGAAGAGATAGAAGCGTTGTCTGTGTCGTTCAAGACCCAAAAGATGTCATTGCTATGGAAAAAATGAAGGAATACAATGGCCTTTATCATGTTTTACAGGGTGCAATATCTCCAATGGATGGAATCGGTCCAGAAGATATTAATATTCCATCTTTATTAAAACGATTACAAGATGAAACTGTTGAAGAGGTAATTTTGGCGACTAACCCCAATATTGAGGGTGAAGCAACCGCGATGTACATCTCACGTTTATTAAAACCATCTGGTATAAAAGTAACAAGAATCGCCCATGGTCTACCTGTAGGTGGAGATCTTGAATATGCAGATGAAGTGACCTTATCTAAAGCTTTAGAAGGAAGAAGAGAAGTTTAGAAATAGGGGGATTTAAGTATGCTACTTAAGCGAAAGGGCTGGCTTCGCAAGGAATACGATGACAAACTATTAAATCAGTTCATTAGTTTAAAAAATGAATGGAAAAATCAAAATTCGCTATTGGATAAAGGTTTTGACCCCTCTCCGGAGGTTATTTGGGAAGCGAGGCTAGCAGAAGCAAAGTATTTCTTTTTATTTAAAGAAGCAAAAAAAAGAAATATTTCTATTCGCTAAATAACGGTTATCTCCTCTCTAAAGTTCTGATTTTGCTATTTTATTCATAGTAATAAATAGTACAAGTTTAGAGAGGAGGGATTAATAATTTGGAACCTATTGCATTTATTTCAATACTTGGAGGATTAATACTATTACTTCTATGTATTGGTGCTCCTATAAAATTTTTAAGATATATTGGACAAGGTGTAGTCAAATTATTAATCGGGGCGTTATTTCTATTTTTCTTAAATGCTTTTGGCCATCAATTTGATATTCATGTCCCTATAAACTTTGGTACCTCTGCAATTTCAGGATTCTTAGGAATACCAGGAGTATTTGCATTAGTTGCCATTCAAACATGGATTATATAATACTACTAAAAAAATTGTTAAGATTAAAAGGGCTGAGGGTAAAACTTAGCCTTTTTTATATTTTGGCTATGTTAAAGTTCATTGTTGATATTAAGACAAATAGATCTACGTTTCAGGCGAGAAGATTCCTTTAAAAATACTATCGCTTTTTTATCGGGCGATGTTTCTCCAATGAAATGCTTCTAATATCATGCAGTAAAACAGGCTAGGGAGATCCTTTGGAGTGTTAGCTAGAGGTAAGCTCCCTGTTACACCCGTGAACTGCTCACACCTGGAAAGGAAATTAATATTCTAGTTTAACAGAGCCATATTTTTAAAAGTATGTTGACAATAAATAATTAGGATGATAATATTATTTGGGTCGTCAAAAGGATATTAAACAGCGAAAAAAGTTGTTGACTTATTCTTTTAAAGATGATAAAGTATAAAAGTCGCCCATGAGCGACGGTGATGAAATTGTTCTTTGAAAACTAAACAAACCATACGTCAACGTTAATTCTATTTTTAAAATTATAAGAGCTAATCTTACTCTTTTTCGGAGAGTTTGATCCTGGCTCAGGACGAACGCTGGCGGCGTGCCTAATACATGCAAG
>NZ_LT630337.1:564321-853879 GCF_900117315.1 Bacillus massilinigeriensis
ACGTGGAGCTGACAAATACTAATCGATCGAGGACTTAACCAAATAGAAAAGCAGAGGCGACTGTTCAGCTTCGACAGACGTTGGAGAGCCGGCGCTGCAAATCCTGATTTTTGGATTTGTAGGGACGGATCGAAACGGCCAAGAAGCTAGGAGCCGGAGCTAGACAACTGATTACGAAGTAATTCTTTCTTCTTCCACATTATCTAGTTTTGAGAGAACAAACTCTCTAATTGAATAAAAGTCTGGTGGCGATAGCGAGAAGGCCACACCCGTTCCCATACCGAACACGGAAGTTAAGCTTCAAGAGCGCCGATGGTAGTTGGGGGTTCTCCCCCTGTGAGAGTAGGACGTTGCCAGGCAAAAATTAAAAAACAGTCCTTTGAGACTGTTTTTTTAATTAGGTTATATATTCTTTTAAATATGTTAATTTTCAGTGATCTTATCATATAGCCAAGGGATCCCAAAAAAGAATTTTTTTCCAGACAGAACTGAGAGAGAAGTAAATAGACTTATAACTTTCGTCAAGAAAATCAGTACTAATAAATTAATGAAGAATATCCTCCAATATAGGATGAATACTTTCAATAAACTCCCCCAATAAAGTCTTCCGACTATATTAGTCAATTCTCTATTTTACATTATTATTCCTTTTACTACCATTCTACTTTGTTGATTTAAAAACTAAGCATTTATTTTTTCGGTCGTATGCAATCATCGTCATTTCACATTAATTCAGAAATGTACTTGATCAACTTAAGCCCACCAATATTCAAAAATTTTTATGTAATATATACAACAGGTTTGAGAAGTTGATAAAAAGGAGAAGGTATTAGAGTGTTCTTCATCATTGCAAATACATATAAATATCATGTATAATTAATGTCAAATATAGTCAAAGTCAGAATGAGGGGGGAGGACTGATGAGAAATATTTCGGATATAATCGAAAGCTATTTGAAACAGGTATTAGAAATGAGCGATGAGGATATCGTTGAAATTAAAAGAAGCGAAATAGCAGATAAGTTTCGATGTGTTCCATCTCAGATAAATTATGTTATTAATACTCGTTTTACTATCGAAAAGGGATATGTTGTTGAGAGTAAGCGAGGTGGTGGCGGCTACATTCGAATTATTAAAGTACAGTCATATGATTATGCTCATTTAATTGATCAATTGCTCTCTCTAATACAGGATAGGATTTCACAAAATAGTGCTGAAAATGTAATTTTTCGATTAGTGGATGAAGAGGTAATAACAAAAAGAGAAGCAAAGATTATGTTAAGTGTTATTGATCGTTCGGTTCTTTATATAGACCTCCCGTATAGGGATGAACTACGGGCTAGAATGTTAAAAGCCATGCTTACCACAATAAAGTATAAGTAATGGAAGTCGGCAAGTGAGGTGTAGGAAATGATTTGTCAAGAATGTAATGAAAGACCAGCAACTTTACATTTTACAAAAATAAATAATGGTCAAAAAACTGAATTTCATTTATGTGAAAAGTGCGCTCAGGAGAAGGGTGAAAGTGCTATTTTAGGGAGCAATAAAGGTTTCTCCATTAACAATTTATTAGCTGGATTATTAAATATCGAACCCACCTTCCATGCCACAAAGCAAGCACCTTTTTATCAGCAAAATGTTTTGCAGTGTAATCAATGCTCAATGACTTATCAGCAATTTATACAGGTTGGACGTTTTGGATGTGCTCACTGTTATGAGGCATTTTCTGAACAATTAAAACCAATTCTTAGAAGACTTCATAGTGGAAATTGGACTCATACAGGAAAAATTCCAAAGAGAATTGGTGGTAATATTCACCTCCGTAAGGAACTTGAAGAATTGAAACAGAATTTAAAAGACTTAATTACTCGAGAGGAATTTGAAACTGCTGCCAAAGTTAGGGATCAAATCCGCTATTTAGAGGGTAAGATTAATGAAAGTAATGAAGGAGGGGAGTAGGTTTGTCTTTAGAACGATTTATTAATCAAGCTGTTAGTTCATGGATGAATGCAGAAGGTCCGGATTCAGACATTGTTCTAAGCTCCCGAATTCGTTTGGCTAGAAATCTAAGCGAATATAAATTTCCAACATTATTTTCTAGTGAAGAGGCCAATGATATTATTCGAATTATTGAAGAAAAAGCTAATAATTGGGATGTTGAAGGCATAAGCCAATTTGAACTATTGAAAATGGTTGAGCTGCAGCCTCTCCAAAAAAGAGTATTAGTAGAAAAGCATTTAATCAGTCCTACACTTGCTGAAGGTTCAGGTAATGGAGCATGCCTCCTTTCTGAAAATGAAGAGGTTAGTATAATGATCAATGAAGAGGATCATATTCGTATTCAATGCATTTTCCCTGGCTTTCAAATATCAGAAGCTCTGATTATGGCTAACACAATTGATGATTGGCTTGAAGAAGATGTAAACTATGCCTTTGATGAAAAAATTGGTTACTTAACAAGTTGTCCTACAAATGTTGGAACAGGTTTAAGAGCTTCCGTTATGATGCATTTACCCGCACTTGTATTAACTCATCAAATGAATCAAATTATCCCAGCTATAAACCAGCTTGGACTAGTTGTTAGGGGGATATATGGTGAAGGAAGTGAGGCCCTTGGAAATATATTTCAAATTTCAAATCAAATTACTTTAGGGAAATCAGAAGAGGATATTGTAGAAGATTTGAAAAGTGTTGTGGGTCAGCTTATTTCTCAAGAAAGGTCTGCTAGGGAAGCATTAGTAAAAACTTCAAACATACAATTAGAAGACAGAGTGTTTCGTTCATATGGGGTACTTTCCAACTGCCGAATTATTGAAACGAAAGAAGCTGCTAGATGCTTGTCTGATGTTCGGCTTGGGATTGATATGGGATATTTGAAGAATATTTCTAAAAATATATTAAATGAATTAATGATTTTAACTCAACCAGGATTTTTACAGCAATACGCAGGTGGTCCTTTAAGGCCTGACGAGCGTGATTTTCGTCGTGCTTCATTAATTAGAGAAAGAATAAATATGGAAAACGAATAGGAAAAGGAGGAAGAGAAAATGATGTTTGGACGTTTTACAGAAAGAGCTCAGAAGGTTCTTGCATTAGCTCAGGAAGAGGCAATTCGATTAGGGCATAATAATATTGGAACGGAACATATTTTACTCGGACTTGTTCGTGAAGGTGAAGGGATTGCTGCAAAGGCTTTATATGCTCTTGGTTTAGGTTCAGATAAAGTGCAAAAGGAAGTTGAGAATTTAATTGGTCGAGGCCAGGATGTATCACAAAGTATTCATTATACTCCAAGAGCAAAAAAGGTAATTGAGCTTTCCATGGATGAGGCTCGTAAATTGGGCCATTCCTATGTTGGAACAGAACATATCCTCCTTGGACTTATTCGTGAAGGTGAAGGGGTAGCTGCAAGGGTATTGAATAACTTAGGTGTTAGCTTAAATAAGGCCCGTCAGCAGGTACTTCAGCTCCTTGGTAGCAACGAATCTGGTAACCATCAAGGTGGTTCACCATCAAATGTTAATACACCAACATTAGATAGTTTAGCAAGAGACTTAACAGCCATTGCAAGAGAAGGTAGCCTTGATCCAGTGATTGGTAGAAGCAAAGAAATTCAGCGGGTCATTGAAGTGTTAAGCCGAAGGACGAAAAACAATCCGGTACTAATTGGGGAACCTGGCGTAGGGAAAACAGCGATTGCTGAAGGGCTTGCACAGCAAATTGTCGACAATGAAGTTCCTGAAATCCTCCGTGACAAACGCGTTATGACTCTTGATATGGGAACAGTTGTAGCTGGTACAAAGTATCGTGGAGAATTTGAAGATCGATTGAAAAAGGTCATGGACGAAATCCGCCAAGCAGGAAATATTATTCTATTCATTGATGAGCTTCATACATTAATTGGGGCAGGAGGAGCAGAGGGGGCCATTGATGCATCGAATATTTTGAAACCCTCCCTAGCGCGTGGAGAGCTTCAATGTATCGGAGCGACAACCCTTGATGAATATCGAAAATATATTGAGAAGGATGCTGCCCTAGAGCGTCGCTTCCAACCTATTATGGTAGATGAGCCAACATCTGAAGAATCTATTCAAATATTAAAGGGTTTACGAGATCGTTATGAGGCCCATCATAGAGTATCGATTACAGATGATGCGATTGATGCTGCTGTCAAGCTATCGGACCGATACATCTCAGATCGTTTCTTACCTGACAAAGCAATTGATTTAATTGATGAGGCTGGATCAAAGGTTAGATTACGTTCATATACAACTCCTCCAAACTTAAAAGAGCTTGAACAAAAGCTTGAGGCTGTTAGAAAGGAAAAGGATGCAGCTGTTCAAAGTCAGGAATTTGAAAAGGCAGCATCTTTAAGAGATTCCGAACAACGTTTACGTGAACAGCTAGAAGAAACAAAAAAAGGTTGGAAGGAAAAACAAGGACAAGAAAATTGTGAGGTAACTGTAGAGGATATCGCTAATGTTGTTTCAAGTTGGACTGGAATTCCAGTCTCAAAACTGGCCCAAACAGAAACGGAAAAACTTTTAAAGCTTGAAGAAATTTTACACGATCGAGTTATTGGCCAAGAAGAGGCAGTAATTGCAATTTCTAAAGCAGTTCGCCGTGCTAGAGCAGGTTTAAAGGATCCAAAACGTCCAATTGGTTCATTCATCTTCTTAGGTCCAACTGGTGTAGGGAAAACAGAGCTGGCTAGGGCATTGGCAGAGGCTATGTTTGGTGATGAGGATGCCATGATTCGGATTGATATGTCTGAATACATGGAAAAACATTCAACTTCCAGACTTGTTGGTTCACCTCCTGGATATGTAGGATATGAGGAAGGTGGACAATTAACGGAAAAGGTACGTAGAAAACCTTATTCTGTAATCTTACTAGATGAAATTGAAAAAGCTCATCCAGATGTATTTAATATTCTTTTACAGGTATTAGAGGATGGACGATTAACTGATTCTAAAGGAAGAACAGTAGATTTTCGAAATACGGTATTAATTATGACCTCAAATGTTGGAGCACAAGCATTAAAGAGAAATAAATATGTTGGATTTAACATCCAAGATGGGGAACAAGATTATAAGGATATGAAAGGGAAGGTTATGGAAGAGTTGAAGAAGGCCTTCCGTCCAGAATTCCTAAATCGTATTGATGAAATCATTGTTTTCCATGCTTTAGAGAAGAAGCATTTAAAAGAAATCGTAACATTAATGTCAGAACAGTTAACGAAACGATTACAAGAGCAAGATATCGCTCTTGAATTAACCGATTCCGCAAAAGAAAAAATTGCTGATGAAGGATACGATCCAGAATATGGAGCTCGCCCATTGCGTAGAGCCATTCAAAAACATATAGAGGATCGGTTATCCGAAGAACTTCTAAAAGGAACCGTATTAACTGGTCAAAATATCATTATTGACGTGGAAAATGGTGAATTCGTGGTAAAGACGAGTGAAACTGTAAATAAGTAAAAATGATAAACACGATTGTAAAATAAAATTACAAAGAATGAAACTACTTCAGGAAGGTACACGTAATATTATACGTGTGCCTTCTCATTTTAAGGAATTCTTTAAATGAAAATAATAAATATTTATTGGATTCATATATAAGAATATAAGATTCAGTATTATATGGGGCTGTCTATTTTGAAGGAAAAGAGGTAATAAATTTTGGCCAAGAGAAAGACGAAATTTATGTGTCAGGAATGCGGTTATGAATCCCCAAAATGGATGGGGAAATGCCCTGGTTGTGGACAATGGAATAAAATGGTCGAAGAGGTGGAAAAGGTTACTTCCCCTAGAAGAGGAGCCTTTTCACACTCCAGTGGGTCTGAAATCGTATCAAAGGCAAAGCCTATTACAGCAATAGAAACGGAAAGTGAGCCGCGTATACATACAGATTTATTAGAATTAAATCGTGTCTTAGGTGGTGGAATTGTAAAGGGTTCATTAGTTCTAATTGGCGGAGACCCAGGGATCGGAAAGTCAACCTTACTTCTACAAGTATCCTCTCAGCTTGCTAATAAGAATTACTCTACACTTTATATTTCAGGAGAGGAGTCATTAAGACAAACGAAACTTAGGGCAGAGAGATTAGGTATATCTTCAGACAATTTATTAGTATATGCTGAGACCAACTTGGATGACATTAATCGAACGATTGAAGAGGTAAACCCTACATTTGTGATCATCGATTCTATCCAAACCATTTTTCACCCCGATATAACTTCTGCTCCGGGAAGTGTCTCACAGGTAAGAGAGTGTACGGCAGAATTAATGAGAATTGGAAAAACAAAGGGAATTGCGATATTCATCGTCGGGCATGTTACAAAAGAGGGTTCCATCGCTGGACCAAGATTATTAGAACATATGGTAGATACCGTTTTGTACTTTGAAGGGGAACGCCATCATACCTATCGAATTCTTCGCGCTGTAAAAAACCGTTTCGGTTCCACAAATGAAATGGGAATTTTTGAAATGAAGGAATTTGGTTTAGAAGAGGTTGAAAATCCTTCTGAGATATTTCTAGAAGAACGTTCAGAAGGAGCGTCGGGTTCAACAGTTGTTGCATCTATGGAGGGAACTCGCCCAGTACTAGTAGAAATACAGGCTCTTATTTCCCCAACGAGCTTTGGCAATCCGAGGAGAATGGCTACAGGCATCGACCATAATCGAGTGTCACTACTCATGGCCGTATTAGATAAACGTGTTGGAATGCTTTTACAAAATCAGGATGCCTATTTAAAGGTAGCTGGTGGTGTGAAGATAGACGAACCTGCCATCGATTTAGCAATTGCTGTTAGTATTGCTTCAAGCTTTAGGGATAAACCTACAAGAACTACTGATTGCATCATTGGTGAAGTTGGATTGACTGGTGAAGTACGTAGAGTATCGAGAATTGAACAAAGGGTTCAAGAAGCGGCAAAATTGGGATTTGAAAGAGTAATTTTACCAGCCAATAATATTGGGGGATGGAATGTTCCAAATGGAATTGAACTCATAGGTGTTTCTTCTGTTTATGAAGCTCTTCAAGCGACATTAGGAGGATAAAATAGTGGAGAATAAAAAGCTGAGTGAATCAACAATTAGTGAAATCCTGCAATTTATTGCCCCTGGTACACCTATTCGTGAAGGGATTGATAATGTGCTTAGAGCCAATACAGGTGGGCTCATTGTATTAGGCTATAACGATAAGGTAAAGTCGATTGTTGATGGGGGATTTCAAATCGACTGTCCCTTTTCTCCAAGCTATTTATATGAATTGGCAAAAATGGATGGGGCAATTATTTTAAATGAAAAGGGGAATAAAATATTAATTGCAAATGCTCAGCTTGCGCCTGACCCTAGTATCCCATCATCTGAAACGGGAATGAGGCACCGTACGGCGGAAAGAGTTGCCAAACAAACAAAGGCACTCGTTTTAGCAATCTCTCAACGTCGGAATGTTATCACATTATATCAAGGTAATATTCGTTACGCATTAAGAGATATTGCAGTTATTCTTACAAAGGCAAATCAGGCAATTCAAACATTAGAAAAATATAAAGTAGTTCTAGAGCAAAGTATTACTGGTTTGAGCATTTTGGAGTTTGAGGAAGTAGGGACCTATGGAGATGTATTGCAGGTCTTTCACCGCTTTGAAATGGTTTTTAGGATTAAGAATGAGCTTTTAACATACTTAAGTGAATTAGGGACCGAGGGAAGGCTCATTCGTCTCCAGATGAATGAAATACTGATAAATCTAGAGCATGAAGCGGGACTCATTATTAAAGACTATGCACATTCGAAAGAGATTAAGCCGAATGAAGTGTTAAAACGCCTACAGGAGCTTTCTTCAGGAGGTGCTTTAGAGGATTCAACCATTCTAAAACTATTGGGATATCAGGGTTATATCCATATTGATGAGTTTAAATGTCCAAGAGGTTATCGGGTTCTCCACAGAATTCCAAGACTACCACCTGTGATTATAGAGAATTTAATTGATCATTTTAAGGAATTGCCAAAGATTATCTCTTCAACGGTTGAGGAATTGGATGATGTGGAAGGAATAGGTGAGGTAAGGGCTAGGAAAATTAAGGATGGATTGAAGTTATTAATGGAGCAATATATTGCAGACAGACAAATATAAATAGACGATTGAATTGAAAATATCATTATGATAAAATGAATAATTTAATTATTTGACACTGCTATTTTGCGATGCTACCCTTATGGTGTGACACTGATTAAATCTATTTGTTAGAATCGTTCTTATTAGGAAATAATACTTAGTTACAGCTAAATAATATTTCAAAACAATAACAAATGATAAAAATGTATGTTACATTAGGTTTCATTTTCATGAATTTGATTATAATGAATAAAAGGAGGTGAAAGGATGTTAAAACGAATAGTTCAAGCCTGTTTTATCATAACAGGGGGGACGCTCGGAATTATTTTAATGCCTAACTTGTACACTCGTTGGGATTTAATCGACATTCCTCTAATTAATAATCCTTATGTATCCGCCATTATTGGTGCAATTATTTTTTATTTAATAACTTTTTGGGCGGTTGATTATATTATAGACTTTGTCAAATGGTTAGAGGAGTCTCTTGTTAAAGCTCCTATTACGGATCTGATTTTTGGAAGTGTTGGGTTAGGATTTGGATTGGTGATTGCCTTTTTAATAGGCTATGCATTAAATGCCATCGAGGTACCAATTTTAAATACTGTAGCTCCTATTCTGTTAACTCTCCTTTTTGGTTATTTAGGATTTCAAGTAGGTTTTAAGAAAAGAGATGAATTATTGACCCTTTTCTCGAGTAAGAAGAAAAAGGCTGGAGAGGAAGAGTCAGATAAAAAAGGCAGTAATACTCTGAAATTATTAGATACCAGTGTCATTATTGATGGTCGGATTGCTGATATTTGCCAAACAGGATTTCTTGAGGGGACCATTGTGATTCCACAATTTGTCTTGGAGGAATTACAACATATTGCTGATTCTTCTGATGTGTTAAAACGAAACCGAGGTCGAAGAGGCCTGGATATATTAAACCGTATACAAAAGGAATTGTCTATCAAAGTGGAAATTTATGAAGGAGACTTTGAAGATATTCAAGAGGTAGACAGTAAGCTTGTAAAATTGGCGAAGATTACGAATGGAATCGTTGTAACAAATGATTTTAACTTAAATAAGGTTTGTGAACTACAGCAGGTTTCGGTATTAAATATTAATGACTTAGCAAATGCCGTTAAACCAGTTGTTCTTCCGGGCGAAGAAATGCATGTTCAAGTAATAAAAGATGGGAAGGAACACAACCAGGGCGTTGCTTATTTAGATGATGGAACGATGATTGTTGTTGAGGATGGTCGTGATTATATTGGTAAGCATATCGATGTTCTTGTAACGAGTGTGTTACAGACATCTGCTGGTCGAATGATTTTTGCCAAGCCCAAATTGCTAGAAAAAGCGTTGTAGAATAGATTGGAGTTTTTAACATGGCTTATCAAGTCATTATTCCTGCAGCTGGGCAGGGAAAGAGAATGGGAGCAGGGAAGAACAAGCTATTGTTAGAAATTAATGATACTCCTATTTTCATTCTTACGTTATCTATTTTTGAAAAGGATGACCGGTGTGATGGAATCTTTTTAGCTATCCACCCTGACGACCGAACACTATTTCAATCCTTAATAAAAAGGTATCATATCACAAAGGTTCGAGGATTAGTACTTGGTGGCAAGGAAAGACAGCATAGTGTTTATGCAGCATTGAAGGAAATAAAGCAAGAAGGAATTGTTCTTGTGCATGATGCGGCAAGACCGTTTATTGATCTTCCTCTTATCTCCAAGCTTATTGATACAGCTGAAAAGGAAGATGCAGCAATTCTTGCAGTACCTGTGAAGGATACCGTTAAAAAGGTGTTTAATAATCAAGTCGTTGAGACAATTGAACGATCTAGCTTGTGGGCGGTTCAAACCCCACAAGCTTTTCGTATGTCACTACTTCTTCAAGCCCATAAAAAGGCTGAAGAGGAAGGGTTTATTGGGACAGATGATGCTAGCTTAGTGGAGCAAATCCCTCATTCTATTGCGATTGTGGAAGGAAATTATGATAACATTAAGTTAACAACACCTGAGGATTTATACTTTGCTGAAGCAATCCTAAGGAAGCGGCAAATGAATATTTAATTTAAAGGAGATTGAGCATGTTTAGGATTGGACAAGGTTTTGATGTACATCAATTAACAGAAGGCCGCCCGTTAATAATTGGTGGAATCCAAATCCCTTATGAAAGAGGGTTACTAGGCCATTCAGATGCTGATGTTCTTTTACATACAATCGCGGATGCAGTTTTAGGTGCTATCGGGGAAGGGGATATTGGAAGGCATTTTCCTGATACAGATCCGGCTTTTAAAGATGCGGATTCTGCCAAGTTATTGGCACATGTATGGGGAATAGTAAAAGATAAGGGTTATGATCTAGTAAACATGGATTGTACAATTATTGCACAAAAGCCAAAAATGGCACCTTATATTGGGAAAATGAAAGAAAGAATAGCGGAAATCCTGGATACGAATATTAATCAAATTAATGTAAAAGCTACAACAACTGAAAAGCTTGGATTTACAGGTAGAGGCGAAGGAATTGCAGCACAAGCAGTTGCATTGCTGAAAAAAGCTGAATGATGGAAATTTCCCTTTATTTAAGAATTTACGAATGATAAAATAAATCAGTTAGTGTTAATTGTGATATGCATGGAGGAATGAAAAATGTCAAATCAAATTCGTGTGCGCTATGCACCGAGTCCCACAGGACATTTACATATAGGGAATGCCCGAACTGCGTTATTTAATTATTTATTTGCTCGAAATCAAGGGGGCAAATTTATTATTCGAATCGAAGACACCGATAAAAAACGCAATATTGAGGGTGGAGAAGAAAGCCAATTAAAATATTTGAAATGGCTTGGAATGGATTGGGATGAAGGTGTAGATGTTGGGGGAAAATACGGACCTTATCGTCAATCTGAACGCAATGATATTTACAAAAAATATTATGAAGAGTTATTAGATAAAGGGCTTGCTTACAAATGCTACTGTACAGCAGAAGAATTAGAGGCTGAACGTGAGGCACAAGCAGCTGAAGGCAATGACATGGCCGGATATTCAGGTAAATGTCGTCACTTAACAGCAGATGATATTGAAAAGCTTGAGTCTGAAGGAAGACGTCCAAGTATCAGATTCCGTGTTCCTGAGGGAAAGGTTTATGCATTTTCAGATATGGTAAAGGGCGATGTTTCATTTGAGTCTGACGGAGTGGGTGGAGATTTTGTTATTGTCAAACAAGATGGAACGCCGACTTATAACTTTGCAGTTGCTGTAGATGACCATCTAATGGAAATCTCCCATGTCCTTCGTGGCGATGATCATATTTCCAATACACCAAAGCAATTAATGATTTATGAGGCTCTTGGCTGGGAACCACCAATATTTGGTCATATGACGCTAATTGTAAATGAAAATCGAAAGAAGCTTAGTAAAAGGGATGAGTCTATCATTCAGTTTATTGAACAATACGAAGAATTAGGGTATTTACCAGAGGCATTGTTTAATTTTATCACCCTACTTGGATGGTCTCCAGCTGGTGAACAGGAAATCTTTACTAGGGATGAGTTTATAGAAAAATTTGATGCTAATCGTCTTTCTAAATCTCCTGCTTTATTTGATAAGCAGAAGCTTACATGGATGAATAACCAATATATGAAAAAGCAAGAGTTAGACACAGTCGTTGAGCTTGCTGTTCCACATTTAGTCAAAGCGGGACTCGTAAGTGAACATATGAGTAATGATGAATCACAATGGGTTCGTGGATTGGTAGATCTGTATCATGATCAAATGAGTTATGGTGCCGAAATTGTATCGTTATCTCAATTATTCTTTAAAGAGGAACTTGAGCTTGATGAAGAAGCAAAAGCAGTTGTTTCAGGGGAGCAGGTTCCTGTGGTATTAGAAGCATTTTTAAATGAAATTGATAATCTTGAGGATTTCGAAGCCCCAGCTATTCAAGCTTCCATTAAAGCGGTGCAAAAAGAAACAGGTCAAAAGGGGAAGAATTTATTTATGCCAATTCGGGTAGCAACCACTGGTCAAACTCATGGCCCTGATCTTCCAAAATCAATAGCCTTACTTGGTAAAGAAAAAGTTAAAAACCGTATTAAGAGCATTTTGGGTTAACATATTGGAAAAAATATAATATAGTAAAAGTAATAATTTCATTAACAAAAAAATGATGATGAGGAAAAGTAGAAAAGCGATGCTTATTAGAGAGAACCATCACCGGCTGCAAGTGGTTTAGGCCTCTCACTTTTTGAAGTGCCCCTCTGAGTCCCATTTCGAAAAACAGTCAACTGGTCAGTAGATATGGGCGGATCCCATCCGTTACAAGGTAAGAGTTGAGACTAATTTTAGTTAGTCTAATCAGAGTGGAACCGCGCTAATAAAGCGTCTCTGTCATTATTGACAGGGACGCTTTTTTTATCAAAACAAAAGGGATGCATTTCTTGATTGGTAAACAAAATACGATTCGTTTTTCCATAGAATATAGAGGTCTTATGAATACAACCAGAAATACATAATTTTAAATATGATTGGAGGGGAGCAATAATGTTTAAAATGCTAAAGGAAGATGTAGAGGTTGTCTTTGAGCAAGACCCTGCTGCTAGAACGTATCTAGAGGTTATTTTAACCTATTCAGGCTTACATGCTATCTGGGCTCATCGTATTGCCCATGCTTTATATAAAAGAAAGTGGTTTTTCTTAGCAAGGGTACTTTCACAAACAAGCCGATTTTTTACAGGAATTGAAATTCATCCAGGAGCAACGATAGGGAGACGTTTCTTTATTGATCACGGGATGGGAGTAGTCATTGGAGAAACATGCGAAATTGGTGATAATGTTTCTGTGTTTCAGGGCGTAACTCTAGGAGGAACAGGTAAGGAAAAGGGAAAAAGGCATCCAACGATTAAAGATAACTGCTTAATTGCTACAGGAGCAAAGGTGTTAGGCTCTATTACAGTTGGGGAGAATTCTAAAATTGGTGCCGGTTCTGTCGTATTAAAGGATGTTCCAGGAAATTCAACTGTGGTTGGAATTCCCGGTCGAGTAGTCATTCAGGATGGGGTTAGAATTGGAAAGGATTTGAATCATTGTGATCTTCCAGACCCTGTTTCAGACCGTTTTAGAGAACTTGAAAATGAAATTAGGAATTTAAAAGCGGAATTAGGAGAACTCAAGCAAGAAAGGAGTATATCAAGTGGCCATTAAAATTTATAATACATTATCGAGAAAAAAAGAGGACTTTATCCCACTAGAAGATGGAAAGGTTAAGATGTATGTTTGTGGACCAACTGTTTATAACTATATTCATATAGGGAATGCGAGACCGGCCATTGTTTTTGATACTGTTAGGAGGTATTTTGAATTTAGAGGATATGATGTTCAGTTTATTTCCAACTTTACAGATGTGGACGACAAACTTATTCGAGTTGCTAACGAGTTGGGGGAAACCGTACCAAAGATAGCAGACCGATTTATTAAAGCGTACTTTGAGGATGTATCTGCACTTGGCTGCAGAAAGGCAGACGCTCACCCTAGAGTAACAGAAAGCATGGATATTATTATTGATTTCATTCAGGCGTTAGTGGATAAAGGATTTGCTTATGTATCAGAAGGGGACGTGTACTACCATACTCGTAAATTTGATGAATATGGGAAGCTATCCCATCAATCTATAGATGATCTTCGTTCTGGTGCAAGAATTGCAGTCGGTGAGAAGAAAGAGGATGCATTAGATTTTGCTCTATGGAAGGCGGCTAAAGAAGGTGAGATCCATTGGGAAAGCCCTTGGGGTAAAGGCAGACCGGGATGGCATATTGAATGCTCAGCCATGGTGAAAAAATATCTAGGTGATACAATTGATATACATGCTGGGGGACAAGATCTCACCTTCCCTCATCATGAAAATGAAATTGCCCAATCCGAAGCATACACTGGTAAAACATTTGCAAAGTACTGGATGCATAATGGTTACATTAATATTGATAATGAGAAAATGTCCAAATCCTTAGGAAACTTTATATTAGTTCACGATATTATTAAAAAGCATAATCCTCAAGTATTAAGATTTTTCATGTTATCGGTACATTATCGGAACCCAATTAACTATTCAGAGGAATTGTTAGAGAATACTGCTTCTGCTTTAGATAGAATTAAAACTTCATATCAAAATTTAAAGCATCGTAAGGATCTTAGTACGAATCTAACAGATTCAAACCAAGAGTGGCTTACCCAAATATCAGAATTACATGAGCAGTTTATTCGCGAAATGGATGATGACTTTAATACAGCTAATGGTATTTCTGTTCTATTCGAGTTATCAAAACTAGCCAATTATTATCTGATGGAGAAAAATACTGCAACTGAAGTAATTGAAGCCTTGATGAAAGAACTTGAGGATCTCTTCCAAGTGTTGGGCCTAGAACTTGAACAAGAGGAATTATTAGACGAAGAAATTGAAGTGCTTATTGAAAAGCGGAATCAGGCTAGAAGGGACCGAGATTTTCAATTATCGGATCAAATACGAGATCAGCTAAAAGAGATGAATATTATTTTAGAAGACACTCCTCAGGGTACACGTTGGAAAAGAGGATAAACCGGGATGCTTGAATATGATCATAAAATAGATGCAAAACAATTAAATAGCTTAGCCCTCGCCTATATGGGTGATTCAGTTTTTGAGATATACGTAAGGCACCATTTATTGCAATTAGGTCAGGTAAGACCTCATCAGCTCCATAAAGAGGCGACTAAATACGTCTCAGCGAAGGCACAAGCGGCCATAATCCATTACCTTCTAGAAGAAGGATTGCTGAGCGAGGAAGAAATTGCAATTGTGAAAAGAGGCAGAAATGCAAAATCAGGTTCTGTCCCCAAAAATACGGATGTGCAAACATATAGGTATAGTACGGCATTCGAGGCGCTCATTGGTACTTTATATTTGTTGGGTGAGGAAGAAAGACTAGATCAATTAATTTCTATTGCCTTTCACCAGGTTGAAAAGAAGGGAGGAATACAGAAATGAATCAGGATTATATTATTGGAAAAAACCCTGTAATAGAAGCCATAAAATCAAATCGAGATATAAATAAAATATTAATTGCTGAGGGCTCGCAGAAGGGTCAGATGCAACAAGTAATCGGTCTTGCAAAAGAATCAAATGTTCTTGTTCAATTCGTACCGAGAAAGAAAATTGATCAGTTGGTGGATGGAAACCACCAAGGTGTTATCGCTCAGGTTGCCGCTTATCAATATGCAGAATTGGATGATTTATTTCGAACTGCAGAAGAAAAGAATGAAACTCCTTTCTTTATTTTATTGGATGAAATCGAAGACCCTCATAATTTAGGCTCCATAATGAGAACGGCTGATGCAGTTGGCGCCCATGGGATTATTATTCCAAAGCGCAGAGCGGTAGGGCTAACAGCAACTGTTGCAAAGGCCTCTACTGGTGCAATTGAATATATTCCAGTCGTTCGAGTGACGAATATGTCAAGAACCATTGATGAGTTAAAAGAACGTGGGATTTGGATTGCTGGAACAGATGCTAAAGGAAAAGAAGACTATCGTCAATTTGATGGAAACATTCCCTTAGGGTTGGTCATCGGAAGCGAAGGAAAAGGAATGGGACGTCTTATTCGTGATAAATGTGATTTTCTCATTCAACTACCAATGGCTGGTCATGTCACTTCTTTAAATGCATCGGTAGCGGCAGCGTTGTTGATGTATGAGGTATATCGTAAACGTCATCCTCTTGAGGGATAATAATGGACATCCTTTTGGTAGATGGTTATAACATAATTGGGGACTGGCCGGAATTAAAGATGTTGAAAAACAAGGATCTAGCGGCAGCAAGGGATCGCTTAATTGAAAAAATGGCAGAATATCAAGCATACTCAGGTTTCCGTGTGATTATTGTATTTGATGCTCAGTTTGTTAAGGGTACAGCAAAGAAAATAAAAAATAGCAAGGTGGAGGTCATATTTACAAAGACTAATGAAACTGCGGATGAAAGAATTGAAAAGCTTGCCATTAGCTTAAATAACCGAAAAACTCAAATACATGTAGCTACTTCTGATTTTACAGAGCAATGGGCCATTTTTGGACAAGGGGCCTTGCGTATCTCCGCAAGAGAACTTCTTAATGAAATGGAGTCCGTTGAAAAAAAGATAGAAACTAAGGTAAAAAAAATACAAGATAAAAAGCCAGCATCAAAAATCCCACTTAGTGATGAAGTGGCAGAAATTTTTGAAAAATGGCGCAGAGGACAGTAAACGATTGTTGACGCTTTCAAAATAACTGCTGTATAATATTTTTATCTATGCTTGTGCGGTCGGAGGGATCCTTTAGTGAGTGCGGACTACCAGACAAAAATCAACGAAAAATATATTAACTATATCCAATATGAAGATGAAGAATTAGTTGATTTAGTGCACAAAGGTGAAAGTGACGCATTAGATTACTTAATTCACAAATATCGTAATTTTGTGCGTGCTAAAGCAAGAACATACTTTTTAATTGGTGCTGATAAAGAGGATATTATTCAAGAGGGTATGATTGGGCTCTATAAGGCCATTCGCGATTTTAAAGAGGACAAGCTTACTTCCTTTAAAGCCTTTGCTGAGCTCTGCATCACAAGACAAATCATAACAGCGATTAAAACAGCTACAAGGCAAAAGCATATCCCGTTAAATTCGTATGTTTCCTTGGACAAGCCTATTTATGATGAAGAATCAGATCGTACATTAATGGATGTAATTTCCGGTGCTAAAGTAATGGATCCTGAAGAGCTTATCATTAATCAGGAAGAATTTGATCAAATAGAGATTAAAATGTCTGAGCTCCTTAGTGATTTAGAGCGTAAAGTTCTCTCTCTCTATTTGGATGGTCAGAGTTATCAAGAGATTTCAGAGGAATTAAATCGCCACGTTAAATCGATTGACAATGCTTTACAGAGAGTGAAAAGAAAGCTTGAACGATATCTTGAGGTAAGAGAGTTTACGTTGTAAATAAGAAAGAAATAAGACAAGTACCTGGTAAAAAGGCAAAGTTCACTTGGGTACTTGTCTTATGCTTGTTGCACCAGTCCAGTCCATACGGCTCTAAAAGACGTATCCGCTTTTCTAGGTTGACACTAATCCTTGTCCATGTTACATTTTTATAGATGTAATAGATAGTTTTGAAGGTGAAGAGATTGAGGAAAAAAATTGTTCTTGCTTGTGTTGATTGTGGTAGTCGTAATTATTCAACAATGAGCAAAAAAGAATCAGAACGTCTAGAATTGAAGAAATTTTGTAGTACATGTAACAACCACACGATTCACCGTGAGACGAAATGATTTATTTTTATAGATATTAAGGCTATCTCGTATGGGATTTGGAGGTTTAAAGTAAATGCAACGCATAGTTGGTTTTTTTGGTGATGTTGGGCGTGAAATGAGAAAAGTAAGTTGGCCGAAACGTAAAGAGCTAACAAATTATACGATTACAGTTATCACAACTGTCGTTTTCTTTTCTATCTTTTTTGCAGTTATAGATTTAGGTATTTCTAAATTGATTCGTTTAATCCTTGAATAACTCCTAAGCACTCATGGTATAATGGGGATAACAAAGGAAATTTTAACAAAAGCCCGGAAACGGGTTTTTTAATTTGTGTAAAAATAAATAGCTTATACTGCATTTTGACAAAATAACCTAAACAAGACTTCTAGGCATTTATGAAGAATAAGCTGATAAAAATTATAGGGAGGGAAGGACTTATTGTCCTGCTAAATGGAAAAGAATTGGTATGTAGTTCATACATATTCGGGCTACGAAAATAAAGTAAAAGCAAATCTTGAAAAGCGCGTTGAATCTATGGGAATGCAAGATAAGATTTTTCGTGTTATTGTCCCTGAAGAAGAAGAAACAGATTTTAAAAATGGCAAAAAGAAAGTTGTAAAAAGAAAGGTATTTCCTGGATATGTACTAGTTGAATTAGTCATGACGGATGATTCTTGGTATGTGGTAAGAAACACGCCAGGTGTTACGGGTTTTGTTGGATCAGCAGGTTCTGGATCGAAACCGACTCCGTTGTTACCTGAGGAAGTAGTAGTCATTCTTAAACGTATGGGTGTCGATGAAAAACGAGTGGATATTGATTTCGAAATTGGAGAAACGGTCAAGGTTAAAGAAGGTCCGTTTGCTAATTTCACTGGCTCTATTGAAGAAATGGATAAGGATAAATCAAAATTAAAAGTTCTCGTCAACATGTTTGGTCGGGACACTCCGGTAGAATTGGAATTTACCCAAGTTGAAAAATTATAACTTGAAAAACTTGAAATTGAAATGAAAAAGTGATAATATTTCATAGGTCAGTATGTCTCTGTTAGAGACTGACTTTGTCAAGTTCTTTATTTAACATATAAAGACTATAAGTTGAGTGGGAGGGTGAATCCCTATTACCACATCACGGACTTTAAGGAGGTGTGTCTCGTGGCTAAAAAAGTAATTAAGATTGTAAAATTACAAATCCCTGCAGGTAAAGCAAATCCAGCACCACCAGTTGGTCCTGCACTTGGTCAAGCCGGTGTAAATATCATGGGATTCTGTAAAGAGTTTAATGCTCGTACGGCTGATCAAGCTGGCTTAATTATTCCTGTTGAAATCACGGTATTTGAGGACCGTTCATTTACATTTATTACGAAAACTCCGCCTGCTGCTGTTCTATTAAAAGTTGCAGCTGGAATCCAATCTGGATCTGGTGAACCTAACCGTAATAAAGTAGCGACAGTTAAGCGTGATAAAGTACGCGAGATTGCGGAACAAAAGATGCCTGATCTAAACGCAGCAAGCGTAGAAGCAGCTATGCGTATGGTAGAAGGTACTGCACGCAGCATGGGTATCGTTATCGAGGACTAATGCTAGTGTGAATGGCTAATGACTGACAAAAGGTTGCGACGTTGAATTTGGTTTCACTCGCAACCTTTACTCTGTCTGGCTTGTGTTTTCAAGTGGGAGATTATTTCGTTAAAACCACAATCAAGGAGGAAAATAAAATGGCTAAAAAAGGTAAGAAATATGAAGAAGCTTTAAAGCTTGTTGACCGTACGAAAGCTTACCCAATTGAGGAAGCAATCGAATTAGTAAAGAAAACGAATTTTGCAAAATTCGACGCATCCGTTGAAGTTGCTTTCCGTTTAGGAGTAGACCCTAAGAAAGCTGACCAACAAATCCGTGGAGCAGTAGTTCTTCCAAACGGAACTGGTAAAACTCAACGCGTGTTAGTATTTGCTAAAGGTGAAAAGTTAAAAGAAGCTGAAGCTGCTGGTGCAGATTATGTAGGCGATTCTGAATACATCAACAAAATCCAACAAGGTTGGTTCGATTTTGATGTAATCGTTGCTACACCTGATATGATGGGTGAAGTTGGTAAATTAGGTCGTGTATTAGGACCTAAAGGCTTAATGCCAAACCCTAAAACTGGTACTGTTACATTTGATGTAACAAAAGCAGTTCAAGAAATCAAAGCTGGTAAGGTTGAATACCGTGTTGATAAAGCAAGTAACATCCATGTACCAATCGGTAAAGTTTCATTTGAAAATGAAAAGCTTGTTGAAAACTTTACAACAATCTTTGATACTATGGTAAAAGTGAAGCCTGCTGCTGCGAAAGGTACTTATATGAAGAACGTATCTGTTACTTCAACTATGGGACCTGGAGTAAAAGTAGATCCTTCATCCGTTACAGTTAGATAAAAAAGTCATTGACATTCGAGATTATTTTTTATAAAATATATCTTGTTGTGAATTTAATAACATTTGTACCGTAGACAGTAGGTGTCAGATTAGACTTAATTTCCTACCGAGGTAATACGATAGATTTTTAGGATTGATCTTATTGTATATAACCTCCATGTCTCGTTTGATGTGGAGGTTTTTATTCGCCGGTATAAATGTAGTAAAACTACAGGAGGTGTAAGAATGAGCAACGCAATCGAACAAAAGAAATTAATCGTTGACGAAATCGCTGATAAATTAAAATCAAGTAAATCAACTATCGTAGTTGACTATCGTGGTCTTAATGTTTCAGAGGTAACTGAACTTCGTAAACAACTTCGTGAAGCTGGTGTTGAATTCAAAGTATATAAAAATACTATGACTCGCCGTGCAGCTGAATCTTTAGAACTTGCTGGTTTAAATGAAGCATTAACAGGACCTAACGCAATCGCGTTCAGTACTGAAGATGTTGTTGCACCAGCTAAAATTCTTAATGATTTTGCTAAAAAACACGAAGCTCTTGAAATTAAAGCAGGTGTTATCGAAGGTAACCTTGCATCAGTAGAAGAAGTAAAAGCTCTTGCAGAACTACCATCTCGCGAAGGCTTACTATCTATGTTACTCAGCGTGCTTCAAGCACCAATCCGCAATCTTGCTCTTGCTGCAAAAGCTGTTGCAGATCAAAAAGAAGAACAAGGCGCGTAAGCTGATTTTACTAACGAATTTTTTATAAAAGAAAACCAAAATTTAAGGAGGAACAATAATCATGACTAAAGAACAAATCATTGAAGCAGTTAAAAATATGACTGTTTTAGAATTAAACGATCTAGTAAAAGCTATTGAAGAAGAATTTGGTGTAACTGCTGCTGCTCCTGTAGCTGTAGTTGGTGGCGCTGCTGGCGGTGCTGCTGAAGAAAAAACTGAATTTGATGTGGTTCTTGCTGGCGCTGGAGACCAAAAAATCAAAGTTATCAAAGTTGTTCGTGAAATCACTGGTCTTGGACTTAAAGAAGCAAAAGATCTTGTTGACAACACTCCAAAAGCTCTTAAAGAAGGCATTTCTAAAGAAGAAGCTGAAGAAATCAAAGCTAAACTTGAAGAAGTTGGAGCTAACGTTGAAGTTAAGTAATTATACGATGAAAAAGCTCGCTGCATAAGCGAGCTTTTTTGGTTTTAAAATAACTATTAATACCTATATTCATTTTTGGTAATGGAAAGGTCAACAAGAGCGATGCCCTCAAGAATTCTTCATAAATTCAATCCTCGAAGGAAGGCGATTATTTGTCAGAACATTATTATTCCCGCGTTCAAAAAGTAGAGAGTGAACCTATTTATTGGGATTACACTCTAAGAGATCAAAAGTTACATTTTAAAACAGATAATGGTGTGTTTTCAAAAAAAGAGGTAGATTTTGGATCGAGGTTATTAATAGAAACCTTTCAAATGCCTGATATAATGGGAAAAATTCTAGATGTAGGTTGTGGTTATGGCCCTATCGGTCTATCTTTATCCAAGGCATTTGGAGATCGAACCATACATATGGTAGATGTGAATGAAAGGGCATTAAACTTAGCAAAAGAAAACGCAAGAATAAACAATATCACGAATGTGCAAATATATGAGAGTGATCGTCTTTTAAATGTAGAGGCAGAAGACTTTTCTGCCATATTAACAAATCCTCCAATCCGCGCTGGTAAGCAAGTAGTTCATGATATTTTAGAACAAAGTATAGATCATCTTCTACCTGGGGGAGAGCTGTGGGTGGTAATTCAAAAGAAACAAGGTGCCCCTTCAGCTATTAAAAAACTAGAAGAAATATTTTCTGAAGTGGAGACTGTTGAAAAGAAAAAGGGATATTTTATTATTAAAGCAAAAAAATAATTGACTTTGCAATAAAGCTATGGTAGCATTGTAAAATGCCAACATAATATTTTCAGGTTAACTGCTAAAATCATCGAAAGTTGTATAATTTTGGTTTTAACCGGGTATGCTAACAAAATAATAGTTGAAATGTGAAAATGCGGTTTTTGAGTTAAAAAACCCTTTTTCTTTTTGTCTTATGGGAAGCATAAAATACTTTCTTATAAGACTGCAATAGATGCAATATTATAACGCTTGATTTGAGGGGTGAATCAGTTGACAGGTCAACTAGTTCAGTATGGACGACACCGGAAGCGGAGAAGTTACGCGCGAATCAGTGAAGTTTTAGAATTACCAAATTTAATTGAAATCCAAACCTCTTCATATCAATGGTTTCTTGATGAAGGTTTGCGTGAAATGTTTCGCGATATTTCACCAATTGAAGACTTTACTGGGAATTTGTCGCTGGAGTTCATCGATTATAGCCTTGGTGATCCAAAATATTCCGTTGAGGAATCAAAACAACGAGATGTTACATATTCAGCACCATTACGTGTGAAAGTTCGCTTAGTTAACAAAGAAACAGGCGAGGTAAAAGACCAAGATGTCTTTATGGGAGACTTCCCTCTTATGACGGAAACAGGAACGTTTGTCATTAACGGGGCAGAACGTGTTATCGTTTCTCAGTTAGTACGCTCACCGAGTGTGTACTACAGTGGGAAGGTTGATAAGAATGGGAAAAGAGGATTTACCGCAACTGTTATCCCGAACCGCGGCGCTTGGCTAGAGTATGAAACAGATGCCAAAGATGTCGTATACGTGAGAATAGATCGTACTCGGAAGTTGCCCGTTACGGTTCTTTTGCGTGCATTAGGTTTCGGCTCCGATCAGGAAATCATTGATTTGATTGGAGATAATGAGTATATCCGTAATACTCTTGAAAAGGATAATACCGAAAGTACCGAAAAAGCATTACTCGAAATCTATGAGCGTCTTCGTCCAGGTGAACCGCCTACAGTTGAAAATGCTAAAAGTTTGTTAGTATCAAGATTTTTTGATCCAAAAAGATATGATTTAGCTAGTGTTGGTCGTTACAAAATCAACAAAAAGCTTCATATTAAAAATCGCCTTTTTGGTCAACGTTTAGCAGAAACTTTGGTCGATCCTGAAACAGGAGAAATCAAAGCAGAAAAAGGTGTTACGTTAGATCGACGTACATTAGATAAGATTATTCCTAATTTAGAGAAAAATATTGGATTTAAAACCTTCAATCCTTATGGTGGAGTTGTTGAGGAAGACATCCTTTTACAATCTATAAAGATTTACGCTCCTAATGAGGATGGGGATAAAACAATAAATGTTATCGGCAATGCGTATGTGGAAGAAGCTGTTAAAAACATTTCACCAGCTGATATCATTTCTTCCATCAGCTATTTCTTCAACTTGTTATATTCTGTTGGAGATACTGACGATATCGACCATTTAGGAAATAGACGCTTACGTTCTGTTGGTGAGTTATTACAAAACCAATTCCGTATCGGTCTATCGAGAATGGAACGTGTAGTTAGAGAAAGAATGTCAATCCAAGATACGAACACGATTACACCTCAGCAATTGATAAATATTCGACCTGTAATAGCTTCAATTAAAGAATTTTTCGGAAGCTCACAGTTGTCTCAATTCATGGATCAAACGAATCCATTAGCTGAGTTAACACATAAACGTCGTTTATCTGCATTAGGTCCTGGTGGTTTAACTCGTGAACGTGCTGGAATGGAAGTGCGTGATGTTCACTATTCTCACTACGGACGCATGTGCCCAATTGAAACTCCTGAAGGTCCTAACATTGGATTGATTAACTCGTTATCTTCCTTTGCGAAGGTAAATCGATTTGGATTTATTGAAACTCCATATCGTAGAGTTGACCCAGATACTGGCAAGGTAACAAATAAGATTGATTACTTAACAGCTGACGAAGAAGATAACTATGTTGTTGCCCAAGCAAATGTTCGTTTAGGTGACGATGGTTCATTCTTGGACGAGGAAGTAGTTGCTCGTTTCCGTGGGGAAAACACAGTTATCAAGCGTGAGCGTATTGATTATATGGATGTATCGCCGAAACAAGTTGTTTCTGCTGCGACTGCATGTATCCCATTCCTAGAAAATGATGACTCTAACCGTGCGCTAATGGGTGCGAACATGCAACGTCAAGCGGTTCCACTGATTCAACCTGAGGCACCAAGAGTTGGAACAGGTATGGAATATGTATCAGCAAAAGACTCTGGAGCAGCTGTAATTTGTAAGCATGAAGGAATTGTTGAGCATGTAGAGGCAAGAGAAATTTGGGTTCGTCGTATACAAGAAGTAGATGGTCAAGAGGTAAAAGGAAATCTTGATAAATACCGTCTGTCAAAATTTACACGATCCAATCAAGGAATGTGTTATAACCAACGACCAATCGTAGCTGTTGGAAACCGCGTTGTTAAAGGCGAAGTTCTTGGTGATGGCCCATCTATGGAATTGGGTGAGTTAGCCCTTGGAAGAAATGTTCTTGTAGCATTCATGACATGGGATGGATACAACTACGAAGATGCAATCATTATGAGTGAACGCCTTGTAAAAGATGATGTGTATACATCTATTCATATTGAGGAATACGAATCAGAATCCCGTGATACAAAGCTTGGGCCTGAGGAAATTACTCGTGATATTCCGAATGTCGGAGAAGATGCGTTAAGAAATCTTGATGAACGTGGAATTATTCGCATTGGGGCAGAAGTAAAGGATGGAGATCTTCTAGTAGGTAAGGTTACACCTAAAGGGGTGACAGAATTAACTGCAGAAGAACGACTTTTACATGCTATCTTTGGTGAAAAAGCACGTGAAGTTCGTGATACATCTTTAAGAGTTCCTCATGGTGGCGGCGGAATTGTTCATGATGTTCGTGTGTTTAACCGTGAAGATGGGGATGAACTTCCTCCAGGCGTAAATCAATTAGTTCGTGTATACATCGTTCAAAAACGTAAAATACACGAAGGAGACAAAATGGCTGGTCGTCACGGTAATAAAGGGGTAATCTCTCGTATATTACCTGAAGAAGATATGCCATACTTACCAGATGGTACACCGGTTGATATCATGTTAAATCCATTAGGAGTTCCATCTCGTATGAACATCGGTCAGGTGCTTGAGCTTCATTTAGGAATGGCAGCAAGATCATTAGGTATTCATGTTGCCTCCCCGGTATTTGATGGTGCTACTGAAGATGATGTTTGGAGCACAATTGAAGAAGCCGGTATGGCGAGAGATGCCAAAACCATCCTGTACGATGGAAGAACAGGTGAACCATTCGACAATCGTGTATCTGTCGGAATCATGTATATGATTAAGCTTGCTCACATGGTCGATGATAAACTTCATGCTCGTTCAACTGGACCTTACTCATTAGTAACCCAACAACCATTGGGTGGTAAGGCTCAATTTGGTGGTCAGCGCTTTGGAGAGATGGAGGTTTGGGCACTTGAAGCATATGGTGCTGCCTATACATTGCAAGAAATTTTAACTGTAAAATCAGATGATGTGGTTGGACGTGTTAAAACTTATGAAGCAATTGTTAAAGGGGAAAACGTACCAGAGCCAGGTGTACCTGAATCATTTAAGGTATTAATTAAAGAGCTTCAAAGTCTTGGATTGGATGTTAAAATTCTATCTAGTAATGAAGAAGAAATCGAAATGCGAGATTTAGAAGATGAAGAAGAGCTTCCACAGGCAGATTCCTTAAGCATTCTTACAGAGCCTGAAGAAGTCGAAACAGAAAAAGTAGGATTAAAAGAGTAGTTAACCTTTTAATTAAATAGATACCAGTCCTTCTCCATCTCCATGCTTTGTGGAGGTGGAAAAGGTTTTTACTGCCGGGCCACCGGTTATAAGGTCAATTAGGGTAAAACCTGTATATTAAAAGGGAGGTAGGCCCCTTGCTGGATGTCAATAATTTTGAGTATATGAAGATTGGTCTTGCATCACCAGATAAAATCCGTTCATGGTCATTTGGTGAAGTTAAGAAACCTGAAACGATAAACTATAGAACTCTAAAACCAGAAAAAGACGGTTTATTTTGCGAAAGGATTTTTGGTCCTACAAAGGACTGGGAATGCCACTGTGGAAAATATAAGCGCGTTCGTTATAAAGGCGTAGTTTGTGACCGTTGTGGTGTAGAGGTCACACGAGCAAAAGTCCGCCGCGAACGTATGGGGCACATTGAATTGGCAGCTCCTGTATCTCATATCTGGTATTTTAAAGGTATTCCTAGCCGTATGGGACTTGTATTAGATATGTCTCCTCGCTCTCTTGAGGAAGTAATATACTTTGCTTCTTATGTTGTAACAGACCCAGGTGATACTTCGCTTGAGAAAAAGCAATTATTATCTGAAAAGGAATATAGAGCATACCGGGACAAGTACGGTAATAAATTCCAGGCATCTATGGGTGCTGAATCCATTAAAAAGCTACTTACAGATATTAACCTAGAAAAAGATGTTGAGACGTTGAAGGAAGAGTTAAAAACGGCACAAGGTCAACGTCGTACAAGGGCTATCAAACGTCTTGAAGTACTAGAAGCTTTCCGTAACTCTGGGAACGACCCAGCATGGATGATTCTAGATGTACTTCCAGTTATCCCTCCAGAGCTACGACCAATGGTACAGCTTGATGGTGGGCGTTTTGCAACTTCAGACCTAAATGATTTATACCGCCGAGTTATTAACCGTAACAATCGTTTAAAACGATTATTAGACCTTGGCGCACCAAGCATTATCGTTCAAAATGAAAAACGTATGCTTCAAGAGGCAGTAGATGCGTTAATTGATAACGGTCGTCGTGGTCGTCCGGTTACTGGACCTGGTAATCGTCCATTGAAATCTCTTTCACACATGCTAAAGGGAAAACAAGGACGTTTCCGTCAAAACCTACTTGGAAAACGTGTTGATTATTCAGGACGTTCGGTAATCGTGGTAGGTCCGAATTTAAAAATGTACCAATGCGGTCTTCCAAAGGAAATGGCGCTTGAGCTCTTCAAACCATTTGTCATGAAGGAACTAGTTGAAAAAGGACTAGCGCATAATATAAAATCTGCTAAACGCAAAATCGAACGTGTATCACCTGAAGTTTGGGATGTATTAGAAGAAGTAATTAGGGAACATCCAGTATTATTAAACCGTGCCCCAACTTTACACAGACTTGGAATTCAAGCTTTTGAACCAACTCTAGTTGAAGGTCGTGCGATTCGTCTTCATCCGTTAGTATGTACGGCTTATAACGCAGACTTTGACGGGGACCAAATGGCTGTTCACGTACCACTTTCATCTGAAGCACAAGCAGAAGCAAGACTTCTTATGCTTGCTGCTCAGAACATTCTAAATCCGAAAGATGGTAAACCAGTTGTAACACCATCACAGGATATGGTGTTAGGTAACTATTATTTAACATTAGAACGTGAAGGTGCAATTGGAGAAGGAATGATTTTTAAAGATATTAGCGAAGCCTTACTCGCATACGCAAATGGTTATGTACATTTACATACTCGTATTGCTGTTACAGCTCGTTCTTTAAATAATCAAACCTTCACCGAGGAACAAAATAATCAATTATTAATAACAACGGTAGGTAAATTAGTTTTCAACGAAATTCTACCAAAAACATTCCCATATATTAACGAACCAACAAAGCTTAACCTAGAAGAAAAGACACCTGAAAAATATTTTGTTGAAAAGGGATCAGACGTTAAGGCTATTATTAAAGATATGCCAATAGTTGATCCATTTAAGAAGAAAATACTTGGAAATATCATTGCGGAAGTATTCAAACGTTTCAAAATCACTGAAACATCAAAAATGCTAGACCGTATGAAGGACCTTGGATTTAAATATTCAACAAAAGCTGGTATTACAGTTGGTGTAGCTGATATCGTTGTATTAGGGGAAAAACAACAAATAATCCATGACGCTCAAAACAAAGTAGATAACGTTATGAAACAATTCAGACGTGGTTTGATTACTGAAGATGAACGTTATGATCGTGTAATTTCCATCTGGAGCCAAGCAAAAGATACAATCCAAGCGAAACTGATGAATTCCTTGGAAAAAACTAACCCAATCTTTATGATGAGTGATTCTGGAGCTCGTGGTAATGCCTCTAACTTTACACAATTAGCTGGTATGCGTGGACTGATGGCCAACCCGGCTGGACGTATTATCGAGTTACCAATTAAATCAAGTTTCCGTGAAGGATTGACAGTATTAGAGTACTTCATCTCTACACACGGGGCTCGTAAAGGTCTTGCAGATACTGCCTTAAAGACAGCTGACTCAGGATATTTAACTCGTCGTCTTGTAGACGTTGCACAGGATGTTATCGTCAGAGAAGATGATTGTGGTACAGATCGCGGATTATTGATTGCTGCCTTAAAAGATGGTACTGAAATTATTGAATCATTAGAAGAAAGATTAATTGGCCGATATGCTAGAAAGGCTATTAAACATCCAGAAACAAAGAATGTAATTGTTCCTGAAAACGGACTAATTACAGAAGATTTAGCAGTAGAAGTAGCCGAAGCAGGAATAG
Source organism: Bacillus massilinigeriensis (assembly GCF_900117315.1). Classification (GTDB taxonomy): domain Bacteria; phylum Bacillota; class Bacilli; order Bacillales; family Cytobacillaceae; genus Bacillus_BE; species Bacillus_BE massilionigeriensis. The sequence goes on from NZ_LT630337.1 coordinate 592,664, forward strand.
AAGAGGTATGGATCCGTTCAGCCTTTACTTGTAATACTCGCCATGGTGTATGTAAAAAATGCTATGGTCGAAACCTAGCTACAGGCCAAGAAGTAGAAGTAGGCGAAGCAGTTGGTATTATCGCTGCACAGTCTATCGGTGAACCAGGAACACAGCTTACAATGCGTACATTCCACACAGGTGGGGTTGCTGGAGACGATATTACTCAAGGTTTACCTCGTATTCAGGAGATTTTCGAAGCGCGTAACCCTAAAGGTCAAGCGGTTATCACTGAAATTAGTGGTGTTGTAGTTGGTATTAACGAAGGTAAGGATCGACAACATGAGATTGTTGTTCAAGGAGAAGTGGAATCCCGAACTTACCATGCACCATATACTGCTCGTCTTAAGGTTGCAGTAAATGATCAGGTGGAACGAGGTCAAGAACTAACAGAAGGTTCTATTGATCCGAAAGAATTAATTAAGGTAAAAGATGTTACCGCAGTTCAAGAGTACCTATTACGAGAAGTCCAAAAAGTATACCGTATGCAAGGGGTTGAAATTGGAGATAAACACGTAGAGGTAATGGTACGACAAATGCTGCGTAAGGTTCGCGTTATTGATGCTGGTGATACAGAGGTTCTACCAGGAACGCTTCTGGATATTCACCAATTTACAGATGCGAATGAACAAGCGTTACTTGAAGGTAAATTACCAGCCACTGGACGTCCGGTATTGCTTGGTATTACCAAGGCATCTCTTGAGACAGATTCCTTCCTATCTGCTGCCTCTTTCCAAGAAACAACTAGAGTACTTACAGATGCAGCGATAAAAGGAAAACGAGATGAGCTCCTCGGCTTAAAAGAAAATGTTATTATCGGTAAGCTCGTTCCAGCAGGTACGGGAATGCAACGATATCGAAAAGCTGACCCTGTGATTGTTGATGAAGAATCAGAAGAAACAATTACAATTGGTTAAGCATAATCAATTAATGCGGTCGATCTAATATGATTGACCGCATATTTATTCTTTTATAAAAGAGCTATAGGAATTCGAAACAAAAATAATAAAAAAATAAATCGATGTTGACACCATATTTATAAAGTGGTAATATATCAAAGGTGCTGCTATTATCCTGTTACTTTGGAGGATAGAACATGTCTTATGAAAAAGTATCACAGGCACGTAAAATTATAGTAGGAACAAAGCAAACAGCGAAAGCCTTAAAACAAGGGATTGTAAAAGAAATACTAATTGCGACAGATGCAGAACCGAGAGTTACTGCTAATGTTATTAGTATAGCTAAAGAACAAAATGTTCCAATTACCTATGTTGACTCGATGAAACGGCTTGGTAAAGCATGTAACATCGATGTGAAGACTGCGGCTGTTGCAATAACACATTAAAAACTGTTTTTGTAGCATTAGTCACTACAAAAGCTTTGTTTTTGCATCAAAATGAACCACCTGGATGTGTGGACATAGAAATGATGAAGGGAGGACAAATTAATGCCTACAATTAATCAATTAGTGCGTAAACCTCGTACATCTAAAGAGGAAAAATCAAAATCACCAGCACTAAACAAAGGTTATAACAGCTTCAAGAAATCACAAACAAACGTATCTTCACCACAAAAACGCGGTGTATGTACTCGTGTTGGTACAATGACTCCAAAAAAACCGAACTCAGCATTACGTAAATATGCGCGTGTTCGTTTAACAAATGGAATTGAGGTTACTGCTTATATTCCTGGTATCGGTCATAACCTACAAGAACACAGTGTTGTACTTATCCGTGGTGGACGTGTAAAAGACTTACCAGGGGTACGTTACCATATCGTTCGTGGTGCACTTGATACTGCTGGAGTTAACAACCGTATGCAAGGTCGTTCTAAATATGGAACAAAGAAACCAAAAGCTGCAAAAAAATAATCTAAACAATAAAAATTACTTCTTTGAAAGGAGGAACAAACATGCCTCGTAAAGGTCCTGTAGCAAAAAGAGATGTATTACCAGATCCGTTATACAACTCAAAGTTAATCACTCGTCTTATTAATAAAATGATGATAGATGGTAAAAGAGGTAAATCACAAGCTATTCTTTATAATGCGTTCGATATTATCCGTGAGCGTTCTGGTAAAGATCCAATGGAAGTTTTTGATCAAGCTCTTAAAAACATCATGCCAGTACTAGAAGTTAAAGCTCGCCGTGTGGGGGGTTCAAACTATCAAGTACCAGTAGAGGTGCGTCCTGATCGTCGTACAACTCTTGGTCTTCGTTGGTTAGTAAACTACTCACGCCTTCGTGGAGAAAAAACGATGGAAGAGCGTTTAGCTAACGAAATTCTTGATGCAGCAAACAATACTGGTGCATCAGTTAAGAAACGTGAAGATACACACAAAATGGCAGAAGCAAATAAAGCATTTGCTCACTACCGTTGGTAAGATAACCTTCAAAATAAAAATTACACTCAAAGCAGGAAGGAGAAATACCAAATGGCAAGAGAGTTCTCCTTAGAAAATACTCGCAATATCGGAATCATGGCACATATCGATGCCGGTAAAACAACAACAACTGAACGTGTACTTTATTACACAGGCCGTATCCATAAGATTGGTGAAACTCACGAAGGTGCATCTCAAATGGACTGGATGGAGCAAGAACAAGAACGTGGAATTACGATCACCTCTGCAGCAACAACTGCTCAGTGGCATGGTCACCGCGTGAATATTATTGATACTCCTGGACACGTGGATTTCACAGTTGAAGTTGAACGTTCATTGCGTGTTTTAGACGGAGCAGTTGCAGTTCTTGATGCTCAATCTGGTGTTGAGCCTCAAACAGAAACGGTTTGGCGTCAGGCAACTACTTATGGAGTTCCACGTGTAGTATTCGTAAATAAAATGGACAAAATCGGTGCTGATTTCTTATATTCAGTTAAAACGATTCATGACCGTCTACAAGCGAATGCTCATCCAATCCAATTACCAATTGGTGCGGAAGATCAATTCGAGGCTATCATTGACTTAGTAGAAATGAAAGCTCATTTCTATAGTAATGACCTTGGAACTGACATTGAAGTACGTGAAATTCCAGAAGAGTACAAAGCACAAGCCGAAGAATACCGTGAAAAATTATTAGAAGCAGTAGCAGAACTTGATGAGGATTTAATGGAGAAATACCTTGGTGGTGAAGAAATCACTGTTGAAGAGCTAAAAGCAGCTATTCGTAAAGGTACAGTAAATGTTGAATTCTACCCAGTTATCTGTGGATCTGCATTCAAAAACAAAGGTGTTCAATTAATGCTAGATGCAGTAATTGATTACCTACCATCACCTCTAGATGTACCTTCTATCAAGGGTACACTACCTGATACCGATGAAGTGGTTGAACGTCATTCTAGTGATGAAGAGCCATTCGCAGCTCTAGCATTTAAAGTAATGACAGACCCATTTGTTGGGAAATTAACTTTCTTCCGCGTATATTCAGGTACTTTAGAGTCTGGATCATATGTTCAAAACTCTACTAAAGGAAAACGTGAACGTATTGGACGTATCCTTCAAATGCATGCGAATAGCCGCCAAGAAATCTCGAAGGTTTATGCCGGAGATATCGCTGCAGCTGTTGGATTGAAAGATACAACAACTGGTGACACACTATGTGATGACAAAAATCTTGTTATCCTTGAGTCAATGGAATTCCCTGAACCAGTTATTGAGCTTTCAGTAGAACCAAAATCTAAGGCAGACCAAGACAAAATGTCTACTGCTTTGCAAAAACTTCAAGAAGAAGATCCAACTTTCCGTGCACATACTGATCAGGAGACTGGTCAAACAATCATCGCTGGTATGGGTGAGCTTCACTTAGATATCATCGTTGATCGTATGCGCCGTGAATTTAAAGTTGAAGCTAACGTTGGTGCACCTCAGGTTGCTTACCGCGAAACTTTCCGTGCATCTGCACAAGTGGAAGGTAAATTCGCACGTCAATCTGGTGGACGCGGACAATATGGACATGTTTGGATTGAATTCTCTCCAAATGAAGAAGGAAAAGGATTTGAATTCGAAAATGGTATCGTCGGTGGGGTTGTACCACGTGAATACATTCCTGCTGTTCAAGCAGGTTTAGAAGATGCTCTTGAAAGAGGAGTACTTGCTGGATATCCAATGGTTGATATTAAAGCAAGACTTTTTGATGGATCATATCATGATGTAGACTCCTCTGAAATGGCGTTTAAAATTGCTGCATCTATGGCGTTGAAAAATGCTGCATCTAAGTGTAGCCCAGTCATCCTTGAACCAATCATGAGAGTTGAAGTTGTAATGCCTGAAGAATATCTAGGAGATATTATGGGTGGTATCACTTCTCGCCGTGGACGTGTTGAAGGTATGGAAGCTCGCGGAAATGCTCAAGTAGTTCGCGCAATGGTTCCACTTTCAGAAATGTTTGGATATGCTACATCTCTTCGTTCAAGCACTCAAGGTCGTGGAGTATTCTCCATGCACTTCGATCACTATGAAGAAGTACCAAAATCAATTTCTGAAGAAATCATCAAAAAAAATAAAGGTGAATAATTGATTTTAACCTTTTAATCAAGTATAACTACTAATGTAAGCATGATAGTTTTGGGAATTGGATTTCCACTTCCCAAAACCCTTAAAATACTTAATAATTTTTATAAACCAAAGGAGGATTTTTCCTAATGGCAAAAGCTAAATTTGACCGTTCAAAACCACACGTTAATATTGGTACAATCGGACACGTTGACCATGGTAAAACTACTTTAACAGCTGCTATCACTTCTGTACTTGCAAAAGCTGGTGGAGCTGAAGCTCGTGGATATGACCAAATCGATAACGCTCCTGAAGAAAAAGAGCGTGGAATCACTATCAACACTTCTCACGTTGAGTATGAAACTGCTAACCGTCACTATGCACACGTTGACTGCCCAGGACATGCTGACTATGTTAAAAACATGATTACTGGTGCTGCACAAATGGACGGCGGTATCTTAGTAGTATCTGCTGCTGATGGTCCAATGCCACAAACTCGTGAGCACATTCTTCTTTCTCGTCAAGTAGGTGTTCCTTACCTAGTTGTATTCATGAACAAATGTGATATGGTAGACGATGAAGAATTATTAGAATTAGTTGAAATGGAAATTCGTGACCTTCTTTCTGAATATGAATTCCCTGGTGATGATATTCCTGTAATCAAAGGTTCTGCATTAAAAGCATTAGAAGGCGATGCAGAATATGAAGAAAAAATCTTAGAACTTATGGCTGCTGTTGATGAATATATCCCAACTCCAACTCGTGATACTGACAAACCATTCATGATGCCAGTTGAAGATGTATTCTCAATCACTGGTCGTGGAACTGTTGCAACTGGTCGTGTAGAACGTGGCCAAGTTAAAGTTGGTGACGTTGTTGAAATCATCGGTTTAGCTGAAGAACCAAAATCAACTACTGTAACTGGTGTTGAAATGTTCCGTAAGCTTCTTGATTATGCTGAAGCTGGAGATAACATTGGAGCTCTTCTTCGTGGGGTTGCTCGTGAAGAAATCCAACGTGGACAAGTTTTAGCAAAACCAGGTTCAATTACTCCACACACTAAATTTACAGCACAAGTTTATGTTTTATCAAAAGAAGAAGGTGGACGTCATACTCCATTCTTCGCTAACTACCGCCCTCAGTTCTACTTCCGTACAACTGACGTAACTGGAATCATCAATCTTCCAGAAGGCGTAGAAATGGTTATGCCTGGCGATAACATCGAAATGACTGTTGAACTAATCGCTCCAATCGCTATCGAAGAAGGTACTAAATTCTCTATTCGTGAGGGTGGACGTACAGTAGGCGCTGGATCAGTTGCTTCAATCATTGAATAATTAATGATAATAAAACAGGTGGAATCATTCCACCTGTTTTTTGTATATATAATTTCTTTTTCTTCTATTATTAATCTTCCATATTCATTTCCATGTCTTTATCCATACCCTTTTTCATTTTCATTTGATATCTTTCATTAGCTACTTTGTCAATATCCTCCCAAGTCACAGATGTCGGATTTAGATTTTTATTATCATTAATAAATTTCTCAGCGGATGTGTCATCTTTAAAGAATGCATATCCGTATTTCATTGGTGTCTGGATATCTGCTTTTACTGGAATTGAGGACTTTGCATCAATCCATTCAGAGGTTAAGTAATCCTTAACCCATTGTTTGTCTAATGTTTCACCAGTTTTTCTTTCATAATTCAAAATACATCCGGAATCATCAAAGAAAATATTATGCCCATCTTTGTCGATAGCTTGGGCTGTAAATACACCCATTTCTTCATCTTTTGTGTAAATTTTCATATTACAGAATGCACACATGTCATCCTTTGTAGGTTCAAGAGCCTCTTCACCAGTTTTCTCAGAAGTTGCTGAGGTACTTTCTGTGTTGTTGTCATTATTGACGGCTTCATTTTTTTGTTCTTCGGCGCCGCAAGCGGATAGAATGATAGCGGAAATCAGGCCGAATAAAACGAATAGAATTTTTTTCTTCATATAAATTTCCCTCCATATTTTTTGTTCATCTTATGCTAACAATCAACTGTGAGAAAAATATGAATTTTTTGCGATATAATAATGAGATTTTAGGAATATTTGTTACGTAAATAAAAACATTAATAAATACATAACTACAATATCTATAAATGTAAAAGTCAATTTTCTGACTTTATGTACTCGGGTTGAATTTGTGTAATGCACCCATTATAATAATAAAAGTGTGTGAAACATAAAGAAATGAATATTATAGTTGATTTTCCTTTATGGTTTCAGTATAATAGACAATGTTGGTCTTTGACTGCGATGATGTGGAAGGTTGCTGACACACCCGGCCGCTTTGCCATGGCGAGTGTGTGGGAAATTTTCACGGAGAATGTCTATAGTAAAATAGGCGAAAAGGAGGGAAAATAATGGCAAAACAAAAAATTCGTATCCGTTTAAAGGCTTATGATCACAGAATCCTTGATCAATCTGCAGAGAAAATTGTAGAAACAGCTAAGCGTTCTGGTGCAGCTGTATCTGGTCCGATTCCTCTTCCAACAGAGAAATCCGTTTACACAATTCTTCGTGCGGTGCATAAGTATAAAGATTCTCGTGAACAATTCGAGATGCGTACACACAAACGTTTAATCGACATCGTGAACCCAACTCCACAAACAGTTGATTCATTAATGCGTTTAGACTTACCATCTGGTGTTGATATCGAAATTAAACTTTAATGAATAAAAAACGAAAATCATAGGAGGTGTGACTATAATGACCAAAGGAATCTTAGGTAGAAAAATCGGTATGACTCAAGTATTTGCTGAAAATGGTGAACTTATCCCGGTTACTGTTGTTGAAGCTACTCCAAACGTTGTTCTTCAAAAGAAATCTGCAGAAACTGATGGCTACGAAGCTATTCAACTTGGATTTGAAGATAAACGCGAAAAGCTTTCTAACAAACCAGAAAAAGGACATGTTTCTAAAGCAAATACTGCTCCTAAGCGCTTCGTTCGTGAGTTCCGCGAACTAAACTTAGATGGGTATGAGGTTGGTCAGGAAGTCAAAGTAGAAATTTTCGCTGAAGGCGATATTGTTGATGTAACAGGAATTTCTAAAGGGAAAGGTTTCCAAGGTGCAATCAAACGCCACGGACAATCTCGTGGACCAATGGCACACGGTTCTCGTTATCATCGTCGTCCTGGTTCAATGGGACCTGTTGCTCCAAACCGCGTATTTAAAGGTAAAGCATTACCTGGACGTATGGGAGGAGAACAAATCACTGTTCAAAATCTTGAAATTGTAAAAGTTGATGTAGAGCGTAACCTACTATTAATTAAAGGTAACGTACCTGGTGCTAAAAAAGCATTATTAAAAATTAAAAGTGCGGTTAAAGCGTAATAAGTAAGTCGGAAAGGAGGAAATGAGAATGCCTAAAGTAGCATTATTTAACCAAGGTGGATCTCAAGTTGGAGAAATCGAACTGAACGATTCAGTATTTGGTATTGAGCCAAATAACCATGTGTTATTTGAAGCTGTAATTATGCAAAGAGCTTCCTTACGTCAAGGAACTCATAAAACAAAAGTTCGCTCTGAAATTTCTGGTGGCGGTCGTAAACCATGGCGCCAAAAAGGAACAGGACGTGCACGTCAAGGATCTATCCGTTCCCCACAATGGCGTGGTGGTGGTACTGTATTCGGACCTGTACCTCGTAGCTATAGCTATAAATTACCGAAAAAGGTTCGCCGCTTAGCTATTAAATCTGCATTATCATCTAAAGTATTAGAAGAAAATATTTTAGTATTAGAAAGCCTAGCTTTTGAAACTCCAAAAACAAAAGACTTTAAAGGTGTATTAAATGGTCTTTCTGTAGATTCTAAAGCACTTATTGTAACTGCTGACCTAGATGAAAACGTAGCATTATCAGCTCGTAACATCCCTGGTGTAACAGTTGTAACTGCTGAAGGAATCAATGTATTGGATGTTTTAAATCATGATAAATTAATCATGACTAAAGCAGCGGTTGAAAAAGTAGAGGAGGTGCTTGCATAATGGATGCACGCGATATCATTAAGCGCCCCGTTATCACAGAACGTTCTTCTGACTTAATGGCTGAAAAGAAATATACTTTCGAAGTTGATGTTAGAGCAAACAAAACACAAGTTAAAGATGCTGTTGAAGAAATCTTTGGAGTAGATGTTGAAAAAGTAAACATCATGAACTACAAAGGTAAATTTAAGCGCATGGGACGCTTTGGCGGTTACACTAACAAACGCCGTAAAGCGATCGTAAAGCTTACTGAAGAAAGCAAAGCAATTGAATTCTTTGAAATCTAATAAATAGAAGAGGAGGGAAATCTAATGGCGATTAAAAAATACAAACCTACCTCTAACGGTCGTCGTGGAATGACTACTTCTGATTTCGCTGAAATCACAACTAGCACTCCTGAAAAATCTCTTTTAGCTCCTTTAAAGAGCAAGGGCGGTCGTAATAACCAAGGTAAGTTAACAGTTCGTCATCAAGGTGGCGGTCATAAGCGCCAATACCGCATTATCGATTTTAAACGCAACAAAGATGGCATTCCAGGCCGCGTTGCTACAATCGAGTATGATCCAAACCGTTCAGCAAATATTGCATTAATTAATTATGCAGATGGAGAGAAACGCTATATTCTTGCTCCTAAAAACTTAGTAGTAGGAATGGAAGTAATGTCTGGTCCAGAAGCAGATATCAAAGTAGGTAACTCCCTACCATTAGTAAACATTCCTGTTGGTACAGTTATTCATAATATTGAGTTAAAACCTGGTAAAGGTGGACAATTAGTACGTTCAGCTGGTACTTCTGCACAAGTTCTTGGTAAAGAAGGTAAATACGTACTAGTGCGTTTAAACTCTGGTGAAGTTAGAATGATTCTAGCAACTTGTCGTGCAACAGTAGGTCAAGTTGGTAATGAACAACATGAACTTATTAACATTGGTAAAGCAGGTCGTTCTCGTTGGTTAGGCAAACGTCCAACTGTACGTGGATCTGTAATGAACCCTAATGACCATCCACACGGTGGTGGTGAAGGTCGTGCTCCTATCGGACGTAAATCACCAATGTCTCCATGGGGCAAACCAACTCTTGGATACAAAACTCGTAGCAAGAAAAATAAATCAGATAAATTTATCGTACGTCGTCGTAAAAAATAACGGGATTGAGCTACGGTTCATAAATAGAGCCGTAGGGCAATCGCGAAGGGAGGTTCAATCATGGGTCGCAGCTTAAAAAAAGGACCTTTTGTTGATGAGCATTTAATGACAAAGATCGAAAAGTTGAATGAAACTGAAGGCAAGCAAGTAATCAAAACTTGGTCACGCCGTTCTACGATCTTCCCACAATTCATCGGTCATACCATTGCGGTTTATGATGGTCGTAAACATGTTCCAGTTTACGTTACAGAAGACATGGTAGGTCACAAACTTGGAGAATTCGCTCCAACTCGTGCATACAAAGGCCATGCTAATGATGATAAGAAAACAAGACGTTAATGAGAGGAGGCATTCTAATGCAAGCTAAAGCTGTCGCAAGAACAGTTCGTATTGCTCCTCGTAAAGCTCGTTTAGTGGTTGATTTAATTCGAGGAAAGCAAGTAGGTGAAGCAGTGGCTATTCTTATGCACACTCCAAAAGCTGCTTCTCCAATCGTAGAAAAAGTTTTAAAATCTGCAATGGCTAACGCAGAACACAACTACGAAATGGACGTTAATAATCTAGTTGTTGAACAGGCATTTGTAGACGAAGGACCAACCTTAAAACGTTTCCGTCCTCGCGCACAAGGTCGTGCAAGCCAAATTAATAAACGTACTAGTCATATTACTATCGTTTTATCAGAGAAGAAGGAGGGATAATCAGTGGGTCAAAAAGTAAATCCAGTCGGTTTGCGTGTCGGTATCATTCGTGATTGGGAATCTAAATGGTACGCAGGCAAAGACTATGCAGATCTTTTACACGAAGACCTTAAGGTTCGTGAGTACATTACGAAACGCTTAAACGATGCATCAGTTTCTAAAGTAGAAATTGAGCGTGCTGCAAACCGTTTAAACATCACTATCCACACTGCGAAACCAGGTATGGTTATCGGTAAAGGTGGTACTGAAGTTGAAGCACTTCGTAAAGCACTTAACTCATTAACTGGCAAACGTGTTCATATCAACATTCTTGAAATCAAAAAAGCAGATATCGATGCGAAATTAGTTGCGGAAAATATTGCTCGTCAATTAGAAAACCGTGTTTCTTTCCGTCGTGCACAAAAACAAGCTATTCAACGTGCTATGCGCGCTGGTGCAAAAGGTATCAAAACAATGGTATCTGGTCGTTTAGGCGGTGCGGACATCGCTCGTTCCGAATCATACAGTGAAGGAACTGTTCCACTTCATACACTTCGTGCAGATATCGACTATGCTACTGCTGAAGCAGATACAACTTACGGTAAACTAGGCGTAAAAGTATGGATCTATCGTGGAGAGGTCCTTCCTACTAAGAAGAAAACTGAGGAAGGAGGCAAATAATATGTTAATGCCAAAACGTGTTAAGTATCGTCGTGTACACCGTGGAAAAATGCGCGGCCAAGCAAAAGGCGGTACTGAAGTAGCTTTCGGTGAATATGGTCTACAAGCTCTTGAAGCTTCTTGGATCACTAACCGTCAAATTGAAGCAGCTCGTATTGCAATGACTCGTTATATGAAACGTGGAGGAAAAGTTTGGATCAAAATTTTCCCTCATAAATCATACACAGCTAAGCCTCTTGAAGTCCGCATGGGTTCCGGTAAAGGTGCTCCTGAAGGATGGGTAGCAGTTGTTAAACCAGGTAAAATTATGTTCGAAATTGCTGGTGTATCTGAAGAGATTGCTCGTGAAGCGCTTCGTCTTGCATCACACAAACTTCCTGTAAAATGTAAGTTTGTAAAACGTGAAGAAATTGGTGGTGAATCAAATGAAAGCTAATGAAATTCGTGACCTTACCACTGCTGAAATCGAACAAAAAGTGAAATCATTAAAAGAAGAGCTTTTCAACCTACGCTTTCAATTGGCGACAGGACAACTTGAAAATACAGCTCGTATTCGTGAAGTCCGCAAAGCGATTGCTCGCATGAAGACTGTGATTCGTGAGAGAGAGATCGGCGTTAACAATCGATAACCAGAGAGGAGGTTCGCACGATGAGTGAACGCAACCAACGCAAAGTTTACACTGGACGCGTTGTATCTGACAAGATGGATAAAACAATCACTGTTCTTGTCGAAACATACAAAAAGCATCCTCTTTACGGTAAACGCGTAAAGTACTCTAAAAAGTTCAAAGCTCATGATGAGCAGAACTCTGCAAAAGTAGGCGATATCGTCCGCATTATGGAAACTCGTCCGCTTTCTGCAACTAAACGCTTCCGTCTTGTAGAAGTAGTAGAAAAAGCTGTAATTATTTAATGTTCGGATTAAGTTACATCCCGAAGGGAGGTTACACACATGATTCAACAAGAATCACGTTTAAAAGTTGCTGACAACTCAGGTGCTCGTGAAGTACTTACAATTAAAGTCCTTGGAGGCTCCGGCCGTAAAACTGCTAATATTGGTGATGTTATCGTTTGTACAGTGAAACAAGCAACACCAGGTGGCGTTGTTAAAAAGGGTGACGTTGTTAAAGCGGTAGTTGTAAGAACAAAACGCGGCGTACGTCGTAATGACGGTTCATACATTCGTTTTGATGAAAACGCATGTGTAATTATCCGTGATGATAAGAGCCCGCGTGGAACTCGTATCTTCGGACCTGTTGCACGTGAACTTCGTGACAACAACTTTATGAAGATCGTATCATTAGCTCCAGAAGTACTATAATTTAAATACAAATTGCCTTTAAGGAGGTGCGAACAGATGCATGTAAAAAAAGGTGACAAAGTTATGGTCATCTCTGGTAAGGATAAAGGCAAAACTGGTGTCATTTTAGCGGCATATCCAAAACAAGACAAAGTAATTGTTGAAGGTGTTAACATCGTTAAAAAACACTCAAAGCCATCCCAAGTGAATCCACAAGGTGGAATCATCAGCCAGGAGGCACCTATTCATGTATCAAACGTAATGCCAGTTGATCCTAAATCAGGCCAACCAACTCGTGTTGGATATAAAGAGGTTGATGGCAAAAAAGTACGTGTTGCAAAAAAATCCGGTGAAGTTCTTGATAAATAGTCTATAAATGAAGGGAGGTACAATAGATGAACCGCCTAAAAGAAAAGTTCGATAAAGAAATTACTCCAGCTCTTATGAGCAAGTTTAATTATAAATCAGTAATGCAAGTACCAAAGCTTGAAAAAATCGTAGTTAACATGGGTGTAGGTGACGCAGTTCAAAACGCAAAAGCACTTGACAATGCGGTTGAAGAATTATCACTAATAACTGGACAAAAACCAGTTGTTACTCGTGCGAAAAAATCAATTGCAGGATTCCGCCTTCGTGAAGGTATGCCAATCGGTGCAAAAGTTACTCTACGTGGAGAACGCATGTATGAATTCTTTGATAAATTAGTATCAGTTTCTCTTCCACGTGTACGTGACTTCCGCGGAATCTCTAAGAAATCCTTTGATGGTCGCGGTAACTACACACTTGGTGTAAAAGAACAGTTAATCTTCCCTGAAATTGATTACGATAAAGTAAGCAAAGTTCGTGGTATGGATATTGTTATTGTTACAACTGCAAATACTGATGAAGAAGCACGTGAACTTTTAACTCAATTTGGAATGCCGTTCCAAAAGTAATCTCTATATAAGGGAGGCGAAAACGTGGCTAAAAAATCAATGATTGTGAAACAAAAACGTGGCCCAAAATTTAAAGTACAAGAATACACACGTTGTGAACGTTGTGGTCGTCCACATTCTGTATACCGCAAATTTAAGCTTTGCCGTATTTGTTTCCGTGAATTAGCATACAAAGGACAAATTCCTGGTGTGAAAAAAGCTAGCTGGTAAAACTAAAGTTCGGGAAGGAGGTAAAAACAAATGGTCATGACAGATCCAATTGCAGATTTGCTAACTCGCATCCGTAATGCGAATATGGTTCGTCACGAAAAATTAGAGGTTCCTGCTTCTAATATTAAAAAAGAAATCGCAGAAATCTTAAAGCGTGAAGGTTTCGTTCGTGATGTTGAATATATCGAGGATAACAAACAAGGAATTATTCGTATTTTCCTTAAATATGGTCCAAACAACGAGCGTGTTATCACTGGTCTTAAACGTATAAGCAAGCCTGGTCTTCGTGTATATGCAAAAACAAACGAAGTTCCTCGTGTGCTTAATGGACTTGGTATCGCATTAGTATCTACTTCTCAAGGCGTTCTTACAGACAAAGAGGCTCGCGCAAAACAAATTGGCGGAGAAGTATTAGCTTACGTTTGGTAATAGAGTTTCTTAATGAATGGAGGTGCAATAAATGTCTCGCGTAGGTAAAAAACCAATTGAAATTCCAACTGGTGTTACGGTTACTGTTGGTGACAATAACACTGTTACAGTAAAGGGTCCTAAAGGTGAACTTATTCGTTCATTTAACCAGGATATCAAAATCCTAGTAGAAGAAAACGTAATTAACGTTACTCGCCCATCTGATGTGAAAGAGCACCGCGCATTGCACGGAACAACACGCGCACTTCTTTCAAACATGGTTGAAGGTGTTTCTAAAGGATTTGAAAGAAGCCTTGAATTAATCGGGGTAGGATATCGTGCTCAAAAACAAGGGAAAAAGCTTGTATTGAACGTAGGATATTCGCACCCAGTAGAAATCGAGCCAGAAGCTGGTCTTGAAATTGAAGTTCCATCAAATACAAAAGTTATCGTTAAAGGTGTTAGCAAAGAGCGCGTAGGTGCCTTAGCTGCCAACATCCGTGATGTTCGTCCTCCTGAGCCTTACAAAGGTAAAGGAATTCGTTATGAAGGCGAATATGTACGTCGTAAAGAAGGTAAAACTGGTAAGTAATGCCGCATAGGTAAACGAAAGGAGTGACCCTAGATGATTACGAAGGCTGACAAAAACGCAGTACGTAAAAAAAGACATGCTCGTGTACGTGCAAAGCTTAGTGGTACTGCAGCTCGTCCTCGTTTAAATGTGTTTCGTTCCAACAAACATATTTATGCGCAAATAATCGATGATGTTAACGGAGTTACTATCGCAAGTGCTTCTACATTAGATAAAGAAATTAGCCTAGATTCAACAGCAAACGTTGATGCAGCAGTTAAGGTCGGAGAATTAGTTGCAAAACGTGCTTCTGAAAAAGGTGTTAAGGCTGTCGTGTTTGACCGTGGAGGATATTTATACCATGGACGTGTAAAAGCTTTAGCTGATGCTGCTCGTGAAAACGGCTTAGAATTTTAATAGACAAAGGAGGGACACAAAAAGATGAGTCGTATTGATCCAAACAAACTTGAACTTGAAGAACGCGTAGTTACGGTTAACCGTGTTGCGAAAGTTGTAAAAGGTGGACGTCGTTTTCGCTTCTCTGCTCTAGTAGTAGTTGGAGATAAAAATGGCCATGTAGGTTTTGGTACTGGTAAAGCTCAAGAGGTACCAGATGCAATCCGTAAAGCGATTGAGGATGCTAAGAAGAACTTAGTTTCTGTACCAATGGTTGGTACAACAATTCCTCACGAAGTAATTGGACATTTTGGTGCTGGTGAAATTCTTCTAAAACCTGCTTCTGAAGGTACAGGAGTTATCGCTGGTGGTCCGGTTCGTGCGGTTCTTGAACTAGCTGGTGTTGGCGATATCTTATCTAAATCATTAGGTACTAACACACCAATTAACATGGTTCGTGCTACAATCGACGGTTTAAATCAATTGAAACGTGCTGAGGAAGTAGCGAAGCTACGCGGAAAATCAGTAGAAGAACTGTTAGGATAAGGAGGGAAATCAAATGGCGAAAACACTAGAAATTACCCTCACTCGCAGTGTGATTGGTCGTCCAAAAGATCAACGCGAAACAGTTAAGGCACTAGGATTACGTAAGTTAAATCAAACTGTTGAACAACAAGATAACCCAGCAATTCGCGGTATGATTAACAAAGTATCTCACTTAGTTACTGTAACTGAAAAATAATTAGATTCTCGTTTTTAAATAAGGAGGTGCCAACATGAAACTTCATGAATTACAGCCTGCAGAGGGTTCTCGTCATGAACGTAAACGCAAAGGACGCGGTATTGGTTCAGGAAATGGTAAAACTGCTGGTAAAGGTCATAAAGGTCAAAACGCACGTTCCGGTGGTGGGGTACGCCCTGGATTTGAAGGTGGTCAAACTCCTTTATTCAGACGCTTACCAAAACGTGGTTTTACAAACATTCACCGCAAAGAGTTTGCTATTATCAACCTTGACGCGTTGAATCGTTTTGAAGACGGAACAGAAGTTACACCAGAACTTCTAATCGAAACTGGTCTTGTAAGCAAAGAAAAAGCAGGAATTAAAGTTCTTGCAAAAGGCAAAGTTGAGAAAAAGCTTACTGTTAAAGCTCATAAATTCTCATCTGCTGCAAAGGAAGCTATTGAAGCTGCCGGCGGTCAAACTGAGGTGATCTAATGTTTCAAACGATCTCCAATTTTATGCGTGTTGCTGATATAAGGAGAAAAATATTTTTCACCCTTCTCATGTTAGTCGTATTTCGCATCGGTACATTTATCCCTGTACCGAATGTGAATGCTGACCTTTTAACTGCACAAGATGAATTAAATGTCTTTGGAGTTCTTAATACATTTGGAGGGGGAGCCCTTAAAAACTTCTCGATCTTTGCAATGGGGATTATGCCTTACATTACGGCATCAATTATCATTCAATTACTACAAATGGATGTAGTACCAAAGTTAACCGAATGGTCTAAGCAAGGAGAAGTAGGACGCCGTAAAATAGCCCAGATTACACGCTACTTTACTATTGTGCTTGGTTTTATCCAAGCTTTTGGTATGTCTTACGGATTTAACAATATGGCTGGTGGAGCTCTTATTAAAGATCCTGGAGTATCTACCTACCTATTAATTGCTATAGTATTAACAGCTGGTACAGCTTTCTTATTGTGGTTAGGTGAATTGATTACGTCAAAAGGTGTTGGAAATGGGATTTCAATCATTATCTTTGCTGGTATCGTAGCCGGTATACCAACGGTTGCTAACCAAATATATGCTCAGCAGTTTGAGAATGTTGGAGATCAGTTATTCCTTCGAATCGTAACCATATTAATAATTATTGTTGCAATTATCGCTGTTGTTGTTGGGGTTATTTTTGTTAACCAAGCTCTACGCAAAATCCCAATTCAATATGCAAAACGTATGGTGGCTGGACGTACTCCTGTAGGCCAGTCAACTCATTTGCCATTGAAAGTAAATGCTGCAGGTGTTATTCCTGTAATCTTTGCCATTGCTTTTATTGTTACACCAAGAACAATTGCCTCATTTTGGGGTAATAACGATGTAACCTTATGGATTCAGAAAATATTTGATTATACTCATCCTATTGGGATGGTCATATATAGTGCATTGATTGTCGCATTTACGTATTTTTATGCCTTCATTCAAGTGAATCCGGAACAATTAGCGGATAACTTAAAGAAACAAGGCGGATACATTCCTGGTATTCGACCTGGGAAAAATACGCAGGAATATTTGACTCGTGTCTTATACCGTTTAACAATTGTTGGTGCTTTTTTCTTAGCTGCAATTGCCATACTACCGGTTTTCTTTATTAAATTTGCGAATTTACCACAGTCTGCTCAAATCGGTGGAACAAGCTTACTGATTGTTGTTGGTGTTGCTCTTGAAACAATGAAACAATTAGAAGCACAGCTTGTTAAACGTCACTATAAAGGATTTATTAAATAATCGGTTTAGGGACAAATCGTTCCCTAAACCGTAAAAGAGACTGAGGGGGAATTCAAGTGAATTTAGTATTAATGGGGCTCCCTGGTGCTGGTAAAGGAACACAAGCTGAGAAGATCGTTGATAATTACGGCATCCCTCATATTTCCACAGGAGATATGTTCCGAGCAGCTATGAAAGAAGGAACGGAATTAGGGCTGAAAGCTAAATCTTATATGGATCAAGGCGCTCTAGTACCTGATGAAGTGACAATTGGTATTGTGAGAGAACGATTGAGTAAAGAGGATTGTAAGAGAGGCTTTTTACTAGATGGTTTTCCAAGAACAGTTGCACAGGCAGAAGCTCTTGAAAATATTCTTGAAGATTTAGGCAAAAAAATTGATTATGTCATCAATATTGATGTTAATCAAGATATTTTAATGGAGCGTTTAACAGGACGACGCATTTGTAAGGATTGCGGAGCAACTTATCATCTAGTGTTTAATCCTCCTGCAAAAGAAAACACATGTGATCGCTGCGGTGGAGAATTATACCAACGAGCTGATGATAATGAAAGCACTGTTAAAAACCGCCTAGAAGTTAATATTCAACAATCGAAACCATTACTTGATTTTTATGAGACGAAGGGCTACCTACGAAACATTAATGGTCAACAAGATATTAGTGTTGTTTTCGAAGAAGTGAACAGTCTCCTCGGGAGTTTGAAATAATGATTATTTGCAAAACCCCACGAGAAATTGAAATTATGCGAGAAGCCGGTCGCATAGTTGCACTCACTCACCAAGAATTAAAGAAACATATTGCTCCAGGTATAACGACAAAAGAGTTGGATATAATTGCTGAAAATTTTATTCGTAAACATGATGCAATTCCTTCTTTTAAAGGTTATAATGGTTTCCGCGGTAGCGTGTGTGCTTCTGTGAACGAAGAACTCGTTCATGGGATTCCTGGTGATCGTGTATTGAAGAATGGTGACATAATTAGCATTGATATCGGTGCTAAGTATAAAGGTTACCACGGGGATTCTGCTTGGACTTATCCTGTCGGTACAATTGATGAAGATACAATGCGTCTATTAGATGTAACGGAGTCGTCTTTATACAAGGGACTGATGGAAGCTAAGCCAGGTGTACGTCTATCGAACATCTCCCATGCAATTCAAGAGTATGCGGAATCCAATGGCTTTTCTATTGTACGTGAGTATGTCGGACATGGAATTGGGAAAGACTTACATGAGGATCCAGATGTTCCTCATTATGGTCCACCAAATAAAGGTCCGCGATTAAGACCCGGAATGGTGTTAGCTATTGAACCGATGGTGAATGCAGGTAGTCGCTATGTAAAAACATTGGCCGATGACTGGACTGTTGTCACTGTTGATGGGAAAATGTGTGCTCATTTTGAACATACGATTGCGATCACTGAAACAGGCTATGATATTTTAACAAAAGTATAATATTAATTTTCTTTTGTTCATTCATCTATTAATTTGCAAAAATGTATCGGTAAAAGTATTATGCGATATTGCCTCGGTGTGCTATAATGAGAAGGTTGGCTGATTTGAGGATTTTTATATTCTTGAGTTTATATGATTAATGTATTATTCAGGTCTATAGAAGTCATGCAAATCCACAACATATTCATTTTGTGTTACCCGAATTAAGACGGTATATGAACCATTCAATATAAAGTGGGACTCTTAATACAATATTTAAGTATATTAGGTTACGTATCTAAGAAAAGAAGGGGGAATTAGTTCGATGGCGAAAGATGATGTTATTGAAATAGAAGGTACTGTTACGGAAACTTTACCGAATGCAATGTTTAAAGTTGAATTAGAAAATGGTCATACAGTTTTGGCTCACGTTTCTGGTAAGATCCGTATGCATTTTATTCGTATTTTGCCAGGTGATAAAGTAACAGTTGAGCTTTCTCCATATGACTTAACTCGCGGAAGAATTACTTATCGCTTTAAATAATCTTGAATGCACTCCGTACTATCAAGGAGGTTAGGATAATGAAAGTTAGACCATCAGTTAAACCAATCTGCGAAAAATGTAAAGTTATCCGCAGACGTGGTAAAGTAATGGTTATTTGTGAAAACCCTAAACACAAACAAAAACAAGGTTAATAACAAGGAGGTGCGCATCTAAATGGCACGTATTGCAGGTGTAGATATTCCACGCGAAAAGCGCGTTGTTATCTCATTAACTTACATCTATGGTATTGGTAAAAATACTGCACAAAAGATCTTAGCTGAAGCTGGTGTTTCTGAAGACACTCGCGTTCGCGACTTAACGGAAGATGAATTAACTAAAATCCGTGATATCGTTGACAAGTTAAAAGTTGAAGGTGACCTTCGTCGTGAAGTATCCCTTAACATTAAACGTCTAATGGAAATTGGTTGCTACCGTGGACTTCGCCATCGTCGTGGTTTACCAGTTCGTGGACAAAATACGAAGAACAATGCACGTACTCGCAAAGGTCCTCGTAAAACTGTAGCTAACAAGAAGAAATAATTGGTAAAGGAGGTACTATAAATGGCTCGTAAAACTAATACACGTAAACGTCGTGTTAAAAAGAATATAGAATCAGGTATTGCCCATATTCGTTCAACATTTAATAATACTATCGTCACGATCACTGACGTTCATGGAAATGCTCTTTCTTGGTCAAGTGCTGGTGCATTAGGATTTAAAGGTTCTCGTAAATCTACTCCTTTCGCAGCACAAATGGCAGCAGAAACAGCTGCAAAAGCATCTATGGAACATGGTATGAAAACTCTTGAAGTAACAGTAAAAGGACCTGGTGCAGGCCGTGAAGCTGCTATTCGTGCTCTTCAAGCTGCTGGACTAGAAGTTACTGCTATTAAAGACGTCACTCCAGTACCACATAATGGATGCCGCCCACCAAAACGTCGTCGTGTTTAATTTTTCTGTATAGATTTTGTATCCTGAGTCTATAATGGGATATGATGAGAAAATTTATAAAATATATCAGAATGATTAATCCAGTTGTTGTGCACAATCGGGAATGTATACAGGGGGACTTTCGGTTACTATTTAACCGGGGTTTCGACGTTTTGAAGGAGGGTATATTTGATGATCGAAATAGAAAAACCAAAAATTGAAACGGTTGAGATCAGCGATGATGCCAAATACGGAAAGTTCGTCGTAGAACCACTTGAGCGTGGATATGGTACTACTTTGGGTAACTCCTTACGTCGTATCCTATTATCCTCACTCCCAGGTGCTGCTATCACAGCGATTCAAATTGAAGGGGTACTCCATGAGTTCTCAACAATTAAAGGCGTCGTTGAAGATGTAACATCTATCATTTTAAACATTAAGAAATTAGCTTTAAAGATCTATTCTGATGAAGAAAAGACGCTTGAAATTGATGTTCAAGGTGAAGGTGTTGTAACTGGTGCCGACATTACACATGACAGTGACGTCGAAATTCTTAATCCGGATCTTTACATCGCCACTCTCGGATCAAACGGTAATCTACGTATGCGCTTAACAGCAAGACGTGGACGTGGATATACACCAGCTGATCAAAATAAGAGAGAAGATCAACCAATTGGTGTCATCCCTATCGACTCCATCTACACTCCAGTATCTCGTGTATCTTATCAAGTTGAAAATACGCGTGTCGGTCAAATGACCAACTATGATAAACTAACTTTTGATGTTTGGACTGACGGAAGTACTGGTCCTCAAGATGCGATCGCACTTGGAGCGAAAATCTTAACTGAGCATTTGAATATTTTCGTAGGGTTAACTGACGAAGCTCAGAATGCTGAGATTATGGTTGAAAAAGAGGAAGATCAAAAAGAAAAAGTTCTAGAAATGACGATTGAAGAACTTGATTTATCAGTTCGTTCATATAACTGCTTAAAACGTGCCGGAATAAACACTGTTCAGGAGTTAGCTAACAAAACTGAAGAAGATATGATGAAAGTACGTAATTTAGGTCGGAAGTCTTTAGAAGAAGTAAAACATAAATTAGAAGAGCTAGGTTTAGGCCTACGTAAAGATGACTGATTCGTTTAATTAGCTGTTTTTATGTTTAGCTTAAAGCATGCTAAATTACAACTTCAACAAAGGAGGGAAACTTTCAATGGGATACAGAAAGTTAGGACGCACTAGCGCTCAGCGTAAAGCTATGTTACGTGACTTAGCTACAGATTTAATCATCAACGAGCGTATTGAAACAACTGAAACGCGCGCGAAAGAACTTCGTTCAGTTGTTGAAAAAATGATCACACTAGGCAAACGTGGAGATTTACATGCACGTCGTCAAGCTGCTGCATATATTCGTCATGAAGTAGCGAATGCTGAAACGAACCAAGATGCTGTTCAAAAATTATTCACTGATATTGCTCCTCGTTATGAAGAACGCCAAGGTGGATACACTCGTATTATGAAACTAGGACCTCGTCGTGGTGACGGCGCACCTATGGTAATCATCGAGTTAGTTTAATATATCTTTTACAAACAACAAGGGCTCAGGACAGTTTAATGGAAACTTGTTCTTTGCCCTTTTTTCTGTAGAGGATTATTCTTTTTAGCTATTTAATAATTAAGCCCATATAGAGCGTTATGATGAGCATGTTATATATTCAAATTAGAGATTGTATATTAACATATGCTCTTAATTATCATTGAATCATTAATACCTGGTACTTGCGCTGACATTTCCATTGTCTTCGTAATCAGGTTAGTCATTTTATATGACTTACATGTCTCGTCTAGCTCTCGCACCTCCATCACATTTAACTACACTTCACAGCTGGTGAAGGAGGTGCAGGCTTTATGACAATAATTGGGCCGGTGATTCTGAAGACTGATCGTATTATTTTTTTTTTGCAATTATTGTTAATTTATATGTAATAATAGTATGTCTTCAATTAATCAGGCTCGCCAAAAGGCGAGTTTTTCTTTATATCTATATATTTATATGTGGTATGCTATATAATTAATATTGTTGTATAAAAATTAAATTTAGATAATTAGCTTGAGCTGAGGAAGGAGGATTAATGTGGATAGGGCGCTTGTTACTTTAGATAATATCTCATTTAAGTACGAAGGACAGGATCATTATGCATTACACCAAGTCTCTTTTGAAATCTATGAAAATGAATGGCTGGCTATTGTAGGTCATAATGGATCTGGTAAATCAACATTAGCTAAACTGATGAACGGTCTACAATTTCCTCAGGAAGGAACGTTAAATGTCTGTGGCATGGACTTAACCGAAGAGACAGTATGGGATGTTCGTAAAAGAATTGGCATGGTATTTCAAAATCCTGATAACCAATTTGTTGGAACGACCGTTCAGGATGATGTGGCTTTTGGTTTAGAAAATAACGGTATTGAAAGAGAGATAATGGTTGAACGGGTGAGAAGTTCATTAGAAAGTGTCAAAATGGATTCATTTCTTAATCAAGAGCCACACCATCTCTCAGGTGGACAAAAACAGAGGGTAGCTATTGCTGGTGTTCTTGCACTTCGTCCCGATATTATTATTCTAGACGAAGCAACCTCCATGCTTGATCCGAGAGGGAGAGAAGAGGTTTTAAACACCGTAAGAGAGCTTAAAAAGGAACAAAGGATGACGGTCATCTCTATTACTCATGATTTAGAAGAGGCTGCTAGAGCGGACAGAATGATAGTAATGAATCAAGGCAAGTTATATAAGGAAGGTACCCCAGCAGAAATTTTTGAATTAGATGAGGAACTTATCAAGCTTGGGTTAGATATCCCTTTTTCGATAAAAATGAGCAAAATGTTAAACCAAAAAGGGCTCCCCATTAACAAGCATTTCTTATCAGAAGAAGAGTTGGTGAAAGAATTATGGACATCTCACTTCAACAAATAGATTATCGCTATCAAGCAAATACCCCATTTGAACGATTGGCTATTCAAGATGTCTCCATCGATATACCCAGTGGAACGTATTTAGCTATCATTGGTCATACAGGTTCTGGGAAATCGACGGTGTTACAGCATTTAAATGCCCTGTTAAAACCTACAAAAGGGAAGGTATTGATTGGTGAGCGTGAAATTAACTCAGGGAAAAAGCAGAAGGACCTGAAAGGAATTAGACAACGTGTAGGAATTGTATTTCAATTTCCTGAACATCAGTTATTTGAAGAAACAGTTGAAAAGGATATTTGCTTTGGACCTATGAATTTTGGTGTTTCTGAGGAGGAATCCAAAATCCGAGCAAGAAAGGCTATTAAGCAAGTTGGGCTTCCAGAGGAAATATTGGACAAGTCTCCCTTTGATTTATCAGGAGGGCAAATGAGGCGTGTGGCCATAGCTGGCGTGTTGGCGATGGAACCAGAGGTCATCGTTTTAGATGAGCCTACAGCAGGGCTTGATCCAAGAGGTCGTAAAGAGATTATGGACATGTTTTATAGGCTTCATAAGGAGAGAAACCTATCAACCGTATTAGTGACACATAGTATGGAAGATGCCGCTATGTACGCTGATCAAATCGTTATTATGCATAAAGGAAAGGTATATACAAAGGGTACCCCAGCAGAAATCTTTTCTTCTCCAGAAGGGCTATTAGAATTAGGCTTGGATGTTCCTGAGGTTGTACGCTTTCAAAATATGTTTGAAAAGGCCTTTGATGTTAAATTAGGAAAGACCTGTTTAACTATGGAGGTTTTAACGGAAGAGATGGTTAGTTATTTAAAGAGAGGTGAGTCTATATGATGGATAATATGATTTTGGGCCGTTATATACCTGGAGAGTCTATTATTCATCGGATGGACCCACGCTCAAAGCTAATACTTGTGTTTATGTTTGTCTGTATTGTTTTTATCGCGAATAATACTCTAACCTATGGATTAATCACTCTTTATACATTCGTGATGGTTGCTTGTTCAAAAATTAATTTACGATTTATTCTTGCTGGGCTAAAGCCTATCCTTTGGCTTGTGCTTTTTACATTAGTACTACATTTGTTTTTTACAAGAGAAGGAAATGTTCTTTTCCAAATTGGATCTTTCAAAATTTTTGAAGAAGGGGTCCGACAAGGAATTTATATTTCCATAAGGTTCTTTTTGTTAATATTAATTACTTCTCTATTGACATTAACAACGACACCGATAGAAATTACGGATGCTTTGGAAACTTTACTTGGTCCATTAAAAAAAGTTAAGTTTCCTGTTCATGAGCTTGCTTTAATGATGTCCATTTCCCTAAGGTTTATTCCAACCTTAATGCAAGAAACAGATAAAATTATGAAGGCACAAATTGCAAGAGGAACTGAGTTTTCAAGCGGCCCATTGAAGGAACGGGTGAAAGCCATTGTACCTTTACTTATTCCTTTATTTGTGAGTTCCTTTAAAAGGGCAGAAGAATTGGCAGTGGCGATGGAGGCAAGAGGTTATCGTGGTGGAGAGGGCAGAACGAAATACAGAGTATTACGGTGGGGTACGATTGACACGATCATGCTACTTTTACTAGTTGCTCTTACTGCTATTTTAACGATATTTAGAACATAGGGATGCTGCGATATGCGAAGGTTAAAATGTAAGGTACAGTATGATGGTACGCTCTTTTCGGGCTATCAGGTCCAACCAAATAAACGCACGGTTCAAGGGGAGCTTGAGACAGCTCTTCAAAGGATCCACAAGGGTAATAAGGTAAAGGTATATGCCTCCGGGAGAACAGATGCAGGAGTGCATTCGAAAGGGCAAACGATCCATTTTGATACACCTTTAGCCATTCCACTGGATAAATGGGAAACTGCACTTCACACGATGCTCCCACAAGATATTTCTGTTTATGACTTTGAAGAGATTCCCCCTGATTTTCATGCACGTTTTAATACAAAAGGAAAAGAATATCGTTATTTTGTTCATACCTCTTCAAAGCGGGATCCTTTTAAAAGGAATTATAGTTATCACTTCCCCTATCCTCTGAATCTCGAGAAAATGAGAATGGCCAGTGAGTACTTAATGGGTACCCATGACTTTACCAGCTTCTGTTCTGCTAAAACAGAGATAGAAGATAAGGTTAGGACCATTCACGAGATTGAGATTACCCAAGATGGGGATTTGTTAATGTTCCGTTTTGTTGGAAATGGATTTCTTTATAATATGGTGAGAATTCTTGTAGGGACGTTACTGGAGGTAGGCTCAGGAAGTCTATATCCCAATTCAATGGTTGAAATTTTGGAGAAAAGGGATCGGCAACTGGCAGGAAGGACTGCTCCGCCACAAGGGTTATTTTTGTGGGAAGTGTTTTATTGAGTTTTGCTCTCAGAGGAATGGTGCAGTTAATTGTGTGAAAAGAGGATGGATGAGTTCTGAATTTGGATTGAATACAAGGTTAGTGGGAATCGAATCGCGAGTATTTCCTGTATGTTCGCGAGTATTTTGATTTTTCCGCGAGTAAAATAAGATAATCGCGAGTATTTGGGGATTTTCGCGAATATTTTTTGAAATTCGCGAGTAAATTCTCATTTTTCGCGAATAAACCTTTAATTTTCGCGAATAAAATCTAAGTTTTCGCGAAAAGACCATAGAATTTCGCGAATAAACGGGGTTTAGTGGACAATTTTTTGGATAAAAAAATGATAAGACATCCCTCAATGGTAAAAAGTTTGCTGTTCCAGTTGGAATTTTATATCGAATATTGATTTTTTAAGGTAAATAATCCGAGATTTGGTTTAAAAAGCCTTATTCGATGAAAAATTACCTGCAATCCGGATAGTCGGCAAAAGACCTACATTTAAAGAAATATTATTTTGGGTGTATTTTTAATTGAATGATCTAATCAAAGCCGATAACTCCAACTTCAAAAAAATTCATCCGTGACAACTAATCCTGGCGTAACATTCTCTTGACATGTAGACTAGACTGATATATCATAATATGGTATGTATTTTAATCCCACGATAAGCCCCGGAACTTATTGTGATCAAAATATACGAACTCAAAAATTTATGAAAATGGATATTGATTAGGAGGGAATCTCATGCGTACAACGTTTATGGCGAATGCACAAAATATCGAGCGTAAATGGTACGTGATTGATGCAGAAGGCAAAACTCTAGGTCGTCTTGCTAGTGAAGTTGCATCAATTCTACGTGGAAAACATAAACCAACTTACACACCACATGTTGACACTGGTGATCATGTAATTATTGTAAATGCTTCTAAGATTGAATTAACTGGTAAAAAATTAACTGACAAAATTTATTACCGTCACTCAATGCATCCAGGCGGTTTAAAAACAAGAACTGCTCTTGAAATGCGTACAAACTACCCTGAAAGAATGTTAGAGCTTGCTATCAAAGGCATGCTTCCTAAGAATTCTTTAGGTCGTCAAATGTTCAAAAAATTACACGTATATGCTGGTGCAGAACATAAACACCAAGCACAACAACCTGAAGTTTACGAACTTCGTGGATAATTAAAGGGAGGTTATTAACTTGGCACAGGTTCAATATATTGGTACTGGTCGTCGTAAAAGCTCCGTTGCACGTGTTCGT
Organism: Bacillus massilinigeriensis; assembly: GCF_900117315.1. GTDB lineage: Bacteria > Bacillota > Bacilli > Bacillales > Cytobacillaceae > Bacillus_BE > Bacillus_BE massilionigeriensis. The sequence goes on from NZ_LT630337.1 coordinate 619,572, forward strand.
TTAGTTCCAGGCGACGGAAAAGTAATTATCAATGGTCGTGAAATGACAGATTATATTCCATTTGCAGCTTTACGTGAGGTTGTTAATCAACCACTAGTAGCTACAGAAACTCTAGGTAGCTATGACGTGCTTGTTAATGTAAAGGGAGGAGGATATACTGGTCAAGCAGGAGCTATTCGTCATGGTATCGCTCGTGCATTACTACAAGTTGATCCAGAATATCGCCCAACATTAAAACGCGCTGGTTTATTAACTCGTGACCCACGTATGAAAGAACGTAAAAAATACGGTCTTAAAGGCGCGCGTCGTGCACCTCAGTTCTCAAAACGTTAATTATTGCGTTCAAAGGCTCTCAACCAATTTGGTTGGGGGTCTTTTTTTCGTTTAATTGAGGTTGGTTTGGTCTGAAAGAGAAATGTTTTTATTTTGTTGGGGGTAAATTCATACGCCCAATAATATAAACGTTTACATTTCTTGATTTTAAGATAAAATTATTTTATAAAATTAAAAAAGTCTGCATGGGAGTTTTGTAAATGGGATCTAAGCCTAATATTCAGGATGTTGCAAGGTTGGCTAATGTTTCAATCGCAACGGTATCAAGGGTAATCAATAATCAAGGGGGCGTCAGGAGGGGGACAGAAGAGAAGATTCTAAAGGCAATTAAAGAACTGGGGTATATTCGCAATGCAGCTGCAAGGACAATGAAACGTAAAGAAACCAAAACAATTGGTGTGATCGTACCCGATATAAAGAATCCATTCTTTCCACAGGTAATGGCTGGAATTGAACAGAACGCCCGGGAAAAGGATTATTTTACTATCCTGAGTAGTACGAATGAATCCCCCATTATTGAAGAAAGAATTGTGCAAAATTTTATCGAGCGCGGGGTAGACGGAGTGATTATTACAACGGCTAATGAAGATGGTGACCACTTAAGACTTCTTCAAGAGCAAAATATTCCGGTAGTAGCTGTAGATAGGAGTATTAGAAGTTTTGAGGTTGACACGGTTCTTGTAGATAATGTCAAGGGGGCGTATCAGGCTGTCCAACACTTAATTCTTCAGGGACACCAGAAGATTGCTATTATTTGTGGGCCACAAAATACAACCCCTGGGATGGAGCGATTTCAAGGTTATAAAAAGGCATTGGAGGATTATAATATTCCAATCGATGATAGATATATTATTCAAGGAGATTTCGGGGAGCATAGCGGCTATCTTTCAACAAAGCAGCTTTATGAACTGGAAGAAAGACCAACAGCCATATTTTCATCGAATAACTTAATGACTATCGGCTGCATGAAGGCTTTGGCTGACTTAGAATGGGAGTTGGGTTATGAGGTATCATTCGTTGGTTTTGATGATGTTGACATCGCGACATTCCTTCGCCCTAAGTTGACCGTTGTGACTAGGCCGATGAGTGTGGTTGGTGAAATTGCCTTTCAATTTTTACATGATCGGATACATCATAAGGAAGGACTCCCGAAAAGGCAATACTCCCTACCACCGGAATTGATAATCAGACAATCCTGTCGTCTAATGAAAAAACAGAGCCCTGCCTTATAGCGTTGGCTCTGTTTTAATTTTATGACTTTATTATTCCCCACAAGGTCGATTTTCTACTAAGTGGAATGCGTTGAAGGTTGAATGGCAAAGTCACAATAAAATTTATTGTAAACGCATTCAAAAATCTATTGCTAAAATAAATAAAAGGTGATATTCTAAGTTCATAAATAAATCTAAACGTTTACATTTTATCAAAATCATATGCTTTTCTAACAGGTTAGAAAGAATATTTTTTTAAAAATAAATCTAAACGTTTACATTTTTAAAAGCTAGTTAGAGAGAAACTAAAAAATTCATTTAAAAGGAGACTTGAAAATGTCTAACAAAAATTTGATTCAGCTACCAGATGGTTATCTGAACCGCACTCCTTATTTTCAGTACATCCTATTATCCTTGGTATTCCCATTATGGGCGGTAGCAGCTAGCCTAAATGATATTCTGATTACTCAGTTCAAACACGTATTTGAGCTAAGTGATTTCGCGAGTGCCTTTGTCCAAAGTGCTTTTTATGGCGGTTACTTTTTTATTGCAATCCCGGCTTCCATGTTGATGAAAAAAACAAATTATAAGACGGGGATTATTGCTGGTTTGTTGTTCTATATTGTGGGCTGTTCGTTATTTTATCCAGCTTCCCATATGGCAACCTACACAATGTTTCTATTCGCTCTTTTTGTAATTGCTATCGGATTGAGTTTTCTTGAAACATCGGCAAATACATATAGTTCTATGATTGGTCCACGTAAATATTCGACATTGCGCTTAAATATTAGTCAAACATTTTATCCAATTGGCTCTATTTCAGGAATTTTGCTTGGTAAATACCTAGTCTTCAAGGAAGGTGCCAGCCTTGAGCACAAATGGCAAAGATGTCTTCGGCAGAGGCTCAAGAATTTGGAAGACAAATGCTACAACACACACTTGAACCATACAAATATATAATTTTTGTCTTAATAGGAGTCTTGATTTTATTCACTTTTACAAAATTCCCAGATTGTAAACCAGTTGTTGCAAAAATAACAGGGTCTAAGAAAGTTCCAAATTTATTCCACACACTAAAATATCTGGCTGGATTAAAGGATTTCCGTAAAGGAATTGCAGCTGAATTTCTATATGTAGGCATGCAGGTCACGGTTTGGTCATTTACGATTCGACTTGCTCTGGATCTTAATCCTGAGATTAATGAACGCATGGCTTCGAATTTTATGGTCATTAGTTTTGTCTTCTTCTTTATTGGAAAGTTCGTTGCCAACTTCTTAATTTCACGCTTTAATTCTGCAAAGGTTTTGGTTGTTTATTCAATCATTGGGGCGGCTACACTTGCATATGTTTCATTCGTGCCAAACATGACTGCGGTATACGGAGCTGTTGCTGTAAGCATGCTGTTTGGTCCTTGTTGGGCAACCATTTATGCTGAAACTCTTGAAACAGTGAAAGAAAAACAATATACAGAACTGGCTGGTGCAATTCTTGTCATGTCCATTGTTGGTGCAGCGGTAGTTCCAGCTATTCAAGGATTTGTATCTGATTTATTTGGATCTATGCAGCTATCATTCTTGATTCCAATGGCTTGCTTCATTTTTGTTGGATTCCACTTCTATGGAAAATTGAAACAGAATGCTCAAGTGCAAGATGAAGTGGAATTACTTGAAAAAGCCCAATAAAAAACTTTATTCAATGGGGGCAGCCTTAAATCTCGCCCCCATCGAAAATAGTAGGAGATGACCAATAGTGATTACTGGAAACATAGTATTACAGCGTGATTTTTTTACCGAAAATAAAAAGGTTATTTTTGAAAATGATGAAATGAAGGCGAGTCTCTTCCGTTATCCATCTGGTGTGGAGGCAATTGAACTGATAAATTCCCGCGGCCGGATGGTGGTTCTTCCATATATGGGCCAGATGATCTGGGACTTAGAATTTGATGATCTGGATCTTAAAATGAAAAATATGTTCTCACAGCCGAAAAAGGTAGCAAACGTAGAAGATACTTATGGATGCTTTGCTTTTCACTCAGGTTTGATTCGCAATGGCTGTCCGGGACCAGAGGATGATTACGAGCTACACGGTGAAATGCCATGTGCAGAAATGGAAAAGGCTTGGCTCGAAATAACAGCTGAGGGTATGGCCATTTGTGGTGAAACTGAATATGTGAAGGGGTTTGGACATCACTATCTTGCGCGACCAATGGTAAAGATGTTACGGAATGCAACGTTTATTGAAATTACCATGAATGTCAAGAATCTCTCAGGGGCAGAGATGCCACTTCAATATATGTGCCACACAAACTATGCTTATATTGAAAATGCCGTAATGAAGCAAAATATCCCTGACGAAGCTCTTCGTTTACGCGAGTCTGTACCTGGACATGTAAAGCCTACCGAAAAGTGGCTAGATTTTAATAAAAAGATTCTAAGTGGCGAGGAAACCATAACTGCCTTAAATCAGCCAGAGATGTACGATCCTGAAATTGTATTTTTTGCCGATAAGCTAGATCAGTATAAGGATTTGGCTGAATTTGAAATGGTGGCTCCGGATGGAACTACCTATTTCACCAGATTTTCAACGGCTGAATTCAATTATGCTACACGGTGGATTTTACACAACAGCGATCAGCAGGTAGGGGCATTCGTGCTACCGGCAACCTGTAGACCAGAAGGCTTCCTTGCAGCGGAAAAAGCAGGCACATTAATAAAACTAGCTGCCGGAGAAGAACGAACATTTACTGTGACAACAGGGAAAAGGTAAGGGGGAAGCAGCATGGACATTGCAGTAATTGGATCAAATATGGTAGATCTTATTTCTTATATTGATAAAATGCCCAAAGAAGGGGAAACATTAGAGGCACCAGATTTTGAAATTGGCTGTGGAGGAAAGGGAGCCAATCAGGCAGTAGCGGCAGCTAAAATGGGTTCGAAGGTTATGATGGTCACAAAAGTAGGCGATGATCTTTTTGCTGATAACACCATTAGGAACCTTGAGAAATATGGAATTGATACGGAGTTTACGAATAAAGTTCCAAATACATCTAGTGGAGTTGCTCCAATTTTTGTAGATCCGGATTCCAAAAATCGAATTTTGATTATTAAAGGAGCGAATAAATACCTTTTACCTGAGGATGTGGACCGGGCGGCAGAGAAATTGAAGGAGTGCGCATTAATTGTTTTACAGCTCGAAGTACCGTTAGAAACGGTTTACCGAGCAATTGAATTTGGCAATGAACACGGAATACCTGTAATCTTAAACCCTGCTCCGGCCACTAAAGAATTAGACTTTAACTATGTATGTAAATGTGACTTCTTTATACCGAATGAGACGGAATTAGAGATCCTGACAGGAATGCCTACAGAAACGGAAGCCAATATTAAGGAAGCAGCCAATACCCTAATAGCGAAGGGTGTAAAGGACGTCATTGTTACCATGGGCAGCCGAGGTGTTATGTGGGTGACCAAGGAGGAAGTCCGAAAGATTGATTCTTTTAAAGTAGACGCAATTGATACAACGGGTGCGGGAGATGCCTTTATTGGCTGCTTTGCTCACTATTACGCAAAGAATAAAGATATTCAACAGGCGATCAAAATGGCCACTGCATTTGCTGCGTTAAGTGTGAAGAAACGAGGCACACAGTCTTCCTATCCAAGTATGGAGGAATTTGAGGAATTTTTGCATATCAATGTTTAACACAAATGGAACAGGGTGTCTGGCACCCTGTTCTTATATCGAACATCGACTTAAACTAGAAAAGTGGGATTGAGATTAGTATCAGGAATGAGAGTCTAACTACATTTAATCAAATTTTCGTTCATACGGTTGTCAATTCCATAAATATAATAGGAAAGATTATATGGAGCCAATATCAGACATGTTTCCTTTACTTTTGGAAAGTTTAAAAATAAAGGAGGAAATCTCATGTCACGAAGAAATGGAGATAAAATCTTAATTCCAGAAGCAAGACATGGTATTGACCAAATAAAGGCAAAAGTAGTAGGGGTAAATGAACCAGAGCAAGCCAAATTTGAAGCAGCTAAGGAGGTAGGGGTTATTTTAAACAAAGGATATAATGGGGGATTGACCTCAAAACAGGCGGGTAAAGTTGGTGGCAGATTAGGAGGAAATATGGTTAAGGAGCTCATCAAAATAGCCCAAGAGAATTTGGGGAAAAAATAATAAGATTGAAAAAGAGGTGGAGATATAAGAGTCCACCTCTTTTGATTATTTTAAATTGATAACCTCTGTTTCTGTTCCAAAGGCTCCAGTTTGAACCTGTAATTGAAGATTATTTGCTTTTGCAATATCTGGAGCAACATCGAATACAACCTTTCCAGACATTTCTGAGTCAGGGTTTAATTGTTGTACGAGAAAGCTGTTTTGGATATCGCCACTTTCACTTTGATTGGCTGATAGGCTTGCTGCAGCATCGGCCTCATAAGTTTTATCACCACGTTTTAATTTGAAAAAGCTGGAGTCAACAGTTACTGCTTCATTGCCATTGTTTTTGACATCAACATTAATGATAATGAATCTGCCGTTTGCCTTTTCTGGTAATGCGGAAGGTCCAACCTGAGTAGCAGTATCTTTACTATTTACCTTGTACTGCATATCTCCAACCTTTACTTGGTCTCCAATACCATAGGCCTTTTCCGCTTTTTCTTCTGTTTTGTCTTTTTTATTAGTGGCTGGAGCTGTTTTTTGATCATCATCATCCCCATTACCACAATTGGTTAGTGCGATAACGACAATTATAGCCAATATCCAGAACCAAATTCGCTTATAAAACGGTTTTTTTCTTCTTTCATCTGCCATTTTTTAATCCCCTTCAAGTCATTTGTTTATCAAGCCTGTGTTTGAACTTTGTTCTTATTTTTTATCATTTTCCTTTTCGTATGAATTTATTCTTTTCCAATGAAGTGTGATGAAGGAAGAGACAGGGCATATGGGTTATTTTTTTCTTTAATTAACAAAAAGAGGAATTAAATTGGTAATGGAATGCTGCTTAATGTTTGAATTTCTCCTCATTAAGAGTTGAAGAATATTTGCAAGGGGTGAGAATCTTTTGAACGTGATTACAACCTTTGTTAAAAAGAAGCAAGAGAAAAGGCTCAAATATGAAAAGTCTGTTTTACGAGAAATATCTTTAAATAGTCTGAAGGAAAGAGTACAAAATTATTTTGGTGCATCTAATCTTACCTCGCATCTTGTTTTAGAGAGTGGGATTGAGGAAGCCTTATATGATGTTGCTATTGAAGCATACCTATTAGGTGCTCATTTTAGCCGGTTTGGTTTTTATGGTGAATCTGTAGAGAGCGTAAAGAAACGTTGCTACTATGAAGAAAAGCATTTAATTGATACTTTATATAATTTCTTATTATTTTGGGGAAAAGGAGCAGAAGGGGTTTATAGTGAATCCTTGTTTTATATTTGTGAGCAATATGTTGATAGCTGGTGGAGGGAAGGATTTCGAAAGGGAGAAAGACGTTATAAGTTAAGACTTCATTAATTTCATCCTTTTTGTTCTAGAGTTCCCACTTGTCCCATATATTTGAATTGTGAGGGACAAGCGGGAAGGAATGATTGGGACATATGAAAAAAAAGCTAAGAATTGTTGCCTTTATTGGAGGACTTCTTATTCTTTTTATAATATTGCAATATGATTTTTTGAATAATAATTCTTGGAAATCATGGAATCTTCCCCTTTCAGGAAGAATCATCTTGCTTGATCCTGGTCATGGTGGCCCAGATGGTGGAGCAGGGGATAAGGATGCCTTGGAAAAGGACATTGCACTAAGTGTATCATTAAAGTTAAGGGATTATCTTCAAGAGCAAGGTGCACTTGTCATAATGACGAGGGAATCTGATACTGATCTTGCGGATGAAGATACAAAAGGGTATAGCCGAAGGAAAGTAGAAGACTTAAAGAAGAGGCTTGATCTAATTAATAACTCTGGAGCGGATTTTTATATTAGTATTCATTTAAATGCTATTCCATCAGCCAGGTGGAGCGGTGCTCAAACTTTTTATGCTCCGCAATTAATAGAAAACAGAAGGGCTGCAAGATTCATTCAAGAAGAGCTAAGAATTAATTTAGAGAATACTACTCGAAAAGCAAAAGCAATGAATTCGGTCTATATTCTTAAACATTCTAATATACCTGGTGTTCTAGTTGAAATTGGATTTTTATCAAACCCAGTGGAAAAAGCAAAGCTAAAGAATGATGATTATCAAGAAAAAGTAGCTGCGTCCATATACAAAGGAATGCTTCGGTATTATTCTAAGGAAAGTGAATTAGTGGAGGTTGAATGAGAAGGTGCCATGCCTTCTTTTTATTATTTCTTCAATTTGAGCAAAGAAAAGGCTTTATTTATATAGTTATTCTATAATAATTGTGTAATAGACTTTACAGAAAATATCATTACATATGTTATACTGATAAATGGAAACGAATACAAAGGTGGGTGTTTTTATGTTGACTGAGGAAAGGGTAAGGGAGCTTTTAAACGGATTAACTGAACCATTTTTACATAAAACATTAGGGGAAATTAAAGCGATTCAAGAAGTAAAGGTAAAAGAAGATAAAAACCATGTGAGTGTAAAAATTGCGATGGCAAAAACAGGTACAGCAGAACAACTGCAGATACAAAGCCAGGTAGTATCTATATTGAAAGAAGCAGGTGCAGATACTGTTGGGTTAAGATTCAGTGAACTACCAGAAGAAGTATTAGCAAAACACCGCAATAGCACACAGGAAATGGATCAAGGTCTCCTATCTCCTGGAAACAAGACGACTTTTATTGCTATTGCTAGTGGCAAAGGTGGAGTAGGAAAATCTACTGTTTCTGTTAACCTTGCAGTGGCTTTAGCGCGTTTAGGGAAAAAGGTTGGGTTAGTGGATGCCGATATTTATGGGTTTAGTGTTCCAGATATGATGGGGATAACTAAACGACCAGTTGTAAGAGGGGAAAAGATTCTTCCTGTAGAACGCTTTGGTGTAAAAGTCATTTCTATGGGCTTTTTTGTAGAGGATAATGCACCAATCATTTGGCGTGGTCCGATGCTTGGAAAAATGCTTAATAGCTTTTTTAATGAAGTAGAATGGGGAGATTTAGATTACCTTCTTCTTGATTTACCACCGGGAACAGGAGATGTGGCTTTAGATGTACACTCCATGCTTCCAGCTTGTAAAGAAATCATCGTAACCACTCCTCATCCAACGGCTGCCTTTGTTGCGGCACGTGCTGGGGCAATGGCATTAAGAACAGAGCATGAAATATTAGGTATTATTGAAAATATGTCCTACTTTGAAAGTAAAGTAACTGGTGAAAAAGAATTTGTATTTGGTCAAGGAGGCGGAGAGAAGCTTGCCGAGGAATTAAGAACTGAAATTCTAGGAAAGCTACCGCTAGCTCAACCAGATTGGAACGATGATGATTTTGCGCCTTCCATCTATCAATTGGATCATCAAACTGGTCAGATTTATCAGGACATTGCGAAAAAGGTCGTTCAATTATTAGGATAGTTATCATAAGGAGAGGTAGTCATTTCGATATTGACTACCTCTCCTTTTTTTAGGTGTTTTAGAAATTTGGCTCTATAATATTTGTTGGGGTTAAGACACAACTTTTCAAACAATAAAAAACACGCAAACATCCATTTCTTTTATACTTGAATTGTCTAGAAACAAGTCAAAAGAATGGAGTTGCGTGCAAATGAATAATAACATGTATTTTCCGGGATTAAAAGATGTAGTTGTGACTAATGTTGAGGAGTCTGGTGAAGTTGTTCAAATTCATGTTGAAATGGAATTAAAGGTGCATCTCTGCCCTAGATGTCAGAAAAAAACGATTAAGGTTCATGATTATCGAATCCAAAAGATTCAACATTTGAAATGGTTTGAGAGGAAGACCCATCTTTTTTATAGAAGACGTCGTTATGTATGTGAGTGTGGAAAACGTTTTTCAGAAAATAATCCATTTGTTAAAAGGTATCAACGGACTTCGATTGAGTGGAATCAAGTCATATCCATTCGATCAATTAAGGGGAAAACTTTTAAAGAAACCGCTGAAAATTATGGAAGTTCAACAACAACAGTAGTTCGTCGATTCGATCAAATATCCAAAAGTGAAATCCATCCAGTGAAGGAATTACCTCCTGTCATAGCCATAGATGAATACAAAGGTGATACCAGTGAGGGAAAGTTCCAATTGATTGTGGCAAATCCGATTACAAAAGAACCTATTGATATCTTACCCAATCGTAATAAAAAAACGATAAAGCAGTATTTGAAGGCCCATGGAGGTAATGTTCAAGTAGTAATCATGGACATGAGTCCCTCGTTTAAAGCAGCAGTTCAAGAAGCTTTGGGAAGACCGGTAATTATTGCAGACCATTTTCACTTTTGTCGATATATTTATTGGGCATTAGATGGGGTAAGAAGAAGGGTACAGAAGGATTTTCATAGCTACGATCGTAAGAAATGTAAAAGAATGAGACATATATTTTATAAAGCAAACGAGCGTCTAACAGAGGAAGAACGTTGGTATTTAGATCGTTACTTGAAAATGTCTGATGAATTAAGAAAAGCTTACGAACTAAAGGAAGCCTATCGTGCTTGGTTCTTACACGCAAAAGAGATAGGAGAAGATCAAATTTATACTGTCAAAAAAGAGCTAAAAGAGTTTTATAAAATGGTGGAGGATACTGGAATTAAGGAAATGTGTCAAGCAGTGAAAACATTTAAAAATTGGCAGATTGAAATACTTAACAGTTTTGTCTATAGGTACTCAAATGGCTTTCTTGAAGGAATTAATAACTCCACCAAAGTCCTCAAACGAAATGCATTTGGATTTAAAAACTATGAGCGTTTTCGGGCGAAAATATTATTACAACACAAGTTTAAAAGAATTGGGGTAAACATTGGTTAAGTTGTTTCAATAAGGGCTTACGATTTACCTTTCATTCTGATGAGGAAAAGAACTTTTCCTCATCAGAATGAAAGGCCACCAAGCGTAGCGCGGTAGCCTTTACCCCAACATTTGACGTAGAACCAGAAATTTAGATAAAGAGGACTTAGTTGTAAAGTAAAGGGGATTTTTAGATTCAGGGAAATCCCACTAACTTAAAAAGCTAATTCCTAACTTTTCTTTTCTTCTTTATTTTGTGCCTCCTGTGCGGCCTTCATTAATATTCCTTGGATTTCAGTTTTGAAAGAAGGGGTATTAAAGGTTTCTGTAATAACCTTTTGTAAATGCTCCCGATATTCCTTACTTTTTAATATCGTTGTGACTTCTTTTTCAAGCTCAGGATCTTTTAATATTTCTATCATTTTTCCACGGTACTCAGGATCATTCATTAACTCCTTTAATAGTTTTTCGTTTTCTTTATTCATGCTTTTTGCCATCGCATCTGCAAATTTAGGGTCTTCAAATGACTTCTTCCAAAATTCAGTACCTTTATCTGATGTTAATGTCTTTTGAATCGTATTCGAAACGACCTTTTGATCCATTACAAGCTGTTCCTTCATCGAATCATCTTTCATTACCTCTTGGATTGCTTTTTTTCCGTCATCCGTTTTTAGAATATCTACGACCATTTTTTTTGTTTCTTCATAGTCCATTTGCTCAGCAGCCAGATCTCCTTGTGCACAACCGGTAGATATCATAACTGTAGGTAGGATAAGCAAAAGGAATTTCATACGCATAGAACAATCCCCCTTTCAAAAGAGTAATCCCTATTTCTATATTGAAGAGATTTGAGTTTAATTATGCGTGAAATAAAGGAATTTCTAGATTTTTCATTGACTGGTTGGTAAAATCAAGAGGAAGAGAATATTATTTTGGAGGAATAAATAGTGACAAGCCGAAATTGGGTAAGGTTCTTTTTAACAACCCTGCTTATAGGTGCTTTAACGACAGGAATTGTGGGGATGGTTGTTAGATGGAATGAGTTTGTAAAGGTACTTAGTGGGTTTAACATTGTTGGGATGTTATCCATTTTTTTGTGGCTATTTGGAGTTGGGCTAATTTTTAGTCTTTTGAGCCAAATGGGATTTTTCGCATATTTAACGATTCATCGCTTTGGATTAGGTCTATTTCGTTCTGTGAAATTGTGGAATGCAGTACAGATAATATTTATTTTATTCACTATATTTGACTTAGTTTATATGAGATATTCACGTTTTGCGCAAGCGGGAGATAGTATTCTTCCTTACATCGGAGTTGCTTTGTTAATTTTAGTTATTGGACTTGCTGTTGCCTATTTTAAGGCAAAACAGACAAATATGAGTGCGTTTGTTCCTGCTGTGTTCTTTATGGTTGTCATCACAATTTTAGAGTGGGTTCCTGTTTTACGGATTAATAAAGAAAGCTGGTTTTATATCATGCTTTTTGCTCTACTTGCATGTAATGCTTATCAACTATTAACCTTACACAAAGTAAATGAAAAATCAGAGCAACAGAGAAAAAGCAAATCGATCGTACAACAAGGAAAAAATAAATCTGCAGTATCTAAACAAGGAAAGAAAAAGTCAGTAGCTCATCAGGGGAATAATAAAAAAGTAAATCATTAGGATAATAATAAAATAAGAGAGCCGTCCATAAAATGGGCGGCTTTTGTGTACTTATTATGTTAAAGAAATGAAGTGATGGGGTCAGAGTAATATTATGAAATAGTTGCTATTAATATTATTGGTTTCTCTTCAATTAATCTCACTTGTTTTGGAGCTAGCATTAGCAATCATTTCAGAGACGGTTATTAACTTTAAGTTTTTATCTTCTAACATTTCTAGAATTTCTGGAAGTGCCTTAGCGGTTTGTTTAGCCGAATCTGATGCATGCATTAAAATAATATCCCCTCTTTTCGCCTTTGATGCTTGGCTTACGATTTCTTTAACTCCAGGATTAGTCCAGTCCTTCGTATCCACACTCCAATGGACGACCGTATAACCAAAACGTTTGGCAATTTTTAAGGTGCGCTGGTCAAAATGACCAGTTGGTGCGCGTACTAATTTGATATCTTTTATATTTAGTTTTTTAAATGCAACCTGAGCTTTTGAAAGGTCCTGTCTTATCTTTGCATCCTCTAATTCCGTATAATCCTCATAATCATAGCCAAGTATTCCAATCTCATAGCCTTCTTTTACAATTCGATTGACCAAATCAGGATGGCGTTCAGCCCATGATCCTGAAAGAAAGAAGGTAGCTGCATTCACTTTTTCTTTCTTTAATACATCAAGAATGGGTTCCGCCTTTTCATCACCCCACCCGATATTAAAGGTTAAGGCAACGTTTTGTTCACCCTTATATACGGCTTTAGGTCCTTCTTTTGTTGAAAATACCGGAACCTGTACAATGTTTTCTAAATACAAAAACCAAGCCGTGAAAAATGCTGCAACCATAATTAAAATGAATTGCTTAATCGTCTTACCGTTTAATATAAAAAAGAAATTCATAAAAAAACATCACCTCGTCCAAACAATCCTTGTCTCATTTCTATGCGAGTAAACATTCATTTATGTTATAAATAATTACTTATAAAAATTGTAAAACAGGAAAACAATACTATAACCTATCTTTCACAAACTGGAGGAATAATTGATGCTCGGTTTTCTAATTAACGAGATGGAAGTTAAAGAATTACAATATTTAATAAAGCGGGAGATGGATGAGATATTATTTGATTTAAGAGATGAACGAATTGATCATATTGTGAAAAGAGCTATGGAAGAGCGATATAAAATATTATTTACCTTGTTTAAACGTGTAGCAGATCCAAAAGAATGTCTACAGTATATCCGGTCAAATAAAATGAAGGTTAAAAAAGGTTAAGTTTTACTAGATAGATACTAGTAAAAAAAACTCTAAATTATGTTGACATATAATAATAATCTTGGTATATTAAAAAACGTCGCTGCGATGCGATGACAAAATGGCTTTGAAAAAAGTTGTTGACAAATATCATTTGTTGATGATATATTAAGAAGGTCGCTGTGAGCGATTCTATCAAGAAAATTGTTCTTTGAAAACTAAACAAACCATACGTCAACGTTAATTCTATTTTTAAAATTATAAGAGCTAATCTTACTCTTTTTCGGAGAGTTTGATCCTGGCTCAGGACGAACGCTGGCGGCGTGCCTAATACATGCAAGTCGAGCGAATCTGAGGGAGCTTGCTCCCGATGATTAGCGGCGGACGGGTGAGTAACACGTGGGCAACCTGCCTGTAAGACTGGGATAACACCGGGAAACCGGTGCTAATACCGGATAATTCTTTTCTACTCATGTAGAAAAGCTGAAAGATGGCTCCGGCTATCACTTACAGATGGGCCCGCGGCGCATTAGCTAGTTGGTGAGGTAACGGCTCACCAAGGCGACGATGCGTAGCCGACCTGAGAGGGTGATCGGCCACACTGGGACTGAGACACGGCCCAGACTCCTACGGGAGGCAGCAGTAGGGAATCTTCCGCAATGGACGAAAGTCTGACGGAGCAACGCCGCGTGAGTGATGAAGGTTTTCGGATCGTAAAACTCTGTTGTTAGGGAAGAACAAGTACCGTTCGAATAGGGCGGTACCTTGACGGTACCTAACCAGAAAGCCACGGCTAACTACGTGCCAGCAGCCGCGGTAATACGTAGGTGGCAAGCGTTGTCCGGAATTATTGGGCGTAAAGCGCGCGCAGGCGGTCTCTTAAGTCTGATGTGAAAGCCCACGGCTCAACCGTGGAGGGTCATTGGAAACTGAGAGACTTGAGTGCAGAAGAGAAGAGCGGAATTCCACGTGTAGCGGTGAAATGCGTAGAGATGTGGAGGAACACCAGTGGCGAAGGCGGCTCTTTGGTCTGTAACTGACGCTGAGGCGCGAAAGCGTGGGGAGCAAACAGGATTAGATACCCTGGTAGTCCACGCCGTAAACGATGAGTGCTAAGTGTTAGAGGGTTTCCGCCTTTTAGTGCTGCAGCAAACGCATTAAGCACTCCGCCTGGGGAGTACGGCCGCAAGGCTGAAACTCAAAGGAATTGACGGGGGCCCGCACAAGCGGTGGAGCATGTGGTTTAATTCGAAGCAACGCGAAGAACCTTACCAGGCGAGAAGCTAGGAGCCGGAGCTAGACAACTGATTACGAAGTAATTCTTTCTTCTTCCACATTATCTAGTTTTGAGAGAACAAACTCTCTAATTGAATAAAAGTCTGGTGGCGATAGCGAGAAGGTCACACCCGTTCCCATACCGAACACGGAAGTTAAGCTTCTAGAGCGCCGATGGTAGTTGGGGGTTCTCCCCCTGTGAGAGTAGGACGTTGCCAGGCTGTATTTATTCCGCAGTAGCTCAGTGGTAGAGCACGTACGAGTACGCTTCAGCGATTTATCTTCAGCGTACCGACCGAACCACTACTTGTTTTCACTTCCTGAGGTCGGGACGTTCAAAAGCAAGTTGGGCTTTAGGAAACAATTACTAATATTCCGCAGTAGCTCAGTGGTAGAGCATTCGGCTGTTAACCGAACGGTCGTAGGTTCGAATCCTACCTGCGGAGCCATTATTATTGATAAATCTATGAGCAGGTAGTTTTATGCTTCCATAGCTCAGTAGGTAGAGCACTTCCATGGTAAGGAAGAGGTCAGCGGTTCGAGCCCGCTTGGAAGCTTGCCAAAATAATATATTGGCCCCTTGGTCAAGCGGTTAAGACACCGCCCTTTCACGGCGGTAACACGGGTTCGAATCCCGTAGGGGTCACCAAGTGGAGGATTAGCTCAGCTGGGAGAGCATCTGCCTTACAAGCAGAGGGTCGGCGGTTCGAGCCCGTCATCCNTAAGCGAAGCTCTGAATTGAAGCCCCAGTAAACGGCGGCCGTAACTATAACGGTCCTAAGGTAGCGAAATTCCTTGTCGGGTAAGTTCCGACCCGCACGAAAGGCGTAACGATCTGGGCACTGTCTCAACGAGAGACTCGGTGAAATTATAGTACCTGTGAAGATGCAGGTTACCCGCGACAGGACGGAAAGACCCCGTGGAGCTTTACTGTAGCCTGATATTGAATTTTGGTACAGCTTGTACAGGATAGGTAGGAGCCTGAGAAGCCGGAGCGCCAGCTTCGGTGGAGGCGTCGGTGGGATACTACCCTGGCTGTATTGAAATTCTAACCCGCACCCCTTATCGGGGTGGGAGACAGTGTCAGGTGGGCAGTTTGACTGGGGCGGTCGCCTCCTAAAGAGTAACGGAGGCGCCCAAAGGTTCCCTCAGAATGGTTGGAAATCATTCGTAGAGTGTAAAGGCACAAGGGAGCTTGACTGCGAGACCTACAAGTCGAGCAGGGACGAAAGTCGGGCTTAGTGATCCGGTGGTTCCGCATGGAAGGGCCATCGCTCAACGGATAAAAGCTACCCCGGGGATAACAGGCTTATCTCCCCCAAGAGTCCACATCGACGGGGAGGTTTGGCACCTCGATGTCGGCTCATCGCATCCTGGGGCTGTAGTCGGTCCCAAGGGTTGGGCTGTTCGCCCATTAAAGCGGTACGCGAGCTGGGTTCAGAACGTCGTGAGACAGTTCGGTCCCTATCCGTCGTGGGCGTAGGAAATTTGAGAGGAGCTGTCCTTAGTACGAGAGGACCGGGATGGACGCACCGCTGGTGTACCAGTTGTCTTGCCAAAGGCATAGCTGGGTAGCTATGTGCGGAAGGGATAAGTGCTGAAAGCATCTAAGCATGAAGCCCCCCTCAAGATGAGATTTCCCATAGCGTAAGCTAGTAAGATCCCTGAAAGATGATCAGGTAGATAGGTTTGAGGTGGAAGCGTGGCGACACGTGGAGCTGACAAATACTAATCGATCGAGGACTTAACCAAATAGANTCACGGCGGTAACACGGGTTCGAATCCCGTAGGGGTCACCAAGTGGAGGATTAGCTCAGCTGGGAGAGCATCTGCCTTACAAGCAGAGGGTCGGCGGTTCGAGCCCGTCATCCTCCACCATATGCCGGCCTAGCTCAATTGGTAGAGCACGACCGAAATTGCTTCACTGAAATACTTCAGCGTACTGATCGAACTGCTGCTTGAATTAGCTTTCTGAGATCAGGACGACATTAACTACCTGCGAGTCTAAAATAAAAATATCTTTTAAAAAATTTGCCGGCCTAGCTCAATTGGTAGAGCACGACCGAAATTGCTTCACTGAAATACTTCAGCGTACTGATCGAACTGCTGCTTGAATTAGCTTTCTGAGATCAGGACGACGTTAACTAACTGCGAGTCTAAAATAAAAATATCTTTTAAAAAATTTGCCGGCCTAGCTCAATTGGTAGAGCAACTGACTTGTAATCAGTAGGTTGGGGGTTCAAGTCCTCTGGCCGGCACCACCTTTTCGGAGGGGTAGCGAAGTGGCTAAACGCGGCGGACTGTAAATCCGCTCCCTTGGGTTCGGCGGTTCGAATCCGTCCCCCTCCACCATTTGAATGGTTTATGATTAACTGGACAAGATATTAGTGTCCTTTTTGTTTTGGGATAAGATTTTATAGGTGTATGGGTAATATTGAAACATTTAACTATAGAAGATTCTCAGGGCAATTAATTCATTTGCAATTAAATGTTCCTGCAATGTAGATTCATGTAGCATACTCGGTGAAGTATTTCATGATGATTATTCATTGGGCTATAGCCAAGCGGTAAGGCAACGGACTTTGACTCCGTCATGCGTTGGTTCGAATCCAGCTAGCCCAGCCATTTACGAGCCATTAGCTCAGTCGGTAGAGCATCTGACTTTTAATCAGAGGGTCGAAGGTTCGAGTCCTTCATGGCTCATCAATTAATTCGTATTTGATACTTCTGTATAATAAATTTGCGGAAGTAGTTCAGTGGTAGAACACCACCTTGCCAAGGTGGGGGTCGCGGGTTCGAACCCCGTCTTCCGCTCCATATGAACGGGGGCTTAGCTCAGCTGGGAGAGCGCCTGCTTTGCACGCAGGAGGTCAGCGGTTCGATCCCGCTAGTCTCCACCAATACATGAATGTAAACTTTAGGTCTCATAAGACTTAAGGTTTTTTTGTTTTTATTCTAATAAGAATCACTTGCTCCCCCCTAAGAAATCAAATCATTTGAATAAATATTCAAAAAAATGTCAAGTTGAGTCAATGTGATGAAAACAGTTACAATAAAGGCAGACAAGGGTATGAGGGGGAGCATCAATGAAGAAAATATCTATTATTGGAATGCCAATGGATCTTGGTCAAACGAGACGAGGGGTTGATATGGGTCCAAGTGCTATTCGTTATGCTGGTGTAATTGAAAAACTCCAGGAGCTGTTTGATGAAGTGCATGATCTTGGAGATATTCCCGTAGGAAGACCGGAAGTCATCATTGATAAACCGTCTAATTTAAGGAATCTACATTTAGTTGCTGAAAAAAATGAATTATTAGCAGAAAAAGTGGATGAGGTGATGAACTCTGGTACTTTTCCTTTAGTACTTGGTGGGGACCATAGCATTGCCATTGGGACACTCGCAGGGGTTTCTAAGCATTTTAAAAATCTTGGGGTCATTTGGTATGATGCTCACGGAGACTTAAATACAGAAGAAACATCGCCATCAGGAAATATTCACGGTATGCCACTTGCAGTTAACCTAGGTCTAGGACATGAAAGGTTAACTAAAGTTGGTGGATATTCTCCAAAGGTTAAACCCGAGAATGTTGTTATTATTGGGGCAAGATCTTTAGATGAAGGGGAACGTGAATTAATTAAAGCAAAGGGAATTAGGGTTTACACAATGCATGAAATTGATCGACTAGGAATGGCAAAGGTAATGGAAGATACGATCTCCTATCTTAAAGGAAAGACAGACGGTGTTCATCTATCATTGGACTTAGATGGTTTGGATCCAAATGATGCACCCGGGGTTGGTACACCTGTTATTGGTGGAATAAGCTATCGTGAAAGTCATTTAGCCATGGAAATGCTAGCTGAATCCGAGTTAATCACATCTGCAGAATTTGTGGAAGTCAATCCGATTTTAGATGAGCGAAATAAAACGGCAACTGTTGCTGTAGCTTTAATGGGTTCATTATTTGGTGAAAAATTATTATAAAATTTTTTATAGAAAACTGACTTGGTTTGTTTGCTACCGAAAATAAAGCAAATTGTAGATGCTTTATATCGGAGGGTGAAGGGATAGGTCAGTTTTTTAGTTTTAGAACAATTTTCTTATTTAATCTCGCAAGTAAAAAATGTAAACTGTATTAGTAAAATCTTGTTAAAATTAATTTATAGAAAATACTTTTAAAAAAATTTGAAACCTTTTCCGCTATCGATTCGTATATCGAATAGCCGCATAGAGCGGAGGTAAATAAAATGGAAGTAATCGTAAAGAAAAGGATAAAACAGGTATTAAAGGGCGATCAAAACGCTTTTGAAGAGATTGTAGAAATTTATAAAGGCAAGGTGTATCAGCTTTGTTATCGAATGCTTGGTAATAGTCATGAAGCAGAAGATATAGCACAAGAAGCATTTATTAGGGCATATGTTAATATTAAAAGCTTCAATATCAGTATGAAATTTTCAACATGGTTATATAGAATTGCTACAAATTTATGTATCGATAGAATTCGAAAGAAGAAACCTGACTTTTACTTAGATGCAGAGGTTGCAGGGACAGAAGGATTGACAATGTACTCGCAGATTGCAGCGGATACCTCATTACCTGAAGAAGATGTTGAAAGTATGGAACTCCAGGAAACCATTCAAAAGGAAATATCAAAGCTGCCAGAAAAATATCGATCGGTTATTGTATTAAAGTATATTGATGAGCTTTCATTAAATGAAATCAGTGAGATACTTAATCTTCCATTAGGAACGGTAAAAACAAGGATTCATCGAGGGAGAGAAGCTCTAAGGCACCAGTTGCGAAATGTTTAATGAGAGGTGAAAAAGGATGAAATGTCCAGAAGAGGCCATTGAATATATGCATGAATTTCTCGATGGAGAAATTTTACCCGAACAAGAAAGGGAATTAAGAGAACACTTACAGGGCTGTGAGCAATGTCAAAGTTATTTTCGTGAATTAAAGAGAACTGTTGCCCTAGTACAAAGCACATCTCATATTCAAGTTCCTATTAATTTTACCGCAAACGTTATGGCTAGATTACCTAAGGAAAAAAGAAAGGTAAGCGTACAGCGTTGGTTTATGAACCATCCTTTACTTACAGCTGCGTCTTTATTTCTAGTCTTAATGACCGGTAGCTTTGCTACTACATGGAGTGAAGATCGTGAGTTTTCTGTATCCAACCAAGCCAATTTGATTGTAAAGAATGATACAGTAATTGTCCCTAAGGGAGAAATCGTTAAAGGGGATGTAACCGTAAAAAATGGAAATTTGAAAGTGGAAGGTCGAATAGATGGGGATGTAACCGTGATAAATGGCGAAAACTATATGGCATCCGCTGGACAAGTTACAGGTGAAATTAAAGAAGTTAATCAAGTATTTGATTGGATTTGGTATCATATTAAGGAAACTGGAAAAGAAGTTGTTGCTATTTTTGAATGAAAAAATGGATAAGAAGCTGATTAAGTATAAACATATTTGATATTAAATCAGCTTCTTTTTTTGGTTTTTAGGGTAATATTAAATATCATAGAGCTAGTAACAATTAATTTGTACATATTTTTTCCAAATGAACACTGAAATAATAGGTGTTCCTTTTTTTTATGATATAATATGTAAAGTTATGAACGCATTGTTTTGAAATGAAATAGCATAAGGCTGTGAAATATATTATTGGGGTGGATAAAATGTCGATCATGGGGTTTGAATTCGATATTTTAAAATATTTAACAAACATCATTGATGTTCTTGTTGTTTGGTATGTCATTTACAAATTAATAAACCTGATCAAAGGAACTAGAGCTGTCCAATTATTAAAGGGGATATTCGTTATCTTACTTGTAACATTTGTAAGTGATAAACTCCATCTTCAGACCCTGAATTATATTATGGGGCAGGTCCTTCTTTGGGGGGTTCTTGCAATTATCATCATCTTTCAGCCAGAGTTGCGTAGAGCTCTTGAACAGTTGGGTAGAGGAAAGTTCTTTTCTAGAAGCATGAATCAGGAGGATGAAGGTCAAGAAAAGTTGGTAGAATCCATTGTAAAGGCTACTGATTATATGGCCAAACGGCGAATCGGAGCGCTTATCTCAATTGAAAGAGAGACGGGAATGGGCGATTATATTGAAACAGGAATTCCTTTAGGTTCTAAGGTTTCTTCTGAGCTACTCATTAATATTTTTATTCCGAATACACCGTTACATGATGGTGCCGTTATCATTCAAAAAAATGCTATCGCCGCAGCTGCATGCTATTTGCCTTTATCTGAAAGTCCATTTATTTCGAAAGAACTGGGAACAAGGCATAGAGCGGCATTAGGAATTAGTGAAGTAACAGATAGTATTACGGTAATTGTTTCGGAGGAGACAGGTGCAATCTCCATAACAAAAAATGGAGAATTACATCGTGGATTAACATTGGACGCATTTAGAGGAATCCTTTCAAGTGAATTAATCATAGAAGAAAAAACGAAGCAACCTTCTTCAGCCCGTTGGAACTGGAGGGGAAAACGAAATGGATAAATATAT
Source organism: Bacillus massilinigeriensis (assembly GCF_900117315.1). GTDB lineage: Bacteria > Bacillota > Bacilli > Bacillales > Cytobacillaceae > Bacillus_BE > Bacillus_BE massilionigeriensis. The sequence continues at coordinate 640,730 of NZ_LT630337.1, forward strand.
AGATAAGCTCATTGAAAACAAATGGTTTATGAAAATCGTTGCCTTAGTTCTTGCTCTACTTTTATTCGATAATGTTTATGACCCGAATAAAAATGTTACTGATATAAATGTCCCGCAATTAGAGGATACAGAAATCGTTGAGAATGTTCCTGTGAAAAGTTACTATGATACAGAAAACCTAGTCGTAACAGGTGTACCAGATAAGGTCAAGGTAAAGATTAAGGGACCAAGGAACTTATTACAGCCTGCCATAAAACAAGGCTCATTTGAGGTTTATGTTGACTTAACAAAGGCAAAAATTGGGACAGATAAGGTAAAAATCAAAATTAAAAGGCTATCAGACAAGTTAGAGGCAAAAATTGAACCAGCCTATGCAACAGTAACCGTTCATGAGAGGGTAACAAAGGATTTTAGTGTAGAGCCCGAGATTAATGATTCTGTTGTTGCCAAAGGGTATATTGCAGATCAGCCTATTGTAAAGCCCGATAAAGTGAAGATTACTGGAGCAAAAGAAATTATAGAAAAGATTGCCTATGTTAAAGCAACGATTAGTAATTTGAGAGAGCCTCTTAAAGAAACAGCTTCAGAAAAGGCTCTAGTAACCGTGCTGGACCAAAATTTAAATAAATTAAATGTTAGTGTAGAGCCTGAGACAGTTGAAGTACAAATACCAATAAGTAGCTCAAGTAAAACGGTCCCAATTAATATAGTTAGACAAGGGACTTCACCTGAAGGGATAACGATTGAATCAATAAAGATTAGTAAAGAGAAAGCTAATATTATTGCTTCAGACGAGGTATTAAAAAAGACAAATAGTGTAAGAGTGGAAGTAGATATCAGTAAAATAAAAGACGATATGACCATCAATCTTCCAGTTATCATTTCGAATGATATAGTGGAGGTTGATCCTAAGACAGTTGAAGTAAACATTAAGGTTAGTAAAGAAGAAGATAAAACTCTTTCTAATATTCCTATTCAAGTAAGAGGATTATCTGCTGATAATGAGATAACTTATAGAGATCCATCTAATGGTTTAGTCAGCCTATTCGTATCTGGTCCTAGTCATATTATCAATTCAATTACTGCATCAAACTTTGACATCTATTTAGATATTTCTGATCTAGATGAAGGAAGCCATAATGTCACAATAAATGTAGCAGGTCCTAATGATGTAAATTGGAAATTAAATAAGAAGTCCGCGAAAATTACTATAACTCAAAAGGATGCATAAAACGCAATTATTCGTAGAAGGAGCGATTTTTGAAATGGGTAAATATTTCGGTACCGATGGAGTACGAGGAGTGGCGAATAGTGAATTAACGCCTGAATTAGCTTTTAAAATTGGGCGATTTGGAGGGTATATCTTAACGAAAGATAAAGAACATCCAAAGGTATTAATTGGTCGCGATACTCGGATATCCGGTCATATGCTCGAAGGTGCATTAGTAGCTGGATTATTATCCACCGGTGCAGAAGTGATGAGGCTCGGTGTTATTACTACACCAGGTGTGTCATATTTAACAAAGGTACTAGGTGCCCAAGCTGGGGTTATGATTTCCGCATCACATAATCCAGTTGCCGATAATGGAATTAAGTTCTTTGGTCCAGATGGATTCAAGCTTTCTGATGATCAGGAGGCAGAAATTGAGGCATTATTGGATTTAGACGAGGATAACCTTCCTAGACCTACTGGAGCCGAATTAGGCCAAGTAAATGACTATTTCGAAGGTGGTCAAAAATATCTTCAATTTCTAAAGCAAACTGTGGATGAAGACTTTTCAGGAATTCATATAGCCCTAGATTGTGCTCATGGAGCTACGTCATCATTGGCAAATTACTTGTTTGCTGATTTGGAAGCAGACTTATCAACAATGGGAGCTTCGCCAAATGGCTTAAATATTAATGATGGTGTAGGATCTACACATCCAGAAAGCTTGGCTGCTTTTGTCAAAGAAAAGGAAGCAGATGTTGGTTTGGCATTTGACGGAGATGGAGATCGTCTTATTGCTATTGATGAAAATGGCGATATCGTAGACGGGGACCAAATTATGTTCATTTGTTCAAAATATTTAAAAGAACAAGGAAGACTGAAGCATGGAACAGTTGTTTCAACTGTCATGAGCAACCTAGGCTTCTATAAAGCGCTAGTTTCAAATGGAATAAACAGCGTCAAAACAGCAGTAGGAGACCGCTATGTAGTAGAGGAAATGAGAAAGAATGGCTATAATCTTGGTGGAGAACAATCCGGTCATATTATTTTTCTAGACTACAACACTACTGGAGATGGTCTACTAACCGGGTTACAACTTGTTAATATCATGAAGATGACAAAGAAGCCATTATCCGAGTTAGCAAATGAAATGAAAAAATATCCTCAAAAACTTGTTAATATTCGTGTGACAGATAAATATCATGTAACAGATAATGAAAAAGTGAAGGAAATCATCCAACAAGTTGAGGCAGAAATGAATGGGAATGGACGGATACTCGTTCGTCCTTCTGGAACAGAGCCGCTTGTAAGGGTTATGGCAGAAGCATCTACTGAGGAGCTTTGTGCTTCTTTCGTTGATCGAATTGCTGCCGTTGTAGAGCAAGAAATGGGATTAACTGAATAATATCCAATTTAGTATGCATAAGGGAACATTTTTCTCCCTTATGCATATTTTATTGTAGTTTTCCTATTCAATCCTCCGACGATTGATCAATCTCCTTGTCACAATATGTTCCTAATTATCATGCGAAGTTCTAACACGATAGGGGTATTAGTTGACGATTCCTAATTTCTATTGTATGATAATCCTGTTTTTGTAAATAGTTGAAAAAGGAGGGAAGTAGTTTAACAGTTTCATCCACTTTAAAGCGCCTGGACTAATCACATGGACGAAAAAATGGTGATTAGTTGACGAGGAGGAGGTTTATCGAGATTTTCGGCGGATGCCTCCCGGTTGAAAAGCACAATCGTAAGTTCTTCCTTAAACCATCTGGGGTAACTCGGTGAACAAAGGGAAGAAAGTTGCTTTAAAAAAATAGTATACAAAGAATCTTATTTAAACAAATTAAGAACAGAGATAAGGGGGCAAGACTGCCCCTAAAAGGCTTCTTGCCCTCTTATAAGGAGGAAAAGAAGTATGTGTGGAATTGTGGGATACATTGGAAATAATGATGCAAAAGAAATCTTATTAAAAGGTTTAGAAAAACTAGAATATCGTGGATATGATTCAGCAGGAATTGCTGTGATGACTCGTGATCAAGTACAAATTTTTAAAGAAAAGGGTCGAATTGCTGATTTACGTGAGATTGTAGATGCTGACCTTCCTACAAACACGGGGATTGGGCACACACGTTGGGCTACCCATGGGGCTCCAAGTAGATTAAATGCACATCCTCATCAAAGTGCTTCTGGTCGTTTTACGCTTGTTCACAATGGGGTAATTGAGAACTATGACCTACTTAAGCGTGAGTATTTAGAAGAGGTATCTTTTAAGAGTGAAACAGATACTGAAGTTATTGTTCAGTTAGTTGAATTATTTGCAAATAATGGATTATCTGCAGAAGAAGCGTTCCGTAAGACGCTAAAGCTTTTAAAAGGTTCTTATGCACTTGCTCTTTTAGATTCAGAAAGCAGTGAAACGATTTATGTAGCAAAGAATAAAAGTCCACTTTTAGTTGGTCTTGGTGAAGATTTTAATGTTGTTGCTTCGGATGCAATGGCTATGCTTCAAGTAACAGATCAATATGTAGAGTTAATGGACAAGGAAATGGTTACTGTTACAAAAGATGGTGTTACTATTCAAAATCTGAATGGAGAAGTCATTTTGCGTAATCCATATACAGCAGAGCTTGATGCAAGTGATATTGAAAAAGGAACATATCCACACTACATGCTTAAGGAGATCGATGAGCAGCCTTTAGTATTACGCCGAATTATTCAAACATATCAAAATGATCAAGGTGAATTGACCATAGGCAAGGATATTATTGATGCGGTAAAGGCGGCAGATCGACTCTATATTATCGCGGCAGGTACCTCTTATCATGCTGGTTTAGTTGGTAAGCAGTTTATAGAAAGGCTTGCGAAGATTCCAGTTGAAGTTCATATTTCTAGTGAATTCGGATATAATATGCCATTGCTATCTGAAAAACCGCTATTTATCTTTATTTCACAAAGCGGGGAAACAGCAGATAGCCGAGCAGTTTTAGTGAAGATTAAAGAGCTGGGATATAAGGCTTTAACGATTACAAATGTTCCTGGATCTACTCTTTCTCGTGAGGCGGATTATACACTTCTTCTTCATGCAGGTCCAGAAATTGCAGTAGCGTCAACAAAGGCATATACAGCACAAATGGCCGTTCTTTCCATCCTTGCACAAGTGGTTGCTGAAAACCGTGGATTATCCTCTCACTTCGATCTAGTTAAGGAATTAGGAATTGTAGCTAATTCTATGGAGGTTTTATGTGATTCGAAGGAAGAAGTGGAGAAGATTGCTCGTGAATATTTAGCAACAACAAGAAATGCCTTCTTTATTGGACGTGGAATTGATTTCTATGTAGGCCTTGAAGGGGCATTGAAATTAAAAGAGATTTCCTATATTCAAGCTGAAGGTTTTGCAGGTGGAGAATTAAAACATGGTACGATTGCCTTGATAGAGGACGGAACACCAGTTATCGCATTAGCTACTCAAGAGCATGTAAATTTAAGTATTCGTGGAAATGTAAAAGAAGTTGTTGCACGTGGAGCAAATCCGTGTATAATTTCTAGAAAAGGTTTAGATACAGCAGAAGATCGCTTCGTGCTTCCAGAAGTTCACGAGCTATTAACACCTCTTATCTCTGTAATACCATTGCAATTACTTGCTTATTACGCAGCCTTACACCGAGATTGTGACGTGGATAAGCCGAGAAATTTGGCTAAGTCTGTAACGGTTGAGTAAGGTGCTGCATTAAAAATTGTTGATGTTATCGGAAAAATCAACTGTTCCGTAGCAAAACAATATGTATTCTCAGCAAAATGAGTTGTTCCCTAAAACGAGAGAAAATCGGAGGATTGCCTCCAGTTTTCCTCGTTTTTTTGTGTCCAAAAGCGGAGAAAAAGCCAGAAAAAAGCATGAGAAAGGCATGAATAAAAGAAGGAGGAAACGTCTGATAAAGCCCGATAAATCAACGATTTCACGAAAAAAGGCATGAGAAAAAACAGGAAAAAAATCCCCTCATTCCTAATCCCTTCACCCTGATTTTTACGGAACAACTTATTTTCCTAAAAAAACAGGATTCTGACAAAAAGTAGGAGAAGAAGGGAGGGAAGAACTATTTTTGACAACTACATTTATCCTTACTTTTGGACAAAGATTTTTCTGTCTGCGACCATGAAAATTCGGTACAATTTTGAGCAATAGTGGGGAAAAAGCGGTCCAAACTATTTCTATTCCAAAAGATGGGAGAAGGCGTGAGAGCAATCATGACATGGGTTTGAATAGAAATAGAAAGGGAAAGGCAGGAGGAGGAAAATGGACAAATACTTTTATATGTGAACATCACTTTCATTCATAATTTAATCCGAATCCCATCGTTCTTTATTTCCCCAATCCTTTGCCCTATAAGGGTTCAGCCCATCTTCAGTTCTTTTTCATTTGGTTTCCCCACGCTATTGAATAGGTATCCTTTCCAGTGAATTTCTTTACCTTTTAGATCCAATGGGCCCTCCATTTGTCATTCAGTTTCTTTCCACTCTGGAAGGTAATTTTTTATCAAAATGAGTTCAAAATTGGTACAATTTCGGGTGAAAATCGGCAAAATGGCGGGAACGTAATTATTCTATAACAGAAAACCGAAAGAGGTGTAAAAGGGGCGTGAGAACGTTAATTTTATATGGGGACAAAAGCAACAAGAAACACGAGTATATCCAACTAGCAAAGTATCACCTCCAATTTCTTACTAATTGTCTTGTAACTCATTGAACAAAGGAATAATGAGATTTTGATTTTAAGACAATATTTGAGACTAATAATATAGTATTCTTCTCGGATCAAATGAGAAATAAAACCAGTCTCAAGAACCTCCATTTCTGAGGATGGTTTTAATTTATATAATATTTTTAGTTAATAAGGAAAATGCCACTTGTTTCTTTGATAAACAAGTAATAAAATGATTAAAAGTTTATAAAGAAAGGTTGATTCGTTTGGATTCTTATGATTATAAAATTTTGCAATCAATAATGAATAATGGTAGAGTAACTTGGGCTGAATTGGCATCTCACATTGGATTATCTTCACCAGCAGTTGCTGATCGTGTCAATCGTTTGATTAGTAATGGAGTAATTAAAGAGATTGGAGCCAAGATAGATGGGGAATATGTGGGAACAGAGTGTACAGCTTTTGTATCAGTCTCATTAGAAAAGCCAAAATATAGAGAAGAATTCTTACACCTTATTACTAATTTGGAGGAGGTACAAGAATGCCATCATATTGCGGGGGATGATGATTATTTATTGAAAATTCGTTGTCGTAATACCAAGGATTTAGACAGGGTAATTAGCTACGAGATTAAAAATCTGCAGGGAGTACTTCGAACAAAAACAACAATAGTGATGGATACAACAAAAGAAACATTTAAAATTCCTTTGCAAAAGGATAAGTTTTTTATTGATGAGGTAGGAGAAAATGATAAGTGAATTCTTACTCAAAGGTCTTATCATTGGTTTTAGTATTGCGGCTCCTGTTGGACCTATTGGAATTTTATGTATTCGTAGAACGCTTGAAAATGGGAGACATGTTGGATTTATGTCAGGTTTAGGTGCTGCGACAGCAGATGGTTTATATGGTTTAATTGCGTGTCTAAGCTTAACAGTGATAACTAATTATTTGATTAATCAACAACTGTGGTTTCAACTCATTGGCGGATTTTTTTTAGGTTATTTGGGTGTTAAAACGTATAAATCAAAACCCTCAAATACAACTACTAAAAGTAAAAATGAACAAATCATTAAGGCATATATATCTACTTTTTTTTTAACAATAACTAACCCCGTAACAATTTTGTCCTTTATTGCTCTCTTTTCAGGGGTTGGAATAGCTAATTCAGATATTGACTTAATGGCAAAATTAATATTTGTATTAGGAGTTTTTTTAGGTTCAATACTATGGTGGCTATTTCTTAGTATTGTTGTTAGCTTATTAAAGAAACAAATAAATGAATACTTATTAATAATTATAAACAAAACATCTGGCTTAATTTTACTATTATTTAGCCTATGGTCTTTATATGATGTACTAATTACTACTTATTAATTGGAAATAAAATCAACCATATTTTTATGGAGGGTTATAAAATTGACATTAAAAAAGGAGAGTAATTTTTACTCCAGGATAAAAATAAAGAAAATAAGTAGAGAACCTATGTCAACGATTACACAATTGCCGAAATCTTACATAATTTTTGTATTTGGTTTACTTATTTCAAGAATCGGTGATTCCCTATATACCTTTCTCTTCCTTGGATTGCATATAAGTTTACTGGTTCAGCAGTAATTATGAGTTCACTTTTTGCCATAAGTGTGTTACCAATTGTTTTATTTGGTCCTATAGTAGGAGTAATAGTAGATCGTTGGGATAGACGAAAATTAATGTGTATTTCGGACCTATTATGTGTTTTCTTTGTAAAAACAATTCCTATTATCCATATTTTAGGGTTACTCCAACTTAGGCATTTATACGTTGTTTCTTTTTTTTAGCAGTACTATCCATGCTATTTGATGTAGCGACTATTACAGTAATTCCACAGATTGCAGGCCAATCGTTAACCAGGGCCAATTCCGCTTATCAGATGGTTCTTCAGATTGCTAGTTTGGTAGGTCCATCCTTAGCAGGTATTATCATCGCTATTATAGGAGGGTTTAATGCATTTTGGATAGATGTTCTCTCTTATTTAGCTACTTTAATTGCTTTATTAATGTTACCGAAATTTGGAAAAACTAAATCTGTAGATGGATTGGGGAATATATTCCATAAAATGGGAGGAGAAATGAAGGAAGGTTTTAAATGGTTTTTATAGTAAATACTTTTGAAGTCTACTTTATGTTAATTTTAAACAATTCGAAATGCATTATTAAAACTGAAACTACAAAGTAAGAATGTACACCTAAAGGCTAAACTATAAAAAAATGAATGCACATGATAATATAAAATTAAAGTAAGTTGGAGGTGATTGAATGAAATGGGAGGAAGTATGCCAAGCGTTTCCTGATCAATGGGTGTTGATTGAGGCTCTCCAAGCTTATACGAATGATGAAAGTGAACGTATACTGGAAGAAGTTGCTCCTTTGAAAAGATTTTCTAAATCTCCAGAAGCAATGCGAGCTTATCAAGAACTTCATCGTGAAAATCCTTCCCGAGAGCTATATGTACTTCACACCAGCCGAACAAAGCCTAATATCTTTGAGAAAAAGTGGGTAGGTGTGAGACGGTGAAGAAGTTATTAATAGATGAGGGATTATTACTAACAGAAATGGAAGTAACATATAAAGGAAAAACATTATTATTAAAACGGGTTCTAGTAGACACTGGATCTGGCAGCACAATAATAAAAACTGATTTAGCTGAAATAATTGGTATTGTTGCTGAAGAAAACGATATGATTTATCGTATCAGCGGTGTTGGAGGATCAGAGTTTGTGTTTTCTAAAACGATTAATTCTATAAAAATCGGTGAGAAAAAAGCGGGTAACTTTACAGTGGAAATTGGTGCGATGGACTATGGATTTGATTTAGACGGTATTATCGGATTGGATTTACTACAGCAAATGAAAGCAATTATTAACATTGACAAGCTTATTATAGAGTATGGTAGATAGAAGCAATTATGGCGAAGTTTCCATAGTTGCTTTTTATTTTATGTCATCATTCCTATTCCGCAATCGGGCGCTATTCTTGAAGATTACATTAGAGAAAATGATCAACCTTTTTTATAAAAATTGTACAATACTTCACAAAGAAAGAATCTGTTCTAATCTACCTTTTTTTCAAAACGGGTACTTTAAAGTAACTTAAAATGTGGGTTTTTGGGAAATTTTTGATTAACCTTTTTTTTAAGCTACATGATGTTATCGGAACATCCAAATGTTATATAGCAAAATGTGTACTTCCTTGAGTTGAATGATTTGTTCCCTTAAACGAGTGAAAATTGGAGTTTTTCATCCTGTTTTCCTCATTTTTGTTTTCATCAAAGTGGAGGAAATGGTAGGGAAACGGACATATTAGCCTAGAAGGAAAGCTTGGGAAAGGCCTGATATAACCCGATCAACTATTTCGGAGGTAGAAAAGATTAAAAAAGGGCAGGAGAGAAGGCATGACCAACTCTTTCATCCTGACCTCTTAAATTCCCGTTTTTTAAGGAACAACTTATTTTTCTAAATATCAGGATTTTGATAAAAATGGTGTAATCAGACTGATTAGTAATCCAAAAGACTTTCATAGGTAATCATAAATCAGGTAAAAATAAAACCCGTTGTATCAATTAACCTCAAAGACATGTCGTCAAGGTATTAAATGAATTATTAATGAATGTATAAACCTCATACAGGGAAATTACAATTTCTTATTTACAGGTTAATGCCGTACCTTTTGATAGAAAATAGGGTCTTAAATAACCGACAGTGTTTGATAGAGGGAGTACCTCTTTCGGTAGATTGATATTTAATTGTTCTTTTATGTAACTTCTTCTTTTTTGAATTCTACTCCATAATTGTGGGTATTCATCCCTAAGGTTATCTCTTAGTTCTTCATCTGCAAGTGCAATGCATTCTTCTGCACTAACACCAGTATAGCCTTCGATGGAGGGAATAATATCAATTTGTAGGATCATTCCACTTTTAAGTTCTTCCTTTGAATTTGGGTAGATCGGTGAAGACATCCACTCTTCATCGGAGACAAGATGTCCTGGGTTTAGATGCCAATGGTACTTTTCTTTCGGGTAAATCCCTTCTATTAATTCGTAGAAGGTGCCACCGGACATCCCAATTTTAATGTTCTCTAACCAATAGACAACGGTCTGATAATAAGGAATGGCCACTTTATCTAAATAGTCCTTTTGTGAAGAAGGGAGCTGTTCTTGGTTTTCAACTATAAACCCAGTTCTACTAGACAGACCACCTTTATAACCTGTTGTTAATGAAATAGGGTCTCCTAATTTGGTTTGTTTATTTGTTGGATAAAGGTTTGCATATTCAAAACGCTTGCCTGTAGCCGCAATGGTTACAACATTATTTGTTTGCCCCTCTGCATTAAGAAGATTCCCTAAAAAAGATTCTTTAACATTAATATCAATAGCATTCATCGCTTTTAGCATGCAGGATGAAGCAAGGTTTGCTCCATATTCATAATGAGCAATTTCATTAGCATTATTTGTTGTCCTAACCCCAATGTCTCCACTAATAAATAAGTAGGCCGCATTGACAATCTTTGCATGTTCATCCTTTACATTTTTCAAAGCCTCGACAATAAAATGAGGAATTTCAAATAAAGTATCGTTATTTTGCACTTTTGAAGTAAACATCTTCCATCCAATAAGACCTATCTTTTTATTCGTTGAGAAATTAATTTGCTCCAATAGATCTTCTAATGGATAATCATTGTCCATCGGTTGATTAGGCAAAGAAAAAAGTGGACAATGGTAAACAGTACCTCTTGTGCGGGCATGCTTGGCCATTTTTAAATTTTCATTCCCCAAAATATAAGAACAATCTCCATTGTTCTTCATTACAAAAAGAGCTTCTTCAAATCTTGGGATAAAACCCGTCAAGTATTCAAAATTACCTCCATGTTCTTTATCAGCATATATCACCAATACATCATATTCTTCTTTAATCATTAATTGGAGAAGTTTTTCCTTTCTCTCGTTGATTGTCTCATCAGTTAAGTAAACAGGAGAAACATTTTCATAAATTTCAGGCTGTTCTATTTGCATACATTTTACTGGCTTCTTCATTTTCATATACATATTCTCCTAAGTATTTAATTAGTGGAAGCATGGGGAAGCATGGGGACGGTTCTCTGCTTCCGAAGCAGAGAACCGTCCCCATGCTTCCCTTAGCCTCGTGTTTTTAATAGTAAATATATAAAATATGGTGCACCGATAATGGATAATACGATCCCTACAGGTAATTCTGCTGGTGCAATAACGATACGGCTGATGGTATCGGAGATTAATATTAACAAAGCCCCAATTAATGCGCTAAGAGGAATGACGCGGAAATGAGAGCTGCCTACTAATTTTTTAGCAATATGTGGTGCGATTAGCCCAAGGAATGTAATACCACCACCAACTGCGACGCAGGCACCTGCTAGAAGAACGGCCAGGACTAATAGTTTTTTGCGTTCCTGGGTTATGTTAATTCCTACTCCAATAGCGGTTATTTCATTCAAGGATAAAATATCAAGCACACGGGCTTTATAAAAAACAACTGGAATGAATATCACAATCCAAGGAAGTAATGTTAATACGAATGTCCATGTACTTCCCCAAATGGATCCAGATAACCAAACGAGTGTACGAGTAAAATCGGTAGGATTCATGCGTAGTTGAAAAATGGTTATTCCAGCACTAAAGGCTGCATTTATACCAATGCCAACTAATAACATGCGCGTCGGTGTCAGTTTTCCCTTTTTATAGGCTAATAAATAAATAGTAACCGCAGCGAGTAGAGCACCGATTAAAGCGATAAAGGGCATCAAAAAGACGGATGTCCACGAATTTAAAAATACAAGACCTTGAATAAAGTATGTATACACAACAATGGCAAACCCGGCACCAGTATTGATCCCTAAAATACCAGGGTCCGCTAATGGGTTACTGGAAATACTTTGTAATATTACGCCAGACACAGCAATACCGATCCCAACAAGTATCGCCATGCATATACGTGGCAACCGGAAGCTAAAAATGGTTAGAGCATTATCGGGAGACCCGCTTCCCAGCAGTGTTTGAATGAAACTCCAAAAGGAAATATCAATTAGCCCTGTGTTCACACTAATGAATGTTGCTATAAAAAGTAATACAAGACATACCGTTATATATATATAAAAACGCTGTGAATTTTTTCTTAATGAATTTTGCATTATAAACCTCTTCCTTCTTTACGAGCTAAGTATAAGAAAAAGGGAACGCCAATAATCGCAGTGATTGCACCGACTGGCGTTTCAAATGGACTAGTAATGATTCGACCAATAATATCCGCAAATAGTAATAATCCTCCACCTATAATAGCAGAAACGGGAATAATCCAGCGATAGTCAACTCCAACAATAGCACGTGTAATATGTGGCACAATCAGCCCTACAAAACCAATAATACCTGCAATGGACACCGCTGCACCTGTTAATAAAAGGACTACAATCGTACAAAGCACACGGATGAGGGTTGTGCGCTGCCCTAGCCCTTTAGCAACCTCTTCCCCTAAGCTCATAACAGAGATTGATTTTGATAAGGCCATTGCCAATAATAAACCCACGATTACAAAAGGAACGGCCACTTTTACATGTATTGGCTGAATAGAAGAGAGCCCACCTGCATACCAATAACTTAAATCTTTCGCAATATCGAATTTTAATCCAATGGCTGTTGATAGTGAGCTAAGAAGGGCAGTAATGGCTGAGCCGGCTAATGCAAGCTTAACGGGTGTGATGCCGCCTTTTCCAATCGCCGTTAATGCAAACACTAGAGCAGCACCTGCACCTGCACCGATAAATGAAAAGAGGACAAGCAAAGAAAAATTGGGTGTTTGAAACATTGCATAGGCAATGGATAGCATAAATGCTGCTCCTGAGGTAACACCTAATATTGAAGGAGAAGCAAGTGCATTACGAGTAACACCCTGCATGATTGCCCCTGAAACAGCTAGGGCACTACCAACTAGTAGTCCAGCAACTGAACGAGGAATACGTAATTCGTGCAGGATAACATGTTCATTATTTGTTTCATCATAATAGAGTAGACCATTCCATATATCCTTATATGTTAAATCGCTGGCACCAAATCGAATCGATATCACAATAGCCATACCCAAAAAGAATAAAAATAAGAGAACCATAACAATACTAAATGACGTTCGATGACCTTCGGCAAAATAAGCTAACCTTTTTTTCTTATTCATGTAAAAGCTCCTGAAAATTGTATTGACATAAAAAATATTTTATTTTATCTTTTAATTGAGAAAGATTTTCATTATCAAATAATAAAAGTATTATACCATATACAAATAAAATCGTACAATTAGGAGGATTATATACTGATGAATTCAAAAACAAAAAAATGGGGATTTGCATGTGTGACCGTATTAGCATTAATGCTTACTGGATGTAGTAATGAAGATAACGATTCTACATCAAAGGACAATACAAAAACAGAACAAACTAGCGACCAAACCCGTACAGTAACAGATGCGTTAGGGAATAAAGTAGAAATTCCTGTACAACCTAAACGTGTCATTGCTTCTTACTTGGAGGATAACCTAGTTGCGCTTGGGATCACACCTGTCGCACAATGGAGTGTGAATGATGGTGCTAGCATTCAAGATTACTTGCAGGACTCATTAAAGGATGTTCCGACAATTTCATATGACTTACCACTTGAAGCAGTACAAAGCTTTAAACCTGATTTAATTATTATGGACTCAGCCTCAATGGTCGAAGGCGATAAGTATGCACAGTATAGTAAAATTGCCCCTACATATGTTATTGGGAAAGAAGTAAATAATGACTGGCGTGATGAGCTACAACGAGTTGGCGAAGTATTTGATGAGAAAGACAAAGCTCAACAAGTATTAAACGACTATGATGCGAAAGTAAAAGAAGCTAAGCAACAAATTAAAGATAAAGCTGGAGATACTTCAGCTGCTGCAGTTTGGGTAACAGGCGGTAAATTCTTTATCGTTTCCCAAAACCTTTCAAGTGGAGATGTTATGTACAACGACTTAGGATTAAAAGTACCTTCTGTTGTTAAAGAAATCTCGGCAAAAGCAACAAGCAACTGGAATGAAATTTCACTTGAAAAATTAGTGACACTAGACGCTGATCACTTGTTTCTAATAGACAGTGGTGATGATGCAAGTGAAAAGGCATTAAGCAAAAAACTTTGGGATACAATTCCAGCAGTAAAGGCAGGCAATGTACACAAATTACCGGCAGATTCCAGCTGGTTATATACAGGGGCGATTGCTAATACACAAATCGTTGATGATATTGTCGATGTTTTAGTAAAATAAATGAAATGGCCACTCTTCGTGGCTTTTTTCTTTATAGAAGGAGTTTATTATGAAAAACGATATTTCCGTAAAGCACGTGGAAGTAGGATACGAACACGCAAAAATCATTCAAGATGTATCATTAGAGTTTCAAGAAGGAGAAATTACCACGATTATCGGACCAAATGGTTGTGGAAAGTCTACGCTTTTAAAAGCCATGACGCGCATAATTCCATATGCAAAAGGTGCCATTTATTTAGATGGAGAGGCTATTGCAAAATACAAAACAAAAGAGCTAGCAAAACGACTTGCCATTTTACCACAAATAGCTGAAAGTCCAGCTGGATTAACAGTTGGTGAACTTGTTTCTTATGGTCGTTATCCACATCAATCAGGTTTTGCCAAACTAACGAATGAGGATTATGAAATTATTGACTGGGCTCTAGAAGTGACCAATACGCTTGATTATAAATATCGAGAGGTTGATACCCTTTCAGGTGGCCAACGTCAGCGAGTATGGATTGCTATGGCTTTAGCTCAAAAAACTGATATTATTTTTCTAGATGAACCAACAACATATTTAGATATGGCTCATCAACTGGAAGTATTAAAGCTTCTGCAAAAGCTAAATGAAGATCAAGGTAGAACCGTTATTATGGTTTTACATGATTTAAATCATGCGGCACGCTTCTCCCATCGCTTAATTGCGCTCAGAGATGGTAAGCTTATTATGCAAGGATCGGTGGATGAAATTATGAAAAAAGAGATACTTGCTAAAGTTTTTAACATTGATGCCGAAATAATAATGGACCCAAAAATAAACAAGCCTGTATGTTTATCGTACGATTTACTATAGGAGTGAAAGGATCTAAATGCTAAAACAATTTTTCTCATACTACAAACCACATCAAAGATTATTTTATATCGATTTCTTCAGTGCTATAGTTGTAGCTATTTTAGAGCTAGCATTCCCTGTAGCGGTACAATGGTTTATCGATAGTCTGCTACCCACAGGGGAATGGGGAGAAATCACAAAAGTTGGCTTCCTGTTATTTCTTGTTTATTTACTAAGCACCGTATTAAATTATATCGTTAATTATTTAGGGCATAAGCTTGGGATTAATATTGAAACGGATATGCGCCAAAAGCTATTTAATCATATGCAAAAGCAATCATTTCGCTTCTTTGATAATGTGAAAACGGGGAATATTATGAGCCGTATTACAAACGACTTATTCGATATTGGGGAATTTGCTCACCATGGACCAGAGGATTTCTTTATTGCTATTATGACATTTATTGGCGCATTTCTATTGATGTTTAATATTAATAGTCAGCTAGCAATTGTTGTCTTGATAATGGTACCAATATTAATTATTGTAATTTCCTTAAGCAACAAGTTAATGAAAAAAGGTTGGGCCACAATGTACAGCAAAATTGCCGATGTTAATGGCCGTGTGGAGGACAGCATATCGGGGATTCGTGTCGTCAAATCGTTTACGAACGAAGCGTATGAAATGGAGCGATTTAAAAAGCAAAACAGTATTTTCAAGGATGCGAAATTATTTGCTTATCGGGTGATGGCTGCTACTCATTCTGGCATTTACTTTTTAACGCGCCTCTTAACGTTAATCGTTTTAATTGTTGGGGCATGGTTTAGCTTTAATGGAACGTTAACCTATGGTGAACTCGTAAGTTTCGTATTATTTACAAATGTTTTGATTAAACCAATTGATAAAATTAGCGCTTTATTAGAAATGTATCCAAGGGGAATGGCAGGATTTAAACGTTTCCAGGATATGTTGAATAAGGATCCAGATGTGAAGGATAAACCAGAATCAATCGCTGTTAAGCAATTGTCAGGGGATATAACATTCCATGAAGTTGACTTTAGCTATGATGGCATACATCCTATCTTAGAAAATATTAATTTAAAGATTCAAGCGGGGCAAACAGTTGCCCTTGTTGGACCTTCAGGAGCAGGTAAAACAACGCTTTGCTCGCTCATTCCGCGCTTTTATGATGTGACAGGTGGCAGTATTACCATTGATGGTCTCGATATTCGAAATATGACACAGCGTTCATTGCGTGAAAATATTGGCATTGTGCAACAAGATGTATTCTTATTTACTGGGACAATACGCGAAAATATTGCTTACGGTAAATTGGACGCTTCAATGGAGGAGATCGTGGAGGCTGCACGTAAAGCACACTTACTCGATTTAATTGAAGGCTTGCCACAAGGGTTTGAAACCGAAATTGGAGAACGTGGTGTGAAATTATCGGGCGGTCAAAAACAACGCCTGGCGATAGCGCGTATGTTCCTTAAAAATCCACCAATCCTAATCCTAGATGAGGCAACCTCCGCACTCGATACGGAAACAGAAAAAATCATTCAACAATCACTAGAAGAACTTTCTGAAAACCGCACAACGATTGTGATCGCTCATCGTCTTGCAACCATTCGAAATGCTGACCAGGTGTATGTTGTAACGAAAAATGGCATTGAAGAAAGTGGCAAGTATGATAAGTTGGTTGAAAAGGGCGGAATTTTAGCAAAGTTACATCAAAATCAAATGATTTGAATCCAGTCATAAAGCAAAAGAGTTATTTTACATCTAACAAAATAATATGAACGTGAATAAGTAATACCTTATAAGTGGGCCCCTTTGGATTTCATAATCTAAAGGGGTTTTTATTGTATAAGGATATAGGAATGGTTTATTTATTCCTAATTTTAGGACAAGTTGCTATAAATTTGATTTCTATAATGGTATTATTAGGAAATGGCAGATCTATTTTTACAATAAAGGAGCAGGATATTACATGAAAAGATTTCTTAATTGTACAGCTTCAGATTTCAAAAAAATGAATGGTTCTGAATTAAAAATAGCGATTGAGGCTTCAGAAGGAAGAACAATGATG
Organism: Bacillus massilinigeriensis; assembly: GCF_900117315.1. Lineage (GTDB taxonomy): Bacteria > Bacillota > Bacilli > Bacillales > Cytobacillaceae > Bacillus_BE > Bacillus_BE massilionigeriensis. The sequence continues at coordinate 657,884 of NZ_LT630337.1, forward strand.
GCTGAGATTATTTGTACGGCTACTCCGTTATATCCCGGATTGACCAATGCAGAATATGTTTCGGCCTTTGGTGCAGATATGGTGTTGCTTAATTTTTTTGATGTGAACCACCCTTACATAGAAGGACTAGAGGATGCTAGTCCTAATGATTTAATTGATAGATTAAAAGATTTAATTGGTAGACCTGTAGGTATTAATCTTGAACCGGTTGATGAAAATGCAGAGCAAGCAGAAACGTTAGCAGCTTTGCCAAAAGGGAGAATGGCTAGTGCTGCATCACTGAAGAAGGCAAAAGAATTAGGAGTAGATTTTGTTTGTTTAACAGGAAATCCGAAAACGGGTGTAACAAATAAAGAGATTATCGCCTCTATTAAAATAGCAAAGGAAATCTTAGGCGATGATGTAATGATTATAGCGGGAAAAATGCATGGTGCAGGTGTTAAAGGGGAAGCCGGTGGAAATATTGTTTCGGAAGAGATTGTAAAGGATTTTGTAGAGGCCGGTACGGATGTTATTTTACTTCCTGGAGTGGGAACCGTTCCGGGGGTTACGATTGAAATGGCTGCAAAGCTAACAGCAACTGCTCAAAGCCTGGGAGCCCTTGTAATGTCAACAATTGGTACGAGCCAAGAGGGAGCGGATGAGGCAACGATAAGGCAAATTGCCCTTCAGAATAAGATGGCTGGTGTTGATATCCATCATATTGGGGATGCAGGGGTTTACGGAATGGCGATTCCTGAAAATATATTAGCCTACTCAATCGCTATTCGTGGAAGACGTCATACCTATTCACGAATGGCAGCTTCTATTTTGAGATAAAACAAGGGTGACAGGCGAGCATGCCTGTCACCCTTGTCACATATGAATAAAAAAAGTCATTTATCATTTGCAGGATATAACAAAAAAAGTATCAAATTGACTATTAATTTGGATATGGAAATATTAAAAATTTTCTAATTAGAGGGGAGTAAGTAAATGGTCTTACGAGGAAAAACCAACTATTTAAGTAAGGATACTTTAGTATTTTTCGTAAATGGGGATTATTCAGCGACACAAAGGTTTGTTTCCTCGTTAATACTAGCCCTAAATGCTGTTAGTCTTGGGGGAGTTGAATCATTAGTTGTTCATACAACTAGACAACCAACAGTTTTTACACACTTTTAACTGGTACTAATCTCTTTTTTCCATACTTGGATTTTATCTATACTTTTGTTTGGATTCCTGGATTAATAATGGCACTGTTTGGTTATTATTTCATAGTTGGAGCTTCGTTTCTCTTTGTTTTACCCTTGGCTTTAATAACTAATTACACTATGTATCATTTTCAGCGAAAGGTTTTCCAATCCTTAGGCCTAAAAATCAGAAAAAATCTTTCAGGGTTCTTTGCTTATGTTTTGACATATCAATTATTAATGTCACCTATTTCCGTTTGGGGATATACCCAGGAATTGTTAAATCTGAAGAGAGTATGGAAGTGAAGCACGGGGACGGTTCTTTTGCTTCGGAAGCAAAAGAACCGTCCCCATGCGTCCAAAATAGGGGGGTTATGAGAGATGGTGGAGGAAGTTGGGGTTTGTTGTAAATGTGGAAAAAAGGTGTATTGTTTGGATGGGTTTTTGAATGGAAGGATTGATCCGCAGGAAGGCCTGCAATGTTTTGATTGTTCCGATTCGAAATCGGATAGTAATGCAAGCGAGGCTTAATAGTATTTTAATATAATATTATGAAATAATATTAAGCTATAAAGATATGGGGGCGGTTCTGCTGCTTAAAAAGCAGTGAACCGCCTTCTTATATGCTTCCGTGCTTTCCTCTAATAAAGGAAAATTTAGCATAAATATTCATATATGAACAATATATGAAAACCCTTCCAATATTAATCTACTATGTTAGAATAGCGTTGAATTCAGAAAAGCTAGAGGAGGAAGGCAAATGAAGTTACATCGTTTTAAGAAGGCATTTGTAGCAGGAGCCATTACTACCTTGATAGTAGGAGGATTTGCCTTTCCTGCAAGCGCTTGTACATCGGTTTTTGCAGGAAAAAAAGCAACTGCAGATGGTTCAGTCCTAGTAGCACGTAATGAGGACGTATCTAGTGCATGGTCGAAATATGTAAAGGTATTCCCTCGTAAAATACATAAAACAGGGGAAAAAATTAAATTTGTCAATGGATTAACTGTAGCTCAACCAAAGGTATCCTATAAATATATGGCAGTACCAGACTGGGATCCTTCAGAGGGGCTATTTGAAGAAGTAGGAATTAATGAATATGGAGTAACTGTTTCAGCTACAAATAGTGCTGATGCAAATGAAAAAGCAGAAAGCTCCGATCCATTTGTGGAAAAAGGTGTTACCGAAGCTGTTATTCCAACATTAATATTACCACGTGTTAAAACTGCCCGTGAAGGTGCCAGATTACTAGGTAGCTACATTGAAAAGTATGGTTCTGCTGAAGGAAATGGACTAGCCATCGCAGATAAAAACGAAATTTGGTATTTTGAGGTTGGGACTGGACATCAATGGGTAGCAGAAAGAGTACCCGATGATGCTTACTTAATTGTTGCAAATGGATTAAGAATTGATAATGTAAATCTTTCTGACACGAAAAATTTCATGGGTTCTGTAACATTAGTTTCACATGCGATTGCTAATGGCTTACTACAAGCCGATGACAAAGACTATAAACAAAGCTTCGATTTCGCAGGAGCATACGGTGATTTAGGTCAAAAATACAATACACGCAGAGAATGGTGGGGACAAAGGACATTTACTCCATCAGTTAGCCAAGATGCTGACTTAACACGTTACCCATTATTTATGATTCCAGATAAAAAAATCACTCCAAAACAAGTGATGAAATTCTTAGGCTCTCATTATGAGGGAACTCCATATGATCCTTCAACAGATACAGGTAAAGATGAACGTGCTGTCGGAGTAGATCGTACAGTGGAATCACATGTTATTCAATTAAGGGCTAATATGCCTGCTGATATCGCCAATGTAATGTGGCTCAGTCTAGCAAACCCTGAATATAGTGTATATTTACCATTCTATCAAGGAATATATGAAACACCAACTGCTTATAGACTTGGCAATGATCAATATAGCGATCAATCAGCTTACTGGGCTTTCCGTGCACCAGCTGCTTTAGCTGCAACAAATCCAGATAGTCTTGGAGTAGGAACGAAAAACTATTGGGAAAAATACCAGGATCAGTTATTTGCAAAACAAAGTTCAGTTGAGAAAAAGGCTACAGAGCTTTACAAGACTAACAAACAAAAAGGAATTAATTATATAAATAAATACAGTAATGACACAGCAAAAGATGGTTTTACAAAAGCAAAACAATTAAGAGATGATATCATTACAAAAATAGCAAGTAAATCAAAAGGTGTCTTTAATCCGGACCTATAATCTTAATAAAATGAAGGAAATTCGGGGCAGCTCAGTAGATTAATTAGCGAGGAGACTGCCCCTTTTTCTTTATAAATAAAAGTCAGAATATTTCTACTTATTACATCAGAGAATATAGTACCTTCATAATCAGTAAAGGATTAGTGGTTCTATTTTTGGAAGGGGTGGTGTATATGAGAAAGAGAAAGGAAAATTTAACTGCAGAACAGAAGAGATTAGACACTGATCTATGGATTATTGTATTAGCCACTTCATTGGTTCTAGGAATTTATTTCGTTTTTCAAAACCAAATTTACACCGTAAGCAAGAACACTAATATTCATCTTCTATTAAGAATATTGATACTTGCATTTTTCCAATTTGGTCTTGCAGGTTTAGGGATTTCCATTGTATTAATGAATAGAAAAGAAAGCTTTCAATCTCATGGACTAAGATTAAAAGGTGCATTGCCATCCATTGTCTTAAGTGTATTGTGCTTTATTCCGTATATTCTTTTTTTGATTGTAACCAAGCAGGCAACAGATTATTTACCCTTTCAGGCAGTGTGGTTGACAGAAGAATTGCTTTTAAGCCACTTTCCTGTAAACATGGCTGGAATGTTGATTGTTGCAACAGCTTGGGGAATCTTTGAGGGTTTTAACTATGTAGTTATTAGCGATAAACTTAATCAGCGCTATCCTTCTAAAAATAAATGGCTCAATTGGGGAGCGATAACTTGTACGATAATGTGTCTTTTCATTCATGGCATAATTGGTGTCACTCCAGAGGGCTTTATAGAAATGATTACCGTGATTATTATCATATACGGCATGCTGATGGTTAAAGAGCTCACAGGAAATGCATGGGGTTGCATATTTATTTTCATATTTTTATGGAATGCATTTTAATCCTGAATTTATTTACCTTTTAATAAACCGATAAGAGTGTGGGGTTGAAATGGTTAGGGGGATTAGTGAGGCCTGGTCAATTAATAATTAAGGAGGGATATTTTTATGTTCGCAATTCTATTTTTTGTAGTTTCTGTTGTAATGATCTTTATGATAGTCATTAATAGACAGAATAAAAAGACGGTCTTAATATTATCATCTTTATTGGTTCTACTTCTAATTGGTGAACTAAGATTTATCATGGATATGGTACATAATTTTGCTCCTTAACTTTCTCCAACTCCTTATTAAGTAGAACTGCTAAAATCGAAACTGGTGGGTGCGGAGAGTCAATCAATTATTTTTTTATACATGTGAAAAAATATCATATTATGATTATATATATCAGAATCTATTAAGAATGATGTTTGAAAGCATTTCTGTTGTTGAAATTAATGAAGATGTAATTAATCTATTTAATAAATATGTATTGCCTCAATTTAAGAATGCCGGAAAGATTAAGGTGATCAAATCTGATGCTTTGGAATATGCGAAAAAACATATCCCAGAGGGCAATTTTGATCATGTGTTTACAGATCTATGGCATGATGTTTCTGAAGGAATCGACCTGTATTTAAAAATGAAAAAGTATGAGAGTAGTAGTCCCAACACGATATTTTCGTATTGGATTGAAAAGTCAATTTTGTGCTATTTATAATAATCGGGACATGGGCAAGGCACCATGTCCCGATTATTTTTGAGACCAATTATGCTGGTCCCCACGCTTCTATTTAGCGAAATTTTTACGTAGCGGGGATAAAACGAATGCTAACAAAACAATAGCAAGACCTATAATAGCTGCGGTCCAGTAAAGACCATCAAAGCCGTTTTGTGCCGCAATATGAGTTAATTGATTCACGCTGTCATAAATCACATCTTTTAATCCAGGGTCTTGAATGGAACCAACTATTTTATTGATTTGTGATTCGCTCATTTTACTCGCACCAGCCATTTGTTGCCCGATTCTTCCAAGCTCTTGCATTGCTTCCGTGGACAAATCTGCTTTTTCAATATTTTTTTGCAAAATGTCTTGGAAGTCATTGGCGAATAAAGAATCCATATTGTTATACGCACGTGCGAGGAATCCCGCATAAATGGTCGGTGCAATCGTCATCCCTATTTGACGGGCTAAAGAAAGGGAAGCGACTGCAGAACCTTTATCACTAGTTAGGCCTTCCGTTGATAAAATGTTCAACGGCGCGCCTAAGATGATTCCAATCCCAACACCAGCAATGGAACTCGCAACGATAAATTCCATTTTGCCATCTAGCCATAATGGGAATAACATGAATCCAATTGCACCAATAACCCCTGAAAGAACAACGGCAAAAATCGGACCTTTTCTATCAACAAAGGCACCGCCAAGTCCTGCCCCAATACCAGCAGTTAAAGCAAGTGGGGTCATCCAGTAACCTGAATTTTCAGCTGTAATACCAAGTACTTGTTCTGTGAAGCTTGGTATATAAATCATTGAAGCAAGTAGTCCACCTGATAAAGCACCGATTAATAGGACCATCAAGTAACGAGGCTGTTTAAGCAATTTCACTGATAAAATAGGGTCACCGTTCGGATTTCTTTCTAGTTTGCCTTCATGGGTAAGTAATCCAGCAAATAAAATGATTCCTGCTATCATGAAGCCCCATACATTTGGTTGTTGCAGGCTTTTTAAAATGTCTACGTCAATATTGGTTAAACCGTACATAATCGCTAGAATGGAAAATGATAAAATGATGGTTCCAACTAAATCTAGACGACCTGGTTTCGGATCTTTGGAGTTTTCTAATTTTATGAATCCAAAGATGACCAAGGCGATGGCAATTGGTACATTGATTAAAAAAAGCACATGCCAACTCCCTGTAAGATCAAGTATGAAACTACCGATATTTGGTCCAAGGACGGCGGCAACCCCGTTCATACCACCAAGTAAACCTAAGTATTTCCCTTGTTTCGATGGTTCAACCACTGTTAACACATGTGAACTGCCGATAATGAAAATACCACCACCACCTAACGATTGGATGAAACGAGAGATAATGTAGAAGGCAAAGTTAGGGCTGAGTGCAACGAGGAATGAACCGATACCAAATAAAGCAATTTCAACGATAAATAGTTTTTTCCTTCCATAGCGGTCAGATAATTTTCCGACAATGGGCAAGCTGATTGCTAAACCGAGTGTGTAAATTGTAATTCCCCATGCTCCCCAGTTAGCGTCTACATCAAATGAACGATTGATAGTCGATAGGGCTGCACTAATAATACCGTTATCCAGCTGTGCCATAAAAATGCCAATGGCAAATAACGTAATTGCCCAAGTGTGTTGTGAGGGTTTCGCTTGTTGAACTTCCATTAATTAGCCTCCAATAACAGTAATTTGTAAGTGAACTTAACAGATTCCTATTTTTAATATTGTTTTTAATCCAAATATCAAAATACGGTCTGATATTATTATTCAAATAGTAAAGGGGAACTTTACATGTATGTTGGTTTAATTATATATACTAGTAAGTATAATTTCAAAAGTAAATTTGATTGTAATATTTTTTTGTTGGAGAATGCGGATTTGGGTCCGTATTCTGTAAGGAAAAGACACTTGTAAAGCTGAAAGTGATTATGTAATTGGGCAATCATGTGTAATAGAAATAAACATAGGAAAATATTTAAATCCTCAATAGATTTCTCACTCCTCCATGTCCAGCCAAAAGTGTTAATTATTCACAATTATTCCACAATTAAAAAATATTATAGTAGTATAATAGCCTTGTAGCAAATAGAAAAATGCTAATAAAAAAATAGGAAGAAGGAATAATTCATGTTTACTAATGTGATTGTCAGAGTACCTTCGAAGTCAGTTGTGGATGGAATCAGCAGTGCGGATTTAGGAAAACCTAATTATAATCTGGCTCTAAAACAGCATGAAGACTATGTAAGCGCTCTTACGAAAGCCGGCGTAAATGTTACCGTATTGGAACCAAATGATGATTTTCCTGATTCATGTTTTGTAGAAGATGTGGCATTATGTACGAAAAAATGTGCGATTATTACACGTCCTGGTGCAGAGACGAGAAGAGGAGAGGCTTTACTGCAAGATATGCAGGATGCATTAAAGAAATTCTATGATCATATTGAGTACATAAAAGAACCCGGAACCATCGAGGCTGGAGATATTATGATGGTTGGAGACCATTTCTATATTGGAGAATCTGCACGTACGAATCGAAATGGTGCGGAGCAAATGATTAGTATTCTCGAAAAGTATGGATTTACCGGTTCCATTGTTCCTTTAAAAGAAGTTTTACACTTAAAAACAGGATTAGCTTATCTAGAAAATAATAACCTGCTAGTGGCTGGCGAGTTTAACACCTCCCCTGAGTTTGAAAAATTCAACAAGATTGAAATTTCTCCTGATGAGGCATATGGGGCCAATTGCATTTGGGTAAACGATTATGTACTAGTACCGGAAGGTTATCCAAATGCCCAAAAGGCTATTGAAGATTTAGGCTATAAGGTATTGGTAGTAGACACATCTGAATTTAGAAAAATTGATGGTGGATTAAGCTGTTTATCTCTAAGATTTTAATAGTTTTCTCACCCATTGAGAAGAGCATGGGACTTTCTTTCTCATGCTCTTTTATTCTTTAGCCTTTAATTATTTGGAGGGATTCAAATGCCTGAAGAGAAGAAATTGAATCTTGTTGCTTTAACTGCTTTAGTTATTAGTTCTATGATTGGTGCTGGTATTTTCAACCTCATTTCGGATATGGCTTCTTTTGCCTCTCCTGGTTCCATTGTCATCGGATGGATTGTCACAGGGTTAGGAATGGGTTCACTAGCATTCTCTTTTAAAAACTTAAGTGAAAAAAGGCCAGATTTAGATGCCGGTATTTATAGCTATGCAAAGGCTGGATTTGGAGACTATATGGGCTTCAACTCTGCTTGGGGTTATTGGGTTTCTGCTTTTTTAGGCAACGTTGCCTTTGGAACATTAACCTTTAGTGCATTAGGTTACTTTTTTGACCTGTTTGGCAATGGGCAAAACCTATATTCTGTCATAGGTGCATCCATAGTTTTATGGACAATTCATTATGTGACAGTGCGAGGTGCCCATAGTGCCTCCTTAGTTAACTTTATTGTAACGGTTGCAAAAATAACACCAATTATTCTTTTTATCATATGTGTTATTTTTGTATTTAAATTTGATATTTTTTCATTGAATTATTGGGGAACTAAGTCTGGTGGATTTGAACTTCAATCTGTAGTGGATCAGGTTAAAAATACGATGCTCACAACGGTATGGGTATTTATTGGTGTAGAAGGTGCAATCATCTATTCTGCTAGGGCAAAGAGGGCCAAGGATGTCGGGAGGGCTACCTTGCTCGCATTTTTATCCGTGCTTTTCATTTATGCATTAGTTACTATTCTATCATTTGGTGTTATGACACAAGAGGAACTTACTAATTTATCCAAACCATCAATGGCCTATGTTTTGGAAAGTATCATTGGAAGACCAGGTGCGATTATTATAAATCTCGGTGTTATGGTTTCGATTGTTGGATGCTGGCTTGCGACAACCATGTATGCTGGTGAAGTACCATATCAGGCATCAAAGACGAAAAACTTTCCTAAATTCTTTTCAAAGGAAAATGAAAAAGGAGCCCCAACAACCGCTTTACTTGTTACAAATCTACTGGTTCAGCTGTTTTTATTTTCATTATTAATTAATGAAAGTGCTTATAATTTCATGTATTCTCTTTCATCTTCTGCTATTTTATTACCATATTCATTAATTGCCTTTTATCAGGTTAAGCTTTCCTGGTCCGAAAAAGCAGGGACAAAGGGTCGCTTGAAAAATATAATTTTGGGACTTATCTCAAGTATTTTCATGATTTGGGTCGTATATTCTTCTGGCATGGCCTATATCCTGCTTACCATGCTTTTATTTGCTGGTGGGGTCTTCGTTTATATTTGGGTTCAGAGGGAAAACAAGAGGAAACTATTTACAAGGGGCGAATGGATTGCTGCTGCCATTATTCTGGTATTGTTCCTAGTATGTATCTATCAAATTACCACTGGGGTCATTGATTTCAGAACTATCTAGTAGTGAAGGAGTACGATGGGACAGGCTGTGCGGTCTTTTTAGGGCACATCACCTGTCCCTTTTACAATTATAACCAGCTTTCTGGGGTTAAAAATACTTGAATGACGAGCGCGAAAAATACAATCGTTAAAATAAAAACTAATTTGTATATTCCCTTTTTGGACAATTTACCATACTCTGTATATTCTTTTCTTGTAATGATTAATGCTACAAATAATCCTGTGATCGCTATCGCTAAACTAAAATATCCTGCCAATTGGTTCATCCCCCTGATCGATTTAGTAAGAAATATGTAATCCTATTTATAACAAATATTATAATAGTACTAATCTTAAAAAAGAATGGACGACAAGTGAACGTTTTTGGAGGATATTGATGCCGGGCACCTTGTGCTAGCCTATATATTCCACAATTTTTTCGCATATTTCATGGGTGGCTAGTGAATCATCAATGGATGGATCGGGAGTTTGATTATTTTTGATACAATCAATAAAGTGATTAATGATTTGATAGAAGCCGCGCTTATATAAGGTAGGCTCCCAGTCACCAAATTTAATGGTATTTGTGTCTTTGTTATGATAGTGAGTTGTTTCAACCAAACTATCGACAACATATTTATGATGGCCAGTCGAATATTCAATCATTTCCTCCGTTACGCCGCCATTTCGATTCATTATTCCGATGGCAATACATCCTTCTCCGATTAGTTGAATCACTAACTGGTTGAGGATATTGCCTTCTTTTAAATATTCCACTTTTACATCCTTTACGTTGGTATCCATCAAAAACCTTAATGTATCAACTACATGTATGAAATCCTCAACAACAAATCTCCTAGTATAATCAGGAAATGCAAATCGATTTTTTTGCATAATAATTAGGTTTGCCTTTCCTTGCTCCTTGAGTTCCTTAACCCGCGGTATAAATCTTCTATTAAAGCCAACCATTGCAATCTTATTGCTCTCTTTAGCAAGATTGACAATTTTTTCGGTTTCTTGAAAGCTCATAGAGATTGGTTTGTCAATGTATGTATGAATCCCGCTTTTAATCAGTTTTTCTGCAATTTCATAATGTGCATCCGTGGCGGTGCTTACAAATGCTGCATCTATTCCTTTAGATATCAATTCGTCTACTGTCTGTGCTTTTTCAGGTATTCGATATTTTTTTGATATTCGGTTCAGAGTATCCGCGTTTCTTGTACAAAGGATAAGCTCGATTCCTTCCTTTTCTGAGAGTACGGGTAGATAAGCCTTTTTAGCAATATCGCCTAAACCAATGAGTCCAATCCTCAATTCAATCACCCCGATCGTTTTGTAATTCGATTATATTATTGGATGGATATATTATCAATGTGAGTAGTGAAGTAGGACGAGCCGACTGGGAAGACTTTGGACAATATCTCTGTACAGGTTCAATAATTCCATTGATTCTCCTTTATTTTTTAATCGATTATATAGGGAAGATTGGAGATGTCGAAGAGTCTGAGGAAAGTTCTTTATCTTTATGGCTGTGTTAAAGCTCATTGTTGATATTAAGACATGTTGATTGGAGTGGAAGGCGCGAAGACTCCTGCGGGAAAACGGGGCAGGGGAGACCCCACAGGAGCGTTAGCTAGAGGTAAGCTCCCCGTCACGCCCGCGAACCGCTCGCGCCTGGAACGGAAATCAACATTCAAGTTTAACAAAGCCATCTTTATAAAAGGACTTTTTAATAACATAATGGATTCTTTGCTGATAAAATGAGTAGGTAATAGAATAAATGGGAGAGATCTTTTTGAAAAAATACCAAACATTATTTTTTGACGTCGATGATACATTATTAGATTTTGGGGCTGCGGAGGATTTAGCATTAAGTAAGCTTTTCGAAGAAAATAGCATTCCTTTTACTCCTGATATAAAAGCAAAATACAAAAGGATAAATCTAGGACTTTGGAAGTCATTTGAAGAGGGTAGAATTTCTCGTGATGAGGTCGTGAATAGCCGTTTTTCATTACTAATGAAGGAGTATGGGTTTGAAATTGATGGCTTGTCATTGGAAAGAAACTATCGCAGCTACTTAGAGGAGGGGAAACAACTCGTTGAGGGTGCTTTTGAATTAGTATCGCATCTCAATAAACATTTTGATTTGTATATTGTAACAAATGGTGTTTCTCAAACTCAGGATAAACGGTTACGAGCTTCTGGATTACATCCAATCTTTAAGGATATTTTCGTATCAGAGGATGCAGGGTATCAAAAACCGATGAAGGAATTTTTCGATTACGTGTTTGCAAGAATCCCTAATTTTTCTTCGGAGCATGGGATGATCATTGGTGACTCATTAAATGCGGATATTAAAGGTGGGAATTTAGCTGGATTGGATACATGTTGGTTTAATCCTGAGATGAAGCAGAATGATCTCGGAATAAAGCCTACCTATCAGATTAAAAAACTGGAAGAGCTATATGGGATTTTAAACGTATAATGGAGTGAAGCTAACAACCTATTTTGTTTTGAGGTTGTTAGCTTCTTTTTGTGGACAAGAAATCTGAATTCGTGTCCTGTTATTTGATAAGCTTAACGAGCATTCATATCATTTGGATGTGGACCTTTACGTCTATCTAGATTAAGTTGGTTAATCTCTCCCATTTCATCCGCTGTTAAATCAAAATCAAATACTTGAAAGTTTTCTTCAATTCTTGAAGGGGTTACTGATTTTGGAATAACAATTGTGTTATTTTGTAAGTGCCAGCGTAAAACAACCTGAGCTGTAGTTTTACCATGAGAAGCGGCAATCTTTTTAATAACCTCGTCTTTCAAGACCTCTCCGCCTTGTTCCAAGGGGCTCCATGCTTCAACAAAGATATCATGTTTAGCACAAAACTCTTTTAATTCATTTTGAGCAAGATGTGGATGACACTCAATTTGATTGACTACAGGCTTTACTTCACATTCCTTTAAGATGCGTTCTAAATGCTCAATTTCAAAGTTGCATACGCCAATTGCCTTTACCCTTCCATCACGATATAGCTTTTCTAACGCTTTGTATGTATCTACATATTCATCAAATTGAGGAGTTGGCCAGTGAATTAAATATAAGTCAACATAATCTAGACCTAATCTTTCTAAGCTTTCTTCATAAGCACGAATCGTGTTATCAAATCCTTGATCACTATTCCAAACCTTTGTGGTAATAAATAGCTCTTCACGTGGGATTCCAGATTCCTTAATTGCCTTCCCAACACCTTTTTCATTTTGATAAATCATGGCTGTATCAATTGATCTGTAGCCAACCTCTAATGCCTTTGCTACTGCTGGAGTAGCTTTCTCATCTTCTACCTGCCAGACACCAAATCCTAGCTGAGGCATTTTTAACCCATTGTTTAATGTAACAAAATTCATTAGGCATTCTCCTTTAATGTTTTTTCCATTGGACTAATTTCTAGTAGGTGACTTACAAACATTTATTTTGCTCCTAGCTAAGCCATGTATACACCATTTCTTAATTAAAAATACTAATATGGCTGCATGTATAAGGAACAAACAAATCACCCGTATAAATAATTTTATAAAAAAATAATAAAAAATGGAAATGAGAAACACTTTGTTGATATAGTTTTTTTTCAATCTAGGTCACTTTATGAGAATGCAATCTATCGAACATTAATTTTCTACTCTCTTTAGGAGGAATGTTCGTTAAGGAAAGGATTTAAAAGGATTTAGAAAAAATATTCCACCATATATAAAATTTTAGGAGGATTTTTTTATTTAATGGTGAATATATTTATCTTGTGATTTGAAATTTCTAGAAGAGGTGTGCTGAAGATGAATCAGATTCTAAATAGTATTAGAGGTCAGCTTATTGTCTCATGTCAGGCTTTAGAAAACGAGCCCCTCCATGGTGCTGATATTATGGCAAAAATGGCTATGGCAGCAGAAATGGGAGGAGCATGTGGCATCAGAGCAAACGGAGTAGAGGATATTAAGGCTATCAAAGCAATAACCAAACTACCAATCATCGGAATAATTAAAAGAGAATATCCAAATAGTGAAATATACATTACCCCTACCAATAAGGAAGTGGATGAGATTTGTACTCAAAACGTTGAGATCATTGCAGTGGATCTTACAAATAGAGTGAGACCAGATGGGAAATCAAATGAGGATTTCATTAGAAACATAAGGTTAAAATATCCGGAAGTTCTCATTATGGCTGATATATCCACCTACGAAGAGGGGATGGAAGCTTCAAGGTTAGGAGTGGACATGATTTCAACCACTCTGTCAGGTTATACGACTTATAGTAATCAACTCCCTCATCCAGACTATGAACTTATTGAAAGACTTGTAAATGCTACATCCATACCCATCATTGCAGAGGGGAAAGTGAATAACCCAGAAGAGGCAGTTAAATGCTTGGAAATCGGAGCATGGTCAGTGGTTGTAGGATCTGCTATTACAAGACCTCAATTGATTACAAAATCATTTTCAGAACGCATTAAATTATATGCTGGGATAGATATAACAGAATGAAGAAGGTGGGGGTGGGAGCATGACATACAGTATTGGAGTAGATATAGGGGGTACAAAGATTGCAGCTGGAATTGTCAGTCGAAAGGGGGAAATCATTGAGAAAAAGATCATTTCTACTCCTCAAGGTGGTAAGAATGAGGTCATTTCAGCTGTACTTTATTTGATTAAGACTTTATTAGACTATGGAAAAAATAATCATTTAGTAGAAATTAGCGGTATTGGAATAGGAACTGCTGGGCAAATCGATTTTGATAGGGGTTTAGTTCTTTCTGGAACGACAAACATTGCAGATTGGAATCATGTTCCACTAAGAAGGCTAATAGAGGATTATTTCCATTATCCTGTATGGGTAGATAATGATGTCAATGTGGTTCTTCTTGCAGAAAATCAGCTTGGTTGTGCGATTGGTGTTAATGACGTTATTTGTTTGGCTCTTGGAACTGGTGTTGGAGGAAGCGTCATCTCTGGGGGCAATATGATACGTGGAAGGATGGGTGCAGCTGCGGAATTGGGCCATATTACCATTGATATGAACGGACCTCAGTGCAATTGCGGATTTAATGGTTGTCTGGAAACGTATGCTTCTGGAACAGGAATTGCGAGAATGATGAAGGAAAAGCTTGTTGAGGAATCGGTAAATGATCCAATTGATATAGAAAAGGTTACGAGCCATGATGTGTTTAAGCAATACAAGGGTGGGGACCCAAAGGCAAAAGAAGTTGTAAATACTATGATAAGGGCATTAACCTATGGAATCGTCAATTGTATACATACCTTCAACCCTTCATTAGTGATCCTTGGCGGTGGAGTTATGCAAGAGGGAGGCTGGATATTACAGGCTGTCCAAGACAAAATATCAACCATTGGTCTTCGATCGATGATTGATCCAGTCAAAATCAGACGAGCTAGTCTCGGTGGGGATGCTGGCTTAATCGGTGCTGCCTACCAATCGTTTGTTTACAAAAATAATCAGAGCAAAGGGGAGGAGATTGAATGGAAAAATTAAAAGTGGGAGTAATAGGAGCAGGTTCTATTTCAACCTTACATCTAAATTCATATAAAAATAATTCAAGGGTAGTTCTTACAGCTATTTGTGATTTAAATGAAGAGAGAGCGAGAGAAAAGGCAGAAAGTTATAATATTCCAAATGTGTATACCAACTATAAGGATTTGTTGGAGGATTCCGATGTAGATGCAATTAGTATTTGTACTTGGAATAATTCCCATGCAGAAATAGCCATTGCTGCTCTTGATGCAGGGAAGAATGTTCTGGTAGAAAAACCTTTATGTAAAACGGTGGAGGAAGCAATGCAGGTTCAACGTGCAGTCAACCGAAACAATAAGGTACTTCAGGTCGGTTTTGTAAGAAGATATGCAGAAAATACTAGAACGCTCCAAAAATTTATTTCATCCGGAGAATTAGGGGAGATATATTATGCAAAAGCCTCCTGCTTAAGAAGGCTGGGAAATCCTGGCGGGTGGTTTGCTGATATCGAGCGTTCGGGCGGTGGTCCACTAATCGATTTAGGAGTCCATATTATTGATTTATGCTGGTATCTGATGGGGAAACCAAAGGTTAAATCGATAAGCGGGAATACCTATAATAAATTAGGCAATCGTGCCAATGTTCAAAATCTATCCTTTTATCAAGCAGCAGATTATGATGCTTCGAAGAATTCCGTTGAAGATATGGCGAATGCTCTTATCCGCTTTGAAAATGGCGCGTCCCTATATGTGGATGTAAGTTTTACACTACATGCTAAGGAAAGTGAAAGAATTTCTGCCAAATTATATGGTGAAAAAGGTGGAGCAGAAATTGAACCAGAATTATTTATTGTATCAGAAAAACATGATACGATTTTAAATATTACACCACAAGTAGATAACCTTTCCTTTGATTTTGTGAAAGGCTTTCAAAATGAGATTGATTATTTTGTAGGATGTTGTTTGGATGAAAAGAAAATTTTAAGTCCGGTAGAAGATGGCGTTGAAATGATGAAAATTCTATGCGGAATCTATGAATCAGCTGAAAATGGGAAGGAAATCTACTTTTAATAAATAAGGTAAGCAACTGAAATTTTAGGGGGATACAGTAATGAATCAAACGGATCAGCACATTAATACATTAGTTATGTTAAAAAGCATTTATCCCTCCTTATCAAAAACGGAACAAAAAGTGGCAGATTATGTTTTGGAAAATCCCGAAGAAACGATTTATTCTTCGGTAACTCTGCTTGCAGAAAAATCACAGGTTGGAGAAACGAGTGTTATACGATTCTGCAGAAAGCTAGGCTTTAAAGGGTTCCAAGATTTTAAATTGGCTATAGCACAGGACTTAGTCAATCCATCAGAACAGGTTCATGGGCAAATAAATGATAATGATTCTGCAGAAACCATTTGCCAGAAAATTACGTCCCATAATATAGCAGCTCTTAATAATACAATGAGCCTTCTTTCTCAACAAGAGCTAGAGAAGGCTGTAGAGGTTTTTTCGAAAGCGAATCGAATTCTATTTTTCGGTATTGGTTCTTCTGGAATAACAGCAAATGACGCGAAATATCGCTTTATGAGACTTGGCTTCCATGCTGATTTTGCAACAGATTCTCACCTGATTGCTATGTATGCCTCCCTAGTTAAAAAGGGGGATGTTGTGGTAGGCATTTCTTCATCAGGAAGTACAAAGGATTTGATTGAAGGAATCAAGCTATCAAAGGAAAATGGTGCGCACATTATTGTCCTAACTAATCATGCAAAATCTCCGATAACCAACTATGCGGATACATTGCTTTTAGCTGCATCGAAGGAGACCCCATTCCACGGAGGGGCTTTTGCTTCAAAAATAGCACAAATTCATGTTTTAGATTTGCTTTCTACTCTAATTGCAATGAATCAAAAGGAACAATCAGCCACTGCAATTGAGAAGACAGCTAAATCAGTTGTTGATAAACTCTATTAATGCTAAAGGAAGGGCGAGGTTTTTATGAAAAAAGAACGTATTTTGAAAATAAAACTTCGTCCATTTAGCGTTAAAGCTAAGCTCATCGCTTATACGATGCTTATTCTATTACCCGTAATTATTTTTTGCCTAATTTATCAGCATGAGGCAGAAAGAATATTAAAAGAAAAGGCGGGCAAACAAATTGTTGAAACAGTTGGTCTTTCTACTCTGTGGCTTGATGAAGTAATCAGTGGGGCAGTACGTATTTCGGCTGCAGCAGGCTCTGATCGCTTGATTAATCAGTATATATTAAATCAGCAAGGAAACCTGCCAGAATATGAAGATATCATTTATACTCGCGAGGCCTCCGAGAGATTAATGGAAATCCTAAATACCGAAACAAGGGTATCCTCCATTTGGATTTACCTTCCGGATCAAGGAAAAGTCCTTTCTACTGAATACGGATATTACGAGGTACCAAATAAACAAGCGCTCCAGTGGATGAATGAAAATGCATTGAAAGGAAAGATGCAAGGATGGATTTATCCAAAGAAGAGCACACTTCAGGCAAAAAATTTCATCGATTTAACAGGTTTTCAAGGTTCCCCTACTAATGTCACCTTTGTACGTATCTTCCCCGGTGTTGGAACTGAAGAGTCCCCAGTCATCATAGGAACAACCTATCATAAATTCATTGTGGAAGCTTTATTAAAGGAGGTTTCCAATAAAACAAAGTCATCTGTTTTTTTATATGATCAATCCAATGAGCTAGTCAATCACATTGGAGAGTATGATGACCCTATTTTAACAAAGCTTGAATCAAAGAATGGATCTTATACAGTCCATAATAGAGATTTAATTACCTTTTCAACATCAGAATTGACAGGCTGGAAAATTGTTGCAAGCGCTCCTTTAAAAAACTATATGGGCGGACTAGCCTTACTTAATACTCTCATTTATTCCTTTATAGCGGTTGTAATGATATTTTCTATCTATAGTGCGATTGCCCTTACGAATGGATTCCACCGTCCACTTACTCAGCTATTGCAAGGTTTTAAAAGAATTGAAGAGGGCGATTTATCTGCGAGGGTACAATATAATCGAAAGGATGAATTTGAAGTCGTTGCAGATGGCTTTAACCAAATGGCAGCTACTCAAGAACATCTAATAAAAACGGTCTATGAGGAACAAATAGCGAAACAGGAAGCAGAATTGAACTACTTAACCTCTCAGATTAACCCTCATTTCCTCTACAATACATTAGGTGCACTCTACTCCATGGCAAAAAGAGTTGAACCTAACTTAGCGAAAGCAATAATCTCAATGTCTCGTTTTTTTCGATACAGTCTGACAGATGGACAGGATGAAATTACGGTTGATGAAGCGGTAAAAAACATCACATATTATATTGATTTACTTAATATTAGAAACCCGGATAAGTATACATTAGATGTATTTATAGAATCTGAAGCAGCTACAAGTATAATACCAAAACTAATCCTACAGCCTATTGTTGAAAATGCCGTAAAGCATGGAATTGAAAAAACGAGCAGAAAAGGTGTCATTACCATAACTGTAACCCTTTTATCAAAGGATCTACTAATCTCGATAACTGATAATGGAATAGGAATGTCGGAGAGTGAGTTAAACAGAATAAAGGAAAGGCTGAAAGGCAAATCAGAAAGAAATCAAAAATATATAAGTGATGGATCGAATTATGCTTTAGTAAATATATATAAAAGGTTACAGCTAAAGTATGGAGACGATTTTCAATTTACTATTGCCAGTATAGAAGATATTGGAACCACGGTTACATATAGGATAAAAGGAGGTTGATGGAATGAAAATACTAATCGCTGATGATGAACAATATATACGATCCTCATTAACAGAAGATATAGATTGGAGTTCATATGGCTTCCAAATTATCGGGGTGGCTTCAACAGGAAGGGAAGCCTTCGAGATGATCCAACAAAGAAAGCCAGATATCTTATTAAGTGATATCCTCATGCCAGATTTAACAGGGATTGAGTTGTTAAAGGAATTAAGAAATGATGGTTACCAAATCCCTGTTGTCTTTTTATCAGGGTGGAGTAATTTTGAATATGCTAGAGAAGCGTTAAAATTTGGAGCAACCAATTATTTGCTGAAGCCGTGTCCTGATGAGGAAATTATTGAGGCTTTGCTAGAAATAAAGCAACAAAAACAAAATCAAGAAAGTAATTTATTTGAGGATAAGGTCGAAATCCATTCGAATAAACATGCCATCAAATTAGCATGTGAGTATATTCATGAAGATTTAGGAAATGGCAGTACATTGACGCTGATTGCAGAAAAAATAAACATGAATCCATCTGCATTCAGTAGGCTTTTTCATCAGGAGATGGGTTGCTCCTTTAAAAGGTATGTGACAACCGCAAGGATTAACAGAGCAAAAAGATTGCTCCTAGAAAGCAATATGAAGATACAGGATTTAGCCGAACATCTTGGTTATGTAAGCACAAGCCATTTCGTACAAGTATTTAGCAAGTATACAGGCCTAACACCCGGGAAGTTCAGGGAGAGTAATATTAGCTGATACGATTTGCAAAAAACTAGATATAAATATCAAACAAGCGATATTCGCTTGAAAAAGTCCCCTAAGTATAATGGAGAGTGAAAGGGTTTTCAGACTAAGAGGAGAGAAAACTCCTTTCAAACAAAATTCTATTAGGGGGAAATTAATGAAAAATTATAAGGCTAACAAACTCTTAAGGACAGGTTTAATCTCTGTTTTAAGCTTAGGAATTCTATCTTCTAACGTAAATGCATATACACTAAAAAAACCTACAGAAGAAACCCTCAGTAATATTGCTTTACATAAACCCTACCAGGTTTTTCAGGAAATGTATGATAAACAGCTCATGAGCTATGAGACCAGAACAGATGGTGATAACGGAAACCAATATGAATTAACCGATGGCAAAATAGCAGAGTCAAAGGTGGACGGCAATTATTTTTTAAATCCGAACTGGGTAGGGTATTCACGTCAAGTGGCTCGATCTATTGTCATTGACCTTGAAGAATCCAAGTTTATTCGCAGTATCACTAGTGGTTTTCTTCAAGAGAGGGCAGCAGCCGTAGATATGCCAAGGTATGTAAATTACTATCTATCTGATAATGGTGAGGATTGGTATATAGCGGATCAGTTTCAACCTCAAAATTCAAAAACGCATGAAGCAATTAGGGAAGAAGTAATCTCTGATTCTATAAATGTTAGTGCAAGATATGTAAAGATTGAATTTGAGGTTGGAATGTTCTCATTCTTGGATGAAATTACAATCAATGGAAGAGACGTAGATGCAAAGGACAAAAAGGTTAAAACACTCAAGAAAGTAAAGCCAAAAAAGGACGCCCCTTTACCCGATAAAAAGGATACAAATGGTGTAAAGGATATGTATTTGGCATTTTTATATCCTGACCATACAGGAAATGGCCCATTAGGAACATGGAGGAAGGAAGACTTTAAACATGTCGTCTCTCACGTTGATGAAAGCGGGAATCAAACAGATTGGTTGTTTGATACAGTATTATTTCAAAATGGAGGAGATCCTTTTAAGGACTATAAGGACAAAGCCCTTTGGAGCCAATCTATTAATAAATTATTTACTCAAGATGTTAATTTAGATGCACTGGATCAATCAACGGGAGAAACAAAAGTCGAGTTGAATGACAAAAAGCATAAAACAAAAGTGGTTGTTGCCATTCCTTATCCTTCGTTGCAGTCCACAGATTGGGGAACAATTGATGGGAAAAAATTGAACTTTAGCATTAATCAGCCTGGTGGAGAGGAAGCCTCTTTTGCTGACAGAAAGGCTGCGGTTCAATGGTATATTGACGAGGTAGAAAAGCAATTTAAAGAAAAAGACTATAAAAATATTGAATTAGCCGGATTCTATTGGATTCATGAAGAGATAGGTTTTGGGACGATTTACGAGGAAGCATTATTAAAGCATACCTCAAAAATCATACATGATAAGGATTACCGATTTTTCTGGATCCCATTTTTCCAAGCAAATGGCTCTACTATTTGGAAGGAGCTCGGATTTGATGCGGTAATGATGCAGCCAAACTATTATTTCCAATCTTATTTTGGACCTAATGTAGACAAAGGCGGAGAAGTAGACCTAAGTCGGTTAAACTCAACTATCCAAACAGCCAAACGATTTGGGATGGGTGTTGAGGTAGAAGGTGACTACCATATGCTTTGGGATGGTTGGGGAACGGATTATGACGGTCAGCTCTATCATAGTGATTATGCCATGAGGAAATATTATGCTTACTTAAACGAGATTCATAGAGCTAAGCTCGATGAAACCATTGTAGGTTATTATCTCGGAGCACGTACAGTGATAAAGCAAATTGTGGATGATCCGGTCGTTCGTAAAACTTATGATCAAACCTACCGTTTTATTAAAGATATCTATGATATGCAAGAGCTATCCAACGAAAGCTACCCACCACCTTCAGGAGATACTTGGAGTAACCCAACACTCCTGGAAGCAAAGGAGGGAGATGTTTACACAACATCAAAAGCTCTAGCTAAGGATCAGTGGTTTAAGTTCCCAATAAAGGCAGGGGAAGATTGGATGGTAACCTTAACCCCTTTAGAAGGATCCTCTTTTGGGATGGAATCAAGATTATGGGCTGTGTCTCAAACTCCACACAGTGGATTTTCATATGGGAAGGAATCTGAGGTTCAATCATTAATCGTGAGTAATCCTATATCTGAGGACAATTATGGAATGATTAGGGTATTAGCGAAAAATGGAGTTTCTGGCAAGTATAAAATATCACTTTCTAAGCCTATTGAGGATGGAAAGACGATGAAAAATAGTATTGAGCTTGACAATGGAGGATCCCTAACAGGAGTGGCCTCCCAAGAAAACCAAGAGATTTGGTACAGGGTATCAGGAAAGAAAGAGTATCATCTAGTTTTAAATCCAGATACCACGGAGGATGCAGATATCGAATTATACTATGATATGAATAGCGGCGTTCCTCAAGCTGCTTCAAGAAAATCAGGAAAAGAGCCAGAACTGATAAATTATGTAAATCCTTATGCACCAAGTTTTGTATATTATATAAAGGTTAAAGCTAAAACACCTGGCACCTTTACGATTACAAATCAATAAAGTTATTAAAATACCAGCTTAAGGATTAGTGAGCTGGTATTTTTTTCTGTCCAACAAACCTGCAAAAAATTAGATATAAAAGTCAACTACCCGATATATATTCCCCTTTTTTCAAATAGTAAACTGAAATGGGATATTCCAAAAATAAGAAATTAGGTATTAATGTTGATTCATAATTAAACCGATTTTTTTATATAGGGAGGTACAGTTATGGAAATTCGATTGCTTGGAACATCAGCTGCAGAAGGATTCCCAGGCTTATTTTGTAGGTGCGAGCATTGTGAAAAGGCAAGGGCTCTTGGAGGGAAAAATATTCGAACGAGAACATCTGCGATAATTGATGATACCTTAAAAATAGATTTTCCTCCTGATACTAATCTCCATGTTTTAAGGGATGGAATAGACATGTCGAAAATGACAGACCTGCTCATTACTCATACCCATACCGATCATCTCTATGCAGAGGATATCAGCATGAGGCTTCCTATTTATGCAAAGGGGAATGACCATCCTCTACATATATATGGGCATGATTTACCTTTATATAAATGCAGAACACGAATTGAACGCATAGAACAGGGGTTCACCTTCAACCGAATTTTACCCTATAAAGAATATCAAGTAGGGGAGTTCCAAGTAACTGGCTTGTTGGCAGATCATGATAAAAATGAGACCTGCTTCATTTACATGATTGAAAAGAATGGAAAAAGGATATTGTACGGTCATGATACGGGTTGGTTTCCAGAGGAAACATGGGAGTGGCTAAAGGGGAGACAAATAGATGTGGCTATTTTGGATTGTACGAATGGACTCTTTCCTGTTAGAAATAACCATCTTAACATAGAAGCCGTAATTGAAATGCAATCTATTTTTAAATCTGAGGAAATATTAAATGACCATGGAAAAGTAATCGTTACCCACTTTTCTCACAATATTGGGCTCCTTCACGAGGATTTAGAAACCATTTTTCAACCGCATGATATTGAAGTAGCCTATGACGGAATGAGGATTACAATCTAGGAGGCATAATAAATGAAAAAAGTAAAGATTGGGGTTATTGGAGCTGGATCCATTGCGCAAATGGGGCATCTACCGTTTTATCAGAACCATCCAGGTGTTGAACTAGAGGCATTGGTCGATGTGAATGAGGAGAGGGCAAAAAATATTGCATCTCAATACGGGATAAAGAAAACCTTTAGTAACGCCGAGGAGATGTTTGAACAAATTTCACTAGACGCTGTAAGTATCTGTACTACAAATAACACTCATGTTCCTTTGGCAAAGCTCTCCTTACAAAACGGATCCCATGTATTGGTAGAGAAGCCTCTGTCTTTAACATATGAAGAGGCATTAGAAGTAGAGGAAATAGCGAATCAACAAGGGAAAATTTGTATGATAGGAATGACCCATAGATTTCGTAATGATACAAAGGCAATGAAGGCATTTATCGATGCCGGAAACCTTGGGGATATTTACTTTACTAGAGCAAGAATTTTGCAGAGAAGAAATACTCCAGCTGGCTGGTTTACCAATAAGACTTTATCTGGTGGTGGGCCTTTAATGGATATCGGGGTTCATGTATTAGATTTAGCTTGGTGGCTTACCGGGAAGGAAGAAGTCGCTTCTGTTTCAGGACATTTAGTTCAAGGAATCGGCCCCTACGAAACGATTATGCAGAACAGATGGGAATCGGCAGAATCAATGAGTAATGGAAATCACCCTTTTGATGTCGAGGATTTTGCTTCTGCGTTTATAAGGTTTGAAAATGGTATGGTTTTACACTTAGAGGTCAGCTGGGCAATGAACGGTCCGAGTGATGACAGTATTAAGATTGATATTTTTGGTACTAAGGGGGGCATGTCACTTAGTCCACTTTGTTATTACTCAGAGGAAAATCATATCTTATCTGATTCAAAATTAAATGTTACGGCAAATAATCCATTTGAAGATGAAATACATCACTTTGTGGACGCTGTTATTCATGATCAGAAGCCACTCGTTGAGACGAGTGACGGGGTTTACATCATGAAGCTATTAAATTTAATCGCAGACTCTTCACATCTAAAAAGGGAGCTTAAATTAACGAAGTAAAAGTAGCAAAAAAATAGATACAAATGCTAAATACTCGCTATATATGAATTTTTACAATAATTGTACGATTAATATGAAAGCGTTATCTAAAAGTACTATCCCTTACAGAGGTGAAGCGATGAACATAGAAACATCAAAGGAAACAATTATTGCTCAAAAATCAATACCAAAATATAAGAGAAAATTTAAAAGGATCTGGAAATACCGCTGGCAGCTAGCTATGATACTACCAGGCTTTCTATTAGTCTTTTTGTTTAACTATATGCCAATGGTAGGGATTCAAGTTGCCTTTAAAGACTACAATATCTTTGAAGGAATTTGGACTAGCGCTTGGGTTGGTTTTGAAAATTTCTACTTTTTGACGGATGCAGAGTTCTGGGATGTATTTTCTAATACGATTTGGCTGACAGTCATCAAATTTGTCTTTGGTTTCCCTGCACCTATTATTCTTGCATTGTTATTAAATGAGGTTCGCAATGAAACGTTTAAAAAATGGGTACAGACTCTCACATATATGCCCCACTTTGTTTCTTGGATTGTCGTAGCCTATGTGATAGAGGCCTTACTTTCAGAATCATCGGGACTGATCAATGAATTATTAGTATATCTAGGAATGGATAGAATCTATTTCATGGGTTCCGAAGAATGGTTTCGTCCGATTATTGTCATCTCCTCCATATGGAAAGAGGTTGGCTTCAGCGCCATTATTTACTTGGCTGCTATTGCGGGGCTAAACCCACAGCTTTATGAGGCGGCAATAGTTGATGGAGCAAATAAGTGGAAGCAAACCCTCCATGTTACAATCCCTGGGATTATGCCTACAATATGCATCATGCTTATTTTAACCATTCCCAATTTGATGAATGCAGGATTTGATCAAATATACCCTCTTCAAAATCCTATCAACTTACCAGTTTCTGAGGTTATAGATACCTATGTAGTTAAGACCGGACTTAATCAAGGGTACTATGGTCCAGCCACAGCAATAGGCCTTATGACGTCTATAGTTCAATTAATGCTTGTTGTTGGAGCTAATCAACTATCCAAAAAATATGGAAATACTAGATTATTTTAAGAAAGTAGGGATCAAACATGAAATTGTCTAAAGGGGAAAAAACATTTGGCGTATTTAACACAATCCTACTTTCTTTACTGGCATTATCCACTTTATACCCATTCATTTATATGGCAGCTTTGGCATTGAATGAAGGGCTTGATTCAGTGAAGGGCGGAATTTACTTATGGCCTAGAGAATTTACTTGGATTAATATTCAAACTGTGGTAACGAATCCGCTCGTTCAGGATGCATTTCTTATTACTTTAGCTCGAACCATTATGGGCACACTTGGGACTGTTTTTATAACGGGAATTTGTGCATACGCACTATCTTTTAGAACTTTACCATTCCGTAAGTCATTGATGGTATATTTTCTAATTCCGATGCTTTTTAGTGGGGGATTAATCCCATATTATATTCAGCTCAGGGAATTAGGCCTTATTGATAGTTTTTGGGTTTATATTATTCCAGGATTATTGAATATATGGAACTTAATCGTCATGAGATCATTTTTTGAAAATATTCCAGAATCCTTAATTGAGGCAGCTGAAATTGACGGAGCGAATCCATTAACAATCTTTTGGAAAATCGTTATACCAATGTCGATGCCGATGCTTGCAGCAATTTCCCTATTTACAGCTGTGGCTCATTGGAATAGCTGGTTTGATGGGGCGTACTACGTCAATGAAATGAATCTTAAACCAATGCAGACTTATCTGCAAAATATTTTGATGAATGCAGATGCAGCACAAAACTTAAGACAAGGCAGCGCAACTGCTTCAGCAAGCTCTAATGCTGCCGTTGCAGCAGCAAGTAGAACGATTACGCCAATGGCATTAAAAATGGCGGTCGTTATTCTTGGTACCTTGCCAATTTTGATTATTTACCCACTACTTCAGCGATTTTTTGTTAAAGGGGTTATGGTAGGTGGAGTTAAGGAATAACGCACTTGGTATTATTCAAGCCAAAAACTACTAAGGCTTGATTATTATATAGAGTTTAAATAAACAAGGGGGATAGAGAAGTATGAAAAAATTTATATCCATTCTATTTTGTTTTCTATTAATTTTTTCATTGGCAGCATGTAAATCTGAAAAGACATCAAAAGAAGCTGATAAAGATTCAAAAGGAAAAGGTGGAACAGGGACGGAGAATATTGATGTAAACGTAAATATTAACTGGATTCCAGCAGTAAAGAATGATGGTATTTTTGACAAGCTAAGAGCAGAGGCTTCTGGCGTTATGACCAACTGGAGTTATACCCAAGGAGACGAGGCTACTGCAAGAAGATTGTTATTAACAAGTGGAAAGCTGCCTGATGTAATGGTTGGAGTTGGTCCAAAGGGAGATGTTGAGGCAGACCTTCTTAATGCCAAAGCGGTTGAACCAATTGAAAAGTACTTGGATATGCCTGATAAATATCCTAATCTAGCAAAAATCCCGGACCTTATAAAAAAATATGTTCAAAACGAGGATGGGCATACTTACTTTATTCCAACCTTCATTGAGCTTGAGGGACAGCAAAATGATTTAGAGAAGTTTGGAGATTGGGGTCAAATGGGATATTGGGTCAGAACAGATATCCTTGAGAAGGTTGGCATGACAAAAGATGATTTAAAAACAATTAGTGGCTTTGAGAAATTTCTAACTGAGGCTTCAAAATTGAAAGATTCACAAGGAAAGTCATTAATTCCACTTACCATTGGAGAGAACTTCCAAGGGTGGAGAGCTGTTGGTTCTTCCTTTGGACTAGATACATTCAATGAAGCGAATGGTTTTTACCCATATAATGATGGAAAATTTACTGCAGCACGTGATCATGAGAATTATAAAAAAGCATGGAAATGGTTGAATAGCTTATATCAAAAAGGACTACTTGATAAGGAAGCTCCAACAGCTAAAAAGGAAATTACTCTACAAAAAATTAGCTCTGGAAAAGCAGCTGCGTATATTGGACAGATGACAGATTTAGCAACTGGACCATGGGCGGCAGCGAAGGACATGAATGATGTATCCACAAAGTTTGAAGCGATACCTTTCCCGTTAGCGGATGGAGTTAGTAAAATTGGTTCAGCTGAAGGCCATAGCCCGTTCCCTTGGGTTGGAGCTTATATTATGAAGGGATCCAACATAGAAGCAACCCTAAAATATATTGATTGGGCGCTTGGCAGTGACCTAATGACAGTGAATTTTGGACCTCCTGGAGAAGGACCTAAATATGCATGGAATTGGGCAGATGATAAGAAAAGCTGGTCATTTAACAAAGAAGTGGTTGATGACTTAACTTCTGGTGATGCAAACAGAACACAAAAATATGGCGCTCAGCCTTGGTTCTTAGGTAACACATCGATTGACGATGTAACAACAAATAAAAGTAAATGGGATAAAATTGATTTCCAATTAAACCAAAAGAATGGTCGCTTCTTAAGAGATCAAGGTGTATCCCGTGAAAATCACAATTATGATAGTGTTCCTGTAGCGAAAGGTGGGGTCGTTGAAAAATATACCCCAGCGATTACAGATGTGGAGAATGAGTATAGAGCGAAGTTATTAGTTTCCAAAAATGATAGTGAGTTTAATAGTACATGGGATAAATATAGAAAAGATTTAGAGAAAAAAGGAAAATGGACAGAGTATAAAAAGGAATGGGAAAAAGAATACGAAAAGTGGAGTAAAAAGATGGATTACTAATTTCTTAGAGAATTAGAACGAGGGGTTGTCTCAAAAACACGTAGTCTGATAGCACATTACAATATCTAGTATCAAAGGAGATTCTAGAGAATTTTGTGTAATGGGAATACGGAATGGAGGCGGCCCCTAGTCTTCTTTTAGGAGGTAAGGGTAATGGAGGAGTCCTTTGGAAGTGGGAAATGGTTCATGCTTTTAAATAGTGTTTTCCAGTTCATTTATCTAAATTTACTTTGGCTTATTTTTTCAATTCCATTGATTACAATTGGTCCATCAACGGCAGCGATGTTTGGTGTTGTACGGAAATGGATAAGAAAAGAAGATGTTGATATTTTCCCAGCCTATGTGAGGTTATTTAGGGAGAATTTTATCCATAGTTTTATTTTAGGATGTACCGGAGCGGTGCTTACGGTTTTATTAATGGTTCACCTTTATTTGGTGAATCGCATGATACTACCATATCAGTTCATAGGATTGTTCCTGTTCGGGATTTTAGTCATCATTTTTTCCCTGATTTTTGTTTCGGTTTTTTCAGTGATGGTTCATTTTCGTACAGGGTATCAAGGAATTGTTAAAAATTCTTTTTTTCTCGCAGTGGAGAAGCCGCAATTAGCCTTTTTGAAGGTTTTTATTTTATTCCTAGCCTTTTTTTTGTTTTGGAAATATCCGGTGATGATTTTTGTTTTAGGGAGTACGGTTGCCTATTTTATTCACTTAATTTCTCATCATCAGTTAATAAAAACATAGATAAAAAAAGCCCAAGATATGATCTTGGACCTGTTTAACTTTTTAATTATTTGCTGCTGTTGGATTTAGGTTTTTAAGTAATTGAATGGTATAGTCTATCGCTTTTTCTGAGCCAAGTTTTTGTTCCTCTCTTCCTTCAAACTCAACTGTATACCAACCATTGTAACCAGAATCTTTGAGGGTTTGAAGAATGAAAGGTAAATTGACTTCACCTTCCCCAGCGATTTTACCTAAATAATAGTCTCCCTTTAAAGAAGGTATTATTTGTTCACCTGGTGCATTTACTTTAAAAAAGTCTTTAATATGAACATGTTTAACACAATCCTTTAATTCTAAGATGGCATCCATAGGATTTTGGTCTACTAATAGGAAATTTCCAGAATCAAAGGTACTCCTTAATGCAGGTGAACCGATCCTTTTTATGATCTCGAGGATTTGATCGCTTCTTCCAGCAAATTGACCATGATTTTCGATGCAAAGGGTTATATTCTTGCTTTCTGCATATTTGGTAGCTTCTTTCAGACCCTCCAATATATATTTCATACCATCTTCAAAAGAAACCGATGGATTTGTGTTTCCTGAGAAAACTCGAACGATTGGTGCTTGAAGATGACTAGCTGTGTCAACTGCGTCTATTAAAATCTGAAGCTGTTTGTCTCTTTCATTTTTATCGTGGGATACAAAGTTGTTATCAGCTGCATAGCAAGGGATTTCTAGGTTATATTTTCTTAATGATTCTTTAACAAGAGGAAGTTCTTCTTTTTGATTTTTCCAAAAGATATCAAGAAGCTCAACGCCTGTTGCATTGGTCGATGCAACAAAGTCGATAAAATCCAAAACAGACCAAGTACCGTCATACCAGTATTTATGTACACTCCACATGCTCAAACTAACTTTCATATTGATATCAACTCCTTATTGGTAATAAGAAAATTTTACCATACGGTGAAATAAAACACCACAAATTAATTAAAAAAAGAAAATTTTCTTCATTTTTAATGAAAGGAGCATCCATTTTGTATACAATATAGGGGAAATATTCCAATTTGGGAAAGGGAGGGATTATTATTAAAAAAGGAATTAATCTTTGGTGTTTTCCGATGGAATGGTCACTCAAGAGTAAATTAAAGCTTGCAAGTGAAGCCGGCTTTTCAGGAATTGAGTTAAATCTTGAAGAGACAGGAGCATTCAGTATGGAGACGAATCTAACGGGAGTGAAAGGGGTTCAGAAATTAGTAAGTTCCTATAATTTGGAGATTACTAGCATTTCAACATCCTTGCTATGGAAATATCCAATAACAGACAATGACCCTGAAATTAGGGAGATTGCAAAAACGATCATTCGAAAAATGCTTTTGTTCGCTAAGATATTGGCTATTGATACGATATTAATCGTTCCTGGAGTCGTTGATGCTGAGGTTTCTTATGATCAAGCCTATGAAAGGTCCAAGGATATATTAAGGGAACTTGCAGAAGATGCAAAGGAATGTAAAGTATCCATTGCTATTGAAAATGTATGGAACAAATTTTTATTAAGTCCATTAGAAATGAAAGGTTTTATCGAGGAAATACAATCAGAATACATAAGGGTTTATTTTGATGTTGGAAATATTTTGAATTACGGATACCCAGAGCAATGGATTTCCATTCTAGGTCCCTTAATAAAAAAGGTTCATGTAAAGGATTTTAAAACCGAAATAGGAAACATTCACGGCTTTACTTCGTTGTTTCATGGGGATGTTAATTGGTATAAGGTTATGCAGGCATTAAGAACAATAAAATATAACGACTATATTACGGCAGAAATCATGCCGAGTTTAGAGCCAGAGAAGATGATTTATGAAATCTCACATTCAATGGATGAATTAATAAAAGGAGGTCAAATATGATTAAAGTAGCTGTTCTAGGAGCTGGAACTATGGGGTCAGTTCATGCAGAGGCCTATAGTAAAATGAAAAATACCCAATTGGTGGGAATTGTAGATATACGAAAGAGTATTGGATTATCTGTTGCAGAAAGAGTGAATACAACCCTTTATTCATCAGTTGATGAAATGCTAGAAAAAGAGAATCCTGATGTTGTAGACATATGTCTACCAACCTATTTGCATCGAGAGTATGTTGAGCGAATTGCTAAGGCAAAAAAACATATTATTTGTGAAAAACCAATAGCAAGGACCCTTGAACAAGCAAGAGAGATGATAGAGATTACAGAAAGGGAAGGGGTCAAATTATTTATTGCTCATGTATTACGCTTTTTCCCTGAGTTTGTAAGGGCACGGGAGCTAGTTGTGAATGGTGCCATAGGAGAAGTGGGAATGGTTCGGTCAATGAGAGGGGGAGTATTTCCTGAAGCATGGGAGGACTGGTATGCAAACTATGAGAAATGTGGAACCCTTATTGTTGATATGATTATTCACGATTTTGATTATTTGCGATGGTGTTTTGGGGAGGTAGAAAGAGTTTATGCAAAAAGCCAATGGGGTAGAGATTTTCACAGGATGGATCATGCATTAGTAACGATTCGTTTTAAAAATGGAGTGATTGCTCATACCGAAGGAACCTGGGCCTATCCTGAGGGATTTAGGGTAGAACTTGAAATTGCCGGGAAAGATGGAATTATCCATTATGATAGTGACGAAACCATTTCTATTAAGTCATCTTTAAATGCTTCGCATGGGGCAAGCCAAGGTGTAGCCGTACCTGAGAGTCCCCTTGAAAAGAACCCATATGAGTTGGAATTAGAGCATTTTATCGAATGTATTAAAGAGGATAAAGTTCCGATTGTGACACCTGAAGATGCATATAAGGCATTAGAAATAAGCCTTGCTGCTTTGGAATCTGTAAAAACAGGGAAACCTGTTGAATTAGTAGGAGGGAACTTAGGATGAACATAGGAATTATAAGCTTTGCTCATATGCATGCAAATAGTTATGCAGACTGTTTATTAGAGATTGATGGGGTAAGCCTTTATGGCATTTCAGATGATAATGTGGCAAGGGGAAATGCTGCTGCAGAAAGGTATGATACTAGATTTATAGAAGATTATCATAATTTGTTAGCCTTGAATGAGTTAGACGGGGTAATTATTTGTACAGAAAATGCAAAGCACAAAGAGGTAGTATTAGCAGCTGCTAAAGCAGGAAAGCATGTTCTTTGCGAAAAGCCGTTGGCCGTCAATAAAGAAGACGCCTGGGAGATGATTGAAGTATGCAGGCAACATGGGGTTATTCTTCAAACCGCCTTTCCAGTTCGTTATAATGCTTCAGTAAAAAGAGTGAAACAGATGATTGAAAAAGGGGATTTAGGAAGGATTGTATCGATAAGGAGTACGAACAGAGGCCAAAACCCAGGAGGATGGTTCGTCAATCAGGAGCTTTCAGGTGGTGGAGCGGTACTTGATCATACTGTTCATGTTATTGATTTAATGAGATGGTTTATGAATAGTGAAGTAAAAGAGGTATATGCAGAAATCGATACAAAGTTTTGTGATTTTCCAATAGATGATTGTGGAATATTGACATTGGAGTTTGATAATGGTGTTTTTGCTTCCCATGATCCAAGCTGGTCCCGATCAAAAACATTCCCAACTTGGGGAGATGTTACGATGGAAATTGTAGGTACAAAGGGAGTTACAAGACTAAATGCCTTTGCCCAAAATCTTACATTGTATAGTGATAAGGAAAAGAAAATTTCTCAGGAATTTTGGGGCAACTCGATGGATAAAGGTCTTATTCAAGATTTTATTTCTGCTATTACAGAGAAAAGAGAACCATCCATTTCAGGCTATGATGGATTAAAGGCAATGGAGGTTGCATTAGCGGCCTATGAATCTGCGAGATTGAAAAAACCAGTTTTAATATAAATGTTTTATTTAATAAGGAGGGAGGGCTTAGAATGCTTCGTCAAATAGCAGATTTTTCATTAGAGGACTTGCATAGCTATAAGCCAACACTAACAGCGAGGGAGGATTTTGTAGACTTTTGGCAAACGATGAGTAGTCAAGTACCACCGCAAATAGATGCAGAAGTAAATTGGCTTTCATATCCAATAGAGCAAGTGAAAGTTGCAGATGTTACTATTAAATCTTGGGATCATACACCTTTAAGGGCATGGCTCATATCTCCAAATCAATTAAATAAGGAAACGCCAGCCCTACTCCATTTTCACGGATATACAGATAGTCGAGGACAGGTTGAGCAATATCTAAAGTGGGCTTTGCAAGGAATTACAGTAATTAGCTTTGAAATTCGCGGTCAAGGATTTTCCCCTGATTATGCAAAATATCCAAATGGTACACAAATACAAGGATGGATGACCTTGGGTATTGAGGAGAAGGGCTCTTATTATTACGCAAACGTATATAAAGATGTTATGGCTTGTGTTAATTGGGCTTTTGAATTAGATGGTATTGACCGAACTCGGGTTGGTGTATTTGGAGAGTCTCAAGGAGGTGCACTCGCTCTAGTGGCCGCGGCAATGAATCAAGAAATTCAAATGGTAATGGCTGATTATCCATTTCTATCTCATTTTGAACGTGCCCTAAAAATTGCATCAGGTCCATATACAGAGATTCTTTATTATTTTAAATATAGAGATCCCGAAGGAAAGAGATATGAGAAGGTTCTAGAGAACTTAAGTTATTTTGATATGATGAATTTTGCGCCGCTAGTGAAATGCCCAAGTTTATTATGTATAGGTTTGGAAGACAGTGTGACTCCTCCTTCAACCGTCTTTTCAGTTTATAATCTTTTAGGATCCACAAATAAAGACATAAAAGTATATCCTGAACATTCTCATGAATTAATCTCTTGGCATGAAGAGGAAAAGATAAAATTTGTTTGTAAGTATTTTTTAAGTAATTGAGTTTTTGTGTAAGAAGAGTTATTAGGAGTTAAGTATTCACTAATGGTTGTGGAGTCTGACATCTCTGTATAAAAACGAGGTGTCAGGCTCCTTTGGGTGACTGGCACCACATTCCTAGAACCAGATTGAGAATAATCCTTCTGTGATGCCGAGGTTATACATATAATAGACTCCGAATAAGGTACTAATTGTCCCAGTAGCCTGGGTAAGCCAAGTATTGACTCTTTCTTTGCTAGCAGTAAGAACAAACGGAATGCCGATTATTGTCGTAGATATAAGCATTCCTGCAACAGTGCCTAAACCAAAAACTAGCATATACATTGCACCTTGCCAAACAGAAGAAACCGTAGACATAGTTAATACAACCATTGCCGCACTTCCTGCAAGACCGTGTATAATTCCAATGAACATAGATTTCAAATAGGATACTTTTTTATGTATGTGTGCAGTGCTCGGTTTGACCGGATGTAAATGAAAATGGTCATGATTTATTTCACTATGAGTATGTGTTGTGGCACCTATTCTTCTTAAATTAAAGATACTTGATACACCTAAATAAACAAGCATTATCCCAACGAGAAATTCAAGTGATAATGCCCATTCTTCGGGAATTTCACCTTTCATAAATATGACAGACATACCAACAACAAACAATGTTAGAGTATGTCCAATCCCCCAGAAAACCCCAGCCAATGATGATCGAGAAAGCTTTTTGCTTTGACTAGCAATCGTAGATACGGCAATGACATGATCGGGTTCGAGGGCATGTTTAATTCCAAGAACAAATCCTATTAGTAGAATAGAAAATAAAGAGCCTTCCATATTTCTCCCCCCATTGATATCAAATTTGTTTTGATTATACCTTATTCGAAAGAGAATGACTCTTCAAAATTCTATCCTAAATGTGACAAATGTCATTTTTATTGAAAACAATTGTCAGAGTTCACTCTTTGTTCACAATTATTTGACAATTTCGTGAATATTATGAACAACTGGAAGAGAACCCCTTTATAAGTAGTATTTTTAAGATAATAGGGGGTTTTGTGTACATGAGAGAGTTATTTCACCTTTGTTGTTACATCTATTTCAATCAACAAAGCAGCCTAGCATTCTACTAAAAAATCGAACAAAAAGGGGGGAGTATCTGTGTTGAAAACGAAAGAAAATACCATTTACGAAGAGGCTCTTTCAAGGGGCTTTTCTCGTCGTGATTTCTTGAAAATGTGTACAGCCTTAGCTGCCACTATGGGTCTTAGCTTCAAAGAAACGGACAAAGTGGCACATGCTATGGAGTCCAATAAACGTGTTCCGGTTATCTGGCTTGAATTTCAAAGCTGTACAGGTTGTTCGGAGTCATTTATTCGATCAACACATCCAAAGGTTGAAAGCGTTTTATTTGACATGATTTCATTGGAATATAGTGAAGTGCTTTCAGCTGCTGCGGGGCATCAAATTGAAGAGGCTATGCAGAATGTTGTTAAAGAAAACTCGGGTGAATATGTGCTAATTGTTGAAGGTGCTGTACCTGAGGCTGAATTTACAACAATTGGAGGAAAAGCTGCGAAAGATATTCTTTTGGAAGCTGCAAAAGGTGCAAAAATGGTGGTTACATATGGTAGCTGTGCATCCTGGGGGGGAATTCCAGCTGCTAATCCTAATCCAACAAAAAGTGTACCAGTAACAGATTTAGTGAAGGACATACCAGTTGTTCGTGTCCCTGGTTGTCCGCCAATTGCAGAGGTTATGACTGGTGTTATTGCCCATATTATTACTTTTGGTGTAGTCCCTGAGTTAGATCAGCTAGGACGACCAAAAGCGTTCTTTAGACATAGAATTCATGATAAGTGTAACCGCCGCGCTTATTTTGATGCAGGTTTGTTTGCAGAGTCCTTTGATGATATCGGTGCAAAGCAAGGCTACTGTCTATATAAACTTGGTTGTAAAGGGCCAACAACATATAGTGCATGCCCTGAGATGCGTTGGAATGGAGGTACGAGCTATCCGATTCAATCAGGAAATCCTTGCATAGGTTGTACAGAGAAGAATTTCTGGGATAATGGACCATTCTTCACACGACTCGCTAAAATTCCTGGAACTCAAACTACAATCAACCCTGATAAAGTCGGCTTGACCCTAGCTGGAGTTACAGTTGCTGGTGTAGCGGCTCATGCAGGAGTGACTGCTGTAGTGAAAAATAAAAAGGAAAATCAGGCATCAAGTGACGAGGTGAATCATAATGGCTAAACGAATCGTAGTGGATCCAATATCTAGGATAGAAGGACATCTTCGTATCGAGGCTGATATTAAAGAGGGGGCCATTTCAAAAGCATATAGCTCAGGAACATCGGTACGTGGACTCGAATTGATTGTGCGTGAAAGAGATCCTCGTGATGTTTGGGCATTTGTCCAAAGAATATGTGGTGTATGTACAAGCTCACATGCCCTTGCTTCTATTCGTTCAGTGGAAGATGCATTAGATATTAAAATACCAAAAAACGCAAGTCTTATTCGCAATATCATGAATGAAGCATTATACATTCATGACCATGTTGTTCATTTTTATCATTTACATGCTTTTGACTGGGTCGATGTCGTTGATGCGTTAAATGCAGATCCGAAAAAAACAAGCCAAATTGCTCAGTCAATTTCCGATTGGCCAAAGTCATCTCCAGGCTATTTTGCGGAAGTGAAAAATAAAGTGAAAAAAGTAGTAGATAGCGGTCAGCTTGGAATTTTTGCCAATGGTTATTGGGGACATACAGCTTATAAGCTCCCACCAGAAGTGAATTTATTAGCCGTTGCTCACTATCTGGAAGCGTTAGATTGGCAAAAAGAAATCGTTAAGATTCAAACAATATTTGGAGGAAAAAATCCACACCCTCACTATGTCGTTGGTGGTATGGCCACTCCGTTAGATATTAACAGTGATAACGGTATTCATGCGGAGAGACTAATGCATGTTTCTCAATTAATTGATCAAGCAAGAGATTTTGTAACGAAAGTATATATTCCAGATTTACTTGCTATAGGTTCCTATTATAAGGATTGGACTTATGGAGGAGGCTTAAATAATTATCTCGTATACGGGGATTTCCCAACAGGAGATATTCGTGATACCGATACTTACCGTGTCCCTCGAGGAATTATCTTAGATGGAGATTTCAGCAAAATCCATGATGTAGATCCTAAGGATCCAAAACAAATCAAGGAATTTATTGATCATTCATGGTATACCTACGATGGGAAAGAAAGTGGCGGAAAACATCCATGGGAAGGTGAAACGACCTTTAATTACACAGGACCAAAGCCTCCATATGATCAACTAAATGTAGAGGATAAATACAGTTGGCTGAAATCCCCTCGTTGGAATGAAAAACCAATGGAAACGGGACCTCTTGCTAGAATGTTAGTTGGGTATGCATCAGGACGTGAGGAATATGTAAAGATTGTTGATGATACCTTGAAAAAACTAAATATTCCACTAGCAGCCCTACAATCTGCATTAGGTAGAACCGTTGCACGTGGTCTTGAATCCGTTCTAATTGCAGGCTGGATGCGAGATGATATGGATAAATTATTGGCAAACATTAAAAATGGTGATCAAACAACCTTTGACCGTACGAAATGGGAACCAGAATCTTGGCCGAAAAATGCCAAAGGTGTTGGTTGGATGGAAGCACCTCGTGGTTCTCTTGGTCATTGGATTCAAATTTCCGATAAGAAAGTGAAAAACTATCAGGCTGTCGTACCAACAACATGGAATGCTTCACCAATCGACCATAATGGCAATATCGGTGCCTATGAGGCATCTCTAAAAAATACACCGATTGCTGATCCGAAAAAGCCACTTGAAATTTTGCGGATCGTGCATTCTTTTGACCCTTGCTTGGCATGCGCAGTTCATTTAACCGACCTAGAGAATCAAGAGTCAACGGAAATAAGATTAGGTTAGGAGGAGGGATCAAATGTCCAACCCCAACAATAAAAATCTAAAGCCGGGCTCGACTGTTGATCAGGCAAGAACATTAGGGAAGGTTTATGTCTGGGAGCTCCCAATTCGTGTTTTCCATTGGGTGAATGTATTATCTATTGTTCTTTTAATGTTAACAGGTATATACATTGGCAATCCGTTTGTGGGTTCATCCATCCCCGAGGAGGCCTATTATTCGAATGTCATGGGATGGGTACGTTACATCCATTTCTTTGCTGCATTCTTATTTACAGCAAATATAATCTTCCGGTTATATTGGGCTTTTAAAGGGAATAAGTACACCAGATCAAACCCATTTAAAGCTCAGTTTTGGAAAGATGTATGGCAGACAATCAAGTATTATCTGTTCTTGCCAAATAAGAAGCAACATACAGTAGGACATAACAAATTAGCTGAATTAAGCTATTTAATTTTTATAGGCATTGGTTCAGTAATCATGATTTTAACAGGGTATTACTTATTCTTTGAACCGCAGTTTGAATCAACTATTGGCGGAATGTTTAACCGTGTTGGTACTTTATTTGGGGCTGATAGCTTTACCATTCGTTCGTTCCATCATCTTGTTGCTTGGGGATTTGTTCTCTTTGTTATTGTTCACCTTTATATGGTATTCCGAGAAGACTGGTTGAGCAGAAATGGAACAACATCTTCCATTATTACAGGATATAAAACAGAAAAAGTCGATGACAATGGCGATAAGGGCCATAAGTCGGAAGGTGGAAAGAGTGCATAATCAGTCATTGTCACATACAGAAAATATTAAGATTATCGGTATCGGCAACACCCTCTATTCAGATGAGGGTGTTGGCGTACACCTTATACCGTATTTGGAAAAGGCACTATCGGGTTTTGACCGTGTTGAAATCATTGAAGGGGCCACAGACGGGATGAGATTGCTCGAGCCAGTGGAGGATGCAGACTATCTAATTGTAATAGACGCTATTAATGCCGGAAGGCCTGCTGGGGAGCTTATCACAATCAAAAATGAGGAAATCCCGAAATACTATGGGGTAAAAATGTCTGTCCACCAAATTGGCTTTCAGGAGGTTTTACTTGCGGCTGACTTGCAAGAAAGGCTACCAAAGGAAATGATTATGTTTGGTATACAGCCTGCTTCACTCGATTTAGGTCTTGAGCTTTCAGATATTGTAAAGGGGAAGCTACCTGAACTCGTGGCAAACGTTGTTAATCAAGTTCAACAATGGAGTGAACAAGAGTGAAAAGGTCCGAGTTTTTTGCCGAAATGGGGAAAGGCTTGTTCAAGACAGTGAAAGAAGTAACATCACCATTTATTTCTGATGATTTAGATAAGATTGACTCAATAATGGATGATTTCATTGGGTTGAAATGGTATGAAATCGGAGCAGGTGATTCTTTGCTAACCAATGAGGTTTATGATTTTTTTATTGCCGGTAGGACGATTTCTATTATAAATAGTAAGCATTCCTTAAAGGCTTTCAATAGAATATGTCCAAATTGCAAGACGATGACCCAATGGTTAGCTTACGAGAAGGTATTTAAATGTTTAATTTGTGAGGACGTTTACCATGTAGAAGCAGATAACGGTGAATTGGTTTTGAAAAAATATCCTCTGAAAAAAGAATCAGGAAAATGGTATATAGGTATAAATTAAATCAATATTCAGATAATTAATACTATAAGGAAGATAATTATGCATGAAATGGCACTCATGGGGGATATCCTTCAGCTAGTTGAAAATGATGCGCGTTCAAGGGATATCAAACATATAGAAAAAATAGAACTGGTTGTCGGTGATTTAAGTAATGCTCTTCCTGATGCGCTCGAAATGGCGTTTGAAGTTTTTCGGGCAAGAAGGCTTGCTTTGTTATCTGAGGAATCTCAATTATTAATCATTAAAGAAGCAGCCCGAGCCAAATGTACTGTATGCGGGCATGAGTATAATCCAGATACACGAATAAGTATCTGTCCAGAATGCAGGCTGCCCAGTGGTATACTGACTGCCGGTGAGACATTCAAGGTTCAGTCATATGAAGGGAGTTAGGGAACATGAAAATTGATTTAGATGTAGAAGTACTAGCTGATAATAACACGGCTGCAAAGTATAATAGGGATCTTTTTGAAAAGAAAAAAACATTAGTTATCAATTTAATGAGTTCTCCGGGTGCCGGCAAAACAACCTTGTTAGAGAAAACAGTTGCTGCATTAGGTAGTGATTATCGTATTGGTGTGATTGAAGGAGATTTAGCTACGGAAAAGGATGCTGATCGCATTAGGGCATATGGTGCTCAAGCTGTTCAAATTAATACAAATGGTGGCTGTCATTTAGATGCAAGAATGATTGCAAAAGTGCTTCCGCAGTTTGATTTTGATGATATTGATATATTATTTATTGAAAATGTGGGAAACCTTGTTTGTCCATCAGGATATGACCTTGGCCAGAATCACAAGGTAGCCATCTTAAGTGTGCCAGAAGGAAATGACAAAATTCCAAAGTATCCTGTGATGTTTCGCCGTACTGAAATGGTTATTTTGAATAAAATTGATTTGTTGCCTTATTTAGATTTTGATGTTGATATGGCAATTGAGGATTTAAAAGGAATCAATCCAGAATCTCAATTGATTCAAGTATCATCTCGAACTGGCGAAGGATTGGATGTGTGGCTCTCATGGATCAAGCAAGCATACATACAAAACCAAGAGCGATAAAAATAACAGTGAAAGGGCGGGTTCAGGGTGTCGGATTCCGCCCCTTCATTTTTCAATTAGCAGATGAATATGGAATTAAAGGAACCGTCCAAAACAATATGGATGGAGTTAAAATATATGCAGAAGGTGATGGAAAGGCCATTGAAGACTTTGTAGCTTCTATCCAATCTAAATCACCAAGGCTATCTAGAATTGATCAAGTTGAGGTAATAGAGGTTGCTTTTTCTGGGTTTCAAATCTTCAGTATTATACCAAGCGAACGTACAGGTAAGTCATCGCTGGTTATTCCCATTGACTCAGCTGTTTGTGATGATTGTTTAGATGAAATGAGAGACCCGAAAAATTTTCGCTATCGTTATCCATTTATCAATTGTACTCAATGTGGGCCAAGATACACCATTATAGAAGCTTTGCCATATGACCGGCCATACACAGTAATGAAGGAATTTGATATGTGCAATGAATGCAAAGATGAATATGAGGACCCAATGAATCGGCGTCACCATGCTCAACCGATTGCTTGTGGAACATGTGGCCCAGAGGTTTGCTTAAAGACCATGAAAGGGGAAGTTGTCGCAAAACAAGAAGAAGCAATGAGTATGGCTTCCTCTCTTTT
Organism: Bacillus massilinigeriensis; assembly: GCF_900117315.1. GTDB lineage: Bacteria > Bacillota > Bacilli > Bacillales > Cytobacillaceae > Bacillus_BE > Bacillus_BE massilionigeriensis. The sequence goes on from NZ_LT630337.1 coordinate 698,685, forward strand.
ACATAAGGGAAAAATTATCGCCATCAAGGGGATTGGTGGTTATCATTTGGCATGTGATGCATTTAATGATATAGCAGTCAGCACCCTTAGGGAAAGAAAAGGGCGTCCGAGTCGTCCTCTAGCGGTTATGGCAGCAACAGTTAATGTGGTAAAGGAGATATGTCTTGTCTCAGATCAAGAAAGGGATGTACTGAAATCACCGGAGGCTCCTATTGTTATTATGAATAAGAAAAGGGATAGCGGCTTAGCCGATGGTCTTGCCCCTGGTTTGAACACAATAGGTGTCATGCTCCCTTATACCCCTCTTCATCATTTATTATTTGATGAAGGTGAGATTACTGTTTTGGTCATGACAAGCGCGAATCCATCTGGACTCCCAATGCTATATCAGGATGAGGAGGCATTTTCTTATCTTGATGGTATTGCTGACTATGTATTATCAAATACCCGAGGAATTTTGCATCCATTGGACGATTCTGTTGTTCAGTTTATTGATGGCAAAATGGCCTTTCTAAGAAGGTCAAGAGGTTATGTTCCAGACCCAATGGTAACTAATCAACCTATTCATGGTGTTGTTGCTCTTGGACCTCAGCAAAAAAATACATTTGCCATAGGCAGGCATGAACAAATTTTTATAGGTCCACATATTGGTGAAATGGAAAATCTGGAGGTTGTCAATCACTTTCAGCATGAATTCCATCACTTGATGAAGTGGATGGGAATCCAAGCGGAGACAATTGCTGTAGATATGCATCCAGGCTATATGACAAGTGAGCTAGCAGAGAAGATGGAAGGGGAAGTCATTCCAGTTCAGCATCATCATGCCCATATGGTCTCTTGTATGGAGGATAATGGGATTAATGATACAGCATTTGGAATAATATTAGATGGTACTGGGTATGGTGAGGATGGCCATATTTGGGGCTTTGAAATTTTATATGGGGATGCCTCCAGTTATAAACGGCTAGCCCATCTTAAATATACTCATTTGCCGGGTAACGAAAAGGCGATTAATGAGCCTTGGAGGAATGCTACTGCTATGTTGGTGGATTACTTTGGGGACTATGGACGCCAGTTAGCAGAAAGATTGTTTCACAATAAAGTCTATGAAATTGAAATTCTTACAAAGATGATTAATAAGGAGCTGAACAGTCCTCTTGCAGGAACATGTGGGCGCTTATTCGATGCAGTGAGCGCAATCCTTGGTATTTGTGAAGTAGCCACCTATGACGGAGAAGCGGCCATAAGGTTATCAGAACAAATGATAGAAGGGGCATCTGTTGAGCCTTATCCGTACGAAATGGTGCAAAACAGTGATTCGGAGCTAGAAATAATAGACTTTGGCCCTTCATTACTAAGTATTGTGAAGGAACGGTTGAACGGAGTATCAATCAAAACAATTGTACAAAAATTTCATGAAACGATCGTAGCTATATGTGTTGATCGAATCGTTTCTTTAAGCAAGAAGAATCCAGACCTTCATAAAAATGTTGTCTTATCTGGGGGAAGCTTTCATAATCCATTCTTGTCAAAAGAAATAGCTAATAGGCTAAGAGATAAGGAGTTTCAAGTATTTACCCATGAACGAGTTCCATGTAATGATGGTGGGCTCTCACTTGGACAACTTATCATAGCAGCGAACAAAAAATATGGACAAGAGATGAAGGAATAGGGGGAGAAGAGAATGTGTGTTGGGGTACCAGCAAAGGTCATTGAAAAGCAGGAATATTCAGCGGTAGTTGATGTAATGGGATCAACGATGACAGTGGGAATCATCTTTGTGCCTGAGGTTGAAGTAGGTGATTATGTCATTGTACATGCTGGACAAGCGATGTCCACCATTGATGAGGAGAATGCGATATTAAGTCTTGAAGAATGGAGGAAGCTTGTTAATGCTAGAACTCCTGAATGAATTTTCCAACTCAAAATTAAGCCGAAAGCTTTTGAATAAAGTGAGAGAATCTGCAGAAGAGTATATTGAAAAAAATGGTAGAAGACCTATCTTTATGGAGGTATGCGGCTCACATACAATGGCACTTGCAGAGACAGGGGTAAAGAAGGCACTAAAAGAATATGTGAACTTGATTTCTGGACCAGGGTGCCCTGTCTGTGTTACGGATCAAAAATCAATTGATGCAATGATTAAGCTCGCAGATGGAGAAAACCGTATTATCTGTACATTTGGAGATATGATTCGGGTACCTGGTACCGAATTTAGTTTGCTTGAGGCTAAGACGGAGGGGAAGGATATTCGAATCGTGTATTCTCCTCCTGATGCGGTAAAGATTGCAGAGGAGAACCCGGACAAGGAGGTTATTTTCCTCGGCATTGGTTTTGAAACAACGATCCCAGTATTGGGTGTTGCCTTGAGGGCAGCAATGGAACGTAATGTAAATAATTTCTCCATGTGGATGACCACAAAACTTGTGGAACCCATCTTAAGAACCCTATTGGAATCAAAAGAAGTCAAAATCGACGGTTTTATTCTTCCTGGCCATGTTTCTATTATTCTTGGAAAAAATAATTATCAATATTTAGTAGATGAATATCAGATCCCTGGAGTCATTACTGGGTTTGAACCCGTTGAATTACTAGGTGGAATCTATAAATTAATACATCAATTATTGGATGAACGCGCTGAAATAGAAAATGATTATTCCTTCGTTGTCACCGATGAAGGGAATATAGCAGCTCAGTCTTTAATTGAAGAATACTTCAAACCCGTTGATGAGGCTTGGAGAGGAATTGGCGTCATCCCAAAAAGCGGTATGGATATTAAAGAGGAATTTTCCCAGTGGAATGCGAAGAATCGTTTTCATATTACTGTTGGAGAACCGAGAAAAACAAAATGTCGCTGTGGCGAGATTATTAGAGGGCTCATCTCACCGGAGGAATGTCCTTTATTTGGCAAGGCCTGTACTCCGGTAAAGCCAATTGGACCGTGCATGGTGTCTGCAGAAGGGACATGTTCAGCCCATTTTCAGTATTTGAGGGAGGATTAATTGATGAAGGATGAGAGAATTAGTTTAGCCCATGGTGATGGTGGGGAACTGGCTCACAAATTGATTCAAGCTGTATTTGTTGAAGCCTTCGAACATAATGAATATGCCCGTTTTGATGCCGCTATTTTTCCGGCTTCTTCTGAAAAAATGGCTGTTACGACAGATAGCTTTGTTGTAAAGCCTATCTTCTTCCCTGGAGGAAACATTGGAAAGCTTGCGATTGCGGGAACAGTGAATGATTTGGCAGTCAGTGGGATGGTGCCTCAATATTTGACTGCAGGTTTTATTATTGAGGAAGGCTTCAAGGTGAAAGAATTAAAAGAGATAGTTCATTCGATGGCACAGGAGGCGAAAAAGGCAGAGGTTCGAATTGTTGCCGGGGATACAAAAGTGGTGGAACGAGGAAGCATTGATGGTATATATATTAATACAACAGGAATCGGATTTGCCCATCCTCTTCATACAATCCAGCCGGAATTAATGGAGGAAGGGGATTCGATTATTGTTAATGGTACAATCGGTGACCATGGCATTGCAATATTAAGTGCACGAGGAGAACTGGGGATTCAGACAAATCTTCAAAGTGACTGTGCCGCATTGAATGGGTTGACAGCTAGTGCTCTAGATTCCCTAGATGGTATTCGAATCATGCGAGACCCAACACGAGGCGGATTAGCGACCACTCTTGTAGAAATAGCGGAAGACTTCCATGTCACGATGGAGATTGAGGAAGAGGAAATTCCCATTCGAAATGAAGTGAAGGGGGCTTGTGATATTCTAGGCTACGATCCACTTTATCTAGCGAATGAAGGGAAAGTAATTTTTATAGTCAAAAAAGAGCAAGAAGAGCAATTGCTGCAGATTTTAAAGCAGCATGAATTTGGCCTAAATGCAAAAGTCATCGGCCATATAACAGGTAAAGAAAAAGGTGCATTACATTTAAAAACTGGACTTGGAAGTACAAGAAAATTACATAGACTATCTGGGATGATGCTACCTAGGATCTGTTAAAGACCGGATATGATTAATTTAATCAAACGTTTGATTAATAATTATCAAGGTAGTACTAAATAGAGAAATCATGATGAAAATCACTAAAAAATAAATTACTAAAGGCTGGCGTAATTCTCTCGTCAGCCAATTATTTTGTACTTTTTAAAAATCGGGCTACCAAATCCTTGAATATTTGAGAAAGATATTATAATATATAGGAACCATTATAGAAAGGGTGACCATGGGGCGATGATCTTCTAATCCTATTTTCAAAAAAGCATTCGTATAATCACGAAGTCATTTTGGATGGGATTAGTCTGTATTTTTTTAGAAAAAGATGATCGTAGACTTGGTACATTTATGGTGCTATGTCTTTTTCTATGGAATCCTAACGACCTTCTATCCAACAATGACGGATAGGAGTTTTTTTGTTTTCAGTATTTTGTAGCCGCCAGAATGTAAATATTATTATCTAGAGATAAAAATTACTTTGTAAATAAGAAAAGGGGAATGTTATGTCACAATTATTTAAAAATCGATTTGTTCAAGCCATTTTTCTTTCCTCCGTGTTCCTACAGGTTGGAATTTGGATACGAAACTTTGCCGTTCTTTTATTTGTTATGGAGAAAACAAATGGCGATGCCTTTGCTGTTTCGATGATATCTTTAGCGGAATTTGCTCCAATCTTTATCTTTTCCTTTATTGGAGGAACTTTTGCGGATCGTTGGCGTCCGAAGAGAACGATGATTTGGTGTGATGTGTTAAGTGCTGTTTCTGTATTCACTGTTTTAGTGGTACTTATGGTTGGTTCTTGGAAGATTATCTTTTTTGTTATGCTGATATCAGCCATTCTATCGCAATTCTCTCAGCCATCAGGTATGAAGCTTTTTAAAATGCATTTAAGCCCAGAGCTGATTCAACCAGCCATGTCTATTTATCAAACCATTTTTGCGGTCTTTATGGTTTTAGGCCCAACTCTAGGAACCTTTGTTTTCCAACAGTTAGGCATTAATGTATCCATCGCGATTACTGGAGTTGCTTTCCTTCTATCCGCAGTTATGCTTACTTTTATTCCAGCGGATTATCAAATGCAGGAGGAGTCAAAGCCGTCCTCTGTACTGGAAGAAATGAAGAGTGGGGTTCGGTATGTCCTAGGGAAAAAGGAATTAAAGATTCTTGGACTTAGTTTTTTAGCAGCAGGGTTAGCTTTAGGATTAATCCAACCTTTAGGAATCTTCCTTGTCACAGAGCGATTGGAATTAGCGAAGGAAAGTTTGCAGTGGTTTGTAATGGCCAATGGAATTGGAATGATCCTTGGTGGAGGGGCTTCTGTATTTTTGGCAAAGTCTGTACCTCCTCAAAGGCTTTTAATGATCGGGATGTTAGCAAATGCGGTAGGGCTATGCATTATTGGAATCTCAACAAACGTCACCATTACATTAGTGGCACAATTTATCACTGGGTTATTTTTCCCTTGCATACAAATCGGAATCAATACACTCATTTTACAAAACACAGATGCTGACTTTATCGGAAGGGTGAATGGTACACTAAGTCCACTTTTCTCAGGGGCTATGGTCTTAACAATGAGCTTCTCTGGAGTATTGAAGGAAATGTCTTCAATCGTTACGGTATATGAAATATCTGCTGTTCTTTTCTTTATCGGTCTACTCGTGTTTTTACCGATTTATCATTTGAAGGCTCCAAATGTCGGTGATGGAATTTTATCAAAAGAATAATGAAGTATTAGAGGACCCATGTTAACGAGATAACATGGGTCTTCTTTTTAATTTAGTACATGACTCCTATATTACCACTTCTAATATAGTAAAAAACAAAATATTCTGTTAATTAAATTTACTAAAGGGTGGTTTTGCTGTATAATATTATGTAAACAGAATAGTTCCTTCGGGGTAGGGTGAAATTCCCAACCGGCGGTGATGAGGCACAGCCTCTAAGTCCGTGACCCGGTTAACAAATGTTAAACGGTGGATCTGGTGAAACTCCAGAGCCGACAGTAAAGTCTGGATGGGAGAAGGAAGAATGGACATTGGAATTTAAGGGGTGAAATAGACATTTTGACCCTTTATTTAACTATGTATATGTGAAAATATCAAAAGCCCTGAAGTATGAGATTTGTTCTCCTTCAGGGTTTTTTTGTGTAAAGGAGCGAATGGTTGATGAGCGATCAATATTATATGAGATTAGCTATTGATCTTGCAAAAAGTGCTACTGGACAAACCTCTCCTAATCCTGTTGTTGGTGCAGTAGTTGTAAAGAATAATCAAATTGTTGGAATTGGCGCTCATTTGAAGGCGGGAGAACCACATGCAGAAGTTCATGCAATTAAAATGGCTACTGAGAAAGCGGATGGTGCGGTCCTTTATGTAACTCTTGAACCTTGCAGCCATTTTGGAAAAACACCCCCATGTGCAGATTTGGTCATTCAATCTGGGATAAAACGTGTGGTAGTCGCAACAAGAGATCCGAACCCTCAGGTTGCGGGAAGAGGAATTGAAAAAATGCGCAAAAGTGGATTGCAGGTTGAGGTTGGACTGTTAAAGGAGGAGGCCGAATCCTTAAATCAAGTTTTTTACCACTATATTCAATCAGGTATTCCTTACGTAACCCTTAAGACTGCCATGAGCCTAGATGGGAAAATCGCGACCTCCATTGGGAATAGCCGATGGATTACATCGGAAGAGTCAAGGGAGGATGTGCATGAATTTCGCCATAGGCACGATGCAATTCTAGTAGGGATTAACACCATTATCAAGGATAATCCCAGTTTGACAACAAGACTTCCTGGAGGTGGGAAAAACCCGATAAGAATCATCCTTGACACTCGGCTTCGCATACCAGTTAAGTCTAATGTCGTAACTGATGGAAAAGCAGAAACCTGGATTGTGACAGGCTCTGAGATTAATTCAAGTAAAGTGAGGGAATTGGAGAAAAAAGGAGTGAAGGTTATCCCTCTTGATTCACCTGATATCAAGATACCAGTTATGCTAAAGGTTATCGGGCTAAAGGGAGTGACTTCTATATTTGTCGAAGGAGGGGCAGAGGTTCATGGGAGCTTCCTGCAGGAGAAGGCCTTTCAACAAGTAATTACATATATTGCTCCTAAAATTATTGGCGGTCGTGATGCTCCATCTTCATTTGGCGGGGATGGGATAAGAATGATGAGTGAGGCGCAGGAATTGGAAATATTGGACATGAAAAAGATTGGACAGGATATACGAATAATTGCAATCCCAAAGGAGGGATGAATAATGTTTACAGGAATTGTTGAAGAGGTTGGTTCAATCTCAACCATTTACCAAAAAGGAGAATCAATTATTTTAACCATTAATGCAAAAAAGATTCTCCATGATGTAAGGCTAGGTGACAGCATTGCAGTAAATGGGGTTTGTCTTACTGTTACCTCCTTTAATGATAAGAAATTTTCAGTCGATGTGATGCCAGAAACCTTTCGAGCCACTAGCTTAAGGTCTTTGAAAAAAGGTTCTAAGGTGAACCTTGAAAGGGCCATGAGCGCTGGGGGACGATTTGGGGGGCATTTCGTTTCAGGACATGTGGATGGAATAGGAGTAATCTTGAGTAAAAAGCAAAAGGATAACGCTGTTTATTATGAAATAGAAGCTGGAAGAGAATTGCTCAAATACATCATCCTGAAGGGGTCTATTTCTATTGATGGAACAAGCCTAACTGTTTTTGGCGTTAGCGACAATACTTTTACCATTTCATTAATTCCTCATACAAGATTAGAAACCATTCTTGGGATAAAAGGAGAGGGGGATATTGTTAACCTCGAATGTGACATGTTAGGCAAATATGTTGATCATTTTCTAGCATCTAGATTTGGACAAGTTCCAGATACAAAGAATTCAAAAATCACTCTAGCTTTCTTAGAGGAGCATGGTTTTTCCTGAGGCAACTAATGATAAGACATTTGGATTAGGAGTTTAGATGTGATTGGTCTGATGATTCTGGCAAAAGTGTTACTTACCTACCTAACAAGGAGAGATGAAGGGTGTTTAATACCATTGAGGAAGCAATAAATGAATTAAAAGAGGGAAAGGTCGTTATTGTATGTGATGATGAAGATAGGGAAAACGAAGGGGATTTTATAGCGCTTGCTGAAAAAGCTACACCAGAAATAATCAATTTCATGATTAAACATGGGAGAGGGCTTGTTTGTGCCCCAGTAGAAGATGAAATTGCAGACAAATTAGGTCTCCATCCAATGACAGATCATAATACAGACCCTCACGGTACAGCATTTACCATTAGTATTGATCATCAATCAACGACAACCGGGATTTCGGCACATGAACGGTCCATTACGATTATGAATTTGATTAACGAGCATTCGAAGGCGGTTGATTTCAAGCGTCCAGGACATGTATTCCCACTTATTGCGAAAAAAGGTGGGGTATTAAGACGGGCTGGACATACAGAAGCAGCAGTAGATTTAGCCAGAATATGCGGGGCACAACCAGCAGGAGTAATATGTGAAATTATTAAAGAAGATGGTTCGATGGCAAGAGTTCCAGATTTGCAAAGGATAGCTAAGCAGTTTGATATAAAATTGATTACGATTAAAGATTTAATAGAATACCGAAATCGAAAGGAAAAGCTGGTAACTCGTGAAGTGGAGATTCATCTCCCTACAGAATATGGTGACTTCAAAGCAGTTGGTTATTCCAATTTGGTTGATAACAAGGAGCATGTTGCCTTAGTAAAAGGCGATATAACGCCAGATGAGCCAATTTTAGTTCGAGTACATTCAGAATGTCTAACAGGAGACGTTTTTGGTTCCTACCGATGTGACTGCGGTCCACAATTACATGCTGCTTTATCCCAAATCGAACAGGAGGGCAGAGGGGTTCTTCTTTATATGCGACAGGAAGGAAGAGGCATTGGTCTATTAAATAAACTAAAGGCCTATAAGCTTCAGGAGGAAGGCTATGATACGGTTGAGGCAAATGAAAAGTTAGGATTTGGAGCGGATTTGCGTGAATATGGAATCGGTGCACAAATTCTTAAGGATTTAGGAATTAAAAAGATGAAACTACTTACTAATAATCCAAGAAAAATAACTGGATTAAAGGGGTATGATCTTGAAGTAGTTGATCGCATCCCCTTACAAATGGAAGTCAGAAAAGAGAACAAAAACTATTTAAAAACGAAGTCAGAAAAGCTAGGGCATATGCTCCATATATAGAGGCAGGGGGAATCAAGATGGCGAATATGTTTGAAGGTAATTTAGTAGGAACGGGTTTAAAAATTGGTATTGTTGTAGGTAGGTTTAATGAATTTATTACGAGCAAGCTATTAAGCGGGGCACAGGATGCTTTAAAGAGGCATGGGGTGGGCGAGGATGATGTAGACGTTGCATGGGTACCAGGTGCTTTTGAAATTCCACTTATTGCTCAAAAGATGGCTAAGAGTGAGAAATATGATGCCGTTATTACACTTGGGACAGTCATTCGAGGCTCCACACCACATTTTGATTATGTCTGCAATGAGGTAGCAAAGGGAGTTTCTGCCACATCATTGAATACGGGGATTCCGGTTATCTTTGGAGTGGTTACCACCGATTCCATTGAACAAGCAATAGAAAGAGCAGGAACAAAGGCAGGTAATAAAGGCTGGGATGCAGCTGTCTCAGCGATAGAAATGGCCAATCTCACAAGAGAAATGTAGGTGACAGGCACCATCCAAAAAATGGATGGTGCCTGTCACCTTATTTAATCATTTGCTGAACTAATTCCCGATTGCGCTTGGTAAAGAGCTCATTATGTGACGAAACCATTGCTGATCTTGTTGCATCAGGCTGAATGTATTGCTTTGCTTGATTGACAGCGTTCGCTGCATCCTGAAAAGCTCCAGCAATTAGATTTATTTTTCCACTGTGCTTAAGAATATCACCTGCAGCAAATAGCCCTTCAATCGAAGTTTCACTATTTGCATTACCAGAAATATAATAATCCTCTACTATGTCAATGTTTAGCTTACTATTTTTAAGAAGGGAGGCCTCATGTTCATAGCCATGGTTAATGATGACTTCATCGATAGGTAGATAGGATATTTCCTCTGTCTCATGATTAGTCAGCACAACTTGTTTAATCCGTTTTTGATTTTCATAGGCAATTAATTTTGTTATCGAAGTATTGAAGAAACAAATGGTTGAACCATTTAATAGCTGGGTAACCTGTGATTCGTGTCCTGATAGTGCATCTTTTCTATATGTTAGATAAACCTTTTTAGCAATAGGCTCTAGTTCATTTGCTAAATCGATGGCAGAATTTCCTCCGCCTGAAATGACCACGGTTTTATCTTTAAAATGTTTGTAGGATTTAACAGTGTAATGTAGGTTTGTGGATTCAAATTGCTCTGCTTCTTCAAGAGCAAGCTTTTGAGGCTTCAAAATTCCACCGCCAATCGCAATAATCACTGTTTTTGAATAATGCCTTTGGCCAGAGGCTCCATTTAAAACAAATATACCGTCTTCATTGCGAGAAATAGATTCGACTTTTTCGTTTAAGATAACGGCGGGGTTAAAGGTTAAGCCCTGTTCTACTAACTGTTCAGTAAGCTTTGATCCGGTAATAGGTGTTAACCCTCCAACATCCCAAATCATTTTCTCTGGATAGATATGCAACTTTCCGCCTAATTGGGGCTGAAAATCAATAATTTTTGTTTTCATTTCTCTAAGTCCACTATAAAATGCAGAATAAAGCCCTGCAGGTCCTCCACCTATCACTGTTACATCAAATAATTCACTTTGCTCCATTTCAATACACCTCTCAGAGAGTAACGTAAATGATTATCATTATCAATAAGAATACCTCTTTTTATATAAACTTACAATGAAAAAGTAAAGGTGACAGGCACCTTCCAAAAAATGGATGGTGCCTGTCACCTTATAGTTTATATCGTAAATTGCTTAATCGTTTCTTCTAATTTATTAGCAAGAACTTGGAGTTCTTCGGTATATTTGTTCATGTCCTTTAGGGACTGAATTTGTTCGTCGGCTGAGGCAGCGACTTCTACAGAATGATCGGTTGTGACTTGGGAAAGTTGAGAAAATTCCTCAACTGATGCTGCAACCTCTTCCGTTGTGGCTGACATTTCCTCTGTAATTGCAGATACACCCTGAACCTCTTCATTCACCTTTCGGATATCCCCAAAAATCTTTTTGAAGGTAAGATCAACTTCCTCAACTGCTTTGGCCCCTATTTGTACCTCGGATAGACCCTTTTCCATTTTAGTAACGGCTTCTGTAGATACTGTCTGGTAGTTTACGATAAGCTGGCTTATTTGTTCTGCAGAATTTTTTGACTGCTCAGCTAGCTTTCGAACCTCATCAGCTACAACAGCAAATCCTTTTCCATTTTCTCCTGCACGCGCAGCTTCAATTGCAGCATTCAATGCCAATAGATTGGTTTGATCTGCAATGGCAGATATTGTTCCAACAATTACCTCAATTCCACTTGCTTGGGTTCCTAATTCCTTAATGATACTTGAGGAATCCATTACTGTATCTTGAATGGTATCCATTTGATTTAGTAGTTTTGTAAGTCCAGTATTTCCTACTTCCAATTCATTTGTTACACCTATAGAAGATTCAGAAACAGTGGAAGCCGATTCAGCAATTCTTTGTATTCCTGTTGCCATTTCGGATACTGCAATAGATGATTCCTTCGCCCTTTCTAATTGAACCATATTATTTTCAGCCACTTCTTTTACAGCAGATGTAATATTCTTATTGGATTCCTCCACGATGAGGAAGCTATGATGTAAATGGTGAAAGGATTCAATTAATTTACTAGATGAAGCTGATATATTTTGAATGATCGTAAGAGTATTCTTTGTCATTCTCTGAAAGTCTTCAGCTAGTAGTCTTACATCACGATTATTGTGCTTAGGGAATTGATTGACGATTTCTTGAGCTTCTTTAAGATTTCCTTCAGCTATTTGAGCTGCTGTTTTCCCGATATATGGAATCGTTCTTAGCTGTCTTTTTACATAAAAGTATAATAGGATATTAGCAAGAATGATAGCAATAATACCGATTGATAAAAAGAGTGGAAGGTTCTCCTTCGTAACATTGGATTGAATACTAGAGACAGATTTTGCATCAATATCAACACCTAAAATTGCAATAACCTCTCCATTTTCATCCTTAACTGGAGCAAACGCTGATAAATAATCTCCGTATTCGGGGTCCTTAACTATACCTGTATGGTTTGTCTTACCCTTTAACACAGGAGCAACATCTTCATAGGTAGTCGCTGTTGTTGGATCTCCGATATCAGCAGATATTTCAGAATCCCTTGGTAATCCGTCAACAATCATATGAACGCCTTTATTGTCATCTACCTCTAAAGTATAGGCATAGATGGCACCGGATTTAATACGAAAATCGTTAATATGTTCACGTAAAGCCCAATAATCCTCTGTTTCCTTTTTGTCTTGTAAAAAGCTTTTATATAAGTCGACGTCAATTGAGTTAGCAATGTTTTCGGCAGTTTTGACACTTGTGTTAGAAATGGTACTTTCAACTGCGTTTGAAGTATTTTTTAGTATGATAAAAACGGTCATCAATAATATGATAATCATAGCAAATGTGATAGACAGTGTAATTTTTGTTCCTAGTTTGAGATTTTTACCCATTACTCATCATCCTATTCTGTAAATATATAAATGTTTAAGTCTAACATGGCGAAATAGATATAATAGGAGTGACCGTCTTTCATATGTTTTCTGATTTGTTAATCCAATGATTTATCTTTTCATAGGCATTATGAAAAATAATTACCTCCGACTTTGTTAAAGTAATCTTCATCATGTATGGTGATTTTTTTTGATGCAAAGGATAATACATTATTCTTTTTAAGATCCTGGATTACATGACTTACTGTTTCTCTAGATGTCCCGGAAATTTTAGATATCTCCGTTGTTGTCATTGGGCAGCAAACCACTACGTCTTCTCCTTCTTTTACACCTAGGTCTGTCATTAGGTAACTGAGAGCGTGGATGACTCTATCTTGTGCGTTTGAATTAGTAATTGTTTGAAGTCTAGATTCATGTAAATGGAGAAGAGAGGATAGTTTTTGGACTAAGAAAATCAATTGCTTCCGATTCTGTTTAACCATATCCTCGAAGTAAAAGGTGGGAATATAGTAAAGTTCTACATCTGTAATGGCAATAGCAGTATACTGATATTCTTTGTCGGAAAAAAAGCCTCCATAAGGAAATAATGTATTCGGACTAATATAATCAGCATAGGCAAGGGAAGCAGATGGATTTGATTTTTCAAATTTTACAAACCCGTTTACCAAAAGATAAATTCTCTCACGAGGATCTCCTACTGTAAATAATTGTTGGCCTTTCCTATAGGTTCTACCATATAAAAAGCAGGATATTTCCTCCAATTGCTTGTCAGAACAATAAGTAAATATTTCAAATTTCTTTAGAAGTTCAACCAGACCTTCTCTTTTCAAATTATTTACCCCCTTATTAAGCAACTCTTGATTAAAATTTATGGAAATACAATTCTATGTTTATTTTATCATGAATAAGAAGATGATGATATTTAGTCATATGTCCAATTAATAACATTTACTATTCTTTAATGAGTAAATCCCATCGAGTAAAGACACAATGAAAGAGGCCATCGTATGAGACAGCCTCAAGGGAGATAATCCTAATTTAGCTAACTACTGTTTCTCTAACTAATGACTTTATATGGGTTCCTGCTTCGGAAGTTAATGCTTCATAGGCTTTATCTAATGAAGTAATGATAGATTCTCTTCCTTCTCTAGATTCAGCAAAGTCAATGGCAGCTTCAACCTTTGGAAGCATGCTACCTGGTGCAAATTGACCTTCCTTAATAAATTCCTTTAATTGATCAACAGTTGTGTTAGTTAGTGATTCCTGATTTGGTTTGTTATAGTTTACGGCGACATTTTCTACAGCTGTTAAAATTAATAGAATATCTGCATCTACTAATTCCGCTAGCTTTTGTGCGGCAAAATCTTTATCGATGACAGCTTCAACCCCATGGATTCCGGTGAAATCTTGATATACTGGGATACCGCCGCCACCAACAGCAATAACGATATTTCCGTTATTTACCAAGCTATTGATTACACGATGTTCTAAAATATTTACTGGTTTTGGTGATGGAACCACTCGACGCCAACCTCTGCCAGCATCCTCTTTAAAAACAAGATTTTGTTCAGTCATAAGTTGTTTTGCTTCTTCTTCCTGATAGAAAGGGCCAATAGGTTTTGTAGGATGTTGAAATGCAGGATCATGTAGTTCAACTTCCGTACGAGTAATAATTGTTGCAACATCTTTTTTAATATGATTGGTAGCTAACGCTTTATCTAAAGAGTTTTGCATCCAATAACCAATCATACCTTCACTCATTGCTCCACAAGTATCTAAAGGCATTGCTGGAGTACTTTTACTATCTGCAGCTTTTTGTTGAAGTAATAGATTCCCAACCTGTGGGCCATTTCCATGAGTAATGACAATATCAAATCCTGCATTAATAATATTTACTAACTGGAGAGCTGTTTCATCTAGAGCCTTTTGCTGAGCTTCAGCAGTCGCATCTCCAGATTGAATCGCATTGCCTCCTAGAGCAATAACTACTTTTTTTCTATTCATAAAGGATTCCTCCGAATGTTAAATAGATATTTTTCCGAGAACTAATTCAATTAGTGCCCATACAGCTAAAATTAAGACAACTGCAGCAGCAACCAATTCATATTTGGTAAAGAGTTTTTCCGTTTTCTTTTCCTTTTGGACCTTCATAAAAATGTAAATGCCTGGTGCATAAAGGATCATAGTTAGTAGTAAATAACTGATTCCTGCTGCGTAAACGAGCCAGATTGCATAAACACTTGCGATGACCCCAAGAATAATATCTTTTGTCCGTCTCTCGTTAGCCCCATAGCTTTCTCCGGTGAAAGATAGCTTAAATTGATAGAGTGCTGAGAAGAGATAAGGAATTAATATTGCTGATGATGCAAGAGAGAAAGCAAAGTTATATGCTTGATCAGAAATTAAGAATGTGATTAAGAATACTTGGATTAATCCATTTGTTAACCATAGGGAGTTAATTGGTGCTTTGTTTTTATTTTCTTTTGCAAACCATTTAGGGAATACACCATCTTTAGCTGCAACATATGGAATTTCTGATGCTAATAGAGTCCAGCCTAACCAAGCTCCCAATACGGAAACAATTAGACCGATATTGATGAATACCGCACCCCATTTACCAACTACTGATTCAAGAACGTATGCCATAGCTGGGTTTTCTAATTCTGAAAGCTCTGCTCTTGACATGATACCCATAGAAAGTAGTGAAATGAGTACGTAGATAATGAGTGTACCAATTAATCCGATTACCGTTGCTTTTCCGATATCGCTACGGTTTTTTGCTCTTCCTGATAAAACAACCGCACCTTCAACACCGATAAATACCCATAGTGTTACAAGCATAACGCTTGATACTTGATCTTTAACTGAAGCCCAAGAGAATTCTGCTCCATCTGGACCCCAGAAATCTAAAGTAAATGTGTCTACTTTAAAAGCAATAATTGCAATGATGATGAAAAGAAATACTGGGACTAATTTTGCAATAGTTGTCACTAAGTTAACCAATGCAGCTGAGTGTACTCCTCGTAAAATAAGAAAATGTACACACCATAGTAATACTGACGCTCCTATAATGGATGCGACATTTTGTCCACCATCAAAAACAGGGAAAAAATAACCGATTGAACTAAAAACTAATGTTGCATAGGCTACATTTCCTAACCATGCAGAAAGCCAGTAACCCCACGCGCTATTGAATCCCATAAAGTTTCCGAATCCAGCCTTGGCATAACTATAAATCCCACCATCTAAATCTGGTCTTCTCATCGTTAAGTTTTGGAAGGCTAGACCTAAAGCGATAATTCCAATTCCTGTAATGACCCAACCGATGATGATAGATCCTGCGTTTGCACCTAATGCCATATCACTGGCTAAGTTAAATGCGCCACCACCAATCATGGATCCTACTACTAATGCGGTTAATAAAAAGAGACCTAATTTTTTGTCAGATTCCATGTTTACACCTCCAAATTTGGGGAAAACAATTATTTATAATTAGGGCAGATGATATACAGTAATCTGTGGTTGGCACCTATCATAAGGGTGCCAACCATAGATTGTATTTTTAAAAAGGATTAGTATTTACTACTTGTTGCTACCATTACTGCCTTAATTGTATGCATGCGGTTTTCTGCTTCATCAAATACGTGAGAATGTTTGCTTTGGAATACTTCGTCTGTTACTTCCATTGCTGTTAGGCCATATTTTTCATAGATTTCGCGGCCAACTGATGTTTCTAAATCATGGAATGCTGGTAGGCAATGAAGGAAGATCACATCATCATTACCTGTTTTCTCAATCATTTCCATGTTTACTTGATAAGGTTTTAATAAATTGATTCTTTCCTCGAATTTATCTTCTTCACCCATTGATACCCAAACATCTGTATAAAGAACATCTGCACCGTCGACAGCTTCGTCCACATTATCTGTTACTACGACTCTACCATTGGATTCAAGTGCAACTTCTTTCGCGTAATTGACGATTTCTTCGCTAGGGAAGAGGGATTTAGGAGAGCAAATTCGGATGTCCATACCAACTTTTGCTCCTCCGATTAAGAGGCTATTTGCCACGTTATTGCGGCCATCACCGACGTAAACAAATTTCACACCTTTTAAGTGTCCGATATGTTCTTTAACTGTTAAGAAGTCTGCTAGCATTTGAGTTGGATGATAAAGATCCGTTAATCCATTCCAAACAGGAACTCCAGAATATTTAGCTAATGCTTCTACAGTTTCGTGTTTGAAGCCGCGGAACTCAATTCCATCGAACATTCTTCCCAAAACCTTGGCAGTATCCTCAACTGATTCTTTCTTTCCGAATTGGATGTCACCTTTACCTAAATATTCAGGGTGAGCACCTAAATCGATACAAGCAACTGTGAAAGCACATCTTGTTCTTGTTGAAGGTTTTTCGAAAAGAAGGGCAATGTTTTTTCCTTCTAAGTATTTATGAGGAATACCTAATTTCTTTTGTTGTTTTAATTCAGCAGCTAAATCAATAAGATAGTTGATTTCGATTTCAGAGAAATCTTTTTCAGCAAGGAAACTTCTTCCTTTAAGATCAACTTTTAATGGTTTTACTTCTGTAATCATCTAAATCTCCACCTTCTCGATTAGTATGAAAAATGATAGTAGATTTGGAGGGGGTGCTTGTCCATCCCCTCAGGAAACCTAATTAAATGTCTTCACGGTATAATGGCATACTCATGCAACGTGGACCCCCACGGCCTCTAGAGAGCTCCGAACTTAGAACTTCAATAACCTCAATGCCATTGGACCTTAGAATCTCGTTAGAAACATAGTTTCTATCATATGTGACAACGACACCTGGAGAGATTGCTAGAGTGTTAGAGCCATCATTCCATTGTTCACGGGCAGATATGATAATGTCACCGCCACCACATGGAATCAGGTTGATTTCACTTAAACCAAGAACCTCTTTTAATGTTTCTGTAATGTTATTGCGTTCTGTAATTTGAACCTTTTCAGGATCATTTAAGTCTTTTTCAAGGATGTAAATTCTCATATTGCCATCTGGGCCTTGGATTGCAGGATGGATGGTGAACTTATCATAATCGACCATTGTAAATACAGTATCGAGATGCATAAATGCCCTTGATTTAGGAATTTCAACGGCCATAACCTTTTTAATTTCGGTTTGACGTTTGAATAAATTAACTGCTAGTTTTTCAATGGCTCTTGCTGAAGTTCTGGCGCTGACACCAATGGCGATGGTATCTTTACTAAGAATGAGCTCATCTCCACCTTCAATAGAGAATCCATAATCACGACCGAGCCATACTGGAATATCATGTTTAGAAAATCTCGGATGATATTTGATGATGTAATCCATAAACATCGATTCTCTTCGTCGAGCACCCTCACGCATTCTATTAATAGATAGCCCGTCACCAATAGCTGCTGCAGGGTCGCGAGTGAAATATAGATTTGGCATTGGATCTAGATAGAATGGATAATGATCAGCCATTAACTCATATAGGTGAGTTTTCTTGCCTTCCTCAATTTCAGTTTTTAATACCCCAGCCATTATCTTGTCGATCATTTCTTCTGTTGGGAAGGAAAGTAGATATTCACGAAGCATTTTTCCAGAGCCGTTCACATTTGATTTGCTTTCTGCGAGAATTTGATCAACGAATTGATGACGGATTTCTTCAGAACTTAATGCTTCTGCCAATAATTTTTCTAAATATAGGACTTCAACACCTCGGTTTCTTAAGGCATTAGCGAAGTAGTCGTGCTCCTTTTGAATCGTTGGAAGATAAGGAATATCATCAAATAGTAATCTTTGTAAATATTCAGGAGTTAAATTTTCAACTTCTTTACCAGGTCGATGTAGTAAAACCGTTTTCAGATCCCCAATTTCGGATGTAACATGTATAGGGTGTTTCATTTGTATTTCCTCCTTTAACTTGTGATTATTGGATATCCTTTACACTTTTAATGATACATCTGAAATGAAAGCGTTTTTGTGAAAGGGGTAACGAGTAACTTGTGAATTATTCCACAAATAATTTCAGGTTCATTCAAAACTTTGCATGAATATTGGAGAAGGAAGGGCCTGTGATTAATAGATCATTTTATATAAGGTGAAAATGGGTGAATAAAAGTTGAATATTATTCATTTTTGCTGGTAAAAGAAAGTGTTTTCAGACTACTTAATTTTCGAAGGAGGGATTAATGGCAAATAAAAAACCAGTCATAGAGACTGGTTTTAAGCATATAAAGTAATCATTTGTTTTAAACGATTTTCTATTAATTCTGCTTTTTCTTGTGTGGAACAAATGATTAGACAAGTATCATTTCCACAGACAGTTCCCACCATTTCCTTCCAAGAGAGATCATCCAATAATACCCCTACCACATGTGCATTTCCAGGTATTGTTTTGATGACAACGAATTTATCAACTAGGGAAATTTTGATACATGCATCATTCATAACCCTGTTGAGTCTTTCCTCAGGTTGAAAATGTGTTTCTGCAGGAATTCCATATTTAAATCTTCCATTGTTTAAAGGAATCTTAATAAGATTTAATTCTCTCAAATCTCGTGAAATAGTAGCTTGAGTTACGTTTAATCCTGCACTGTTTAAATAGTGGACAATGTCTTGCTGTGTTTCGATTTCATAGTTGTTAATAATATCTTTAATTAGTTTATGTCTTTGTTGTTTCAGCATTCAACTGCACCTCGCAATTTATGAAAAGCAGCTATTCTCTGAATAGATATAGGGGCAGAACTATATTTAAATTCTACACCTTTCGTAGGATGGAGTAATTCTGGAAAAGTGTCAATTATTTTACATATTAATAGATTTCGTTTTAGCCATTGGTACCATTCTATTTGAGGCATTCAAAAGGAGGCAAAATAAAAAAGGAAGACCTCTACTTAATAAGCTAGGGCTATCCTTTTTAGGTGAGCGTAATAGGAAAAAGAATGATAAGGAAGATAATATTAAAAGGTATTATATACATTCTGGCAAGTTTCAGCAGTAGGCTCATAAAAACAATGTAGCTTAAAACGTCCTACATGTGGCTGTCCATACCATTCAGCAGGACAATCCCCTTGAGGTCGAAAATACCATAAGCTAAATTTGGCAGGCCAAAAATTTTCTCCCCTTACCACTCGGCGGGCTAAACGTCTTTCCGTTTCCCGTGGAGCTTGATAGAAATATCCCTTTGTTGTGGCTTCGAATGCGTGGGGTTGAAAGATCATTTGTCTTATTGTCCGAAGCCCTTTAAAGTCTGAGCAATTTGCTCTAATACGATTAATCCCGACATTACCAATAAGTAGCATTCCTAATTGGCCTTCACTTTCACCTTCTGCCCTCAATAGCCTTGCTAATAAATCAATATCTGCTTGAGTAGCTTTAACAACTGCCATGACTCCACCTCCGAAGTGTTTTACACAGTATCATATTCTATGAGGATGGGTTAAGTGCCCTACCCTGTTAATTTATGTAAATAATTTCTAGTGGAGCATTGGACCAAATGTTTGATAGAATGATTTATGTTGAAAAACAGACTTAAAATAAAGGCTGTGTTAAAGCTCACTGTTAATATTAAGTCAAATTGATCTACGTTCCAGGCGCGAAGACTCCTTTATAAATGCTATTGCATTTTGAATTTGAACGAGCGTTGTTTTATCAACGAAGCAATTTCAATGTCCTGTGGGGAAATGGGGCTAGGGAGACCCCGTTTCCCCGCAGGAGGGTTAGCTAGAGGTAAGCTCCCCGTCGCGTCTGAAACAGAAAACAACATTCTGGTTTAACAGAGCCAAAATAAAAAGTCTACAGGGTTCTAATAAAAATAGGAGTGCAGTCTATGTTAAAGCTAACAATTAAACAAAGGTTAATCACTTTATTATCATGTTTTGTCATCACATTAATCTCAGTGGGGGGATTTTTTTATTTTGTTAATCAGGGCACTATGAAAGAAGCAAAAAGTCTTGAAGAAAATCGAGAGTTTCAAAAAGTTTTAACACATATTCAATATAGACTAACAGGTGTTTCGAACGATGAAAGAGGCTACATAAATGAACTGGACCCCTCATTTATTCAAGAGGCCTCTGAAAAGGAACGGAATATAAGAAAAGATTTTGAGGCATTAAAGCAACTTTCCCCGGACTCTAATACTGAAAAATTGATTATGGATATTGAGCAAAGTTTTGAGAGTTATATGGATGCTCATAGAAAGCTAATAGCACAAAATGATTTTGAAAAATCGAAGAATATTCACTATAACGAGCAAAGAGAAATTAGGAAGGAAAAATTAGATCCTTCTGTTAATAGATTAGTAGACAGTATTGAAAAAAAGATCAATCAAGATACAAAGGATTTTGAAAAGAAGGCGCAAGTAAGAGAAACCATACTAATGATAATCATTTTGGCCGTATCAATCTTTACGATTTTTATTGGAACCGTTTTAATCTCCTCTATTCTTCGACCTTTAATGGCAATCCGAAAGCAATTGGATGAGATTGCCCATGGAGAGGGGGACCTAACAAAAGAGCTTGTTATTAAATCCAAGGATGAAATTGGGCAATTAGCTCAGACGTTTAATCACTTTAATGCTTCATTAAGGGATTTGATTTCACAGGTAAGAAGTGGTGCAAGACAGGTTAATGAAACAGCTTATACGTTAAATGAGTCATCTTCTGAGGTGATTGAAGGCACTCGGGAAATGAATGAATACATTAAAATGGTATCTACAGGAGCAGAAAGTCAGAGAGAAATGGCCAACCAAAGTTCCGTTGCGGTAGAAGAAATGACCATTGGAATTAATCAAATTGCAGAAAATGCTTCAAAGGCGTCTGAACTAGCAAATGAGGCATCAATTAAAGCAAAGGAAGGGTCTCAATCCCTTAAGGATTTAGTTCAAAAAATTGAATCTATTGATGACTTTGTCAATAAATCAGTTTCTAGCATCAAACAATTAAGTCTTCGTTCTAATGAAATTGGTGAAATCCTATCCATCATTCAACAAATTTCAGAGCAAACGAATCTATTGGCTTTAAATGCTGCGATTGAAGCAGCAAGGGCAGGAGATTCAGGCAGAGGATTTGCGGTGGTGGCAGATGAGGTAAGAAAATTAGCAGAACAATCTTCCCAATCAGCTGGTGAGATTTATGAAATTGTTAAGCAAGTTCAAGATGAAACAAAGACTACCGTTCATTCAATTAGTCAGGTAAAAGATCGTGTTCAGGATGGAAAAGACTCTGCAAGTATCACTCAAGGAAGGATTTCTGAGGTAATAAAGAAATTCGAGGAAATAACCAGTGAGATTCAAGAAGTGTCAGCAGCATCTGAGGAAATTTCTGCTGGTTCAGAGGAAGTATCTGCATCGGTTCAAGAAATGGCAACAGTAGCAAATCAATCATCCGAAATGACCCAAAAGGTTGTGGAGTCTTCTGAAGAACATATAGAAGAGATGGAAAAGGTACAAAATCACGCACAATCTCTTTCTTCCATGTCTGTAGAATTAAATCAACTAGTAAATAAATTTAAAGTAGACTAATTTAAAGAGGCTGTCTCCATAAGCTAGTTCATGACCCTTATGGAACAGCCTTTTTTATATATTTATTATTGTAATAAACCTAATTGATTTTCAACATTCAATCTCAAAATAAGGGAATACAAAATTTTGTCATAAAAAAATTACATTTTTCCATGCTTTTTTTTATGAAATCCTTTACAATAATATTGTATTGTAAATAGCTTTATTTTTTTGATGAATTGCGCAAACGTTTGCATTTATTTAATAGATGAGGTGAAACACATGAAAAGACTATTTGAAATTGACAAATGGAAAATTACTGAAACTAAATTAAACCAAGAAAACTTTCGTTTAGCTGAAAGTATGATGAGTCTTGGGAATGGACATATGGGTATGCGTGGCAACTTTGAGGAAACCTATAGTGGCGATCACCATCAGGGCTCTTACATTGCTGGAGTATGGTTTCCAGATAAAACAAGGGTTGGCTGGTGGAAAAATGGGTACCCTCAATATTTTGGAAAGGTAATCAATTCAACAAATTATATTGGAATACGCATCATCATTGACGGAATAGAGCTTGATTTGAACAGAGCAAATGTAACAAACTTTTACCGTGAGTTGGATATGCAGTATGGAGTGTTAACTCGTCGATTTACCATTGAACAAAATGGGAAAGTAACTGAATTTGAGGTAGTTCGTTTTCTATCTATTGCAGATAGCGAACTTGCTGTAATTAAGTACACGGCAACTGCAAAGAACTACAGTGGAGAAATTACATTCGTTCCATATCTTGATGGTGATGTAAGAAATGAAGATTCCAACTACGAGGAAGACTTCTGGTTGGAGGTTAACCGAGGGGTGGAGGATTATAAAGGTCACCTTGTAATGAAAACAAAGGAAAATCCTTTTGGTACACCGACTTTCCAAGTTTCTGCAGCAATGAGTATTGCTGTTGATGGTGATGTGCAATCAATATCGAATAATTCTAAAGATGAATATGTAGATAATACGTTTGTTGTTTCATTATCCGAAAATAATCCTGTTACACTTTATAAATATGTAGCAGTTACCACTGATAGGGATTATGAAGCGAATGAGCTTGTAGAAAAAGGGAACACATTATTGAATCAATCTTTAGAGAAAGGCTATAACATGCTTCTTGCTGAGCACAAGGCTAATTGGCTTAAGCGTTGGGAAATCTGTGATGTTGAGATTCAAGGTGATGATGAGGCACAGCAGGGAATTCGTTTTAACCTATTCCAGCTCTTCTGTACTTATTATGGAGAGGATTCTCGACTTAACATTGGACCAAAAGGCTTTACTGGAGAGAAGTATGGTGGCGCAACGTATTGGGATACTGAAGCATATGCAATCCCACTCTATCTATCAACGGCAAAACCTGAGGTAGCAAGAAATCTACTAGTATATCGCTATAATCAATTAGATGGAGCATATCATAATGCACAGCAACAGGGCTTAGAGGGCGCTCTATATCCTATGGTAACCTTTAATGGAATCGAATGCCATAATGAATGGGAAATTACATTCGAGGAGATTCATCGTAACGGGGCAATCGCTTACGCAGTGTATAACTATGTAAATTATACCGGCGACCATGACTATTTACATGAACATGGTATTGATGTGTTAACCGGTATTTCTAGGTTCTGGGCAGATCGTGTACATTATCATAAGAAAAAAGATCAATATATGATTCATGGTGTTACAGGACCAAATGAATATGAAAACAATGTAAATAACAATTGGTATACGAATACTATCGCAAGGTGGACCTTAAAATACACCCTTGAGGCTATAGATACATTAAAAGCAACAGGTTATCAAGAACGTCTGCAAGATCTAAATATAACAGAACAAGAAACTAGCAAGTGGGAAGATATCGTTGAGAAAATGTACTTACCATATGATGAAGAACTGGGAGTTTTTGTTCAGCATGATACCTTCTTAGATAAAGATTTAATGACGGTTGATGACTTGAAGCCTGAAGAACGTCCAATTAACCAAAAATGGTCATGGGATAAAATCCTACGTAGCTGTTTTATCAAACAAGCTGATGTGCTTCAAGGACTTTACTTTTTTAATCACGAGTTTTCACGCGAGGAAAAAGAGAGAAACTTTAATTTCTATGAGCCAATGACTGTTCATGAATCATCCTTATCTCCATCCATTCATGCTATTTTAGGGGCTGAGTTGGGTAAAGAAGAAAAGGCATACGAAATGTACCATCGTACAGCCCGTCTTGATTTAGATAATTATAATAACGATACAGAGGACGGATTGCATATTACAAGTATGACTGGAGCTTGGCTTGCAATTGTTCAAGGTTTTGCAGGAATGAGAACAGCTCATGAAACACTTTCCTTCGCTCCATTTGTTCCTAAGGCTTGGAATTCCTATACCTTCAATATCGTTTATCGTGAACACTTTATGAAGATTAACGTGTCTCAACAAGGAGTCTTTATCTCTCAAGAAGGATCAGAGCTATCCATGAAGCTATATGATCAGGAAGTGGTTATTCCAGAAAATGGGGAAATCCTGGTCCCTTTGAAAAAATAGGATGTGCTCAGCAATGAGCTATATGCTTAAAACCCCAATTGCAATAAGGAGAGGATTATATGAGCAAGCCATTAAATGCGTTTATTTTTGACTTAGATGGGGTCATCACAGATACCGCTGAATATCATTTTTTAGCTTGGCAAGCACTTGCTGAGGACATTGGTATTCGTTTTACCCGTGAGGATAATGAAATGTTAAAAGGGGTTTCAAGAATGGACTCCCTAGAGAAAATTTTGGAAATCGGTGGGAGGAAAGATGATTTTACCAGTGAGGAAAAAGAAAAACTTGCTGCTAAAAAAAATGATCATTACTTAACACTGATTCAAAAAATAACGCCTGCTGATATTCTACCCGGTATGAAGGATTTTATTTTCGCTATTAAGGAAAAGGGAATGAAGCTAGGACTTGCTTCTGCAAGTAAAAATGCTTTTACTGTTATGGAATCGTTAGGGCTAAAAGATGTTTTTGATGCCATTGTTGATGCTAAAAAAGTAGCTAATGGGAAACCACATCCAGAGGTGTTCCTAACTGCTGCAAAATTATTAAATGTGGAACCAACTACTTGTATTGGGGTTGAGGATGCAGTTGCAGGGGTAGAGGCTATCAAGTCAGCCGGTATGTTCGCGGTTGCCATTGGAAAAAAGGAATCATTCTCGAAGGCCGATATGGTTTATGAAAAAACAGAAGAAATTTCTCTAGATGAGATTGTTTCACGCTATAGTCAAGGATAATGAAAAGGTCGGTAGAGTTTCTACCGACCTAAATTTTTACTGGATAACAAAGGGTATTTGTTGATTGACCCTATACTTAAGCTTTTGGCAATAAGGAATTGTGCAGTATAGTAGGTGATCATAATCAATTCCCCTGAAAAAGCAATCTCAGAAATAAATTTATTCCAGGAAAGAAGAGAATCGGAAATAACAAAAAGGGCACTTCCAAAAATAGCCCATATATTTCCCGTCATAATGGCAGACCAGAACATTAAAGAGATGACGAAGATATAGAAGATAACTGGAATGATTAATGTATCCTCTCTGTTTTCTTGCAGAGCTTGAACTAGATGAATCCCCATAAATATCGAGTAAGCAGCTATTGGAAGGAGGGTAAGAAATCTTAACCAAGAAAAAGTCCAACGAGAGAAAAAGCCGCCCGCGTAAAATAAGTGGCCAATGAGAAACGAGGATAAACCAACGACAAACCAAATTAATAGTCCATCACCTAGCATACAAAACACTAACCCCATAATAATCATCCAGGAAAATTTGCTTTCCTTTTCTATCATGTTGCGAAATGCATATAGAATGATTAATAGCATTGGAATGATCTTGAAAGTTATTTTTACTGGAATGGGTTCTTCCGGAACAAAAAATATATAAAGAATCCCCATAAATAAGATAGCTAGAGCTAGTTTTCTATTCAATAACATAACCCCCTTGTACTTCCTATTAATATTCAAAGGAATTCACAGAATTCCTTCTTTATATTCAAATATTTGGAAAAAGGTGCCCGGCACCACTATAGCAATCTTCAGTGAATACCAGACACCTTAAGGGTTAGTTCTCTTATTATATAGGTTTAATAGCGTTAGGCTGTTAGTGTTTTTGCAGCTTTTGCATGGTAAACCAAATAGAGGATCAATGCAATGATGGACATAATCACCCCTGAAATATAAGGGAGCCCAATAGAAATCGAATACAGCCATCCACCTAATGTTGGTCCAAGAATTCTCCCTAATGAATCAAAGGAAGAAAGAAAACCAGTTACGCTTCCGTGTCCAGAGGTTGATTGATTTGTAAGAAGGGTGGAAACACTCGGGCGGATAACACCATTCCCAACACCGAAAATAGTAAGAAAGATGGCCGCAGTTGTAAAGCTATCTACAAGTAGAATGAGACCAAATCCAATGGCAGAAACCAGAATTCCTCCTTGGATAACAGCACCCGCTCCAAATTTTTGGGTGAGCTTTCCAATTAATCCTCCTTGAACAAAAGCGCTAGCAAGACCCATAATCATGAAGATATAACCGAGATTAACAGTATCTAATCCGGCCCTTTTTGCAGCGAAATAGGCGAAAGTAGCTTCTAATCCTGAGAGCGAAAGAGAAATAAACAATTGAAGGATAAAAAGTATGGATAAGGAATTTTCAAATACCTTCCATATGGATGATTTCTCTTCGTTATGTATTCCTCTTTTCTCTTTTGGCAATGATTCCTTCAATATAACGAAGACCAGAAGAAAGGTTAAAAGAGAAAGGACTGCTGCAATATAAAATGGTGTGTTCAAACTTACTTTAGAAAAGACGCCACCCAATGCTGGACCAAAAATGAAGCCCAATCCAGTTGCTGCACCAATCATACCCATGCCTTTTGCTCGATCCTCTGGAGAGGTGATATCAGCCACATATGCCATTACTGTTGGCATATTGGCAGCGGATAGAGAGCCACCAATAATCCGAGCAATAAACAACATCCATAATTGAGTGGAAACAGACATTAAAAAGAAGGAAAGGGATAGTCCAGCAATTCCTATCATTATTACAGGTTTTCTTCCTATTCTATCTGACACCCTGCCCCAAACAGGAGCAAAGATAAGCTGCATAAAGGAATAAACGGACATTAATAGTCCGAGTTCTGTTGGGTTTGCCCCTATTTTTTCTGCATAAAACGGAAGAACTGGAATGATAATTCCAAAGCCGACCATCACTAAAAACATCACTAAAAATAAAATAGGTAAAGCTCTTTTAGTTTGCAACCACTGGTCACTCCTTTTTATAAGAAGAAATTAAAGATTATACCCAAACAAAATAGAATTAATTATCAATTATTATGTAATAGTCAATGATGAGATTTTACCAATAATATTAGCAGCTTGTAAACTTGAAAGCATCCATTGGGGTAAAAAATATTTATTGAAAAATGTTATAAAGCGAGTTTAATCAAACGTTTGATTAAATATATTTTGTGGTGCAGAAAGAGGTGAATTTTCTTAATCAAACGTTTGATTAAATATATTTTTGTGCAGAAAGAGGTGTATTTTCTTAATCAAACGTTTGATTAAACATATTTTTGTACAGAAAGAGGTGTATTTTCTTAATCAAACGTTTGATTAAACATATTTTTGTACTGAAAGAGGTGAATTTTCTTAATCAAACGTTTGATTAAAAATATTTTTGTGCAGAAAGAGGTACATTTTCTTAATCAAACGTTTGATTGAATTCCAAGTAATGAAAAAACATACTTGACAACTCGGAAAAGTCAGAATAAAATGTGAATTAATAAAAATCAAGAAATGATTTCTGACACCTGAATAGGAAAGCTGATTGGAAAACCAAAGGCTTATACTCTTTTATTTATGGGTATAGGTCTTTTTTCATTTCTAATAAGGAGGAGGGAACATTGTTATATCCACTTAGTAAGTACAGTCCACATTGTTTATACAAAGGATTCAATAAGATATTAATCTGTGGGTTTAGTAGTTAGAATCTAGGGAATACTCTTTTTTGGTTATTAATCCCTAGTATTCACATGAGTTATTACTATTATGAGAATAGGGGGATTATTACATGGGAAAGATTGACCAAGAGAAGTGGAATTATATTCTATCAATGATTAAAGACATTCAATTTGGATCGGTTCTAATTACTGTCCATGATGGGGAAATTACCCAGGTTGATCGTACGGAGAAAAATCGATTTCAATTGAAAAGAACTATTTCTGGCAATAGGAAATAAAGCTATTTTTCAACATTATATTTGAGGAATTTATATTTTGTGAATAATGAATGCTGATCAGACATACTGAAGGCTGCTTATTTTCTTTATTCAATAAAAATATGGCTGAAAGGAAATATGGAGGAAATTGGAAGGATAGGCAAGCCGTGTTTTTATAAGAAAGGCTGTGTTAAAGCTCATTGTTGATATTAAGACATGTTGATTGGAGTGGAAAGCGAAGCGCCTGGAACGGAAATCAACATTCAAGTTTAACAGAGCCATAAGAAAAATAAGCAGTCTTTTAATATGGAAAAAAAGAGGGGGATTTCTATGTTTAACATTCAGAAGTCAAGTATTAGATCATTGTTGGTAATTTTTGTCTTAATAGCTAGTATTCTAGCGGGATGTTCAAGTGATGGTGCTAACAGCACGAAAAAGGAAGGGAAAAAAGGGAATGATAAATCTTCCAAGGAACCTGTCGAGCTGCTAAATGTTTCTTATGATCCAACGCGTGAGCTTTATCAAGAATTCAATGAGGAATTCTCAAAATATTGGAAGGAAAAAACGGGACAAACTGTAACTATCCAACAATCTCATGGTGGTTCAGGAAAACAAGGGCGTGCCATTATTGATGGACTAGAGGCAGATGTTGCTACATTAGCATTAGCCTATGATATTGATGAAATTGTAAACCTAGGAGGATTAATTCATAAGGATTGGCAATCACGTTTAGAGGATAACTCAACTCCTTACACATCGACGATTGTATTTCTTGTGAAAAAGGGAAATCCGAAGGGAATAAAGGACTGGGATGATTTAACGAAGAAAGATGTTTCCGTTATTACACCAAACCCTAAAACATCAGGAGGAGCAAGATGGAACTACTTAGCAGCTTGGGCGTTTGCAAAGGATAAGTATCAGGGTGATGAAAAACAAATTAAGAAATTTATGAATCAATTATACAAAAATGTAGAGGTATTGGATTCAGGTGCACGTGGATCGACAACAACATTTGTTGAAAGAGGAATTGGAGATGTGTTGATCGCTTGGGAAAATGAAGCCTTCTTGACATTGAATGAATTAGGTAAGGACAAATTTGAAATTGTTGTTCCTTCTATTAGTATACTTGCAGAACCACCTGTTGCTGTTGTAGATAAAATTGTTGATAAAAAAGGCACAAGAGAGGTGGCTGAAGCCTATTTAAAATACTTGTATACAGATAAAGGGCAAGAGATTGCAGCCAAAAACTACTATCGTCCTAGAAATCAAGACATTCTTAAGAAATATGGGGATACCTTCCCAGAGATTAACTTGGTAAATATTAATGATGATTTTGGAGGCTGGCAAAATGCCCAAAAGGAACACTTTAGTGATGGAGGAACATTTGATCAAATCTATCAGCCTAAGTAATGATTTCAACCTTTTGGTCAGGAAGAAAGGCACAAATATAATAAGAAAATGAATTTTCAAAAACCATGGGTGCTTCAAGTACAAATAATCGTATTTGGAGCATCTATGGTTATTAAAAAGAATAATAGAAATTTGACACAAAAGGAGGGGGTGGAATCTTGACAAATCTACAAAAGACTAAAGTAATGAGACATAGTGTGATACCGGGTTTTGGACTATCACTTGGTTTTACTATTTTTTACATAAGTATTCTAATTATCTTACCTTTATCCATGATTTTTTTAAATACGATGAGCTTAGAAGGGGAAAAAATTTGGGAGATCATAAGTGATCCTAGGGTGGTGGCCTCTTATAAATTAACTATTGGTGCTTCGTGTGCTGCTGCTCTAATTAATGTTGTCTTTGGTGTATTAATTGCATGGGTATTAGTTCGTTATCGCTTTCCTGGAGTTAGAATCATGGATGGCCTCGTAGATCTTCCATTTGCTTTACCAACGGCAATTGCAGGGATTGCTCTTACTACCTTATATGCTCAAAATGGTTGGATAGGTAAATTCCTAAGCTTTAAAGTCGCCTTTACACCGTTGGGGATCATTATTGCCTTAACCTTTATTGGGCTTCCTTTTGTTGTTAGGACTGTACAGCCAGTATTGCAAAATCTAGATAAGGAATTAGAAGAAGCGTCAGCTAGTTTAGGTGCCAATCGCTTTCAAACCTTTGTTAAGGTCATTATTCCTGAATTATTCCCGGCAGCCCTTACTGGTTTTACCTTAGCATTTGCCCGTGCACTTGGAGAATACGGTTCTGTCGTATTCATTGCTGGAAATATGCCAATGAAAACAGAGATTACTCCATTATTAATAATGACGAAACTTGAACAATATGATTACTCTGGAGCAACAGCAATTGCCGCTGTTATGCTATTATTCTCATTTCTTATACTCTTGATCTTCAATCTCTTGCAATGGTGGACAAATAGGAAATACTAACAAGATATGAACTTAGGAACAGACCACTTTTTTGAAAGCTATATTCATCAAGGTTAATAGAGAGTGAAATCACATGTATTTTAACTTGATAACAAATAAAGGAGGAAGGTCTATGACGGGAAATGTCTCCATTCAATACGCGAATACACCTCTCCAAAGGAAACCAAATCATTCTGAACCCTTGCTTGTAAGATTCATTCTTATAACGCTAGCAATAGGGTTTTTAGCTTTATTCTTGATTTTGCCTCTCATAGCCATCTTCGTAAAGGCATTTGACAAGGGGCTGGATGTATATGTAGCTGCGATAAGTAGTCCGGATGCATTAGCAGCAATCAAACTCACCGTTATTATTACTTTTTTGGTGGTCCCTCTAAACTCAATATTTGGGGTAGCTGCAGCTTGGGCAGTTACCAAGTTTCAATTTAAGGGGAAAAGTCTATTAATTACCATTATTGATCTTCCGTTTGCAGTCTCACCTGTCATTGCCGGATTGGTCTTCGTTCTATTATTTGGTACTCATGGTTTGTTTGGTCCTTGGTTAATGAATCATGATATAAAAATTATTTTTGCTGTGCCAGGGATTGTGTTGGCCACTATTTTTGTCACTTTACCATTTGTAGCTAGAGAATTAATTCCATTAATGCAAACTCAAGGAGTATCTGATGAGGAGGCATCGTTAACCTTAGGAGCAAGCGGGTGGAAGACCTTCTTCTTTATTACTCTTCCTAATATAAAATGGGGCCTACTATATGGAATTATCCTCTGCAGTGCTAGAACAATTGGAGAGTTTGGGGCGGTTTCCGTTGTTTCTGGACATATTCGTGGGATGACTAATACGATGCCACTACATATTGAAATTTTGTACAATGAGTATCAATTTTCCGCTGCATTTGCTGTTGCTTCCTTAATGTCTATTTTTGCGATTGTGACGTTAGTTGTCAAAAATGTTGTGGAATGGAAGGCCAAGCAAACTACACAGCACACTTAATAGGAATAAGGGAGTTGATCAATTATGAGTATAAAAATAAGAAATGTTTCAAAATCCTTTGGCACATTTAATGCACTTGAAAATATTAATCTAGACATTCAGACAGGAGAGCTGGTTGCTTTGCTTGGTCCATCTGGTTCTGGAAAGACATCTCTTTTGCGGATTATTGCAGGGTTGGAAGCGGCAGATAAAGGAACGATACTATTTGGGGACGAGGACATGACGAATATTAGCACAAAGGAAAGAAAGGTAGGCTTTGTGTTTCAGCATTATGCCTTATTTAGGCATATGACAGTATTTGAGAATGTTGCCTATGGACTAAGGGTTCGCCCGAGAAAAACACGCCCATCTAAACAGGATATAGAGGATAAGGTCAAGGAATTGCTTGAATTGGTTAAGCTCTCTGCCTTTAGTGACCGTTATACTTCTCAGCTATCGGGTGGACAAAGGCAGAGGGTAGCGCTTGCCAGAGCATTAGCCGTTCAGCCAAATGTTCTATTGCTAGACGAACCATTCGGTGCCCTAGATGCAAAGGTGAGAAAAGAATTAAGGCGTTGGCTAAGAAAGCTTCATGATGAATTTCATGTAACAAGTATCTTCGTTACACATGACCAGGAAGAAGCCTTAGATGTAGCCAATCGGATTGTTGTTATGAACGAAGGGAAAATCGAGCAAATAGGAAGTCCCGAGGAAGTCTACGAAAATCCCTCAAGTCCATTTGTTTATGATTTTTTAGGGAATGTCAATTTATTTAGAGGAAGGTTGCATAAGGGAAAACTCCATCACGGTTCATTTGAACTGGACGTTCCGGAACATTCTAATACAATTGATACGGATGCGGTCGGGTATGTTCGCCCTCACGATATTAGCATAGTTAGGGAAAAGAGTGTGGATTCTGTTTCAGCAGAGATTAAGCACGTACATATAGTTGGTCCTATTGTCCAGCTGGAGCTTATTCGAAATGATACTGGGGAGTATCTTGAAGCTGAAATAACAAAGGACTATTATCGGAAACTTAATCTCATATCAGGAGAAATGGTGTTTGTTAAACCGAAACAGCTAAGAGTGTTTATCCCGGAAGACTATTCTATTTAGATACAAGGCATGAAAATAAGGCAACCAGCGTAACTGCTGTTGCCTTATTTTTTTAATTATTATTATTACTTTATTAAAATAATTATAAAATAGTATTGATTTTTGAATGATAAATGTTATCATTGTATTTAGAGTAAGGGGTTTTCTATAAAATATATGAGGTGATGTCTTAAATGAGTACAAGTAAAAACAAACTAACTACGAGTTGGGGAGCACCTGTTGGAGATAATCAAAATTCGATGACTGCTGGTTCACGAGGACCTACTTTACTACAGGATGTTCACCTACTTGAGAAATTAGCACATTTTAATAGAGAACGTGTGCCTGAACGTGTTGTACACGCGAAGGGTGCAGGGGCACATGGCTATTTTGAAGTCACTAATGACATGTCTAAATATACAAAAGCTAAGCTATTCAATGGGGTAGGAAAGCGCACTCCAATGTTTATCCGATTCTCAACAGTTGCGGGTGAACTTGGTTCTAGTGATACGGTTCGTGATCCGAGAGGGTTTGCTGTGAAATTTTATACAGAAGATGGGAACTATGATCTTGTTGGAAATAACACCCCAATATTCTTCATTCGTGATGCTATTAAATTCCCTGATTTCATCCATACTCAAAAAAGAGATCCTCAAACACATTTGAAAAATCCTACGGCTATATGGGATTTCTGGTCATTATCACCAGAATCACTACATCAAGTTACCTATCTAATGGGGGATCGTGGAATCCCTGCGACCTTCCGACATATGAATGGATATGGAAGCCATACCTTTAAATGGGTGAATGAAGATGGAGAAGCGGTATGGGTGAAATATCACTTTAAAACAGATCAAGGTGTCAAGAATATGACAAATGAAGTGGCTGCTAAGCTTGCAGGTGAAAATCCTGACTTCCATACAGAGGATTTGTTTAATGCGATTGAAAATGGTGATTATCCATCATGGACTCTTCATGTACAAATGATGCCTATAGAGGATGCAAATACTTATCGATTTGATCCATTCGATGTTACAAAGGTCTGGTCTCATAAGGACTATCCATTAATTGAAGTAGGACGTATGGTTTTAAATAAAAATCCAGAGAATTACTTTGCAGAAGTGGAGCAAGCGACATTCTCACCTGGAACAATGGTACCTGGAATTGAGCCTTCTCCTGATAAAATGCTACAAGGCCGCTTGTTTGCCTATGCTGATGCGCATCGTTATCGTGTAGGAGTTAACCATAATCATCTGCCAATTAACCGACCAAAGTCAGGTTATCAAAACTATCAACGTGATGGTCAAATGCGATTTGATGGAAATGGTGGAGGCTCTGTTTACTATGAACCAAACAGCTATGGTGGTCCTCAGGAATCTGTATCTGATAAAACAACTCCATTTGTTGTATCGGGTGTTGCTGAACAGGTTGCATATGATAGTGACGACCATTACACTCAAGCGGGCGACTTATATCGGTTAATGAGTGTAGAAGAGCGTGCTAGACTTGTAGAAACGATTGTTGCAGCAATGAAGCCAGTGGAGAAAGAAGAAATTAAACTCCGCCAAATTGCTCATTTCTATAAAGCAGATCAAGAGTACGGACTAAGGGTGGCTGAGGGGCTTGGACTTTCAATACCACGGGAAGTAAAGTAATTGAGTCTTACCACATCGTATTCTCATTTAAATGAATAATCTTAAATAAAATAGGGCTGTCCCATTGGTGCCTGGCACCTTTGCTTTCGGGGCAGCCTTATTTGTGTATAATTGAGTAATACGGAAAATGGGTGAGGCCTTTTAAAAGGATGGTGACCATGGAATCGATAGACTTAAATAAACGAATAGATTCACTTGATTATTTAAGAGGATTTGCTCTCTTGGGAATTATTCTTATAAATAGTGTTTATTTACTCGATGCACGTTTACCAGAAGAACATTCAATTGATGCCTTATATCAAAGGTTTCTCTATCTTTTTATTGAGGGTAGATTCTATACCATATTCTCCTTCTTATTCGGTGTTGGCTTTTATATCTTTATTTCACGTGCCTATGCAAAAGGAAATAATGGAGTAATCCTGTTCTTGCGTAGAATTGCTTGGATGTTTGCTTTTGGATTGATTCATTCTATCTTTCACCCAGGAGAGGCATTGACTGTTTATGCTTTTTGCGGGCTTATTGTTTTACCTTTTAATAAGATTAAAAGAGAAATTAATCTCGTCATTGGAATCATTTTGCTCATTGGCTTTAGCATTTTAGCAGTAAAGGTTCTCTTGCCGTTACCAATGATATTGTTAGGTTTTACAGCTGGACAGTACCACGTTTTTGAAAATATTACCAAAAAGATGAAGAGCTTGGTTTTTTTTACAACAATCATGTTAATTATGAGTATCATAGGGATTTCTTATCAATTCCAGCATGTTCCTTCTACTCCGTTTGATGGGTTCCATCTAAATGAAGTGGATAGCGGGAAAAGAATAATCGTAAGTACGTTTTTAAATATCGGTATTATGGTTGGACCTGTTCTTTCTGCCTTTTATGTGGGACTTCTTATTTTGCTTTTGCGAAAACCGTCGGCTCAAAATCTTTTGTCCCCTCTAAAATACTATGGAAGAATGTCATTAACTAATTATATTATGCAAACAGTCTTACTCGTATTGGTAGGTAATATTTTCTCCTTAAAGGGCAATGTTGGTTTTATCGAAACGCTCTATCTTTGTATTCTGATTTATTTCATTCAACTCCTTTTTAGCACAGTATGGCTTCGCTATTTTCACTTTGGTCCATTGGAATGGTTTTGGAGATGGTTGACTTATTTGAAAATGCCGGAATTAAAGAAACAATCCAATACATAGAAATGTCAGTGTTATGTTATTATTAAGCAACGCATCCTTCATTTTTTAATTTACATAAGCTGTTATGGATCTATTAAAATAGAAGGAGAAAAAAGAAAGTGAGGAATACTTGATGCAGCAGAGGGACCATTCATTTTTAGCCCAGGAAACAGTAGATGAGGCTTCTCGAATCTTTAAAGCTCTGGCAGACCCGACAAGAATTAAAATTTTATATTTGCTTTCACAAGAGGAATGCTCGGTAAATCATATTACAGAAGTATTAGAAATGACCCAATCGGCTGTATCTCATCAGCTTAGCTTTTTGAGGAATTTACGACTTGTAAAATACAGACGAGAAGGAAATACATTCTATTACACATATGATGATGAGCATGTTATTACCATTTTGAATCAAGTTTTATCTCATATAGAATGTGATTAAATAATAGATCGTTCAGTAAAGTCTTGTTTAAAATAAGGAAAATCTGTATCCCATAAAGAAGACTTCATCTTTATGAGATGCAGATATTTAGTTTAATCGATATGGCGGTTAGGGGCATGTGGTGGCTCTTCCATCCACCCATGTTCAACCATAAGATTAAAGCCCTTAACAGAATAAAGGAGGATCTCAGCTATGGTTTTGCTGTAAAAGGCAGACAAATCTGCTCTCAAAGACTTAGATAATGCCTGGCCGAGTAAAGTGATATCTAACCCATTAAGAAGGGTAAAAAGGGCAATAATTAACCGGTCAGAAAATGGAGATTCTGTGGAATCTGTCACTTCTACATTTACAGAAACTATCCCTAGAAGATTTTCATCTTTTAGTAAATCATTTAAATAATTGATTTGTTTTTCCGAGATTTCCTTCCCCTCTGAGATAAAGGATTTAAATTTCTTATCCTTTACCACCTGTAATAACCCCATACAAAGTATTACAGCAAAATAATTCCGTTCAATATTGAAGAATACCTCAGACAATTCTAATGCATTTAAGGGTCTTTTTTCACCAATCGATTTAAAAATATAATTTTTCTTCTTGATATACTCTTTTTCTTTAGGATATGGAATCATTGGCGGTCGATCATAAAGGCCTTTTGACAGCATAAGGTTTACAACCTCATTAAAGTTCTTTGTATCTTCTCTTATGCATCTTGAAAAAAAGTCTAATATGTCCGGACGAGCAACATTGGCTATTGTGAAGCTGAAATTAATGATGCTCATCCGTAAAACCATATATACACAGCTTATTGAATAGGTCTCATAAAAGAGTGGGGGGGCAGAAAGATTAATATCATCATCCGTAAAACCATTAGGGACGACTATATGTTCCTTCATAAAAATCTCTTTTACATCGTTTAAATGATTTTGGGCCAATTCAATGGTCTTCTTTACGATTCCTTTTATTTCCTCATCTTTAGCATGGTGTAAACAATATTTTAATAAGCAAATAATGGCACTATCGAGGGTGTATGTTTCCCAAAGTCCCCCGATCTCTGCGCTTGATAACCTCACATGATGCGTATCCATAACAAAATCCTCCAGAAAATTATCTATAGTTTATTGTTATTCCTAAATATATTTTTATGCAGAATATTTCTAACTCCAATCTATTCATTTATTGCATAACTTTAGTAAATGTAAAAAATAATAACGGAGGAAAGAATTAGAAAAAGTGCGGTGAATGGTTTGGTAACCTTTGGATTGATGTTGCTATTTTTTTTAACCATGATATTAATCGTTGTTATGGACTTAATCGTCAGTCATTTTCAGTTCCATGCGGTAATGGAGAACTGGCGAGATTATAAGTATAATACTGGAAATTTATATTCACTTTTTGCCATATTAATAAGCTTTATATACTCATTTATCGTTGACTTTCGCCTTAGGAAGAAAGCATCCAAGAAAAAAGAGGGGTGAATGAATTGGTTCCTGATTCAAAGGAAGAGATTTCACTCATTCAATTTTGCCTGCTAATTATAGTTTTTGAGATTGGAACTGCTGCTGTGGTTGGATTAGGAACAGAAGCGAAACAGGATGTTTGGCTCTCTATGATATTAGCCACAGTGATTGGTATGGGCTTGATGGCCATGTATCACGAGATGATTAGGCGCTTTCCAGGTAATAATCTTTATGATTTACTGCAGATTTGCTTTGGAAAGGTTTTGGCAAAAATTATTGCACAAGTATATATCGTATATTTCCTTTATATAGGTGCAAGAGTTTTGAGAGATTTTGCTGAATTACTCGTAACAGTGGTCCTTCCAAATACACCGATTGAATTCACGACCATAATATTTATGATTGTTGTCGCCTACATTGTATATTGTGGATTTGAGGTTTTTGCCAGAACAGCGGAGACATTTACGCCATACATTATCGTATTCTTAGTTTTGATTACGTTATTTCTTTTCATTAACAAAAGCATTGAGATTAATAATTTAAAACCAATTTTTTATAATGGGATGACCCCGATTATCAAAGGAGTTTTTCCGAGGCTAATGACCTTCCCTTTCGGGGAATTGATTGTTTTTACAGTGGTGATGCACCAGGTAAGAGAGATTCAAAAAGGAAAAAAGTATGCCGTCATTGCTGTTTTATTAGCCGGAATGACCATTACGTATCATGGTCTATTAAATATTTCCGTTTTGGGCGCCGAGACATATGCGAGAACAACCTTCCCACTTTTGATGTCTGCAAGGGAAATCGCGATTGCCCAATTTGTTGAACGTTTGGATGCATTGGTGGTTTTTATTGTTATGCTTGGGGTTTTTGTAAAGGCCTCTATTTATTTTTATTGTGTAATCAAGGGACTAGAATTCTCTTATAATCTCCCTTTTCGCTATTTTTCATTTCCGGTTGCAATGCTTATTGCCCCCCTTTCTATTTTCATTGCAAATAATTTTGATGAACATATTTATGAAGGGGTAAAAATTGTCCCAATTTACCTTCATATACCAATGCAATATGTGCTTCCCGCAATCGTTTTTATCATTTTATTGATAAAAAGTAGGAAAGGAGGTAAATCGATTGATAAAAATCAACAGAAGAAAAAAGAGCAGAGACAAAACCCCTCCTCAGAAAATGCATGAGACAAAAGAGGATCTAGATAGGTATAAAAAAAATGATCTTTCAAGTTCTCTAGAAAAAAACAAAGAGGAGATAGAAAGTATTTTTCATAAAACAATTGATTTTATGGCTATAGATGTGAAGGTTGTCTCAAATCCGGGGAAGCTATGTTACTTAAAGACAATGATTGATTCAACGAAAATGGCTGAAAAAATACTTCATCCTTTAAGTCTAGTTATAACCAGCTCTAAAGAGATAAAGCATGATTTGCCGTTTAAAATGATAGAAAATATTTTTTCTGGAGGAGAAATAAAAACAGTTACTAACTTTGGGGATGCAGCTACGGATATCTTAAATGGGTATGCCATATTATTGATAGAAGGCTGTAGAAAGGCAATTGCCATCAGTATCCCGTCGAGCGATAAGCGTTCAATTAATGAACCTTCTACTCAAACAACGATTAGGGGACCAAAGGATGGCTTTATTGAAGATTTGTATACAAATCTTGGATTATTAAGGAAAAGGATTAAAAGCCCACATCTTTGCTTTGATAGTTATATCATCGGTAATGATAGTTCAACAGAAGTGGTCGTTGCTTACATGGAGAATATCATCAATAATGACTTACTTGCAGAGGTAAAAAAACGAATAAAGGATATCGATGTATTTGCAATTTTTGAATCCAATAATATTGAAGAATTAATTGCCGATAAAACGTTTACCCCATTTCCATTACTTTTTAATACAGAAAGACCAGATACAATCGCTTCACATATCTTAACAGGAAAAGTGGCCATATTTGTTGATGGAACCCCATTCGTTTTATCTGCTCCAGCCAATTTTACTGACTTTTTTTCTACATCAGAGGATTATTATCAGCCATATTTCATGGGAAGCTTTATTCGGTTATTAAGGTATTTTTCATTTTTGCTTGCATTATTACTGCCGTCATTTTATGTTGCGATTATTACTTTCCATCACGAGATGATTCCAACGACTCTCCTTATCAATATTATTTCACAAAGAGAAAATGTACCATTTCCTGCTGTTGTGGAAGCAATCATTATGGAATTAACCTTTGAAATATTAAGAGAGGCCGGTGTACGAATGCCGAGAGCGGTTGGACAAACCGTATCCATTGTAGGAGGCTTGGTCATTGGACAAGCGGCAGTCGAAGCGGGGATTATATCTAATGTCATGGTCATCATTGTATCGCTAACCGCCATTGCAAGTTTTGTAGCGCCTATCTATAGTTTTGCAATTGCATCAAGGATTTTAAGGTTTTCTTTTATAATATTAGCTGGGTCATTAGGCTTCTTTGGAATGATGATAGGGCTCATGTTGATGATTGGACATTTAAATAGTTTGAGGTCCTTTGGTGTAGCCTATCTAACACCAGTTACGCCATTTAGAGTAAAAGACCAAGAAGATATTTTCCTGCGACTTCCTTATTGGGCAAACCAATATAGACCTACCTATTTACAAACAAAGGATGCTAAAAAACAAAAGGAAAAATCTTCTCCAACACCACCTCCGCTTAAAGGGGAGAATTAATATGATAATAATAAAGAGATTATTCATCCCTCTTATTATGGTTAGTTTATTATCCGGGTGTTGGGATTTAAAAGAACTAAATGAAATCTCCGTTATTACTGGTTTAGCTGTCGATAAGGGGGATGAAAAAAAATATAAATTAACAATGGAAGGACTAAATCCAGGAGAACTGGGTATTAAGGTAGGATCAGGGAATACCCCAAGTGTAGCATTTTCAATGGAGGGGGATTCAATCGCTGAGATGGCTCATAAGGCAAATATGGTCTTTTCAAGAAGGCCCATTTATTCGCACATGAGAGTGGTATTAATTAGTGAAGAAATTGCTAAGGAAGGTCTGTTTGAAATACTTGATTTTTTGGACCGAGATCGGGAAATCCGTAATAATTTTAATTTGATTGTTGTTGAGGAGCGACCTGCTGAAGAGGTTTTACGTATTAATTATCCTATTCAGAAAGTATCTACACAAAAAATATTTGCTCAGGCGCAAGCCTTTTTAGAGGAGTGGGGAGGGGATCCGTCTGTCAGATTAATGGATTTAATCGATGCCTATGGGTCCCCAGGAAGAGAACCTGTAACTGCAACATTGAAAGTCAAGGGGGATTCAGAAAAGGGAAAGTCAGTTGAGAATATGCAGAAAGTGACACCAGATGCCTTTGTGGAACTAGATGGATTGGCGGTTTTTAAGGATAATAAACTTGTAGGTAGACTAGGGGTGGAGGATACAGCCGTTTATTTAATGACACAAAACAAGCTGGAAAAAACATCGATATCTGTACCGTGTTCAGGGGATAAGCACGCAAATTTCCGCCTTCGAAGATTTAAATCAAAAATAAAGGTTTTCTATAAAAATGGAAAGCCTGTTATATCAATTAAAACATCGGGGGAAGGGGACTTAGAGGGAACAGAGTGTACGGATCCAATAGATAAGATAGAGACTCTACAAAAATATGAAAAGATGGTTTCTAAAAATGTAGCAAACAAGGTGAAACAATCAATTAGCTTTGTTCAAGAGGAATATGGTTCAGATATATATGGTTTTGGTGATAGATTATATAAAAGCAATCCGCACCAATTTGATCGAGTAAAGGATCATTGGAATGAGGATTTTGCTCAAGCTAAATTACAGGTTCAAGTGGAGATCCAGATTCGAAGAACAGGTCTTCGTGGTAAATCATTTTTGCAAAAATAGGGTGAATTGAAAAGGGCTGTCCCAAAAAAAGTAAAACTTTTGGGACAGCCCTTTTCTGTAAAAAGAATGTGAATTAATTTTCTTCCACAACATGTGAGAATTTTCTTTTGAATAGAGCATTAAAGAAGATAATGCTTATTATGATAAATCCAAGAGTAAAGCCTACTAGAATAAATACATTGTGCCATAAATAGGAAATATCACCTGTAGAAATGGCTGCTTTAAATGCCCTAACAGAATAAGTCATTGGTAAAAAGGCATTAAATGGTTGTAATGATTCCGGTATTAACTCT
Organism: Bacillus massilinigeriensis; assembly: GCF_900117315.1. Classification (GTDB taxonomy): domain Bacteria; phylum Bacillota; class Bacilli; order Bacillales; family Cytobacillaceae; genus Bacillus_BE; species Bacillus_BE massilionigeriensis. The sequence goes on from NZ_LT630337.1 coordinate 740,549, forward strand.
AATGGAAATGTTCCTGCACTAGTTGTTAATTGGAATATGAGAATTAAAATTGCAATAAATCTTCCTGGGTCACCTAGAATTGAAACTAACATTTGAATCAAGGTCATAAAGGTTAAACTTGTAATGATCGCAGTCAGAATAAACAATGGTAAATTTTCTACTTCAAGGTTTAATCCGAGTAAGATAATGGCCACTGCAATCAGAGCTTGAATGATACCAATCCCTGTGAGAATAGCTAATTTACTTGTAAACCAGTTCATTCCATTCTTTGGTCTTATGGCAGGTTCGACAAGTGGGAACACAATCGAGATGAGAAGTGCTCCTACAAATAATCCAAGGGATAGGAAGTATGGTGAAAATCCAGTTCCATAATTAGGGACCTTATTAACACCGTTATTGTCTACTTCAACTGGTGAAGCCATCATATCAAAGTTTTTATCCTCTGCTTTTACTGAGCTTGTTTCGTCTGCTGCTTCCTTTAACTTGCTATGAAGTTCATTTGAACCGTCCATTAATTGGGTAGTTCCAGAAGCTAACTCGGTTGAACCATCAGCTAATTTTTGTGTGCCATCTGAAATCTTTTGTGACCCGTCAGCTAGCTGTGATAATCCACTGCTTAGGGATTCAGTTCCGTTTACGACTTTTTCAGATCCTTTTTGAGCTTCGCTAAGTTTTTCATTAAATAGTGAAGTACCTGTGAAAAGCTGTTTTTCACCTGATTGTAATTTTAAAGCACCAGAATTTAAGTCTGATGAACCAATTGCAAGACTGTGTATGCCCGCCTTCAATTGTTTTTCACCGCTGTAAATTTTGGTTAAACCATTATTTAATTTTGTTATATTAGGACTTACCTCAGAAGTGATCGTTTCCTCCATTTGAGATGTACCCACTGCTAGTTTAGAACTTCCATCCTTTAATTGACCAAAGCCTCCAGCAATTTGTTTTTGCATATTTTCGTTTTGAATCTTTAACTGATTTTGTAATTCAGCTAGTTGTTCAGTTGTCATGCTTTTTTGCAGGTAAGGCATTAATTGCTGCATCTGTTGTTTTGAAGCCTCTTCAAGCTTTGTTGAAAGTTCAATTTCTAGCTGGTCAATTCCTGCATCAAGCTGTGCAGCCCCAGCAGATAAATCTTCAGTAGCCTTTTTTAGCTTAGGAAGCTTATTATTGAATTGCTCTACTCCAGCTTTAGCTTCTTTTGTACCTGTTACCAGGTCATTCATATTAGTGTCGACTGTATTTAAGCCTGTTTGTACCTGGCCAATTCCAGTAGCTAGTTGATTCGTTCCAGATAATGTGGCTTTAGTACCTTCTAATAATTGGTTATGACCTTGCTTTAATTGCCCAATACCAGAATTCAACTCCTTGGTACCGGAGGCAAGCTCGCTAGATCCATCGCTAGCCTTTACTACACCTTGTTTAAATTCAATGGACTTATCGGCTAGAGTTGTTAGGTTCTCTTTTATTTTTTCAGCACCGTCCGAGAGTTTGATAACTCCATCATTTAATTGACCAGAACCATCACTTGCCTGATTAAACCCATCTGACATTTCTTGAACCTTTTCAAAAATTGTTTCTGTATATGTTTTTGTTACCTTTTCCTGAAGGGACGCTTGAATCTTTAGCATAGCTGTGTTCCCAATTTGCCCAGATAGGAAGTTATATCCTTCATTAGGTACATATTTTAATTCCAATTTTTTTGGCTCGTCATCGAGTAAGGTTGTTGCATTTTCTGAGAAGTTTTCTGGTATTTCAACAACCATATAGTATTTCTGCTTTTCTAAATCATCATATGCTTTTTCCTTACTCACAATATTAAATTGGAATTCATCACTTTTCTTAATTTCCTTGACCAATTCCTTCCCAATATCAAGATTCTTTCCCTCGAAGCTAGCACCAGTATCATTATTTACAATGGCAACTGGAAGATTTTCTAAATGTGCATAAGGATCCCAAAATGCCCATAAGAACATTCCTGCATATAAAACAGGAACAATTAATACTGCAAGGACAGGAATCAATACTTTTCGATTGTTGAAAATTTCCTTCATCTCTGCACCTATTAAGGAATGTCTCATAAATTCCCCTCCTTTAATAATTGACCGTTTTGTTCATTTGGTCATTTCATGGAAAATGAAAGGACTATCTTAAACAGATAATCCCTTGAATAAATAAAGTTGGAATAACTCTGCAATTTCGTCTTTTTTAAGAGGTTCATGATTCTTTTCCCAATCAAAAATAAGAGAGATATACATTTTTAGCATAATAAAAGCGGTTAATTCTGTGTTGCATTCTTTTATATCACCGTTTTCAATGGCCATTTGTACCTTATTTTGAATAAATGACACAATGGCATTCTCTACTTTTTGAATAACCTCAAGAACTTCCTTCGTACCAATCTCTTTTTCTTCTTGAAATAATTTAATCGTCAGCTGATGCTGTTTTCGAAACTCTAATATTCGATAAATAGCCCGATGAACATTTTCATAAAATGAGAGATTCTCATCAAATGATTCCTCAGCTGCTGCTTTCATTTCTAAAATTAAGGAAGAAATAATTTCATCAAATAAATCCTCCTTATTTTTAAAGAAGGTATAAATTGTTCCTTTGCCAACATTTGCGATCTTTGCCACTTGATCCATCGTTGTAGCCTTGTATCCAAAAAGGGAAAAGGATTTGGTAGCGGCTTGTATAATTTGTTGTTTTCTATCAACTGCCATTGGCATCACCTCTTAAAAATGACTAATTGATGATATTGGTCATTAAGTACAGGAAGTAATATAACATGATGGTTATTAAAATGCAAACGAAAAATATTCTAGAGAATTATGAAGGGAAATTTTTCTGAACTTCTCATAAAAAAGATGCCAATTGAAAACAATGAAAAGAGTCAAGTAAAACTATACTAATATACAGGATTGTGATGATTTTCCCACCATGTTCATAAAAGTTTGTTATTCTCAAAAAATGTTTAATAAAGATAGTTTTTGCTCTAGACCCACTAACTTCCATTTTGATATGATGTTAAAGATTTCATCTTTAAAGGTGTGATAACATGAGTGCAAGAGAATCTATTGCGAAAAAGGTTGCTTGGATTAGTTTATGGAGTAATATGGCTTTAACTGTTGGGAAAATGGTGGTTGGGTGGATTGGACATAGTGATGCTGTGTTTGCTGATGGAATTCACTCAGCAGCAGATGTAGTAGCTTCTTTAATTGTCTTATTAGTGATAAAAATTGCCAATAAGCCTGCTGATGAGGATCATCCATACGGTCATGGAAAAGCCGAGGTAATAGTATCTGGTGTTGTCGGGATTCTTCTGTTTTTAGTTTCCTTCTATGTTGTATATGAAGGTGTGGTAGGACTTTTTCATCCAATTGAGGCACCAAGCATACTTGCCATGTGGGTTGCCGTCATTTCTTATGTGTCTAAGGTACTTTTATATAGGTATTCATTAAATATTGCAAAGGAGCAAAATAGTAAAGCAATCGAAGCAATAGCTTTTGACCATAAAGCAGATATTGTGGCATCTATTGCGGCGGCAGTAGGGGTTCTATTATCTATAATAGGAAATCGACTAGATATTCACATCCTTTTATATAGTGACAAGGTAGCAAGCATTTTTGTCGCATACCTCATTTTCAAAATTGCAAAGGATATGTTAACAGAGGCATTTGACATATTATTAGAGAGAAATATTGATGCTGAAACGATTCATGAATACATAAACTTAATCAATGGATTTCATGAAGTCAAGCGAATTGACCGTATTCGGGCAAGGGAGCATGGCCATTACATAATGGTTGATTTACGAATATCCATTGATCATTGCAAAACGATAAAGGAAGGTCATGATTTATCGAGACAGATAAAGGAGGCGTTAATGGGTCAATACGATAATATTGAGGAGGTATTGATTCATTTAAATCCTTATTTTGCCGAAAACTAAGGAAAAATACAACAAGGAAGCTTACCAATTAAGGGCTTCCTTTTTTTTTCATTATTTTTCTTTTAATAATAATGGGATACGATTTTTATATTTCTCTACTAACTTTTGATTATGTTCCCCTGCGCCATCAGTATTACTGCTTTTGAAAATAGGTGGACTAAAGTGATTTTGTAACATGAGATCAATGGCCTCGACTATTATTCCGTTCAAGATAGTCATTCCAATAATAGAAGAGCCTGATCCAAATGCCATTCCTTCTGTTTCACTCTTTAAAAGCACATCTCCAACCTCTATATGATTATCTATGGTAAGATCAGCAGTTTGAAACAGGAACTGTCCGTTTACATGGCGAGAGGTTTGGTTTTCAGCATATTTAGGGGAGGTAATTGCAATAACAAAAGCTCCCTTTTTCTTAGAAAGGAGGGCAACATCAATTGGTACGGGATTCCGTCCGGATGTCGAGGTGACTATTACAATATCTCCCTGCTTGATTTGAACCTCATTCATAAATTCCTTAGCGTAATCATTGGTTTGTTCTAGTTTTGATGAGTTAAATGCCCCTTTATGTAACATCAATTCCTCAACGAGTATGGGGTTAATGGGGACAAGACCTCCGGCTCGGTAAAAAAGCTCCTCTCCCAGCATATGAGAATGTCCACAACCGAAAACATGAATCACTCCATCCTGTTGAATACAATCTGAGATTTTTTGGGCAGCTTTTTTAATATTTTCTTTTTCTTTAATTTGAATTAATGATATTAATTGTTGAATTTTTTGGATAAAAGATTCAAACATAGGGTACCCCCCTTATTTATCGTTTCATTTCGATGGTAAACTTATACCGATCTGCTCTGTAGGATGATTTCACTAATTCAACAGGTGTATTATCTTCAAGAAAGGTATTCCTTTGAATTAGCATAATGGGAGCACCAGTATGAATGTTTAAATAGCTCGCCTCTATTTGGCTGGCGATGGATGATTCAATTACTTGTGTCGCATGATCGATTTTTAATACCAACTGTCTCTCGATATGAGCGTATAAAGATTGATGAACGATTTCTTCCGTAATTCCTTTTACTAAGTTGGCGGAAATATAAGTAGTTTCTAAAGCCATTGGGACTTGGTCTGCCAGTCTTATTCGCTTGATTTCATAAACGGGATCATATTCTTGAATAGAAAGTTGGGTAGCGATTTGAATCGGTGCCGGAATAATCTTTAAGTCTAACAGCTCACTTCCAGGTTCCATTCCTCTTTTCCGCATATCCTCTGTAAAACTTGTTAGACCTTGAAGAGGTTGTTCAATCTTTCTCTCTGATACAAACGTTCCCTTTCCTTGGAGGCGATGTAAGTAGCCCTCATTAACGAGCTGGGTGAACGCTTGTCTTACCGTCATTCTGCTTATTTGGTATTTTTCTGCATATTCCCTTTCAGAGGGGAGTGAGTCCCCGGGCCTTAGCTCACCTTTTTCAATCGAATCCTTAATGAGTTCCTCTAATTGATAATAAATAGGGATAGGGGAATTTTTATTAATCATCCTGCAGGTCAACCCCTTTCTGATTTAACGATTTGACCTTAACTTTTTCTTACGTTAATTGTTAATTGTCGTTAATTTTGATATCCTTTAAGGCTTGTTCATCTGCAAATATGGTAACACATGGATGATTTCTTAGGACAGATGCAGGGAAGTTTTCACTAATTTCTCCGTGTAATAGATTGAAGAGTGCATCTTTCTTGTTATCTCCTGAGATGAGTAGCAAAACTTCTTTGCTTTTCATGATGGTTCCGATTCCCATTGTAATGGCTTGAGTAGGAACCTCTTCTATTGATTTGAAATATCTTGCATTGGCTTCTCTTGTGGAGGGCGTAAGGTTAACAAGATGCGTTTTTGATTGAAAAGATGTCCCAGGCTCGTTAAATCCTATGTGACCATTATTCCCAATTCCTAGAATTTGGAGATCAATTCCTTCGTTTTCTTCAATTAGGTCCTCATAATAGGAGCATTCTCTCTCGTAATCCATTTGATCACCACGTGGAATATGAACATTTGTCTTTTGAATATCTATATGATTAAAGAGCTCTTGATCCATATAATAATGGTAGCTGTTTGGGTGATCATTTGAAAGGCCAATATATTCATCGAGATTAAAGGTTTTTACCCCTTGATATGAAGTATGGTTCTTCTGATGATCTTCAATTAGATGTTGATACGTTCCAATCGGTGTGCCCCCGGTTGCAAGCCCTAAAGTAATACTTGGATTTTGCTGTACCTTTTGGATAATATATTGAGCTGCAGCTCGACTCATTTCTTCATAATCTTTAACTTGAATCACTTTCATTGTTTGTTACCTCCGTTATTAAAAGCAAGTTGTCCTCTACAGAATGTTGCCATAATCTCAAGATTTTCATCAAGAATGACAATATCAGCATCCTTTCCAGTAGCAAGGCTGCCTTTACGATCATAAATATTTAATTCCTTCGCTGGATTAACTGAAGCCATGGTGATTGCGTCTTCAATCGAACAATCGGCAAAGCTAATGATATTTTTAAAGGCCTGTCCTAGCTTCAGAATACTTCCGGCTAGAGTACCATCTTTTAAAACTGCCTTCCCATCCTTGACAGTTACTTCTTGTCCACCAAGATCATAGGTGCCATTCTCTAGACACTTTGCACGCATGGCATCTGTAATGAGAATTAATCCATCTTTTTGTTTTTGCTTATAGGCAATTTTAACAACCTCAGGGAGGATATGGATTCCATCAACAATCATTTCTACATTTAGTTCGTCTCTTAAAAAAGCTGATCCAACTACCCCAGGTTCACGGTGATGAAGACCACGCATTTGATTAAAAAGATGAGTGACATGGGAGGCTCCGGCTTCAATGGCCTTTGACACTTCCTCATAAGTTGCATTTGAATGGCCAATGGATGCAATAATTTGGTTCTCTTTTAAGTAGCGAATTAAATCCATAGCACTGGGCTGTTCAGGAGCTATTGTGACAAGTCTAATATGATCTTTTGATAAAGCTTGCCATTCTTTCATCTTTTCAATATCTGGATCAATAATATGATCTTTTGGTTGAGCACCTGCCATTGCTTTATTAACAAATGGACCCTCAAGATGGACTCCAAGAATCTCCGCTTTTCCTTGAGTTTGGTGATGATGAATATAATCTGCAGCGTTACCTAGTGCACGCTCTATCGCTTCTTTTTCTTGAGTAATGGTGGTGGCTAAAAAGCTTGTAGTACCTTCCTTTGGAAGAGCGGTAGCCATTGTATTAAGGGCATTTATTGTAGCGTCCATAGTATCGGCTCCGTTGACTCCGTGGATATGCATATCAATGAAACCTGGAACTGCTTTAGAGCTTGGGGAAAGTTCAATAATATCAAATGAATCGGAAGTTTTTAGAGTTTCGATTGGTCCAATTTCTAAGATTTTTCCATTTTGAATTTTGATATATCCATTTTCTATAAATTGATGATCAGCATAGATTTGCATTCCTTTGAGTAAAATATCTTTATTCATTGATATTCATCCTTTCGAGTGTTATAGACCAATTTCTATTATCATCTAGTTGTCTATACCAATTATAGCAATGAAATTTTTATAAGTAAATGGTTGAAAGGGTGTAACTATCCTCGTCATTAAAAATGGCCTGTCCAAATATTGCGGACAGGCCTGGCTTTTTTATTTCTTCAATACATCATGGTCTACATAACGTTCACCATTTATTTCACTAATGACGTTAATAGCGACCTTTGCACCATCACCTGCTGTAATGATTGTATGGAGACTAACCCCTGCAATAGCACCTGCAGCCCAAATTCCGTCAATGCTAGATTTGCCTTGTGCATCTACGTCAATGATTGTGGCAACCCTTGGTTCTGTACCTGGTCTTACTTTCACACCAATTTCCTTTGCAAGGTCCGTTAATAAACCAGTTGCAATAATGACATGGGTTCCTTCATAGGTTCCATTATCTGTTTCTACTGTTAATCCAGATTCAGCCTTTTTAACATTGGTTACCTTCGCTTCGACTAGCTCTGCACCAAATTTTTTTGCTTGTTCTTTACCGATATTAACAAGATCTGGTCCTGTTATCTCCATTACGCCATAGTGGTTTTCAATCCATGCCCTTTTTGTAATGCTTTTATCATCGTCAACTAATAGAGTTTTCTTACCGGCCTTAGCTGTAAACAATGCTGCGCTTGCACCTGCTGGACCTGCTCCAATAATAATTACGTCAAACATTATGTAAAGCCTCCTTTTATAATATTTCTAAATTAAAAATAAATATAATTCAGGATATTGTCAAGAAAAGTGCATTCGCAGGCCTAATAAGTGATTGCAAAAGGGGATAGGAGAAAGCATGGAATCATAAAGCTTTCATTATTGTAACTGGTTATTTTGTGCCCAGTCTGTATATAATCCGCTTCCGCTACATCCAGGGCAATCATATAAATTTGAATAAGTGAATTCATTTAATGCATAGGTATTATACCCTTTTCCATAACAGTCAGGGCAAATTCCTTTTGCCTCCATATCTGCTAGTCTCCGCTCGTTTCGAGCTTTCATCCAAGAATTTACTTGGTTAAATAAACCCAACAAGATCACCTCAAAACTTTTTTATATTTAGTTTTTGGCAAAAGAAGGAGGATTATTCTTCTTCATAAAAAAATGAGGTTTGTTCGCAATGAACAAACCTCTCTAAGAGTTATATTATTCTGTAACCATATCATCAAAATTAGGATTCTCTTCTAATTCTAATTCCTCTGGTGCTTGGAATTTACCTTCCCATTTGGAAATAACAACTGTAGCTAGTGAATTTCCTACTACGTTAACTGCTGTACGGGCCATATCTAAGATACGGTCAATCCCAGCAATAAAAGCAAGTCCTTCAACGGGGATTCCTACAGTTCCTAGTGTTGCTAATAATACAACAAAGGATACACCAGGTACTCCGGCTATTCCTTTAGAAGTAATCATCAATACAAATAGCAGTGATAATTGATGACCAATTGATAAGTCGATTCCATACATTTGCGCTATAAAAATTGCCGCTAAGGCTTGATATAAAGTGGAGCCATCTAAATTGAAGGAATATCCAGTTGGAACAACGAACGAGGTAATTGATTTTGGACAGCCGAATTTCTCCATTTTCTCCATAATCCTAGGTAATACCGTTTCAGAGCTTGATGTTGAGTATGCTAAAATAAGCTCATCCTTTAGTAGACCAATAAACTTAAAGATATTTACTCCAACGATTTTAGCTACAATTCCAAGTACGACAACTACAAAGAAGATCATGACTCCGTATACTGTAATCACAAGCTTTCCAAGTGGAATTAAGGATTCAAGCCCGAACTTAGACACCGTGATTCCGATAAGAGCAAAAACACCAAGTGGTGCAAATTTCATTACTACGTTCGTCACATAGAACATTGTATCAGCAGTACCTTGGAAGAACTTTAGAACAGGCTTTCCTTTTTCACCGATAGCAGCAACCCCTAGTCCAAATAGGACAGAGAAGAAAATAATGGCTAGCATATCTCCTTGAACAAAGGATTGAAAGATGTTACTTGGGACGATGTTAACAATGGTATCTGCAAATCCGTGGTTTTGTACTGTTTCAGCTGTATCAACATATGAGTTTATATCCGTTTTTTGAAGGGTCTGCATATCCACTCCAGCACCTGGTTGAAAAATGTTTGCTGAGAGAAGCCCTACAATAATGGCAATGGTTGTAATAATTTCAAAATAAATGAGAGTTTTCCCGCCAAGCCTTCCAAGACTTTTGGTATCTCCAACACTCGCAACACCAACTATAATACTTGATATCACGATGGGAATAACAATCATTTTAATTAGTCTTAAGAATATATCACCAATTGGTTGTAAATAAGTACCTATATGTGGATTTCCATAAAAAATTGCACCTACAATCACACCGAGTACTAAACCAATTAATATTTGCCATGCTAATCCGATTTTTTTCATTAAAGGACCTCCTTATTTAACAATAACTATATTAAAAAAATTATTAACGTGAAGATAGTAACTCTTTTATGATATTACAAAAGTATTTTTTAAGCAATGTAAATGAATTTCCATGGTATTTTATTCTGATTTTTCATAAAATAACTATTTTAATATAATATTATAGAAAATTTGAAGTTTTTAAAAATCGGCAAAGCTAAAAAACGAGGCTGTCTCATAGGTGCCAAGCACCATATGGGACAGCCTCGTTTAACTTTGAAAAAGTGGATAGTTATTCTCCTAAATAAGCATTTAACATCCAAACATGTGTTTCAATTTTTCCAATTAATCCAACTGCAAGGTCGTTAATTACTTGATTGTTTGCTTTTTCAGCTAGGTCGGCTAACACTACTAAATCTTCTTTAATTTTTTGGTAGTCATTCACTAATGAAGCAACCATATCCTTTGATGTTTTCTCATTATTAGTTTCAGTCAGTGTAGCTGTTTCTAAGAATTCTTTTAGTGTAGCTATTGGTTGACCGCCAATTGCTAGTAAGCTTTCTGCAGTTTCATCAATTACAGTAGCTGCTTCTTCATATAACTCTTCAAATTTTGCATGTAAGGAGAAAAATAATGGTCCCTTTACATACCAATGAAAGCGATGCAGCTTTGTATAAAGAATAGTCCAGTTAGCAATTTGTAAGTTTAATGATGTTTGTAAATCCATAAGTATTACCTCCTCGTTTGTTACTCTTATTATAACAAATATTAAATTAAAATCAATACTAAATTAAAATTATTATAAATAACAATATATTTATAGTAAAAATCCTAAAAATACATGAAAGGGGAGAAATTTCAGGTACAAGAGTTAGTCATGCTCTATTTATAAAAAAATATGTATGTAGCCATTTGTTATATAAGAATAATGTTTCTAATTTTATCTCAGTATATCACTACATTTTTAAAAAATGCCATTATAAAAGGGTTTGTTCATTGTTTTGTAGAAAATAATATATCCATGATAATTAGTTTAAATTTTGGGTAAATTATTTTATTGAAAGAGTAAAGTGTGGGGAGGTGAGTGAACTTGGAGGGAAAACCATTTTATTATGACGGAAGTATCCAGCTTGATAATCAATCAAATGAGTATTCCTCTATCATAAAGGAATCATTTCAATTGACAGATGAAATGAGGAAGAGTATAGGTCGCAATCCATATTCGATCGAATCAAATGAATAAATGGGATCGTTTTATTATTAAAAGCATACGACCATGATCAATACAACTAAGGAAAAGGTGAAATAATAAAATGGCAAAAGTTCTGTACATTACTGCACATCCTCATGACGAGACCCAATCATATAGTATGGCAGTTGGGAAAGCATTTATTGATACTTATAAGGAGGTAAATGCCAATGATGAGATTGTGCATTTAGACCTTTATACAGAAAATATCCCGCAAATCGACCTTGATGTCTTTAATGGATGGGGAAAACTTCAAACAGGGCAAGCATTCGAAGCATTATCAGCTGATGAAAAGGCTAAAGTATCTCGATTAGGTGAGCTGAGTGATCAGTTCGTTAATGCTGATAAATACGTTTTTGTTACCCCAATGTGGAACCTTTCATTCCCTCCAGTAATGAAAGCATATTTAGATTCCGTTGCAGTTGCGGGTAAAACATTTAAATATACAGAGCAAGGTCCCGTTGGTCTGTTAACTAATAAAAAAGCTTTACATATTCAGTCTCGTGGAGGCTATTATTCTGAAGGGCCAGCGGCGGAAATGGAAATGGGTCATCGTTACATCAGTATCATGATGCAATTCTTTGGTGTACCATCTTTTGAAGGTTTATTTGTTGAAGGGCATAATGCAAATCCAGATAAAGCAGAGGAGATTAAAGCGAACGCAATTGCGCGTGCAAAGGATCTTGCGCACACTTTCTGATGTCATTGATTATTAATTAATAAAAGGCGCCTACAATTCGTAAGCGCCCCATAAAAATTAACAGCTAATAATTAATTCTTCATTAACACTTCCAATAACTCCTCACCAGTCATATTCGCTTCTCCACCGCCTTGGGCAAAGAACTCATTTCCCCCACCTTTTCCTTTCAATAGGGGAAGGATTTCGGAAGCAATCTCCTTCATGTTTCCTTGAGCAGCCGACCCTTTGGCACAAACGAATTGCAGTTGTTTATCGTTGAGTGCAACTAAGAAAACGTTGGCATTTTCCTTCTCTGAGATAATAAAGCGAGCAAGTTTTTGTAGCTCCTGAATGGTACGATTATTAAATACCTTTCCAATAACCATTCTTTCATTTTGTAGTCTGGTGGAGGAGATTAGTTCTTTTCCTTCGTACATAAGTAAACGATTGTTAGCCTCTTCTAAAGCCTTCTCTAAATTCTTAACATTTCCTATTAAACGTTTTGCTGCATTTCCCAATTGTTGTTCTGGTGCATTTAGAAGAGGGCTTAGCTCACTTATAGCCTTTTGCTTCTGATGAAGCTCGTTTAGAACCCGATTCCCACAAACAAATGTTAGACGAATTTTCTTTCGTTGTCGTTCCCAACTTAAGATTTTGATTGCCATAACTTGACCGGTTGAGGAAGGATGCGTTCCACCGCAGCCGTTGTAGTCAAAGTCGGGAATAATCACCAATCGAATATCTTCAGTTACACTTGGTCTTTTTCTAAGTGGATACTGGGAAAGCTCATTAGCTGAAACCCACTTCGTCTCAATTGGTCGATTGTCTAATACTATTTCATTGGCACGCCTTTCAGCTTTCCATGCTGTTTCTTCATTCAATTCTTCAATATCTAAATCTATTGTCACAAGGTCGATGCCTAAGTGGAAGCCAATCGTATTAATATTAAAAAGCTCTTCAAATGCAGCAGATAAAATATGCTGTCCAGCATGCTGCTGCATATGATCAAAACGCCTATCCCAATTAATCTCCCCAACTATAATCTCTATGGTTGATGGAAGTGGATGTTCAACATAATGACGTATGACCCCATCTATTTCTTCTACTTGAAGGACTTCAACACCATTAAGTGTACCTGTATCATAGGGCTGACCACCACCGGTCGGATAAAAAGTTGTTTTATCCAAAACAACATAAGGTTTTCCTGATTCATCTTCTTGCTGACATATCATTTTTGCTGAAAAGGATTTTATGTAAGGATCTTGATAAAATAATTTTTTCATGTAAGTTGGACTCCTTTGTTAAATGATTATGCCTTCTTTGAGGAATACTCCTATAAACAAGCTGTTTTATTCGTGATATTATTAAAGTAAACATTTAATTTAATTTTGGTCAAGTTATTATCGAAAACTCGTATGAAATAAGGTGCGCCAAGGGTGAGAGTTATTTCGCATCGTTTGATTTGGAACAACTAGAAAAGAGGTAAGTCTTTTGGCAATATTATTATTTTTCTTCGTAGGAGGAATCATAAGCGTACTTGGAGGATTCTTTGGGGTTGGGGGAGGCTTTATATTAACCCCGATATTATTATTAACAGGCTTTTCTCCGCTCGTAGCTATTACGACTAGCCTGTTCTTTACAATAGGAACATCTATTTCCGGAATCTTTGCCCACTATCGATTAAAAAATATCATGTGGAAGGAAGGTATGATATTAGGGCTAAGTGGTGTAGCTGCTACCCAATTAGCACATCCAGTTGTCCTGTTTTTTGAAAATAGGGGATGGGATGATGTGATAATCCCTGCTTTCTATGCCCTGTTGCTTGGCTATTTTGCCATTTCAATGATGAGAAGAGGGAAAAAGGCTTCGATTCAAGCGAAAAAAACTTATTCGAAGCCATCGATTGTAAAATTACTTTTTATTGGATTTTTTGGAGGCTTTGTATCGACGTTACTAGGTGTTGGTGGGGGATTCATTATGGTACCGCTGTCTATTTCCTTTTTAGGATTGGAGCCTAGGAAAGCAGTAGGGACAAGTCTCTTTGCTGTTCTCTCCATCGTTAGCGTTGGTTTCATTTCGTATGCTCTTACCGTATCCTTTGATTATCGTGTTGGGCTGTTGTTAATTGCGGGGGGACTGGTTGGCTCTCAATTTGGGGCTAAGTTGACGGTCTACTTTCAAAATTATGAAATTAGCCAAATGCTTAGTGTCCTGTATGTGGCCACCTTCCTTAGCGTCATCTTAAAATTATTGAATTTAAGTGAGATAGGACTAGGGTTGATCTCGTTATTCGTTGCCATCTTTTTTATCTTTGCCTTTATGAAAATACACCATAAAAGGAAGGAAGGGAGTATGGCAAATTAAATCAAATGCCCAAAGGTAGCCGCATTTATTTACGGAAAACCTTTGGGCATTCATTTGTATAGGGTAGTAGTTTCTGGATGATTCCGATACGGTTACATAAATTTACTATTCACCTCTCCGGATGATGAAAACATGTACTCCTTGTGATGATAGCGAATACTGAAAACTAATCCAATAGCGAACATATTCCCCATTAAGGAGCTACCCCCATAGCTTATAAAAGGTAAAGGGATTCCTGTTATTGGGAGAACTTGAATGGTCATTCCGACATTTTGGAAGACATGGAAGGCAATCATACTAATAATACCGGTACAAAGGTAAGTATTAAATGGATCATATGTGTCTAGTGCTGTTTTTGTGAGATGATAGATTAATATAAAGAACAGTCCAATAACGACACTCCCTCCGATAAATCCGTATTCTTCACCAATGACACTAAAGACGAAATCTGTGTGGCTTTCTGGGAGATAAACCTGTCTATTACCAAAACCTTTTCCAGTTAGCAATCCAGATCCTATTCCAAGGATCGAATTATATAGTTGATAGCTATCTCCTTTTGGATCCATGTTTGGATTTAGCCATGAATTAATACGATCAAATTTATAATCCTCAATATGAAGATATTTTTCTAGAAATTGTGGAAATTTTATAACCAGATATAGGATGATTCCACCAAAGGCTGCTCCACCCCCATAAATTGGAGCGATGAGCTTCCATGAGATTCCTGATACAAAAATGAGTCCAGTTAATATAGCAATAATGACAAGACCAGTACCTAAATCATCTTTAACAATCAATACTAAAGGAGGCAATGTTGTAAGACAAAGCTTTAAAAGAAGATGAAAGTCTGTTTTTAAAGTTTTAATTGGATGATTCTCGTGGTGTGTAGCGATGACTTTACTTAAGGTAATGATAAGGAAAATCTTTACAAATTCAGAAGGTTGTATAGACCCCAATCCGGGAATAACAAACCAAAGCTTTGCTCCTTTTATGACAGGAGTAAATTGCGATACGGGTGAAATGACAAGAACAACTAGTAAAAGAATTCCAAGGCCATACAAATACCAAGAGAGACGCTTATATTGGTCACTATCAAAAAACATTACCACAGCTACAATGACCGTCCCAATGATATACCACCTAATTTGTTTTAGTAAGTGATTTTCATAGAGGGCTCCGGTTGGTTGTCCGCTGTAAATAGAAAAGCAGCTTATGATAAAAAACATAATTAAAATTAAACACAATGTCCAATCAAATTTATCAATCGGTTTCAAAGATTTTTTCATGATTAGGCACACCTAAACTCATTTGATTTTTAATTTAATCCTATCAAAGACGATATATTGTTACAATAGATTTGTTTTTTTTACCTATTCAGCAGTTAAGGCTTGTATAATGGTTCACTCATATTTGACGATGAAGTTTTAGAAAAGTTACAAAAAGAAAAGGTGTCATGCTCCACAAATGCACAGGAGCATAACGCCTTTTCTCATATCTATTTTACATAATGTGATTTATAAACATGGACGCAATACCGAAGTATGTGACTAATGAGAATATATCGTTTAAGGTCGTGATTAGTGGACCTGATGCAACCGCAGGGTCGATTTTCATTTTATAAAGAATGAGTGGGATGATTGTTCCAGCAAGTGTCCCGATAATTAGAGTGAGGAATAGGGAGCTTCCGACGACAAATCCTAAAATAAGCTTTCCTTGCCAAACATAAGCAATTATCGTGATTAATAGTCCACAGATAACACCTATGATTAGCCCTACTCCGAATTCCCTCATGATGACATTGATAATTACCTTTTTATCTATATCATGGGAAACGAGCCCTCTAACAATAACAGCTAGTGATTGAGTACCGGTATTTCCTGACATACCAGAAATCATTGGCATAAAATAGGCCAAAGCTACAACCTTTTGCAAGGTGTCTTCATAGCCACTGATAATGCTTCCTGAAACGACGCCAATGAAGAGGAGAAGAATTAACCAAGGGAGGCGTCTATAGGCTGCTACAAATGATTTTGTCTCAAAATCAATGGATTTACCGGATGCTGATAACTTTTCTATGTCCTCATTGGCCTCTAAAATAACGATGTCAATAATATCGTCTACTGTAATAATTCCAACAAGCTCATTATCTTCACTGACTGCTGGAATGGCTAAAAAGTCATAACGACGGATGACTCTTGCAACTTCCTCTTGGTCGGTTAAGACTGAAACCGAAATTACCCGTTCAAACATAATGTTTCTAATCGTTTCTTGTGGGTCAGCAAGCAACAGATCCCGATAAGAAACAACCCCAACAAGCTTTCGATTTTGGTCAACCACATATAAGTAATTAATTGTTTCAGCGAATTCCGCGAAGGATTTTAATTTATCAACCGCCTCACGAACGGTGTAATAATCTCGAATCCAAACAAAACGGTTTGTCATGATTCTACCTGCAGTTTCAGGTGGATAATTCATGATATCTTGAACAATTTTGGATTCTTCCTTTTTCATTCCTGATAGTAAGGAAGCGATTTTTTCAGGTGAGAGGTCTTCTAAGAGAGAAGCTAGGTCGTCGTTATCCATTTCATCTAGGACTTTTCCTGATTTTTCAATGCCTAGCTTGTTTAAAACTTCGATTTGGCCTTCGCTATTTAACTCTTGAATTAAGTCAGCAAGAGAATCAATATTCATGAAGAGCAAAAAGCGGGTTTTATGCTTTTCCGGCAGGTCATTATAAATTTGGGCAATGTCATAAGGTTGCAATTCGTCTAAGATAGCTACAAAATCTCTTTTTTTGTTTTCTTTTAATGCTTTAATAATGTGAAGTGTGATTTGATCTTCGGTCATTTTGTTGATCATACATTCACGCTCCTTCCGCCGGAAAATGGTGATATCAGTTTAGTGTTTGTCAATAATGTGTTAATCAACCATAAAGTAAGGCAACTAGTACCTGCATTTTATCTTAACCATGATTATTATAAGTAATTTATGGATGTTTTTAAATGAAGTTTTCTTTAAATAATAAAAAAGACATAAAAATATTAGAAAATCGTTTCATTCTTATCATATGTGTAGATTTTCAATGGTGCTATGTTGAATTTTGAAAAATATTTAAATTCATGCTGAAAAAAGAGACTAAATATAAGAAAATTATTTAAATATTTGATAAAATTATGTAGAATAAAGGTTTAGACGGTTAAACTAGCATAAACGGTTTCTGACGTTGGGGGTTATTCCATTGAAAAATGACATTCGTGATTTGGTTTATGTACATCTAAACGAAAGTGAACACTATGTTTTGTCCTATGGAATTGAATTTAAGGAGTTTATTTCAACTCAACTAGATTTAATAAATAACATATTACTATTAAAGCATAGTTTTGATGATGGTGACTTAAATATGCATACTCTGTTGGAATATGTTCCGCAGGTTCGCGTAAAGAAGTTGATACATGATGATGTGTATAGCTATGGTGATTTTTGTTGGATTGATTTTGAAGAAGAAGAAGGTTTAAATGAATTGCCAGGGCATGAGCTAGCTGAACTTCTTTATTTAGGTCATATTAAAGAACATTTAAAGCCTCCTTTTTATAATTACTTAAGGAATCGCTTTGTCTATCTTGCCCATGATGATGGCTGGTGGAATAAGGTATACTATCGGCATTTGAATGACTTTTACCGAATGCTTAGTGACGTAATATCCGAAAAGTTGGCACATGTCAAGCTAGAAAAGAATATTCTTGGAATAAAGAAAAAACGTTCATACGCCCCCGTTCATAAAGAGGTTATTTTGGCTTTAAAAGGGATGATGAAGGAGGGCTTGCTTTTTTCTGTTAAAGATACGAAGCAGAACAGGCTTCGAATTGAAATGCCTATTTATATCATTGGGGACTTTTTGAATATGGATGATATGTACGATGAGTACGAACGAGTGAGAAAAGGGTATCCTGATGGAAAGCTTGTTTATGATAAGAAAACGAGAGAGTGGAATTATTTTTCTAACTAAAAGCTTGGTATGGCTTGCCAGGCTTTTTTGTTTCGAATGTGTATATTAGGAAAATTGGAGGGCGAGGAGGGTTTTACCGGACAAGTAAGGTAAGGGCGCTTTAAAGGGCGAGTTTTATCGGACAGAAGATCCTTTATTAGGGTAAAAACCCCCTATAAATGGAATTTATAGGACAGAGAATCCACTATTACCATAAATTTGGCAGGAAGAGAGTAAATTTTTGGCTAAAAGCGGAATGAGAGTCCGATAATCTCGTGGAAAAAGGATATTTAATGTAGTTAGCGGAATGACGGTCCGTTACGACCTCCACTCCACCCGAAAATAAAATCTTAAAAAAAATGAATCAATTTTAGAATTTAATCTATTATTTTCAAAAGATTGATGTATAATTTGCTATAGTAATTAAATATTGAGGAATATGGTGTCTTCTTTAATGAAGACTTAAAAGGGAAGTTGGTGAAAATCCAACGCGGTCCCGCCACTGTAAATGGAAGCGAACTGCAAAAAGCCACTGTACAATGAATGTATGGGAAGGCGCAGTAAGTGATGACCATGAGCCAGGAGACCTGCCTAAATTCCAACACCAAATAACCTACGAGGATAGGGAGGTGAGTCGAGCTTATCATTTTTTATTTTGCAATTCGGCTTATACCAACATCTCCTTTCTAAATGGGAGATGTTTTTTTGTTTTACCAATTGTACTCAAAAGGAGAGATTACTCGAATGAAAAAATGGTACTCGTTATTATTCGCATTAATATTGCTAATAGGAATTATGTCAGGCTGTGGAACAGATTCAAAAACAGCTGAAAAAGGAAGCAAGGATTCTAATAAAACGGAACAAAAGGAAGAAGCTCTTTTCCCGGTAACGATTAAGGATGCTTTAGAACAAGAGGTAGTAATCGAGAAGGAACCTGAAAGAATTGTCTCTTTAATACCTAGTAATACCGAGGTTGCCTATCAATTAGATCTAGGAGAAAAGGTCGTAGGGGTTTCCGATTATGACACCTATCCAGAAGAGGCAACAAAAAAGGAAAAGGTCGGAGGTACGGAGATAAACATTGAAAAAATTATTTCCCTAAAGCCGAATTTAGTACTTGCTCATGCATCTACTGCTCATAATTCTAATGCAGGCTTGCAACAGTTAAAAGATGCTGGGATTTCTGTCTTAGTTGTCAATGATGCACAAAGTTTTGAACAAGTATACACATCCATTGAAATGATAGGGAAAGCTACTGGAGAAAGGGATAAAGCAGCAGAATTAATTCAATCGATGAAGGATAAGGTTGCAGATATTAAGGATAAGGCAGCTTCAGTCAAAGAGAAAAAGACGGTATACATTGAAGTCTCGCCGGCACCTGATATCTATACAACTGGTAAAAATACCTTTATGGATGAGATGCTCTCTGTTATAAATGCAGAAAATGTTGCTGGTGATCTAGATGGTTGGGCTAAGGTTGATCAAGAGGCAATCATTCAAAAGAACCCAGAAGTTATTATTACGACCTATGGATATTATGAAAAAGATTCTGTAGCTAAAATATTGGAAAGAAAAGGATGGCAGGATATAAGCGCGTTGAAAAATAAACAAATATTTGATGTGAATCCAGACATCGTAACTCGTTCCGGTCCAAGACTGGCTGAAGGAGTAGAGGAACTTGCAAAGGCCATTTACCCAGACATCTTTAAATAATAGGTTTTTAGCTTACTTATTGGCAGGGGCGTTCCTTGTCATTTCCTGCTTATTAGCTATATCTATTGGAACCGTGTCTGTTCCGATCTTTGACATCATTCAAATATTAAGTTCAGAGATTTTTCACTATTCACCACAAGGAATTGATCCTATGAATGTGAATATTGTTATGAATATTCGTTTGCCAAGGGTTATTTTGGCTGGACTTGTAGGGGCGGCTCTCGCAATAGCGGGGGCGGCCTTTCAAGGTTTACTTCGAAATCCATTGGCTGATCCTTATACATTAGGGGTTTCTTCGGGTGCATCGGTTGGAGCCGTATTAACTTTGTTCTTTCAGGTATCCATTCCGTTTGTTGGCGAATTTACTTTGCCAGTGATGAGCATATTATTTTCGTTGGTGACGATATTTTTTGTTCTTCTATTTGCAAGAAGGATTGAGCGTTCTATGAGAGTAGAGACGATTATCTTAACGGGGATAATTTTCAGCTCATTTTTAGGGGCTTTAATTTCACTAATGATTGCCCTGACTGGAGATGAACTTCGGCAGATTATCAGTTGGTTGTTAGGTAGCGTTTCTATGCGTGGTTGGGATTATATCCGAATTATGCTTCCTTTTTTCCTCCTTGGGTCATTCATTCTTATACTGAATTCAAGAGAATTAAATGCGATGTCGTTTGGAGAAGAAAAGGCCCAACATTTAGGCGTAAATGTGGCAAAGAGGAAAATCTTGATATTAATTGCTGGATCTGTTTTAACGGGAGCTGCAGTAGCTGTTTCAGGAACGATTGGTTTTGTCGGTTTGGTGATTCCGCATTTGACTCGTCTCCTTTGGGGGTCTGATCATAAGCATTTACTCCCACTCTCTATTTTGACGGGAAGCGGTTTTCTCATATTAGCCGACCTAGTTGCAAGAACAATCATTTCACCTACCGAACTGCCAATAGGAGTAATCACTGCTTTAATAGGTGCCCCTGTATTTGCACTCATTTTAATAAAAAGGAGAACGGAAAGAGGTGGTTAAGTATGCTAACAGTGGAGGGATTAAGTGGCGGTTATCAGAACGAGTCGATATTGAAGGATATATCCTTTAAAGTGGGAAAGGGCGAGTTCTTTGGGATTTTGGGTCCGAATGGTAGTGGAAAGACTACTCTTTTGAAGATGTTAAGTGGAATCCTGCCATTTAATGAAGGAAATATATCCATTAACGGAAAATTACTTCATCACTATTCACCTAAACAATTGGCCAAATGGATTGCCGTTCTTCCACAGCATTCCTCTCTTAACTTTGCTTACACGGTAAAGGAAGCTGTATCCGTTGGACGCTATGCCCATCAAAAGGGTTGGTTTCAAGCATGGAGTAAAGAGGATGAAGAAGTCGTTCAAAGAGTGATGACCCAAACTGGAGTATCCTCATTTCAAGATAAAAATATTCTGGAGTTATCAGGCGGAGAGAGGCAAAGAGTTTTTCTTGCACAAGCATTGGCGCAAGAGCCAGAAATTCTTCTTTTGGATGAACCAACGAACCATTTGGATTTATCCTTTCAAAAGGAATTATTGGATCATTTGAAAATCTGGACTTTAGAGCGGGGGCTGACTGTTATTTCTATTTTTCATGACTTAAACCTTGCCGCTCTTTACTGTGACCGTATCCTTCTACTCGAAAATGGTTCAATTGAAATTGAGCATAAACCAAACAAAGTGCTTAAGGAGGAAAGGATCAAAAAGATTTACCGTGCGATGATTCAGAAAATCCCACACCCAAAGATAGCTGCACCACAAATTGTTTTACTTCCGGTACAGGATAAAAGTGATGAAGGCAAGGTAATCATTAATGAAAAAATGCTCTATTCAACAGAGGAGCAAATCCAACTTAGTTCACCTATTTCATTAAAATGTATGTCATCGGGTGTGGTTGGTTCCGGCTTTGGCTGGTTTCATTCTTTTGTCAATCGACATGTTGATAAAGATTATAATTGCAGGAACCATCGAGAGGAAATGGAACAGTTTTTGCGAGAAAGGGGATTTGACCCTGCCGATACTGTTGGGATGATGACTGCAGTCATGCTTGAGGATGTAATCTATAAAATGTATGAGGGTGAGAATTTTTCTGTATTCATTGTGGTCACGGCTGGAGTTGGGAATGCAGTAGATGCGTCTAAAGCAATGGTACATTCATTAGCTTATGTTCCTGGAACAATCAATACTTGGATTTTTGTGAATGGGGAACTTACTGATGAGGCATATATTCAAGGGATCATGACAGCGACAGAGTCGAAGGTGAAGGCTTTGCATGATTTACAGGTAACAGACCCTATCACAGGAACTATTGCAACAGGGACTTCCACTGATAGCATCCTTATTGCTTCAACGCAAAAAGGAGAGATGATATCATACGCCGGAACAATTACTCCTTTTGGTAGTCTTGTTGGTAAAGGAATCTATGAATGTACAACTGAGGCAATCAAAAAAAGTAGACAGAGGAAAAAAGGATGATTATTTCTCACTTATGTGCCATGACGTTAGCCTATTTCCTCGATAAGGTCATAGGGGACCCGCCATCCTGGCCACACCCTGTAAAATGGTTTGGATGGACGATTTCCTTAATAGAGAAGTCATGGAACAAAGGGAAAGCTCGAAAGATTAAAGGATTTTTTATGCTATTCGTGGTCGTTTTTGTTGTGACTATGCTAACCAGTCTTCTTGTTTGGATCTGCTATCAGGTTCATTTGGTTGTTGGTGTGGGCATGGAAGCTATAATAATCACCTATACGATTGCTGGTAAAAGTCTAAAAGAGGCAGCAATGGAGGTTTATGAACCACTAAAAAAAGGGGATATGGATGAATCTCGATTAAAGCTTTCGTATATTGTAGGCAGAGACACTTTAGGATTAGATGAAGGGGAAATAGTACGTGGAACAGTCGAGACAGTCGCTGAAAATACTAGTGATGGAATTACGGCACCTTTATTTTGGGCTTTGATTGGTGGAGCACCTCTTGCGATGATGTATCGTGCTGTCAATACCTGTGATTCGATGGTTGGATATAAAAATGAAAGATTTAAAGATTTTGGGTTTGCATCTGCACGTTTGGATGATGTCTTAAATTTTATTCCGAGTCGTCTAACTGGATTCCTCATGCTTTTAATCAATCGTCCGAAATATTCCAATCGAAAACAGGCAATCATGATTATGCTTCGGGATGCAAAAAGGCATCCAAGTCCGAATAGCGGATGGGGAGAAGCAGCAGTTGCTGCATTGCTCGGAATTCAGCTAGGTGGAGTAAATTATTACCAAGGGGTGATCTCTAATCGGGCGAAGATGGGAGAATTAATCATTCCAATGAATAAGGAACACATAGTGGATTGTATTCTGATTATGGGAAGAACGGTCTTTCTTTATTTATTAATCCTTTGGATAGGAGGAGTTTCGATTGTCATGGCCAATACATGGCTCTAATCCAAAATATATTTATCAGGCTTTAGGAATCGAGAGTCCAGAGCAATATATCGATTTTAGTGCGAATATTAACCCACTAGGACCTCCAGAATCCATAAGAGAGAATTGGAGTTACTTTTATGAACAAATAACAGTTTATCCTGATCCATATTCAATGGATTTGAGGATAAAGGTGGCAAAGCTACTAAATGTGGATAAAGAATGGATTCTTTTTGGGAATGGGGCGTCGGAGCTTATTAGTTTAATAGGGCGGATGCTATATCAAAAAAAGGTAATGATCATCCAACCGGCTTTTTCAGAATATGAAGGGGCCTGCTCTGTAAATGAATGTGAAATCTTTTATTTTCAATTAGTGGAACCAGATTGGAGATTAGAGGTGGAAAATTTCAAGAAAAAAGTAATTGATGTGGATGCTGTATTTTTATGTAATCCAAGTAATCCTACAGGGGTATATTATCCTTTACAGACTATAATAGATATCGCGATGGAATGTAAGAAAAATAATTGCCTCCTTATCCTTGATGAAGCATTTTATGATTACGTCGATGGATATGAATCAATGATCTCTTATTTAGAGGATTATTCAAATGTTATAATACTCCGTTCGTTGACAAAGATGTATGCTATACCTGGTCTTCGTCTAGGATATATGGTTGCAAATCCAGATATCATCTTAAAAATTAAGGCATTTCAACCGCATTGGAGCGTGAATTCGGTTGCGATGCTTGCAGGAGAGCTTTGTATAGATAATGAGGTGTTTCAGGAAAAAACAAAGAGCTATATATTAAAGGAAAAAGATAAACTTTTTACATATTTTGAATCAGAAGGATTTGACCACTCTCCTTCAAAAACCAATTACTATATTTTACGTGACTCTAGGGAAGAGGATCAAATGCCGTTCTTTATATTTCTTCTAACAAAAGGAATTGTGCCAAGGCATACGAGGAATTTCTCTGGATTAGAAGGTAGATGGCTTCGATTTGCAATAAAGGGCTCTATAGAAAATAGCAAATTAATCGAGGCTCTTGAACAATGGAGGAGGCACCGATGCTAATCTTTATTACAGGTGGGGTAAGAAGTGGGAAAAGCAGCTTTGCAGAAGTAACTGCAATTACTTTAGCTGATCAAATAAATGGCAGCCTTCATTATATTGCAACAGGAGTTCCCGCAGATTCAGAAATGAAGGAAAGAGCTTTACGTCACCAAAAAGATCGTGCAAAAAGTGGTGTAGCATGGAAAACCTGGGAAGAGCCTCTTGATATTGGAAGGTTAGGTTCGTCTTTTTCCTCCAAGGATGTCATTCTTCTAGATTGTGTAACTACTCTATTAAATAATTATTTTTTTGAATATGAAGAGCAATTAAATAATGCCCGAACAGAAAAAATTAAGAATCGAATCCTTACAGATATCATGCAAATGAAAAATACTTGTCATGCACTTATTGTTGTTAGTAACGAAATATTAAATGAGCCGCTCCAGAGTGAGTATGTGTTTATATACAAAAGGTTATTAGGGGAGCTTCATCAGCAGATTGTTCACGAAGCAAAAGAAGCATATATCGTTGAAGCGGGTGTTCCAATCTTAATGAAAGGAGACCTTGGATGAAGATTGAAGGAAATGATTATTATAGGAAAAAGAAAGTCTTAGGCCGTTGGGGTAATGAACGATGAAGTGGGTAAAAGGACTACTTATTAATCTGCAATTTTTCACTATTATCCCGCTGCCATTTGAAATTCCAATGGATCACATTCATATAAAAAGAGCCATTCAAACCTTTCCGATATTAGGAGCTCTCCAAGGTATGGCCTTTTCAAGCTTATTATGGGGAATGATGGAGTGGACCCCATTTTCTGATGTAGCTGTTTCCTTTCTGTTATGGTTTGCAACCATATTGATTACAGGAGGAATTCATCTAGATGGCTGGATGGATGCGAGTGACGCTTATTTTTCCTATCGCGATAAACAGAAACGCCTTGAAATCATGAAGGATCCTAGAACAGGAGCGTTCGGCGTTCTTTCAATTATCAAGTTATTAAGCTTTCGATTCCTATTTATTTATGAGGTTGTTCAGATGCTTCAGCCTCAAACTTACTTAGCAATCGCCCTTATCCCTTTTTTCAGTAAAACTGTTATGGGAGGTGTTCTTTTATCCATTCCTTTAGCAAAGAAGGAGGGATTAGGTGCATTTTTTCAAGGAGCGGCTAATATTTCTTCTTTGTGGACATATATCGTTTATATAGTCATCGTTTTTCTATTTATTATCACCATGAAAATGGATACTCTACTAGTAGCTGCCATCCTATTTATTGTTTCTTTGGCAGGGTTTCAATTCCTAAAAGGGAAAATCATTAAATGGTTTGGTGGAATAACAGGAGATATACTTGGAGCAACAGTGGAAGGGACTGAATGGTTATTATGGCTGACTTTGTGGTTATTGCATTATTCCGTCATGGGTTAACAGAAGAAAATAAACGTGGTGGGTATTTGGGTTGGAATGATTCTCCCTTAGTAAAGAATGATTTCTCGTTAACATTAGAACAATATGAGCAGTATTTTTGTAGCGATCTACAAAGATGTGTAACAACGGCACAAATACTTTTTCCTGATGGGAAGCCAAGGCCTCTAAAGGAACTTAGGGAAATGCACTTCGGAGATTGGCAGGGAAAAACGTATGATGATTTAAAGGAGGATTTAAATTATCAAGCTTGGGTGGAGGATTTGAGATCTATTGCACCACCTAACGGGGAGTCATTTGCTCAATTTGCAGAAAGAGTTGAAGGCGGTTGGGCAATAATTAGAAATGAAATATTGAAAATGGATTCAAAGACAACAGCTATTGTCACCCATGGTGGAGTCATTCGCTATTTATTAATGAAATATGCCCCTGTAGAAAAGGATTTTTGGGACTGGAAAATCCCGCATGGTACAGGATATGAAATGTACTTTGATAAAGAGGCTCTTAGGGATGGTGGGAAATGCACTTCGTTACAGGCGGTGCCTTCAATGGAAAAAAGTCTTGGGTAAAAAACCTTTACAAAGATAGAAGTATTTGTATGCTTTCCTCTTATAAAGGTGATTGTCTAATAGAAAATCTTATGTTCATTCGCGAGAATGTTCTAGTTTATGAGGGGATAGAGGAATGGATCAAAAACCTAACTGAGCAATACAATGTTCAAGAATGTCGTGAAAAATGGTTGGATTTTTTAAAGGATTGTCAGATTTGGGAAGAGAGCTCACCGAATAGAAAGGTAGTTTGTATTGGGGTAGATATCACAAAAGGGGTTGTCCCAATGGAAAAGAGTGACCGTCAATGGCGCGATATAACGGGCTGGTGTTATCAGGATTTGGTGAGAGTAGCGGATCGTGTAGATTTAATATGGTATGGAATTAACCAGAGGATCAAATAAGGGGGTTAATAAATGAAGATTTACACACGGAAAGGTGATAAAGGAAGAACGAGTATTATTGGGGGCCGAGTGGATAAGGATGACACTCGAGTTGAAGCCTATGGGACGGTTGATGAAGCAAACTGTTTCGTTGGTCAGGCCATGACTGAAATGGACCCAGAGCTTTTTAGAGATGTGTTAGCGGATCTTGAAAAAATCCAGCATGAGCTTTTTGATTGCGGAGGGGATCTAGCCAATGGCACGGATAATAGAGAACCAAAGCTAAAGATTGAATCAGTCGAATATTTGGAAAGAAAAATTGATCAATTAACTGAAGAGGCCCCAAAGCTGGAAAGATTTATCCTACCTGGGGGAACGAAGCCTGCTGCCTCCATCCATATTGCTAGAACAGTTACTAGAAGGGCAGAGAGATTAGTAGTTAAGCTATTGAAGGCAGATACGGAGACACCTGAAGTTGCCCTGCAATATTTAAATCGTCTCTCCGATTATTTCTTTGCACTAGCAAGAGTGATCAATTTTCGAATGAACATAAAAGATGTGGAGTATGTTCGGAGTGCCATTGTGTTTAAGGAAGAGAAAAGAAAGGAAGAAAAGGAATGAAGGGGAAGCACATTAGTTGGTTAGCTATGTTTATAGCGTTATCTGTTGTTGGAGCTATGATCAAAATTCCAGCTGTCATAACAAGTGTTGCATTTGATTCTTTTCCTGCCTTGCTAGCTTCGGCCCTATTAGGTAGTCCATATGGGGCTGTTGTTGCTGGGGCAGGGCATCTTTTGTCTGCATTATTTGGAGGTATGCCGCTTGGCCCACTTCATGCGCTTATTGCAGTTGAAATGGCTATACTTGCTTGGATTTTTGCTCTATTTTACCAACGTGGAAAAAAATATATTGCTAGTATTTTATTTTTACTAGGGAATACCTTTGTTGCTCCTCTTCCTTTTATCTTTTTGTTGGGAACCGCCTTCTATGTTGGTATGATTCCATCCCTTTTGTTGGGGTCACTTGTTAATACGATTGTGGCATTGATTTTGATTCCTAGATTGCAAACCATTTTTACAGGGGCTTTTGGTAAAAAGGCTGAAGCGAAATCATGAGGAATGCAACCATTCTTCCTTTTAATGATCATGAATCTATTGTAATCACATGCGATAATAGTGGATCGATAGGAATGAAGTCAGAGGATTCTGTTCAGGTGCCTTATGAGGTAGTAGGGTATTTTTCTTTTCGAGTAGCTATTATGGAATGTTTGGCATCGGGAGCAACTCCATTTTCTGTTGTGATTCAAAATTTTTGTGGAGATAAGCCATGGTCAGCGCTTATCCAAGGAATTAGACAAGGGATGGAGGAAGTAGGAGTTCATCTTTCCATAACAGGAAGCACAGAAAGTAATTTTCAGCTTCTTCAGTCAGCGGTCAGCGTACTTGTTTTAGGAAAAAAGAAAAATAGACCTGATAAAGCGGAAGTTAAAACTAAGGAACTTAAGTCAGCGGTCATCGGTTATCCACTTGTTGGAAGTGAGGTTATTCAAAATAAACATGAGGTTGCACCACTTTCTTTATTTAAGGAAATAGGTG
The DNA here is from genome assembly GCF_900117315.1 of Bacillus massilinigeriensis. Classification (GTDB taxonomy): domain Bacteria; phylum Bacillota; class Bacilli; order Bacillales; family Cytobacillaceae; genus Bacillus_BE; species Bacillus_BE massilionigeriensis. The sequence goes on from NZ_LT630337.1 coordinate 768,898, forward strand.
AAATGGAAGAGGTTTTGGCTTGGCCAGTTGGCTCAAAAGGAATCCTTCATGAGTGGAAAGAAATGCAACCTGACAAGTGTTTTAAAAAGGGAGACCTAACCTGCACCGTCGATATTTACAAGTCTTCAGGTCCATCTACCTGTTTTTTAGTTAGATATCCGGAATATAAGGAAAAAGAAATTAAAGAGAAGGCTGGTTACCTTTTCCACCCACTTTTTCACAAATGAAAAAGCTCTCCTATTGCAGGGGGGTTTTTTGTTTGTTAATCTCTAAATATTGAATAAGAGGGACTTTTTTTTGGCAACAATGATTTTTTTGTTCGTACAGGGTTTCTTGATGATTGATAAGGGAATAAAAGTCTATAGAGTCACCAATAATGTATGCATTTTTGGTTTCAAACCAAGCCTGCAATATCATACATATAATAGATATGAAAATATCCTCATAAACAGTGTTAGGAACTCCCTTTATTCATTTAGAAAGTGGTAAAATAATATGGTGTGACTGAGAAATGGAGGAACAATGAAAATGAAAACAAAATTAGGTTTATTATATGGTGGAAAATCAGCTGAACATAAAGTATCTATGCAAACGGCACGTGCTGTTATAAACGCATTAGATCTTGATAAGTTTGAAATCCATCCCATTTATATAACAAAGGATGGCAGGTGGGTGAAGGGTAATGAGATTACTGGACCTGTTGAGCATGTTCGTGAACTTGAATTTACTAACGGTGAAGACTTCCCTCCAACAGCATTAGCGCCGACTTTGTTTGAGGCACAAGATGATAAGGGGACATTTGATGTAATCTTTCCATTACTTCATGGACCTAATGGTGAGGATGGAACGGTACAGGGCTTGTTAGAGCTCTTAAATCTCCCATATGTAGGAAATGGTGTCCTAGCATCAAGCGCAGGGATGGATAAGGTAGTAATGAAGAATATTTTTGCACAAGCAGGTCTCCCTCAAGTGAATTATATCTCTTTTATTAGGGTCGATTGGGAAAATGCTAAGACAGAGGCATATACTAAAGTGGAGGAGTCTCTAGGCTATCCATGCTTTGTAAAGCCAGCTAATCTTGGATCTAGCGTGGGAATTAGTAAGTGTAACAACAGAGAAGACTTAGAAAAGGCGTTTGTAGAAGCCTTTCAATTCGATCGTAAAGTAATCATTGAACAAGGTGTAACAGCAAGAGAAATTGAGATTGCTGTTTTAGGAAATGATAAACCTGAGTGTTCTGTACCGGGAGAAATTGTTCCGAAAAAGGACTTTTATGATTATATAGCTAAATATGAGGATGGAAATACAGCCCTTATCATACCTGCAGAAATAGATGAAGAGGAATATAAGGCCTTGAAGGATATGGCAATCACAGCGTTTAAAGCCTTGGATTGCTCTGGACTAGTGAGAGCAGACTTTTTCTTAACGCATGATGGTCAATTTTACATTAATGAAGTGAATACAATGCCTGGTTTCACACCATTTAGTATGTTTCCGCTGCTATGGAAACATACCGGACTGGATTATCCAAAATTAATAGAACGTTTAGTAAGCTTGGCTATTGAAAGACATAATGAGAAGCAAAAAATCAAATATACAATCTAATCATGTTTATTTAATATACATCTAAGGGGTGGGTAATAGAGTTACAGCCTTGAGTTACCCACCTTTAACTGATTTCAACATGATTTTTTGTAGGAGGAAATATGATTAATCGAACATTAAAGCAAATTGCGTCGATGTTAAAGGTTGAAGATGATCTTGGACATTTCTCTGATCTGCTCGTTCAAGGGGTATGCATAGATTCGAGAAAAATTCAAAAAGGAAATTTGTTTATTCCTTTGAAGGGGGAACATATGGATGGGCATCGTTTTGTTGAAGCATCCATCCAACAAGGTGCGGCAGCTGCATTGTGGCAAAGGGATGTTCCTAACCCTCCTGTTAATCTACCGATTATTCTTGTTGATCATACTGAAATGGCCCTCCAGGAACTTGCAAGACGCTACCGTGATGAATTAAAGGTAAAAGTGGTAGGGATTACGGGTAGTAATGGAAAAACAACAACAAAGGATATGACGGCAAGCCTGTTAAGTCTAAAATATAAAGTCCAAAAAACAGAAGGTAATTACAATAATCATATCGGGTTACCATTAACAATATTATCTTTAGATGAAGATACGGAAATTGCCGTTCTAGAAATGGGCATGAGCGCTAAAGGAGAAATTGAGTTTTTATCAAAGCTGTCACGGCCTAACCTAGTCATCATCACAAATATTGGTGAATCGCATCTTCTCGATTTAGGGTCTAGAGAAGGAATTGCCGATGCAAAAACAGAGATTATTGCTGGTCTTCAAGATCAAGGGTTGATTATATATAATGGCGATGAGCCACTTCTGAATGACAGATTACAAAAATATGCACAAAAATGGAGCCTACATACATTTGGCCAAAATAATCATAACACCATCTATCCTACACAAATTAAACAAAATAATGATGGAAGCATATTTTCAATTAATCAGCATAATGGCACATTCCTATTACCTGTTTTAGGAAATCACAACATTCTTAATGCATTAGCAGCTATGTTAACGGCCCATTTCTTGCAGATTCCTTATGATGAGATGAATGAAGGATTAAAGGGTTTGAAGTTGACCAATATGAGGATGGAGATCGTGGAAGGGGAAAAGGGAGAAAGAATTATTAATGACGCCTACAATGCGAGTCCTACTTCTATGCGAGCGGCTATGGAGCTAGTTGCAAACCTAAATGGTTTTCCAAATAAAATCCTGGTTCTTGGAGATATGCTTGAGCTTGGACTTAATGAGGAACAGTTTCACTTAGAGATCGGTCAGTCCCTGAATTCAGAGAAAATCAACTATGTTTTTACATATGGCAAATTAGGTCAATTTATTGCAGAGGGAGCAAAAACAACCTTACCTCAAGACAAGGTATTTCATTTTACAGATAAAAAGGAACTTACAGAGAAGGTAAAAGAATATTCAAATAATGAAACACTGATTTTAGTGAAAGCTTCTCGTGGAATGAGATTAGAAGAGGTTGTCCATTCCTTAATGAAGAAGGATAAATAAGAAATTCAAATGAGGTTATGAAAGGAAAGAGTTTTTAACCAAACTTTTTCCTTTTTTTGTTGAAATTTAAAAAATAATTCACAATTTTCATAACCAATAATTTCCTCGACATTATATGATTGATTTACTAGGTATTTTGTACTGTATCTAAAGGGGGGGACCTTCATGAGGAGATTGGCATTTAAATCATTTTCAAGAAGCAATCAAAAATCAGTTCAATTGAAGGAAATGGACTTGGATAATCAAAAGATAAGTACTTCCGAAAGGGAACCACTTCATTCCTTTAATCAATTGTTAATTGGAGAAAATGGGATCCAATTAACTTTTGTAGGCTTAACAGAAGAGGATATTATTAAGCTAGGTAAACTAAAAGCAGTCATGGAAAAGAATGCTCATATGATTGTGGATTCCTTTTATAAGAAGCTTCAAACAATGGATAACCTAATTGCAATCATTGAAAGACATTCGACAATTGAACGTCTTAAACAGACATTGACCCAATATCTTCTTGATATGGTTTCAGGTGATATCGGCGAGGAATACATAGCCCGTAGAAAGGCTGTTGGCCAGGTACATAATAGGATTGGATTGTTCCCAGAATGGTACATCGGTGCCTATGTTTTAATCCAAAATGAGTTTCTTCGAATATTAACAATGGAACTAGATTCCTGGGAAGAGGTTATGGATTACTATCAGTCCTTTATGAAATTGTGCTCGTTTGATATGCAAATAGGTATTTCTACTTATATTGAGTTTTATACCTCTTCCATGATGAAACTAAATGAAGTCGAAGAGCTACAATCTCGATTAAATGATTCCGCGATTACTTTAGCTGCTAATGCTGAGGAAGCAACCTCCTCTATAGCAGATAAGGAAGATCTTGTTGGTGAGATGCTGAGTGAAATCCAAATGATTACCCAATCTACTAAAGAAATGATTTCAAAAGTAGAAAATGGGAAGAATCAGGTTTCTGATGCATTAGGGAAGGTGGATGAGGTTGTCAATTTAATCGAATCAACAAAGACTTTAACGATTCAATTGACCGAGAGCTCAGCCAAAATTGGTCAGGTGGTTAAAGCCATCAGAGGTATTTCTAATCAGACGAATATATTATCACTTAACGCTGCCATTGAGGCTGCCCGTGCAGGAGAGCATGGAAAAGGATTTTCAATCGTTGCTCAAGAGGTAAGGAACCTTGCGCAAAAGACGGAAGAGGCATTAGACCATATTCAGGGTCAAATTGTGTATGTACAAGATACCATCAACCAATTTGAACAAAGCTTTAAGCAAATCGTTGAACAGACAAGCCTGTTCAGGGAATCAAATAAAAATGTTATTCAAATTCTTGAAAACTCTGTTGATAGTGTCAAATCAAGCGATGTTCGGATTAATAATTTTAGCGGTAATATTAAAAAGTTTAAGCAGACGTTTGAAGAAATCTCGGTTGCTTCTAATCAAATTGCCAATATGGCAGAACAGTTGAGTAGTCTAAATCAGGAATTATCGCAAAAATTTAGTTAATGTAACACATAAACCTTCCTTTATTCATCACTTTTCACGAAGTTCACTTTATTGCATTCAATCAATATAGATGTTAAGATTAATTTCAAAGTGTCAAGGAGAAATTTACTATTTCGGGCATACTCCTATAAGGGGAATGTCTTTTTTCACTTTAATCCTTGAGAGAGCATTCATTAGGAGATATTGATTTATACACGAGTAATTTATTAATATTAAAAATGGTTTAAGGAAACAAAAGGAGAATGAAAAAATTGAAAAAGTTTCAAGATTTGGGAATTAGCCCAGCTACGTTGAAGTCATTAAAAAGAATGGGTTTTGAAGAGGCCACCCCAGTTCAGGCAGAGACCATTCCATTAAGCTTAGAAAACAAAGACTTAATTGGGCAGGCACAAACAGGAACGGGGAAAACAGCTGCATTTGGTATCCCTTTGGTTGATAAAATCGATAAGGAAAGTGATATCATCCAAGGTATCATCATTGCTCCTACAAGGGAATTAGCGATCCAAGTATCAGAGGAATTATATAAAATCGGTTATGGAAAAAGAACCCGTGTGTTAGCTATTTACGGTGGGCAGGATATCAACCGCCAAATTCGTGCATTGAAGAACCGCCCACATATCATCGTTGGTACACCAGGACGTCTTTTGGATCACATTAACCGTAAAACCATTCGTTTAGAGAACGTACATACGGTGGTTCTAGATGAAGCGGATGAAATGCTAAATATGGGCTTTATTGAGGATATAGAGGCCATTCTCGCTCAAACCCCTTCAGAACGCCAAACCTTGCTATTCTCTGCGACCATGCCAGCTCCAATTCAAAGAATGGCAGAAAAATTCATGAAGAATCCACAAATTGTGCGAGTTAAAGCAAAGGAAATGACTGTTCCACAAATAGAGCAATATTATTTAGAGGTTCAGGAAAAAAGTAAATTTGATATCCTTACGAGACTGCTTGATATTCAATCTCCTGAGCTTGCCATTGTCTTCGGAAGAACGAAGAGAAGAGTGGACGAATTATCCGAGGCCTTAAATTTACGAGGTTATATGGCAGAAGGAATCCATGGTGATTTAAGCCAAGCCAAACGTCTCTCAGTATTAAGAAAATTTAAAGAGGGTTCCATTGATGTACTTGTTGCTACCGATGTTGCAGCTAGAGGTCTAGATATTTCTGGAGTTACTCATGTATACAATTTCGACATCCCTCAGGACCCAGAAAGCTATGTACACCGAATTGGACGTACAGGCCGTGCTGGTAAAGCAGGGGTTGCTATGACATTCATTTCTCCACGTGAAAAGTCATACCTGCATGTTGTGGAAAAAACAACAAAAAGAAAAATGGAACGCATGAAGCCCCCTACTTTGGATGAGGCATTAGAAGGTCAGCAAAAGGCTGTCATGGAGAAAATTCTTCAAACAATTGAAGCAAATAATTTACAATATTATAAAAACGCGGCAGAAGAGCTATTAGAACAACAGGATCCAACTACTGTCGTTGCTGCAGTCCTGAAGATGATGACAAAAGAGCCTGATACCACACCAGTGAAATTAACGGAAGAGAAGCCTCTTCCTGTTAAGAGAGATCGAAATGGACAGGATCGCAGAAGAAATTATGATTCCTCCAATAACCGAAAAAAGGGATCAATGAAGTCACGTCAAGGTCAAAGTGGAAAAAGATACGGAAACAGTAACTATAATAAGCAAAAAACAAATTCACATCATTAATAGATAAGTGGAAAAGAGGGCATGTTTGCTCTCTTTTTTGTGTTTTATTGAGGTTTTCATCTGTAGAAGTGGGTGTTGCGATGGCTAATTATTGTATTAAGTGCAAATTTTGTGCTCCACTTTGGTCTGAAGGGAAGCAGGAAGGTGGTTTATTATCTTTGAAAAAGCGGATATCCGCGGAAATTTTGATATATCCGCGGGTTCATGGAATATTTTTGCGATTATTACGATATATCCACGATTTTTTTAAAATATCCGCGATGGTGAATTTTGCCCCTTAGCAGCAAAAGAAAATAACATATAACAAAAAGCCACCCGCCACACATCAGAAGAGATAATTAAAGATCATCCACCGACTGAAAAGGGATATTCAATAAAAATGCTACGGAACTTTTCCTCAAATTACTTCGTAGTAAAGTTATAATATGAAATAAGAAAGTACTTTTATTAGGAGGAGCACCCCATGTTAGAACCACAAAAACGCATTTCTGAGCGAGCTTTATCCGTTTGGAGAATTTCAAGTGCTATTTTTTCCATTTTTCCTCTTCTAATGGTTGTGGGCGTTGTGATTTTGGCCGTCATATATGAATGGCCTCTTTGGTTGATTGCAGCTGCCTTTGTGTTGTTTATTTTATACATATATTTATTCGTATATCTTTTTCCAAAGATCAGGTGGAGGCGCATTCGATACGACGTAAGAGAGCAGGAAATTGAATTTCAAACGGGCATTTTTGTTGTGAAAAGAACATTAATTCCAATGGTCCGTGTGCAGCACGTAGATACGGTTCAAGGACCTATTTTAAGAAAATATAACCTGGCATCTGTGGCCGTTTCCACGGCAGCAACTACTCATTCCATCCCAGCATTAGATATGGAAGAAGCAGAGGAGCTCCGCTTGTTTATCTCCCGTTTAGCAAGGGTGGTTGATGAGGATGTCTAAACCGAAACGTCTTCACCCAATTTCAGCAATCATAAATTTATTAAAACAGCTTAAAGAATTAATTGTTCCGTTTATTGTATTTGTTGTCCTAGGTAGTAAAGGAACGAAGTGGGATTATTTTTATTTAGTCGCATCCGTTGTAACGGTTGTTTATGTCCTCATTGTGGGAATTATTTCGTGGCTTCGCTATACATATAGAATGGAAGATGGGGAGCTAAGAATTGAATATGGAGTTTTTGTGCGCAAAAAGAGGTATATTCCATTTGAAAAAATTCAAAGCCTTGACTGGTCAGAAGGGATTCTCCACCGACCATTAGGTTTAGTGAAGGTGAAAATTGAAACAGCGGGGGCAAATATTGCGAATGGTGCTGAGGCGGAATTAACGGCAATAACGAAGTCAGAGGCTAAAGCGATTGAAGATATGTTAATGTCGCTAAAAAAATCAGAGCTACCTGACAATCCATATGAAAATTCACAACAGGCTATTCCTGATGAGCTTGTTTATAAAATAACGATGAAGGAATTGCTCTTACTATCTATCACATCAGGTGGTGCTGGGGTCGTTCTCTCAGCCATCGTTGCGTTTGTTTTTCAGTTCGATGATCTTATTCCATATGAAAGGGTATTTAAAAGTCTTAAGGAATTAGTTGCAAATGGACTCATATTTATAACTATGCTTATTTTTATCGTATTTTTATTAGCGTGGATTATTTCATTAATCGGAACGATGTTAAAGTTTGCGAATTTTACTGTTAAAAAGGTCGGAAAAGATATTGTCATTCAAAGAGGATTACTAGAAAAGCGCCAGCTCACTATCCCTTTAAATCGCATACAGGCTATAAGAATTAGTGAGAACTTAATTAGACAGCCATTAGGTTATGGAACAGCATACCTTGAAAGTGCTGGTGGATCTGAAAAAGATATGGATAGTGCGAAGGTAATGGTTCTACCGATTATGAAAAAGAAAAAGATGGCAACGTGCCTCAAATCTTATTTTCCTGAGATAAATTTTGAACCAAACATACAACAAGTCCCAAAAAGGGCTCTAAGAAGATATGTTCTAAAGGGATGGATGCTCGTCGTCCCAATGGTTGTCGCAGCTATTATTTTCAGTAGACCTTGGGGTTATTTGTCACTCGTTCTATTCCTTATGACAGCCCTATGGCAATATATGGAGTTTCAAACTGCCGGCTGGGCGGTAAATGGTAATCAATTGACCTTAAGATACAGAACTATTTCGAAAAATACCGTTTTTATGAAAAAGAATAAAATCCAGTCTTTAAACATTAAGGAAAGTTATTTTCAAAGGAAAAAAGATCTTATCACCATCCAATCTGCCATTAAGTCAGGCTCAGGGGTATCTGGCGGCTCCGTGATTGATTTAGAGAGAGAGGATGGATTGAAGATCTACCAGTGGTATTCGAATCATTTCCATAATCGAATGACAAGTCCCCCTGAATAGGGGATTTGTTTTATCTAAAAACGAGACCGATAATGGCAAGTAGTATCATGATAATAAAGATTATATGTTTTAATGAAAATTGACCTCTAGGCCTTGGTGAGAATATCTTTGTTTTTCTGAGTTGAAAGGAGAAAGAAGGGGCTCCTTTGGTCCCTAATAATATCCTTCCAAGCACGAAACCGGAAAGAAGTCCAAAAATATGACCAGTGACATTAATATTATTTTGGAAAAATGTCATGACAAAACCAATAACAGTAATCGACAAAATAATTTGTGCATTTTCTTTCGAAAGGATATCCTTACGAAAAATGATAATTGCCATATAAATGCCAAATAGACCAAAAATTGCACCGCTCGAACCAACATGTGTAAATGTTAGAGGCTGGAATAAAAAGGTTGCAATATTGGCGAAAATTCCAGTAAAGAGATAGCACAAGGCAAATTTTGTTTTTCCAAGAATCCTCTCTAAGCCTGGACCGAATAATAGAAGGGAAAAACTATTGAAAAGCATATGAGAGAATCCGCTATGCATAAAAATGGGTGTGACTAAACGCCAGATGTCACCCTCTTTAATATAAAGATTCACTCCCATAAACTTTTCAAAAAGCCATAAATTTGGAAAAATGGGGGCAATGGAAAAAATAAATAGTAGAAGATGGATTGTGATTATTAAGGTAACCATTGGATAAAGACGAATGAATTCTTTAAAGTTTTCTGTTCGTGTAAACATATAACACCTCTTAAGCTCATCATATCCATAGTATTATTTTATTAAAAGAATGATGTTTTTTACCATGCTTGTCTTTAAAGTAGTATGCGAAAAAAGATTGAAATAGAAGGAAGATGCGTATGATTACCGGGATTGGAATAGATATCGTAGAAATTGAAAGGATTCAATTATTGTTAGATAGACAAAACAAGTTCATTGATCGAATATTAACCGATAAAGAGAAGAAAGAGTTTGAATTATTTTCTGGTAGGAGGAGGTTAGAGTTTTTTGCAGGAAGGTTTGCGGCGAAGGAGGCTTTTTCGAAAGCTTTTGGAACCGGCATTGGGGAAAGTCTTTCCTTTTTAGATATTGAAATCACAAAAGAAGCGAATGGTCGGGTATTTATTACAAAGCCTTTTAATGAAGGTGTTCATCTATCTATTTCCCATAGTGAGCAATATGCCATAGCCCAGGTAGTGATTGAAAAAATTTAATGCTTGTCATATTTGGATGAGCATATTCCTTGAGGTTGTCTCATATATTCTTAATGCATTAGGAGAGACAAGGCTAGGGCGGCGGGAACACAGATTCTAACCTTTTCCACAGAGTTAGGTAGATGATTAAAACCCATTCAAGTCTAATTCCTGTCTTTTTCTCTCCTTCATGAAAAGCATGAAATGAGACAAAAGGGGCTGAAGGAAGAATGAAAAAGTTTTTAATGCTTCTCGCCGGGATATTGGTTGTTGTCGCATTATCTGCTTGTGGTTCAAAGTCACAGGATGATGTTGTTAAAGAACTTGACGGCAAACTGGAAGACTTAAAAGGCTATAAAGCTAAGGCAACCATGACCTTGCAGATGGGAGCAGAGCCACAAACGTATAATGTAGAAATATGGCATAAGGATCCACATTACTATCGTGTAAACTTAAAGAATAGCAAAAAGGATCAAAGTCAGATGCTGCTTAAAAATGATGATGGGGTCTTCGTATTAACACCAGCCTTAAACAAGAGCTTCCGTTTTCAAAGTGATTGGCCCGAAAACAGCAGCCAAGCCTATCTATATGAATCCTTAGTAAATGACATAATTGAGGATAAAGAGGCAAAGTTTACTGCAACGAAAGAGCATTATGTATTTGAAACAAAGACTCGCTATCAAAATCATAAAATGCTTCCTTATCAAGAAATTAAACTAAGTAAAAAAGGCTATACTCCTGTAAGTGTAAAGGTTATGGATCCGGACAGAAATGTTCTTCTATCTGTAAAATTCTCCAATGTGAAATTCGGTGCTAATTTTGATAAAAAGGATTTTGATATTCAAAAGAACATGACTGCAGCTCAATTACAAGTTCCTGTTATGGCAGGCTTGAACGAGAAGGAATTTAGTGTGAAAATTCCAACTGCTGAGATACCTGGAGTCAGCCTAGTAGAGGAAAAGGAAATCGCATTAGAAAACGGAAATCGATTTATATTAACCTATGACGGTGATAAATCATTTACTTTAGTGGAAGAAAAGGCAGAGGTGGCCACCGCTCAAGCATATGTTACACCAGTCCAAGGTGAGCCTGTTGATTTAGGATTTACAATTGGGGCCCTATCAGAAAATAAAATTACTTGGTCACACGAAGGTGTAGAGTATACCCTTGCTTCTAAAAACCTAACGGATGAAGAAATGATTATGCTTGCACGTTCAGTACAAGGAACGGTTGAAAAATAATTCATAAGACTAAAAAAGGCTCAATGACACTTGGGCCTTTTTACTTTTTATAGTAAGAGATTGTTTCAATCCAGATGGTTACCATTTGACAAATTAGTAATAGGGGAGTTCAATAATTTATACATATAAAAAATGAACAGAAATAAGGAAGTGGATTAAGAGTGGAAGATCAGGCTCTTTTTTATAGAGATACATGGGCTGAAGTAGATCTTGATTCTGTTGCAGCAAATATAAATGGTTTGAAAACTCTTCTTGCTAAAGGAACTCAAATGATTGCAGTTGTAAAAGCGAATGCATATGGTCATGGAGATGCTCAGATAGCTGAAACAGCATTAGAATCAGGTGCATCCTATTTAGCCGTTGCCTTTTTGGATGAGGCAATCGCTCTTAGAAAAAAGGGAATAGCTGCTCCAATTTTAGTTTTAGGTGCAAGTAGAGCACAGGATATTTCAATTGCTGCTAAACACGAGATTACTCTAACCGTTTTTCAAGAAGAATGGCTTTTAGAAGCAAAGAAATATATGACAAACGATTTACAAGTTAAGGTTCATATTAAAATTGACTCTGGAATGGGAAGGATCGGTGTGAAAACACCAGATGAGCTTCAAAGTGTTGAACAAATGCTGAGAGAGGATGGACGCTTCCTAATCGAAGGGGTCTTTACCCACTTTGCTACGGCTGATGAATTAGACAATTCATATTATCAAAGGCAATTAACTCAATTTAATGAGATGGTTCACTCCATGAAAGAAAAGCCTGAGCTCATTCATGCAAGTAATAGTGCTGCTGCCCTCAGACATCCAGAGGCCCATTTCAATGCAGTAAGAATGGGAATTGCGATGTATGGACTTACTCCTTCTATCGAAATAGAACCAGAAATTCCTTTCCCACTTAAGGAGGCTTTCTCATTACATTCAAAGCTGATACATGTGAAAAGGTTGAGAAAAGGTGAAAAGGTTAGCTATGGTGCAACATATGAAGCAACAGAGGATGAATGGATCGGAACCATTCCAATAGGATATGCAGATGGGTGGATTCGAAGGCTTCAAGGTCAAGAAGTTCTAGTGGAAGGAATGAAAGTTCCAATTGTGGGTAGAATATGCATGGACCAATGTATGTTAAAACTTCCCTTTCATGTCCCGGTTGGTACGGTTGTCACTTTAATTGGAAAGCAAAAAGGGAATCAAATTTCTATAAATGATATTGCTGCTCGATTACAAACCATTAACTACGAAGTCCCATGTATAATATCAAATCGGGTCCCAAGGATTTATAGAAAATCTGGAAGAATGGTGGACATGAAAAATTCCATCTTGTCCTACTAATATTATTAGAAATACTTGCCTAAGTTTTGTAAAAAGGAAATCATATTTATTAAATATTTGCGTAAGAATGCATAAAAGGGTATTTTATTGGTTGATAATACAGAGGAATTGATGAATAGTTCTTTGCAATCGGCCTAATTGATGTTAATATTAAAGTTGGTAGAGAAATTACTGTGTTTTTTTTCTGGTTATACAGCCTTTAATGGCTTGATAAGTCCGGTGTTTATCTGGCTAATGGAAATCAAATAGACGGATAAAGGCGGGATTAAATGGTGTGTAGTGATGGTGGAGGTGTATGTTTGTGTCTGAGTCTAGCGCAACAACAGAGATTATGGTGAAGTTACCGCAACATCTTTTAACCGAATTAGATGGTTTCGTAAAACAGGAAAATGTTAACAGAAGTGAATTCATTTATCAGGCAACAAAAATGTATTTGCGCGACCGGAAAAAGAGACAAATTCGCGAATCTATGAGACGTGGTTACATGGAAATGGCGAAAATCAATTTAACGATTGCTTCTGAAGCATTTCAAGCAGAATTTGAGGCAGAAAACACAGTTGAACGTCTAGTAAGCGGGGGATAATCCTTTGATTGTCAAACGTGGAGACGTTTATTTCGCTGACCTATCCCCAGTTGTTGGTTCTGAACAAGGCGGGGTCCGTCCGGTACTTGTCATTCAAAACGATATCGGGAATCGGTTTAGTCCCACTGTAATAGTCGCAGCAATAACCGCACAAATACAGAAAGCAAAGCTGCCTACTCACGTTGAAATTGATGCGAAGCGATACGGTTTTGAACGAGATTCGGTCATTCTGTTAGAACAAATTCGTACAATTGATAAACAACGCTTAACCGATAAGATAACTCATCTCGATGACGAAATGATGGAAAAAGTGGATGATGCCTTACAGATTAGCTTGGGTCTCATCGAATTTTGATTATATGTACGCTCTTTAAAAAGAGCGTTTTTTTATACATTAGATGAGAAAAATTCGGAAATTCTTCCAAATTAATCACATTCTGCCGATTCAAATCTAATGTATGCTCTTGAATTTTGCCTTGTTTTCTGTGTCTCTTTGCTCGCCAGGTTGGCGAGTTTTTTTTATTGGACTAAAGGTTTGAGTTGTGAATATGGGTGTATCACCCGGGGAGAATTGTCATTCATATAATCCCTCTCTTGTGCACCTTCCGATTGAATTTGCTACAATAAAAGTAAGATTCATGAAAAAATAATTCTGGAGGATTGACCATTGGAACAAGTAGTTGAAAACAAAGAACCATTACTCCGAATGATTGCTAAGGAACAATCCCTTTCTATGAAGCAGGTAAAAAGTGTTATCTCATTACTTGAAGACGGGAATACAGTCCCATTTATTGCCCGCTATCGTAAAGAGCAAACTGGGGCCCTAGATGAAGTCCAGATTAGAGATATTATGGAAAGATGGCAATACATACAAAACTTAGAACAGAGAAAATCAGAGGTCATCCGATTAATTGATGAACAAGGAAAACTGACGGATGAACTAAATCTACAAATTGAAAAGGCTATAAAGCTTCAAGAGGTTGAAGATTTATATCGTCCATATAAGCAAAAGCGGCGCACCAAGGCAACGATAGCAAAAGAAAAAGGATTAGAAGCCCTTGCATTATGGATGCTAGAATTTCCAACAACAGGTTCATTAGAAGACAAAGCAGCAGAGTTTATTTCAGAGGAAAAAGAAGTGAACTCATTTGAGGATGCTATTAATGGTGCAAAGGATATTATAGCTGAAATGGTATCAGATGATGCTGATAGCAGAAAGTGGATTAGAAACGAAACATTTAGAACAGGTACGATTGAATCGGAAGTTAAAAATAAAGAATTAGACGAAAAACAGGTGTACGAGATGTACTACCAATACGAAGAACCTGTACAGAAAATTGTTCCCCACCGTATCCTTGCTCTAAATCGTGGAGAAAAGGAAGACATCTTAAAGGTTGGTATAAAGCCTAATATCGAATGGATTTTCAGTTATTTACAAAAGAAGTGGATTGCGAATGAGAAATCCTTTACGTCCAAATCTGTAATGGAAGCAATCGAGGATGGATATAAAAGATTAATTCAGCCATCTATCGAGAGAGAGATTCGAAATGAATTAACTGAAAAGGCAGAAGAACAGGCCATTCACATCTTTTCGGAAAACCTACGCAATCTGCTCCTTCAACCGCCTTTAAAAGGGAAGATTGTTCTTGGAGTTGACCCTGCCTATCGAACGGGGTGTAAATTAGCAGTAGTCGATGAAACAGGGAAGCTTTTAAAAATTGATGTCATCTACCCTCATCCTCCAGTTTCAAAAGTTAAAGAGGCGAAGGCAAAGTTTGAGGATATTTTAAAGACTTATAAAGTTGAAATGGTTGCAATCGGAAATGGAACAGCATCCCGTGAAACAGAACAGTTCGTTGCTGATATATTAAAAGAACAGAAGGAAGAGATCTATTACATCATAGTTAATGAGGCGGGAGCGAGTGTGTATTCAGCATCTGATCTTGCGAGGGAGGAATTTCCCGATTTACATGTGGAAGAGCGAAGTGCAGCATCTATCGCAAGGCGCTTACAGGATCCTTTAGCAGAACTTGTAAAAATTGATCCAAAGTCAGTTGGTGTGGGTCAATATCAGCATGATGTATCCCAAAAAAGGCTATCTGAATCTCTTACTTTCGTTGTAGAAACTGCGGTTAACCAGGTTGGGGTGAATGTGAATACCGCATCCCCGTCATTACTACAATATGTGTCGGGATTATCAAAATCAGTTGCAAATAATATTGTTAAAAAAAGAGAAGAAGAAGGTAAATTTACTAAAAGAGAACAGCTAAAGAAAATTCCACGTCTTGGGGCAAAAACCTATGAACAAGCGATTGGATTCTTAAGAGTACTTGACGGAGTTGAGCCGCTAGACAGGACAGGAATACACCCAGAAAACTACAAAGCGGTCAAAGGCTTGTTAAAAAGTCTTGGCTTTTCCTCTAAAGACCTCGGAACGGATGCTTTAAGGGAATCCTTAGCAAAAGTCGATTTATCAACCTTGGCTAGTGAATTAGAAATTGGCGAATTAACTTTAAAGGATATCATTGAAGCTCTAATGAGACCAGAAAGAGATCCAAGGGATGATCTAACTAAACCATTGTTGAAAAAGGATGTGCTTAAGCTAGAAGATCTAAAGTCTGGAATGGAGCTACAGGGTACAGTGCGAAACGTTGTAGACTTCGGAGCATTCGTTGATGTTGGAGTAAAACAAGATGGGTTAGTTCATATCTCTAAATTGAGCAATAAATATGTAAAGCATCCGTTAGATATTGTATCCGTTGGAGATGTTGTCACCGTTTGGGTAGATTCCGTTGATGTTCATAAGGGAAGGGTTTCTTTATCAATGCTTCCTCCAACTGAATAGTAAATGAAGAAAGAGGCTTGAACTCAAACCTCTAAATATCATTAAAATTTACACTTAAATATATTGATTTGTGTGGTTGGATTAAGATTCAACCTCTTTTTTTTTGTAAAAAAACCAGCATTGATTCAATAATTTTATCTGATAACGGTTCTTTTCATAAAAGGCCCGCTGCATTTGGTTCTGAAACCATATTGGCATAACTCTAAACCTCCTATGAATAACGAGTTTGGAGTAATTTTATTTTAAATGTATGCTATAATAGGTTGTCATGTTACCGTGTGATAGTAAACGTAATTATTGTCATTTGTTGTTCTCTATAAGGCAATTAAAGGGATTGTGCTGGACAGGAGGTTATTAGAAGGAATGGATGATAAGGAGCTTCAAGTGTTAGTTGAGAATATATCTACTCAATATTTTCAAAAGCCATTTATGCATCAGGCAATTTTCAATTCCCGCTTGCAGACAACAGGTGGCAGATACCTTCTAAATAGCCATAATATCGAGATTAATAAAAAATACCTTGAACAACTTGGAAAAGATGAGTTGATTGGAATCATTAAGCATGAGCTTTGCCATTATCACCTTCATTTGGAAGGGAAAGGTTATAAACATAGGGATTCTGATTTTAAAAACTTACTTAAAAATGTAGATGCACCCCGTTTTTGTTCGATGCTTCCAAATCGTCCTAGAAGGACTCCCTCTAACAAAATCCATATATATGCATGTAAAAAATGTAATCAAATATATAGACGAAAACGGTCCATCAATACATCAAGGTATGTATGTGGAAAATGTAGAGGGAAGTTAGTGAAAATGGTAGTTGACAGCTAGTTGTTAGCCATGTTAGATTATTATTCTGTGACGCAAACAGGGTACTTGTTTTTTTAAAAAAAGTATCTTGACTTTTTGAGGGTCACTAAATATAATTTAAAGAGTCGATAAGACGAGTTGATTAATTTATTGTTTTTAAGATAAGGATATTCCACGGTAGCTCAGTGGTATAGCACGTCCGAGTACGCTTCATTGAGATTACTTCAGCGTACCGACTGAGCCGCAACTTGCTATTTCTCCCTGAAGTCGGGACGATTTTACGCAATTAATCAACAGGAAACAGTAACTTTTACTCCGCGGTAGCTCAGTGGTAGAGCAACAAGCGAAGCATCATTGTAATAACTTCGAGTTGTTCACATCGAGCTGCTACTCGAATAAGCTTTCTGAGATGAGGACAACCGGCAAAGCTAGTCATTTTATAGGGAATTTTATTAAATATTCCGCGGTAGCTCAGTGGTAGAGCAATCGGCTGTTAACCGATCGGTCGTAGGTTCGAATCCTACCCGCGGAGCCATTTATTTGGGGAAGTACTCAAGAGGCTGAAGAGGCGCCCCTGCTAAGGGTGTAGGTCGGGTAACCGGCGCGAGGGTTCAAATCCCTCCTTCTCCGCCATATTTATTTTGGCCCGTTGGTCAAGCGGTTAAGACACCGCCCTTTCACGGCGGTAACACGGGTTCGAATCCCGTACGGGTCACTTTGATAATTGATAAAATAAGAAAACGGTCCGGTAGTTCAGTTGGTTAGAATGCCTGCCTGTCACGCAGGAGGTCGCGGGTTCGAGTCCCGTCCGGACCGCCATTTATTTCGATAATGTGAATAATTCCATATGTGTCGTTGAAACATATAGAGAGTTCATATTTTTATCGAATAAGATATTGGTGATAAATCATTGGGCTATAGCCAAGCGGTAAGGCAACGGACTTTGACTCCGTCATGCGTAGGTTCGAATCCTGCTAGCCCAGCCATTTACGAGCCATTAGCTCAGTCGGTAGAGCACGAAAGAATATGCTTCTTAGAATAGGCATCAGAGTACCCATCGAGCCGCTTCTTGAAATGACATCCCAAGATGGGGACGTCGCAGATGCCACTATGTTCGAGGAACAATCCAGTATATAATAATAAAATTTATAAAGAGCCATTAGCTCAGTCGGTAGAGCATCTGACTTTTAATCAGAGGGTCGAAGGTTCGAGTCCTTCATGGCTCACCATTTGTTTCTAATTTAAAAAACGCGGGTGTGGCGGAATTGGCAGACGCACCAGACTTAGGATCTGGCGCCGCAAGGCGTGGGGGTTCGACTCCCTTCACCCGCACCAAGACTTACCAGTTGATTTTAGATGCTATTTAGTGATAAAATAGTATTTGCTAGTTCAATAGGCGGTCGTGGCGGAATGGCAGACGCGCTAGGTTGAGGGCCTAGTGGGGGCAACCCCGTGGAGGTTCAAGTCCTCTCGGCCGCACCAAAAAAGTTATTGACAGCAACATTAATTACTGTTATCATATAAAAGTTGCTATAAAGCGCCCGTAGCTCAATTGGATAGAGCGTCTGACTACGGATCAGAAGGTTATGGGTTCGACTCCTGTCGGGCGCGCCATTAGAAAATCGGGAAGTAGCTCAGCTTGGTAGAGCACTTGGTTTGGGACCAAGGGGTCGCAGGTTCGAATCCTGTCTTCCCGACCAGAAGAAATTTATATTATAGCAATATTGCGGGTGTAGTTTAATGGTAAAACCACAGCCTTCCAAGCTGTTGTCGTGGGTTCGATTCCCATCACCCGCTCCAAAATATTGTTCTTTGAAAACTAAACAAACCATACGTCAACGTTAATTCTATTTTTAAAATTTTAAGAGCTAATCTTACTCTTTTTCGGAGAGTTTGATCCTGGCTCAGGACGAACGCTGGCGGCGTGCCTAATACATGCAAGTCGAGCGAATCTGAGGGAGCTTGCTCCCGATGATTAGCGGCGGACGGGTGAGTAACACGTGGGCAACCTGCCTGTAAGACTGGGATAACACCGGGAAACCGGTGCTAATACCGGATAATTCTTTTCTACTCATGTAGAAAAGCTGAAAGATGGCCTCGGCTATCACTTACAGATGGGCCCGCGGCGCATTAGCTAGTTGGTGAGGTAACGGCTCACCAAGGCGACGATGCGTAGCCGACCTGAGAGGGTGATCGGCCACACTGGGACTGAGACACGGCCCAGACTCCTACGGGAGGCAGCAGTAGGGAATCTTCCGCAATGGACGAAAGTCTGACGGAGCAACGCCGCGTGAGTGATGAAGGTTTTCGGATCGTAAAACTCTGTTGTTAGGGAAGAACAAGTACCGTTCGAATAGGGCGGTACCTTGACGGTACCTAACCAGAAAGCCACGGCTAACTACGTGCCAGCAGCCGCGGTAATACGTAGGTGGCAAGCGTTGTCCGGAATTATTGGGCGTAAAGCGCGCGCAGGCGGTCTCTTAAGTCTGATGTGAAAGCCCACGGCTCAACCGTGGAGGGTCATTGGAAACTGGGAGACTTGAGTGCAGAAGAGAAGAGCGGAATTCCACGTGTAGCGGTGAAATGCGTAGAGATGTGGAGGAACACCAGTGGCGAAGGCGGCTCTTTGGTCTGTAACTGACGCTGAGGCGCGAAAGCGTGGGGAGCAAACAGGATTAGATACCCTGGTAGTCCACGCCGTAAACGATGAGTGCTAAGTGTTAGAGGGTTTCCGCCCTTTAGTGCTGCAGCAAACGCATTAAGCACTCCGCCTGGGGAGTACGGCCGCAAGGCTGAAACTCAAAGGAATTGACGGGGGCCCGCACAAGCGGTGGAGCATGTGGTTTAATTCGAAGCAACGCGAAGAACCTTACCAGGTCTTGACATCCTCTGACACTCCTAGAGATAGGATTTTCCCCTTCGGGGGACAGAGTGACAGGTGGTGCATGGTTGTCGTCAGCTCGTGTCGTGAGATGTTGGGTTAAGTCCCGCAACGAGCGCAACCCTTGANCTCTCCCCCTGTGAGAGTAGGACGTTGCCAGGCTTTAATTCTAAAATTTTCAGTAACATTATTAGTTACTAAAAATTTAATAATAATATCATCGCGGGGTGGAGCACGTTCGAATATGCTTCTTCGAATACTCTACAGCGCACCGATTGAGCCACTTCTTGAATAAACTTTCTGAAATCGGGGCGGTCCATGCTGATAACAATTTGCATAAGAAAAAGTGAATAAAATAATATCATCGCGGGGTGGAGCAGTCTGGTAGCTCGTCGGGCTCATAACCCGAAGGTCGCAGGTTCAAA
This sequence comes from Bacillus massilinigeriensis, assembly GCF_900117315.1. Lineage (GTDB taxonomy): Bacteria > Bacillota > Bacilli > Bacillales > Cytobacillaceae > Bacillus_BE > Bacillus_BE massilionigeriensis. The sequence continues at coordinate 788,929 of NZ_LT630337.1, forward strand.
TCCTGCCTCCGCAATCGCAATNCGTTCGAATATGCTTCTTCGAATACTCTACAGCGCACCGATTGAACCACTTCTTGAATAATCTTTCTGAAATCGGGGCGGTCCATGCTGATAACAATTTGCATAAGAAAAAGTGAATAAAATAATATCATCGCGGGGTGGAGCAGTCTGGTAGCTCGTCGGGCTCATAACCCGAAGGTCGCAGGTTCAAATCCTGCCTCCGCAATCGCAATGGTCCGGTAGTTCAGTTGGTTAGAATGCCTGCCTGTCACGCAGGAGGTCGCGGGTTCGAGTCCCGTCNTAAAGTAATTCTTTCTTCTTCCACATTATCTAGTTTTGAGAGAACAAACTCTCTAACTGAATAATAGTCTGGTGGCGATAGCGAGAAGGTCACACCCGTTCCCATACCGAACACGGAAGTTAAGCTTCTAGAGCGCCGATGGTAGTTGGGGGCTCTCCCCCTGTGAGAGTAGGACGTTGCCAGGCTTTAATTCTAAAATTTTCAGTAACATTATTAGTTACTAAAAATTTAATAATAATATCATCGCGGGGTGGAGCACGTTCGAATATGCTTCTTCGAATACTCTACAGCGCACCGATTGAGCCACTTCTTGAATAAACTTTCTGAAATCGGGGCGGTCCATGCTGATAACAATTTGCATAAGAAAAAGTGAATAAAATAATATCATCGCGGGGTGGAGCANCACCTTGCCAAGGTGGGGGTCGCGGGTTCGAATCCCGTCTTCCGCTCCAATGAATTGCCGGGGTGGCGGAACTGGCAGACGCACAGGACTTAAAATCCTGCGGTAGGTGACTACCGTACCGGTTCGATTCCGGTCCTCGGCACCATTTTCATATGCGCCCGTAGCTCAATTGGATAGAGCGTCTGACTACGGATCAGAAGGTTATGGGTTCGACTCCTGTCGGGCGCGTTTTCGGGAAGTAGCTCAGCTTGGTAGAGCACTTGGTTTGGGACCAAGGGGTCGCAGGTTCGAATCCTGTCTTCCCGATTTGTAGAAGCATTAAAATACTATGGCGGCGTAGCTCAGCTGGCTAGAGCGTACGGTTCATACCCGTGAGGTCGGGGGTTCGATCCCCTCTGCCGCTACCATATTATTTTGGAGGAATACCCAAGTCTGGCTGAAGGGATCGGTCTTGAAAACCGACAGGCGGGTTAAACCGCGCGGGGGTTCGAATCCCTCTTCCTCCTCCACTTATTTAATACCATTATCGCGGGGTGGAGCACGTTCGAATATACTTCTTCGAATACTCTACAGCGCACCGATTGAGTCGCTTCTTGAATCTTCTTTCTGAAATCGGGGCGGTCTTTCTATAAAAGCATGAATAACATTAATAATAATATTACTATCGCGGGGTGGAGCAGTCTGGTAGCTCGTCGGGCTCATAACCCGAAGGTCGCAGGTTCAAATCCTGCCTCCGCAATCGCAATGGTCCGGTAGTTCAGTTGGTTAGAATGCCTGCCTGTCACGCAGGAGGTCGCGGGTTCGAGTCCCGTCCGGACCGCCATTATAATTCTATAAAATGAAACAAAAACGAAACTGGGTTTCGTCTTTTTTTTGTCTGAAATTCTATCTGACTTTGCCCCGAGAGGAAAAATCATGTAAACTACATATTAGAATAGCTCCTTAGGACAATTCCTAAGGTTTTTTTATAGGCTTTGCACCACTTCTAACTAAGAAGGTGATAAATAAATGACTTTATATCAAATGATCTCTGATAAACCAGAAACGACAATAGAAATTGCCAAAAGGTTGGCTGCCCTATTGAAGCCAGGAGATGTTATAGCTCTTGAGGGAGATTTAGGAGCAGGAAAAACTACTTTTACAAAAGGGATTGCAGATGGACTTGGCGTTAAAAGAAATGTTAACAGTCCTACTTTTACCATCATAAAAGAATATATGGGATCTCTCCCACTTTATCATATGGACGTGTATCGTCTTAAAGATTCCGAAGAGGACTTGGGATTTGATGAGTATTTTGAAGGGGATGGGGTTACTGTAATTGAATGGGCACATATCATTGAGGAACAATTACCAGAATCCATATTATACGTTTATTTATCCCATGGTGATAATGGATCCAGAATTATTGAGTTCAAGCCCGCTGGTGCGAGGTATGAGCAAATTTGTAAGGAGATTTTTTCATGAATAAAATATTAGCCATCGATACTTCTTCTACTGTTTTAGGAATTGCATTACTTGATGAGGAAAAGGTGATTGGTGAGCATATCACAAATATAAAAAAAAATCATTCTGTTCGGATCATGCCTGCCATTGATTCATTAATGAAAGAATGTGATATATTATCTGACCAGTTAACTAAAATTGTCGTTGCAAAGGGTCCGGGTTCTTATACAGGTGTAAGAATTGGGGTAACTATTGCTAAAACATTAGCGTGGTCACTTAATATCCCATTAGTTGGTATCTCAAGTATTGAGGTAATGGCTGCATCTGTTGGAAGATACTTTGATGGTTTCGTTTCTCCCCTTATTGATGCAAGGAGAGGTCAAGTATATACTGGTTTATATCAATTTAACAAAGGTTCAATAGAAGCAGTAAGAAAAGATCAAATACTTTTATCACAGGATTGGGCTGAGAGCTTGAAGTCTACTTCTAAGAAGGTATTATTTGTTGGAAATGATTTGCCGTTACATAGAGATACTCTTGCGGAGATTTTAGGAGAAAAGGCCGTTTTTGCTGAAAAAACAGAGTTTAATCCAAGACCAGCTGAGCTTGCCATTTTAGGAAGGGATAAGGGTGGGGAGAATATCCATTCTTTTGTCCCGAATTATATTCGTTTAGCTGAGGCTGAAGCCAATTGGTTAGAAAAAATGAAACAGGAAGAAAAGAATTCATGAAACTGGGACGAAGGAAAATGACCAAATTTCGATTGATGACGGAAGAAGATATTGATCAAATTCTAAAAATTGAACATGCCTCTTTTTCCCTTCCATGGAGTAGAGATGCCTTTGTAAATGAAATGACAAGGAATCAATATGCCCTTTATATCGTTCTTGAAGAGGGTGACCTTATCATCGGTTATTGTGGTATGTGGGTTGTCGTAGATGAAGCTCATGTTACGAATATTGCCATTTTACCGGAGTACCGAGGGCAGAAGCTCGGGGAGGCCTTAATGAGAAAGGCAATGGCGGCTGCTAAAGAAAATGGGGCAGCAACGATGACTCTAGAGGTACGTGTTACGAATATAGTTGCGCAATCGTTATATCGAAAGCTTGGATTTCAGGATGGGGCGATTCGAAAGAATTATTATACTGATAATAGCGAAGATGCGTTGGTTATGTGGGTGAACTTATAATGGAAAAAGATTATTATATTTTAGGAATTGAAACCAGTTGTGATGAAACGGCTGTGGCGATAATAAAAAATGGAAGAGAAATCATTTCAAATGTGGTTGCTTCACAAATTGAGAGCCATAAAAGGTTTGGAGGGGTAGTTCCGGAGATTGCCTCTCGTCATCATGTTGAACAGGTGACAATTGTGCTAGAGGAAGCATTGGATCAAGCAAATATGTCTATGGAACAAATCAATGCTATTGCCGTAACCGAGGGTCCCGGTTTGGTTGGGGCACTTTTAATAGGGGTAAATGCTGCAAAAGCCGTTGCCTTCGCTTATCAAAAGCCATTAATTGGTGTTCATCATATTGCTGGGCATATTTATGCAAATCGGTTAATCAGTGAATTTAATTTTCCTCTTATAGCTCTTGTTGTATCAGGAGGACATACTGAACTTGTATATATGAAGGAACATGGACACTTTGATGTTATTGGTGAAACTCGTGATGATGCGGCAGGAGAGGCGTATGACAAAGTTGCAAGGGTTTTGAATATGCCTTACCCAGGTGGACCACATATCGATCGGCTTGCACATGAGGGAAAGCCAACGATTGATTTACCAAGAGCTTGGCTAGAAGGTGGTTCATATGATTTTAGTTTTAGTGGATTAAAATCAGCAGTTATCAATACAGTGCATAATGCAGAGCAGCGTGGAGAAGTAATTAAACCTGAGGATCTTGCTGCAAGCTTTCAAGAGAGTGTTATTGATGTTTTAGTAACGAAGACAATTAATGCAACAAAAGAATATAAGGTAAAACAAGTACTTCTTGCTGGTGGAGTTGCAGCTAACAAAGGCTTAAGAGCAAGATTGGAGGAGGCTTTCCACAAGCTTACTGACGTGGAACTAATTATTCCTCCATTATCCCTTTGTACAGATAATGCCGCAATGATTGCTGCAATAGGGAGTGTATTATATGAAAAAGGGATACGCTCTGATTTAACCTTGAATGCTAACCCGGGCTTAGAAATAACGATCTATAACGATTAATCAAAAAGATTGACTCTATGAGGGTCAATCTTTTTTCAATTAAGTAGAATTCAATCAAACGTTTGATTAAGAACAGAAGAAGCAATTTAAACAAACGATTGATTAATTTCAAGTAAATAAAGGGGAGACATCAATCAAAGAAATCAAAAAAAAATCAATCAAACGTTTGATTAAAATGACAATCAACAGGCTCAGAATTCAATCAAACGTTTGATTAAGAACAGATACAGCAATTTAAACAAACGATTGATTAATTTCAAGTAATAAAGGGGAGATTTTCAATCAAAGAAGTCAAAGTAAAATCAATCAAACGTTTGATTAAAACAACAATTGTCTGGCTCAGAATTCAATCAAACGTTTGATTAAGAACAGAAGAAGTAATTTAAACAAACGATTGATTAATTTCAAGTAATAAAGGGGAGATTTTCAATCAAAGAAGTCAAAGTAAAATCAATCAAACGTTTGATTAAAACAATAATCGTCAGGCTCAGAATTCAATCAAACGTTTGATTAAGAACAGAAGAAGTAATTTAAACAAACGATTGATTAATTTCAAGTAAATAAGGGGGAGAAATCAATCAAAGAAATCAAAAAAAATCAATCAAACGTTTGATTAATTAATACTTTATCCCCAGAAAATCAATCAAACGTTTGATTAGGACAAAGATTTAATGAGTAAAGTAGAATTGGGGAAGGGAGAGTTGTGGATAACTCGAATGTTTTTCAATAGAGTTGTTGATAATGTGGATAAATAAATGATTTTTTGTGGATAATGTGGAAAAGTCTTGTTGATAGCTATATAAAAGGGACTTAATTGTGTATAAAACTGTGGAAAATCATCTAATCCAAAAAGCGGAGAATGTAAAAAGTTTTGTGTAATTGGTTATACTTACCAATTAAGGAGATGATCAATTATGCAAAACAAAACCAATGCATTAGCCAAGGAATTAGCCAAGGATTGCCGTTCGGTAGAAGATATTCAGGAAAAGTTAAAGGAACTATTCAAGGACACTATTCAACAGGTTTTTGAAGCTGAGATTGAGGAACATCTAGGTTATGCCAAACATGATAATGCGGGTGACCATAATGGTAATAGCCGCAATGGCTACAGTAAAAAAACGATTAAATCCAAGTTCGGTAAGGCTGAATTAAATATTCCAAGAGACCGAAATGGGGAATATGAACCTCAAATCATAAAGAAATATGAAACCACTTCAAATGGATTAGAGGAACAAATTATTGGTCTTTATTCTAAAGGAATGTCCACTAGAGATATTGAAGATCAGATGAAGGATATCTATGGGATTGATGTTTCGCCTACGATGGTAAGTAAGATAACCGATAAGATTATGCCTCTGATTGTAGAATGGCAATCACGTCCATTGGAACGAGTGTATCCGATTGTATTTCTGGATGCCATTCACTTTAAAGTCAGGAAAGAAAATCGCATTGTGAATAAAGCTGCCTATAGTGTTTTAGGGATCAATCTTTTAGGTCATAAAGAGATTCTTGGAATATGGATTGGAGAAAATGAGAGTGCCAGTTTCTGGTTAGGTGTTTGTAATGACCTGAAGAATAGAGGTGTTCAGGACATCTTAATCGCCTGTAAGGACAATCTTTCAGGCTTTTCAGAAGCGATTAACTCTGTCTTTCCTCAAACCAATATTCAGCTTTGTGTCATTCACCAAATTCGCAATTCTATGAAGTATGTATCGTATAAGGAACAAAAGGCTGTCATGGCAGACTTAAAGAAAGTCTATCAAGCACTTACTTTGGAAGAGGCAGAACTTGAGTTTGTCAATTTTAAAGAAAAATGGGGCAAGAAACATCCTATCATTATCAAATCTTGGGAGGCTAACTGGCTAGAACTTACTTCGTACTTTAGCTATCCAGCTGAGATTAGAAGGCTTATTTATACAACCAACACCATCGAAGGCTATCACAGACAGCTTAGAAAAGTCACTAAGACCAAAACAGCTTACCCAACAGATGATTCTCTCAAGAAGATTATCTATTTGGCTACCATGGAAATTTCCAAGAAGTGGACTATGCCTATAAGAGGATGGAAAGAATGTATATCACAATTAGCTATCATCTTTGAGGACCGTATTAACGATGAACTGACTATCTAATGGTTGGGCTAGCGCCCAAAGGTTTATCGCTTGGGTTCTCCCAAAAAGGAGGCAAAAAAGAGGAACAGAATGTCCCTCCCTTTTTGGCAGAATCCCATTAGGTGCTCGGGTTGCTCCTCAGCATTGCCCTATCCCCCTAATGAGCAAGAGCCCTGATAAAAGTATCGCCATAGCTATTGTTAAAAATTCCAATTACACAAAATAATTTATACTCCCAAAAAGCGAAGGCCCCAGACTAAAAGGAAGCACAGACTAAGTCGAAAGTCTGTGCTTCTTTGTTGTTTCGTTATTCATTTTCGATTAGCTCTGTCCATTGTTCTAAAAGGAGGTCAAGCTCCTCATGGTATTTTTCGTTTTCTTTATGAATGTCTAGCAATTTTTCATGATTTTGAGAGATTTCTGGATCAGACAATAGCTCTTCATTTTTGCTAATGAGACCTTCCAATTCTTCTATACGCTTTTCGATTTCTTCAAGTCGTCTTTTTCTTTGACGTTCTAGTTTTTTTGCCTCTTTATCCTGTTGATAACTACTTTTTTCCGATGGAATGACAAAATCAGATTTGGCATTTTCCATTTCTTCAATTGCTTTTAACTCTGCTTGTTCCTGCTTTTTCTCAACATAGTAATCGTAGTCACCAAGATATTCGGTTGCACCTTTTATATCCAGCTCCAGTACCTTTGTTGCAATTCGGTTAATAAAATAGCGGTCATGTGAAACAAAAAGAATGGTCCCTGGATAATCCACAAGGGCATTTTCGAGCACCTCTTTGCTATCTAAATCAAGGTGATTGGTAGGCTCGTCCAGAATAAGAAAATTCCCTTTTTCCATCATAAGCTTTGCGAGGGAGAGCCTTGCCTTTTCCCCACCACTAAGGGTTGAAACGATTTTTAGTACATCATCACCTGTAAAAAGAAAGTTTCCAAGGACTGTACGAATTTCTTTTTCATTTTTATTAGGGTAATCATCCCAAAGTTCATTGAGGACCCTTTTGTTTGATGTTAAATTAGCTTGTTCTTGATCATAATAGCTGATTGATACATTTGAACCATAATGTATTTCACCTGAAAGAGGCGATAGTTTTTTGACTATTGTTTTTAATAAGGTGGATTTACCGATTCCATTTGGCCCAACGAGAGCAATTGCTTCTCCTCTTGTAATTCGGAAAGAGATATTATCTGATATTTTTTGTTCGTTATAGCCTACAGATAAGGAGTGGACATTTAATACTTCGTTGCCACTCTGTTTTTCGATATCAAATCCGAATGAAGCCGATTTCTCATCTCCAAGAGGCCTGTCCATCAATTCCATTCTTTCTAATTTTTTTCGTCTGCTTTGAGCCCGTTTAGTCGTGGAGGCACGGGCTAAATTTTTTTGAATAAAATCCTGGAGTTTTGCCACTTCATCCTGTTGCTTTTCATATTGCTTCATATCTCTTTCATAGTTTTCTGCTTTTTGGTCTAAATAAGAGCTGTAATTCCCAATATATTTACTAATATGCTTTCTTGAAATTTCGTATACTTGGTTAACGACTTTATCAAGGAAATATCGATCATGGGAAACGATTAAAACAGCTCCATCATATCCTTGTAAATACTGTTCGAGCCATGACAAGGTTTCAATATCAAGATGGTTGGTAGGTTCGTCCAAAATTAATATATCTGGTCTAGTTAGGAGTAGTTTACCTAGAGCTAAACGTGTTTTTTGTCCACCACTGAGGCTGGAGATTTTTGTAGAATAATCAAATGTGTGGAAATTCAAACCATGCAGTACGGAGCGAATATCGGCTTCATATTGATATCCACCTTTTTCCTTGAATCTTACCTGCAGCTCATCATAATCCTTTATTACTCGATCATATTCGTTTTGGTTGTTATATACTGAGGGGTCAGCCATTTTCTCTTCTAAGCGGCGAAGCTCCCTTTCTAATGCCTTTAAATGCTGGAAAACTGTGAGCATTTCATCCCAAATGGAAAGCTCGGATTCTAATCCAGTATTTTGCGCGAGATATCCAATTGAGACATCCTTTGGCTTAATTAGTTCCCCTGAATCATAGGACATAATTCCGGCAATCATTTTTAGAAGGGTTGATTTTCCTGCGCCATTTCTCCCAACTAATGCAATGCGGTCACGAGTTTGTACTTCAAGCTTTATATTCGATAAAATAAGGTCAGCACCATAGTATTTAGTTAAACCATTTATTTGTAATAAAATCATTTTTTTCACCTCTACATCTAGAAATAGTGTAACGTATTAAGGAATGTTCATCAATATTTGTGAATTATTGTACAAAGTTGATACACATTATGGAAAAAATAGTGTATGATTCTAAATGAGGTGTTGAAAATTTGAAATTTACTCACTTTAATGATGAAGGTAGAGCAAGGATGGTTGATGTAGGGGACAAACCTGAGACAAACCGAGTTGCTAAAGCGCAGTCGAGTATAACAGTGAATAAAGAAATATATGAAAAAATCGTAAATAACCAAATGAAAAAGGGCGATGTACTCGCTGTTGCCCAAGTAGCAGGAATTATGGCCTGCAAAAAAACATGGGAGATCATTCCGATGTGTCATCCCATACCAATAACAGGTATAGATATTCATTTTCATTGGGAAGAAGTGGATAAGGGTTATAAGCTTGTTATTATTTCCACAGTGAAAACAAAAGGAAATACAGGTGTAGAAATGGAAGCGTTAACAGCTGTGTCTGCCTGTGCATTAACCGTTTATGATATGTGTAAAGCGCTAGATAAAGGAATGACCATTGGAGAAACCTTTCTACTAGAAAAATCTGGTGGTAAAAATGGCGACTATAAAAGAATAGGATAAAGACATAAATTAGAGGGGGAATAGTTATGAGTAATGACACTTTAAAAATCCCACAGGCAACGGCCAAACGATTACCATTATATTATCGTTTTTTAAAAAATCTCCATTCCTCAGGAAAGCAGAGGGTTTCTTCTTCAGAGCTTAGTGAGGCTGTAAAGGTGGATTCTGCTACCATTCGCCGTGATTTCTCTTATTTTGGGGCATTAGGAAAAAAAGGTTATGGGTATAACGTTAATTACTTATTATCATTTTTTCGAAAAACCCTTGATCAGGACGAATTAACGAAGGTTGCATTAATCGGCGTAGGGAATTTAGGTACGGCATTTCTTAACTATAATTTCTTGAAAAATAACAATACGAAAATTGAAGTTGCATTTGATGTGGATCAGAATAAAGTTGGAACAAAGATCGGCGATATCCCGGTTCATCATATGGATGAGTTAGAAAAAGTCATTCTATATGAAGACATTCAAGTCGCTATTTTAACGATTCCTGCTCCTGTTGCACAGACTATTACGGATCGTTTGGTGAAATCGAATGTGAAAGGAATTCTTAATTTTACACCTGCAAGATTAACAGTGCCATCATCCATAAGAATTCATCATATAGATTTAGCAGTTGAACTTCAATCATTAGTATATTTTTTAAAGCATTATCCTAATTGATTTCAGATTGTTTCCAAATGATTTGAATCAGAAGGTTGAATTTCATTTTTGCTCTTACATATAAAAGGAGGCTTAGTCCGTTGGATGCGATATCCTTAGACTAAGCCTTCTTTTCATTTTTTGCTTTGGACTTTTTTCAGTTTAAAGTGGAATGAAACCATTTTGATTCCTGAACCTAAATCAAATGTGGCTAAAACAATAAGGAGATAAGTAAAAATTCCCCACCCACCATCTTCTTGAACGTTTTGAATCGCAAAGGTTGTAAATAATAGTCCGAGAAACACATAAAGTAATCCGGAAAGTAATGGTGATTTCCTCATCATCTATAATAATCCTCCGATAAATCCTTGAATTTTTTCCGCATCTTGAATCATTTTTTCAATAACATCTTTGTAAACAGATTGTACAATAACTACGAATGTATTCATAGCAACGTGAGCAAACATTGGAACTAGAATCCGGTTTGTTTTCACATAAAGGAACGCGAATGTGAAGCCCATGGCAGAATATAATAATATGTGCTCTGGTTCTCCGTGAGCTAAGGCAAAAATAATGGAGCTAATTAAAGCTGAAATAACGAAATTAAAACGTTTATGGAGGGAGCCGAAAATGATTTTTCGAAAGACGATTTCCTCCAGGATAGGTCCGATAATTGAACTGACTAATATGACAATTGGATAGGTCTCAATTAAACCAATTATCTGTTGGGTGTTCTCAGAGCCCATTTCAATTCCAAGAAATTTTTCAATATTTGCAGCTATACCTTGTGCGAAAAGGGCAAGAAATATGCCAAAAACTGCCCAAATGATAGAATTACCAACAGATGATTGGTTTCGATGTAGATGGGAGTTCTTCATTTCTTTCCTTAATAAAAATAATACAAGAACTAAAGTAATGGTAAAACTTATGACGAGCCAAATAGATATTGAATATATTTGAAGTTTCTGTGGTGTTATTCCTAAAGCCTTTCCTAGCTTGGCAACAAGAGGAATCCCCAAGAAACTTGAAAATTGCATTGCGATGTAAGCAATGATGATTAGCCAATACTCTTTTTTCAAAATAACAGTCTCCTTTTCACTTTCTCCAATGGCTATAGTCCATGACCTGGCTTTTTCGTGACAAATAATTAATCAATTTTCTAAAAGCCTGATTATCTCCCCACTTAATTCACTTTAACATTATTCTACTAATAAATTGACCTTTCTTACAAATGGTCGCTATTTTTTAGAATATGCAAAAATGAATAAATTCCTGTTTACTTTTTACTAAATGTTGGATAAATTTACAAATGGAGTACATACTTTTAAGGGTTCGTTTCAAAAGGTGAAAATTGAAAAAAAATATGCTTAATACTTGCAAAAGTTTTTTGGATTCATTAATATAATAAATGTGTTAGCACTCATTTGACGAGAGTGCTAATAAAATCATATTACATATTATTTGAGGAGGTTGTTTCACTTGTTAAAGCCACTAGGTGATCGTATTATCATTGAGCTTGTTGAAACGGAAGAAAAAACTGCAAGCGGTATTGTTTTACCGGACACAGCAAAGGAGAAACCACAAGAAGGTAAAGTAGTTGCTGTTGGGACTGGAAGAGTTCTGGAAAATGGTGAACGCGTTGCTCTTGAAGTTTCTGTTGATGATCGAATTATCTTCTCAAAATACGCTGGTACAGAAGTGAAATACGAAGGTAAAGAATATTTAATCCTACGTGAAAATGACATCCTTGCTATAATCGGCTAATTTTGAAACAAACATTCTGATATAAAGATATTTTAGAGGAGGTTTTTTATAAAATGGCTAAAGAAATTAAATTTAGTGAAGAAGCTCGTCGCTCTATGCTTCGTGGAGTGGATGCGCTAGCAGATGCAGTAAAAGTAACCCTTGGACCTAAAGGACGTAATGTGGTTCTTGAGAAAAAATTTGGTTCTCCATTAATCACTAACGATGGTGTAACTATCGCTAAAGAAATCGAATTAGAAGATGCATTCGAAAACATGGGTGCTAAGCTTGTTGCTGAAGTTGCAAGCAAAACAAATGATGTAGCTGGGGACGGTACAACGACTGCTACAGTTCTTGCTCAAGCAATGATCCGTGAAGGTCTTAAAAACGTTACTGCTGGTGCAAACCCAATGGGTATCCGTAAAGGTATTGAAAAAGCTGTTACTACTGCAGTTGAAGAATTAAAAGCAATTTCAAAGCCAATCGAAGGCAAAGCTTCTATCGCTCAAGTAGCTGCTATTTCTTCAGCTGACGAAGAAGTAGGTCAATTAATTGCTGAAGCTATGGAACGCGTTGGTAACGACGGTGTTATCACAATTGAAGAGTCTAAAGGTTTTACAACTGAGCTTGACGTTGTAGAGGGTATGCAATTCGATCGTGGATACACTTCAGCTTATATGGTAACAAATACAGATAAAATGGAAGCTGTTTTAGAAAATCCATATATCTTAATTACTGATAAAAAGATTTCTAGCATTCAAGAAATCCTTCCTGTTCTTGAACAAGTAGTACAACAAGGTAAACCATTATTACTTGTTGCTGAAGATATTGAAGGGGAAGCACTATCTACCTTAGTATTAAACAAACTTCGTGGTACATTCAATGCAGTAGCTGTTAAAGCTCCTGGATTCGGTGATCGTCGTAAAGCAATGCTTGAAGATATTGCTGTTTTAACTGGTGGGGAAGTAATTACTGAAGAACTTGGTCGCGAACTTAAATCAGCAACCATTTCTTCTCTAGGACGTGCTGCGAAAGTAGTTGTTACGAAAGAAAACACTACAATCGTTGAAGGTGCTGGTGAATCAAGTGCAATCGAAGCTCGTATCAACCAAATCCGCGTTCAATTAGATGAAACTACTTCTGAATTTGATCGTGAAAAACTACAAGAACGTTTAGCTAAATTAGCTGGCGGTGTTGCAGTAATCAAAGTTGGTGCTGCTACTGAAACTGAATTAAAAGAACGTAAACTACGTATCGAAGACGCATTGAACTCAACTCGTGCGGCTGTTGAAGAAGGTATCGTCTCCGGTGGTGGAGTTGCCCTTCTAAACGTATACAGCAAAGTTGCTTCTCTACAAGCTGAAGGTGATGAAGCTACTGGTATCAACATCGTATTACGTGCGATGGAAGAACCTGTACGCACAATCGCACACAATGCTGGTCTTGAAGGATCTGTTGTCGTTGAACGTTTAAAACACGAAGAAATCGGCACTGGCTTCAACGCTGCAACGAACGAGTGGGTAAACATGATCGAAGCTGGTATCGTTGACCCAACTAAGGTTACTCGTTCTGCATTACAAAACGCTGCATCTGTAGCTGCTATGTTCTTAACTACTGAAGCAGTAGTTGCTGACAAACCAGAACCAGCTGGTGCAGGTGGCGGAATGCCTGACATGAGTGGCATGGGCGGAATGGGCGGCATGATGTAGGGTTTTCAGCCTTGCATTGGAGAAGTAGTTAAGGCTATTTCTCCCCTTTATGTGGAGTAGTCATGTAAATAATTTATATCAATAGCAATAACCACTTCCTAAAAAATTAGGGAGTGGTTTTTTTATGTTATTGAAATTTGGTTTTCAAGACTTTTTGGATGACAGTTCATATTTCAGCATATTATTATCTGGGTTTAATAAATTTTTTGTGATTCTTAGTTGTCCAATTTAATATCGGGCTATTTTAAAGCGCATAATTCGCTAGAGCATATTTCAGAGTAGACAAGAAGGTAAAACCTTTCTAAATCATATAAAAGCCCATAGCGGGTACAGGAGCTAAGATTTCAGCTATTACCTCCCGTCCTAGATACTTTTTATAAAGGATGTTATTCTCGAAATCCTCAACAGTAAATTTTTTGATCGGAACAAACAGAATTGATAAAATAAATATAGTTGTGGAACAAACCGTAAGAGAACTTAATTTCAGATACTTAAAAAACAGTAACGGGAAAAGTGTTTGAAGAAGTGGTAAAAAACGATAATTCACTTTTTTGAAAAGATGCTTTTTTTGAATTATATATTTTACAAATCACTATAACAATCAAATGAAAGCAATTTCTCCTAAATTAAAGTTTATTGATTATATAGATAACAGCACTCTATTAGATATAGTAAATGGAAATTTTTTGTACATTCCATTTAAGAATGAATTAATTAAATAGTAATTCTACCATGCCCGCTGTAGGATACTGAAAGAACGGTATTATACCGGCATTTGGTATCCTTTTTGTTTAATTAAGGAGTTGAGGTAATGAATAATCTATAAAAATAAATTGAAGGAGCATTTGGGGAGTTTCAATAAGGTTAATAGAAATAGATAATAATTATAGCATAATGAAATTAGGGATTGATATAATGGTGCAAAATGGGAATTTTCCTGCTGTTGTGTGTAACGGAATGCCAAACTCACCGAACTACCAGTTCATGGAGAGACAAAGATTGTTACACACCATGGTAAAGTGAAAAGGGTTAAGTTCGATGAGGGGGAAGAGCTTTGAAAGAAGTAATTTTAAATGAATATGACCAAAAGAAGATAATATACTTGGAATACGAGAAAAAATTGAGAGATTTAATATTTTCCTTGATTAAGGAAAACGGGATTACTATTCATGGTATTGAATCAAGGGTAAAAGACAGGAATAGTTTATCTAAGAAAATTGATAGTAAAGAAGATAAATATACGGGTTTAGATAAAATTACTGATATTCTGGGTTTAAGAGTTATAACATATTTTGAAGATGATGTTGATAAAATTGCTAATATTGTTAAAACTCAGTTTCATGTAGACGAAAATAACTCATGTGATAAAAGGAATAAAAATTTCGACTCTTTTGGGTACTCATCACTCCATTATATTATTAAATTAACAGAGCCAAGAGCATCCCTACCTGAGTATTCAAGGTTTAATGAGATTAATTTTGAAATTCAAATAAGATCTATTTTGCAACATGCATGGGCAGAAATTGAACATGATATTGGATATAAGAGTGCAATTGAAATTCCTGTTGATATGAGAAGAAAGTTCTCTAGGATAGCAGGTTTATTGGAATTAGCAGATATCGAATTTATAAGAATAAAAGAAGAAATAAAAAAGTATACAATTGAAGTTAAAGAACAAATTAAATCCCAAAATTTAAATTTATTTATAGATAATATATCATTAAAGGAATTTCTGCAGGAAGATAGAATAGTTTATGAAATCGAGCAACATTTTATGATTATAACTAAGGCAATTACCGTTGAATATGATGAAAGATATATTGCAAAAAGAATTAATCAACTAAGTTTCTTTGGAATTGATACTATCGAAAAATTGAAGGAATCCTTAGAATCAAGAAAAGAAATTATTAAAACCCTTGGAGAAAAGTGGTTGTCAATCCATGAGAAACGATGGGAATCGGTCACGAGTGGAATTTCAATTTTTTATTTATGTTTTGTATTAGCCTGTGAAAAAGAAGATTTGCAGTATGTCCAAGAATACTTCAATTTTGGAAAACTTTCAAAAAACCCAGAATTACCCGAAATGTTATTTGACCTTTATAATAAAATCGTATGAAATTTAATTGTATAAACATACTAACACATTAACATTTTGCTAACGCAATTCGATACGGAAATTGGCAGAATTCTGCGTTCATTTGATCCGTGTATGTCATATGGGACTCATGTATACTGTCCAGGTAAACAAGTAAAAACGATAAAGGTGTTTTAATGGAAAAAATAATCGTTTTAGGTATTGGCAATCTGTTAATGATGGATGATGGAATAGGAATTTATCTAATTGAGCAACTATGTAAGCTGAATTGTACACCTTATGTATCTTTTTTGATTGGTGAATCAGATATTGATTAATGCATGGATCAGATAATGAAAGGTACATTTGTCATCATTGTGGATGCTGTATTTTCAGGAAAAGAACTAGGGGAGCTTACCGTTTATCCTCTTGCCAATTAACATGAATATCAAACTTTAGACATATCAGCGCATAACTTTCATTTGTTTCAATCATTGTATCAACAGAAAGAATCAATCAAGGGTTATCTCATAGGAGTGGAGCCTTATGAGATAAGGTTCCATATTGGATTAAGCAAAGGTTTAAGAGAAAAATGGGAAACGATTTTACAAGATGTATCACAGACCATTGATAGCTTGATTGTTAAGAATTGAGTGTGTTATATAGAATAGATCTTCAGAGGATAAGTTAAAATAGATAGAAGAACATTCCCAAAGCATAGGCATATGATGATTTATAATCTATGAAGGGAATGAAAAAAATGTACTATGTCCCGGGCATGTATCCACATCAATGCCATTGTTATGCTAATGTACCAATGTATAATTATGTAAGCCAGCCTGTTTACAGAGCTATTCCAAGTGGTGATGACAGAATTGCTCTTAAAGATTATGGACCGAATCCATTTACTGTTAATATCAATAGGGCTGCGAGAAAAAACAATACCTATCGTACCGCTTTATGGACCGGAAGTCATTTGCAAGTTACATTGATGAGTCTGAAAGTTGGTGAAGATATCGGTTTGGAAATTCACCCTGACGTTGACCAATTCTTACGTATTGAACAAGGCCAAGGAGTTGTTCAAATGGGGAAGACAAGGGATCATTTAAATTTTAAAAGAAAAGTATCGGATGACTCTGCCATAATGATACCAGCTGGTACATGGCACAATGTAACCAATACAGGGAATATCCCACTAAAACTATACTCAATATATGCTCCTCCTCAACATCCACATGGTACGGTACACGTAACAAAATCTGATGCAATGAAAGCTGAATAAAACTATCTGGATAACAAAAAATAAATAATTGATCATAATATAAAAAAGTTCATTGAGTAAAATGTTGTGAAATCCTTACATTCTACTAACATAGAATTATTAACAGAGGCTCCTCGTATGGGCAATGAAATATAATATCCGCTGTAATTGTGTAAATCCAATGATGAAAACCCCAATGTATCAATTTTTATTTAGACCACTTAGAGCAAGAAGAACGCGTAAAATTCCTTGCCGCTGAGAGAATGAAAGTGCCAATGCGTGGTGAAATGGAAGATGTTGATCGTGACAGGGCACCAGTAATGGTATTTTTAGCCTCTGATGGTTCAGGATACATTAATGGACAGATTATTGCTGTAAATAGTGGTCGAAACATGCTTCGAGTATAATCAATTAAATTTGAGCTGTCATGCATAATATTTAGATATTTATATAATAGAGACCCTGATTTGTTCACTGAACGAGTCAGGGTCTCTCTATTTTTTTACCGAAAAATGTATTTATCTGTTGAATAGTTACCGATAACGCTTAATTATCGATGTTACTACATATTGTTGTATCTCATACAAGGGATAAGTGTTTTTAAATTGGGAAAGATGACTTTACTATAAATGGAGTAACCCAAAGCTTATAAGGGTATTTTTTTTAATATAATTTGTGAAATACTTCACATTCTACTAGAAATAATTAATAAAGGTGGTTATGAAGATGTTAGAACATTTATTTTCTCCAGGGAAAATTGGAACAATGGCACCAAAAAACAGGATTGTAATGACTGCCATGGGAAATTATTTAGCAAATACAGACGGTACGGTTTCCGAAAAGGATATTGCCTTTTATGGTGCAAGGGCAAAGGGCGGTGTTGGGACGATCATCACAGAATGTGCTTCAGTCGATTTTGAAAGAGGAAAAGGAAATACTCACCAAATATCTGTTGCAGATGACAAATTCATCCCAGGCCTTAAACGCTTAGCAGAGGAAATTCATCAATACGACGGAAAGATAGTAGTACAAATCTATCATCCAGGAAGACAGGGAATCAGTGTTATTAATGGAAACCTGCCAATGATGGCACCTAGTGCAGTGGAATGTCCTGCTGTTCATCAACCTGCTGTTGCCATGTCAGAAGAAGAAATAAAAGAGATGGTGGCAAAGTTTATTAATGCCGCTGTCAGATTGAAGAAGGCGGGAATTGACGGTGTTGAGGTTCATGCTGCACATGGATACTTGATCCATGAATTCTTAAGCCCACGTGCCAATAAAAGAACGGATAAATACGGCGGTAGCTTAGAAAATAGAATGAGATTCTTAGAGGAGATTGTTACAGGTATAAGAGAGCAATGTGGAAGAGACTATCCATTACTTGTTCGCTTATCTATCGATGAATTCGCCGATACTGTAGGGCATCCTGATGACGGTTTACAGCTTCCTGAAAGTGTAAGGATTGCCAAAAGACTCGAAGAACTAGGTGTAGATGCCATTGATGCAAGTTCAGGGACCTATGAAACGATGAATACTGCCTGGGAGCCAACTTCCTTTGAGCAAGGATGGAAGGTTCATCTATCTGAGGCTGTGAAAAAAGAAGTAAATATACCAGTCATTGGGGTAGCGGTTATTAGAGACCCTGAGTTTGCTGATCAAGTCATTGCTGAAGGAAAAATGGATTTCGTCGGTTCAGCAAGGCAGCATTTTGCTGATGCAGAATGGGCGAATAAAGCGAGAGAGGGTCGCTGCGGTGATATCAGAAAATGTATTTCCTGTCTTTACTGTATGGAAACACTCATGGCAGCAGACCAAACCTCCATCCCTGTTGGATGCTCAATCAACATCGAGGCAGGAAATGAGCTTGATTATAGCAACCTAAAGGAAGACGGGGAAGGCCGTGTCGTTGCTATTATCGGAGCAGGTCCAGCAGGGCTTGAGGCTGCAAGAATATTAGCGATGCGTAAGTTTAAGCCTGTCGTTTTTGAAAAAAGCGATCGCGTTGGCGGGCAATTATATTTTGCTAGTCAGCCACCAAATAAAGGAAAAATCACTTGGCTGATTGATTACTTGGAAGAACAGACAAAAAAATTAGGAATTGAAGTACGCCTGAATACCGTACCAACCCTTGAGGATTTAGAAGAGTTAAATCCATATGCCGTATTTGTTGCTCAAGGATCATCACCAGCTATTCCACGTTCTATCCCTGGTACTGATGGGCGAGAAGTGCTAACACCTATTGATATTCTAAATGGAAATGTGGAGCTTGAGAATAAAAAAGTAGGCGTCGTCGGTTCAGGAATGACGGGTCTAGAGGTAGCTCATCTATTGGCGGAAGCAGGAAATGAAGTTAGCGTATTTGAAATGGGCGAAAATATTGGGTCGGATATCTTCTTCCAAAATTTAATTGATGTGATGACACATATTGGACCACTAAATGTTCCTATGTATCCTAAGCACAAATTAATTGGTATTGATAATGGAAAAACGAGCTTTGAAGCAATTGAAACTGGGGAAACAAAAGAATTTATGTTTGATCATGTAGTACTTTCCCTTGGAACAACATCCAACAAAGATTTAGTAAACGAGATTCAATCCAACTTTAAAATCGTTAAAATTCTTGGAGATGCAACAAAGCCAGGAAGAATTAGAGATGCCATTGAATCAGGCTATTTAACGGCTTATCATCTATAAAATTTAAATGAGAGGAAGGAACAGTTGTGAATAGATACGCTCAGTTATGTCCAATTATTTATGGAAATGGCTCCATTCAAATGGTTGGAGAGGAAGTAAAAAGACTAGGCTGTAAGAAGGTTATGCTAGTTTCAGATGAAACCATTTCTAAATTAGATGCCTATACAAATTGTAAAAAAAGTTTAATAGATAATGGGATCGAAGTGGTACCTTTTAATGGTATTATTCCAGATCCACCAGATTATATTATCAATCAAGGTGGAGAAATCGCTAAGGCTGAACAAATTGATGGGATTGTAGCCCTTGGTGGGGGAAGTGTCATTGATGCGGCAAAGGGAATTAATGTACTAGTAAATAACCCTCTGCCTGTGAATCAATATTTAGGAAATCCCGTATATAACCCAGGTGTTCCGGTTGTAGTTATACCAACAACCGCGGGAACAGGCAGTGAGAACACGATAATGGGTGTGATTACAGATACGGTTAATAATATAAAAAGTGCTGTACTTTGTCCCGCTACTTTAGGAGTGTTGGATCCAGAGGTAACGATCGATGTACCACCTAGTGTCACAGCCTATACTGGTATGGATGCATTTGCTCATGCTGCGGAAGCTATTACGACGAAATTTCCAAACCCTAAATCTGATGTTTTAGCCCTTGAGGCGATAAAGAAGGTTACTAGCTATCTTCCAATAGCTGTAGCGGATGGAAAAAATATCAAAGCAAGAGAAGAGCTAATGCTCGCAAGTAATTTTGCCGGTATGGCTTTTAATGACGCATTAGTCCACCTCGGTCACGCCATTGCTCATACGGTAGGGGCAGCATTCCATCAAGCACATGGAACCATTTGTGCCCTTGCATTGCCGGAAGTGATGAAATATTCAGCTTCTGTTAGGGCTGATAAGGTGAAACTAATCGGAACAGCGATGGGTGTTGATTTTACTGGAAATGAATCCTTTGAGGAAATAGGCGAAATGGTAGCGAACACTATTCGTACCTTTATTAAAGGTATCGGTATTCCTTCCGTAAAGGAATTAGGAATTGCAAGGGATGAGTTCACTAATTTAGCTAGTAAAGTAATGGATGACGTTTGTTATCTATATGTACCAAGGGAACTGTCTCAAGAAGAAGTAGCAGACATTCTTGAAGCAATCTATGAAAATTACTAATTTATCCAAAGTGTAATTGTTGGTTAATGTTCACGATAACTAGTCACTCTCTTTTGTAAGAGCTTGTATAATATATATACAAGCTCTTATTTTTGTTTGAGGTGACAAAATGGATATTGCAGAATTAAAATGCTTTAGTAAAGTATGTCAAACGAAAAATTTAACAAGGGCTGCCAAGGAGCTTTTTATTACACAGCAGGCTCTTAGCAGAACGATAAATAATATAGAAAAGCAAATGGGAACGAAGCTTTTTTACCGGAATTCACGTGGGGTAACCTTAACAGATTTTGGAGAATATCTTTACAAGAAGGCAGAAAGGCTATTAAAAGAGTTTGATACTTTTCAAGAGGACATATCTCGTAAGATAGAAGGTGAAAAGAGAAAACTGAAAATAGGTTTTTCACCTGGTACGTTAAGAATCTTAGGTAGTAAGGATATTTTAGAGCTTGCAAAGAACAATCTCGGAATCAATATTGATATTTTTGAATATGCGGATAAAGTTTGTGAAGCAAATGTTTTGGAAGAAACCCTAGATATGGCTGTAACAGTTAACCCGAGAAATAATAAAGACTTTAATTATTATCCATTGATGAAGCATAATTTAGTGGCAGTAGTTAATAAAGATAATCCCATATCTAATAGAGAGAGTATGACGTTTACTGATTTGAAAAACGAAAAGCTTATTTTAATAGATGACTCCTTTCGAATGCCACAAGTTGTCATTAAACATTTTCAAGATGAAGGAATAACTCCTAATATATATAGTAAGCTTAGTCATGATTTAAATCTTGCTTACGACTTTGTTGCCTTAAATAAAGGGGTATTCATTTTTATTGGTAGCTTAACTGATATAAAAGCATACAATGAAATCGTCAGTATCCCTATAGAGGTTCCAACTGCAGTATGGGAGGTTGGATTTATCATAAAAAAGGATACCAAAATAAATCAGGACATGTCTTCTTTTATTAACTTGATACTTTCCTACTATAGCTCTCCTCCATTAGAGGATTGAACTCCGTTTAAGTAAAAAGTAAATAAAACAGCAACCCCTTTCTATAAAGTCAGATATTAAAACAACTTCATAAAGAGTTTGACATAATGTAGGCTTTCAACATATTTATACTATAAACCAATCAATTTTGAAGATAATTCTCAAACTTGTCTCAAGTAGTTTTTGCTTAAAGTGAAAAAATGCGTATAATATTATTATATAAAAAATGAAATGGAGTACATCATATGGTTCAGTCAATCAATACAAAAGTCGATTTAGTTATTAATGCAACCTCACATATGGGGCTTCCGGAATATGGTAAAATCATGGTTGGGGATAAAGGATTTGAATTTTACAATGAGCGTGATGCTCGTAAGTTTGTTCAAATTCCTTGGGAAGAAGTAGATTACGTGATTGCTTCAATCATGTTTAAAGGAAAATGGATTCCACGTTATACTATTCAAACAAAGAAAAATGGGATGTATACATTTTCTTCTAAAGATCCGAAAAAAGTTTTACGATCCATTCGTGAATATGTTGACCCGAATCATATGGTCAATTCATTAAGTTTCTTGGATGTTATCAAACGTGCCTTAAAGGGACTATTTAAAAAAAAGTAATCGTTTAACATAAAAGACAGGTTGGAACTTGTCTTTTTTTTGTTGGGAAAAATCCAAAATTGTTATCTTGTAATAATTTATGACACAAATTGAAGCAAACAATTTATAAAACATTTTTGGAACTGAGCCATGTTTCCCACGACCTGGTTAGCAATTTAATGAAGGATTTGTATTGTCAATTAACGGCTTGCCCTTATCTAAGCTAGGTAATTTAAATTGTGACATTTGTGAAAAGAGGGAAACAAGAAAATACAGTTTTCCTATTGAAAGAATAATTTCTGGTGTGCTATAATCACTTATGGAAGCTCATTAAAGAGATGCAGCAAGCATTGGAATTGATGCTAATGCTGTTCTTCTACAGCGATTGCAACAAATTAAATAGCCATTATTTTTTACGTGTTACTGATTTAATCAGGCATGAGTGAAAAGTATTGATTGAAATGAAGAGTTTTGGGGATATTATACCCAACTAACTTCATTTGATTGACTTTTTGCTCATGCCTTTTTTGTTGTTTTGATGAAACTGTAATCGCTTTAATTGAGCTGAAAAAATACAGCCGGAAAAATAACTTGGTACAATTCACCATTTTATTCAGCTGTAACAATTATTAAGGAGGTAAAAAGATGGTTGGAATTATCATTGCTAGTCACGGTGAATTTGCCAGCGGTATCTTGCAATCTGGTACGATGATCTTTGGAGAGCAAGAAAATGTGAAAGCTGTTACATTGATGCCGAGCGAAGGACCTGAAAATGTAAAGGCAAAAATGAAAGAAGCAATCGCCTCTTTTGACAACCAAGACGAAGTATTATTCTTAGTCGATCTTTGGGGTGGAACTCCATTCAACCAAGCCAACAGCTTAGTTGAAGAACACAAAGACAAATGGGCAATTGTTGCTGGTATGAACTTACCAATGTTAATTGAAGCTTTTGCATCCCGCATGTCAATGAATACAGCGCATGAAGTTGCTGCTCATATTTTGAGCTCTGCTAAAGAAGGGGTTAAAGTAAAACCTGAAGCTTTAGCACCAGTAGAAACCGCTGCTAAAGCTGCTGCACCAGTTAATGCAGGTGCTCCTGGAAAATTCGAATACGTGTTAGCACGTATCGACTCTCGCTTACTTCATGGACAAGTAGCGACTGCATGGACTAAAACTACAGGGCCAACACGTATCATTGTTGTATCTGATACAGTTGCTAAGGATGACCTTCGTAAAAAATTAATTCAACAGGCTGCTCCTCCAGGAGTTAGAGCTCACGTTGTTCCTGTCAATAAAATGATTGAACTTGCCAAAGATGATCAACACTTCGGCGGCCAACGCGCGTTGCTTCTTTTCGAAAACCCACAAGATGCGCTTAGAGCGGTTGAAGGTGGAGTTCCATTGAAGACAATCAATGTCGGTTCTATGGCTCACTCACCTGGTAAAGTTCAACCAAATAAGGTATTGGCATTTAGCCAAGAAGATATCGATACCTTTACTAAGTTGAAAAAACTTGGTTTAAACTTCGATGTTCGTAAAGTACCAAACGATTCAAAAGGTGATATGAACGAAATTATTAAGAGGGCTCAAGAAGAGCTTAACAAAAAGAAATAACCCTAATTTTTAGGAGAAAAGGGAGGATAAAAATCCATGGATTTGAATGTTATTCAAATAATATTAGTCTTTATCGTAGCATTTTTAGCTGGTATGGAAGGAATTTTGGATGAATTCCACTTCCACCAACCAATCATTGCTTGTACGTTAATCGGCTTAGTTACTGGTGAGTTAGTACCATGCCTTATCTTAGGTGGTACACTTCAAATGATCGCTTTAGGTTGGGCAAACATCGGTGCTGCCGTAGCACCAGATGCTGCGTTAGCATCAATTGCCTCTGCAATTATCTTAGTTTTAAGTGGACAAGGTCAAGAAGGTGTATCTTCTGCAATCGCAATTGCCGTTCCTCTTGCAGTTGCTGGTCTTTTATTAACAATCATCTGTCGTACAATTGCAACAGCTTTCGTACACTTTATGGATGCTGCAGCAGTTGAAGGAAATATTAGAAAAGTTGAAGCATGGCACATCGCTGCTATCTGTATGCAAGGTTTACGTATTGCAATCCCAGCTG
The DNA here is from genome assembly GCF_900117315.1 of Bacillus massilinigeriensis. Taxonomy (GTDB): domain Bacteria; phylum Bacillota; class Bacilli; order Bacillales; family Cytobacillaceae; genus Bacillus_BE; species Bacillus_BE massilionigeriensis. The sequence goes on from NZ_LT630337.1 coordinate 813,260, forward strand.
TATTAATCGTAGCTGTTGGAGCAGGCCCAGTTAAAGGTATGCTTGAAGCAATGCCAGAATGGTTAACAACAGGTTTAGCAATCGGTGGGGGAATGGTCGTAGCTGTTGGTTATGCAATGGTTATAAACATGATGGCTACAAAAGAAGTATGGCCATTCTTCGCAATTGGTTTCGTATTAGCAACTGTTTCACAAATCACACTTATCGGTCTAGGTGCTATCGGTGTCGCTCTTGCACTTATCTATTTAGCGCTTTCTAAACAAGGCGGTTCAGGTAATGGCGGAAACGGTAATACTGGTGATCCACTAGGCGCCATTATAGATAATTACTAAGAAGGAGGGACAAAAAAATGGCACAAGAATTGAAATTATCAAGAAAAGATCGTGTATCTGTTTGGTGGCGTTCAACTTTCATTCAAGGTTCTTGGAACTATGAGCGTATGCAAAATGGTGGTTGGGCGTATACAATGATTCCCGCTATCAAAAAATTATATAAAACAAAAGAAGATCGTTCTGCTGCATTAAAACGTCACTTAGAGTTCTTTAACACTCACCCATATGTAGCTTCACCTATTATTGGTGTAACTTTAGCGCTTGAAGAAGAACGTGCAAATGGTGCGCCGGTTGACGACGTAGCTATTCAAGGGGTTAAAGTTGGTATGATGGGACCTTTAGCAGGTATTGGGGATCCAGTTTTCTGGTTCACAGTTAAACCAATCCTTGGTGCATTAGCTGCTTCCCTTGCTATGACAGGTAACATCCTTGGACCAATTCTATACTTCGTTCTATGGAACTTAATTCGTATGGGATTCATGTGGTATACACAAGAATTTGGTTACAAAGCTGGATCTAAAATTACTGACGACTTATCTGGTGGCTTACTTCGTGATATCACTAAAGGTGCATCCATCCTGGGTATGTTCATCCTTGGTTCATTAGTTAACCGTTGGGTATCTGTAAAATTCTCACCAGTTGTATCTGAAGTTCAACTTGATAAAGGTGCTTATATCGAATGGGATAAATTACCAAAAGGCGCTGAAGGTGTTAAATCAGCTCTAGAACAACAAGCTAGTGGCTTATCATTAAGCGATGTTAAAGTTACTACTTTACAAGGTAACTTAGATAGCTTAATTCCTGGTTTAGCTGGATTAGGGATTACACTTCTTTGCATGTGGTTGCTTAAGAAGAAAGTATCTCCTATCGTTATGATTCTTGGATTATTCGTAGTTGGTGTTGTATTCCACCTTCTACACTTAATGTAATAAAGAAAGACTCTTATCTGGGTAATGTTCAACGATTGAATATAAGCCAGTCTTAAACAAATAGAGAAGCACCTCCTGTTATGATATACCTATCATTTTAAGGAGGTGCTTTCTGTTCATCCTGGGAAAAATGTGGGGTTTCCGGAATTCACAATAATAAACTTAGATTGAATAGTATTACCAGAATATTGTATTTTGAGGGGGCCGCTATGCTTACTATCGGTTATATTGGAAATGGGAAAAGCACTAACAGATATCATCTACCGTTCGTGCTCCAAAGAGAGAATATTAAGGTAAAAACAATATATCAAAGATTTCCTGAGCATGAAAGCTGGGATAGGATTGAGGAAGTAAATTATACTTCTGATTTAGATGAACTTTTAAATGATAAGGATATCCAACTTATTGTAGTTTGTACAAGACAAGACAGTCATTATGAATACGCAAAGTTAGTATTAGAACATAATATAAACTGTCTGGTTGAAAAGCCTTTTATGGAAACCTCAGAACAGGCAAAAGAAATCTTTGCATTAGCGAAAGAGAAGGGATTAATCGTTCAGGCGTATCAAAATAGACGTTTTGATAGTGATTTTTTAACCGTTCAAAAGGTCATTGAAGAAGGGAAACTAGGGGACTTGCTGGAATTGGAAATGCATTATGACTATTATCGTCCCGAAGTACCTGAGTCCGTTCACTCTTTTGATCCTCTTTCGTCATATTTATATGGACATGGCTGTCATACGCTGGACCAGGTTATCAGCTATTTTGGCAAGCCGGACCATATCCATTATGATGTAAGGCAATTATTAGGGACTGGAAGAATGAATGATTATTTTGATTTAGATTTATATTATGGAAAGTTAAAGGTATCGGTTAAATCCAGCTATTTTAGACTTAAAGAAAGACCTAGCTTCGTCGTTTATGGTAAGAAGGGATGCTTTGTGAAAGAAACCAAGGATCGTCAAGAAGAGCATTTAAAGTTATTCTACATGCCTGATAACAAAGATTTTGGCATAGATACATTAATGCATTATGGTGTTCTGACCTATATTGACGAAGAAGGTACTATCCACGAAGAAAAAGTAAAATCTGTAAATGGTGATTATGGAAGAGTTTATGATGATTTATATGAGTCAATCATAAATGGTAAAGAAGTAGTGATTACAGAAGAACAGACACTGCTGCAAATGGAAATATTAGAAACGGGTGTTAAAAACTTGAAGTAGGGACACGGGGACAGGTACCTCGTCCCACCTAAACAGTCAAAATTACTTAATGGTTTCTAAACAGAAAAAGTAGTGTGTATTGATGACTTTGTTGAGATGATACATTGAACTGCACTGCACCCCATAAAATAGACAGTTAATAAAGGGACTTATGCAGCCAACAGATGATTCCGGTATTGAGACGGGGTCATCTTTTTTTATCTCCACCGGTAACGCTGGTGATTATACTCTTTCATATAAGCATCTAGTAAGTATTTCAATTCTTAATTAACTATGATAATTTTTATAATTTGCTTTGTCTTTAAAATGCCCAAAGAAAGATTCCATTGGGGCATTATTCCAACAGTTTCCTCTCCTTGACATAGATTGGGTAATTCTTAATTCCTCTACCTTCTTTTGAAATAAAGGATTGATATAATGAACACCTTGATCTGAATGAAGTATTGCCTTTGACTGTGTACCTGTCCCATGGTCCCATTAATATTCTGTCTCTTTAGGAGACTTATCAAAAGGAGAGCTTATTGATATTTTCACAAGAGAGCATGCTTCATCTTGTTCCCTTTTTTCAGGGATAGTGGACCTGTCCCTTTGTCCTGCCTTTGTTCCGAATGATCATAATATGTTAAAATGTGTGTGGGGTCAAAAAAACTAGTTAGAGCAGGAGAGATAAGATGCAGCAGGAAATTATGTTTTTAAAGCCTTTTTTTCAGGAACGATTATGGGGAGGAACAAAACTTAATACCCTTTATGATTATAAAATTCCAAATCAAAATACAGGTGAGGCATGGGTCATTTCGGCCCATAAAAACGGTTCATCAGAAATCATAAACGGCGCTTTAAAAGGGAAAAATCTTATGCAAGCTTGGGAGGAGCATCCTGAACTTTTTGGGGGAAATCCACAAGACAAAGAGTTTCCTTTGCTAGTAAAAATACTTGATGCCAATGATAACTTGTCTGTTCAAGTTCATCCAGATGATGAATATGCAAGAAATGTAGAAAATGAAGAATTCGGAAAAACGGAATGCTGGTATGTTCTAGACTGCGAGGATGACGCAGAAATCATTCTTGGCCACAATGCCAAATCTCCATTGGAATTTAGAAAAATGGTAGAGGAGGGGAAATGGGGCAGTTTATTACAGAGTGTAAAGGTGAAAAAAGGTGATTTTTTCTATGTTCCAAGTGGGACAATCCATGGAATTGGAAAAGGCATCGTCATTCTTGAGACGCAGCAAAACTCAGATTTAACATACCGGGTGTACGATTATGACCGGAAAGACACAAATGGAGTGAGTAGAGAGCTTCATCTTGATAAAGCCATAGATGTGACAAGTTATCCAGATTTGAGGGAAGCATCCGATAGAATAGAAAAAATAATGGGAGACTTACATCAAACTAGATTAGTTCAGTCACAATATTTTTCTGTTTACCACTGGAAGATAAATGGAATTTCAAGGCAATCATTATTACATAATTACCTACTAGTTAGCGTTATTAATGGAGAGGGAGAAATTGTGATAGGAGACAGGAGCTACGACTTTAAGAAAGGCGATAATTTTATTTTGCTTGCTTCCGTTGACTCCTATGAAATAGTGGGTAACGCTGAGTTTATAGTATCTCATGAGTAAATGGTTAACCACAATAATTATCACGGACTAAAACTTTATAGTTAATAATTAATTGGTAGTGAAGAAATAGAAAAAACAAAAAATCACTTGTAATAAAAATTGCAGTGATTTTTTGTTTTCTTTTTAGGTGAGGCTACTGTTGATTTTGTTGTTTAATGTCTTTTCTTAAGGGAATGTCCACCCCTAGTGCTTCTAACTGTTTTTGGGCTTCCTCTTGAGTAATAGTACCATTTCTCTGCTGATCCATGATATTTTTGACCTTTTCTCTTGTTGCGTCATCTAGATTGGAGAACATATCTCCTCGATCTCCGCCAGGTGCGCCTTGCCCCCTCATACCTCCCATACCTCCTGGACCAGAAGTTTTAGCTTCAGTAACTCCCGTTTCGTCAAGCCAAGTGACGGACTCGGAAACCTTAAACGAGACAACTTTTGATCCGCCTTTATAGTTTCCGTTTGAATAAAGACCATCTTTGTCATCACCAGTCGTTGAACCTCCTGAATATAGGGTATAGGAAGTATCCTTTCTTAATTTTGGTGAACTAATAATAACTGATTGATAATCTTTTTCTGGTGCAAACGTTAGGATAGAATTTCCCTTACTATCCTCGAGATGAATGATAGTTCCTGCTGATTGTGTCTTAGGGTAATTCATAATAATTGAGTTTTGTTTAGATTCTTCAGAAGTAGCCATCGCCATACCTGAACTTCCGGCAGCAACAAGCAACCCACCACTTATTTCAAAACTTTGTCCATAATCTAATGGGGCATTCCCATTATCAGTAGGTCCGTTAACAATGACAGTTCCGTCTGTCATTGAAATAGAACCATTTGAATCGAGTCCATCACCTACAGAATTTATATAAACATATCCTCCGTTAAATGAAAGTAGCCCATTTTCAGATGACTCTGCCTGTTCCATATCCATACCAGACTGGTCGTTGCCACCGCCAATATTGATACCATCGTCACTTGCATTGACATGAATTTTTCCATCGGCAATCGTAATGGACTGGCTTTCAACCCCCTCATAGCTCTTATTTATATTAATATTTCCACCCTTTGTGAGGATGGCGGTGTCCGCATGGATGCCGTCATCACCAGAGGCTATTTTCAAGTCCCCACCAGTAATTGTAATGGAGTTATTGCTATGAACTGCGTCATCCAATGAATTAAGTGTAAAACTTCCACCACCAATTCCGACTTCTACTGCTGCTTTCAGCCCTTTGGTGCTTTCGGTTTCTGTAGACGTGGCAGTAGTGCTATTTGTATCAGTGCTCCCACTATTTGAATCCTTGCCAAAGTCTCCAGGTGCCATTTTGCTATTTGTATTGACAGTTATAGTTTCAGGGCTTCCTCCTCCAGAAGTAATGTTGAAATCTCCATCGGCAATTAGCAATGATGACTCTGCCTGAATTCCGTCGTTAGTTGAGGCTATGTCAAAGAATCCTCCTTCAATCGCAATCGTTGCCTTTGAAGAATCTTTGTCATTCGTGGACTTCATGCCGTCCCCACCCGCAGATATACTGATATTACCTTCTTTAATAGCTAAGAGATCTCTTCCTATTAGCCCATCGTCCACAGAATCAATTTGAATGGTTCCTCCTGTTATTTTCAATTCATCTTTACTGGCAATTCCATTGTTATAAATCCCATGAACAGTCAATTTTCCGCTTCCATTAATCGTTAGGCTGTCTTTGCTGAACAACGCTGCGTCAGGCTCATCTTCATCTGATTTTTCGTATGCATAGTTTTTGCCATCGCTTAACACGTTTTGTGTTCCTTTTTCTAAAGAGACAATTGTTTTTTCGGAATTTTTCACATAGATTGGTGAATTATTAGAAGAATTGATTTCAACCCCATTCAAGACGAGTCTGACTATACCTTTATCTTCTGCATCTACAATAATCTGACCATCGTTCAGTTTTCCGCTAATCTCATAAACACCTGAAGTGCGAATGGTAACGATATTGTTGTCGATGATAACTCCACCATCGCCTGTAAAGCTAGCATTGCTTCCATTTAGTTTAATAAATGTTGAATGATTCCAATCGCTGTAGAAGTCATCATCCGAATACTTAACTTTTTCATTTATAACACTGGCAATATCCTTGTTGCCGATTGTACTCAAGCTCTCTGCTTTGACTACTGCTGTACTACTATTAGTTGTAGTTCCGCTTTCTGAATTATTGCTGCAGGCAAATAATAACGATGTACACATAAGTGACGCTGTGACCTTGATAAATTTAGAATTAAGTCTTTTCATCATTTAGCTCCTTTGCTTTCTTATCTATGTTTTTTTAAGATATTGTTTGGATATGAATCAAATTATTAAGTACAAACCTTAAACAAACCTTAAAAAGGGTTGCATTTCTTTTAATAGGTTCTATAATCAAACCTATCCGACAAAAAGGATAGAAAAAGTAGAGAGGATCGGACGGATATGAAATTATTAATCATTGAAGATGACAAGCACCTTTCTGATTCTATATGTGAAACGGCCAAGGAATTATTTGCAACGGAGCAGGCGTTCGATGGAGAGGAAGGGCTGTTTCTTGCAGAACAAAATATTTTCGATTGTATTATTTTAGATATCATGCTGCCAAAAATGAATGGCTATGAGGTATTACAGAATATAAGAAAGAAAAACATCACTACCCCAGTAATTATGCTGACGGCAAAAGATGGGATTGATGATAAGATTCAAGGCTTCAAAGTTGGCGCTGATGATTATCTTGTTAAGCCTTTTCATCGGGAAGAATTGATACTGCGGTTAGAGGCAATGGTCAGGAGAACAGGTGGTCAATTAACAAAGAATGTCATTACTTTTAAGGAACTAAAATTAAATATTAAAAACAAAAGCGCAGAGATTAATGGGGAGGTCCTTAAGTTAAACGGGAAACAATTCGACCTGCTGGAGTATTTGATTAATAATCAAAATGCGATTTTAACAAAGGAGCAAATTTTTGATCGAATTTGGGGATTTGAGTCAGACACCTCTACTACGGTCATAGAGGTCTATGCAAGCAATTTACGGAAAAATCTTAAAAAGTATGGCTACGACCATTATATTAAAACCTTCCGTGGTTTAGGATATATGCTGACTGACAAAGGTGAAGGAGATGTTTAATAGAATTATCTTTAGAAAACAGCAGTTGAAATTTATGCTATATTACTTGATTGCCTTTACAGTAATTTTTACTATTTTTAGTATTATCATTTTCACTCAGGTTCAAAGAACATTATATTCAAAAGCAGATGAGGAACTTTCAGATTTAAAAGAAAGAATCCTTAACGATGGTGACTTTAAAGCCCCGCCGGACAATGGAGCTGCAAACCAAGGTCTGCCTCCAAAGGAAAGGCAAAGAAACATGCTAAATCCAAGAATTATCGTTGTCCACTGGGATGGCTCTGGAAATATCGTAAATGAAGATGAAATCGGATCCTCATTATACGAAAATTATTTTCAAGATTATCAACTCGAAAAAACAAAAATGGATGAAATTTCAATGACGACGCTTAATGATTTATTCCATTTCAGATACATCCTTTTTGAAGATAATAATGACCAGGATGATATTGCTTATACACAACTAATGATTAATGTAGAGCCAGAACAAACCATCATTTCTAACTTCGAAAGACTTGTAATAATCTGTTCAGTTATCTTCATCGTTCTTTCGATTTCTGCCAGTTACTTTTTATCAAGAAGTATGATGAGGCCGATTATTCAATCCTGGAACAAGCAGGCGGAGTTTGTGGAAAATGCTTCGCATGAACTAAGAACTCCATTAACTGTCATTCAAAATAAATTGGAACTGCTGCTACGAGCGCCGCAGGAAAGAATCGCTGATCAATTTGAAAGTATAGCTTTAAGCTTATCCGAAACCCGTCGTTTGTCGAAGCTTACTTCTGACTTACTAACCCTGGCCAGAGCGGATTCAGCGGAAACTGAACTTGTGAAGCAGCCAGTTCATGTTGATACTTTTGTTCAGGGTGTATGTGCACCTTATAAGGAAATTGCCGAGTCACAGGAAAAGTATTTTTGGTTAAGTTTAGAGTGTCCAATTCTTATCAAAGCTGACGAAACCCGACTTCATCAGCTGTTAGTAATTTTACTTGATAACGCCTTAAAATATACTGGCGAAGACGAAAGTATAGGGGTAAAAACATATACAGAGGATCAAAAGGTTGTTATAGAAGTTAGCGATTCAGGAATTGGAATAAAAGAAGAAAATTTCAAATATATATTTGATCGGTTTTATCGAGAAGACAGAGCCAGGTCAAGAGAAACCGGTGGTGTAGGACTAGGGTTATCTATTGCCCAATGGATAGTAACAAAGCATAACGGAACGATAAAAGCCTTTAATAATAAAAATAAGGGGACGACCTTTAAAATCAAATTACCAAAGTAGAGATTACGATTACGTGATCTCTTTTTTTATTGGAAATAATTTTAAGGTTTGTTTAAGGTTTGTCATTAATAATGTGAAACAGTGAACGACTCAAAAAAGGAGTGTTTGACATGGAAGCAATGTGCCTAAACGGTATTAAGGGTCGGACGGAGTTAAAACATGAAATCACGAAGATGGATTGCTATCTTCTAAGAAACAAATTAAAGCATTTCATGAGAGTTGATCCACATGCTAAAAAAGATGGCAAGTATTTAATCCGAAGCGTTTATTTCGATAACTTTGATAATAAAGTTCTAACTGAAAAAAAAGAGGGATTTTTTCAACGCGATAAGTTCCGAGTAAGATTGTATGACTACAATAAGGAATACCTTAATCTAGAAAAGAAGAGTAAGAGAAATAACCTTACGTACAAACAGAAATGCCGCATCACAGCGGAAGAGTATGAAAAGTTGAGAGGCGGACACATTTCTTGGATGGAGAAAGATCACAGAATGCTTATCAGGGATTTATATGTCCAAATGAACTTGTTTCAAATAAAACCAGTGACGGTTGTTGACTATGAAAGAGAAGTGTTTATTTACGAGCATGGAAACGTTCGCGTTACTTTTGATGGTTCCATTAAAACTAGCTTTAGAAACAACGACCTATTGAATCCGGACTTAGCTATGGTGGAAACGAACCCGGATGTTGTGGTTCTTGAAGTGAAATATGACGAGTTTATCCCAGATGTGATTAAATATATGCTTCAGCTTGGTGACAGAAGCAAAGGCACGTATTCAAAGTATCAGATTAGTAGGATGTTTGGTTAAACATAACATAATATAATATTTTTGGAGGAATACCCATGGAAACAGTAAATTTTGAGGATATCTTTAAATCTAGCATTTTAGAAAAGACAAGCAATTTCTCAATTGTCGATTCACTTATAGGATTACTTGTAGCATTTATAGTGGGATTATTTATTTACTTTGTCTATAAGAAGACATTTTCAGGTGTTATGTACTCTCATACCTTTAATATTTCTTTGATCATTATGTCCATGGCTACAGCACTAATTATTATCGGAATTTCATCCAATGTTCTTTTATCGCTAGGAATGGTCGGTGCGTTATCAATTGTTCGTTTTCGAACACCTATTAAAGACCCAATGGATATTGTTTATATCTTTTGGGCGATAGTTTCTGGTATTTTATGTGGTGCTGGTTTTATTCCACTTGTCATCATTGGCTCACTATTAATTGGACTAGTCTTGATTATTTTTATCAATAAAATTACTGTAGAGAATCCTTATTTATTAGTTATTCGCTATCAAGAAACTTCCATTGAAAATTCTTTGGAACATATAATAAATGAACATGCAAAAAAACATTCGATAAAATCAAAATCTGTCATGCCTGGAGATGATTTTGAAGTAACCTACGAAATCCGTGTCAAGGAGAAGGATATGAGCTTTATGAATCATATTTCAAGCATGGACGGAGTTAAATCAGCAATAATGCTAAGTTATGATGGCAATTTTACAGCATAAAAAAGAGATAACTAGTAAGCAAGATCAAAGAAATATACATAGTTTGATCTTGCCTACTTTTTTCAATTACTAAAGTACGCAGTGGTTTAAAATTTACTTTTCACCTGAAGAATACGTGGTATAATAAAATTGCAACTTGTTTATGTGTCGTGAAACACCAAAGCTTGGGTATTAAAAATACAAATCATAAAAAGGTGATCCGATGAACGAGTATTTTTTTATTATGGCCATTGTTGTATTTTCACTAGCTAATATTTTCCGTAAGATGAGGAACCGGAAACAGATTGGATTATTAAATGAACAAAATTTTGAGCAATTGAAAAAAAGAGGTAAGGAGGTACGAATGGCCAGCCAAGAGAAATATATGAATGTGTTCTTTTGTATTTTTCTTGGAATTGCAGCAGCATGCTTATGGATTCCTGATCCAACTAATTTTCACTTTGTGATTGGCTTGTGTATATTCATAATCTCAAATTGTATGATAGAGCTGCTAAACATTCCCCAGAAATATCGCCTTTATTACAATGATGAAGCGTTTGTATATCAAGGAGCATATTATAAATTTAACAAGATTAAAGCTGTTGGTTATTCGAAATTCTTTTTTCAACCAGCTAAGATGCATTTCGAGAATGGTCAGAGTATTGTCATTTTCAAAGGGGGATTAGACACAATCCATCAAGTTCTTGCAAAAAGAACTCCATCCAATAAAAAGGCTGTTCAATAAGCATAGTCATTTTCATTTTTAATTTTAAAAGCTACTTATCGGTTTCGGAAGGATCCTTGGTAGCTTTTTTTATTTTTTTATCTAATGTGGTATAAAAAAATATAAAATTATCTAGTTTTTTATATTGACGGTTACTATGCAAACCCTTACAATCTAGTTAGGCGGTATAGAAAAGTTTTAATTTATTTATTCCGGAATAAAAAAACAGTAAAACATCTGTTCTGGTTTTAAAATCATTTTATTTCTCTATTTCTAGAAGGGAGGGGCTAACATGATAAATAATGAACAGATTGCAGCAATGAGTGTCCAATTTGTCCAGTATTCGTTGGATTATACCATTGATGCATTTGCGAAATGTGGGATAAAAAATTTGGAGTTCTGGGGCGCTGAACCACATTACTACCGATTAAATTATCTAACCAGATATGACGCTAATAAAAGGCTTCGTCAAATTCGAAACCAATTGCATCAATCTGGAATTAAGGTTGTGATGTACACTCCTGAAACTCTTGCCTATCCTTACAGCTTTTCAAGTCCAGAGGAGAAAGTTAGGAATCGTACAGCAGAGTTTTTTGATATGTGCTGCAATGATGCTTTGGAATTAGGTTGTAATCGAATTTTTATTAATACTGGTTGTGGACTACGTGATGTGAATTTAGAGGCTAGCTGGAATTACACTGTTGAAAGTATTCAAAGAATTTGTGAAATATCGAAGCGATATGGTGTGGAACTAGTGTTAGAGCAATTACAGCCTTATGAAAGTAACCTAGTAACATCTTTAAAGGATATTAAGAAAATGCTTAGTGATGTTCAGAGTGAAAATCTCAAGGTTTGCTTAGACGTGGTTGCCATGGAAGTGGCTGGTGATACAATACAAGACTTTTTTAATCAATTAGGGGAAACAATTGTACATATTCATCTGGCTGATCAAAACCATGAAATCCTTGGTGATGGAAATTATCCGATAATCCAATATTTGGATTACTTATCTGGTGTTGCCTATGATCAATATATTTCTTTAGAGATAAATGACTCAATTTACTGGGAAGATCCCTATTCTTCATTAAAACAATCGATGGATTACTTAAAAAGCCGTTACTTCGATAGGAGGGTGGCAACAAAATGAAGCGAGTTGCAGTGATTGGCGACAATTGCGTTGATTACTACTCAAATTTAGAACGCTATTATCTCACTGGGAATGTAGTGGATACTGGAATTAATCTTGTTCACCTTGGAGTCCCTACATCCATTCTTACTACAGTTGCAGATGATGAATATGGAATTGACATGCTTCAATGCTTCAAAGAACAAGGGCTAGATACCTCTCATGTACGAGTTGCCCATGGAAATACAGCGATCACTTATATGCAGCTGATTGACAGGGAAAGAATTCACGGGGATTACTTAGAAGGAGTTCTCGAACATATGGTTTTTACCCCAGAGGATGTAAATTTTGCTGCTTCACATGATTTAGTTCACTCAGCGTTTTGGGGAAAGGCAGATGGAGTGTTATCAACTATTAAATCTGAAAATCCAAAAATATTGATTAGTTTTGATTTTGCCGATCGTCTTGAGAGCCCTTTGGTTGAAAAACTAAACAACATTGTTGATATAGGCTTCTTTTCCTATCGAGAGAAAGATGATAAAATTATCGACTTTTTAAAAGAAAGAGTTAAGAAGGGAATGAAGATCGCGGTAGCCACTTTCGGTGACAAGGGCTCAATTGCATTAAGTGGGAACAATCTTTATGAAGCAGGAATCATAAAAGCAGAAGTAGTTAACACGGTGGGTGCTGGCGATAGTTTTATTGCAGGGTTTCTAGCAGAGTTGTTAAAGAGTGGAGAGATTGAAAAATCGTTACAAAGAGGAGCCATGGTGGCAGCACATATTATATCCATCTTCGAGCCTTGGGAAGATAAAAGAAAATCTAGAGAATAAACGATGGATAAAAGAGGAGGATCATTATGTTAGATATTGACAAAAGTACCGTAGAATTTCTCATTACAGATCACATGGCAAACGAAGTAAAACTTCTATTGAATGAAAAGGTCAATGAGGTCGACATAATTGTACAGGAGATGAAATCCCGCAAAATCAACCGGGTATACTTCGTAGCATGTGGTTCACCGTTATGCGCATGCCAAACTGCTCAAATTCTATTTGATCGGTATTCAAAAATCATTGCTAAGTCTTATAGTGGATTTGATTTTTTAGATCAAACTCCATATGTCATTGATGAAAATACCCTTGTTATTGGTGTAAGTGACTCAGGTACCACGGAGGAAGTTTATCGAAGCATTGACCTTGCAAGAGCTAAAGGAGCCATGACTGTTGGATTCTCTAGGGATGGTAGAGGTGTACCTCTAGGGGACAGTGCAGAATATGCAATTGGCTATCAAGGACATGCAATCTGGCAAATGCATCTCTATTTAACCTACCTTATTGCATGCAAATATATCCAATTAGTAGAGGGTGATAATAAGGAGTTAACTGAGATTTTAAAACAGCTTCAGGAGCTACCTGATGTATTAAAAGCATTAGTTCAAAATCAAGAAGAAAAGGCTAAACAATTAGGGATTGAAGCAAGTAAATATCCGTTCCTTTATACAGTCTCTGGTGGCAACCTTTTACCACTTGCATATAAGGAAGGAATTATTACGATGCTTGAATTTACTAGAACACATGGATGTCATTTAAATGCAGCAGAGTTCCGTCATGGACCTTTAGAAGTAGTTGAAGCTGGTGTTCCATATGTATTTTTATTAGGGAATGATGAATCAAGACATACGGTGGAACGCGCATTAGAATTTGTGAAAGGTTACACAGATGATGTCGTTGTATTTGATGTAAAAGACTTAGGAGTGGAAGTTCATCCAATGATCGCTCCTTTAGTACTATTCGTCCCGTTGGAATATTTTTACTATTATTTATCCATTGCAAAAGATCACAATCCTGACGACAGACGGTATTACGGGGGAAAGGTGAAATATTAAAGAAAAAAGGAGGTAAGGTCATGCAATTTGGAATGTTCACATCTGGTTATCAGAGAAATCCAATTGAGCATGTTTTTGAAGATGCCAAACGCTTTGGCTATGATTACGTGGAGCTATGGGGCGGGCGGCCACATGCTTACCCTTACGACTTGAAGCACAACGGGGTTGATGAAATTAAAGCATTAATTGACAAGTATGAGATGCCAGTAAAAATCTATACTCCTGAAATGAATGCTTATCCGTTTAATATTATGAGTGGTACCGAAGAAATGAGGATCGACTCGATTAAGTATACGAAGGCTGCCATGGATGTGGCGAAGGACATGGGTGCAGAATATACATTAATTTCTGCAGGACATGCCGGATATCTAGCCAGTCAAAGAGAAATTGATGAAAGACTTAATAAGAGCTTAAGTGAGTTAGTGGATCATGCAGAAAAGAATAATCACAAAATTATTTATGAGCCCTTAACAACCTTTGAATCCAATGTTACGACAAATGCGAATCAATTAATAGATGTATTGGATCGGTTTGATTCTCCTTATTTAGTTGGAATGGTTGATATTGTAGTCCCTTATATTCAAGCAGAAAGTATATTGGCATATTTTGATAAGCTCCAGGACAAAATGGTCCATATGCACATCATAGATAGTGATGGTCATAGTGAAACTCATGTACTACCAGGAGAGGGTGTTTTGCCGTTAAACGAATTAATGCAAGAACTAAAAGAAATGGGCTATGAAAAAACCATAACAATAGAGCTAGTAACTGCTTATCTCAATGAACCAAGGTTTTATGCAAAAAGAGCAGTCCGTAATCTAAAGAGAATGTTAGATTAGGAGGAAACCAATGTTTATTGATATACATGTCCATCCCAATTTTTATGAAGGTATCGATCAAGGTCAGGATATGTTTACCCTAAGACAAAAGGGACTAAATATCCATAAGAATTCCATCGCAACCATCCAACATGTAAAGAATCAGATGAAATGTGCTGGTCTTGATAAGCTCTGTTTACTTGCACAGGATGAATCTTCTCTATACGGGCAGCCACTAGTGACCAATGGAGAGGTAGCTGCCTTGGTCAATCAAGCACCGGATATGTTTTATGGATTTGCCAGTGTTGATCCTTTAATAGAAGGCTGGGAGGAGGAACTCTATTTTGCATTTAAAGATTTACATTTGATGGGATTGAGCTTAAATCTCTCAAAATTAAAGCTTTATCCAACAGATGATCGCCTGGAAAAACTATATAATATTTGCCTGAAATGGAATAAACCGATTCTTTTCCATAGTGGATGTAGCTATGAACAGGATACAGTTTCCAAATATTCTCACCCCTTAGAGTTTGAGGAGATTGCAGCAAGCTTCCCTAAGCTTCGTATTGGTCTTGAACATTTTGGGTGGCCCTGGGTTAAGGATACTGCGATGTTGATGTTGAAGTATAAAAATGTATATGTCGATACAGCAGCATTGTTTTTTGATAATGCATTAGAGTTTTATCAGCACATATTTACAAAAGAGTACGAACTTACATGGGTGGAAAGAAGTCTGAGACATCAAATTATGTTTGGAAGCGATAATCCTCGTTTCGAGCAAATCAGAATGGCGAATGCTTTAGAGAAACTTGGGTTATCTGAGAATACTATAAAACTTATTAAAGGAGAAAATGCCATGACATTCATGGGGATTAATAATGCCTAAACAAGTATTCTATCAAACTCTTTGGACAGATCAGTATTTACAAATGGTCAATATTACGAAGCAAATTGAGGAGGTGGTGCAGTCTAGTGAAGTGCAAAATGGCCTGGTTACAATCCTATCCATGCATACTACAGCAGGAATAACAGTTAATGAAGGATTGGAATGCTTGGAACAGGATATTCATGAATTTTTATGTAAGCTTGTTCCTGAAAACGCTCCCTATCATCATGCAAGACTTTTAGCTGACTATGGATCTACAGCTGGGAATCCAACAGGGCACTTAAAAGCTATGATAGTAGGTAATCATTGTCATTTTCTGATTCAAAATGGGACATTGGAAAAGGGATCTGCCCAGGATGTCTATTTCTATGAATTTGATGGACCATCCAAAAGAACTTATTGCATTATCATAGAAGAATTTGAGAATCTCGATTCAGATTAGTCCCATTTGGTTTAATTGCAGTTAGTAATAAAAACTCTTTTTAAGAAGGTGAAAAAAATGTCAAAAACAGTTGAAGACCTAAAAGTTGAGTCCGTTGGGCATAAAGAGCTTGGGCGTAAATTAGGATTATGGGCAGCTGTTGCAATATCGTTAGGAACGACTATTGGTTCTGGTATTTTCTCATCCATACAAGAGGTTGCTGCAGCAAGTGGAACCGCATTAATTACCATATTGGCATTTTTAATTGGTGGGATTATCAATATCCCTGCAAACCTGGTGTATGCTGAGCTCGCGACAGCCTATCCAGAGGATGGCGGTCAATATGTTTATTTCCGAGAAGCTGGATTTAAAGGACTTGCATTTTGGTGTGGTTGGATTAGCTTTTGGGCTACCGACCCACCTTCCATCTCAATTATGGCATTAGCCATTGCAAACTATTTGGGCTTTTTCATGAATTGGAGTGATCTTGCATTAAAGCTTGTTGCAGTCGCCCTTGTTCTTATTTTCATGGGTATACACTTACGGAGTGTTGAAGGTGGAGGTAAATTTCAAACCTTCATCACCTTCTTCAAAATATTACCTTTTGTATTGTTAATTGGCTATGGTCTTTTCCACTTAAATGGAAGTCTTTATAGTGCTCCAGCATTAGAAGGATCCAATATTGGAATCTTAGCATTGCTTGCTGGTATTTCTGCTACCACATGGTCATTTGACGGAATGGGTGCCGTATGTTATATGACAGGAGAAATTAAAGAACCGAAGAGAACAATGCCACGAGCCCTAATTATAACAGTAATAACGGTTACACTCATATATGTTTTACTAAGCTTTGTTGTTACAGGCTTGCTCCCTATTGATAAGTTGGCTGGAAGTGATTCTCCTATTGCTGATGCAGCTGCTATGCTTCCAGGAATCGGGAATGCTGCAGGTACCGTGACAGCCATAATGGCTATCATTGTTATTATTGGTTCGCTTTCTAGTTGTATCATGTTCCAACCACGCATTGAATATGCGATGGCTAAGGATGGATTATGGTTTAAATCCTTTGCAAAAGTACATCCAAAATTTGAAACACCTTATGTATCTATTCTTATCCAATGCGCTTATGCGATTATCTTAATATTCGCTACAGATTTAGCAAACCTATTAGGCTACTTTACTTTAGTAGCTTTGATGAAGAACTTCTTAACCTTTAGCATGATTTTCTTCTTAAGGAAAAAATCTGGCTACAATCCACTTTGGAGAATGCCTGGTGGCTACTTTATGGCAGGTGTTGCGATGGTCGTAACCTTTACATTGATTGCATCTACATTCTTATGGGCACCAATTGCTGGTTTAATAGCTGCTGTCCTTTCAATCGTAACTGGGGTTCCTGCATACTTCTTCTTTAAACATAAATATAAAATAGTATAAAGGGCAGAGTGAATAAAGGGGAGATTCAACTTAGTTGGTCTTCCCTTTGAAACTTAGGTTTTGAATGATAAAATAGTTTTGATAATTATTTTACCTATAATGGTGAGTCGTTTAAAGGAGAGAGTCACTTTGCCTAAAAAGAACCCAATCAGACCAAAAGATGAGATAGTCGAAATGGTGGAAGCGTTTATAGATGAAAAACAATTAAAGGAAAATGAAAAACTTCCTTCAGAAAGATTCTTTTGCGAAAAATGGGGGATCAATCGGACAACTCTTCGAAGTGCTTTAGCAAGACTGATAAAAGAAGGGACTGTTTATTCTGTCCCTGGAATTGGATATTTTGTTGCAGAAAAAAAACTAATTCGAAACCTTCAGGATTTACGTCCGTTAATGGAGATTGTAAAGGAGCAAGGGAAGGAATTAAAGACTGTTGTTTTAAGTAGTCACCTTGTGGAAGCTGATGAGAGCATTGCAAGGATGCTGGAGATAGAAATAGGTGCAAAGGTGATGGAATTAATTCGTCTCCGTTATCTCAATGGAGTCCCTTCTCTACTTGAGTACAGTTATATTAATCAATCATTAACGGTTGGTCTAGAAGATTATGATTTTAATACAAATTCACTCTATGATGTTTTAGAAGAAGTCTATCATGTAAAACCTTTTGGTGGTTCACAGAGGGTGTCCATTAGTTATTCAACAGAAAATGAAGCGTTGCTTTTACAAATTCCTGAAGGAACTCCTGTATTTTTTTTAAAGGGTATTACCTATAAGGAAGGAACTAAGGTCCCTTTTGAGTACTTCAAATCGATTATTCGCTCTGATAATGTAAAGTTTTTCTCAACCTTGAGAAGAAAGGGAGAATTATGATGAAATTAGTTGCAGTTGGGGATAATTGTATCGACTTTTATGAAAAAACTGATCAAGCATATCCTGGAGGAAATGCGGTTAATGTAGCTGTATATTTTCGCAGAAATGGTGGCGAAAGTGCTTATATAGGAGCAGTAGGAAATGATTCTTTTGGAAAGATACTATTGAATGGATTACAGGAAAAAGGTGTTGAAGTTTCACATGTTCATGTGGATAACGGCTCGACTGCAGTAACCCAAGTGGAATTAATTAATGGTGACCGAGTTTTTGGAGATTATAATGAAGGTGTAATGGAAAATTTCAAACTTAAAGAGGAAGATTACGATTTTATCAAGAATTACGATATAGTAGTAAGTGGCTTTTGGGGTCATGTCCATCATGATTTCAAGAACTTTCATCAAACGGGGATAAAAACTGCATTTGATTTTGCTACAAAATTAGATGATCCACTTGTTGAAGAAATCATTCCATATATAGATTATGCGTTCTTTTCCTATGATGATGAAAATATTGAATGGATTAAGAACTATATGAAAAAGCTCCATTCCTTTGAAACTCAAATGATTATTGTGACTCGCGGAGATAAGGGCAGTATCGTCTTTGATGGTCAAAATTATTATGAGTTTGGAATTATCCCTTGCAAAGTAGTCGATACCATCGGCGCAGGGGATAGTTATATTGCAGGGTTTCTAATGGGTTCTATAAGGAACTTACCTATCATAGAGAGAATGAAATTGGGAGCAAAGACAAGTGCTGAAACCATTGGATATAACGGAGCTTGGTGAGGGGGAAAATTTAAGACAATTAGATTCATGTGTTTCTTGAAAGTGAGGGAGCTTTTTGAGCGTTTATTATGTATCAATTTAAACAACAATATCCAATTTATGTGCAATTACGTGATATTTTAAGAGATCAAATTGAAAATGGAATTTACCTGCCTGGAACAGCGATTCCTTCTGAAAACGAGCTTAGTGAAACATATGGTGTAAACCGTCTCACTGTGCGAACAGCCATTGAAGGGCTTACGAAGGAGGGGATTGTTAGACCAATCCAAGGGAAAGGCGTATATGTCATGGGAGGGCGTATTAATAGAGATCTTGATACTCTATCAGGATTTTCTCGAACCCTTCGTGAGAAAGATAGTGAACCAAAGATTAATGTACTTTATCAAAAAATTCGAAAGGCAGGACGTAAATACAGCAAAATTTTTGAGATTGAAGAGGAAGCTGAGATTCATTACATCAAAAGGGTTTGTTTTGCAGACGGGAGTCCTATGTCGATTGAGGAAATTTTTGTACCTGCTTCGATTATGTCCAATTTAAATGAGCTCAATGTATCTGATTTTTCCATGTATGATCTCTATGATTTCTATAAAATTAATGTAACCAATGCATATCAAACTCTAGATATTGTCACATTGGATCAGAATGAATCCCGATTGCTCAATATTAATACCTCACAAGCAGTCTATTTGTTTTCAAGCATCACCTATGCCGACGAGAAGACTCCTATTGAATATGCCAAAACATATGTCCGTGCAGATCTCTGTGAATTTACGGTTAAATTTAGTAATTAAAGTATATTTAATGATTCGGTACATATATTTTGCCGAATCTTTTTAATATCAGATTTGAAGAGAGTAATTTGAAAAACTAACATAAGAGGTTTAATAGGAAAAATAAATGGAGATGACTCGCGGAGATTATCATATGAGTTTAAAAATTAAGCAGGTGAAAAAGTGGGACATTTGATAATGAATTATCCATCCAAAGCCCTTCATCAAACAACTCAGGTTCAGGTTATCCTCCCTGAGGAATCCAATGATGTTACACCTTTGTATAAAGAGGATGACGTAATATTAATATACTTACTGCATGGACTGACAGGGAATGCCAGTGAGTGGATTAGATTTTCCAAGATTGAGTATTACGCCAAAAAATATAATGCAATTGTTGTTATGCCAGAGGTGCATCGCAGCTTTTATTTGAATCAACCTGGGGCTCATTATGAGAAGTATGTTTCTTCAGAGCTTCCAGAAATTCTGGAACGTTGGTTTAAGCTTCCTGCAACCGAGAAAACCTATCTTACTGGTGAAAGTATGGGAGGATACGGGACCCTTCGAATAGGTCTGACTCATTCTGAAAGCTATCATAAAATAGCTGCCGTTTCTCCAGTTATATCTTTAAGGAGTCTAATAGCAAATGACCCGGAATTATTTGATAAGAATGAGTGGTCAAGGTTTGATTTAGAAGGCATTCTAGAGCCATTGGATTTGTTAAAGGAAAGGACGGTTCAGCAGAACAATAATGGGAAGCTTCTCCTTTTATGTGGAACAGAGGATAGTTTCTATGAAGATACAATAGAGTTTGAGAAACAATGCAATCAACAAGGTCTTAATGTCGCAAGTTGCTACGAAACGGGCGAGCATTCTTGGTTATATTGGGATCACGCCATACATCGTGTGATTCGTTTTTTTCGTGGTTTAAATTATAACGGAAATATTTTAACAGACATATAACTTTCAAGAAAGAGGCTTACAATGATGAGTAATGTACAATATATTTTTAAGTCAAGCTCAATTTTTACCGGGAAAGATTTAAACTATATTGATGGCTATATTGTTGTCCAGGATAACCGTATTATTAAGGTGTGTACAGGAAGTGAGATTGGATTTAAGAGTGATGATACAGTCATCTTGGATTTTAAAGATCAGGTCATTATGCCTGGACTAATTGATACCCACTGCTTTTTTACAGGCTATGCAATGCAAAATGTTGGACCAAATCTTAGTGAGGTTGAGAATTTTGATAGATTAATAGAGGTTCTGAAAGACTATTACTCTACTAATATAAATCATGGTAATAATGTATCCGCTTACCCAATTTTAGGCCATGGTGCTTTACAATCTTTATTAAGTGAAATTGAAGTAGACATGAACCATGATATGTTGGAAGGGCAATTCCCTGGGTATCCTATTGTTCTATTTACCATGGACAACGAGAGCTGTTGGATGAATGAAGTAGCAAAAGAGTGTTACGGGTTTGATGTGGACCATACAAATGCGGAGTCGGTTTGGAAGTTGATGAAACCAATATTGGGTAATGATGAATTTATTATCCCTATGCTTAAGAAATACACTCAATTGATGAGTTCCCGTGGAGTAACCTCAGTTAAGGAGATGGGCTTTGACGACTTTTATGGGTTTGCCCCGAAGCTTCATGATTTATCAAGGGATAACAATCTAGGACTGAGAATTAATTTTATGTCACAGCCTGTGGGCTACGAAATGAATATTGAATATGGAAAACAAATGAAATCGCTAAGTAACCATCCTTTTTTCACCTTTTCTGGATATAACCAGATGACAGATGGCTCGATAAGTGAAGATAATGGAGATTTGAAGGAGCCCTATGAGAAGGGGTATGGTTGTAAACAAAGTATTGATTATGCCCAAATTGAGAAGGACGTATTAAAAGCGGATCAAGCGGGTTTCAGATTTTCCCTTCATACACAGGGTGATGGTGCGGTAGCAAAAGCCATCGATATTTTTTCGAAATGTCAACAGGACTCATTAGGAAAACTGATCCATAGACATGTTCTAACTGATTTAGAGCTGACGGATATTGAAGATCTAAAGCGATGTGCCGACCTTGGAATCCAGGCTGAAGTCTATCCTCAAATTATGTCATTATACGACAGTGGAGAGGGAAAAATCTCTCTTATTAAGGAAAAAGTAGGGGAGCGTAGGAAATACTACTGGAATCGAAGAGGCATGTTAGATACTGGTATGGTGATCTCCTGTGCAACAGATTTACCATTGCTTATCGATGATTTAGGGGAATCAATTTATCATTCATGCTACGGAAAATTTAATGATGATACTGAATTTAATCCTGAAAACGTTATGACTATTGAGGAATTAATGAGAGCATGGACTCTCGGAGGAGCTTTGAATTTATCGAAGGAAAAGCAGTTAGGGACATTAGAAGAAGGAAAATTAGCAGATTTAATTGTTTTGAATTGCGATACAAGAAAAATAAATGCTTCTTCTGCCAAAGATGTTAGAGTTGTTTATACAATGGTTGACGGAAAAGTAGTTCATCAAGAAAAATAGTAAATTAAAGAAACCTCAATTTCTTTTAGGGAAGAGACCAGTTCTACAGCTGTTCTCTTCTTTTTTTAGATGATGGTATTTTTCATTTTAGCAACCGCACCCAATCATGGAATAATTTCCTGCTCATTAACAAACTTTATTAATAAGTTCATTCATTTTGAGGTGTACATATTGCTTTTACAAGAAAAGGATGGCTTTGAAAGAAAACTGTTTGTAGGGGCATTCATCATTATATGCTTGTATTTATCTCCACTATTTATCCTTGGGGAAAATGCCCATATACGGGTTCATGATAATTTGGATTCCAATCTTGCCTGGTATAAGGTTTTAGAAGAAAGTGGTGAAGCCTTTGGTTCGATCAATGCGACGATTCCGCAAATCATCAATGGAAGGCTTCAAAGGAATGCTTTAGGTACAGAATATAGTGGAATTGTGTGGCTGCATTTACTCTTTCCAACTATGATTGCTTATGCAATTAGTCAGGCAATCACAAGATTTCTTGCTTTTTGGGGGATGTATTTATTATTAAAGGATCATTTTTTAAAAAGTAGCGGAATGGCTTTTATTAGGGTGGGGGTTGCTTTAGCCTTTTCTCTAACTCCTTTTTGGCCGTCCGGTATGCTAAGTACTCTTGGAATGCCCCTTGCTCTTTGGGCATTTTTAAATATTCGGTCAGGGAAAGCGGGTTTGAAGGAGTACCTAGTTCTAACCCTCATTCCGTTTTATTCAAGCATTGTATTAGGATTTTTCTTTTTTTTAAGTGCGATGGGTATATTTTGGCTATTTGATGTGTTGAGGGGAAGGGGATGGAACTTTCGTTTTCTTCTATCTATTGTGTATATGACGTTTATTTTTTGTCTTGTGGAATATCGTCTTGTTTCATCTTTTTTCTTAGTCGCTGAACCAAATAGTCGTGACGAATATTTTCATGCGAGATTATCGCTAGCTCATACGCTTAAGCTGATTTTGAAAAATTATGTGCTTGGCCACACTCATGTGATGACTGTTCATGGTTTGGCCATTATGCCAATGACCTTTGCGGCATTCTATTTTATTCTTGCCAAGAAACTTTGGAAGCAGGAAAAGGCCTTCATCGCCTTTTTTGTATTAAATATCCTTCTTTCTACTTGGTATGCATTTTGGTTCTATAAAGGGTGGTTACCATTAACGAAAAGATTCCACTTTTTAGATACCTTTAACTTTGCTCGCTATCATTTTTTAAGACCTATGGTCATCTATGTTGAATTTGGTCTAGCATTAAAAATATTAGCGAGTTTGGGGGATGGATGGAAGAAGACATCCGCTGCCTTTTTAGTTTTGCAGACTATGGTGTTACTCGCCTTTAATCCTGAGGTGATTTATCACAAACAGCCTTCATTTAAGGAGTTTTTTGCAGAAAAACAATTCATGGAGATTAAGGAGTATATCGGTCTACCAGTAGAGGATTATCGGGTGGCAAGTATCGGAATTCACCCTGCTATTGCACAGTATAACGGCTTTTATACATTAGATACGTATAATAACTTTTATCCACTATCCTATAAACATGAATTTCGAAAAATCATTGAAAAGGAGTTGGATAAAAGTAAAAAGACACGCATTTATTTTGATGAATGGGGTGGGAGATGCTATATTTTCACCGCCGAATTAGGAAAGCGTTATATGTTCAAAAAGTCATCTAAAAAAAGAATTCATCAGTTACAACTAAACAGTGAAGCCTATAAAAGAATGGGGGGACGGTATATTTTTTCTGCTGTGCCGATTGAAAATGCAAAGGATAACGGGCTTTTATTAGACAAGGTATTTCAATCAAAGGAATCTGCTTGGAGGATATTTTTATACAAGGTGAAGCTACCTTAATTAGGGAGAAAAAGTTATATAGACTTTTTAGCAGACAGCCATAAGAGACCCATGCTTCGAGGAGGATATCAAGATGATGATGACACCAGTGCTTACGATAGTGGTCCCTTGTTTTAATGAAGAAGAGGTTTTGCCTGAAACGTTTAGTCAGTTAACTTATTTAATCAAACGTTTGATTAATATTAAGTTAATCTCTGAAAACAGCCGAATTTTGTTTGTGGATGATGGGAGTAGGGATGATACATGGTCCATGATATATAAGGAATCCCTTCATAATGAATATGTGAAGGGGTTGAAATTAGCGAGAAATGTCGGCCATCAAAATGCATTATTAGCTGGCTTGTTTACCGCTAGAGATTATTCTGATTGTGTTGTTTCCATTGATGCAGATCTTCAGGATGATATTCATGTCATTCAGGAGTTTGTTGAAAAGTATAATGAGGGGTACGAAATTGTATATGGTGTGCGAAATAAAAGGGATACAGATACCTTCTTTAAACGCCACACAGCACAAGGCTTTTATAAGCTAATGAGGAAAATGGGAGTTAATTTAATTTACAATCATGCAGATTATCGACTCATGAGTAAGCGTGCCTTGTATGAGCTTGAACGTTTTGGGGAAGTGAATTTGTTCTTGAGGGGGATCGTACCACTCATAGGCTTCCAGTCCACTTCAGTTTACTATGATCGAAAGGAAAGAGCGGCAGGGGTATCTAAATATCCTTTGAAAAAGATGCTAGCATTTGCGTTTGATGGAATTACATCATTTTCAGTTACCCCGATTCGTTTTGTATTAATCTTAGGTTTTCTTTCCTTTTTTATCAGTCTATTATTTGGTGCTTATTTCATTAGATTGAAAATATTGGGTAACACTGTTTCCGGGTGGACCTCAATTATCGCCTCTATATGGTTGATCGGGGGATTGCAGCTGATTGCTATTGGGCTTATTGGTGAGTATGTAGGGAAGGTATACAAGGAAACTAAGCAGCGTCCAAGGTATATAGTGGATATTGATTCCTTTCATATTCCTGTTCCACAGCATTTAAATCATCATCAGGAAATGGAAAGAGATACAGATGAATATGAGCTTCAAAACCTACCTAAAACGAACTAATTCATTTATTCGCTTCCTGTGCGTTGGAGTAGTGAATACAATTATTGGGCTATCCATTATGCTCCTTTCCATTCATTTTCTGCATCTACCCTATTGGATATCAACCTTTATTGGAAATTCGATTGGGGCTTGTGTCAGTTTTTTATTAAATCGGAGTTTTACCTTTGAAAGCAGAGTTACTTACGGAAAAGGATCTATAAAATTTATTGTAGTGATCTTATTATGTTATTTTTGTTCATATTCTTTAAGTGACCTGTTCTCTCATTCTCTCGGTAAATATTTTTTCTTAAGCAATGAACTACAAAAGGACGTTGCAATCCTATTAGGAACAGGAATCTATACGATCAGCAATTACTTTGGTCAAAAATATATTGTTTTTAAGAAAAAAATTTTGCAGTTTTAATTCTGGGCTGTCTCATAGGGTGCCGAACACACCTTATGGGGCAGCTTAATTTTTTTCCATAAAAAACTCTTTATGGAAAATTGAAACCTTTATAGGCTGTTAATCGTCATTAATTAAGGCGAAATCAATTACTATTTTACAATATTACAGGGATTTCATATAAAGTAAGCGAATATATATATTGAGTTTTTAAAATCTTTCAATTTATTAGATGTTTTAAAAGAATGTGGTGCAGATAAGGGGGAGCACAATGATAAGAGATAATATGAATCCAACGATAGAAAAAATAATCAATAACATAGAGAAGGTCATGATTGGGAAGAGGGATGTAACTGAGCTTAGTATAGTTGCTTTGCTTGCTGGAGGACATGTATTACTAGAGGATGTTCCTGGTGTAGGGAAAACAATGATGGTTCGAGCTCTTGCAAAATCTGTCAATGCACAGTTCCGAAGGATTCAGTTTACACCAGATTTACTTCCTTCAGATGTTACGGGGGTATCCATTTATAATCCAAAGGAGATGGAATTTCAATTTAGACCTGGTCCGATTATGGGTAACATTATACTAGCAGATGAAATTAATCGAACCTCTCCAAAAACCCAATCTGCTTTATTAGAAGGAATGGAGGAGGGGAGTGTTACGATTGATGGCGTTACCTATAGACTTGAGAAACCCTTCTTTGTCATGGCAACACAAAACCCAATTGAATATGAGGGCACTTATCCACTACCCGAAGCTCAGCTAGACCGATTCATGCTTAAGCTAAAGATGGGCTATCCGGAAATTGATGAAGAAATGGAAGTATTGCATCGGGCGCAAGGGATTGCACCCATTGAGGAACTACAGCCAGTGATTCATTTAGATGAATTAATCGCTTTACAGCATCTAATAAAAGAAGTACATGTTGATGATACCATCAAAAGATATATTGTCGATATAGCTAACCAAACGAGGGGACATGGGAATATTTATTTGGGTGCTAGTCCACGTGGGTCCATCGCTTTAATGAAGGCTGCTCAAGCGTATGCCTATATGTATGGAAGAGACTACTGTATTCCGGATGATATTCAAAGATTGGCCCCTGCTGTCTTTTCACATCGCATGATATTAAAATCTGAAGCTAAGTTTGAGGGAATAACCGCAGAAGATATCATTCAGCGCATAATCTCTCGAGTACCAGTCCCTATTCAAAGGTACTAAAAAATGAAGAACTATCTGAAGAAATTTAAGCCTGTATGGAAATTACTTCTTCTCATCATTCTTAGTTTAATTACCTTTTCATATGCGATGTTTCAAGGTGGATTCGTAAGCTGGTTTTTATTTTATAGCTTTATGCCATTGGCAATATACGGGTTATTTCTTGCCTTTTATCCGTTAAAAAAGGTAAGGGTGGAGCGGTTCTTGCTAAAGAGAGATTATAGAGCTGGAGAAAAAATAAAAATCACCATGAAAATACATAGACATTCAGCCTTCCCATTATTTTTCCTAGTCATTGAAGACTGCATTAGTGATTCATTATTATTTGACCTTAATAAAAAAGAAGCAAAGACTTTATTATTCCCAAACTTTCAAAAGGAATTAATATTCGATTATGAGATTGTAAATGTTCCAAGAGGAGAGCATTTTTTTAAAGATGTTATATTGAGAATTGGTGATCCCCTTTCGTTATTTGAGAAAGAAGTACGAATCCCATTAGAGGATAGAATTGTAGTTTATCCTAAGTATGAGGAGCTTTCTTACCGGCCTTTTTCAAATCCTTATGATCAGGGGATGACAGCATCTAGGGAAAGGGTTCAAAGAGATACCTCTATGGCGGTTGGAGTAAGAGAATACCATCCAGGTGATCGGTTCTCATGGATAAATTGGAAGGCCTCTGCCAAAAGAAACGATATTATGACAAAGGAATTTGAACAGAGACAATCTCATGATGTTTATATCATAATGGACTGTGCTCAGGACAAAAGATTTGAGATTATCGTATCCTTTACAGCATCGATTGTTCGTGGCATCCTGCGAAAGGGCGCAGAGGTTGGACTGCACACTGTAGGTTCAAAAAGAGTGGTCATTCCTATCAACGGGGGCGATAGTCAGCAGCTAAAAGTCTTTTACCATCTAGCGAAAATAAAGGATGATTGTCCATCCTCACTGGATAAGGTTCTAGAAATGGATTCAATGTTCACGCAGCAAAAGGTTAGCCTTATGATTGTAACAGCACAATTATCTAAGAAATTAATCGATTATGCAGGAGTGATTGCCCAAAGAAAGGGCATCATAACGATTTTCTTAATAAAAGAGGGAAAGGAAAAGATTACAAATCAAGAGATATCCCTTAAAGAAGCAGGGATAGCAAGGGGAGTAAATGTTATACCCGTTCATGAGGGTCTCTTTGCGGATGCGTTTGCGGAGGTGAAGAGAGGATGAATTTGTTAAAGAAAAGAGAATACACTACGAATATTTTCCTTTATTTATTTGGATTTATCCTATTATGGGAATGGTTGAGGCCATTGAAGGTTTTAACGGATACAGGGAATATGGTCGTTTTCCTATTATTTATCAGCATTTCCCTAATCTTGTCTTACTTTCAATTACGTTTTGTTTATGCCTTTTTAATAAAAACCCTCTTTATCATTTATGTACTTCATCGCTTATTTTTTGAGGGATCGATTCTTCATATAGAGTGGATTCATGAATGGATTCAAGATATATCATACAATATTGGATATGTTTTTGATGCTGACTGGAATAGTCTGAGTAATAATTTTAGAACTCTCTTATTATTTATCGTTCTATGGTTGATGACTTATTTGATTCAATACTGGCTTGTGGTCCGTAAGAAAATCTTTATTTTTTTCCTAATGACTTTAATTTACATTACTGTTTTAGATACGTTTACTCCTTATGAAGCAGATTGGGCAATAGTCCGAACGGTTATTGCAGGTTTTGCCATCATGGGGATGCTGACCTTTTATAGATTGATAGAGAGAGAGACTATTTCAAGGGATATCAGCTTATCACGAAAATGGATGATGCTATTAACAGTGATGATTGTCGTATGTGTTGCAGTAGGATTAGCAGCTCCGAAGCAGGATCCTATTTGGCCAGATCCTGTTCCTTTTATTAAATCGTTAAATCAAGAGAGTGGAGTGGGAGTTGGCGGTACTCAAAAGGTTGGCTATGGGTCTGATGATTCCAATTTGGGAGGCCCATTTATAGGTGATGACCAAGTGGTTTTTACTGCTGAAACTGACTCAAAGCATTACTGGAAGATTGAATCAAAGATTTTCTACACAGGAAAAGGCTGGGTGGTTTATAACGAAAATCAGGAGGATATTCATTTTCAGCAAAATGAGAATGTACCCCTAGAGGTTTATAATTTAAACGGTGTTACAACAACTAAGGAAACGAGTCTTGTTCAACTAACCTTTCGCGATCAGCCATTTGTTGTTTATCCTTTAGGGATAACAAAAATAAAAGGTGATAATAAGGATTCCTTTCGTTTAGAGCCCTTAAAGGAAAAAATAAATAGAGTCTCTGTGGATGATAATGATTTATCAAAACGATTTTCTGTCGAATATAACAGAGCGAAATATAGCATGAAGGCTTTATCCGAGCCAGTTGATATGGATATTATAGAAGAAACTGAACTGTATCGAAAATACACCCAACTACCTCATGATTTACCCTATCGAATTAAGGAGTTGGCTTTGGAAATTACTTCAGGAAAGAAAACTTGGTTTGATAAAGCGCTAGCGATTGAAGGCTATTTTAGCAGCAATGGTTATATCTATGATCAAAAGGAAGTGGCCGTCCCGGCTCCGGATCAGGATTATGTTGATCAGTTTTTATTCGAAACAAAACAGGGCTATTGCGATAATTTCTCTACTTCAATGGCCGTTATGCTGAGAACGATAGGTATTCCAACGAGATGGGTAAAGGGATATACTGAAGGAGAATTTAAAGGGGCCGGAAAAACAAAGCTGTATAAATATGAGATTACAAATAATAATGCTCACTCCTGGGTTGAGGTGTATTTTCCTCAGGTAGGTTGGGTTCCTTTTGAACCAACGCAAGGGTTCAATAATAATGTGTCATTCAACTATGATTTAGAAGACAATAAGGAGACCCAAACAGAAACCACAGAGGAAGAGGCAAAGACGGAAGTACAAAAACCAAATCAACCACAAAAGGATCTTTTAGAAGAAAATAATGATTCATCTATCACTTCGGTTTGGGGAAAAATAAAAACAATTATTTCTTCCAACTTCAAAATGGTTCTTATTACATTAATAATTGTGGTTTTAATATCTTCATTCATCTACACGGTTCGGCAAAAATGGATTCCACACGTATTAATCCTTTTGTATAAACGTTCAAAAAAGGATATAGATTTTGTAAAGGCTTATTTAGCGTTATTAAAACAGCTAAACCGTATAGGCTTAAAAAGAAAACCAGGTCAAACTCTTCGTGATTATGCAAACTATATCGACCAGTACTTTTCTTCAAGAGAGATGGGAAAACTCACAACTCAATATGAACAGTATCTTTATAAAGGGGAAGTAGAAGAAGGAACTTGGGTTGAATTGAGAGAATTGTGGGAAAATTTAATCAAAAGGACAAAGGGTTGACCAAAAATTTATCCAATTATACAATACTTTCAAATATAAATAGATTTCCTTCATATATCCTCGATAATATGGATCGAGAGTCTCTACCAGGTCGCCGTAAATGATTTGACTATGAAGGCAGTTGATTCTATTGGAGATGCAAGTGTCAAAAACTAGAACTCTGCCTTCAGATTTGTTTTTGGGGTAGATTCTAGTTTTTTTTTTAATAAAGGGAAAGATATTCATAAAAAATTTGAATGGGGTGATTGGTTTGGCTGGGGAAGCGCTGATTCAAGGTCAGGAAATGATTGTCGTTTTGGATTTCGGTAGTCAGTATAATCAATTAATTACAAGAAGAATTCGTGAATTTGGTGTGTATAGTGAATTACATCCACATACCGTGACAGCTGAAGAAATCAAAAAAATGAATCCAAAGGGGATTATTTTTTCTGGCGGACCGAATAGTGTATATGACGAGAATGCGTTTCGCTGTGATGAAGCCATATTTGATTTAGGTCTCCCAATACTTGGTATTTGTTATGGGATGCAGTTAATGACAACGCATTTTGATGGAAAGGTTGAGCCTGCGAAAAATCGTGAGTATGGAAAAGCGGTTCTAAATGTTCAAAACCAAACAAAGTTATTTACAGAGCTGCCAAAAGAGCAAGTTGTATGGATGAGTCATGGCGATTTAGTTGTTGAGGCACCAAAAGGCTTTACGGTTGATGCGACAAATCCATCCTGCCCAATTGCAGGGATGAGTGATGAATCCCGTAATCTATATGCAGTACAATTCCATCCTGAGGTTCAACACACGGTTTATGGAAATGAACTTTTGAAAAATTTCGTTTTCAAAATCTGTAATTGTACTGGAAATTGGTCAATGGAAAACTTCATTGAGCTTGAGATTCAGAAGATACGTGAAACGGTTGGTCAAAAACAGGTATTATGTGCCTTAAGCGGTGGAGTTGACTCTTCAGTAGTAGCTG
Organism: Bacillus massilinigeriensis; assembly: GCF_900117315.1. Taxonomy (GTDB): domain Bacteria; phylum Bacillota; class Bacilli; order Bacillales; family Cytobacillaceae; genus Bacillus_BE; species Bacillus_BE massilionigeriensis. The sequence goes on from NZ_LT630337.1 coordinate 844,540, forward strand.
TTTTAATTCATAAAGCAATCGGTGATCAATTAACTTGTATTTTTGTTGATCACGGTTTGTTGCGCAAAGGCGAAGCTGATAGCGTAATGAAGACATTTGCAGAAGGCTTTCATATGAAGGTTATAAAGGTAGATGCAAAAGATCGTTTCCTTCAAAAATTAAAAGGTGTAAGCGATCCGGAACAAAAGAGAAAAATCATTGGAAATGAATTTATTTATGTTTTTGATGATGAAGCAACAAAGCTAAAAGGAATTGATTTCTTAGCTCAAGGTACACTTTATACAGATATTATTGAAAGTGGTACTGCAACTGCGCAAACAATTAAATCTCACCACAATGTTGGTGGATTGCCAGAGGACATGCAGTTCACATTAATTGAACCATTAAATACCCTATTTAAGGATGAGGTTCGTGCTCTTGGAACGGAATTAGGTCTTCCTGATGATATCGTCTGGAGGCAACCATTCCCTGGACCTGGACTTGGTATCCGTGTTCTAGGAGAAGTATCTGAGGATAAGCTAGAAATCGTTCGCGAATCTGATGCGATATTACGTGAGGAAGTAAAAAATGCTGGCTTAGAAAGAGATATCTGGCAATACTTCACCGTTCTGCCTGACATTCGAAGCGTGGGTGTCATGGGTGATGCACGCACATATGATTATACGATTGGAATTCGTGCAGTAACATCCATTGATGGAATGACCTCAGATTGGGCAAGAATTCCTTGGGAAGTTCTTGAGAAAATCTCTACTCGAATCGTCAATGAGGTCGACCATATTAATCGTGTAGTATATGATATTACAAGTAAGCCACCAGCAACCATTGAGTGGGAGTAAGAAAACAAAGGTTAAATAGTGTTTTGTGTAAAATGTGTTTTACTTTCCCTCTTTAATCCAATTATAATGTAAACTGTCTTGTTAAATACGAACGATAAAAAACGAACGTAAAAAAATGTTCGTTTTTTATTGACGAATAGGAATTCCGTTGCTAAAATGGGAAAGTACCAGAAAATTGTCGATTTTAATCGTATAATCTTGGGGATATGGCCCAGAAGTTTCTACCGAGCTACCGTAAATAGCTTGACTACGAGAATCATGATTGTTAAAGGGTTTGTATTATGCAATTAATCTATTCTTTTTCCCTTTAATAGTTTCATAATCTTGTTGTTGAGCGCTCCAGGTAGTTTGGAGCGTTTTTTATTTTGTCATACATAATTAATCGGAGGGAAAGAAATGAAAAAGTATTTCCAATTTGAGGAGCTAGGAACAAATTATCGCCGTGAGATCATCGGTGGACTTACAACATTTTTAGCAATGGCTTATATTTTAGTAGTAAACCCACTTACTCTCACATTAGATGACGTAAAGGATTTACCTGATGCTTTAAGAATGGATTATGGAGCTGTATTTGTTGCAACGGCTTTAGCTGCAGCCTTAGGTTCTATCATTATGGGGCTACTTGGAAAATATCCGCTAGCTTTGGCACCTGGTCTTGGTTTAAATGCATTTTTTGCTTATACCGTTGTTTTGGGTAGTGGCGCACCATGGCAGCATGCTCTTGGAGCAGTATTTATTTCAGGGGTCTTTTTCTTATTACTTACACTTACAGGTTTGCGAGAGAAATTAATTAATGCCATACCTGTTGAATTGAAACACGCCATTGGGGCAGGTATTGGTTTATTCATTACTTTTATTGGATTACAAAATGCAGGGATTATTGTAAATAATGATGCTACACTTGTTGGCTTGGGTGACCTTACAAGTGGTAACACGCTGCTTGCTATTTTCGGAATTATCATTACCGTTATTTTAATGACTAGAGGATTTAAGGGCGGAGTATTTATTGGAATGATTATCACGGTGATTGTTGGGATGATCTTTAATTTAATCGATACCCCAACGAAAATCGTCGACAAGGTTCCAAGTTTGGATCCAACATTTGGTGCGGTTTTCTCATCCTTTAGTGATCCATCATTTTACACAACTTCAATGTTAGGAATTATTCTTACCTTCTTATTTGTTGATTTCTTTGATAATGCAGGTACACTTGTGGCAGTAGCTAATCAGGCTGGATTAATGAAGGATAATAAATTGCCACGCGCAGGAAGAGCTTTACTTGCAGATTCTATTGCAACAATTGTTGGGTCTGTACTAGGTACATCTACCACTACATCTTATATTGAATCAAGCGCAGGGGTTGCTAGCGGAGCGAGAACTGGTTTTGCATCACTTGTTACAGCGTTATGCTTTATTTTATCACTTTTCTTCTTTCCATTATTATCTGTGGTTACATCAGCTGTAACTGCACCAGCATTAATCATCGTTGGAGTTTTAATGGTTTCATCACTTGGAAAAATAGATTGGTCTCGTTTTGAAATTGCAGTACCATCTTTTTTAACAATGATTTCAATGCCGCTTTCATATAGTATTGCTACAGGGATTGCCGTTGGATTTGTCTTTTATCCAATTACATTGATTGTCAAAGGTCGTGCGAAAGAAATACATCCAATTATGTATATCTTTTTCGTCATCTTCCTCTTGTACTTTATTTTCTTGAAATAGGTCTGCAAAAAGTGAACCATACCAACATATGGTTCACTTTTTATGTTGACAAAATATTTTCCCTTTTCGATAATAGAAGTAATGGGCTGAAATTGTCGAAAAGAGGAGAAGGTATGGATCAATTAACAGTAACAAAAGTACTAAACAACAATGTATTGATCGGGGATCACCTCTCTTATGGTGAAGTTGTTCTAATCGGTAAAGGAATTGGTTTTAATCGTAAGCAAGGAGAAAAAATCGATCGTTCATTGGTGGAAAAACTTTTTATATTAAAAAATGAGAGGGAACAAGAAAATTATAAAAAGCTTCTTCCTTTTCTGGATAATGATCTACTTGAAGTGATTATTTCAGCAATTGAATTAATCAAGAAAAAGATTAATACTCCCTTAAATGAACATATCCATGTAGCCTTAACTGACCATCTACTCTTTACGGTTTCAAGACTATCGAAAGGAATGGAATTGAAAAATCCCTTTTTGATTGAAACAAAGGCGCTATATCCATTTGAATTTCAGATAGCCAAGGAAGTTGTAGGTCTAATAGAAAAACAAACAGGGATCTACTTGCCAGATGGGGAAATCGGATTTATAGCCCTTCATATTCATAGCTCAATTATGAATAGGGATATTTCCGATATAAACCGCCATTCTCAATTAGTCACTCAATTAATTGACATGGTCGAGGACGTTTTCCATATGGAGATTGATAAGGATAGTATTGAATATATGCGGTTGGTTCGCCACTTAAGATTCACAATTGAACGAGTTGTGAACGGAGAAGTAGTGAAAGAACCAGAGAAAATAGCAAACCTTCTAAAAGAGGAATATCCCCTATGTTACAATCTCTCGTGGAAACTTATTAAGGTTATGCAACAGGCGCTAAAGAAAACTGTTTTTGATGCAGAGGCTGTTTATCTAACGATGCATCTTCAACGCCTGCAAAAAAAAATTAAATAGCTATTATCTTATTACGTGTTACTGAGTCAATCAGGCATGAGTGAAAAGGATAATTGGTTGAAGTCATATAGAGCTAGTATACCTATATGACTCAACTTCGAATCTTTTTTGCTCCTGCCTTTTTTTGTTGTCTAATGCAAACACCTAATGAGTTGAATAATAGGAGGAAAAACCTCATGTTTAAAAAGGCTTTTGGTACTTTACAAAAGGTCGGTAAAGCGTTGATGTTACCAGTTGCGCTATTACCGGCTGCAGGAATTTTACTTGCCTTAGGGGCGGCTTTATTGAACCCTACATTAATAGATATTGCACCGTGGATTGATAATAGTGCAATCCATATGGTTGCATCTGTTATGCAAAAATCAGGTGATATCGTATTTGGAAACCTTCCCGTTCTATTTGCAGTAGGGGTAGCGGTTGGTTTATCTGGCGGTGAAGGTGTTGCTGGGTTGGCAGCTATTATTGGTTACCTAATTATGAACGTGACAATGGGGACGGTACTAGGTCTTGAAGTGAAGGATGTGAACGGAACGAACTATGCAAGTATATTAGGTGTTCCAACTCTTCAAACCGGTGTATTTGGCGGTATCATTATTGGCATCCTGTCAGCTTCGCTTTATAATAAATTCTTTGAAATCGAATTGCCATCTTATTTAGGGTTCTTTGCTGGTAAACGTTTCGTTCCTATTGTTACGGCTGGATCTGCAATCATTGTTGGTTTACTAATGTTAATCATTTGGCCACCCATCCAATCAGGATTAAATGCCTTCTCATCTAACGTAATTGATGCAAACAGAACACTAGCGGCATTCATCTTCGGTGTTGTGGAACGTTCTTTAATTCCATTTGGCCTACACCATATTTTCTATACACCAATCTGGTATGAATTTGGTGAATATGTAACTAAGGCTGGTCAGGTAGTCCATGGTGACCAAAGGATCTTCATGGCACAAATTACTGATAACGTACAGAACTTAACAGCAGGTACTTTCATGACAGGTAAATTCCCATTCATGATGTTTGGTTTACCAGCAGCATGTTTGGCAATTTATCAAGAAGCTCGTCCTGAAAAGAAAGTGGTCGTTGGTGGATTAATGGCATCAGCAGCCTTAACTTCTTTCTTAACTGGTATCACAGAACCAATCGAATTCTCTTTTCTTTTCGTAGCACCTGCTCTATTCGGAATTCACGCAGTATTTGCTGGTCTTTCTTTCATGACTATGCACTTATTAAACGTTAAAGTTGGTATGACATTCTCTGGTGGCTTAATTGACTATACATTATTTGGTTTGATTAACCCTCAAACAAATGCTTGGGTCATTATTCCTGTAGGCTTAGTATTTGCGGCAATTTACTACTTCGGATTTCGTTTTGCAATCCGTAAATTCAATCTTAAAACTCCTGGTCGTGAGGATGAGTCTGAAGAGGTGGTTACTCCCGTAGAACAAAGTTCAGCTAGTGAGCTTCCATTTGAAATCTTACTGGCTATGGGTGGAGTAGAAAATATCGTTGATTTGGATGCTTGCATCACTCGTCTCCGTGTATCAGTAAATGATATTAAAAAAGTTGATAAAAATCGTTTAAGAAAACTGGGTGCGGCTGGTGTTCTTGAGGTTGGTAATAATATTCAAGCGATATTCGGGGGGCATTCTGAGATTATCAAAGGTCAAATGAAAGACATCATTAGCCAAAAAAAGCTCCATGGGGTTAAGAAATCAATTGAGGTAGGGGCCGTTCAACCCATAAATATAACTGATTCTATCGCTTCACCAATAAAAGGAGAAATAAAACCAATTACTGAAGTCCCTGATATTGTATTTTCAGGAAAAATGTTAGGAGATGGATTCGCAATCATTCCATCAGAGGGAATGATTGTATCACCTGTAGACGGTAAGGTAATTAACCTATTTCACACGAAGCATGCGATTGGATTATTTTCTGATTCAGGCCGTGAAATCTTGATTCATGTAGGTATTGACACAGTTCACCTGAGAGGCGAAGGATTTGAATCACTAGTAGCTGAAAACGATACCGTGAAAAAAGGCCAGCCACTATTGAAAGTGAATCTGGAATACATTAAACAAAATGCACCATCAACTATTACTCCTGTTATATTTACGAACCTTGCTGAAGGAGAAAAGATAGTCATTAACAAGCGAGGAAATGTGGAGCTAAAAGAAGAGAACATTGTTTTCATTACTAAATAATTTTCCTCTTAAGTAAAAATAAAAAAGTCTCTCGTTTTCGTAATTAGTGGGAGACTTTTAATATGATGAAAAATTAATTGTATATTCCTATATCTACTCTTCGACAATTAGCAAGCCTTCATTATTAAATTCTGTTGTTTTGAACACTTCATTAATATCTCTCTTGGATAGGGAAAAGATGATTTTAGATATTAGCATAAAAGGGATCACTTTAAGTTTGATGTTTTTTATAGAATGAGCGTTAATGCATTTTTTAAAATAAACAATTGATAGATATTTGAGCCTTAAAGGAGGTTTGGAAAGTGAAAAAACTATCTTGGAGAAACATCAAGATTGGTGGGAAGTATATTATTGTACTTTCTGTAGTGACTGTAACGTTTCTCTTTTCGATATTAATTACCTATTTTTTACTCCAAAAAACAAGTGAAACAATGGTGGACACAAAAAAGAAAAATGATATAGCAACCCAAGCTTCAGAGCTAGTTACGATATATAACAAGAAGTATTTGCAAATACCTCAATATATTATTTTTTCTGATGAAAAAAGACTTGAGGAGTATTTGGATGACAGTAAAGATTTTGTAGAAGTTGCTAAATCATTAAAATCCAAAATACAAAGTGATAACCAATTATCGATTTTCAATCAAATGATGAAAAATAATAACCAACTGGATGAATATTTTTTCAGTATGATTGTTCCAAAGGTTCAACAGATTAATACGGCGGAATTTAAAGAGCTACAAAAGTCTGCCGACCAAATGAAAGAACAAACAGATATGCTTGGAGAAAAATTAAAAAATATTTCTACTGAGTCCAATCGAACAGTGTTGATATCTGCAGAACGAAACATCAATAAAACCATTACCCTTCTCTTAATCTCTGGTTTGGTCTCCATCATTATCTCTTATGCTCTTGTCCTATTCATAAGTAGAAAAATAAACAAAGAGTTGAGCCTAGTTGTTTCCACTAGTGATGAAATTGCCAAAGGGAATCTACAGTTTAAAGAGTTATCCTATCAAGGTTTAGATGAGATAGGTATACTCTCAAAATCAATAAACAATATGGGTGTTGGTTTATGAGAAATGATATTAGAAGTATCCTTTCTTGCTAAGGAGATTGATGAGAATAGTCTTTTACTAGCGGAATCATCCTCAGAGGTTAAAACAGGAAGTGAACAAATTGCCTATACAATTGAGGAGTTGGCAACAGGAACAAGTAACCAAGCCCAAGAGGTATCAACAATATCAGAAAGCACTAGAGCATTTCTTAATCAATTAATCGCTGCAAAAGATAATGCGGATAAGTTAGATGAGTACTCTAATATAGTGAATGTAGTATTAACTACAGGTGATCAACAAATGATCCAGTCACTGAATCAAATGAATGTGATAAATCAAGTAGTTGAAAATGCCGTAAACAAAGTCCAAAATCTTAATAATAAAATTAGCTCCATTACTGAATTAGTTCATGTGATTAAATCTATTGCTGAGCAAACAAATCTTTTATCACTAAATGCATCAATTGAAGCTGCACGTGCAGGAGAAGCTGGGAAAGGTTTTGCTGTTGTAGCCTCAGAGGTCAGAAAATTAGCAGATGAAGTAACAAATTCTGTAAAAAATATAACAGCTATAGTGGATAGTGTTAAGGATGAGTCCGTGACAATGTCTCGAGAATTATCAGCTGGATTTAAAGAGGTTAATAAGGGGTCAGAACAAATTGAAGCAACCGGTAAAGCATTCTCCGAGATAAAGGAAAAAATAAATGAGATGAACCATCAAGTAAGCGGTATTTTAAATACATTGGTTAATATTAATTCATTTAGTGTTGAGATAAACGGTTCAGTAGAGAATATTGCTGGAATATCCGAGGAATCAGCAGCTGGTGCTCAGGAAATTTCAGCAGCAGCTCATCAGCAATATCAAGGAATTGATTCCATTACAAATAGTGCTGAGAAATTAAAAGTAATGGTTCGTCGAATGTCAGAAATGATTAAGAATTTTAAGCTGTAATGGTGATATTGGAGGATCGATCATGAAGAAAAAACTTAAATATATCGTCATGAGTATGCTGGTCTTATGTGTAACCATTATTACAACAGCATGTACTAATGGATTAAAAGAGAACAATGCTCCTGATGAAACTAAAAAAGTGACTTTAAAGGAAAAAGACGAAACTATCTATGTAGGCTTTGCTATTGACACACTAAAAGAGGAACGCTGGTATAAAGATAAATCCTTATTTGAAGACCAAGTTAGAAAGCTTGGTGCTGAAGTAAAAACGCTCGCGGCAAATGGAATTGATGAGGTGCAAATTAAGCAAGCGGAATTACTAATCGAAGAAGGTGTTGATGTACTAGTAGTAGTTCCTCATGATGCGGAAGTATCTGCAAAAATTGTAGAGATAGCTCATAAAGCAGGTGTTAAGGTAATATCCTATGACCGCTTAATCAAAAATGCTGAAGTAGATTATTATATTTCTTTTGATAATGTTAAGGTTGGAGAAATCCAAGCCAGCGAAATATTAAAAAAGCAATCAACGGGAAACTTTGCCTACATTGGTGGGGCTGAATCTGACAATAACGCAATCCTATTTAGAGAAGGTGCGATGAAGGTTTTACAACCATTAATTGATAGCGGAAAGATAAAGCTAGTATTTGATCAATATACTGACGAATGGAAACCAACTGTGGCAGAAACAAATATGAAGACAGCATTGAAAAAGACAAACCGCCATATAGATGCTGTCGTTGCAGCGAATGATGGAACAGCGGGTGGAGTTATCAATGCATTAAAGGAAGTAAAGCTAGCTGGAAAAATTCCTGTTTCAGGTCAAGATGCTGAACTAGAAGGGGTAAAGAGAGTAGCTAATGGAACTCAAACAATGACGGTTTATAAGCCAATTAATTTGTTAGCTTCAAAAGCTGCTGAATTGTCAGTTATGGTTGCGAAGGGTGAAAAAATTAAAGCTGAAGCAAAAACCCCTAATGGAAAAATAGATGTCCCGTCTATTTTGTTAGAACCGATTGCAGTGACAAAAGAGAATATTAAAGACACGATTGTAAAAGATGGGTATTTAAACGAAGAGGAAATATATAAGGCAGAATAGATAAAATAATATTTTGCATTAATATTTGAGGCATTATCTTTTTAAAATGCGTATTAAAGCCCAATTATATTTAAGTATTTGAACAAAATGCACCCTATTTGTTAATAAACAAATAGGGTGCATTTTTACTGGGTGAAATTCCCAAGAATAATGTTTATCTATTTTGTTGACCATTAGATTAAAAGGTGTTAGTATTTAAAAGCAGCCGATAAGAGTAATACAATATAAGCAATATGAAAAAAGTAAAAAATAATATTGACTAACGGCTGAAAAGATGATATACTAATAAAGTTGTTTCATTCAAACAACTAAAAAAGATTGTTCTTTGAAAATTAAACAAACCATACGTCAACGTTAATTCTATTTTTAATATTTTAAGAGCTAATCTTACTCTTTTTCGGAGAGTTTGATCCTGGCTCAGGACGAACGCTGGCGGCGTGCCTAATACATGCAAGTCGAGCGAATCTGAGGGAGCTTGCTCCCGATGATTAGCGGCGGACGGGTGAGTAAC
>NZ_LT630337.1:853980-916902 GCF_900117315.1 Bacillus massilinigeriensis
GGGTGGGAGACAGTGTCAGGTGGGCAGTTTGACTGGGGCGGTCGCCTCCTAAAGAGTAACGGAGGCGCCCAAAGGTTCCCTCAGAATGGTTGGAAATCATTCGTAGAGTGTAAAGGCACAAGGGAGCTTGACTGCGAGACTTACAAGTCGAGCAGGGACGAAAGTCGGGCTTAGTGATCCGGTGGTTCCGCATGGAAGGGCCATCGCTCAACGGATAAAAGCTACCCCGGGGATAACAGGCTTATCTCCCCCAAGAGTCCACATCGACGGGGAGGTTTGGCACCTCGATGTCGGCTCATCGCATCCTGGGGCTGTAGTCGGTCCCAAGGGTTGGGCTGTTCGCCCATTAAAGCGGTACGCGAGCTGGGTTCAGAACGTCGTGAGACAGTTCGGTCCCTATCCGTCGTGGGCGTAGGAAATTTGAGAGGAGCTGTCCTTAGTACGAGAGGACCGGGATGGACNATCCCGATTTTTGGATTTGTAGGGACGGATCGAAACGGCCGAGAAGCTAGGAGCCGGAGCTAGACAACTGATTACGAAGTAATTCTTTCTTCTTCCACATTATCTAGTTTTGAGAGAATAAATTAAAATTTTCTCTTGAAAAAAATCAAAAAGACATTATAATAAAGAATGTCTTGAAAATAGTCTGGTGGCGATAGCGAGAAGGTCACACCCGTTCCCATACCGAACACGGAAGTTAAGCTTCTAGAGCGCCGATGGTAGTTGGGGGCTCTCCCCCTGTGAGAGTAGGACGTTGCCAGGCTGTGATTATTCCGCAGTAGCTCAGTGGTAGAGCATTCGGCTGTTAACCGAACGGTCGTAGGTTCGAATCCTACCTGCGGAGCCATATGGAGAGCTGTCCGAGTGGCCGAAGGAGCACGATTGGAAATCGTGTAGGCGGGTAACCCTGTCTCAAGGGTTCAAATCCCTTGCTCTCCGCCATTAAAATAATAAATTGGCCCCTTGGTCAAGCGGTTAAGACACCGCCCTTTCACGGCGGTAACACGGGTTCGAATCCCGTAGGGGTCACCAAGTGGAGGATTAGCTCAGCTGGGAGAGCATCTGCCTTACAAGCAGAGGGTCGGCGGTTCGAGCCCGTCATCCTCCACCATTTATAAAGAAGTTTCATATTATTATCGCGGGGTGGAGCAACGAGCGTTACTTCATCGAATAATCTGCGAGTTGTACCGATCGAGCCACTTCTTGATTAGGCCTCCTGAGATCGGGACAGTCATAGTTCAAATAAGATGCATAAATAAAATGAAATATAATATTATTATCGCGGGGTGGAGCAGTCTGGTAGCTCGTCGGGCTCATAACCCGAAGGTCGCAGGTTCAAATCCTGCCTCCGCAATCGCAATGGTCCGGTAGTTCAGTTGGTTAGAATGCCTGCCTGTCACGCAGGAGGTCGCGGGTTCGAGTCCCGTCCGGACCGCCATATTTGAAATAAAGAATCATCTGGCTCAGTAGCTCAGTCGGTAGAGCACGACCGAATAGGCTACGAAGCATATGCATCAGCGCACAAAACGAAAGGCATCTTGAATTATCATTCAGAGTTTTGGGCGAAGGACAAGGTAAAACAAAACTGTAGGATACTTATTTTTATGGCTCAGTAGCTCAGTCGGTAGAGCAAAGGACTGAAAATCCTTGTGTCGGCGGTTCGATTCCGTCCTGAGCCACCATTTATACTAGCATTGATGCCGGCCTAGCTCAATTGGTAGAGCACGACCGAATATGCTTCTTTGAAATACTTCAGCGTACTGATCGAGTTGCTTCTTGAATAAGCTTTCTGAGATCAGGACGACTAAAGCAAAAAGCGAATTTCTAACTAAATATTTTTTATTCCATATGCCGGCCTAGCTCAATTGGTAGAGCAACTGACTTGTAATCAGTAGGTTGGGGGTTCAAGTCCTCTGGCCGGCACCATGTGGTTCAAATTATATGTGAATCCTTTTGAATCATATGTTAAAATGGAGGGGTAGCGAAGTGGCTAAACGCGGCGGACTGTAAATCCGCTCCCTTGGGTTCGGCGGTTCGAATCCGTCCCCCTCCACCATTTTATAGGGGTATAGTTTAAAGGTAGAACGAAGGTCTCCAAAACCTTTGGTGTGGGTTCGATTCCTACTACCCCTGCCAATTTATTATGGCGGTCGTGGCGAAGTGGTTAACGCATCGGATTGTGGCTCCGACACTCGTGGGTTCGATTCCCATCGATCGCCCCATATATTTCTTTTTTTACTTGAAAAATTCTTATGAATTTATTTTGTGGTCATATCGAGTAATGTCGAAAGATTTAACTACAGAAGTATTTCAAGGGAGATTATTTATTTGCAATTAAATCTTCCTACGGTTCCGACTCTTGAGATGAATTCGAGGAAGTTGATTCAGGATGATTATTCAATGGGCTATAGCCAAGCGGTAAGGCAACGGACTTTGACTCCGTCATGCGTAGGTTCGAATCCTGCTAGCCCAGCCATTACGCGGAAGTAGTTCAGTGGTAGAACACCACCTTGCCAAGGTGGGGGTCGCGGGTTCGAATCCCGTCTTCCGCTCCATTTTATTTTGGCGGCATAGCCAAGTGGTAAGGCAGAGGTCTGCAAAACCTTTACCACCGGTTCGAATCCGGTTGCCGCCTCCAAAAGGTTTTTTAAAGAGCAATAATATTTGCCGGGGTGGCGGAACTGGCAGACGCACAGGACTTAAAATCCTGCGGTAGGTGACTACCGTACCGGTTCGATTCCGGTCCTCGGCACCATTGAATATCATAATACATATAACGGTCTTATCCAGAAATGGCTAAGACTTTTTTATTTTTTGAATGCAATTTGATCGATTTGTGGGAAGTATGATGGATATATTAGCAATTCAGTAGATTTCGGATTACGAGCTAGTGGGGATTTCTAAAAATCTAATATTTTATCGGACAGAGGAACCGCTATTTAGATAAAAACAGTCCAAGAACTGTAATTTTCGGACAGAGAATCCGTTAAGGGAGTAAAATCAACTGGGAAACTGCTGTTTTTCTGGGAATAACGGAAGTAGAGTCCGATATTTTATTGAAATCAATCTATTTAATATAAATAGAGGAACTAGAGTCCGATACATACTAAAAGCAAGCATTTTTGATAATAACTAAATAAGAAATCCATATTGAACTCCTCTTTCAAAGATTAAATTAAGGGTCATTTTTTTTAGGATGGAATCAAATCCTCTTTGGTAGACTTTATAGAAGGAAGACATTAAAAATAATTCTTTAAGGTCAGTTTGAAAAAGCAGAATGGAAAAACCAATTGACATTTTAATAATTGAATGGTATATTATATTTTGTCACGCAAAGTGATATTATGCCGGTGTGGCGGAATTGGCAGACGCGCACGACTCAAAATCGTGTTCCGTAAGGAGTGTCGGTTCGACCCCGACCACCGGTATTTTTCTATGAACTATAATATCATTTGACAATATTCAAATACTCACAAATGTTGACACTCAACATTTGTGAGTATTTTTTTGTTTTTAAATACATAATAGGAAACACAGATTTGGAAATAGTAAACGATGTAAAGTCTGAAACCTCCATTAGACACGCTCATACTTTTTATTTGGGTGAGGATGTTTTAAGAGAAGGATTAACCCTCCAATCAGTTTAGGAGGGCTTTACAACCATTTTAAGTAGGTTTGATGCATAGGCTTCTGCAATTTTTTTAGCTGATTGGGGGCCTTCGTGGTTGTACCAGTGCCGGATAGAGTTTAGAGCTCCTAATATTATCATTCGGACCATTTTTATATCATTAATATCAAAAGCCTGTTTTTCAATGCCTTCTTTAAGGATTCTATCAAAATAGTGGGCATATTTTCTTTGGGCTTCTAGTACCTCTTTGTACTGATTTTCCGTAAAGTTTTGGGAGGGTTTATCCATTATCATAAACATCGATTTTTCTTCAATTGATAGCAGGATGTGAGCCTTAATTGCACTCTCAAGCTTATTAACTGGATCCAAATCACTTCCCACAATTTCCTCTATTTTTTCAAGGCTTAATTCCATAATCATTTGGTGACAATGATAAAGAATATCATCTTTATTTTTAAAATAGTAATACATGGAACCTTTCGTCATTAATAGCTGAGCGGCTATTTCTTCCATAGTAGTACCATGATAGCCTTTTTCCGCAAGAACGGCTGCGGCAGAACGAAGAATCTCCCTTTTTTTCTTGGCGATTTTTTGTTCCCTGAATGAAGCCATATATAATCCTCCCCAATGGAAACTATTTATGAATATTATACTAAAACCCGGATAAATATTATATAAGGTGAGTTTAAAATTTAAATATTAATTTAAAAAATAAATGTATTGTTAAATTATCAGAATAATAGTATTATTTTAATAGTTATAATGCTAATTATGTTTTTCCTCCCACGATTATCATTTTCAAAATGGGAAAATCGTATTGAAGAATTAATCCTCTACTATCAAGAACAATTAAACAAAAGGTATAAGAGTTTGAACACCCTGCAACCATCTACTTAAGCGAACATTCAACTATTACCTTGTGTAAACATCCACGAAATTCAATTTACCAGTGGCAAAACCATTATCCATCCTGAAAATCCATACACAACAATCATTAAAAAGGTAACTTAACCATTCTTAACTTGGTATTGTGAGGCATTTTTAACTTTTTTATAGTAGGAGGTTCTAATTATGACAAGATTAGTGCATCTCGAAAAGACTGAAGGTGTGGCCATTGTCACCATTGATAACCCGCCCATGAATGTATTAAGTAGGCAAGTAACACAGGAACTTGGTGAGGTTTTCACCGCCATTGCCGAGGATGATGAGGTTATTGTTGCCATTTTAACAGGAGCTGGTAATAGGGCATTTATGGCTGGGGCTGATATTAAGGAATTCCCTCAATCATTGGGGATGGAAAAGGATAAGTTAAAGAAAAATAATTTAAAGACCCATGAAGTATTAAACTTTATTGCTGATATTCCTAAGCCAACCATTGCCGTACTAAATGGACTTGCACTTGGTGGGGGCTGTGAACTTGCTTTAACCTGTGATATCCGAATTGCCGAAGTGAACGTTAAGATAGGGCTGCCAGAGATCAAGTTAGGGCTATTCCCTGGCGGAGGAGGAACGCAGCGATTACCTAGATTAATAGGAGCATCAAAAGCAAAGGAATTAATGTTTTTGGGGGAACCATTATCTGCAGAGGATGCCCTTAAAATCGGATTGGTTAATCAGGTTGTAGAAAGCGGAAAGGGGATGGATAACGCCCTTTCCATGGCGAAAAGGATGGCGGGATATTCTTTGCAGGCTTTAAGCAGAATAAAGGAGGCCGTAAACAAGGGATTTGATACTTCGCTTGATGAAGGATTGGAAATAGAGGCCGAGCTCTTTGCTGAAGTATTTGGTACAGAGGATGTAAGAGAAGGAGTCCAGGCGTTTATTGAAAAGCGGTCACCATCCTTCAACCATCGTTAATCCTACATTAAAAAGATAATTACTTATTAATAAATACTATTAAAACTAGTGAAGAATGGATTTTTCTTATATCGAATCGAAATGTGAAAAATGAAAAAGATCGGGTTATTAAAAGATTATGGTACTTTTTCTACCATTCTATGAATAAAAATGTTTTGTCCAATTTATATTTATTAGGAGGTTTCAAGAATGAGAGAGGTTGTAATTGTTGAGGCTGTTCGTACACCTGTAGGAAAAAGAAAGGGAGTACTCGGTACATCCCGTCCGGATGAACTGGCTGCAAAGGTTCTGAAGGAATTAGTAAACCGTGCCGGAGTCTCCCCTGATATTGTGGAAGACGTCATTTTAGGCTGTGTTATTCAAGTCGAAGAACAGGGATTAAATATAGCCCGCAATGCGGCTCTAATGGCTGATTTTCCAATTCATGTTCCCGGAACGACAATTGATCGTCAATGCGGGTCTAGTCAACAAGCTGTCCATTTTGCTTCCCAAGCAATCTTGAGTGGAGATATGGATGTTGTCATTGCTGGTGGAGTTGAAAGCATGACAAGAATCCCGATGGGTGCATCACGCAGAGAATCTACCTGGAGTGAAGAATTGACTTCCAAATATGAAATGATCCATCAGGGCTTATCGGCAGAGCGAATTGCCGAAAAATGGGGCTATACCCGTAGCCAGCTCGATGAATTCTCGCTTAATAGTCATCGAAAGGCTATTCAAGCACAAGAAGAAGGCCGGTTCGACCGTGAGATTATGCCGCTTGAGGTAAAACTGGAGGATGGGTCGACTATCACAGTGACAAAGGATGAAGGTCCAAGGAACGATACAACGTTGGAAAAGCTAGCTTCCCTTAAGCCTGCTTTTACTCAGAATGGAAAAATCCATGCCGGCAATTCCAGCCAAATGAGTGATGGTGCTGCTGCCCTTCTATTAATGTCAAGGGAAAAAGCGGAGGAACTGGGACTAAAACCTCGATTCAGGATTGTTTCCCGTTCGGTAGTAGGTTCTGATCCAACCTTAATGTTAACCGGTCCATCAATTGCTTCTAAAATGGCATTGGAAAAAGCAGGCCTTTCCATTGAAGATATGGACACTTATGAAGTAAATGAGGCGTTTGCACCAGTCCCACTACTTTGGCTGGATGAACTTAATGCAGATCCTGAAAAGCTTAATCCAAATGGTGGTGCTATAGCTTTAGGCCATCCACTAGGCGCTTCCGGTGCCCGTTTGATGATTACGATGTTGCATGAACTCGAAAGAAGTGGCGGCCGTTATGGTTTGCAGGCTATTTGCGAAGGTGGAGGTATGGCCAACGCCACGATAATTGAAAGAATTGGTTAATTTGCGAAGGCGACGGTATGGGCAACGCGAATATATTGAAAGAATTAGATAAATAGATGTTTAATTTGGGGAGGAGTGTTTACATGAAGATTAATGGCATTGTGGCAGTAGTTACAGGAGGCGCTTCAGGACTGGGGGAGGCAGCTGTTGAAACGATTGTTGAAAACGGAGGTTATGCTGCCATCCTAGATTTACAAGAGGAAAGAGGGGCAGCACTAGTTGAAAAAGTAGGTTCTGACCGTGCTCTATTTATTAAAACAAATGTAACCAATGAAGAGGATGTAGCAAATGCTGTCAATCAAACCATTGAAAAATTCGGTGCCATTCATGTTTTAGTGAATTGTGCGGGAATTGGGGTAGCTGAAAAGACTGTATCCAAAGATAAGCCTCATGATCTAGCTAGTTTTACTAGAGTCATTCAGGTCAATCTAATAGGCACCTTTAACGTAATTCGATTGGTTGCGGAAAAAATGACGCAAAACTCCCCAAATGAAGAGGGAGAAAGAGGAGTCATTATCAACACTGCTTCTGTTGCTGCATTTGATGGTCAAATGGGCCAGGCTGCATATAGCGCTTCAAAAGGTGGTATTGTCGGTATGACGCTACCAATTGCCCGCGACTTATCCAGACATGGAATAAGAGTTCTGACAATCGCTCCTGGGCTAATGGACACACCTCTTTTTGCAGGTGCTCCAGAAAAGGTCAAGCAGGCGTTGGGAGCAATGGTTCCATTTCCTCCACGATTGGGTCGGTCATCCGAATATGCTCATTTGGCAAAATGTATTATTGAAAATCCAATGTTAAATGGGGAAACCATCCGACTTGACGGTGCAATCCGGATGCAGCCTAAATAAAAAGAGAAATAACCTCCAGAGTGTAGTCTGGAGGTTCATTTACTACATAGATCATAATTTCCATTTGAAGAAAGGGGAAGAAAATGCAGACAGTTACAAAAATTATCGTTTCTCCAGAAGATATCGACCAGCTAGGTCATGTGAATTACTTAAAATATATTCTATTTTTAGAAAAAGGTGTAAGTCATTGGTACAAACAGGCAGGGGTTAACTTTCATGAGTTAAGGGAAAAAGACCTCGGTACCGTAGTGCTAAAATTAGATATCTCTTACAATAAGGAAGCTAGATTGGGAGATACCCTGAATGTCAAAACAAGCTTAACACATGTAGGTAATAAAAGCTTTTCGGTAAAACAAGAAATCTATAATCAAGATGATATCCTTATTACCGAAGCAACAAAAACATTTGTCATGTTTAATACAACGACAAGAAAGGGAGTCCCAGTAATCGAAGAAATTGCCCGTCATTTAAAATATACCTAATAAAGGGAGTATGGCAGTATTTCCTTTATCGATAATATTTCTGCTAACCAAATTCAAATGCTTTTTATCTACTGAAGTTATTAAAAAAGCTAATTAATAAGTCTATGGGTGACTCGGTTTGAAAGCGTTTTATAATTCCGTGGTTATTATATTGACATAGTGTCTATTTATAATAAAATATAATTAGAGACAAAAAGATGTCACCGTAACTTTTTGCGGTGACTATTTTTTTAAAGTTTTTTCTGGCATAAAAAAAACCAAACTTATATAGTTTGTGTTCCAAAAGGAGAATGATTATGATGTTATGGACTGAAGAAATGTTTGGTGTGAAAAAACCTATTATTGCAATGCTTCATCTAGATCCTCTCCCTGGTGATCCTCGCTTTCGTTATGTTAATAGTATGGAAACGGTTGTAGAACATGCTCGTGCGGATTTAATAGCTTTACAAGAGGGTGGTGTTGACGGTGTTATCATCAGCAATGAATTCAGCCTACCATATGAGCGAAATATGAGTTTTGTTACACCCTCAGCCATGGCTCGTGTCATTGGTGAATTAAGAACAGATATTCGTGTACCATATGGTGTGGATTGTATTTCGGATGGCCGAGCCACATTGGAATTAGCTGCAGCTGTTGATGCTAATTTTGTTCGTGGTACCTTCTCTGGTGTCTATGTAGGTGATGGAGGATTATATAATAATGACTTTTCTAAACTAATACGTCGTAAAAACGAACTGCATTTATACGATTTGAAGATGTTGTATTTTATTAACCCTGAGTCCGATCGTAATTTAGACACTCGTCCCTTAGTTGATATCGCAAAATCTACTATTTTCAAAGCCCATCCAGATGGTTTGTGTATATCTGCAAATGCCGCAGGTCAAGATGTAGACGAAGAATTGATTAAGAGTGTAAAAGCTGGTGCACCGGAAGTTGCTGTTCTGTGCAATACTGGCTGCCGCCCCAATACTATTGAACACAAATTGACATATGCAGATGCTGCTGTTGTTGGCACTTATTTCAAAGAAAATGGCCAATTGGAAAATGAGAAACTTGAAAATGTTCGTGTACAACTTAATCGAGTGAAGGAATTTATGGAAGTGGTATATAAATTTCGCAAAACTCTATAAAGATATAAAGCTATAATTCAATGTTTAGTAAGTCTGCTACAAAAATTGCAAGCTGCTGTGAAAAATATAGCTTTAATCTGCCCTTAGGTGGATAACTGCTACATAGGCTTATATAAAAATTAGAAAAGAGGATGAATTCTATGAGTGAGGCATACTTTATGGGTATTGACACTGGCACTAACTCTAGTAAGGGTGTCCTGATTGACAGTAAATGCAATATTATAGCCATACATGCGACTGAACACGCTATGACGAATCCTAAACCAAACCACTTTGAACATGATGCTGAAAAAGACTGGTGGGGTGATTTCTGTACAATCAGTCAAGCATTGATTGAAAAATCCGGAATAGACCCAAAAGACATTAAAGCATTAGGAGCTAGTGCTCTTGGTGCAGATTGTCTACCGGTTGATGAAGACTGTAACCCGTTGAGGAAAGCAATATTATACGGAATTGATGCCCGTGCTACCGATGAAATAGCACAGCTAACCGAGAGGTATGGTGAAGAGCAAATTAATAAATGGTATGGCCGTCCGTTGTGTTCCAGTGATGTAATGCCCAAAATTCTTTGGATCAAAAACAATGAACCTGAAGTATATGAAAAAACTCATAAATCAATTTTGCCAGCTTGACAAAATATATAAAACCGGACAAAGAGTATGTGCCAAACATGGAAAACCACGAAAAATACAAGAAATATCAAGAAATATATGGTTGTCTATATGAGGTGACCAAACAACTAGCACACGAGTTATCATAATAACGTATTAAAGGGATATTTCATCAAGAGTGAGATATCCCTTTGTTAATTTTATTTAATTATTGAATGGTGTGATTCATTATGTGTGCTTCGTGATATTTATTTCAACTCATACCATTATGTGTTTCTCTCAATTTAATGTAACAATTTGAGATCATGGTCTTTCTCCCACTCATATACCTTTAATGATGTGGAGATAACAGCATCCGGGTTAAGGGACATGGAGTCGATACCGCATTCAACTAATAGTTGGGCAATCTCTGGATAATCTGACGGTGCTTGGCCGCAAATTCCGACCTTTTTATTATTTGCTTTGGCCACTTTAATTGCCTTTTTGAGCATTTCCTTTACTGCTTCATTCCGTTCGTCAAATAGCGGAGCAACAATCTCAGAATCTCGGTCTAGACCTAAAACTAATTGAGTTAAATCGTTGGAACCAATTGAAAAACCATCAAAATATTTTAGAAATTCGTCAGCAAGAATGACATTGGAAGGGAGCTCACACATTAAATAGACTTCAAGTCCATGTTCTCCCTGAACTAGTTGATTCTTTTCCAGTTCTTCGAGCACCTTTTTACCTTCCTCTATGGTTCGGCAGAAAGGAATCATGACCTTGACATTGAAGAGTCCCATTTCCTCACGTACCTTCTTAATAGCCGCACATTCTAAAGCAAATCCTTGACGATAACGAGGATTATAGTAGCGGGAAGCCCCTCGGAATCCAAGCATTGGATTATCCTCTTTCGGTTCAAAATCACTACCGCCTAGAAGATTTGCATATTCATTTGTTTTAAAATCGGACATTCTTACAATAACATCTTTTGGATAGAAAGAAGCGGCTATTTTTCCAATCCCTTGGGCAAGTTTTTCAATAAAGTAGTCTACTTTATTCTCGTAACCAACTGTCAATTCATCGATTAGCTTTTTATCTGATTCCTTAATTTCTGGATAATGGATGAGAGCAAGTGGATGGATTTGAATATGAGAATTAATAATAAACTCCATCCGTGCTAAACCAACCCCATCATTTGGAATTGCTGATAGCTTGAAGGCCTCTTCAGGATTGCCGACATTCATCATAATATTTGTTTTTGGTCGAACGGTTTGTTTTAGCTCAATCATTTCTTTATGAAACTTAAGGATGCCTTCATAAATTTTTCCTTCATCTTTACCTGTACATGACAGGGTGACTTCCATACCATCTTTGAGTAGATTCATAGCATTGTCTGCACCTACGATGGCAGGTATTCCTAGTTCACGGCTAACAATGGCGGCATGACAAGTTCGTCCGCCACGCTCTGTAATAATTCCGGCTGCTTTTTTCATAATAGGCACCCAGTCAGGGTCTGTCATGCTGGTTACTAGGATTTCTCCCTCTTGGAAAAGTTCGATGTCCTTTACAGATTTAATAATTCGAACCTTTCCGTATCCAACCTTCGCACCTACGGCCCTACCTACGGCCAATACCTTACCTTCTTCTAGTAAGGAATACTGTGTCATACGTGTGCCGGTATTCTTCGCTTGTACGGTTTCAGGTCGTGCTTGTAGAATATACAACTCACCCGATAGACCATCCTTGCCCCATTCGATATCCATTGGTTTTTTGTATCCCGCCTTATTGCTATAATGTTCCTCAATCAATACAGCCCATTGTGAAAGCTGTAGAATTTCATTATCGTTAATGGAAAATAATTTTCGTTCACTAAGAGGTACAGGTATGTTTTTGGTGCTTAGACCTATAGAAGCATTCTCATCTTCTTCATAAACCATTTTTATTTCTTTAGAGCCTATTGTCTTGGCTATGATAGGCTTAAATCCTATTTTCAAAGTGGGTTTAAAGACGTAAAATTCATCAGGATTCACTGAACCCTTAACGACATTTTCACCAAGACCATAGGCAGATGTTAGAAAAACAACATCCTGGAATCCCGTTTCAGTATCTAAGGTGAAAATAACTCCTGAAGAAGCCAAGTCTGAACGAACCATTTTCTGTACCCCGATTGATAAGGCTACCTGAGAATGTTTGAATCCATTTACTTCACGGTAAAAGATGGCCCGATCATTGAAAAGAGAGGCATAACATTTACGGCAGGATTCAATTAATGCGTCAACCCCTCTAATATTCAAAAAGGTCTCTTGTGCTCCGGCGAAGCTAGCTTCAGGCAAATCCTCTGCAGTCGCGCTTGAACGTACGGCTACATCAATTTTAGCTCCATATTTAGCACACAGTTGGTTATAGCTTGCTTTTATTTCTTCTGTTAGTTTAATAGGAAATTTAGCAGAAAGAATTAGCTCACGAATTTGCTTTCCTTTCTCAGCCAAATCTTTTGTATCATAGGGGTCCAATTTGTTAAGGATTTCATTAATTGAAGATTCAAGGCCCGAAGACTGTAAAAAATAGAAGTAGGCATCGGCAGTTGTGGCAAAGCCATCAGGAATTTTTATTCCCTTTGGAGTCAGTTCACGATACATCTCTCCTAATGAAGCGTTTTTCCCTCCAACAACTGGAATATCCTCCAATCTGATTTCCGCAAAGCCTAATGTTAAGCGAGACATAAAAAATCCTTCCCTTCAAATTTGATTTTTTGCAAATATGAATGAAATGCCATGGTGTTATCTAGGAAAAACAATGCTAAATGAATGTGGTTTTTTACCAGAATGACAGATTTGCAATCAATTATTTTGGCAAAAATTTCAATAAAATAGCATCTAATATAAATTTATCACAGTATAATGCTGAAATGGTCTAAGATTCTGTCAATTTAATAACAAAGCAAATGAGATGGAAAAATTCCTCAGCCTAGCTTGCGTATAACAAAACTAATCAGTAATTTCCATTTAGTTTAGGTGGCATGGAGACTATTAAATAATAAAAAAGGAATATTTCAGTCTATAATTATTAAATGTTGCATTTAATATTGTTATTTAGGTATTCTTAAACAAGCATTACCTCGCCCGAGAATTCTAAGAGATTTTGCTTGTTTAAGGAAAAATGAAAAAGGGGTTCATACGTTTTGAAAAACTTACTAGAAAAGATTGGTTCTGATGCTTCAGCAATCATTAGTATATTTGATTATATGATTGATTTAGTTTTTCTAATGGAGAAGGAAGATGACTCGTTTCGTTATGTATTTGTGAACCAATCGGCTAAAAGGGTATTGAATATTAAGGAAGATATTGAAGGTAGACGGATTGAGGAGATCTTGTCTATGGAGCATGCTAAAAGTTTGATTGAGAAATACAAGCAAGTTTTAGTTACTAAAGAGCCGTTAAGCTTCACAGAAACGCTTGAAATGGAAACGGGAGAGACATTTACAGGTGAAACAACCCTCAGCCCAATCAAAACTGAGGATGGAGCATGCATATATGTGATGGCAATTGTAAGGGATACCACTGAAAGGAAAAAAATGAGAGATGAATTAGCAAGGATGGCATATTATGATTATTTGTCAGGTCTTCCTAATCGAAGGACCTTTGATGAACGATTACAAATGTCCATCCATCAGGCTGAACTTTCGAAAAAGATGGTTGCTTTACTGATGTTAGATGGTCGTAAGTTTAAAAAAATAAACGACACATACGGTCATGATGCAGGGGATTTTGTCATTCAGGAAATGGCTGTAAGAATTCAAAAATGTGTGAGAAAGACAGATACCGTTGCCAGATTAGGGGGAGATGAACTAGCAGTTATCTTGCCTGAAATTGATTCGGTAGAAGAAGCAGAAGTGATTGCTAAAAGAATATTAAAATCATTTGATGAACCGGTCATATTTAATTGTTTTGAAATTGAAATGGGAGCAGGAATTGGAATTGCCATATACCCAGATCATTCAGTGGATCAGAAACAACTGGTGAAAAATGCAGACATCGCCCTATATGAGGCGAAAAAAGTGAATGCGAATCAGTTTTGTGTATTTGGATTCGGGGCCTGTGGCCGTTAAGAATTGGGGGGATTGATGTGGAACCATTGCTTCATGGAATTATATTATCATTTGGTTTAATTCTTCCTTTAGGAGTTCAAAATGTTTTTGTCTTTAACCAAGGGGCAATTCAAAAACAGTTTAATCAAGCCATTCCTGCTATATTGACGGCGGCCATTTGTGATACATTATTAATTTATTTAGCAGTTGCAGGTGTTTCGATTATTGTCTTTAGCTTTGAATGGTTACGAAATTTACTCTTTATTGGAGGATTCTTCTTCCTATTATATATGGGTTTTATGATGTGGAAGAGTTCACCTGATCAAAGAAGTGAACAGGATTCTAATACTTTTTCCGCAAAGCGCCAAGTGATTTTTGCGTTATCTGTATCCTTGCTTAATCCTCACGCAATTATGGATACTGTAGGTGTAATTGGGACAAGTTCTTTAGCGTATTCAGGATTAGAAAAGTGGATTTTTATGATCGCCTGTATTTGTGTTTCATGGATTTGGTTTTTTGGCTTAGCTATTGCTGGTAGAAGGATAGGGAAAGTGAATCCTGGGGGACAATTTTTAAAAAGAATCAATCAGGCTTCTGCTTTAATCATATGGGGAATGGCGATTTATATTGGATATCAATTTTTTGTCATCTAATAAAATAGGGAATTATTCCATATTCCCTATCATGTATTGTATTTCAATACGAAAGTGGGCTCTCTCATTAGGGAAAAGTTCCTAACAAGAGAGCCCAGCACCAATTTTATTAGATAACTGCTTTAATTTTTGTTCTCTTTGGATAATTGTTCTCTATCTGATGCCATTGGAGGCTGCTCAAGCCATCCATTCTTTATCATAATATTCGATCCGTCCTCAGAATAAAGCTGTATTTCTAATGAAAGTCTATTATATAGGACTCCTAAATCAGCCCTTGGACTTTGAGAAACACTTGTCCCGTAAAATCCAATACTTAAACCAATCATCCCACTTGTATAAAACATCATGAGCTTGTCAGAAAAGGTAAAGGCTGTGCTATCGGTTATTTCTGACGCCCAAGTCATAGGTACAGAGAGATTGCTTTCCTCAAATTTAGAAGCAAATAGTTTGATATGTTTTTTAGCTATTTCTAAACCCCTAATCAAAAATCGATTGACCTCTTTTGATTGCGTAACCTGACTAAATCCAGTTATGGTTGCTGCCCCTAAGGCATTTCTTTGAATATTTGCATACATATTTGCAATTTCAGAGGCAACTAATGGTCTCTTTTCATTAAAAACATCTAAAATAAATCCTTGTTTTTTAACAAATTCCACTTTTTTAAGGTTTGGAAGATAGGGGGATCTAATATATAGACCTTTAGATAATAACAATTCCTTAGATTTTTTGTATAGTTGCGATGTTTCTGCAAGACATTCCATATAAAAATCTGTTATATCCTCCCTTACAGCTGCCGAAACACTAGCTGCATAGGTGGTCAGTCCAATTTTAGACATTTGGTGAATAAAATTTAATATGTAAGTGTCTGAAAATAATCTAGGTGCAGATATATCTACATCTTCTTCTACACTAAATCCATAAGGAATAGCATGCTTCTCCTCTTTAAATATAGATGTTAATTTTTGAATATGGTTTTTAGAAAGTTGTAAGGCGAATTCTATGATTGGTTTAATTTCTGTATCTTCTACTTTCTCAAGAAAATAAGTGAGCACACAAATACTCCCACTGTCATTTAAATATTGCATCCAGAGCTGAGCCATTTCTGAAGATGTTAGTCTTATTTGGTTATTTTCGTTTTCCATTTTCAACCTCCAAATACGGTCCATATGCTTATACTTTCCATAATGCTAAAACATATGTAGGTGAGGATCATTTAAATAAACGAATGAGTAGAGGATAACCGTTCAAACTTTTGAGTAAAATAGGTTCAGCAATATAAAAATATAAGAGGTTTGTAATAGAGGAGGTATTTGGAAAAACATAATTATTTTTTGGATTAGGTGAAGAAAAATATTTTTTGATATCACATTTAAAAGGAAGTAATTATGTGAACAAGGATGCAGTTGAAAAATTACTTTGGTCAATCGCTTTACCTGGTTTAGGGCAGTTATTAAATGGAAGGTATATAAAAGGTATCATTTTTATCCTTTTAGAATTTTTTGTGAATGTCCTATCTCGTTTTAACGAAGTAATTATCTATAGTTTTCATGGCAATATTAAGGAAGCTATCTTGCAGGCTAACTACCAATGGTTAATGTTTTATCCTTGTCTATATTTTTTTGCGATGTGGGATGCATATCGGGATGCAAGGAATGATGAAAGCCCATTTTTATTTCTTCCTTTTGTGTTTGCAGCCTATTCTGTGACTGTTGGTTTAATTTATTCAACAAAAATAAAAATATTTGGTGCACTTATTGGTCCTGTTTTTTTACCAATGTTGTTTACAATTCCAGGGTTGCTTGTTGGTATTATCATAAGGAAAGTATTAATCCGAACAATAAAATAATTATTGCAGCAAATCTCTCTTTTCCATTTATTATCGATAATCACGTAACTAATTCGATAATCATTCGTCAAATAATGTAGAATGAAAGTGGAAGTAATAGGGAGGTTTTTATATGAGAAAAAATATTTGGTTGTTATTAGCAATAATAAGTGTTTTCTTTATCACCGCATGTGGTCAGAGTGACAATGCAAAGGACAAAAGAGAATCCAAAGCTCCAACGGAGGAAAAGAAGGAGATTGAGTCAACAACAGCTTCAGATATAAATAAGAGTGAGTCGGAATCAAGGGATTCAACCAAAGAGAATCCTTCTGAAAAAGAGGATACACTAAAAGAAGATGAACCAGCTGAAGGTAGTGACAATAAAATCACCTATCAAGAAAATGGACAGACAGTTGAACAAAAGGCCACATCTAAAACTAAGGATGGATTGTCCATTAAAATATTACCGAATTATAGTTTGGATCAGGAAGAACCAGGAAAATATGTTGTTATTGATGATAAAACAGGTGACATGTTAAGAATCGAAAAGTCATCAGATGGCTCAATGAATGAGATAACTGAAGAATTGAAAATGCGCGCCTTAGCTGTTTCTAATGAAATCACACGTAAAGATACAGTTGGGACTGACCTTGATGGAGGGGTACATTATAAAGCCGTCAATGGAAGTGATGTGGTAAATATCATTTATCTACCAATGACTCAATCCATCCTTACGATTTTTGAAAAGAAAGCAAATGAAAATATTGAGCCGTTTGTAGCAATGGCGAAGACCATTAAGTGGAATTAGCCTTTCTAATCATTGATAAAAAGACATATTAAAAATAAAGATACAAAAGTTACTTATTACCTCCTTTAATGGAGGTTTTTTGATGTATTTTTATGAAAGGTATTTCGATAATTAGACATCTTTCTACAAAAATTTTAAAAATGGGTTGATTTTGATAATCAATGTTTGTATAATAAAAAGGTCGATTTTAAAGGAAAAACATATGCGGGTGTAGTTTAATGGTAAAACCACAGCCTTCCAAGCTGTTGTCGTGGGTTCGATTCCCATCACCCGCTCCATACATATTAGTAACGCAGTGTTTCGTTTCAGAAAGAACGTGGCATTGCGTTTTTTATTTTTTTTAGCATTTTATGATTTGGTAAGATCCATTTCCACCATGAATTTGTAAGAACATATTCATTAAGGACTGAATTAATTGATCGGCCTCTTGTTCTTGTTGTGAGGGTAGTAAGTATACGATATGTAAGGCATTTTTCGTTTCAAACGTAACTGCAGATCTTTCAGAATCGACAAATGGACTACCGAATGGAGAGATACTATCAGATGAGATGATCAAGTGATTTAAAGAATTATTCCTTCCATTTAAACCTACATACTCATCTGTTTCAGTTCCAATTCTGATTGTGACACCTCCAGAGAGTTTATCTGTATCGTAAAGTCCAATCGGTATTTGATACTTTATTGAGAAGAAATTGTTAATGTCAATCGCACTATTTACAGGGGAAAGGAAGTTTTGCTTTTTTATTCTTCTGTGAAGCGCCTCGGCGGAATGACGATAGCGGTTAGGATCCTTTCCAGTTTGCTTAAATACTTGGCGCCATTCTTTTATTCCTTCTAAATCAGTTACATTTTTTTCTTCTAAATCAAAGAATAGGGACTCCTGAAAGGTTTGAATTTTTCCTTTCAACATTTGTGGGGACTCGTCCACTACGATGTTTTGATAATGAATAACCCCTACTTGAAAATGGGGAACTGCCATGCATAATTGATTCGATATTGTTATTTCCAATCATTCCACCTCCACTTTATCTTGAAAATAGTTTATCATAACTTACGATATATCCTAAACTCATCTCATTAATCCATATATTTAAATACTTAAGAAAGGGGTGATGAAATGGACATCAAGCAATTCAAAGAGGAAATTATCCAATATAGTAAAACAATCGGAATTGATAAAATTGGTTTTACCACTGCTTCAACCTTTGATGAATTGAAAAACAGACTTCTTCGCCAGCAAGAACTAGGCTATCAATCTGGATTTGAAGAGCCTAATATTGAAAAAAGAGTTAATCCTGCCTTATTGTTAGATGAACCACGTTCAATCATCTCGATTGCACTTGCCTATCCTTCGAAAATGAATACACGGGTAGAAGGTAAGAAGGGGGAGCGAAGAGGATTATTTTGTAGGGCTTCTTGGGGAATGGACTACCATATTATTTTACGTGAGCGACTTGAAAAGCTTGAACAATATATTAAAATGAAATACCCTGAAGCAAGGCTAAAGTCAATGGTTGATACAGGGGAATTAGCTGATAGAGCGGTAGCACAAAGAGCTGGGATTGGATGGAGCGGTAAGAATTGTGCAATTATCACTCCAGAATTCGGCTCTTATGTTTACCTAGGAGAAATGATTACTAATATTCCTTTTGAACCGGATCAACCGATAGAGGATAGATGCGGATCATGCAATAAATGTATAGAAGCCTGTCCAACTGGAGCATTAGTCCAAGGTGGCCAAATTAATGCTCAGAAATGTATTGCGTTTCTAACTCAGACAAAAGACTTCATTCCAGAAGAGTATCGCGATAAAATCGGGAATAGGATCTATGGCTGTGATTCGTGTCAAACGGCATGTCCAGAAAATAAGGGGAAGAATTTCCATTTTCATAAGGAAATGGAGCCAAATCCCGATGAGGTTAAGCCTCTATTAAAGCCAATGCTTCAAATGAGCAACCGTGAATTTAAAACGAAATATGGTTATCTTTCTGGAGCATGGAGAGGGAAAAAGCCAATCCAAAGAAATGCTATTATTGCCTTAGCACATTTTAAGGATGAAACAGCATTGGATGATTTAATTAAATTATTGAATGACGATTCAAGACCAGTCATGAGAGGAACTTCGGCTTGGGCCATTGGAAAGATTGGTGGAGATCGGGCAAAGGTAGCTCTTGAAATGGCGAAACAAACCGAAGAGGATTCTAAGGTAATAGAAGAAATTGAAAAAGGGTTAAAGAAGATTGCTATTAATGAAACAATACATTAATAACCTTATATTTTATGATTAATGAAATATGAAATACCCCCCTCCTTCATAAACATGTATTGGAAGGAGGTTTTTTTATGAGAGAGCAGCTACAAAGACTTTTGGAAAAACGTGTCCAGCAATGCGTATCCAATAGTAGAAAAACAAGTGACCATTGTTCCAAGATAGAAAAGAAAAAAGACTGTCTATCAAATAGAAATGCTGAAATAGTTAAAGCAAGAGCGATAGGACAAATATTGAATAAACAAGTTCATGAAGATTTAGAAACAGTTCATTATCAAGTTCATTTTCTATATTTAATCAAACAAAAAGGGCAGATGTATCAGGAGGAAGAGATAGAGAAAAGGGTGGCAACCTTCTTTCATGGTACCTTGCTTACAGATAAAGAAATCATCCCTTACAGTAATCAAGAGGGAACCATAAATACATCGAATGAAGAAAAAAAGATACAGGATTCTTTTTCGAATGAAATTCAGGGAAATTCAAATTTGAGGTTATCCTATCAATATGATAGAAGAAAGGCCATTCAATATGCAGAGAGATGGTGGAATAGCTACAATCCTGCCTACAAAAAATTTGAAAATGACTGCACTAATTTTATTTCACAATGCTTACACGCAGGAAATTCGCCAATGAGGGGTTACCCAAATCGAGGTAAGGGTTGGTGGATGAGAGGAAACAACTGGAGCTATAGTTGGGCGATTGCCAATTCCTTGCGTCTATATTTATCTAATTCAACAGTGGGCCTTCGAGCAAGGGAG
This sequence comes from Bacillus massilinigeriensis, assembly GCF_900117315.1. Lineage (GTDB taxonomy): Bacteria > Bacillota > Bacilli > Bacillales > Cytobacillaceae > Bacillus_BE > Bacillus_BE massilionigeriensis. The sequence continues at coordinate 874,266 of NZ_LT630337.1, forward strand.
GTTTCCAGCCCAGAGGAATTGCTCCATGGTGATGTTATTTGCTATGACTTTCAAGGAAATGGGAGATACGATCATAATACAATTGTTACGGCAAAGGATGCATATGGGATGCCACTAGTGAATGCACATACCTATAATAGTCGGCTTCGTTACTGGGCATATGAGGATTCGTCTGCTTATACGCCAAATATTAAATATAAATTTTATACCATTGTGGATGATGATTAATTTTATGGCTCATAAAAGGAAGAGTGGTATAATATCTCCTAGAATCATAAGATGTTCTACCATGTGCGCAGATAGCTGTACATGGTAGATGGTTATTAGGATTAATTCATTTAAACAATCTATTAGAGGTGAAAGAAAGTGGCTTTGAACGTCGTATTATTTCAGCCAGAGATTCCAGCCAATACAGGGAATATTGCACGAACCTGTGCGGCAACAGATACCGTTTTACATTTAATTAGGCCTTTAGGTTTCTCTACAGATGATAAAATGCTAAAACGGGCTGGATTGGATTATTGGCAATTTGTAAAAATTGTATATTATGATTCATTAGATGAATTTTATTTAAAAAATCAAGGCGGTGAATTTTACTATATAACAAAGTTTGGGGAAAAAGCTTTTTCAGATTTTGATTATAGTGAATTAAGCAAGGATTATTATTTTATTTTTGGAAGAGAAACCACCGGACTTCCAAAGGATGTAATAGAAAATAATAAAGAGCGAAGTTTAAGGATTCCAATGAATGGAAATGTTAGATCTTTAAATCTTTCTAACACGGCCGCTATTCTAATATACGAAGCGCTCCGCCAGCAGAACTATCCTAATCTAAGAATGAAGCAGGAATAAAGAAAGGGTAAAAGATATTCACTAGTGGACATAGCCTAAAATGTAAAAACCATTTCGGAGGTTGAAGTAGAAATGAATTCCATAATCGAAACTATCATGAACCACCGCTCTGTTAGAAGCTTTGAGGACAAGCAGTTAACAAAGGAACAAATCAAAACGATTGTGAAAAGCGCACAAGCTGCTTCTACATCAAGCTTTATTCAAGCCTATTCGATTATTGGCATAACAGATAAAGTGTTAAAGGAACAGCTCGCTGAATTAGCAGGAAATCAACCATATGTTTTGAATAATGGTCACTTCTTTATTTTCTGTGCTGATTTATATCGCCATAAATTATTAGGAAAAATGGAAGGAAAAAAAGTGGAGGAATCCATTGAAAGCTCGGAAAAATTTATGGTTGCGTTAGTTGATACTGCTCTCGCTGCTCAAAACGCCGCTATTGCAGCTGAATCGATGGGTTTAGGAATTTGCTATATTGGTGGAATTCGAAATCATTTAGATGAAGTGAGGAAGCTATTACATACTCCAGAAAAGGTTGTTCCATTATTTGGAATGTGTATTGGTTATCCAATAAGAATAAATGAACAAAAGCCTAGGCTCCCAATGGAACATATATACCATGAAAATGGCTATGAACAAAATGAAGAAGATTATGTTGCACAGCTGAAGGAGTATAATCAAGTCATTTCAGATTATTATAAAGAAAGAACAAATGGCCAGAGAAAAGAAACATGGACTGGTCAAATGGCTCATATGCTTGAAAAGCCTACAAGAATGTATATGAAGGAATTTTTGGAAAGCGTCAAATTGGATCTCCACTAAGTGTAAATGAAAGAAGGCTGTCCCTTATGGTGTCTAGCACCTGGGGACAGCCTCTTTAAAATGGTTCGTTTTTATTATTTAACACCTGGTTTATCTTCATATCCCGCTGTGAAAATGGCAGTTAAGAATGCAATCATAACTCCTAGAATTAAAATAAGTTTCATGATTATGTAAACCCCCTTTAGCATTTATCCCATTATAAAGAATCCTATGCTTATTATAGCCTATCCACAAAAAACTGTGAATGAAAAGTATGAAGTTTTTTTAACAACTGACAGACTATTCAATATTCTCCCTTTTCCATAAAAAAGAACGGAAACAAAAAAGGACAATCTCACACATCTTTTAAATACGCATGTTCATATAAAGGCTCGCATAGATTATATTAATCGTCTCTGACAATGTAAGCACAGGGGAGGTCTATATGGACATTTTAAAAAAAATTGAGATGTATCGTAGAGAAGAAGAAAAGTTAAAATGGGAAGGTACATTTGGTGAGTATTTGGAAATTATCAAAGAAAAGCCATGGATTGGACAGTCAGCTCATTCTCGTGTTTACAATATGATTAAAGACGCTGGAGTAGAAGAAATTAGTGGGAGAAAGCAATATCGCTTTTTTAATAATCAATTATTCGGTTTAGAAGAAGCATTAGAAAGATTAGTTGAAGAATATTTCCACCCATCTGCGAAGCGTTTAGACGTTAGAAAAAGGATTTTATTATTAATGGGGCCAGTTAGTGGAGGGAAATCCACTCTAGTAACGATGTTAAAACGAGGGTTAGAAGCATATTCACGTACTGATAGAGGGGCTATTTATGCAATAAAGGGCTGCCCGATGCACGAGGACCCATTACATCTCATCCCACAGTATTTACGTGAAGATTTCTATAATGAGTATGGAATTCGTATTGAAGGGAATCTATCCCCACTCAATATGATGAGACTTGAACAAGAATATTCTGGTCGGATTGAGGATGTAGTAGTAGAAAGAATCTTTTTCTCTGAAGATCGAAGAGTGGGAATTGGAACATTCAGCCCATCCGATCCAAAATCACAGGATATTGCTGATTTAACAGGGAGTATCGATTTTTCAACAATTGCAGAATATGGGTCCGAGTCAGACCCAAGAGCCTATCGCTTTGATGGGGAATTAAATAAAGCCAATCGAGGAATGATGGAGTTCCAAGAAATGTTGAAATGTGATGAGAAGTTTCTTTGGCATTTGCTTTCCTTAACTCAAGAAGGAAATTTCAAAGCCGGGCGTTTCGCACTTATTAGCGCTGATGAGCTAATTGTTGCTCATACCAATGAAACGGAATATCGCTCTTTTATTTCAAATAAGAAAAACGAAGCACTCCATTCGAGAATTATCGTTATGCCAATCCCTTATAATTTAAAAGTGACAGAGGAAGAAAAAATATATGAGAAGATGATTCGTGAAAGCGATGTAGCTGATGTTCATATCGCACCGCACACCTTAAGGGTCGCTGCCATGTTTACTATTTTGACTAGATTAAAGGAACCAAAAAAAGGTGATATTGACTTAGTGAAAAAAATGCGCCTTTATGACGGAGAAAATGTGGAAGGGTACAATGCTGCAGATGTGAAGGAACTGAAAAAGGAATTTGTCGATGAAGGCATGAGCGGAATTGACCCACGTTATGTTATCAATCGGATTTCTTCAACTATTATTAGAAAGGAAATCCAATCTATTAATGCTTTGGATGTTTTGCTTTCCTTGAAGGAGGGCTTAGACCAGCATCCATCCATTACTGCAGAACAGCGGGAACGCTATTTAAACTTTATTTCACTTGCCCGTAAAGAATACGATGAGATTGCGAAAAAAGAAGTTCAAAAAGCCTTTGTATACTCTTATGAGGAATCTGCAAAAACCTTAATGGATAATTATTTAGATAATGTTGAAGCATATTGCAATAAAGTTAAGCTTCGTGACCCATTAACAGGAGAAGAAATTAATCCAGATGAAAAGCTAATGCGTTCCATTGAAGAACAAATCGGCATTTCAGAAAATGCAAAAAAAGCATTTCGTGAAGAAATCCTCATTCGTATCTCGGCCTATGCGAGAAAAGGAAAGAGGTTTGACTATAACTCTCATGATCGTCTTCGCGAGGCTATACAAAAGAAACTTTTTGCCGATTTAAAAGATGTTGTCAAAATTACAACATCCACAAAAACTCCAGACGAGCAACAATTGAAGAAGGTAAATGAGGTAGTTGCGCGGTTAATTGATGAGCATGGGTATAATTCAACCTCGGCAAATGAGCTTTTAAGATATGTCGGTAGCTTACTAAATCGTTGATAAATGAAAAGAGCTGATTCATATGAGTCAGCTCTTTTTGAATCTTTCTACTTTTAACTATCAGTATCTTTCAAAATCAATCTTTTGATAAGAGTTTTCTCGAAATGGGCTTGTCTATTCCTAGGCAAACAACCAATTGTCGTAATTATTTGTAAATTATTTTAAGAGGTTTGCATAAGATAGAGTAATCACTTTAAATGTAGTAACACTTTGACACTCGGGATATTTTATGACAATTGAAAGGAATGTGTGACAAATAAATATTAAGGAGGGGTTACGATGACCGAAAAAAATAATCATCAGTTTGTCATTTCAAAAGAAGATTGGTCCCTCCATCGAAAAGGCCATGATGACCAACAGCGCCATCAAGAGAAGGTCCAAGAAGCGATTCGAAATAACCTACCAGATTTAATAACAGAGGAAAATATAATCCTGTCAAATGGTCGGGATGTAGTGAAGATTCCCATTCGATCACTTGATGAATACAAAATACGATACAATTATGATAAAAACAAACACGTTGGCCAAGGAAATGGAGATAGCCAAATTGGTGATGTTGTTGCTCGAGATGGATCTAGTGGAGGGAAAGGGCCTGGAAAGGGCCAAGGAGCAGGAGATCAAGCAGGAGAAGACTATTTTGAGGCGGAAGTATCCTTAATGGAAATTGAGGAGGCATTATTTAAAGAATTGGAGCTGCCTAATTTAAAAAGGAAAGAACAAGATGAAAACCTCGTAGAAAACATTGAATTTAATGACATACGGAAAACGGGTTTAATGGGGAACATTGATAAAAAACGAACCATGATGACAGCCTTTAAACGAAATGCGATGAATGGGAAACCGAAATTTCATCCCATCTATCGGGAGGATTTAAAATTTAAAACCTGGAATGAAGTAGTGAAGCCTGATTCAAAAGCAGTTGTCCTTGCGATGATGGATACAAGTGGAAGTATGGGGATTTGGGAAAAATATATGGCAAGGAGCTTTTTCTTCTGGATGACAAGGTTCCTAAGAACAAAATACGAAACTGTTGAGATTGAATTTATTGCCCACCATACTGAAGCTAAGGTTGTATCAGAAGAAGATTTCTTTACAAAGGGAGAAAGTGGGGGCACCATTTGCTCATCTGTTTATAGGAAATCATTAGAACTGATAGAAGATAAGTACAATCCACGTAAGTATAATATTTATCCATTCCATTTTTCTGATGGTGATAACTTAACCTCTGATAATGCCCGTTGTGTGAAGCTTGTCGAAGAATTAATGAAAGTATCCAATATGTTTGGATACGGAGAGGTAAACCAGTATAACCGTCATTCTACCTTAATGTCCGCATACAAAAACATCAAAAATGAAAACTTCAGATACTATATCCTCAAGCAAAAAGCAGATGTATTCCACGCGATGAAGAGCTTCTTTAAGAAGGAAGAGAATAAGGTTCATGCATAAAAGATAGGTGTAGATCACCTATCTTTTATTTTTCAACTAGTACTCGACTATTTAATTTAAGCACCTGATTAATATAATTGCATAAAAATACGTTCACATTATTGAAACACACTTATGAAAAAAATAACTTTACAATCAAAATAGGATATTATGTGAAAATATAAACAAATTTTACAAAGTAATTTTTGAATTAAACCGTACTATTGTCAAATGGAATTAGCCTCCTAATTAAAAGAAGAATGGGTGATAAAAATGGAAAATATAAAAATTAAAGAAAGCCATCCACACAGTCATCCTCATGGTACGATGATTGATTACAACCTAAATCCATTTATTGCAATATGGGAAGTAACAAGAGCGTGTGAATTAAAATGTGTTCATTGCAGAGCCGATGCACAGTTAAAGCCTCATCCCAATGAACTTACTCATGAAGAGGGAATCAAGTTAATTGACGAAATTTATGAAATGAATAACCCAATGCTTGTCTTTAGCGGCGGTGACTGCATGCTTAGAGAGGATTTATTTGAACTCGCCGATTATGCTGTTAAAAAAGGCATGAGAGTATCAATGACACCAAGTGCCACGTCAAATGTAACCAAGGAGAGGATGATTAGAGCCAAGGAGGTTGGATTATCCCGTTGGGGTTTGAGCCTAGACGGTCCAACACCTGAGATTCATGACCAATTTAGAGGAACTCCTGGATCATTTGACCTTACGGTGGAAAAAATTAAATTTTTGACAGACCTTGGCATGCCTCTCCAAATTAATACAGTAATATCACGTTATAACTATGAATATCTTGAACAAATGGCTGAATTAGTGAAGGAATTAAAGGCTATCATGTGGTACATATTCCTGTTAGTTCCAACAGGAAGAGGACAAATGGAAGATTGCTTAACTCCCGCAGAGCATGAAAAGGTATTTCTATGGCTATATGAATTAGGAAAAACATCTCCATTTGATATCAAAACAACAGCGGCACAGCATTATCGTCGTGTTGTTATTCAGCAAAAAGCAAGAGAGCATCTTATTGAAAAAGGCGAAATCCATTATGAAGATACAATCACAAGCGATAAGGCATCAGTGATAGACGGCTTAAAAAGAGCACCAAAAGGGGTTAATGATGGCAACGGCTTTATTTTCATCTCCCATACAGGTGATGTATTTCCAAGTGGACTGTTGCCAATAAAGGTTGGGAATGTTAGAGAAAAACCACTAGCAGAGATATATCGTGAGTCACCAGTTCTTAAGGAAATAAGAAATCCCAATCTTTATAAAGGAAAATGCGGTGTTTGTGAATTCCGTTTTGTTTGTGGAGGCTCTCGTTCAAGGACCTATGCTGTAACAGGTGATTATTTAGAAAGTGAACCATTCTGTGTATACATTCCTGAAGCGATGAGAAAGCAGAATAAGTAGGAAATTGTTAGGTATAATAAACTATATATGAAAACGGAAGGTTCCTTAATTGATCCTTCCTTTTTTTGATGGCAAATTGTAGATTTTAAAAAATTTTTTTACCTTTGAAAAGATAAAAAGCTAATTTTTGAAATTTTGTCAAAAAAGTTTGAATAAAATGCGAACATATTAATAATTACTACAATCTGTAAGCGTATTCTTTATAATGGAATTGACATTGGGAGGTGTGTGATAATGAATATCACTACGATTATTGAAATGGAAAATCGTGAAGTTGAACAGATGGCAGGGGCCAAAATGGTATTTGTGGAAGAAAAAATTATGGAAGACGTTGTGGAGACATGTGTGAATGGCTTCCAATCAGAGGAGTCTGGAAAAACCTTAGATACTGAGGATGCTATGCAGGTTGTATTTGAAAAATTAAAAAATGAGGGAGTAATCCCTCAAAACGTAACCGATTTCTCTTATGAAATGCCTTCATGCGGTAGAATTAAAACGAATGGAAATAATAGTGAAATTCCACAAAAGGTTATCATCTCATTTGTAGCTTAAGCATGCATTCATACTAATAATAAATATAGAGGGGTTGCTAAAAAAGGTGCCAGGTGCCACAAAGTATTGTGGATCCTGGCATCTTTAATTTTGGATTGTTCCTTTTTAATATGAAAAAGGGTTAATTATCCTACTATTGAATCATATTTGATTGATTCAACATATTGATTTGATCTGGGTGTTGCATTCCCATTGAAGCAGGGGCATAGCTATTAATCATTGTCAATGCATCTTGTTGGTTGAACTGTGGTACCTGGTAATATCGATTTTTATTTTGATACAAGAAAATTTCATAGGCCATTTCTAGATAGTTCGGTATGCTATCTTGAAGTACGCGCCGGACAACTGGGTTATTTACTTCACCTGCAGCCTTAGCCATTGCACCCGCAATTGTTTTCATACCCGTTAGCATATGGGAGGATATGCACTCATCACTAATTTCTGAAACAGACATCGCTGGATGCTTTGGCTGTGCAGGGGTTAAACCATAAACTACATCGTTAGCTTGAGTCATTTTGTAGCTGGTTGTTGCCTGTGAAGGATCTTTTCCTGTTCTGAAACAATCTACAGTTGTATTGTATTGACTCATAATAAATTGACGCTGGCGATGGAGAATATCTTTTAATACAGGGTCCTTTGCATGTTGATCAAACATTAAATATGAATCCAAAGCGATAATAGTTGCTCCGAGTACCTCATGTACATCTAGAAGCTCGTGGGCACCATGGTTTAGGTTTGAGGATATGCTTTCAGATGTATTCATATTTCCCATCGTTTGATTGTAATTGAATTGCTGTTGCATGATTCTGCCTCCTCGCCTTAATTTGTAGGCTTTTGCCGTACAAATACTATTATGGTTGATCCGCTACATGAACATGCAATTTTGATCATCAGTAAAAATAGCAAAACCTAGATGACTTTCCAATTCAGTCAATCAACTACCGTAATAAAGTCAACCTATTCGTGTGTATTAAACTTATTAAATTCCAGTGGTTTAGTATAATAAGCATAGACTAAATTTAGGATGTGAACATGTGAGGAAGAATATTGGATTTATTGGTTGTGGAAAAATGGCTCAGGCCATGATTGAAGGAATAATAAAATCAAATAATTGGAAGTCTTCAGAGATAATAGCTAGCGCAAAATCACAATCTACCTTAGATGCTGTCAAGAAGCGTTTGAATATTACTACATCATTAAATAATAAGGATGTTGCCAACTGGGCGGATATCCTCATTCTGGCAATTAAACCTAATCTTCATGAGGAAGTAATCCATGAAATAAATGAAAGCATAAAGCCAGATACAATAGTTGTGACGATTGCTGCGGGTATTACGATAGAATATTTAGAAAGACATTTTTATCAAAAATTAAAAATCATGAGAGCTATGCCTAATACTCCATCATTAGTAGGGGAAGGGATGAGCGCTATTTGTGGTAATCAACTTGTAACAGAAGAAGATCTTCTTGATGTCCGTTCATTATTTCATTGTTTCGGGAAAGTCGAGGTTGTTGAAGAGCACCTAATGGATGCTATTCCTGCAGTTAGTGGTTCTTCACCAGCTTTTGTTTATATGTTTATTGAAGCATTAGCAGATGGAGCAGTAAAGGAGGGAATAACCAGGGACAAAGCATATGTCTTTGCAGCACAAGCTGTACTAGGTGCAGCAAAGATGGTATTAGAAACCGGGAAACATCCAGGTGAACTTAAAGATGAGGTTTGTACTCCTGGAGGATCCACGATAGAGGCAGTAGCTTCATTGGAGCAGAGTGGCTTCCGGTCTGCTGTAATCACGGCGATGGAAAGCTGTACGAAAAAGACGAAGAAGCTTTTAAGTAACAATTAGGAATAACGGCAAATTGGCGGGGAATGGAATGAATAGTGACAGATAGTATACTTATCACCTGATTTATTAAAATCGGGTGATAAACCTCGTATTTTGTCGAATTATATTACTTTATTATTATCAATAATGATAATATAATCAAAATATAAAATAAAACAATAAAGGTGAACATTTATGAGAGAAACGAAAGCAGAAATCTTACTCCATCCAGTACGACTAAAAATAGTTCAAGAATTTTTAGGATTGACGAAATTAACAGCTAAAGACCTGGTGAAAAGACTGCCTTCCATCTCCCAGGCCACGCTTTACCGTCATTTAGATAAGCTAGTACAATATAAAATCCTCGAGGTAGTTGAGGAAAACCCTATTAGGGGAACAGTTGAAAAGGTTTATCGATTAAATTTAGCGGGAGCTAATGTAGGCAATAAAGAATTTAATCAAAATTCACGCGAAGAGCAAATGAACTTCTTTATGATTTTTATCGCTCATATCATGTCCAACTATGAATCCTATCTCTCACAAGAAGAAATTGATCCGGAAAGAGACGGAGTAGGTTATCGACAAGCAGGAATTTATTTAAGTGATGAGGAGTTTATTGATTTTCTACAAAATCTATCAAGGGAATTTCAAAAGGTTATGCATTATGAACCATCACCTGAAAGAAAAAAGAGAATTATATCAACCATTATCATGCCTGAAGTAAAAAAGACCTGCGGTAATATGTCAACCAAAAGATAATTAGTATTTTGTTATCAAGAATCAAAATTTCAGAAAAAAGGCAGCACTAAACTAAACCAGTAATGGTTTGTTAATTACTGGAATTAGTGAAAAAGGATGAATTAACGCTTATGCGTCATTTATTCACGCTCCTTTTCGGCGTGTAAATTTGGTGATTGCGTAGTAGCGCATCTACCAAACGCACTAATTTTCTTGCAGTTAGAACGAGTGCTCTTTTGTGTTGATGTTTCGGTACTTCCTTGTACTTTTTCTCGTAGTACTCTTGGTACTCGGGTATATGCTTTCTTACTGAGTTGGCGGCTTCAACTAAGTAATATCTTAGATATTGGTTCCCGTTGCGAGAAAGGGAAGTATCATCTGCGGTAAAGCGTCCAGATTGGTGTTTTCGCCAGTAAAGGCCACCATATTTGGCTACTTTTGTTTCATCTTCAAAGCGTTCGATTTGGCCAATTTCAGCGATAATGCCAGCTGTGAAGACTGGTCCGATCCCAGGAATGGATAGAAGAGTCTGTCTCTCTTCTAGGCCAACCATGATGCGTTCAATTGCCTTTTCAATCTCCTTCACTTGTTTTTGAAGGGTTCGAATCACTTCAATGGATGTGCCAAGGAGAACGTCAATGGAATCTTCGACTACCTTGTCTAAGCGATAGGAAGAACGTACAGCTTTTTTTATGGATTTCGCCACGCACTCTGGGTCATTAAATCGATTTTTCCCTTTTTCCTGAAGAAAATGGGCTAAATCTTCTAATGGCATTTCTGCTAGTTCGTCTAGGCTGAACTTTTCGGAGAACATTTCCATCATGGCGTTTCCGAATACAGATGAATCCACTTCTAGTGAAAAGGTATTACACTTATAACTCAAATGTTGTAAGAAATGTTGTTTTTCTCTAGCCACTTGATGGATAAGTTGGTAACGTGAGCGAGTTAATTGTTGTAAAGCAATATACTGTTCTTCTTTCACCACGGACATGGAGTTACGTCCGAAACGAAGATAATCAGCAATAACGAACGCATCAATTTCATCCGTCTTATCCATATCGGAATAGCTTTTCTTAAAGTTAGCAATCTGTTTGGGATTCATGACAAACACTCGGGCTCCCAAAGCTTTAAGAGATTCATCGTTGTGTAGGAACATCGATGGATGAAAGCTATAGACGGACGTGGATTCCAGTCCAATTTTTAACGCTTGAATGGTTTGATTTTTGGTACATTCTAAAATACGATCTCGGAGTTCTGTTGCGCCAGGTAGATCGTTACAGACAGAAAAGGATTGAAGTTTCTCTCCTTCATCGCCCAAAATACAAACCTTAATATCAAAAGAACTAATGTCTAAGCCAACAAATAATTTCATGGGGTGTCCCCTCCTTTCAAATTAGAATCATAGGTACATTTCTAGGATGCCCTGAGATATCTCTAGTGTGAACGCCGACCAGCAACCTCGTGTATCAGAACTTGCCCTGGTTCGAAAGCCGCCCTAGAGCTACTACCATCTAGGTTCGAAGAACAGGGAGAACAGCCTGCGAGTAGGAAGCACCGCACGAACACTGAGAAACAGTCTTTAAATGTGGTTAAGCCCACAGGGGGATAAAGAATTGTCCCAAATGATCCTAATCTCATTATCTAGAAATATCTCGGGACACCCAAGAAATTTGATTTATTTTGTACAGGAAAAGTAGGGATTACGGTCCTCAAATAAAAGGGACTAAACATAATATACGAGGGGGAATAAAAAATGATAGAACAGATTGTTACGATTGAAAGTACTTTTAAAATTAAAGGAACACTAACCATTCCTGGAAATGAAAATGAAAAATCACCAGCTATTTTAATTATTGCAGGAAGTGGAAATGGAGATCGAGATGGTAATGTGAAGGGTTTGAATATGAATCTTTACAAGGATTTGGCAAATTTTTTGACCAAATTGGGATTTGTAACACTGCGTTATGATAAACGAGGAGTTAATGAAAGTGAAGGAAACTTTTTGGAGGCAGGTATTTGGGATTTTATTGAGGATGCCAAGGCCTGTTTACAATTTCTGAAAAACTGTTCATCTGTTGATTCTGAGAGGATTACCATACTAGGTCATAGTGAAGGTGCATTACTAGCACCAGCAGTTTATCATGGTGAAGATGTCGCTGGACTTATTCTTTTAGCAGGTGCTGCAGAGCCATCAGAAACATTGTTTCCAAAGCAGAGGGAAATGGCAAAAAAGGAAATTGCTGCAACTAATGGCTTTAAGGGATGGCTATATAAAAGACTAAAAGTAATAGAGAAGATGGATAAGCAGCAGGAAGCCATAATGGGTAAGATTATGTCATCAACAGAACCTATGATTAAAATTAAAGGGATCAAGTATAACGCCAAGTGGATAAGAGAACAGTTTGAATATAATGTTGTTGATTATCTTCAAAAGGTGACAGTTCCTGTTCTAGCGATCACTGGAGACAAGGATATTCAAGTTCCACCAGAACACGTCAAAAAAATGGCGGAGTATGTTCAAGGCGAAGCAGAGTGGCATATCATTCCAAATATGAACCATCTTTTTAAAAAATATGAGAAGGAACATACGATACTTGGAATTATGAAAGAATATAAAGGATTAATAGCACAGCCTACCGACCCAGACTTACTGAATCATCTCGAAAAATGGTTAACATCACATTTTTTACAAGACCAGAATTTATCTAACAAGGTGGCAAAATAAAATAGTTTTTGTTGAAACAGTTCTTCAGGAAAGACGAGGAGCTGTTTTATTTTTTTCCATTTTTATGTGAAAAGTACTTTACATACCTTAGGGGGGTATGGTAAAAATAAAATATAAAGTTGCACAAAAGAATGATCACCCTGAAGAAAAGGGTCATGATTCATGCGTCCAACAAAAGCATTTATTTAGAAAAACAAAAAAGATGCAGTAGAATAAGGGGAGTAATCAAAATATAAAAATCTATTGGATTCTCAATGCAATAAATTAGTCAGTAAGAAAGATAATTAATTTCACTTCTTTATTTACTGCTAGATAGAAAGGGAGATTTATCATGAGTCAGCAAGCAAAGGAAGCTAGCTTACAAATCACAGGTATGACTTGTGCTGCTTGTGCAGTTAGAATAGAAAAGGGAATCAAAAAGGTTGATGGGGTTGTCGATGCAAATGTGAACTTAGCTTTAGAAAAAGCTACTGTAACCTTTGATCCAGAAAAAACCTCCATTCAATCTTTGCAGGATAAAGTTAGAGATTTAGGCTACGACGTCGTCACTGAAAAGGTCGAGTTAGATATTATCGGTATGACCTGTGCTGCTTGTGCTACAAGAATTGAAAAAGGCTTAAATAAAGTCGACGGAGTAACAAAAGCAAATGTGAACTTAGCATTGGAAAAAGCAACAGTTGAATTTGACCCATCAAACACAAATATATATCAATTAATCAAAAAGGTTGAAGGTCTTGGCTATGAAGCAAAGATGAAAGAAGAAGGAAAAGAGCAGGACATTGTAGATTATCGAGAAAAGGAAATACAAAAGCAAACGGGAAAATTCGTTTTTTCACTTATTTTATCTATACCATTACTTTGGGCAATGGTTAGGCATTTTGAGTTTACTTCCTTTATATATTTACCTGAAATTCTAATGAATCCGTGGGTACAATTGGCTCTTGCAACTCCTGTTCAATTTATCATTGGAAAGCAATTTTATGTAGGTGCATATAAAGCATTAAAAAATAAAAGTGCCAATATGGATGTGTTGGTAGCTTTAGGAACATCAGCAGCTTACTTTTATAGTTTATATTTAACGATCCAAACGATTGGTTCTGAAATGAATATGGCTGATTTGTATTTTGAAACGAGTGCGGTTTTAATCACTCTCATCATTTTAGGAAAATTATTTGAGGCAAAGGCAAAGGGAAGGTCATCAGAAGCAATCAAAAAGCTAATGGGATTACAAGCGAAAACAGCTACTGTTGTTAGAAATGGAGTTGAGCTTGAAATTCCAATAGAACAAGTAGAAGTTGAGGATATCATTTATGTAAAACCAGGCGAGAAGGTTCCTGTTGATGGAGAAATTGTTGAAGGTCGCTCTGCAATAGATGAATCTATGATTACTGGTGAGAGTATTCCAGTTGATAAAACAGTTGGAGATTCAGTTATTGGTGCAACGATTAATAAAAATGGATTTTTAAAGATAAAGGCGACGAAGGTTGGAAAAGATACAGCCTTAGCGCAAATTATTAAGGTTGTCGAGGAGGCTCAAGGTTCAAAGGCTCCAATACAACGGTTAGCTGATCAAATATCAGGTGTTTTTGTTCCAATTGTTGTTGGAATTGCCGTTCTTGTATTTTTGATTTGGTTTATTGTCGTTGATCCAGGAGACTTTGCCGAGGCTTTAGAAAAACTGATTGCTGTTCTAGTCATTGCTTGTCCATGTGCATTAGGTTTAGCGACACCAACGTCAATCATGGCTGGTTCAGGTCGTGCAGCAGAATTTGGTATCCTCTTCAAAGGCGGAGAGCATTTAGAAATGACTCATCAAATTACTACTGTGATTCTTGATAAAACAGGTACAGTAACTAATGGTGCTCCAGTATTAACGGATATCATTCAAACTGATGGGTGGGTTGAAAGGGAGTTCTTATCCCTTATTGCTTCAGCCGAGAAGCAGTCTGAACATCCATTGGCACAAGCAATCGTTGAAGGCATTAACAAAAAGGGAATTACTTTAACAGCTGTGGACGATTTTGAATCTATTACAGGGTTTGGAATAAAGGCAAAAATAAATGGAAATGAAATATACATCGGTACGAGAAAATTAATGAGGGAACATGGCATTGATGTAGGTGAAGCTATTCCAACCATGAATTCATTAGAAAAGGATGGAAAGACTGCAATGCTGGTAGCAATTAATCAAGTTTATGCTGGAACCGTTGCTGTTGCTGATACCGTAAAGGAAACATCTAAACTTGCTATAAAACGCTTAAAGGATATGGACCTCGAGGTTATAATGATTACTGGTGATAACCTTCAGACAGCTAAGGCGATTGCAAGTCAGGTAGGCATTGATTCAGTTATTGCCGAGGTATTGCCAGAAGGAAAAGCGGATGAGGTTAAGAAGCTGCAGAGTCTAGGAAAAAAAGTGGCTATGGTTGGCGATGGAATCAATGATGCCCCTGCCTTGGCATTAGCAGATATCGGAATGGCCATTGGAACTGGAACAGATGTTGCCATGGAAGCATCGGATGTTACATTAATAAGAGGGGATCTTAATAGCATTGCGGATGCCATTTATATGAGTAAAAAAACAATCACAAATATTAAACAAAATCTATTTTGGGCATTTGCTTATAATTCCATTGGGATTCCAATTGCAGCCTTAGGATGGCTTGCTCCATGGTTAGCAGGAGCAGCTATGGCTTTTAGCTCCGTATCAGTCGTATTAAATGCTTTAAGATTACAAAGAGTTAAGCTGTAGGGGACGTTTCTGGCGGAATGCTTATTTTATAAAAAAAAGCTATACCAAAGGACAGCTAGGGTTTACCTACTGTCCTTTTTTTTACTATATCGAATCCGAAATTAATTACTTTTTAGGATATTTTCCATAACGTTGTTTTTAGATAAATCAGAAAGATAAAGATGTTCAAAATAGCGGCTGATAAAAAGACTGAGATGGTTCCCCACCAATCCATCATGTATCCAGCTAAAAATGTACTTATTGGCATGCCAATCCGGAAAAGAGTCCCTGTTATCCCATTAATTCTTCCCATTAAATGAGCAGGTGTTTGCTCATGTCGAAACGTATACGCACAAACCGTGTAAACAGTTGCTGCCATACCATTAATGAATAATGCAATTAAAAGTATCGATACATGGTTTGCTGTCGCCATTCCAATATATGATAGAGCATTTATGATCATGGACATGCCGAACAGTACACCTAATCTAATTTTTATCCTTAACCAACTAATGATGGTACTCGCTAACAGACCACCAATTCCAGCAGTTGCAAGAACTAAAGCAAGACTTGTAGAGGAGATATTCCATTCATCCTTTGCAAGAAAGATAACACTTGTATTAATGACAATCATCGTAGAGTTTAAAAAGACAACAAAAATAGTCATTAAGCGTAATAGCCGGTTGGATTGGAATGCCAGCCAACCTTCCTTTAACTCAAGTAAGAAGCTCTTTTTATCTGTTCCTTTTATGTTCTCATCTACATTTAACCTAGCAAATAGGAAAAAACAAAATAGGTATAGAAATGCAGTAATAATGATTCCATAATATATATGTGCCATCATTAAAATGAGCCCGGTTAAGGCGGGACCCATAATCCCAACAAAGGTTTCAGCAAAGGAGAACTTTGCATTTGCTGAGGTTAACATGTTAGTTGGTACAACGAGCTTTGTAAGACTCATTTGTGCATTGAAATAGCCGTAATTGACGGTCATTAGGAGAAATCCTAGAAAATAATATAACGGCAGAAGGTTGGACCCGCTTTTAAAGAGAATAAATAATATAAGTAGTAGAACGGATTGTGACCCAATCATCCAGAGTACCCATTTCTTTTTTTTGAAGCGATCCACTAAAACACCTATGAAAATTGCAAAAAAGAAATTAGGGAGAAGTTCTGCTGTTCGCATTGATCCCATCGCAATGGATGAACGAGTTAATTCATAAATCATCAGAGGTAATACGATTTCATAAATTTTATTTCCAATGCTTAATAAGAAGTTACCAGTAAGTAGAATTGAAAAAGCTCTATTTTTAACTACTTGACCTTTAATATTTGAAATTACCGTTGCCATTCTCATCCCTCACAATTCATTTGTCATCATTATGCAGAGAAATTTGGTTTAGAAAAAGGGTAAAATGGCAGCGGGAATTTTCCACTTTTCGGAGGAATTCCAATGCAATTAGATTTAGATTATTTAACATTAAGAATGGCCTACCCTGTACAAAAGGAAGGGGAGCGCTTTCGGGTTACAGTTGATGAGCTTGCAGAAGTATTGTTTTGCACTCCTCGCAATGTAAAAATTATTTTAAAAAAAATGAAACAAAAGGGGTGGATTGATTATATTCCTGGAAGAGGAAGAGGGATTACCTCTTTGCTGCAATTTAATTATTCAAAGGAAAAAATATTATTCGAAAGAGTTCGTTATTTAATTGAACATGGGAATTTACAAGAAGGTTTTTCAGAGATTAATAAATATGGAGATGGGACCACAGTTCGAAGACAAATAGGAGAGTGGCTTAATCAATATTTTGGGATGAAGAGTGAAAATGTCAGTGAATATTTCAAAAAAGATATATTACGTTTTCCTGTATTTCGTACCTTGAATACACTGGATCCTGCTGAGGGTTATTTCACTTTTGATACTCATATTACTAGACAAATTTTTGAACCATTGTTTGATTATAATGTCCATAAAAGAGAAGTCACACCATTACTTGTTCATGAATGGGAAGTGTCTGAGAATAAATTACTTTGGAGATTTTATTTAAAGAAAGGAATTCGTTTTCATAATGGTAGAGTAATGCAGGCCGCTGATGTGGTGTTTTCCTTTAATCGATTAAGGGATGTAGAAAATCGTTTTCCACAAAGTTGGTTAATGGATAAGGTCAAGGATGTTTGTGCTTTGAATCCACTGATTGTTGAAGTGACTCTATCTGAACCAAATGAATTATTTCTTCAATATTTATCTCATCCAGCTACAGCCATCATCCCATTCGAGGCATGTCACCCTAAAACTAGTAAACTATTAACACCCATTGGTACCGGACCATTTCATTATAGGGGAGTGACAAAGGAGAAGTTTGAGTTAATTGCGAATCAAGAATATTTTCGTGAAAAACCATATTTAGATAAAGTTGAGATTATAACCGTTCCAAGTCAGGATTATTTATCTTTCACTAATGAAAATGAGGTTATTATTGATTCAGGAGAGACTGCTTTACAGGAGGGTTTGTGTGACCAATATGATTATATCGGTTCGAGTATTTTATCATTCAATCAAACGAAGGGCGGAGCATTAAATCATTTTAATTTTAGACAATTAATAGATCAACTCATTAATCGAGAACAAATGGTAGAAGACCTCGGAGCACCAAATGTTTCACCTGCCTTTTCCTTTTTTGATGAAGGCCAAGAGGGGAAGCTTTATATTCAAGATAAATCAACAGTTGAGTGTAGTGATGGGGATCAAAGGGATTCCTTAACTCTTTTCACCTATTTACGCCATGAAAAGGATGCACACTGGATAGCGAACCATTTAAAAGAGTTTGGTATTGATATCCAGGTACATATCGTTCATTGGGGGGATCTCTTGAATCAAGAGCTAGTTGAACAAGCCGATATGATTATTTTCGAGCCTGTGTTTAGCAGAGGGGAAATTTCTGAAATCGAGTTATATTGTCACGGAAATAGCTTTTTAAAGATACACTTGGGGAATGAGTCAAATGTAGAAAAGAGGATTTCAGATATAATAAGTACTGAAAGTGGAATGGATAGACGGGAAAAATTAAGAGAGCTTGAGACATATATGAAGGAGAACTATTATTTTCTATTTTTGACAAGGAAAAAGGTTCGAACCATCCATCATCCAGCTGTCCAAGGGTTGAAATTAAGTGATAATGGGTGGGTGGACTTTCAAAAGGTTTGGGTAAAGCCAATAATTAAAATAAGTAGTGAAAATAGTAACTAAATACACAAACCTTCATTATTGCAATTCTATCTTCAATCAGGTAAAGTTCCTTTGTATACTCTACTTCAAAGAAACAGGTGATTAGTAAATGGAAAAAATTCAGCTTGCAGATGATTTGTTTTTCTCAAAGATTGTACATGGTTTATGGAGATTAGCTGAGTGGAATTTAACCAGTGATCAAACCCTATCATTGATTAAATCATGCATGGAGCTAGGGATTACGACCTTTGACCATGCTGATATTTATGGTGACTATACTTGCGAGAGTCTATTTGGTGAAGCTTTAAGGAAAGAACCATCTCTTCGTGAGGGGATGCAGCTTGTAACTAAATGCGGAATAAAATTGCTCTCAAAGAACCGACCAGAGAATAAAGTTCATCATTATGATACAAGCAAACAACATATTCTAAATAGTGTAGACCAATCTTTAAAGAATTTACATACAGATTTCATTGATGTGCTCTTGATTCACCGTCCAGACCCTTATATGAATCCTGAAGAAGTTGCTGAAAGTTTTTCTATATTAAAGGAGCAAGGGAAGGTTCGTCATTTTGGCGTATCTAACTTCACACCTTCTCAGTTTAGTATGCTGCAAAGCTATTTAGATTTTTCATTGGTAACCAATCAGGTAGAAATCTCTGTTAGTCATTTAGATGCTTTCCAAGACGGAACAATTGATCAATGCTTGGAAAGAAGAGTATCTCCAATGGTGTGGTCACCTCTAGCTGGAGGATCGATTTTTAAGGCTGATGACGAAAAGTCATTAAGGATAAAATCTGTTTTGGAGGATTTATCTGAAGAATTAGGGGTCCAATCCATTGACATCGTTATGTATGCGTGGTTACTTAGCCATCCAGCGAAATTAATACCTATTGTTGGATCTGGAAAATTAGAGAGAATCCGAGTGGCAATTGAAGCCCTATCGATTGAATTGACCAGAGAACAATGGTTTAAAATATGGATAGCTTCTACAGGTAAAGAAGTGGCATAATAATCATAATCTATGGTATGTAAAAAAAAGTGGCTTCCCCTTAATGTAATACTTTAAGGGAAGCCACTTTTTATTAAACTGCTTGCTGTTGCTGTTCTAATTTTTGTTTTTCTAATCTCTGTTTTTTTGACTTTTTGAAATTGAGTAATTCATACACAACAGGGATGACAATCAATGTTAATAAGGTTGCTACTGCTAATCCACCAATTACAACAATAGCTAAGCTTTGTGAAACAAGAGCGGTTGATTCTGCCTTTTTGAATAATAACGGGAACATTGCACAGATGGTAGCTACCGCTGTCATAAAGATTGGTCTCATTCTTGTTGCACATGCTTCTACAATAGCATCTCTTAAAATCATATTCTTTTTCTCGTTTTGTTTCACACGATCAAGTAACACGATTGCATTGGTTACAACAATTCCGATAAGCATCAATGCACCAAGTAAAGCAGTTATTTCTACAGCAATCCCACTAATGAACAATCCGAAAATGGCACCGATAGCTGCAAGTGGTAGTGAACAAAGTATGGCAATTGGTGCTTTAATTGTTTTAAAGGTAATGACCATTATCAGGAAGACAAGTCCGATTGAAACGAGCATTGTAATAAATAAATCGGTAAAGTCTTCTGCTGTATCTGCGCTAGCACCACCTACAAATATTTTGACATCTTTAGGAAGTTCCATTCCTTTATTCTCTTTTTTATCTCCAAAAATTTCTAATTTGATATCCTTATCTACCTCAGAAAGCTTTTTAGGATCTACCTCTGCAATTAATCGAAGGTAAGTATCCCCATCTTTATGGAACTGGCTAGTTGGTTTGTTTTCTTTTTCAAGACTAGCTACTTTGGAAACTGGAATCATACCTTGTTCAGTCATGATTGGAATGTCTTTCAAGTCTTTCTCTGATTCAGGGCTAATCACTGGCTCTAGGTATACAGCAGTTTGTTGATCTTCTAGCTGTACCGTTCCTATAGGTGTTTTATTTAACATCATCCCAAGTTGACCAGCAATTTGTTCTGTATTTCCTTTTTCTGTATCTACATGGAAGGAGTAGACCGTTTTCTTTTCTTCTTGATTTGAGGAAACCTTCTCGATGCCATCAATACCACTAATTTTTTCTTTAATATCGTTACTTGTTGCTTCTAAATCTTTAAGATTGTTACCAACGACGTCAATGGTAATACTTGTTTTAGATGAACCCGACATAATGGATGTCGCAGCAACTTCAAAAATCGCTCCATCGTAATCGTCTTTATATTTTTGAATTTCCTTTACCATTTTGTCAGTATCTTTTTTGTCATTTAAGATCGCACCTACTGTAGCCATGGTTGGAGAACTCACATTACCATATTGGGCAGATTCGGCTGAGTTACCCATTTGTGTAAATACATATTTGGCCTCATCGATTTCCATAACGGACTTTTCCAGTTGTATTGCCTTTTCTTTTACTTTTTCTACAGGTGTGTTATTTGGATAGCTAATAGTTGCCTGCACAAAATCAGCACTTGAACTGTCTGTAGCCCCTTTTGGCATCATAAAATAAGTTGCAATAGAACTTGCAAAAAGTACGATGGATAGTGTTAGAACGACCCATTTATGGTTTAACGACCAGGTTACTACTTTTGTAAAACGATGAGCAGGTTTGTGCTCCGGAAGCTTTGTCTTTTTCAAGAGTCCAGCACTCATCAATGGTACGACAGTTAAGGCAACTACTAACGATGTTAATAGAGAATAAGTAATCGTTAAAGCAAATGGAAGCATGAAATCTTGTAGACCTCCACCTACTAAACCAATAGGTAGGAATACGGCTACAGTTGTTAATGTTGAAGCTGTTATTGCCTTTCCTACTTCTTTTGTTGCATCCATAATCATTTGTATCGAGAATTTTTCGGTTTGCATTTTACGGAAGATATTTTCAATTACCACAATACTATCATCCACTAAACGTCCGACGGCAACCGCAACTCCACCAAGTGTGAGAATATTAAGAGTCACTCCTGAACGATCTAGTAAGAATAATGTAAAGCAAAGCGATAATGGTATGGATACAATTGTGATAAACGTTGACCGTATATTTCTTAAAAAGAGCATGATTACAATTGTTGCAAATAAAGCTCCAAGAAGTACTTCCTTCATCATCGAATGAACGGAGGATTGAACCATATCCGCTGTTGAGAGCAATACTTTTGCCTCGACTTGATCATATTTTTTATTGATTGATTTTGTTACTTTATTAATTTCTTTATTTACTGAAACAACGTTTGAATTGCTTTCCTTAGAAATATCAATAACAAAGCTATCCTCACCGTTAAAACGAGCGACTGTGTCTTGAGGTTTCATTATCTCCACATCGGCGATTTTTTCAAGTTTTATGTTAGGTGCCACTGAAACATTTTTGACCTTTTCAAGACTGTCTAACTCACCAAAAACATTGATATTGCTTGATTCTTTCCCGATGACTTTCTCTCCAAGAGCAAATGATTCATTTTGCCCTTTGATTGAGTTCATTACATTTTGTAACGGAATCTGGTATTTGGATAATAATTGATTATCTACTTTAATGGATACATAAGAAAAAGACGCACCCATTGAATTGACACTTGAGACACCATTAATATCTTTGTATTGTGGTACTATTTTTTCTTTCATGAACTCTACATTTTTATTTGTAACTCCATCTTTAAATGAGACAGCTAGCTCCGCGATAGGAATCATTGTTGTATTTAGCTGAACAACTGATGGTTTTAATACATTTGAAGGCAAGTTCAAATTATTGATGGCTTCTTGGACATCTTGCTTTGCCTGCTTCATATCTGTTTTAGACTCAAAAAATAAATCTATTTTTGAAAAACCATCACCTGTTGTTGATAAAATGTTTTTCTTTCCTGTAACTCCCGATACAGCATTTTCAATAGGTGTAGTGACTTCTGTCTCCATTGTTTTCGAATCTGTACCCTGACCAATGACAACAACCGTTACTTGTGGGTTGTCAGCTTCAGGTAAGAATTCCATTGGTAGAGTAAAGTAGCTAATTGCGCCTACTATTAGAATAAGAATAGTCATAAGCGTTACGGCTACTTTGTTTCCAAAAGCCCATTTTGTAAGCAAAGACATAAATAATTTTTCCCCTTTCTTTCCCCTAAGTCCATATTAGAATGGATCCTTTCAATTTGAAAAATGAAAATAAAAATGTTATCTTTTGAAAAATATTAAGACAATCACTATTTACTGTCTAGAAATAGTACAAAAGTCATAGATGTAAAGATTTATTATTTCATTTTTTGTGGGACCTTTTTTGTTATTTTTCAGAAAAAACCATGAAGGATGCGATGTAAAAAATTTCCCTCATTTACCATATGTTAATAGACTTTACAATTATATCCTCATCAAATAAAAAAATATGTAAGGCTTTAGACTGATTTTTTTTAGGGATAAAAATGGAATTGGTTTGGGGGAATAATAATAATAGCAAATCAGGAGAAAGTGTAATCCATATTTGTAGCTTAAATTGTTTCAACCAGGAAATTATTTTTTAGCATAGGTTCTATTAAATTAGAATGGTGATTTCCGTTCCAGAATAGGTTTGCGGGCGTGACAGGGAGGTTCCTTCTTGAAATTCACTGCTTCTGGGTCTTCTTAGCCCTGTATTCCTGCTGGACATTGAAATCGCTTTATTGGTAACACACCGCACTTAAAATTGCGATAGCATTTATAGAGGAGTCCTCGTGCCTGGAACATAGATCAGATTGTCTCAATATGAACGTGAATAAATAATGCCTAAACAAAAAACTGTCCTAATTGGACAGTTTTTTTATTATTCCATCATATTCACTAATTTCTTTGAAACCAATAGTAAGATAAATCCTAATACAATGGCCATTAAACCGATTAATCCAAATACTTCAAAATATCCAAGTGATTGAGTGTAAACAGCTAATTGACCAGCAAGGATATTAGCAATACCACTTCCAGCTAACCAAACACCCATTAGTAAGGAAGCAAGCTTGATTGGAGCAATTTTACTTACTAGTGATAAACCGATTGGTGATAAGAATAATTCACCAAGGGTGTGCATTAAATAGGTTAGAACTAAGAACATCATATTTGCTTTTACTGTGATAGTACCTTCATTGCTGCCTGTTTGTAATACAGCAATTAATAGCACCATATAACCTAATCCAAGGAATATCATCCCTAGTCCCATTTTTGTTGGAACTTTTAAATCTCCACGTTTTGAATTGGCAAGCTTAATCCAGAAACCTGAAATAATTGGAGCAAGAATGACAATGAATAATGGATTTAGAGATTGGAACCATGCTGTTGGAACTGTAAATCCGCCAGCACTCCTATCAACAAAACGATCCGCGTATAAAGTCAATGAGCTTCCAGCTTGTTCAAATCCAGCCCAGAAGAAAATGACAAATGCAGTAATAATAAAAATTACTGCTGTTCTTTGTTTTTCCTTCTTAGTTAATGGTTGATTTTTCGCCTTTGCATTTTGAGTTGTAGCAACTGGTTTTGCAGTTGGAGCTTTACCAATATCACCTAAATAACGATTACCGAATAAGTTGAAGATCAATTGACCAATAATCATTCCTAAAGCGGCAACAAGGAATCCATATCTAAACTCTGTGAATAGTCCGACAACTAGAGGTGAGAAGAAGGCACCAATATTAATACCCATGTAGAATATAGTGAAGGCAGCATCACGGCGATGATCATTTTCTTCATAAAGCTCTCCAACCATGGTGGAAATATTTGGCTTGAAGAAACCATTTCCGATTATTAAAAGAGCTAACCCTACATACAACGCCCAAGTTGTTTGACTTGCAAAAAGAGCTATGTTACCAAGGGCCATTGTAACCCCACCAATAGTGATTGCTGTACGTCTACCAATAAATCGGTCAGTAATCCAGCCTCCTACCATTGGAGTTAAATAAACTGCTCCTGTGAAGAATCCGTAAAGCCCCATTGCGAAGCCTTCACTCATACCTAAACCGCCATTAATTAGGGAAGAAGTTAAATATAATACTAAAATTGCTCTCATTCCATAATAGCTGAAACGTTCCCACATCTCTGTGAAGAAAAGTAGGTATAATCCAGGAGGATGTTTTTTTCTGGCTTTTTCTTGCTGTTTAACATCAACTGTTGCTTCCATATAAAGCCTCCTATTTATTATTTTAGAATATGTTAATAATATTAATTTACAAATAATTAATTGGTCAATAGTTTAAGAAAAAGTAAAAATCATCCCTATGTTATGAATATAAGTAAAAGTATTTTTATTCGTAATTTATTATAAAATTCCGATAAAACGATGACGCCTATATTGTGCAAACTAGTATCTAAAATACTATCTCAGAATAATATTTTAGATACAAAAAATCAATGGGATAGTCTCTATTTTTAACTAATAATAAAAAAACATGTGAAGGTTGTCCAAAGGATGGATGACCTTCACATATTTTATATATAATCAAGTGATTACGTTAGAAAAATACATTTAAAAATAGATAAATTAAAGCAGAAATAAATGCTGAAATGGGAAGTGTTATTACCCAAGTTATTAGCATTCTTTGGGCTGTTCCCCATTTTACGCCTTTTAGACGATGGGAGGCTCCCACACCTAAAATGGAAGATGAAATAACATGGGTAGTACTAACTGGTAAATGAATGAAGGTAGCACCGAAGATAATCATTGCACCTGTTAAATCAGCTGCAACTCCATTAACTGGGCGGATTTTCATAATTTGGCCACCAACGGTTTTTATAATTTTCCATCCACCAACTGAGGTTCCAAGACCCATCGCAGTTGCACAGCCTAATTGTACCCAAAAAGGTATGTCTGAGGTATTGGCATAATCGTTTGCAATTAAAGCCATTGTAATGATCCCCATCGCTTTTTGAGCATCATTTGTTCCGTGTGTATATGCCTGTAATGCCGCCGTTCCAATTTGGAACAGTCGAAAGTTTCGGTTTGTCTTTGCTAAGTTGTTATTTTTAAATATGATCTTAAATATGCTGTAAACAATAAACCCTACTACAAAAGCTAAGATTGGAGAAAGGATTAACGCTTCAATAATCTTAATAAAACCTTTGTAATTCAAGGCATCAAAACCGGCTGCCGCAATAGCTGCGCCTGCAATTGATCCAATTATGGCATGGGAGGAACTAGATGGTATTCCATAATACCAAGTTATAAGGTTCCACAAAATGGCTGCAATAAGAGCAGCTAAAATAACCAATGAGCCATTATGTAACGTAAATGGATCAACAATGTCTTTTGTAATTGTTTTTGCTACTCCGGTAAATGTCATAGCTCCAACAAAGTTCATGGTTGCTGCCATGATAATAGCATGTCTAGGCTTTAATGCCTTTGTTGAAACAGCTGTAGCAATTGCATTAGCTGTATCATGAAACCCATTGATAAAATCAAATGCAAAGGCACCTATGACAATTAATAATGTAAGTATTAATAAACCATCCATTATTTTTTTGCTCCTTATGCATTTTTCATGATTATTGTTTCTAAAGTGTTCGCCACTCCTTGACAGCTATCTGCAATCTCTTCAAGACTTTCATAAATTTCTTTATACTGAATGATACGGATAGGGTCTTTTTCAATTGTGAAAAGGTGTTTAATTGATTGACGTTGAATGCCATCACATTTTGACTCGTAATCCTTAATCTTAATGGCGTTTTCTCTAATTTTTTGAAGCTTTTTCGTACTTAATAATTCTACTGATGTCTCAATTTCATGTGTACAGCTGCGAATTGCTTCGACAAACTTCACCATATATTCATCAGCTTGAGTGATGTTGTACATTTCGAATAGGGCAGAAGTGTGCTCTAGTCCATCCAACACATCATCCATGCTCATTGTTAATTGCAGGATGTCCTCACGTTCGATAGGAGTGATAAATGCATTGTTTAACTCCTTAATCATCTCATGAACAAAGGAATCACCTTTATGCTCATAATCCTTCATTGTTTCTGAAAAGGTTTTTAAATCAGAAACGTTATTCAGCTTATAGTCTGCAAAGAAATTCGCACTTTCCTTTAAATTCGTTGCGATATTGCTAAGCAAACCTGAAAATTTGTCTTTTTTCTTGAAAGCCATGTTTTTACCCCCAATTAAATATCCAAAAAATCAATGCAACAACATTATTGACCAATGAAAATTGTATACGAAAGGTTGAGATTAGGAAAAGTCATTTTAGAAAAATTTACACAATCTTTACATTCCCTTTACAAAACGATCGAAAAATGTAAAAAAAACTCCATAAATGTAGTTTATACAATTATGAATAAGAGATTCATTTATATGTAAGAAGAAGCTTTATTTAAGCTTAAACATCATATGGATCAATATCCAGAAAAATGGGTGGTTGATCAAGAAATGGAGCATGACAAACGATTTCCTCTTTTGTAAAGGGATGAGAAAGTTCTAATTTAACTGCATGTAATGCGGGCCTTCTGAAAAGCGTTTTACCACCATAGAGCTCGTCCCCAACAAGGGGATGCCCAATATGGCTTAAATGAGCACGAATTTGATGTGTTCTTCCTGTATCTAATGTGCATTGGATAAGAGTCATGTCTTTATTCATATACTTTTTCAATACAACAAAATTTGTAATGGCATCCTGTCCACTGTTCGACACTCTTCTTCTCGTTGCGTGATGGCGGTCTCTTCCAATCGGAAGATGAATCGTTCCCTTCTTTTGTCTCAAAATACCATGTACGAGGGCGAGGTAGGTTCTCTTGATAAGTCTTTCTTCTAGCATTGAATCTAATATAGAACCAGCAAGGTCGTGCTTAGCAAAAAGAAGGGCTCCTGTAGTATCGCGATCTAGGCGATGAACATGCTTAACCTTAAGGGCTTCTCCCTGTGCTAATAGATGATAGGCAACAGCATTAGATAATGTATCCGTTTGATCAGGGCTATTAGGATGTGTATTAATATTTGCAGGCTTATTAGCAATGAGAAGATGGTCATCTTCAAATAAAATGTTTATATCCATGTAATTTGGTTGTATTCCAAAATCTTTCTCTTCAAAAAGTTGAAGCTGGAGTACGTCATGCGTTTCTAATTCTTTTTGCCAGCTTGAATGACCTCCATTTACCTTAACCATTTTGTTCGTTCTAAAGTAGTGTATTTGCTTATTAGGCGCCCTCCAAACTTCTCTAAAAATCCTATCGACAGTAAATCCCTTCCATTCATTTGGAATGGTCATTTCAAACCATTCTCCCCTTCGTTTTGTAGAAATCATTTGGAAATTCTCCTTATGTATTAAGTATTTAGCTTATTTTGTTTATGGACTAATAAAACGGTTTGATATACATCATGGTGGGTATAATTACCACCGTTTCTTATGCATTATATATGTTATTCTATTCTATATGTAAGGGTATATAAATAATTATATGGATTATTTTAAGGGTGGGTTTTTTTGTGAAGGTTGTTTATGCTTCTACTCCAGATCAAGAGAGAAAAGTTGAAGAACTGGTGCAGGAATTTTATACAAGTATTTTCCCAATTTACTTTTCAGACGAGGATATTAAAGAGTTTGAAAGGTTAAATGTATTGCAAACTTCTACTAGACATTTTGAATATTTTGGGACATTGAAGGAAGCTTTTCAAGTAATCGCTAGCTTACAAACCATAAAATTTATTTTGTTATCATCTGAGCCGAAAGATAAGTATGAAACTCTTTATAGTAAAAATATCCAAATTTTAACAGACTTTGGGCTGTCATTTCCTTTTGAGTTTCAGCAATTTCTTGAGTCAAGGAATATGAAAAATGGTGTATTTAGTATTTATACGAAAGCTGCTAACGAACTTTTAATATAATAAGATAGGCTGGTCTGCTTGACCAGCCTTTTGATATTTTATTTATTTACTTACTGTTATTATTAAACCAAGATTCAAACTCTGCTTCCTCGTGATAACCCGTGATTCGAGCTGTTTCTTTTCCATCTTTATATTGAATGATTGTCGGTGTTTCTTCAACATGATAGTCATCCCAGCCTTGTTCAAATTCAAGAAGGTTATATTGTACTAAATTAATATCCATATCTTTTGCCAATGGAGCGACAATTGGGGTAGTCCTCTGACAATGAGGACATGTTGGACTGTAAAAATATACTGTTGTATCTTTTTTGTCTTTTAGAGCATTTGCAAGCTCATCAGGCAAGATGAGATTTTGATAGTTTGGATCATCTAATTGTTCTACTGTTTCTGGATGTAAGGAGTCTTTACCATAAGGATTCTTTTCAGACACCTTTTCCTCATTCTGCATTTTTGTTAGAACTCCCACTGTCGCAAATAGAGCGATAATGACAACTAAAAAGATGATTATTTTTTTCATCCTATTTCTCCCCTCGCGTATTTTTCCAAATGAGATAACTACAGATAAAAATAATAATAAATGCTGTTAAGGCTAAAAAAGGAATAGTTATAAATCCAAACCAATTGATATATTGACCAGTACATGGTACTCTCCCACAGGCAGGTGCTGTGTCAGCAATAAAGGAAATCTTTTGAAGAGAATAATGATAAAGAGAAATACCAGCTCCAATAATTGATAAAATCATTGAATAGAAAGAAATTCGATAGTCTTTTTTAACCACAGCTATTCCGAGAATTACGACAAATGGGTACATCAAAATTCGTTGATACCAGCAAAGTTCGCAAGGCTCATATTGACGGATTTCTGAAAAATATAGACTACCAAACATGGCAATAACAGAGGCCGCCCATGATAAAAATAGCAGATTTTCCCGCTGATCCTTATTTGATGGTTTCATATTGGTCTCCTTTTAAGTTATTATAGAATTGGCAAATCATACAAAAAATGGATAGATATTTATATTCTTTAATACCTATAAAAATAGTATGAAAATTGCTCTTCATTATTCAAATATATTACCACACATTTATGCTAGAAAATAGTAATAAGTAATTCCCGATGGGGACTTTTTATCAGTCATTTTCATGTAAATTAAATATATAATGTATAGATTGAATTGATGGAATTGGAGGAGTAGCAATGGTTTGGAGAAGAAAAGTAGAAAAGTGGCAGCATTTTGGAGACTTAGATCAGGAAATGAGACTGGAATTAGAGTCCATTCTTTCAGATGAAAAACTCCTAGAGGATGCCTTTTATAAAAATTTAGAATTTGGTACAGGTGGTATGCGAGGGGAGATAGGTGTTGGAACCAATCGCATGAATGTTTACACCATTCGTAAGGCCACAGCTGGTCTAGCCTCTTACATAGAATCATTCGGTGAAGATGCAAAAAGAAGAGGAGTAGTTATTGCATATGATTCTCGATATAAATCCAGAGAATTTGCTATGGAAGCAGCAAAAACTTTGTCCACAAGAGGAATCCAAACCTATGTTTTTGATGAATTAAGACCAACTCCTGAGCTGTCTTTTGCCCTTCGATATTTACAGGCGTTTTCAGGAATTGTCATTACTGCCAGTCATAATCCACCTGAATATAATGGGTATAAGGTTTATGGTCCAGATGGTGGACAAGTCCCACCGTTCGATGCAGATATCATCATTACAAAGGTAAATGAGATAGAGGATGAACTCTTAATTGAGGTGGCGGATGAAGAGGATTTGATAAAGAAAGGTCTTATTCATATCATTGGTATGGAAATTGACCAAGCTTATATTGAAAAGCTAAAAACTGTTTCCGAAAATCCGAATATTGCTCAAGAATCCGATATTCAAATCGTTTTTACTCCTCTTCACGGTACGGGGAACAAACCTCTCAGAAATGCTCTACACTCTCTTCAATATCGCAATGTCCATGTAGTTCCAGAGCAAGAGCAACCGGATCCAGCCTTTTCTACTGTTAAAAGTCCAAATCCTGAAGAACACGCTGCATTTGAACTAGCGATCAAAAAAGGAAAAGAAGTGAATGGGGACATATTAATTGCAACCGATCCAGATGCAGATCGTCTAGGAATTGCTGTGAAAAATGAGGAAGGTGAATATGTCGTTCTCACAGGGAATCAAACAGGAGCATTAATGCTACATTATCTTTTAACTGAAAAAAAGAAAAAGGGTAGTCTTCCTTCAAATGGAGTTATGCTAAAAACAATTGTTACCTCAGAGCTTGGTCGTGCCATTGCCTCCTCATTT
Source organism: Bacillus massilinigeriensis (assembly GCF_900117315.1). Lineage (GTDB taxonomy): Bacteria > Bacillota > Bacilli > Bacillales > Cytobacillaceae > Bacillus_BE > Bacillus_BE massilionigeriensis. The sequence continues at coordinate 905,092 of NZ_LT630337.1, forward strand.
GATGTGGAAACCGTTGATGTTTTAACAGGGTTTAAGTTTATTGCAGAAAAAATTAAGGAATATGAGCAGAATAGCAATTACTCCTTCCTATTTGGCTATGAGGAGAGTTACGGATATTTAATCGCTGATTTTGCAAGGGATAAGGATGCCATTCAGGCAGCAATCCTTTCTACCGAGGCCTGTGCTTTTTATAAAATGCAAGGCATGACTTTGTACCAAGCGTTAATTTCTATATTTGATGAGTATGGCTACTTCCTTGAGGGGCAACGTTCACTTACGTTAAAAGGGAAAATGGGGTCTCAGTTAATAGAGAGGTTATTATCCTCCTTTAGAGAAAATCCATTGGGACAATTGGGTGAAAAGAAGGTTATTAAAAGTGAGGATTATTTATCTGGTGTTCGTCATAATTATGATGGGGGTATGGAGACAATCCATCTTCCAAAGTCCAATGTAATCAAATATTTCTTAGATGATGGTTCTTGGATTTGCATTCGTCCTTCTGGAACCGAACCAAAAATTAAATTTTATTTTGGTATAAAAGAAAGCTCATTAGAAGGAAGCAAATTAGCTTTGCAAAACATTGAAAAACAATTTATGGAGTTAATTGACATAAGATTGAATGAGTTATAAACATAGAATTTGACAGGCTGTTCAATTATTGTGCCTTTATAAACCTTCACTATAAGTGATGAAAAAACACGGCTCTTAAAAGGCCGTGTTTTTAATTAGTGGAATTCTTGTGTGTTAGGTTGTGCTGTAGTAATATGCTGTATCCAGCTCTTCTTCAGTTGATAATTCATTTGCATGGTCGATGTATCGGAGTAATGAATATAGCTTTTTCTCGATGACGGAATAATCCTTTTCAAAATTATAGGCATGCAGGAAATGCTCTATTTTTTTTGAAAGGAAATGGTCTTTTGTCCTTACCATGAGTATTAGCAAATTGTCCCATTCAGATCTATGTGTATAATACAATGCTCGGTCATAATCTACTCTGCTCATTATTTTCTCTCCTCCTTTTTAAGGAGTTGAAAATAGTATATGAGTGACGGAGAAAAAAACATACAGAAAATGTTGGTCTCGTTGATTTATAAGGATTATCAGTTATTTCCTGAATAAAAGGAAATAGATCAAGCAATATTATAATCGCAAAAGAATCTATAAACGGGGTATTAGATGAAAAGGATGTATCTAGTTCTTACGCTAATTTATTTCTTTTCTCCTCATACTTCCTTTGCAAATGAATCTTTTATTAATCATAAGCAAGTGTACTCGTATAGGGTTTTAGAGCAAGATATTAAGCAGTTAGAAAAACAATATGGGGATGTTATTCGAGTCACTTCGATTGGAAGGTCATATTTAGGCAGGGAATTATGGGCAATAAAGCTTGGAAAGGGAAACAGCAATATTCTAATGATTGGTTCCCATCATGGTAGAGAGTGGATGACGACATCGATATTGATGAAGATGCTTGAAGAATATGCAAAGGCCTATCAAAAAGGGACGAATTACGGGAGTCACTCCGATAAATTATTAGACAAGGTTTCCATTTGGTTTGTTCCTATGTTAAATCCAGATGGGGTTATGATTCAGCAGAATGGAATAGAAGATTTCTCTTTTATCAGGCGATGGAAACTAAAAAGAATGAATGAAGGATCAAATGATTTTGCAAGGTGGAAGGCTAATGCTAAAGGGATTGATTTAAACAGGCAATATCCGTCAGGATGGGAACAAATAAAGGCTGGGCCGACTAAACCTTATTACCAATTTTATAAAGGGAAAAAGCCGTTACAGGCAAGGGAGGTAGTAGCGATTACTCATTTCACTAAAAAAGTGAAGCCGACTATTGCTGTTGCTTACCACTCGTCGGGCAGAGAAGTTTTTTGGAATTATAAAAATGGAAAAAACCTTGAGAGAGATCGTCGGATTGCAGAAAAGGTGGCAAAAACTACAAAATATCAATTAAGTAAGCCATCAAAGAATGCAACAGGTGCGGGTTATACAGATTGGTTTATCACCAATTTCCATCTTCCTGCAATAACAATAGAAATTTGCCCTTTTGTAAAGGAAACCAGTCCACCCTTGTCATTATTTGAAGAAGAGTGGGAACGAAATCGAGAGGTTGGATTTATTTTAATTAAAGAGGCATCGAATATTCCAAACAACAATAACAAAAAATAGAAGTAAAATGACTTAATTACAGGAGGATACGATGAAAAAAAATATCTTCTCGATGACTATGTTAATCAGTCTTTTACTTTCCTTCCATTCCATGAACACTCTGGCTCAAAAACCGGATTATGAAAAATATGGGAGAATTGCCATATCTGTTGTAAAAGAGGATTATCCAGGTCAGGATATAGTAGAGTACCAATATATGGGGAGGCAAAAGGTATCAAACAGTGAGGTAATGGACAACTTCCGTTTTGAGGTTCTCGAAAATAAAAAGCCGAAATTTGTTTTGGTTAAGATTATTCATAATCTTAATAACGAAAAGTTGTTAAACCTGTCAGTAGAAGAGACGGATAAATAGGTGAGGGATTAGAGAAAAAGTGAAGGTCATTTACCTTTGCTTTTTTTTGATATTGGAAGGGGAATAAGTTCGAATTTCAAAAATCATCATTTACACATCCCCCTCATACATTGTGATAAAGGAACTTTAAGGGGGAGCTGCGAATGCGTGAAGAGGATCGTAATGCCCTGCAGTATGCTATTAAAGAAATTACTGAAATAGCAGATAGTTTTGGTTTAGATTATTACCCAATGAGGTATGAAATTTGTCCGGCTGATATTATTTATACCTTTGGTGCCTATGGTATGCCAACGCGATTTTCCCACTGGAGCTTTGGAAAACAATTTCATAAAATGAAGATTCATTATGATCTTGGTTTATCGAAAATTTATGAGTTAGTCATTAACTCAAATCCATGTTATGCATTTTTGCTTGATTCGAATTCGCTTATTCAAAATAAATTAATTGTTGCCCATGTTTTAGCTCACTGTGACTTTTTTAAAAATAATGTTCGTTTCCAAAATACAAAACGTGATATGGTCGAGAGTATGGCAGCGACGGCTGAGCGAATTCGCAAATATGAAATAGAGCATGGCAAGCTTGAAGTTGAGACATTTTTGGATGCGGTTTTAGCCATTGAAGAACATATTGATCCTTCTTTAATGAGGCCGAAGCTATCTTGGAGCTTAGAGGATGACCCTTTTGAAGAGGAAGAGATTGCGCAATCCAGCCCATATGATGAACTTTGGGGATTGGATGGTGGAAATAATCAAAGGCAAGAAAGGAAAAAGAAAGTTAAAAAATTTCCTCCACAGCCTGAAAAGGATCTGCTGTTATTCATAGAATCATATAGTCGTGAGCTTTCAGATTGGCAACGAGATATTTTGACCATGATGCGGGAGGAAATGCTCTATTTTTGGCCACAGCTAGAAACAAAAATTATGAACGAAGGCTGGGCGTCCTACTGGCATCAAAGGATTCTTCGAGAGATGGATTTAACCTCTGCTGAGTCGATAGAATTTGCAAAATTAAATGCAGGAGTGGTTCAGCCGTCCCGAACAGGTATTAACCCATACTATTTGGGGTTAAAAATCTATGAGGATATTGAAGAACGATACAATAATCCAACAGAAGAAATGAAAAAACGCGGAGTGAAGCCAGGATCAGGTCGTGAAAAAATATTTGAGGTACGTGAAATTGAATCAGATATCTCTTTTCTACGCAACTACTTAACGAAAGATTTAGTCTATCGAGAGGATATGTATTTATTCCAAAAACAGGGGAAAGACTATAAAATTGTTGATAAGGCTTGGGAGCAGGTAAGAGATCAATTAGTAGGTATGCGGGTAAATGGAGGATTTCCATATATTACCGTTACCGATGGAGACTATCAAAAAAACGGTGAGCTATATTTAAAACACTGGTATGAAGATATCGAATTGGATGTTAAGTATTTGGAAAAGGTTCTTCCTTATATACATCAGCTATGGGGAAGGGGAGTTCATCTGGAGACAGTTATAGAGGGGAAAAATATGCTGTTTACTTATGATGGGAAAAGCATTCATAGAAAATATTTATAATGATTAAAAAGCAGGGGAATACTCCTGCTTTTTTTTTGGAATTTAGTAACCTCAGCAAAAAAAGGTTAATCCTTCTTCGATTAACTCTCCAGTTTGGAAGCTGCCCTTAACCGAAATAAGCAATAGTTCATAAATACTAATAATTATTAGGGTTAATGCAAGTTTGTCATAAAGTAACTCTCCCAAAGGCTTCATTCTCCGTTTATATTTAGGCTTTGACATCAGTAACAACGTCCTAAAAGGAATCATATTTTGTTGAAGAGAGTACATGAAATATCTGATGAGTTTAATGCCCAATCTGATTGTCATTTCATTCAGCTCTCCGTCAGGTGTCGGTTGAACCTGATAATTAAATATAAAGGAGTAGAAAACATGTATAATCTTCAAAATCAATTACAAAGCTTGGAAATGGACCCATACCAAGTTGGCGAGTTAAATCATCTGGATCCTTATGGTGAGAATGAACGTCTAATTGGTATTTACGGAGGCTTTGGTCGTTGCGGAGGCTTTGGCCGTTGTGGAGGCTTTCATCGTTGTGGCGGCTTTAGTTGCTTTAGCTGTTTTAGTTGTTTCAGTTGTTCTAACTGTTTTAGATGTCATAGTTGCTTCCGCTGTTGGGGTTAATCGTTTACTCAAAATTTAAGTGAATTATGATAATAAGGTGCCCTTGTATAAATATAGCAAGGGCACTACTTTTTGGGCTATTCATAAGGGACAAATAAAATTACATAGAATGGTAATGCATAGCTAGAATCGATTAGAAATAAGGAGGAATTGAATGACAAAACTAAACGGTTCCACGCGATTGAAGGTAAAAAGAGACACATTTTACCTTCCCGACCCAGAAGGTGGTGTGTATTTTAGAAATAATGAAAGCTCATTTCGCATGAAAGGCAGTACCATCTACCAGTGGATTGAAACACTAATTCCGATGTTCAATGGGGAGAAAACATTGGGAGAATTAACGGAGGGGTTAACTGCCCCTTATAAGAAAAGAGTTTTTGAGATTGGAGAAACGTTGTACCAAAATGGATTTGTCCGGGATGTAAGTAAAGATCGACCACATCAATTAAATCCTGCGATTCTTGAAAAATATTCTTCGCAAATTGAATTTATCGAAAATTTTGTTGATTCTGGTGCGTACCACTTTCAAGAATTCCGTCAGGCTAAAGTACTGATCGTTGGAGCTGGTCCCATTCTAATTTCATTATTAGGCGCATTAATTGAATCCGGACTTCCAAAATTCGATTTTCTAATAACAGGATCGATACCTACCAATCGACTTCGAATTTATGAGATAGTGCAGAACGCCCTTGAGTTAGACCCTGAGGTGGGTGTTAAGGAGGTCCCATTTGAGAAAGGTGAACACAAGAGATTCTGGAAACAAGTTGTACAGCAATATGATTGGGTTCTATATGTCTCGCAGGAAGGGAATGTAAATGAACTAAGAAGTCTTAATGTTGTTTGTAAGGAGGAAGGGAAGGGATTCCTACCTGCCATATGCATAGGGCAAGTGGGTCTATCTGGTCCGGTCGTTCATCCAGAATCTGATGGATGCTGGGAGTCTGCTTGGCGCCGCCTACATCAAGCTACGGTGCAAGTCGATCAGCAACAACCTAACAACGTCTCTCCAACATCTGGTGCCATTCTCGCAAATTGCCTTGTATTTGAATTATTCAAGAAAGCTGCAGGAATTGCATCCTCCACTCAAAGAAATCAAATTTACTTGCTAAATCTTGAAACATTGGAAGGTAACTGGTTATCATTCATCGCACACCCATTGGTTACGTCTGTAAATATTACTCCTAGGTTGATTGAAGATCTAGATTTAAAGATGAAACATGAATCTAATAGAAATTCTCCACCTAGTAAACTATTGGAATATTTCAGCCGATTAACCTCTGAGGAGATAGGAATTTTCCATACATGGGAGGAACGGGATTTAACACAGCTTCCTCTTGCACAATGTTATGTTCAGGCAGTAAACCCATTGACTAATGGACCAGCAGCACTTCTTCCTGAAGTTGTTTGTGCTGGTTTAACACATGAGGAAGCAAAAAAAAATGCCGGGCTGACCGGCATTGAAATGTATGTTTCACAGTTGATTGATTTACATGCAAAGGAATTTAAAAATCAGAATAACTATGTGAACTCGAGCATTCCAGAGGGGTTTATGGGTATCGGTGCAGGAGAAACAATCGAAGAGGCCATTTGTCGGGGGATACAAAAATACTTAGATGAAGAAATAAAAGAAAGAAAGGAAAATCAACAGGGTAAGATTTTGGATTTGCAGCAAGGATCAATAGAAGATCGGTACTGCAGGTATTACTTAAATGCATTGACCACCTTAAATGGTCCATCAATCATCGATTTAAGAGAGGATATTTGGGGCTTCCCTGTTATACGGGTAAGGTCTAATGGTCAATCTTACACAAAGGCGGGCTTAAATATAACCTTTGCACTTAGAAACGCCTTACAACTAGCATTTTTAAATACTCAAAACCAGATAAATTCAAAAGTTGAAGGGCTAGAAAAAGAGCCAGTCGATTTTTTTGAAAAAAAGGGATTCAGACTCAGCATTCCTTCTTGTGAGGAAATGACTCAATTAGAGCTATTATCCTCTTCCATTCAGGTCTTAAAAGAAAATAGGAAATGCTTATATGTTTATGATCTTTCTTTAGAACCTTTTATAAAAGAGGAACTATCAGGGGTATTTGGTGTACAGGTTCGAGGGGAGGGATCCTAATGGCGGCTCTAATAATAGTGGAAGGTAAGGGTTTATTAGCGGATTATGTCTATAATCAGTTATCCGATACCTATTCCATTAAGCGGCAAAGTATAGGAATGGACGTTCCGGTTGAAACAGAATTAGCTCTTGTGCTTCACGATTCCTGGCATCCAACGTTACATCAAAAAGCGGAAGAAAGGTTCAGAGATGCAGGAATCCCCTGGCTTCGAGGTTTTGTTTTGTTTGGGGAAGGTATCATTGGTCCATTCGTACGCCCAGACACACCTGGATGTTCTTGCTGTGCAGATATCAGACGTATAGTAGCAGGTCATGATCCCCGTGAAATGTGGGAATTACAAGGGAGAATGGCAGGTGGAGGAGGTGTACTTCGAGATGCTTGGGTAACACGAACAGGATTATCTCATATGGCAGATTTGATAAGTAATGAAGTTCGGAGGATTCTTCAAGGAGAATCGGTCAACTTAAAGGAAAAAATGTTCATTACGAACCTGAAAACATTGTCAAACTCCCTTCATTTTTTCTTGCCTGACCCATCGTGCCCGATGTGCAGTTCATTACTAAATGATACATCAGAATTAGCCCAAATTCAGTTAGAATCTAGTTATAAAGTCAATGGCAGTAGTTATCGTAGTCGTTCGATGGATGAATTAAAAACAGTACTAGTCAAAGATTACTTTGATTCCCGCACCGGGCTTATGAACGGGAAAATGCAAGATTTCAGGCTACCTTTTGCTGATGTTTTAGTGAATATGCCTCTGTTTGAAGGAAATGAGGGAGTAGCGGGTAGATCTAATTCTTATGAAGTCAGTGAATTGACTGCGATTTTGGAAGGCTTGGAGCGCTATTGCGGAATCGAGCCTCGTGGAAAAAAGACAGTCGTTCATGATTGTTATCACCATTTAGAAAATAACGCATTAAATCCAACAAGTGTAGGTGTACATGAATCTGAACAATATGAAATGCCTCATTTTCCTTTTAAAAGGTTTAATCCTGATGCCCCAATGGATTGGGTCTGGGGTTACTCATTTTTACAGGAAAGACCTATTTTGATCCCAAAATTACTAGCCTATTATAGCTTAAGCTCTAGAGATGGCTTTGTATATGAAACTTCAAACGGTTGTGCATTAGGTGGGAGTTTAGAGGAAGCTATTTTTCATGCCATAATGGAAGTCGTTGAGAGAGATTCATTTTTGTTAACTTGGTATGCAAGGCTCCCCCTTCCACGACTTGATCTCCGTTCTGTAAAAGACCCAGAATTACTGCTTATGGTCGACCGTATTCATGAAGTGACTGGATATGATCTTTATTTTTACAATTCAACAATGGAACATGGGATTCCAAGTGTTTGGGCATTGGCAAAAAACAGAAGATCCAAGGGTGTAAACATTATTTGTGCAGCAGGAGCAAACCCTGATCCAGTAAGGGCAGTAAAAAGCACGATTTACGAGCTAGCTGGAATGATGTTTAGGGATGATGAAAAATTAGAGAAAAACAGACAGAAATATGAAAGGATGCTGCAAGATCCGTATGAAGTCCGGACCATGGAAGACCATGGTATGCTCTACGGACTTAAAGAAGCAGAGGAACGACTGAATTTTTTAATAGATGATCATGGTCCTATACGAACGTTTGCAAAGGAATATAAGGAGCCACCAGCCAATACTGATTTAAAGGATGATCTTGAGGATATCCTTCAGAAGTTCCGCAAATTAAATCTTGATGTTATTGTGGTTGACCAAACCACGGATATCACTAAACGGAATGGATTATATTGTGTAAAGGTAATTATTCCCGGTATGCTACCGATGACATTTGGGCATCACCTTACCCGCGTGCAAGGTCTGAAGAGGGTGCTCACGGTACCTATGGATCTAGGATTTGCGACGACACCGTTAACGTATGAACAGCTTAATCCATTTCCCCATCCATTCCCGTAGTGGAAGAGTAGGAGGACAAAAGATTTGGAGCTAGAAACCTTTCTGCATCAGCTACATTTTGACACGGATAAAGTCTTTCCGCCAGATTGGAAGGTAGACTGGAAAGATGCACCACTTCCATATAAATTGTACCGTGACTTGCCAGACATACCTCTATCAGCAGAAGTACCGTTAACCTTCAAGAAGAAAGAAAATGACCGAAACCCCAGTCTGGAAGAGCTTGGTCATTTCTTATGGTATGTATACGGTTTAACTCAATACTCTCAATCTCCATTGATTGATGAAACTAAGGAAAAGAATGTGAGTTTTACGCAGTCGTTACGAAGATTTGTTCCCTCAGGAGGAGCGTTGTATCCTAACGAGCTATATGTGTATATAAAGCTGGAAGACGCTCCAACTGGACTTTACCATTACGATGTTGCGCATCATCGTCTTATTTTGTTACGAGAAGGGAATTACGATTTTTACTTATCCAGATGTCTTGAAAAGGGGTTACCTATTTCGGAAAGTTTTTGCACCGTTTTTGTCTCAACAGTTTTTTTGAAAAACTTTTATAAATACAATAATTTTTCTTACAGGCTTCAAGGTTTGGATGCAGGAGTGTTAATTGGGCAATCCTTAGAAGTGGCTAATATGATGGGGTTCTCAACACGGGTTTGTTATCAATTTCTGGATCGGTCCATTAATCATTTACTTGGATTATCTGAAAAAGAGGAAAGTGTATATGCGGTTATCCCATTAAGCAGGAAACCAATTCCTTGTGTTGGGAGCGAAATAGAAGAAATGGTTTTTGCATCTGAATTGTGTCGGGAAATTCCAGAGTTGCATCATGTTACCTATAATCATTCAAATGCAGTCATGGATTATCCAATCTTAAGAAGACTTAATGAAGAATCAATGTTGGAAACAACACGGTCTTTTAGAAAATTCAAGGAAAACAGTGAAGAGACTTCCTTAGGTACGGAGTTGGTTCTGCTGCCAATTACAGAATGTTTTTCGTACGATATCGCATCTGTTTGTAGAAGGAGGTATTCTCCATATTTCGATTTTACGTTAGGTAAAGTGAGCTTAACACAATTATCTACTCTATTAAAGGAGTCATTTTCTTTCGTATATCACAATGATCTTGACAATACACAGGGTCATATTGAGACCCGTGTTTCCTTATACGGCAGTTTCTGTAATGTAGAGGGAATTCCTAATGGTACTTATTCTTATGACAATGACATTCACGCATTACGGAGAATAGCCAAAGGAGATTTCCGGGGATTTTTACAGTCTGGATTAACTATGCCCAGCGTGAATTTGTATCAAGTTCCACTCTGTATGCATGTAGTTGCTAACAAGGATCACCTTAAAGGGACATATGGATATAGAGGATACCGTATTCAACAGATGGAAGCGGGCATTCTCGTGCAACGGATGCTCCTGGTGTCTGGTGCATTAGGAATGGGCGGACATCCATTGTTAGGGTTTGATGCGAACCAATGTGATGAGCTTTACAGGATCAATTTGAAGGGTAAAACCAGTTTAATCCAAATTCCTATCGGTTCATACCGTCCACGCGCCTGGTTAAGAGGAAGTTTGCATAGCTAGGCAAATCAAGGGGAACAAGTTATTTCTCAAGCAAGAATGAGAAAGGATCATAGATATCGAACTTGAAAAAAACATTCAAAATAGTTTTGTTAATAAATTTTTCCGTAAAACAATTTGGACTCTAACAGGCAATAGTGTTTACTTTGAAATTTAGCCTTAAAATAGGTTTTTTTATTAGGACAAATTAATTATTGACCTCATAATTTATTAAAGAGCAAATAATAATATATGGAGGTTATCAGATGTATAACAAAAATTGGGGTCAATCATGTCATCCACATTATTGTCCGCCTAAAGTATTTCCAACTCAGTACGATCCTGGGACCGTTGATCCACCAAAACAATTTGTGAGTCCACAGATATTTAATAAGGTTGTTTCACACGTACATCCATCTCACAACACAACAGTCAACAAGCACATGATTACTCACAAACACTATTTCCCACATACTGAGTCTGTCGTAAATGAATGCTGTGAACAACATATTATGTGTGGAGTTCCTTACAATCCTTGTTGCCCACCAGTAAGACCATTCGGATTTTAATATCTAAGGTATCTATAAAATTATTTTAAACAAATCAAGAAAATATTTATTATCATTTCATATTAAAATCGTAAAAAAGAGGATAGATGAACAGGAGAATAATACCTGCATTCATCTATCTTTTTTTTGTACAACAAATGCCCTCATACTATGTGGATTGTTGTTCACTTAAAAACGCCTCATAGTACAAGAAAGATATGTCGGCTAAGGGCTGGTAATCGAAAATGTCCCTCAGGAAATCCAGATATAAATGAAATAATTTTTTTTACCGATTCGAGTATCCATAACGGTGTTGGAAGGGTGACTGAGTGTTTTATTCGAGAACATTCACACTGATACGGAACAAAGCCCGAAAACACGCTATCTTACGCGCTTTTGATTTAGAGTTGGTGTTTGTTTGGTGTTTAAAGATAGTAAACGAAAATTAATGATGAAATACAAAACGGCCCTTTTTACACTTTCTGTTAGTGTTTGGATGAGCACCATTTTTTTATTATAGCTTGGAGGGTTTCGTTAAATAGTTGAGTTATTCACACATTCGTGACAAAATGTTAAACAAAACTACCTGTTTAGGTGATTAGGATGATAGCTGTTTGTTAAACAAACTATTTGAGCCCATGGCGGATATTCCAAAAAAAACCCGGTAACTGGATCAGGTTGTTCCACAATCTTCATTAGCTTTTGTTTAGTAATTGGAGCAAATTCTGAGTAACGCCAATGGATAATGTGAAAGAGTACACTTAAACAAACGAGCAGTTTAGTTGAGGAAGAAAAATTAAATATTAAGATAATAATGCTCAGAATATTTTCTGAGCGTTTTAGTTTGCTGTTTATAATGCTTTTCTAAAGCCTGCTGAATAAAGAATGAACAATATAATGAATTTTTGTGATT
>NZ_LT630337.1:917003-1101092 GCF_900117315.1 Bacillus massilinigeriensis
ACATTCGACTAAATTGTTTTTTATCACTCGCATTCGTTAATGAAGTTCCCCAAGCTAAAACAGGAACCGATCCTGTCATTGCTAGCTTAACTGCGAGAGAGATCTCATTCTTTAGGACTGCATCACTCACTTCAGACATTCCACTAATTATAATTCCCCCTAAGGAACGTTCTGGTGCCCTTAGCATAAATTCCAAAACAATAGAACCACCAGTAGAATATCCGGCAATAAAGGCTTTTTTTATTTCAAGATGGTTAAAAATTTTAATGATATCTTCTACTATTAGTTGATATGTAATTGGTTTACTGGAATATGGACTTTTTCCATGTCCTCTAATATCAAAAAGAATCACCTGAAAATGCTTAGACAGTTCCTCCATTTGGTGCTCAAAATTAACTGATGTAAGTACAGGAGGGTGTATGAAAATAATAGGAATGCCAGCTCCCTTTGCATAAAAATGAATTTTACCAGTATCAACATCCAAAATTGGCATCAGATTAACACCTCGGGTAGAATTTCTTAATAGCAGTATTATTATTGTTTAGAGTTAGGGAGTGAATTATTCAAATACTGTTGTCCTTGTAAATAAACATAACGCAAAGTAGTGTGTACACAAAGCCATATGAAAAAGTGGTATTCTTACTTTCATTTTTATTAGAAGCTAAGAATCAAGCCATCGAATTACTCTTTTTAATAAGATGAGTAAAGTAGCTTGCGGCAAGAGAAATGAGGGTATAACCTACCAAAAAATCAAGAAAGAAATCATTAGTTACGATATTAAAAAATAAAATCAACACTATAAATGTAATAGCGGGAATTACCAACCACTTTTCACGCTTTACGGTGCCATAAAAGGAAGTTCCTAGGATTATTGCAGGATAAATAAATAACAGAAAGGCAAAGCTTTCACCGTATATATTGTACATTCCACCCTGTACACTTCCTTGTATAAGGAAGGCTGAGTACAAAAAAACGAACAAAAGTAATGCATATAAAAAGTTCTAAATGAAACTTTGCATTCTTTAGTCTCCTTACTAATAATAAGTATATGTTAATTGTAACCCTACAGGATAATATAGTGAAGGAGGCAGTATGATAGTGATGGAATTAAATCTAGATGATTTTGTAGGATAGAACCTGAACACCCGTATTTTTTAGAAAATTCTTTTAATTTTACTAAATTAAAAATCACCCACAGATATAGATATATCTATATTTGTGGGTAATTTTTTTTCATGAAAAGAGAGGTCTTAATTAATATATTTTTACAGTACGAAGAACCAGCGGTATCAAGATTCTAATAGAAAATAGATAAATGATTACTTTATAAGAAAAATTGTAATCGTTTATACATAAATATTTCCAAATCAGGATTGTTCAAATACACGACACAAAAGATCTAGATACATAATGTAATATAAAAACATAGATACATACAATTTTATAAACTCTTATAATGGGAGGAGCCATTCAAATTAAAAACATAATAATATTATATGAGTATACTGAAAATACAACGTTAGAGGATTTTATTATTTTATCATGGTGTGGTGAATAAGATGGAAAAATATGATTTCATCATCATTGGAGCGGGAATGGGTGGCTTGAGCGCTGCAAATTTCTTAGCAAAGTATAATAAAAAAGTTTTAGTGTTAGAAAAACATAGCCTCCCAGGTGGACTTGTAACATCATTTGCTAGAAAAGGTGTACATTTTGATTTAGGTATTCACGGTCTATATGAATTGAAAGAAAATCAGACGATACCACAGTTCTTGGAATTTTGGGGCTCTCCACAGATTGATACGGTTCCATGCAGAGGCGATATGAACTGCTATATTGATGGCAAAAAGCACGTTTTCAAGCATGGGTGCTTGAGAGAGGATTTTAAGAGGGAATTTCCAGAGAATGAAACAGATGTTGATAAACTTTTTAACATAATGGAAACAATCAATAAGGAAATGTTTTCAGGCACTGAAGCACCAGAACCACCATATGATATGAGCCTATTTCAGCTTATAAAATTTGGAATGAAATCAAGAAAACAGATGCCGATGTTTATGAAATATGGAAATAAAGATGTTAAGAGAATTTTGGATCATCTTACGAACTCAGATGTATTAAAGTCGACCATATATTCCTATTGTCCGTACCCAATGGTATTTATGGCGTTTGCTTATCAGTGGGGTGTGTTTAGTAACAACGAATATCCAAAAGCAGGCATGCAGGCTATTCCTAATTCTGCAGTCACAAGTCTAAATAGAAACGGTGGAGTATTGAAACTGAAAACGGAAGTAACTGAAATCCTTGTGAAGGATGGACATGCCTATGGTGTCAAGACAAAGACAGGAAATGAATATCAAGGAAAGATTATAAGTAATGTATCTCCGAAGTATACCTATAACTGGATTAAGACAGGGGAAAAATGGGTGAAAAAAATGCAAAAGAAAATTGCGGATAAAAAGACATTCCCTTCCGTATGTGCATTGTTTATGTCAGTGGATGATAGTTTTGATTTTAAGAATGTGGAGTGCATTAGTATTGCTGGAAGAACTGATTTTAAGAAGAAGCCAGAAGAATATACGGAAAATACTGCTCCAATCGTCATCAACATCTATCCAAAACAGGAAAGGGATAAGTATAGACCAGCTGTAGCACTGATTCCGCTTGGATATAGTTATGAAAATTACTGGAAAACAGAAAAAGGAAAAATACGTGGTAAGGCTTATGGAGAATTAAAGAAACGAGTAGAAGATACTATTTTTAATCGAATCATAAGTCATCTGGGAACTGACTTTATGAAAGCGGTTGTTTTTCGTGAATTATCTACTCCTATGACCTACGAGAGATATACCTACAGTCAAAATGGTTCCTTTATGGGATGGTCCATAGAAGAGAAGGAGTATGGAAAATATATGAAACAACAAACGGATTTAGAAGATTTATTTTTGGTTGGACAATGGGTATTCCCCGGCTTTGGCGTAGCAGGTGTAATGGCTAGTGGCTATTATCTGGCAAAAGAGATTTTAAAGGAGGAAGGGATAGATTTGAAGAAAGACTTTACGGAATATTTTAAACAAGGCTCGTGATGAGACTCAATATTCCCCCGATTTCCTAAGAAGGTAAATCGGGATTTTTTATGAAGTTTGATATTAGATTTCTAACTTTTCACCATACCAACCAAGTTTGTCCCCTTGCTAAATAGCTGCCCTCAATTATTTATCCCCTTGATATTTTGAATATAAAAGTATATTAGAATACTATGAGTAATGATGATCCCTTTAATAAAAGTAATAACCATTAAGAAAAACAGGCATAGATTAAAATACTAAATTATGCACGTATTTTTAATTCTTTCATTATACTATATTGATATATCATCACAGACGTTTTAGGGAGGTGAGTTCTTGCAACATCTAAGCCTATTTGATTTATCTGGAAAAACCGCCATTATTACCGGTGGTGGACAAGGTCTAGGAAAGCAAATGGCCACTGCACTCGCAAAAGCAGGGGCTAATATTGTTTTATGTTCTCGTAATATGGACATTTGTGAGGAGACAAGCAAAGAATTATCTAATAATTTCGGTGTGAAATGCTTGGCATTAAAATGTGATGTAACCAAAAAAGAGGAAATTCTAAGTGTGGTTGAAGAGACAATGCAAACCTTTGGGAGTATTGATATCCTCATCAATAATAGCGGTACTTCTTGGTTTGCTCCATTTATGGACATGCCAGAGGATAAGTGGGATTATGTGATGGAGGTGAACATGAAGGGTACCTTTTTATTCTCTCAGGCGGTTGCAAAAGTGATGATTGCACAAGGTAGCGGTAAGATTGTCAATATTGCCTCTGTTTTAGGACTTGGGGGAGTCCAGCCAAAAATTCTTAATACGATTGCCTATAATTCTAGTAAAGGAGCTGTAATTACCTTTACGAAGGATCTAGCAGTCAAACTCGCCAAACATCATATTCAAGTTAATGCTGTCGCTCCAGGATTTTTTCCTACAAAGATTACAAGAAGTGTTCTTGAAAAAAATCAAATGCCCTTACAAGCTCATATCCCAGCAGGAAGATTTGGTAATGACACCGATCTAATGGGACCTATCATTTTTCTATCCTCTAAAGCCTCTGACTATATGACGGGACATATTCTCATTGTAGATGGTGGTATTACTGCCTCCATTTAAGATTTATTAAACTAAAAAGAAGGAAAGGAAGTGTTACTTTGAGTGAAAATAAGAATCAGGAGACACCTGATATATATGGGAGTCTGAAAAAAGCTGGTTTCATCCTTGAACAACAGCTGAACCAATCGATACAAAACTTTTTAAGTCATGAAGAAGTAGTTAAAATGGCAGAAGTTCATTCAGAATGGCTTGGCCATAAAATGGATTTACTTCAAAAGTATGCAGAGGTGATTGGGGCCTGTTTACATTTACCAACAAAAACAGATGTGGCTAATGTGGCCAAGCTTACTACACAAGTGGAGGAAAAGCTTGATCTGTTAGAGGAGCATTTTCTGCAATTAAACGCGAATCTAAAGAAAATTTTGAAGGAGAAAGAACAAGCAGTGGTGGAAAGACTATCTAAAAAAGGCGGGCAAGAGGAGTCTGTTACTGAAGAAATCAATCAATATTTAAAAGAATTAGATCCAGAAACTCGCACGATGATCCTCAATTTATCTAAGCTCTCCTATAACTTAAAGAAAAAGTTAAATGCAGCAAAGGACAAAAAGGGTGCTAACCGAAAAGATGTCTAAAAGGCTGGACTTTCAGGAAATTGAACAAGAAATCCTGCGCTGGAAGGGCTTTGTGAGCGTGTTCCATTCAGCACCACCTGAATCCAACCTAACTCCAAGGAAAGCCATTTGGAAGAAAAATAAGCTTACACTATGGCACTACCCACCAAAACAAAAGAAATATAAGACCCCCATTGTCCTTGTTTACTCTATCGTTAATCAGCCTTTTATATTGGACTTGGCTCCAGGTGCAAGTGTGATAGAAGGCTTTGTACAGGAAGGGTATGATGTCTATTTAATTGATTTCGGTATTCCAGGTTATGAAGATAAGGATTTTACCATGAATGATTATATTACAAAGTATATCCAAAAAGGGGTACAACGGGCATTATCTCACTCTGAAGCAAAGGAAATTACCTTGATTGGATATTGTCTGGGCGGGACCTTGGCAGCTATGTATACAGGCATTGCAAAGGAACCAATTAAGAATCTAATTTTAACAGTTGCACCATTTGATTTCTCCGCCTACCCAATTTTTGACCAATGGTTTAAAGCTTTAAAGAATGAGAGATTTGATATTGAACATCTTGTAGATTCAATTGGATTGATCCCTGCACCACTAGTTGAAGCGGGTGTCCGTCTCCTGACCTCACCAATTTACTATAGTCCATATTTATCCCTATTAAACAGAGCATATGACGAAGCTTATATGAAGAGATGGCAACGGTTCAATAACTGGACAAAGAGTCACATTCCTTTTCCTGGTGCAACATTGAAACAGCTATTAAATGATTTCGTAAAAGAAAACAAGTTATTAAATGGCACATTACAAATTGAAGGAGAAAATCTTGACCTTCGCAACATTCACTCCAATTTATTAGTAATCGCATCCAAGTACGATCGACTAGTACCAGAAGCGATGGTCCAACCAATTATGGATCTAGTTTCAAGTTCGGACAAAACCTATCATGTATTAGAAGCTGGCCATGCAGGGATTTCATTGAAAGGAGGACTTCCTCCTTATTTTAAGGAGTGGATCCATATACGGTCTGACACGATTGATAACACGAAATAAGAAGGTGAGACAGGAAGGGAGGTATACCAATAATTGATCTTTTTCACATCATTCCCAAATTTCGACCACGATTCCTGGCATGGTTTTTCAAGAATTGTTTATAGGGATTTTTACAAGGTGCTGTTTGAAAATACAGACCTAAATGAATTAATAAAAAGAGGCAAGTCGAATGTGAACTAACTAAAAATAGACCTTTATTATAAATTAATTAAACCGATTTCTAACTATCTAGAAATCGGTTTTTGTTTATCTAAAGATATACAAAAACTATGTTTCTCCCCAAAAAAGCAGGATTCTCTTCTACAATAATGGAAACATTTATAAAGTAATAGTTTAACTCGAGGTGACCCCAATGCTCAAAGAAGGCCTATATGAAGAAATCATAAATCAAAAAATAAAAAAGGATTTAAGTACCTTCAACCTTAATACATACGAAATCGGCAAAGAACGAATGGATGCGGAGGAGGCCAGAAAACTTTTATCCTCCTACATATCAGCAGTTACAAGAAGAGCACTTAAATTTATTAGAGAAAAGAATGAATCTGATAATAGTCAATCAATATTGGACCAAATCAAAACATGTAATGAAATCATTTCCATTTTAAGCGAAAGATTGGACGAAGAAGAGTTTAAAACCCTGAAAATTGATGAAGAAGGTGAGGTTTTAACATCCATTTATTCAAAAATGAACTCCATCCGCTCGGTCCGAAAAGGAGAAGTGATAAGACCCGTCACGCCAATTTCACAAAGCTCTTTGTTTACAGGATCAAGTTATGAACCGAATATGCTAGGGGAGTTAAAGAAGGAAATCTTAACATCTGATTGTATTGATATGCTCGTATCCTTTATTAAATGGAGTGGACTTCGTTGTATCATAGAGGAGTTAAAGAGCTTTACTTCACACCCGGATAAAAGATTAAGAGTGATTACTACATCTTATATGGAAGCAACAGATTATAAAGCAATAATGGAATTAAGCAGGCTTCCTAATACTGAAATTAAGGTTTCTTACGATGTCGACCGTACTCGTCTTCATGCCAAGGCATATTTGTTTAAGAGAGAAACCGGATTTAGTACAGCATATATCGGTTCCTCCAATCTCTCCAATCCTGCCTTAACGTCAGGGCTTGAATGGAATATTAAAGTGACCGAGAAAGACTCCTTTGATATCGTGAAGAAATTTGAGGCAACTTTTGAAAGCTATTGGAATGATTCGGAATTTTCTACCTTTCATGAGGATAATCTTGATGATCAAGAACGATTAAAAAGAGCACTTTCAAAAGAGAAAGGTAATGAGGATTCAATTTTGCCTGTGCTTTTTGACATACGGCCTTACCACTACCAAAAGGAAATACTTGAAAAGCTGCAAGTGGAACGAGAGGTATTCGGTCGTAAGAAAAACCTTCTAGTTGCTGCCACCGGAGTTGGTAAAACGGTTATTTCTGCTTTTGATTATAAAAGATTTAGGATGTCCAACAAGAATACCGCTAAGCTATTATTTGTGGCACATCGTGAAGAAATCTTGAAACAAAGCTTGGATACCTTTCGAGTTATATTAAAGGATCCCAATTTTGGAAATTTACTTGTAGGAGACTATCAGCCTTCCTCCCTTGAACATCTATTTGTCAGCATTCAAAGCTTTAATAGCAAAGAGTTGTATAAGTTCACTTCAAGGGATTATTACGATTTTATAATCGTTGATGAGTTTCATCATGCAGCAGCTAATTCATATCAAAAGTTATTATCGCATTATCATCCTAAAATATTACTTGGACTAACGGCGACTCCTGAGAGGATGGACGGGAAAGACATTCTTTCTTTTTTCGAAGATACGATTTCGGCAGAGATGAGACTAACTGAAGCGATTAATAGAAAATTATTAAGCCCTTTCCAATATTTCTGCGTTACAGACACTGTTGATCTATCAAGCCTGAAATGGGGACGAAGGGGCTATGAAATCAAGGAATTAGAAAATGTATATACCTCCAATCGAATTCGCAGCAATCAAATTGTTAAGAGTCTTTATAAATATGTTACTGATATAGATGAAGTCAAGGGATTAGGCTTCTGTGTATCGATTGAACATGCCAAATACATGGCAGATTTCTTCAATCAAACAGGAATTCCTTCTGTAGCTCTTTACGGAAATGTTGATGGTAAAACAAGGAGAGATGCACAAGATCTCCTTACTCAAGGAATAATAAAGTTTATTTTTGTTGTGGATCTATATAATGAAGGGATTGATATTCCAGAAGTTAATACTATCCTATTCCTAAGACCTACCGAAAGCTTAACGATATTTTTACAACAACTTGGGAGAGGTTTGCGTTTAGCTGATGGGAAGGAATGTTTAACTGTTTTAGATTTTGTTGGTCAAGCACATAAAAACTATAACTTTGAGGAAAAATTCCGTGCTTTAATCGGAAAAACAAGGCATTCAACTCAATACTATGTAGAAAATGGCTTTTTTAACCTCCCTAAGGGTAGTTTTATCCAATTAGAAGAACAGGCAAAAGAGTACATCTTAAGGAATATTAGATCCAGTAGTCTTACGAAGGCTAATCTTGTGGGGAAAATGAAATATTTTGAACAGGATACGGAAAAGAAACTTACTTTAAGAAACTTTTTGAACCATTATCATCTTTCTTTATATGATTTTTATGGAAAAAATCGAAATCGGAGTTTTACTCGAATGTTAGAAGAAGCCGGTATAATTGATGATTTTCATTGGGAGAATGAAAATTTTCTCACTAGTCGCTTGCAAAATCTATTTTATTTGAATTCAAATTCGGAGCTAGAGTTTTTAATTCGATATATAAAAGATGGTACGTTTCCTAATGAAGAGGAAAGACTCATTTTGAACATGTTCTATTATTCCTTCTACAAGGCCTTTCCAGAAAAAGAAGGATACTCGAGTATTGAGACAGGGATTCAAGCTCTGTTAGAAAATCAGCATTTTAAAGAGGAGATTTTGGAAATCCTTTATTTTCAGTACGAAACACTTGATACAATGGAAATCGCAAATAAATTCCCTTTTCCATGTCCATTACGTGTTCATTGCAAATATTCAACAACTCAAGTGTTAGCTGCATTAGGGTATTACAATGAAGAAAAATCCCCAGCCTTTCGGGAGGGAGTCAAATATTTCGAGGATAAGAATTTGGATATTTTCTTTATCACTCTTAATAAATCTGAGAAGGATTTTTCACCTTCGACATTATATGAAGATTATGCTATCAACGACCGATTATTCCATTGGCAAACCCAGAGCAGAGTATCTGAAAATAGTCCGACTGCTCAACGTTATATACACCATAAAAAAAGAAACCATCATATTGCATTATTTGTACGAGAATACAGGCAGGAATATGGTCATACTGCACCATTTGTATTTTTGGGAACGGCAGAATATATGAGGCATTACGGAAACAAGCCGATGAACGTCGTTTGGAGATTGCATGAGGATATGCCTTCCTCACTAGTTCCAAGGGCAAATAAAAATATTTTATAAATTGAAAATGGCTTGGAAATGGTCGGATAGATCTCTTCCGACGTTTATACTAGAAGGATTTACAGTCTTGAAGCAAAAATGAGGAGTCAGACAACCGAAATGGTCCCTGACTCCTTTCCCTCATTTTTCCCATAATTAATTGTTCCACTGTAGGAACATCCGCTGGAGCCCACTTCAGAGAATTAAGGTTCTCTCTTTTCAACCACACCACCTTTGAATGTTCCCTTGCTGAAGGATTACCCTCAATAATTTTACATTTAATTGTAATTAAGTTAACTGTAACTGTATCATACTCGTGTGTATTATCAACAAACACCTCTTTGGAAGTCTCAATTTCCCGAATAATGTAATAATTTGTCTAATAATTTATTTGCAGCCTATGATTCGACGACCCAAATGTCGAAATTTGTATTTATTTTTTCTGAAAAAATAAGGTAGTATTAAAAAAACTAGATATTCAAATAAGGTNAATAATGTAATAATTTGTCTAATAATTTATTTGCAGCCTATGATTCGACGACCCAAATGTCGAAATTTGTATTTATTTTTTCTGAAAAAATAAGGTAGTATTAAAAAAACTAGATATTCAAATAAGGTAAATTTACACGTGAAAATGATCGCTATATAGTTTTCAAATCTACCACAACATGAGAAGTACACAGGAGAAAAGGTGTGCTTTTTCTTTTTCGGGATAAAGCACCTAATCTACCACAATAGGCTGACTAATTGATTGGATGATGGAAAGGGTTTTCATTATGCGAAATCGTAAGTTTTTATACATATCGATTATCATTCCAGTGATAATCCTTGCTGTCATAGCGGGGTGCTCTTCTTTTTCGAATAATAATCATGAATTACCTGTAGCTCAAGAAGGGAAGATGGACGTTACAAAATGGAATTTCGAAGAACAAGGCAATATTAGATTAGATGGACAGTGGGAATTTTATTCGGATAAGCTTGTGGAACCGCATCAATTCGAGGCTATAACAAATAACAAGGCCCTTCTGCAAGTTCCCAAGACATGGAATGACCAGAAATTGGGGAGTAGAGAACTTGATGGGCAGGGCTTTGGAACATATAGATTACTAATTAAGTTCAATGAAAGTGATTTACATACGGAAAAAGCTCTTTTTATCTTAAATACATACACAGCAAATAAAGTTTGGATTGACGGGAAGCTTGTAGATGAAAAGGGCAAGGTGGGGACTTCTAAAGATAACAGTGACCCTCATTTTGAATATGAAACCATTGAGTTTACGCCAAGTTTTTCTACAACTGAAATCGTGATTCAAGTATCTAATTTTGATCATGATAAAGGCGGATTAACGAACAATATTTTACTAGGGAATGAGCATTCCATCGACCAGTATTTGGATCTTAGGCAGGGATTCGAAGGGTTTGTTATCGGTGGGTTGGCATTGATGGGCATGTACCATTTAGCCCTTTATACAACAAGAAGAGAAGACCCCACTTCATTATTTTTCGGTTTATCAAGCCTAGTTTTCTTCCTTTATGAGTTTTTTGGAAGCACCTATGAAATTATCTTCGATTACTTTATGGATTGGTCAACTGTACTGAGAATAGATTATCTGATTGTGTATTTCATTCCACCAATCTTTTTGCTTTATGTTCGATCGCTTTATCCTAAAGAAACTAGCAAAATTGCAGTCTGGTTAGCATTTTTGATGTTATTTTTCTATGGTGGTGTTACAGTAACAACCTCTACGGTAACTTTCACTAAATTTATGCCATCGTATAATTTTGTTTTATTGGCATTTATCGTTTATCTTCTTTATGTATTTATCATGGCTTTAATTCGTAAAAGAATGGGTGCTACGCTTATATT
This sequence comes from Bacillus massilinigeriensis, assembly GCF_900117315.1. GTDB lineage: Bacteria > Bacillota > Bacilli > Bacillales > Cytobacillaceae > Bacillus_BE > Bacillus_BE massilionigeriensis. Next base: position 928,171 of record NZ_LT630337.1, read on the forward strand.
AATCATGTTCTTTATTTTTGTGCTGGCATCCATTTCAGATATGTTTTATTATTTTAATCATTATTTATTTGAAATGAAAATTGCTTCACTTGGCTTTCTCTTCTTTCTGGGTGCACATTCATTTGTTTTATCCTTGAGATATGCCAGAGCTTTTAGAGATGTGGAAGACTTAACAAAGGAAATTGAAATCACTCAGAAGGAAATCATCTATACTCTAGGAGAAATAGTAGAGGTCCGCTCGAATGAAACAGGGAATCATGTAAAAAGGGTGGCAGAATATTCTCAGCTCCTTGCTTCTAAATGTGGTTTATCGAAAAAGGAGATTGAACTTATTAAACTCGCTTCACCGATGCATGATATTGGCAAAGTAGGAATTCCTGACTCCATTTTGAATAAACCTGGAAAACTAACATTACAGGAATTTGAAATAATTAAAACTCATACGTCCTTAGGCTATGAAATGATTAAGCATTCCCATCGAGAAATTCTGCAATGCGCGGCAGAAATCGCCTTAACCCATCATGAGAAATGGAATGGAAAAGGTTATCCTAATGGTCTGATGGGTGAAGAAATCCCAATAACAGGAAGGATTACGGCTGTTGCAGATGTGTTTGATGCACTAGGGAGCAATCGTGTCTATAAAGACGCTTGGGATTTAGAAGATATTTTGGATTATTTTCAAAGTGAGCGGGGAGGTCATTTTGATCCAAGAATGGTGGATATTTTGTTCGAGAATCTGGATCAATTTCTACTAATAAAGGAACGCTATTCAGATCCCCCAAGACAACACGATAAACCGAATATTTCATAGACAAGTTCTTTTAAGAGCCAGGGGATATTAATCTCTGGCTCTTATTGGTTTGAATAGAAATTTTGATCGAAGGAAAGCAGAATGAAAAGAGAAAAAAGTATATTAAAAAAAGTAAAAGCCTCTCACATGAAGAGGTCATTTTTTAATAAATTAATATTTGCTGGAATCACTTTTACCAGCAAAATTATGAATGCCAATACAATTTCGAGTGTGCACATGTTGGTGGAGATACCGATTTATTATTTAATCAAAATACTATTCTTTCTTACTCCTTGATTTATCCTTGTCATCCTCTTCAATAGGCATTTTCATCCCAGTAAAAGGATTTAACTCATAAGTCATATCTCTTTTATGTTCTTTTTCTGTTTTGCTAACATTCTTACTTAAAGCAATAAAGTAAAATATAAAAGGTAAAAATACTACTAGAAGAATAAGCCTAACAACCCATTCATTCATAAATATCATTCCGTTCTATTGGAATTTATGACAAAACATTATGTATTATATAATTATTTTAACATAAAATTATGATTAAGTTTTCTTGCTTTTTAAAGAAAGTCAAGGGAGTTTTATTGAATAAAGCAAGAGCTTGTAAAAAAGAATGGCGGACTAGGAAGAGGGAAATAATGAAACTAACAGGAAATACAATATTTATTACCGGCGGAGGATCAGGAATCGGGTTTGCATTTGCCGAGAGGTTCATAAAATTAGGCAATAAAGTCATCGTTTGCGGTAGAAACGAAAAAAAGCTCCAGGAAGCCCAGGAAAAATATTCTGAACTAATTACATGCATTTGTAATGTCACTAAGGAAATTGATCGAATTACTTTATTCAACTGGATAACAAGTGAGCACCCCGATGTGAATGTGCTTATAAACAACGCAGGCATTCAACAACGCTATCATGTTCTTAATACGAACCTAAAGGAAGATTGGAGCTATTACAGTCAGGAGATAGCATCAAATATCGAGGCACCATTTCATTTTTCCATGCTATTTGCACCATACTTTGCCAACAAAGACTATGCGGCTATCCTTAATGTATCATCCGGATTAGCCTTTACCCCAATGGCCATAGCGCCGATTTATTCTGCAACGAAAGCGGCGGTGCATTCATTCACCATGAGCTTACGGCACCAGCTTGAAGATACAGCCATTGAAGTGGTCGAAATAGCGCCGCCTGCAGTGAATACCGATTTAGGCGGAGTAGGTCTGCATACATTTGGCACCCCTGTAGATGAATTTGCAGATGCAGTATTTAAGGGTCTTAAAGCAGGAAAAAGAGAAATTGGCTATGCCCGTGCCGAAAAGGCGATGAGGATGTCCCGAGATGAAATGGATGAGTCAGTAAAGGCGATGTACGATAGTATGAAAAACACAATTCTATAATGATTATAAGAGCTATCCTTATGGCTAGCTCTTTATCGTTGACTTTTTAATAGAAATGAGTTGAGATTAGGTGTAATCACGGAAAAGCATTATACTTTTCAAAAAAATTCTTTTCTTTTGGGCTACTTAACTCTTCATATTCTTATGATATTTTCAAGGCCGTTATTATCTGGAAATTCATTTCATACCTTTAAATGGTTTGATGAATTATTTTCACTCCACTCACTAGCTAAAATCCCGTAAACGATGTGGTCAACGTAGCGATTATATAGCCATTCTGCTTTCCTAATACTCCCTTCATTTACAAAGCCTAATTTTTCTGGCAATCTCCTGCTTTTTATATTCCCTACGGCAGCTCGAATTTCGACTTTATTTAATTTTAAATCATTAAAAGCATAGTTGGTCAGTGCTTTAACTACTTTAGTCATAATCCCTTTTCCTTGATATTCTTGACCAAGCCAATATCCAATATATGCGGTCTTATTGGACCAATTAATACTATTGAAGCCTGCTATCCCTATAATTTCTTCATTGAATAAAATAACAGTACTCAAACTATTATTTTCTACATAGCCTTTTAAACATCCTCGGATAAAGTCCTTTGTATCTTCCAGATTATTAGTAAAGTCAAGCCAAGGCAACCATTCTTTTAAATAATTTCTTGATTTGTCTGTAATTGCAAATACTCTTTCAGCATCATGTAATTCAATTAATTTTAACGAAATATTCTCATCAATTTTATGTATGAACATAACCAATCCTCCATTTAGTTTTTTGATTTAATATTACTATAAAACTAATCAATAATCGGAGCTTCGGCATCCAATTATTTTTTTGTAAAAAGTCCGATTTTAGTAATATTAATATAATGAAAAATAAGAAATAGACTCATGTTCCGTTTTTTTCAGGGAAGGGAGAAACAGTTCTCATACCTGTCCGACAATTTTCGTATTTTCAAAAAAGAGTATGAGAGATAGATCTTTGGGCTTGAAAGGAGTTTTGTCCTTCGAAGTGAGGATGAAAGAACGTTTGCTTGATTCTCCAACGTTTTTTGTCCTTCATAAACAAAATGAAAGTCAGCTCTTCGACTCCTCCTACCAATTTTGTCTCTCATTAAACTATGAAAGACCATTCTCAGCTAAATATTCCGTTTTATCTCATGAATATTGGACACAATAACAATTATTGGAAATATATAATATGAGGTGATAATTCTTTGAAATCCAAAAGGCACTCTTTATTTAATTTATGTATCATTATGTTCCCTTGGATGACGTTGTTATTTATAGGAAAACGTCATTTTCAACGCTTTTCGATAGCAGGAATATTTATTGTTATATTTGAGATAATCAATCATTTATATGGACATAAGAGAAAATGGTGGAGGTTTTACGAAAAGCGAAGATCATTTTTGAGGGATGAACTTCCTTTTAGCATTGGACCATATATGCCTCTATCTATGTGGTTCCTTAAATACTCGTTTGGGAACTTTAAAAAATATATCATCCTAAATCTAATTGCAGATGGGCTCTTTGCTTTTCTTTTCATTGATATTTTAAAAAAAATGAAAATAATCAGGCTAAATCGGCTAAATCATATTCAATTTTTTATTTACTTACACTATAAAGCCTATTTATTATACGGGGTGCAGTATTTGGTTGAGAAATTTAGAAGAGTGTATTGAGATCCGGATTATACCAAATTTCTCAAAATGCTAAGGAAGAAACATGAAGGCGTATAAACTCTTTTCAAGTATTGATTCGATGTATCTAAAAAAGAATATAACTTTTGAACACGTATTTTTTGATAAAATACATGTTCACTTAAAAGAAGAAATGAACTAATCGAGATGTTTTATATAATATGTTGGTGCATTTTTGCCATTATTTTTGAGCTTATATTTTTATGGAGTGGAACATTTTATTATAACGGTTGGAAATTATGGTATTCTGCTATGATCTATCCTGGACTATATTTGATTCTGAATTGGTTTCATAAATATACTTGCTATCTACTTAAGCGAAAAGAGGATTGATAAAGATTGAAAATTTTTTACTTGGGAACGAATGTATTACGATGAGGGGATTCGTTTTTTAATCAATCTGTTGCGTTACTCCAAAATGGAGAACGCTTCTTTTTGGTACAGTTTTTAACTAAATGTTACAATTTACATATCTAATAGAGAGAAGGTTGATAGATATGAACCAAGCTTCCATTAACCAAATTTGGGATGACTACCTGAAAATCAACCCAAATGCACCAACTGAATACAAGGCGTGGGCATTTGGCGGATCAAATGAAATAGCTAATCTGCTAGCTAAGTTAGTATTAGAAGGGAAGAAAACAGCAACAGCATCAAATTATATTTTATATGAGCTTGAAAATGAGGAATTACCTTTTGCTGGTCTTATCAATATAATACTCGACGGAGAAGGAAATGCTGTTGCTATTGCTGAAACTACATCAGTTGAGGTTGTTCCATTTGATGAAGTAACCGAGGAACACGCATATTTAGAAGGTGAAGGTGACCGTTCATTAAAGCGGTGGAGAGAAATTCATGAAGCCTTTTTTAAAAATGAATTTAATAGAATTAATCAAGAATTTCATTACAAAATGCCTGTTGTTTGTGAAAGGTTTAAAGTCGTATTTAAGAAATAAAGGTATTGTCAACAACCTTCAACTAACGAAACGCAGATCAAGTTTGCATAGACTTTTGACGTATACCATAATTGTGGTTCCTGAGATACAAGTATTTAATTAATAATAATTATTCCTTATGGGAAGTATAGGATTATACTTTCTAAAGGAATGAAAATATGTATATTTTTATAAACATGTTTTATTTAATAGCGGGGATGATTTGGGGTGACTGGAGAAATTGGAAGAAGTATTATCCAACCATCTTATTCCTAATAATTGGAGATTTTTTATATAATTTTTTACTATACAAAAAATCGATGTGGATTTTCCATGACTTAATCCTTCCTAACCACACGATTATTACACTTGTAGCTATGGTATTTTCCTATGTAGTTACTGTATTAATCTACCTTGGAAGGTTTCCTAAAGGATGGAAAAAAAGTACCTTATGGTTTTTATTGTGGTTTGGCATCTATCTGATAACGGAATATGCCAATTATAAGTTTGGGTTTATTACATACCATAATGGCTGGAATTTTGGATGGTCAGTCTTTTTTACAGGTATCATCTTTTTTATTTTACCAATACATCATAAACAGCCTCTGATAGCATGGTTAATATCCTTAATTATTATTTTATCTTTGCTAGCAATATTTAGAGTGGAATTAAGTGATATGAAGTGAATAGAAAGATCCGTTAATAATAGGTTTTTGATAGGTAAATTACGAAAAAATGACGTTTGGGTTGGATAGTAGACCCAAGCGTTTTTGTTTTTCATTTATATTGTAATTGAGGGAAATAAAATATATAAAAAAGTAATCGTAATATTTTCAAAATAATGTATAATATCCCTATTATTTTATTTTTTCACCAATTATTAATTTATGGATTGAACATAGCAATTAGCAATCATTGTTTCTGAAAAAAGGAGATTCTAAAATGCAATTACACTTTTATGAAGTGAAATTTAAAGGGTTAGTCGAGGATTATCAGTTATCGGAAGAACAACTATATTTTACAGGTATGCCAATGGATTGTATTAAACAATCAATAAAGGATCCTGATCGCTATTCAGTCTTAACAATAGAAGAAGAGAAACTAGTTACCTTTTTCGATCTACATAAAAACGAAGGGGCAAAGCCCTATTCTAAAAATACAAATTCGATTTTATTACGAGCGTTTTCTACAGATTTCCGTCACCAAGGAAAGGGGTATGCAAAGAATGCTTTAACGCTCCTGCCTGATTTTGTGAAAGAACATTTTAGAGAGATGAATGAAATTGTATTAGCAGTAAACGTACGGAATGAAGCAGCACAAGTCTTGTATAAAAAATGTGGTTTTATCGATGAAGGAGCTAGAAAAATAGGAATGAAGGGCGAGCAAATCGTAATGAGCTACTATATCAAATGATGGTTAGAGAGGCCAGCAATCAATTCCTCTTAATAATTATAAGAATGAACAGTGAAATACTGCCAAATGGATTCACAACGGACAGAGGTTAAGTTTCTTTTATTTAAATAATGAATTCTTGTAAATAAATGAAACGTAACGCGCTATTGGCCTCAAATTGTAAGAGAATAACATTAATAGACCTAATTTTTGGAACTTTAGTACGTGAATTGCGAGTTTAATAGTGATGAAACTTGGGTCCGTATAACCCAGATTCATATTATAAAAAGAATGACATGAACATAATACTTTTCCATTTTTAATAGAAGGGGGATAAGGGGATGGTTCGTATAATCCAAGCTACTGAAGATAAACAATTCGAACAAGCAAAAGAGCTTTTTATAGAATACAGCCATTCACTCGGAATAGACTTATGCTTTCAGAACTTTAACAAGGAATTGAACAATCTCCCTTGGGAATACGAAAATCCTGAGGGAAGTTTGCTCTTGGCTCTTGATGATGAACATCCGGTTGGCTGCGTGGCATTAAGGCAGATTAATAAAGGCATTTGTGAGATGAAGAGATTGTACGTTAAACCAGAGTGGAATGGTCAAGGAATGGGAAAGAGATTAGTAACTTCTATTATTGATGATGCTAAGTCCCGTGGCTATAAATTTCTAAGACTTGATACACTACCTTCCATGAAAGTAGCCATCTCACTTTATCGTTCATTAGGGTTTTATGAAATCGAACCATATCGGATAAACCCGATTAAAGGTGCACTTTATTTTGAACTGAACTTATGTTAGGAGTCACAGATAGATATGTAATAGTAGCCTATACCTTATGCCGTAATCCAGCCAATGACAGCCTGGGAATGATTATAAATGACGGCTGAATGTAGGTTTCCCGTAATATGTTACTATTAATTTATATATTTTCCCCTATGAGTCACTAAGAGGATGTGTAGAAATGTCTAATCGAGTAAAAACAAACAATCTTTTATTGAACCAACTAAGTCCTGATTGTGAAAACTGCTTCGGACTTTGCTGTGTTGCCTTGCCATATGCAAAGTCAGCTGATTTTGCTTTTAATAAAGACGGAGGATCTCCATGCCGGAACTTACAATCCAATTACCGGTGCAGTATTCATGAAAACCTGAGAGAGAAAGGTTTTCGAGGCTGCACGGTATATGATTGCTTTGGAGCTGGACAAAAGGTTTCCCAAGGTACGTTCAAAGGAAAGGATTGGCGAGACCATCCAGAAAAGGCGAAGGAAATGTTTGACGTTTTTCCAATGATGCAGCAGCTTTTTGAAATGCTTCGATACCTAAGTGAGGCTTTAAGCTTAAATGAAACTAAATCTATTCACGAAGATTTGCTAAAGGCCTTGGAGGAAACTGAAAAATTAACAAACTTAGATTCAAAATCAATCTTAGAATTCAATATTCCTATGCATAGAGCAATGGTAAATGAATTACTTTTGCAAACGAGTGAGCTAGTCCGTTCTAAAGAAAATATGAAAAATCAAAGGAAAATAAAAAAAGGAACAGCCTTAATAGGTGCTAAATTAAAAGGAGCAAACTTGAGAGGAGCCAATTTAAGGGGGGCATTTCTAATTGCAGCTGATCTCCGAAATGCCGATCTTCGAAATTCAGACTTTATTGGTGCTGACTTAAGGGATGCTGATTTAAGTGGAGCTAATCTATTAGGATCGATTTTTTTAACTCAAGCCCAGGTCAATTCGGCCAATGGCGATCGAAATACGAAATTACCAGCAAATTTAAGCATTCCGAAACATTGGCTCCATTAAGGGGAAGTATTACAGTCCAAACATCGTGTTTATTATAGAATTTATTATTTGTATTTTTCTTGTCACTACAGATACTTCTTTTCTTCTTTTACTGATTTTGCTTATGAAAGACAAAAATTCTTGGAAGCGCAAAAGAACGGTCTTTCATCCAACTTATAAAAGACGATAATTGTAAAAAGAGGTGAAGGATTGTCTCTCCTCCACCTTACGAAAGACAAAATTGATAAAAAGAGAAGAAGAACAGTCTTTCATCTCCCTTTTGAATTTTATAAAAAGAATACGAAAAGAAAAGTGATTTTCAATCGCATATATTCTCAATCCGTATCAACAAAGGGAACCTGGCTATATGTGTTCCTATTTATTTTGATGTAGAAATATCATAAAGTAAATAACCGTTATAGTTACTATTTTCCCCTATTAATCTTGATAATGTTTTTTTATATTTCATTCCCAGCTTCTCTATGATTTTTTTAGATGCGGTATTTTCCGGATGTACAGTTGCGATGATGTTCTTTAAGCCGATGGTGTTAATACCGTAGTCAAAAATAGCTTTCGCAGCTTCTGTGGATAATCCTCTCCCTTGGTGGACCTCTTGTATGCCATAGTAGATCTCAATTTGTCGATTATCTACATCATGTAGGCCGAGTCCACCAATTCCAATGGTTTCTTGAGTTTCCTTTAAAACAAAAGCCAAATTGAACTTATATATTTTCTCAGGAGTATTTTTTTGATTACAACTTTTAGACCATTTAATCAGGCTTTTAATTTCTTCTATATTAGTAGGGGGCAAGTCAGGCTGATACTTAAAATGATCTCTTTCAGTTGCCATTCTGAAGATTGGGATTGCATCCCTTTCTATGAGGGGGCGTAGAATTAATCTGTCTGTTTTAATTTTTGCATTGATGAACATCTCTTTCACACTCCATATATATTTCAATCATTCTATTACGCTATTACGATTTTACTTGATCGGATGAAGGAAAATATAAGCCTTTCCCAACAGGTTGGACAGATTCAAGGACTGTTTGGGCCATTTCTTTAGAGACAAGGGATTCAATTATCCAAGCGGATAAATCTCTGGCAGCAAAACAGCCAGCAGCCGTGGAAATATTCCCTTCATTTACAAAAGATTCTTCAACGACATTTACGTTAAATTCTTTCAGTTGCTCCACAGCAGATGGGTAGGTAGTGGCTTTTTTCCCCGTTAACAGGTTCTTTGCACCAAGCAGAAGCGCACCTGAACACATCGATCCAATTAACTGTTTGTTTGGATCAAGGCGTAGCTTTGCCAAGTAATCTTGGTCCATATATAATTTCTGGACTCCCTTACCGCTAGCAAAAATCACAGCATCAGAATAAGGGATATCAGATATATTTCCTGTCATTGGGATTCGTAGCCCAGCCATAGATAAATGAGTCTGTTCTGTTCCAAGTAGGTGAACCTCCCAGTCGTGAATTCCTCCAACCAATCGAACACGATTCAATAAATCCCATGGTAAAAAAACATCAATATCCGTGAATTGATCAAAGCAGATAATAGAAATTCTCATTTCTGTATTCCTCCAAAAAATTGATAAATTAATAATACCTATAAAATGGAAAAAATACTAATTTTATGTTTGGGTTTGATAGACAAAAAGCAATAGGATATAAATAACTATGTTCAAAAAATATTAATATTATTTTTCATAAATATATCCATGCCAATGTTACAATGGGATTGTTAGATAGTTCCAATAGAAGCAATGATTGTAGGATTCTACTATTATCTGATGGGTTCAGCGTTTATCGAGGCTATTGAATGATTTGCATAACTCAAAAAAATCATGAATGGGGAGAAGATATGAACAAAATAAAAGTCATACCATTAATCGCAATCATTTTGATGACTCTATTATCCTTCTCAAATCTTTTTGGTATCGTAATTGCTGGTGCTTCAGTTATTATCGGAGTGATATTTTTCTTTATTAATAAGATCGTTGAAAAGCAGCCATTTGAAGGCAGCGGATTAGATATTATGTCCATTGGGGCCAATTTAAGAAATAAGTCAATTTGGTTCTGGTTAGCCATGCCTATTATTATGGATGCTGTTAGTATTGGAATATCGAAGCTGTTTTTACCAGAATACATAGACCATGTCATTGCTAGAACAGAGATCTTTGTTTCATTTGATAAAATGGCATTATTACTATTTCAATTAGTTATTCTAGCTTTAGGTGAAGAAATCGCTTGGAGAGCATTCTTCCAAAAACAATTGAGTAAAGCCATGCCTATTATCCCTGTAATCATCCTCTCATCTGTTTTATTTGCCTTTGGTCATTTAACTGAAGGAAACATCTTGATTGTCAGTTATGATATTTTCTTTGTTTTTATCAATAGCATCCTTTATGGGGTCATTTTCCACAAAACAAACAATGCATGGATTAGTACCATTTCCCATTTTTCGGCGAATCTATTTAGTGTGATTGTTTTGGTATTACTCTGAATCAAATAGGAATGAATAAATCTCAATAATAAGAAAATACAACACGAAATATGCAAAAAAGGAATGATTGAATTGTTTAAAAATCCTAGGTTCATCCTAAAAATTGGTATTTGTGGGCTATTAATCCTATTATCAGCTTGTTCCAATGGTGAAGAAGAGGGCGGAGAAGTAACTGGAAAAACGCTCTATAATAATAACTGTTTATCCTGCCATGGAGAAATTATGGATACGAAATTAGAAATTTCCTTGAAAGAAAGAATAAAATCCAAAAAAGTAGAAGATATAGAGAAATCAATCCTTACCCCTCCAACTGGAATGCCCAAAATGGTCAATGAGAGTGATGCAAATATGCTTGCTGAATGGCTATATGAGCAATATCATCAATGATTTTTGTAGTATTTATGCTGATATTGACTTTTTAATATATTCTTGAATGATCGAATTTACAATGTGTAAAGAATCCCATTCTCCTGAGGAAAAAAAGGTGATGGGATATTTTTTTGGAAACATAGTGGTCGATATTTGATTTGGTGGCAAACCATCTTCGTAATATTTGATGACTTTTCCCTGGATATCCAACAAATAATCTAGCTTTCTTTTTAAAGCTGCACGCCCTTCTTTTAGAAAACCTGCATGAGAGCAAAAAACATCCCCAAAATCATAGGTTAATACCTTCTTTAAAGAGGCAATGATTGTCGGAATACTTTCTTCACGTAAAACAACCTTTGTCTTTTCTTGACAGTATAAATCTCCTGTAAAAAGTTGACCTGTTTCGCGATTTAAAAAGGCTAAATGATCTATCGCATGACCAGGTGTTTCAATCACGTCCCATGTTGCCTTACGAGAGGAAAAAGTCCTTCCAATAACCTCCGCATGAAAGGGTCTGCGTTTCCCCCAATAAAATTTCCTATACAGTGGATAGTCTGCTTTCCTTTTGCAATATTCAAGCTTAATATCACTCATAAAAATTGGGAGCTGCATCTCCTCTTGTAAGAAGGCAGCACAGCCTGTATGATCCTCATGAAAGTGTGTAATCACGACCTGGTCTATATCTTGTTTTTTAAAAAAAGGTTTAAATTCCTTTTCTAATGATTTTGCGCCTGTATCAATTAAAACTCCATCCACTGCAAAGCAATGAACATTGAGATTTACCCCTTGTATGGATACAGAACCGTTACCTAGCTGAACCCCATTTATTGTTTGCTCATTAAATTTTTTCTTTAAAAGCATAATGAGACCTCCTCAAATCCATTTCTTTGTTAAATTTTAACACAAAGTGAATACTCATTCATTATGATATTCAATCAAATGAAATATTAATTGGACATATTTGGCCATTTTATCTTCAATTTCGCGGAGGAAAGGGAGTAGTAGTTTTCTTAGCTGTAACCCTTTACATTTTACCCCTAGGAATTCCCATCACAGGAGTGATTGTTGGGATCGGATACATGCTAGTACGCCAATTTACCATTCCGGGACTTATAGCCTTATCTTCAATCCCTATCACATCATGGTTTTCAGGAAAGTCTTCTATTGTAACAACCTACTTTATCCTAATGCTTATTATCGTACTTATATCGCATATCAAAGGGACAAATCTAAAAAGAGGAGTGGTTTAGGGGTGAGCTTCAAATATAAATTTGCCTCTACAAAAGAGGAACTCGAACAAATATATCAGTTAAACTATGAAACATTCGTTGTTGAAATTCCACAACACGAAGGAAATGATCAATATCGCCTTATTGACCGGTTTGATAATGAAAATACGTATATTATTGCTAAAAAGGAGAACGAAGTAATTGGTATGATCTGTGTACGGTCAAATCACCCTTTTTCTTTAGAGGAAAAGGGGATTAATATTCATGAATGCCTACCAGAGGGTGCATATCCCTGTGAAATTCGACTTCTATCCGTCAAAGAACCTTATAGAAAAAGTCCAGTATTTTATAAGTTATGTGAAATGTTGGTTTCCTTTTGCTTAGAGAATGGTTATGATATGGCTTTAATATCTGGATTTGAAAAACAAATCTCATTATATAAAAGAATCGGTTTTATTCCTTTTGGGGAAATGGTCGGTGCAGGACATGCAAAGTTCCAGCCCATGTATTTAACTAAAGCACAATTTGAACAGTCAACTAGAGCCATGAAGCGGTTGTTGATAGCACAAATTGAGAAAATTGCTCATAGAGAAAGGGAGTAAAAATATTTTCGGCTAGTTAGGTGGAATATCTTGACAGCCGATTTATTTGGATTATAATTTGAGTAAATACTCAAAAAATATTATATGAGGTGGCAATATTGACATCGAAAAAAGAGAAAATCTTGCAAACAGCACTTGAGCTATTTACAGAACAGGGCTTTAAAGCGACTACAACAAAGGAAATAGCCTTAAAGAGTGGAGTCGCAGAGGGTCTTATATTCTATTATTTTAAGGATAAAAACGAATTGCTTCATCAGCTCACTCGTGAATTTTCATTTATTGAGACTATAAGTAAGGAGATAAAAGAACTTTCTGTACTGGAACCACATCAAGCTTTAATAAAAATTGGGCATTTCTATTCAGATTTTTTATCTCAAAATAAAAACTTTTTATTTTTTATTTGGTCTCCAGAGATGATACAGAGCAAAGAGGTCAGTAAGGAAGTGGTGGAACTGATTCAATCGATGTTTAGCCAAATATCTATGCATCTGGCAAGAGCAGTAAAGAAAAGTGTCAATGAACAATCCATACAAATAGCAGCGTCTATGTACCTTTCTACCTTATTTACACATTTTATAGTTGAAGTAAGAACATCAGAGAATCTCCATCAAGATACCCAACAATATATCGAGAGTGTCGTTGATTTGATTTTAAAAGGACTTCAAGGTTCTCATTAATCAATCATTATTTTTTAAATAGAATTGAGTATTTACTCAGGAGGCATAATGATGGATGATTTTTTAAAGAAATATGGTCCATGGGCTATAATCACAGGTGGAACATCTGGAACAGGATATTTATTCGCCCAAAAATTAGCTGACAAAGGGATGAGTTTAGTACTTGTAGCACGTGGGGAAGAGGCCCTTTTGCAAACCCAAAAGAAACTAATCGATCAATACCAGGTTCAAGTAAAAACCATTGCCGTAGACCTTTCTAATCAAAACTCTGTTCAACAAATACGAAAAGAAATAGAGGGGCTAGAGATTGGGTTATTAATCAACAATGCAGGTTATAGCATTACAGAAGAATTCCATCGTGAGAATTGGGAGAACCAGAGCAAGCTTCTTGAAACGATTTTTAACACACCAATTGCCTTAACCCACCTGTTTGTTCAGGATATGGTGAAAAGAGGAAAGGGTGGCGTAATTTTCGTTTCTTCCTCTGTTGCTTATACTCCAACGCCATTGTGGAGTATTTACTCAGGAGGTAAAGCGGGAATTTTGACGTTTGGAGAGTCTATTTCACAAGAATTAAAAAAATACAATGTGGATGTCCTTACGGTATGTCCGGGACCTATGAAAACGAAATTCCAGGATCGCTCTGGTATTTCTTCACCAGGACTAATGGATCCAGATAAGGTTGTTTCAATGACTCTTCGTTCCTTAGGGAGAAAAATTAGCTTATTGCCAGGCTTTTCAAATAAAATGATGTTCCAATTCTTAGGACGTTTGTTGCCAAAGAAAGTTACTTTACCACTATTTGAAACAATGATGAAGAAAATCCAAAAATAAAGAAACGGACTAGTTTCATAGAAAGGGAGAGAAATTATGGGAGAATGGATTGATATTCAAACATTAATTTGGTTATTTCCAATTATCTTTGTTTTTCATGATTTTGAAGAAATTATTATGGCTGAAAAATGGTTTAATACGAACTATAATGTACTATCTAAAAGAATCCCGACCATCCTTGCGAATAGAGTATTGAAACATTTTTCAATGACAACGGCCCAATTTGCTGTAGCTGTGTTAATTGTTTTTCTATTTGTCAGTAGCTCAACCTTTATGGCCAGTCAATATTTGAATGACGCAGTATTGGGAAACATTGAATATTTTACAGTATTTATTTTGACATTCTTTATTCATGTTTTTACTCATATCGGCCAGTCTATATATTTTCGTTCCATCACACCTGGAGTGATAACATCCGTATTCATTGTCTTACCTTATAGCATCATCATGCTAAATGAGTTATTGGAAAATGAACTTATAACATGGGATACTATTTTCACTTGCTTACCCTTTGTTTTATTAGTGGTTCCCATTGTCGTCATGGCCCATTTGATTGGGAAAAAATTAGTTTAATAGAATAGATTCACTTTCGATTGGATAACTTATATAGATTTGTAACCCTAAACTTCCCATTAAACTGAATGAAAAAAAGGTACTGAAGATTAATTTTCATTATATGTTTGATGAATTAACGAAGGATACAAATTATTAATCCACTTTGATATATTGAAAAATGGCTTCATTTTCTTGGTTTTAACCTCTGTAAATGAAGCCACTGATTCTTTACGCTTATAGTTCACTTAACGCATTCTCTATATCATGATAACCTCTAAGATCTTCACCTTGAGGATCGTCGGTCTCAATGATCCATTCTTTATTGGTAGGAACCAGTTCATTATCATCACTTTTTTTATAGGGAGTATGTAAATGGTACGTTTTTCCGTTTTTCTTAATGGTGTAACCCACGAAATACTCTTCATCTTTTCCTTGTTCTTCAAAAATTCCGATATCATCTAGATCATATTTCTGAATATAAGCTTCCAATTGCTCCTTCAACTTGTTGATAATCTGCTCACGAGATGAAAATCCCAATGAAATCTCTCCTTTATCATGATTATTCCTACTCCTTAATATATCACCTTAATAGCAAACTATCCCAATAGTAGGAAAGTTGGTGGTTTTAATACTTTTATAATTGGGAATTTTTCAAAAACGACAAAAAGCGACTACAAATGACACAAACCTCGTTTATAATAAATGGGTAATATGAACCTTAAAGTAAATAGACTTCCATTGATTACTACATATTATTATTATTCGGTTCAAACGAGAGGAATGGTTATCTTGGATACCAAGTTGAAAGAAATATTAAAGGAACTAGAAGGATTTGGCAAAGAAAATGATGCAATTGAAACAGACAGGAGCAAAAGAATGAGAAATGTAACTCCTGAAACAGGTCAGTTTCTATCCTTCATGGTTTCAATAACGAAGGCAAAAAGCATCCTTGAGATAGGAACTTCTAATGGATATTCTACTCTTTGGCTTTCAGATGGAACCTTAGGAAACGGGGAAATCATTACAACCATTGAATTTTCCTCCGAAAAGGCACAACTTGCTAAGGAAAATTTCGCAAAAGCAAATTTGGAAAAACAGATCAATCTGGTAGTTACGGATGCAGGGGAATACATAAAAGAGATCGAACCTAATTCAGTAGATTTCATTTTTTTAGATTCTGATCGTAAAGAATATATAGATTGGTGGAGGGATTTGAGGTCTTGTTTGAAAAGGAATGCCATAATGATTGTAGATAATATTACATCCCACAAATCTGAACTACAAGAATTTGTACACCTTGTTTCAACTGATGAACATGTAACATCCATGCAATTACCTCTTGGTTGTGGTTTATTATTGGTGAAAAAAAACACGGATTTGTCAAATGAAGTAGATGAATAGAAAAGAAGGATGTAAGGAGATGAAATAAGTACAAGGAAGTTTAGAATAAAAGATTTCATCCCATCGAAGTCTAAAACAACTATTTGAATTATATTATTTTATTAATAAGAAATGAGGTTATATATTTGAAGCTTTTCTCAGGAAAATCCGATTTTACCATTTCAAAAACAGGATTAAGTTCCGTAGAGACGATTGCCATTAATGGCGTGGACCAGAAAATACTGATTCAAACTGAAGACATTCAAAATCCAATTCTTTTCATGATACATGGAGGACCAAGTATGCCTATACCTGGTGTATCTAACCGCGGGGTAGATTACGCATTAATTACCTGTACAAAAGAATTAGTAAAGCGTTTTACCTTAGTTTTTTGGGATCAACGGGGAACTGGTAAGTCATACTCTAAAAAGATTCCACGGGAAAGTATGCGTCTTCAGCAGTTTATCCAGGATGCAAGAGAGGTTACCAATTATCTACTCAAAAAATTCTCGCAAACAAAATTGCATTTAATGGCCCATTCATGGGGAACCGTCATTGCTCTTTCTCTTGCTCATCAATATCCAGAAAAGTATTACTCTTATACGGCTTTTTCTCAAATTACGAACTGGGCGGAAAATGATAAATTATGTTACAAGTGGCTCATGAACAAATTAAATGAAGCCAATGATCAAAAGGGAATAAGAGAATTAAACGCAGTGGGGGAACCACCTTACTTAAATGGGATGGACGAATGGTCAATTATTAGGAAATATCTTATGAAATATAAATCGATGTTTTATGATACAGGGGATAGAAGATCGCCAACATTTGCTAGTGCGGCTAAAATTATGTTAGGATCACCAGATTACTCCTTAATGGATGTCTTCCATACTTTCACTTCAGGCTATAAATTATCCTATACAGACCAAATGCTTCAGGACATAAATACTTTTGATTACTTTACTGAGATACCAGAATTAGAAGTACCCGTTCTATTTATTCATGGAGAAAAAGAAGCGCATGTATGGCCTGAGTTAGCTCTTCGCTACTACGAGCAGCTAGACGCACCTTTCAAAAAGTTCTTTTGGTCCAAAAAATCATCCCATGCCTTTCATATCGATGATGCCAAGGAGAATGAGCAAACCTTATTAGACTACTTGCCGAAACTTGCAGCTGGTTTATTTGACTAATAAAGGGGAGATTTTATTGAGAATAGAAGCCGAATATCTAAGAATAGTGAAAGATAGATTTCAAAAAGTTAAGGATCTCGGAGATAAAACCATGGAACAATTATCGGAAGAAGAGATTCATTGGAGATTCAATAATGAATCGAATAGTATTGCAATCATTATCAAGCATTTAAGTGGGAACATGCTATCTAGATGGACCGATTTCCTTCATTCTGATGGGGAAAACAGAAATCGAGATCGTGATCAAGAATTTATCGATACAATTAAATCAAAAATAGAAATGACAGATGTATGGGAAAAAGGATGGCAAACTCTTTTTAACGCACTTAACCAATTAAAGGAAGTTGATTTACTGTCAAATATCTCGATTCGTGGTGAGAATCATCTTGTTCTTGAAGCAATCGAAAGACAATTGGCTCATTATGCCTATCATGTTGGGCAAATCGTATATATTGGAAAGCAACTAAAAGATACTAGCTGGAAGAGCCTAAGTATTCCAAAAGGGGAGTCTGAATCCTTTTTGCAAGACATGCTTAAAAGGCATCAACCATCAGACTCCGATATTTAAATAAGGAAAAATATGCTACCTTACGTAGTCATTTTTAACCCAATTGCTGAGCATACAATCATGGCAATAAACACGAGTCTTTTCCAGCTTCTGGATTCACCATAAAAAATCATACCTATGATGGTACCAAGAGCAACACCCAGTCCCGTCCAAATCGCATAGACGGTACCCATTGGTAAGGTTTTAAGTGAAAGATGAAGGAGCACAAGACTTGCACAAAAACCTAAAATCAAGAAAACAACCGTTTTCCAATGACGGTTGACATGCAATTGATTCATCATCGTCACCCCAAATGCCTCGAACAAACCAGCTAATATAAGAAAAATCCATGCCATCATATTTCTGCACCTTCTCTTCCTTCTTCATCTGTCACTAATTTCAAACCAATAACTCCAACTAACAATAGTAAAATCAAGAAAACTTTAGAAACTTGAAATGGTTCGCTAAAGAAAAGAATCTCAGCAATTACCGTCCCTGATGTACCTAATCCGACAAAAACAGCATATGCTGTACTAGCAGGAAGCACCTGAGCCGCAGTAATTAATAAGTAATTACTTACGATTAAAGCAACAATCGTTCCACTCCATGTCCAAACATCATTTGCATGAGCTAACCCTACTACCCAAAAAACCTCCAACAGGGCTGCAACCAATATTTTTATCCATTGACTATTCATATTATTATTAAACCTCCGTTAAAATCATAAAATAAAGCCTGGGAGCTCACTAATCAATAGTATCTCCCAGGCTTTTATCCTTCCGTGACATAGCAAAGCTATGAGTTTTCTCTCGGACCAGACCAACCATTTCGTTGCGGAACCCTAGAAAACATTTAAGCTATTTAATTACCAATCATATTATACACACATCTTGAAAAAATTCAAACTCATTCTTGAGCAGTGTGCAAATCGATCCATTCATATATTATCCCAATACATGAATGGATACCTTACTACTGTAAAACCTAACCTGTTTAATTTTTAATGGATACAAGGAATAAAGGCAAATTAATAGGTAGTTAAACCAGTTAGTGATACTATATATGTTAATAATTTGACTATTTGGAGGAACATTTTATGGAAATTGGAATAAGCACATTTGTAGAAACCACACCGGATGTTCAAACTGGCGAAGTCATTAGCCATGCCGAGAGAATCCGACAGGTGGTTGATGAAATTGTCTTAGCTGACCAAGTGGGATTAGATATTTTTGGAGTTGGAGAACATCACCGGGAAGACTATGCCGCTTCCTCACCAGCAGTCTTACTCGCTGCAGCTGCTTCACAGACGAAACGAATTCGATTAACTAGTGCAGTTACAGTACTTTCATCAGATGACCCTGTTAGAGTGTTTCAAGATTTTGCAACCCTTGATGCGATTTCCGATGGAAGGGCAGAAATCATGGCAGGCCGTGGTTCCTTCATCGAATCCTTTCCGTTGTTCGGTTATAACCTAAATGACTATGATGAATTGTTCAATGAAAAGTTGGATTTACTCCTGAAAATACGTGCTTTTGAAAAGGTTACATGGGAAGGAAAACACCGTCCAGCTATACAGAACTTAGGTATATATCCTCGACCAGTCCAAAATCCATTACCTGTATGGATTGGAAGTGGGGGAACCCCAGAATCTGTAGCTAGAGCAGGTATGTTAGGGTTGCCGCTTGTATTGGCGATCATCGGTGGAAGTCCGTTACATTTCGAGCCACTGGTCCGCCTATATAAAAAGACAGCATCCCGAGCAGGTCATGACGTATCCAAATTACCGATTGCCTCCCATTCACACGGTTTCGTTGCTGAGAGTACAGAGCTTGCAGCTGAGAAATTTTATCCATCCACCCAACAAGCCATGCAAAGATTGGGTCGTGAACGTGGATGGGCACCATATACCCGTGCGACATTTGATGCTGCCCGTCGCTTAGAAGGTGCATTATACGTAGGTGATCCCAAAACCGTTGCAGAAAAGATCATTCTTTTAAGAAAAAATGTAGGTATTACAAGGTTTATGCTTCACGTACCTGTTGGAACTATGCCCCATGGAGATGTCATGAGGGCGATTGAATTGCTTGGAAAGGAAGTAGCACCAATAGTTCGAGAAGAAGTAGCGAAATGGGAGAGTGGAGAAAATGAATAGAATACCTTCCGAAAAAAATCTACTGATTTTCTTATCCAGGTGAAAGCAAAGAGGAAGGCACCTTGCCAGAGCAAAGTGCCTTTTTCTTTATTTATAACGAAGATGGATCCATCTTTTTCTATATTTAAGAGTAGGGAAATTGAGTTGAATAATTACTAAATTGCTTATAGGCCTGATCTATTTTTTGCTGATCCTCGGCTTCGAGCTTGTACCAGCCATTTTTAAACATTAAATTAAATAATTCTCTTGTTCCATTATGAGTTTCCTCAAGAATCTGTTTAAGTTCTGAATACAATTGATCATGACTAGCTTCTCTTATAGCTATATTAAGACTATCCGTTAAATACTTACATGTACTAAGTCCATCATTCAGAAAGTCCCGATCATTCATCTCAGGAGTTTTCACTTTTGGCAACTGCCCAGTTTGTGGGTTGGCTATTTGATTATTTTGTGATTGCTGATTTTGCATGTTTTCACCTCATTTTTAATGCTGCATATTTTGATTTGGATTCGGCATGTTGGACATCACGACATTATTGTTCACTTGTAAATGTGACAGGATTCTTTGAAAATGGTCTTGGTGCATTCTCCCAGCATTATCAAGGGCTTGTTGAATTTCTTGATTACTTACTTGCTGAGCCAGGAAGTGAAATTTCTTTGCAGCAAGAAGCTCCCATGATAAGGCATCTTTTAGATACAAAAGATCCTTAGAAGTGATTGCCTGAGGGGGAGAAGTCATTGGTACTTGAGAATTTTGCATATTCCTACTCCTTTACATTTTTTTATTGATTTATATTCATAGAATGAGCATGAAAAAGCTCACTTATACTTTCTTTTAGAGTCCCTTTTCCAATCTCACAATAAATAATATTGTGAAAATTTTATTAAATCCTTCTCTGATAAATCGTATTCAATACTTAAAATGATATAATAATAATAGTTTTTTCTAAGGAGAGGATATAATGGGCACTACAAGAGAACAATTGGTTAATTTTATTAATGAAATTCCTGAAAGTGACTTACCTCAATTATTAGAAATGGCGCAATATCTCAAGGGAAACCAAGGAAAGAACATCAAGGATTTGATTTTAAAAAATGAGAAGGAATCAGTCGTTTTTGAAAGCGACGCGGATGATGAAATCTACTTGTATGTATAGAAAAACAATATCCTACAAAACCTTTTAACATTCAATTTCTGCCAATCATTCAAGGATTTGAGTCATATTTTTATTAAAATGAGTCGCTATTCGATAAAAATATATCATCCATCTAGTCCACCCCATCATAAGAGGTGGATTTTTGAATAATCTTTAAGAATACTTTTTATCCAGCATGTTTACGAGCATTATATAGAAGTCAAAAAAATGCTTAAATAGCCTTGACCACAATCTAAAATAATAGTAAAATTAAAAATTATTATAAAATATTATGTTAATAAAGTATTAACTAAGCGTCATTTCAACTGACTCGGTTGAACAATTACATATTTAACAAAGCGATGAATGCTATGGATCAAACTATAGCAGGAGCAGTTTCTGGAGAGAGCGCAAGTATTTGCGTCGCCGAAGGGTTCACAATCTCAGGCAAAAGGACAGAAGAGTAATGATGTTTTTTTTATTATTCTGAAGCCTTCCTGAGATTGGAGAAATCCAATCTCTTTTTATTTAATAAATAGAAGGCTGTCCCTTATGTAGAGAACCGACAGGGACAATACCCTATTTAAATACTATTTGGGGGAATAATTATGGCACAGCAAGAGTTAAAAAGAGATCTTAAAAACCGACATGTACAATTAATTGCCATTGGAGGCACGATAGGGACAGGGTTGTTTTTAGGTTCAGGAAGAGCCATTCAATTAGCTGGTCCATCGATAATCTTTGCATACTTAATTGTTGGTATTGCTGTCTTTTTTGTCATGAGGGCATTAGGTGAGCTGCTTTTATCGAATGCAGGTTATCAATCTTTTACAGACTTTGCAGCCGATTATATTGGTCCGTGGGCTGGTTTTGTTACAGGATGGACCTATTGGTTTTGTTGGATTATGACTGCAATGGCAGACATTATTGCTGTAGGAGTATACGTACAATATTGGTTTGATATACCGCAATGGATTCCAGCTTTAGCCGGTTTAGTCATTTTATTAGGCTTGAATTTACTAACTGTAAAGCTTTTTGGTGAGTTAGAGTTCTGGTTTGCATTAATTAAAGTCATAACGATTCTTGCATTAATTATTATTGGAATCATCTTGTTAATCATAGGTTTTAAAACGAATACAGGCATAGTTTCTTTAAATAATTTACGGGTAAATGGGGGGCTATTCCCTAATGGAATATCGGGCTTCCTGCTCTCATTCCAAATGGTGGTATTTGCATTTGTTGGTGTTGAATTAGTAGGTGTATCTGCAGCTGAAACATCAAATCCAAAGAAGAATATTCCATCTGCGATTAATAAAATTCCATTAAGAATTCTATTCTTCTATGTTGGAGCATTAATTATCATTCTTTGTATTAATCCATGGAGTCAAATAAATGCATCAAGTAGCCCATTTGTACAGGTATTCCGATTAGTAGGCGTTCCAGTTGCGGCCGGTATCATTAATTTTGTCGTTTTAACATCTGCAGCTTCAGCTTGCAATAGTGGGTTATTTTCCACTAGTAGAATATTATATAACTTAAGCAACCATAAAGAAGGGCCAGCAACATTTGCAAAATTAAATAAAAACCACGTTCCAAGTAATGCCCTTCTTACTTCTGCGGTCGTTCTTTCCGTTGGGGCATTGTTAAGTAAGCTCATTCCTGAGCAAGCATTTGGTATCGTAACAACTATTAGCGCGATTTGTTTTATTTGGGTATGGAGTATCATTTTAATATCGCACATTAAATACAACAAAACACGTCCAGATTTAAGAGCAACATCAATTTTTAAAGCTCCATTAACTCCATTTATTAATTATGTGGTACTAGGATTATTTGGTTTCATATTATTGATCATGTTAGTTGCGGAAGCCACTCGTGTTGCCTTATTAATGACACCAATCTGGTTTGCTATGCTATTTGTATTTTATTATTTAAGAAAGAAGAATGTAAATTATCTCCTAGAAGTAACGAGTGAACAATCTTCAGTGGATTAATGACATAATTTTAAAACTATCCCGCATTCAACCTTCTTAACCTCAATCCCTCAGATAATATTGTCTGAGGGATTTTTTCTTGTCCAACACATTAATTAAATAGGGCAAAAGTGATGTTTCTAAGTGAAATACCTAGATTGATCAAAATTAAGAACATCCCTCGAAGGAAAATACCCACTCTCTAACATATGTCCATTTTCATTCAACATACTATCCTGAATTGTTTTTCTTGGTAAGGAAATAATACCTCTATATTATGGTCAAAAAGTAACGAGTATAGGAGTAAAGGAATTATGGAGAAAACATACAAAGGACTATCCGCCTGGCAATTAACCATGATGGCCTTAGGAAGCGTAATAGGTGGTTCATTCTTTCTAGGTTCCTCGGTTGCTATCCATGCTGCAGGACCCGCTATTTTAATATCTTATATTTTGGGTGGCGTTTTAATCTATCTTATCCTCTTTGCCTTATCAGAGATGACCGTTGCTGACCCAACTAGTGGTTCCTTTAGTGCTTTTGCTTCGCGAGAGCTTGGAGCGGGAACTGGGTTCGTCGTTGGTTGGTTGTATTGGACAGGTACGGTTCTTTCCATGTCAAGTGAAGCGACAGCCATTTCCATCCTTGTTCGCGAGTTTTTCCCTAATGTTAGGATAGGATTGCTAGGAAGCTTAATTATCATCGGAGTAACCCTACTAAATCTATTAGGAACTGAAAGGATAGGAAAGCTAGCAAGTGGACTTTCAGCAATAAAAATCTTCGCTATTGTTTTTTTTATTCTAACAGCCATATCTTTAATCTTTGGGGTGTTACCCGGAAATCCTCCTGTAGGAGTTGGCGAGCTAGCAAATGAGTCATTGATGCCTGGAGGAATGACAAGCATTGCAGGAAGTATGCTCCTTGTCATTTTTGCCTATGCAGGATTTGAAATCATCGGGCTTGCATCCTCAGAGGCAAGAAATCCAAAGGAAACGATTCCGAAAGCGATACGATATACGGTAATATCACTAGTGGGTTTATATATTTTATATGCTGCTGTTTTACTACCATTGATTCCTACTGCAAATCTAAATGAAAATGTAAGTCCAATGGTTGCCTCACTAACTAGATGGGGAATGGGTTGGGCAGGAACAGCATTAAACATTGTTTTGATTTCAGCTATTTTCTCTGCAATGTTATCGGCTATATTCGGTCTGGGGAGGATGATTCGTTCTCTTACAGACGAAGGACATGCACCACTCTGGTTAAAGGATAAAAGAGATGTTCCATATCGTGGAATTCTTTTTTCTGGTCTTGCTATGCTTTTAGGGTTAGGATTTGGCCTATTATTTCCAAGAGTTTATCTTGTATTAATCACTACAGGTGGGTTTGCTTTGCTCTTTACCTATGCAGTCATTATGGCCAGTCACATACGGTTTCGTAAAAGAAATGGTTGTCCTCCAGATGGGATCTGTCAAATGCCAGGGTTCCCATACACATCATGGATAGCTTTAATTAGCTTAATATTGGTCTTAATCAGTATGCCGTTTATTCCTGGGCAGGGAACAGGTCTTATTGCTGGCCTCGTTATGGTATTAGCATTTGCGCTTATTTTTTTAGTAGTGAAAAAACGTGAGGGACAAAAGAGTATGATAATAAACAGTAGTCAAGAATCCCGGAATTCGACTCAGTTAAAACCTAATTACTTAACGGAATATTCTGAGGAGCTTGATAAGAAGGGGAAAAATACAATTTCACGGCATAAAAGGGAATAGAGGTGATAGTAGACATCCGAGAGGCATGATATAAAACCACGAGAAAATAAAAAAGAGGCTATCTTAGGCTTTTTGCACCTAAGACAGCCTCTTTTTTAGCTTAAAATCAATCAATGAATAAATCATCCATTAAGTCTTCAATTTCTTTTCTTAACTTTTTCGTCTGATCCATGTCAATTGTAAACGAATTTTCCTTCCAGTAAACAGCTTCACCAGCTTGAATAGATGGAGGGAAGAGGCTAAGAGAAAAATCCTTCATTTTTCCATTATCTAATTCAACAACAACAATATCGCCTTCGATTCGATCCACAATTCCATGTGTATTCATATCATCTCACCTGATTTATTCATTAATATTTTACGCTCAATTTCTTTCCATCAGAAGTAATCATGATATCGCCTTTTTGATCTGTACGATAGACAGACGCTTTTGCTTGTTTCAATCGACTTAATACAGGAGATGTGGGATGTCCATAGCTATTTTTCTTACCAGCGCTAATTACTGCATATTTAGGCTTAACTGCCTTTAAAAAGTTAGCGCTCGTCGTTTCTTTTGCCCCATGATGGCTGACTTTTAACACATCTGCTTTCAATGTTCTTTTTGATGCTAACATATCTGATTCTGATTTTAATTCAGCATCTCCCGTAAATAAGAAGCTGTTTTTATTATAAGTCATATGAAGGACAGCACTCCAATTATTCAAATCAGATTTACTATATGATTTCACTGGAGCCACAAATACCGCCTTTACGCCTTTAATATTAAGAGTTTTTCCGGCAGTTACTGTATTGATTTTTAGACGCTCTTTTTGAACTGCAATTAAGAAATCTTTGTATGCTTGTGTCGTGTGGGATACCTTTGGAGCATATACACTTTGTACTCTATAAGCCTTCAACACCTCATCCAGGCCACCAACATGATCTGCATCAGGGTGAGTAGATACCATTACCTCAATATCATCTACCTTTTGTTTCTTTAAATATGCTACAACATCGCTTCCATCCTTATTACCACCATCAATAATAATATCTTCACCATTTGGTGCTTTAATATAAATACTATCTCCTTGACCAACATCAATGAAATGAACCTTCATTGTTTTTGTAGCAGCTTTAGCATTCTGTGTAGGGGATGATACAACAGTTGGAACTGCAATCGATGCAATCAGTCCAAGTGATACAAGCAGTTTTTTCATTTTCATGATGACCCTCTCTAGCAATATATATTATTTTTCTACTGAATAATTATATTTTAAAATATTATTGTTGTAAAAGTATTTTTCTGCTAATACATTAATAAAGAGGGTTTATATAAAAATTAAATAAAGTAGCTCGATATAGTATTATTCTAGAGAAAAATGATCAGGGAGAATAATAGGGAAGTTCCTTGGATAAGTAATTACTTCCGTTTTTTCTTATTAAGATCGAGAACCACCTTTTTCACAACAGGCTCAAAGTGAACATGAACATGGTATTTACTTTCATCTACTTGCTCGACACTTATTACCTTTCCTTTTCGACCTTTAATCTTAATATTTTCATCAGGATTTGGAATATTATCAAGCAACTGACTTAAAACAATTGATTTGTTATTAAAAAAATGAACAACCACCATTTTTCCTATACCTCCATTGATTAATAATTTTGCAGAAAGAGAACACATTTCTTTAGAAGAGCAGTCTTTTCACCTCTTATTAAATTATTGAGAAATTTATTTTTTTAGACCAATGGAAAAGGGGAAAGATGTAGTTATTGTTATTACGCAACAGAGTACTTGAATAGGATTCATGTTAAAATTGATAAGTCTGGAAGATTTGTAAAAGCATATGAACAATGGTTTTAGTAGGAATCAGAATATAGAAGGGATTGAGTAAGCTATGGATTTTGAAACAGTTATGCGTGAGCTTGAAGCCTTAGGTAAGGAAAGAACGAAAAAAATATACATATCCAATGGTGCACATGAGCCACTTTTTGGCGTGGCTACCGGTTCAATGAAACCAATTGCAAAGAAAATAAAAATAAATCAACCACTAGCTGAAGAGCTTTATGCAACCGGCAACTATGATGCTATGTACTTTGCAGGCATTATTGCAGACCCAAAAGCAATGGATGAGTCGGATTTTAATCGGTGGATGGATGATGCTTATTTTTATATGCTATCTGATTATGTGGTGGCAGTAACGCTTTCAGAGTCAGATATTGCACAAGAAGTTGCTGATAAATGGATTGCAAGTGGTGAGGAGCTAAGAATGTCGGGGGGCTGGAGTTGTTATTGCTGGCTTTTAGGAAATCGCAAGGATAATGAATTTTCAGAAAGTAAAATTTCAAATATGCTTGATATGGTGAAAAACACCATTCATAATTCGCCAGAACGAACAAAATCCTCCATGAATAATTTTCTATATACTGTTGGAGTTTCCTATTTGCCGCTTCACGAAAAGGCAGTAGAAACCGCTAAGGAAATAGGTACAGTTGAAGTCAAAAGAGACAATAAGAAAAGCAGTTTCATAAATGCTTACGAAAATATACAAAAAGATATTGATAAAGGGAGAATTGGCTTTAAACGCAAATATGTTAGATGTTAATAAAACTACTTGGAATAAGGGTGTTGATAGCAGAAGGGCTTGACACCCTTAAAAAATTAATCATTTTCTAGTTTACATAATATTTATTATGAGAAGTTATATAAATTTAAAATAAAATATCTCAATACCCAAGTATACTAATGATATTGAGACAGAATAAAAAAATCCGCTATAAAAAATAGCGGATTTTTATTCTTTATTGTCAATCTTATTTATAGCGGTACGCATTTCATCGTTAGTTAGATGCGTGTAGATCATAGTTGTTTGGATAGAAGAATGGCCTAATTGTCTTCTTAACTTTGGTACATCGTTGTTTTCCATATGGTACCTCGTAGCAAATGAATGCCTCAATTTATGTACAGAAAGCGCAGGTTTTCCAAATGCTACAGCATATTTTTCGACTATTTTTTCAATGGATCGATCGGTTAGTCTCCTGGATTTTCCTTTTGGTCCCATTGATGATGCGATAAATAAAGCTTTGTTATCCTTACCAATATTGTACCTTTTTTCCCGGATATCTATATAATGCCTTAAATCCATTTGAGCTTGCTCACTAAAATAGACGTATTGCTCTTTATTACCTTTTCTAATCACTCGTACTCTGTTTTTCTTCCAATCAATATCATCCACATCAAGTCCAACTACTTCTGATAAACGCAGGCCAGAACCTAGAATTAATGAAATAATTGCAGTATCTCTTTCACAGTTCTTTTTATGAAAGTTATAAATCTTTTTGTTATCTTTATTTTCTTGACCGTAATCATAGGCTACAAATTGGCGAAACTGTTCATACTCATCACCACGCAGCATTTTTCCTTCCATACGATTGGCAATCGTTTCTTGATCTTCTCTAATATCATTGAATTCAATTTTGGCCATCACATTCCGATTTAGATATGGCTTTAAATCAGGAGTTTCTGCGATGTTTTGTAGGTAATTAAATAAAGATTTTAAAGCAGATAATTTTCTATTAATCGTAAGTTTTGAGTTTTCTAGTTTAAACTCCAAATATGTAAGAAAATCTTCAACCTGTTGAACCGTGAGAGTTTCTAGCAATTCTAATGGGATATCTTGACGTTTTTCTTTATAATTGAATTCTACAACAATCCAATCAAAGAATATCCTATAATCATGACAATAATTTAATAATGAAGTTGGTGAAAGTCTTCTGCGTCGCTTATCAATAAATTCTCCAACATACCAAGGCAGCTCATCCACCAATTTTTCAACTTTTTCATTGTAACGTTGTCTTTTATTATTGGTCATTTGCTCCCCTCCCTCTTCTTATTATATCATTTATTTCGTCAAATTATTATTTTACGTAATAATCTTATTTTTTCATAATTGTTCTTTTATTTCTAATTTCAAATCCTGATATTTTAAAATCTTTTTAAATAAATTGGTTCCCAATATTTCTACTTCCACTTCTACTTCCTTAACTAAAAATAGAAAAACACAGGTACTCACACCTGTGTTTTCTTAAAGGTCTGTTTCATGGCATTTGATAAATACTGTCTTGGAGTACCAAAATACAATACTTGATTGAATTGAGGAAATATCGATTCAAATTTAATATATATTGGAGAATCAAGCAGCCATGGATAATTAAGATATAAGCTCCGATCTCCGTAAACAATGGCTGTGATTGCTAGCTCCAATTCATTTTTAAAAATTATAAAACGGGCTTTGGCATGCTCTTCTCCGTACTCCCCACCACTGATATAAACCTTACCATTTAACATGTATTGACCCATATGTGTTACCCATTCAGCTAACACTTCATCTTTAGTATTAGGATTTATCGAGCTAAACGCATATCCATTACCAATACTTAAATATAATTCTCCAGTTGTATCAGAATGGGTTAGTGTGTATTTCCTCCCATCTACTGGGTTAAATTCAGTTGCAGGAGGCAAATATGTGACACTTAATTTTTCTAAATTTATCTTATTCATGATAAGCGTCCCTCCATTTTTTCGCTTATCATATCTTATTCTAAACCTAAGTAAACGTGTCAGCTGCCTATCTTATTTTGGGCTTTTCAGTTGTTTTTACTGCTGTCTTCACTAATTTCCACTCTCCATTTTCATAAAACCATGTGGACTCTACAAAGCCGATGGTATCAGCATTATAAGCTCCGCTAAATCTTTGAATCCCTTTCAATCCATACTGCTTGCCTCTAACGAGAACGGGTTCTAATGTACTATAAGGTAGTATCATTAATTCAGTCGGTTCATTTAACTTTCCATTTTGATAGAGTCCCAGCCTTTCGTAATCCTTAGCTCTTGATCTCAAGTCAAATGTATAGGACTGACCTGTATTTTCAATCTTCAAGACAGCTTTATATTGATCCTGAAACTGCCCGTTCAATGTAAGAGTTGGCGGTATGGTTAGGTTGGTTAACTGATTATCCTTTAATGTATATAGATAGTAGTTTGATAATCCCCCACTTCCCCCTGTTGCAATGGCAATGAATATGTCACTCACCCCATCATGGTTCAGATCCTTATATTTCACTTTAGGATCATATCCACCCTCAAGAGGTATAGTAAAGGTTTGCCCATCAAATGTCTCAACCTTCATCCAAACCTTCTTTAAAAACATGGATCCCTCTTCAAAAGGTGTCCCCATGACATATAAAATATCCTTTTTTCCATCCCCTGTGACATCTCTTATATCCTTAGAAATCATCATTGTTTTTTCTGGGTTCTGAACGGCAGAAGCTGCTGTGATTACGCTCATAGACATAAAAAAGATGGCGATAAATGCATAAAATGCTTCTTTTTTCACGATTAACTCCCCTTGTTTTATTAACTTGATGTTATTTTAACCAAGTTTGGGAAAATCATGCACAGAAGCAATGAAATCTACTTTTATAAAGGCTTTGTTAAACTTGAATGTTGATTTCCGTTCTAGGCGCGAGCGGTTCGCGGGCGTGACGGGGAGCTTACCTCTAGCTAACGCTCCTGTGGGGTCTCCCCTGCCCCGTTTTCCCGCAAGACATTGAAATCGCTTCATTGATAAAACTCCGCACGATAAAAATACTTTAGCATTTTTAGAGGACATTGAAATGGCTCCATCGAAATTACACCGCACGATAAAAATGCTTTAGCATTTTTAGAGGACATTGAAATGGCTCCATCGAAATTACACCGCACGATAAAAATGCTTTAGCATTTTTAGAGGACATTGAAATGGCTCCATTGAAATTACACCGCACGATAAAAATGCTTTAGCATTTTTAGAGGACATTGAAATGGCTCCATCAAAATTACACCGCACGATAAAAATGCTTTAGCATTTTTAGAGGAGTCTTCGCGCCTGAAACGTAGATCAACATGTCTTAATATCAACAATGAGCTTTAACACAGCCTTTATAAAAAAGGTTCTACGTCAAATGTTGGGGTAAAGGCTACCGCGCTACGCTTGGTGGCCTTTCATTCTGATGAGGAAAAGTTCTTTTCCTCATCAGAATGAAAGGTAAATCGTAAGCCCTTATTGAAACAACTTAACCAATGTTTACCCCTATTCTTTTAAACTTGTGTTGTAATAATATTTTCGCCCGAAAACGCTCATAGTTTTTAAATCCAAATGCATTTCGTTTGAGGACTTTGGTGGAGTTATTAATTCCTTCAAGAAAGCCATTTGAGTACTTATAGACAAAACTGTTAAGTATTTCAATCTGCCAATTTTTAAATGTTTTCACTGCTTGACACATTTCCTTAATCCCAGTATCCTCCACCATTTTATAAAACTCTTTTAGCTCTTTTTTGACAGTATAAATTTGATCTTCTCCAATCTCTTTTGCGTGTAAGAACCAAGCACGATAGGCTTCCTTCAGTTCGTAAGCTTTTCTTAATTCATCAGACATTTTCAAGTAACGATCTAAATACCAACGTTCTTCCTCTGTTAGACGCTCGTTTGCTTTATAAAATATATGTCTCATTCTTTTACATTTCTTACGATCGTAGCTATGAAAATCCTTCTGTACCCTTCTTCTTACCCCATCTAATGCCCAATAAATATATCGACAAAAGTGAAAATGGTCTGCAATAATTACCGGTCTTCCCAAAGCTTCTTGAACTGCTGCTTTAAACGAGGGACTCATGTCCATGATTACTACTTGAACATTACCTCCATGGGCCTTCAAATACTGTTTTATCGTTTTTTTATTACGATTGGGTAAGATATCAATAGGTTCTTTTGTAATCGGATTTGCCACAATCAATTGGAACTTTCCCTCACTGGTATCACCTTTGTATTCATCTATGGCTATGACAGGAGGTAATTCCTTCACTGGATGGATTTCACTTTTGGATATTTGATCGAATCGACGAACTACTGTTGTTGTTGAACTTCCATAATTTTCAGCGGTTTCTTTAAAAGTTTTCCCCTTAATTGATCGAATGGATATGACTTGATTCCACTCAATCGAAGTCCGTTGATACCTTTTAACAAATGGATTATTTTCTGAAAAACGTTTTCCACACTCACATACATAACGACGTCTTCTATAAAAAAGATGGGTCTTCCTCTCAAACCATTTCAAATGTTGAATCTTTTGGATTCGATAATCATGAACCTTAATCGTTTTTTTCTGACATCTAGGGCAGAGATGCACCTTTAATTCCATTTCAACATGAATTTGAACAACTTCACCAGACTCCTCAACATTAGTCACAACTACATCTTTTAATCCCGGAAAATACATGTTATTATTCATTTGCACGCAACTCCATTCTTTTGACTTGTTTCTAGACAATTCAAGTATAAAAGAAATGGATGTTTGCGTGTTTTTTATTGTTTGAAAAGTTGTGTCTTAACCCCAACAAATATTATAGAGCCATAAAAAAAGAGCATCAAAGGAAGTCCATTACTTTGAACTCCATTTGATACTCTTAAGCCTTTTTCATATAAAATTATGAATTTGTGCTTTCATCCTTCATTTCATTTTCTATTTCTATTTTCCAAATATAAACCGTTTTCCCGCTATCTGATTCATCAATGAGGAATGAACCATTTGAGTAACGGTCATTTACACGAAGTTCTGAAGCTAATACTTTTTCTGAGATGCCTTTTTCAGTTTCAATCCAGACCTCATCACCATTAGCTACTAATTCAAATCCGATGAGACGATGTGGATTATTCTTTAACTCTCTTAACATGACAACACCGCGTTTGGCCCTTGAAGTTAATTCAAATTCATCTAATTTCATTTTCTTCACCGAACCGCGTTGGGTTGCAATGACAATGTATTGATTCTTATCGCAATCAATGATTTTTCCACCAATAACATAGTCGCCATCCTTTAGGTTTATTCCTTTTACGCCAGCTGCCCTCGCACCCACAACGTTGACTTCCTCTTCAGGGAAACGCAGACCGTATCCTAGATTCGATGCGAGCATCAGTTGTTTAGATCCATCTGTAACATGGACATCAATTACTTCATCATTATCTTTAAGATTGATCGCAACTAAAGGCTTTGAATAACGCTGAGCTTTATATAAATTCAATTCTGATTTTTTCACCATTCCGCCCTTTGTGATAAAAAGGAGGTAACATTCTTTCTCAAAATCAGATACAGGTATCGCTTTAATAATCGATTCATCCCGTTCAATCGGAATAATATTCGCAATATGCTGACCGAGATCCTTCCAACGAATATCAGGTAATTCATGAACCGGACAATACAAGAAATTCCCTTTATTTGTAAATACTAAAAGAACATCCGTTGTATTCATATTTAACTGGGAAATGATTCGATCAGAATCCTTCATCCCAAAGTCTTGTCCATTGGAGGCTGCGAAAGATCTCTGGCTCGTTCTCTTAACATAGCCTTCCTTCGTAACCGTTACGATTACATCCTCACTCGCAATTAAGACTTCTAAGTTTATCTTCAATTCTTCTATTTTGTCTTCAATAACTGTACGTCTTGTATCAGCAAATCTCTTTTTGACATCTTTTAACTCTTTTTTGATAACAGATAGTAGTTTTTTCTCACTTTCAAGAATAAGCGTTAATTCCTCAATCTTATTTGCCAATTCTTCCGCTTCTGCTCTTAATGCTGTGATGTCTGTATTTGTTAGGCGATAAAGCTGTAAGGACACAATCGCTTCTGATTGGGCTTCTGAGAAATCAAATTTAGCAATTAAGTTATCCTTCGCGTCTCGCTTATCCTTTGAAGCTCGGATGGTTGCAATTACTTCGTCTAAAATGGAGAGGGCCTTCATTAATCCTTCAACTATATGCTGGCGTTCTTTTGCCTTTTGCAAATCATATTGTGATCTATTCGTAACCACTTCTTTTTGGTGATCGATATAGGCGTCTAATAAATCTCTTAACCCCATTAATTTCGGTCTACGATTATAGATGGCCACCATGTTAAAATTGTATGAAACCTGAAGATCACTATTTTTAAATAGAAAGTTCAAGACACCTTCCGCATCAGCGTCCTTCTTCAGTTCAATAACCACCCTCAAGCCAGTTCGATCGGTTTCATCACGAACCTCAGAAATCCCCTCTAATTTTCGATCCAAACGGAACTCATCAATTTTTTTCACTAAATTTGCCTTATTCACTTCGTAAGGAATTTCTGTGATGACTATTTGCTGTTTTCCTCCGCGAATCGTTTCGATTTCTGTCTTTGAGCGAACGATGATTTTCCCTTTTCCAGTTTCATAGGCTTTCTTAATTCCGTCTACCCCTTGAATAATTGCACCAGTTGGAAAATCTGGACCTTTAATTACAGTCATTAATTCGTCAACAGAGCAATCAGGTTGATCCATTCTCATGATAACTCCATCAATCACCTCTCCAAGGTGGTGAGGGGGAATATCAGTTGCATAACCTGCAGAGATACCGGTTGATCCATTTACTAATAGATTGGGGAACCTCGCCGGTAAAACGGTTGGTTCCTTCGCCGTATCATCGAAGTTTGGAATAAATTCAACGGTATTTTTTTCGATGTCTCTTAGAAGCTCTGAGGCAATACTCGATAGTCTTGCTTCTGTATAACGCATTGCTGCCGGAGGGTCTCCATCAATGCTTCCGTTATTCCCGTGCATTTCAACAAGATAATTTCGAACCTTCCAATCCTGACTTAAACGAACCATCGCTTCATATACGGAGGAATCACCGTGTGGATGATAATTACCAATTACATTACCAACTGTTTTTGCAGATTTACGAAAACCTTTTTCATGTGTGTTTCCTTCCACATTCATAGCATACAGAATTCTGCGTTGAACAGGTTTTAATCCATCTCGAGCATCAGGAAGAGCCCGATCCTGAATGATATATTTACTATATCTACCAAATCTATCTCCTAATACATCTTCAAGAGGGAGGTCTCGAAACTTTTCAACAAAACTCATGGTTGTTCAACCTCCTCAATCACTGAAACATTTTCATTTTCTAAAATACTACCATCTTCCTCAAGGCCAAAGGCAACATTGGACTCAATCCATTTTCTCCTTGGCTCTACCTTATCACCCATTAAGGTGGTTATTCGGCGTTCAGCTCTGGCTATATCATCAATTCTTACACGAATAAGTGTTCGAGTTTCAGGATTCATCGTTGTGTCCCAAAGCTGGTCAGCATTCATCTCCCCAAGCCCTTTATAGCGTTGGATGATGTATCCTTTTCCAACCTTTTTAATGGCACCTTGGAGTTCATCGTCACTCCAAGCATACTCAATGATCTCCTTTTTACCTGAGCCTTTGCTTACCTTATATAAAGGAGGAAGGGCGATATAAACCTTTCCTGCTTCCACAAGAGGTTTCATATAGCGATAGAAGAACGTTAAAAGAAGAACTTGAATATGAGCACCGTCTGTATCGGCATCGGTCATTATAATAACCTTATCGTAATTTGCATCCGCCACATTAAAATCAGCACCTACCCCGGCACCAATCGTATAAATGATTGTGTTAATCTCTTCATTCTTAAAAATGTCTGCAAGCTTTGCTTTTTCTGTATTAATAACTTTACCACGAAGAGGAAGTACAGCCTGGAAACGTCGATCTCGACCTTGCTTAGCAGAACCGCC
This sequence comes from Bacillus massilinigeriensis, assembly GCF_900117315.1. Lineage (GTDB taxonomy): Bacteria > Bacillota > Bacilli > Bacillales > Cytobacillaceae > Bacillus_BE > Bacillus_BE massilionigeriensis. The sequence continues at coordinate 963,744 of NZ_LT630337.1, forward strand.
AGCTGAATCTCCCTCAACTAGGTACAATTCATTCTTTTCCGGATTCTTTGATTGAGCAGGAGTTAATTTCCCTGAAAGAAGGGTTTCTGAACGCTTCCTCTTCTTTCCACTACGAGCTTCCTCTCTTGCTTTTCTTGCCGCTTCACGAGCTTGATAAGCCTTAATGGTTTTCTTAATTAAAAGAGAACTAATATCAGGATTCTCCTCTAAAAAGTATGAGAGATGCTCTGAAACAACCGAGTCAACAGATGAACGAGCTTCACTCGTCCCAAGCTTACCCTTTGTTTGTCCTTCAAATTGAAGTAATTCCTCTGGAACTCTTACGGAAATAATTGCAGATAAGCCTTCACGAATATCTGCACCATCAAGGTTTTTATCTTTTTCCTTTAGCAGGCTAACCTTTCTTGCATACTCATTGAACACTCGAGTCATAGCCGTCCTAGCCCCAACCTCGTGAGTTCCGCCATCTTTAGTACGAACATTGTTAACGAAGGAAAGCACATTTTCAGAGTAACCATCGTTAAATTGGAAAGCGAAATCCACTTCGATGCCGTTTTGGACCCCCTCAAAGCTGATCACAGGATGAAGAACATCTTTTTCCTCATTCAAATATTCAACAAAAGCTTCAATCCCATTTTGATAATAAAAAATATCATGCATATCATTGCGATCATCAATGATTTCTATCTTCATTCCTTTTAATAAAAAAGCAGATTCACGAAGACGTTCGCACAGAGTATCGTAATTATAGGTTGTTGTGGAAAAAACAGTAGGATCAGGCTTAAAGTGGATCGTTGTTCCTGTTTGATTTGTTTTTCCGACTTTTTCAAGAGTCGTTACAGGCTTTCCTCCGTCTTCAAATCGTTGTTCATAAACAAATCCATCACGCTTAATTCGAACAACTAGCCATTCGGACAATGCATTAACAACGGACGCCCCAACACCATGCAAGCCTCCGCTTGTTTTATATCCACCTTGTCCAAATTTTCCGCCTGCATGGAGAATAGTAAAGATGACTTCAGGAGTAGGTTTACCTAATTTATGCATTCCAGTTGGCATTCCGCGTCCTTTATCTTGAACGCTTATCGAGTTATCTTTATGAATTTTAACTATGATTATATCTCCGTAACCCGCTAACGCTTCGTCAACTGAGTTATCGACAATTTCATACACAAGGTGATGAAGTCCCCTTGCATCGGTGCTTCCAATATACATTCCAGGTCTCTTTCTAACTGCTTCTAACCCTTCTAGTACTTGTATGGCATCCTCATTATAATCAAAAGCTGGTTGATTGGTAGCCATATTCTTACCCCTTTCATTGCTGGCAAAACAACAAATCTTTCTAATACGAACATAACGTTCGTATATGTGTATTCGTTTCTAGTGAAGAAAAATCCTTTAAAATAAATAATTAATTACTGTAGAACAGATATTCGCACTATTTCATCTTACCATATATTTTTTTTTTTGGTCTATGCAATATTGTATCGATTTCTTTCAATTTGGCAAATCGTATTAGCGGAAAAATCTCCTTTTTAAACCAAGTATGAACATAATCGCCAATAATTTGACAAAAAAAAGAACCGGGAAATCCCGATTCCTTCTATAAAAAATGTTACTGCAAGAATATTATTTTGTCAAAGCATGTTCTACCTTAATACATCTATCCATAATTACCGTATAACCCTTTTCCTTTAGGAGATTATATGCCTCTTCGTTTACTAAACCTTGTTGTGCCCAGAAAATATCAGCATCCACTTCGAGAAATTCCTTTGCCACATCAAGTAATTGCTCTGAGCGCCGGAAAACGTTAACTATGTCGATATGTCCCTCGATATCCTTCAAGGAAGGAACAGCTTTTTGTCCAAGCACTTCATCCACCGTTGGGTTTACCGGAATAATTTCATACCCCGCTTTCTGCATAGCCTCAGAAACCATATACGAAGTACGTTCAGGGTTACCGCTTAAACCTACTACTGCGATTCTTTTTGCTTTTTTTAAAATATCACGAATTTCTTCTCTGCTTGGATTTTCAATTGTCATTATTCTCACTCTCCATTGTTTCCTATCGATTGGAAGCTTTAATTGATTCTATTTTACTTGAAGATATTTTACCTTTATTTTCTATCATTTGTACAATAATATGCACCATTTTTTCCAATTCTTATGTAAAAAAAACCGAGATTTCTCCCGGTTTTTTTGATTTTAGGATTACTTTTTAGTCATTTGTTTTTTACTTAAATTAAGAGCAGTCCATGCGCTGTCGTCAGCGAAAAATCTTGACCAGCTCGCTATTCCCACGAGATCGTACTTCTCAGCTAGTTCAGCTCGTTTAGATAATGAAAATTCATCCTCAAGCCAAATTTTATAAGTCGTTTTTTCCTTTTTAGAATAGTATTCAGCATAGTTTTGTCCACTAGCCTCATCATATTTTGGTTTTACTTTCTTATCTTTGAGCCACTTCTTTACATCCTCCATCGAGACCGCTTTAGAAGAGACTTCACCGCTGTCTTTTTCGGCCCATATTCTAGTATAAAGGGGGACTCCTAAGATTAACTTTTCATTAGGAACAACCTTTAAAAGATTGTTTAGGTTCTCTTCTACCCAAGGAAAGCTTGCGACACTCCCAGCTACAGGTGATGTACCCCAATGCTCATCATAGGCCATGACAATGAGATAGTCGACCGTTTTCGCGAGTTTTTCTCTTTCATAGAAGGATGACCAGTTCGATCCATCTGCCATAAAGGTAATATCCATGGACACAGTTAATCCGGCTTCATGAAAATATGGTGTTGCCTCTCGAACAAACTGAGTTATATATGGTCCATCTTCTTGATTTACATTTTCAATATCAATATTGATTCCATTTAAACGATACATTTGACTATACATAATTAACTGACGAATCATTTCTTGTCTTGTTTCAAAGCTTTGAAAGGCATCATGTGTGAGTTCTGGGTCAAATGCGTTTGAAAATAACCCCCACACCTGATATCCTTTCTTTTTTGCCCATTTGACATAATTAGTCGATCCTAAATTATGAATAGATCCGTCCTTACTAGCTAGCTTAAACCATGTTGGAGAAACAACATTTACTCCAGGCATGTTTGGAATTTGATTCGTATCTGGATTTAATGAATAGACGGCTTCCCATGTTAAGTTGATAGGTTCATTAATTTTCTTTAATTCAACCTTTTGCTGTATATGCTTAACAGAAATTTTATTCTTGTGTTTACCTTCTATATAGTCCTTTTTTAGATAACCAGCCACTCCATCCGCTTTTCGAACGTAGTAATATTCCTCTTTTTCATCTTCAATATAAAGCTTCTCTTCTCTCTTTGTTTGTGCGGTATATGGAGATTGAATATCTGGTTTCGTTCGAAGTCTTAATTTTTCTTCGTTGATATCCTTATTAATCACCGTTCCCGTTTGGATAATATCTCCATTTTGTTGAATTTGAACGGCATTTGAGTGAGAAAGAATAGAATATTTGATAGGGTAATAGTTTAATATAGGGTCTAATGCGACGTAAATATCCCCATTTTTATCCTGTATAGGTGGTACTTGCAACTTAACAGGCTTTTCATTGATAAAGTAGGTTAATGATTTAGAAGGCATTTGCACAACTTTGTCTTTTGTCGTGATTATGATGGATTTTGATTGGACATCATAGACAATGCTGTCATCGATAAATTTTTTCATGAAACTAATTGGTACATAAACGCTTTTTCCAACCAAAATGGCATTCCCCTGCTGCTTCCCTTCGAATAGGATTGGATAATCCCCAGAGAAATATATGGATTTCTCTTTAGAAGCAAATGGATACAAGAGTAAGAGAATGCTTGAAACAATCAGTATGATGGCTATTAGTAACCCTAGGATGATGGGTTTCGTACCTAGTGACTTCTTCTTATAAGTTTCTATTCGAGTCATTTGATTTCCTCCCCATCATCTATCCTAACGAATTCCAATAGAATTGAAAAGGGAGGAATGTCCATTTGAAATGGTAAGTTCCATTAGATTTGTGATAAGAATAAGTGATATCCGTCTTTGTTTTTCCATTATTTTATTAATAGGCTCTTACAATTACTTGAATGTTGAATTTGGCAAATAATATACTGTATATCCAATCATTTTATTTTCTGATTTTCTTTAATTACATTTTCATCATGGTGTTTTTTCAATTACATGGTAAAATAATATAGCGAATCAATCTGTTTAAGGAGAAATTATTATGTTAGAAATAGTCCTCATACTAATTATTGCATATCTATTAGGATCCATTCCCTCTGGTTTAATTATTGGAAAAGTATTCTATGGAATTGATATTCGAGAACATGGAAGTGGAAACCTGGGTGGAACGAATACCTTTCGAACACTTGGTATTAAAGCAGGGATTGTTGTCACTCTAGCTGATATCCTAAAAGGAACCCTCGCTGCTGCATTGCCGACACTATTTGACTCAAGCCTACACTCGTTAATCGCTGGTTCGATAGCAGTTCTAGGGCATACCTATCCAATTTTCGCTAACTTTAGAGGTGGAAAAGCAGTTGCTACTTCAGGCGGAATTTTATTATTCTATGCACCCTATATGTTTATTTTTATGATCTGCGCATTCTTTATTAGCTTATACATAACCAAATATGTCTCCTTATCATCTATTATTGCAGGGATTGTTGCAGTCCTTTATGCAATTATACATTCATTTTTTGAATGGGATCCTTTATTAATTATAATTGTTGCCATTCTTGCTTCCTTTGTGATATACCGACATCGCGACAATATAAAAAGAATCAAAAATAAAACAGAACCGAAAATTAAATGGCTTTAATAAGCTATCCTAAGTTAGATACATTTGATGTATCTAACTTTTTTTTACAAAAATAATCATCTTTTGACTATCTTCGGCATATTCATTAAATATCTTTCTTTCTATGACAATTTGAGCAATAATAATCTGAACTTTAAAAGGATGATGTTTGATGAATAATATGACAGAATTACCTCAATCTATAAATTCCAATGAAAGACCATCAAAAATGAGCAATTTGACTGCGACAATCGTCCATGAAATTAGAAACCCTCTAACAACAATCAATGGAATACTACAATTAATAAAACTAAATCTGAACGACAAGAAACTCAATCAGTACGTGACCGTTGCATTACAAGAACTGGAAAGAACCAATGGCATCCTCGGCCAATTATTACATTTAGATAAACCTATGAATGTAGAAAAACAAGTTGTTTCTTTAAATGAAATAATTTATGATTTTAGCTTATTTTATGAAAATGAAGCGAATAATCTCCACATTTCAATGACTACAGATTTAACTAAAGAAAATCCAATCATTTACGGAAATAAAGAACAGATAAAGCAAGTTATTATGAACTTAATAAAAAATGCATTTGAAGCTATTGAAGGAGATAAAAATCATGGAGAAATATTTATTCAAACTTATATTGAAAAACCTTATGCTGTTCTATCGATTAAGGATAATGGTTGCGGAATATCCAATAGTCACTTAACAAAAATGTTCACTCCCTTTTTTACTACTAAAAATACCGGTTCAGGGATCGGGCTCTCCCTTTGCAAAGAGATTATTGAAGAACATCAGGGCTACATAAAGGTGGAAAGTATTGAAGGAGAATATACAAATTTTTTAATAAGTATTCCTCTATTTGGTTAATCATTTGTTCCGATTCGCTTTATTCGTTCATTATTTTTATCTGATATCTATTATTGTTCATAAAATTGTCAAAATTGTATATTGAATATTCTGAATTCAAATTGTTATACTAAAGTAACTAGTTATAACCTGTGAAGAAGGATGGTGGTTTTCCAAATGAAAAAACTCCAACCGATGGACGAAAGATATATTTTCAGTAAAGATATCGATTCAACTGGTGAATATGAATTTTTTCTTGAATATGTTGAATGTTCTTCTGATTTAAATCAAAATGAAGCTTCACCAAAAGTCATACGAAATTTCGATGAACTAATCTATTTTTTTGAAGAGTTTGATCGAACAACCTATTAACTCTTACTATTCCAGTGTTTTCTGAAAACAAATATATATCTTGAACGGGGCAAACTTTAGGGAATTGAATACTTATGATTACTCTCTACAAGTAGTGATAAGTTTCCTAAGGTTACCCCCTTTTTTTCGCTATTTTGTAAATCACCTGATTTCGTTCGTTTTCTACTCCAAAAGATTGTCGATTTTTAGAACAAAATATGAGAATATGGAAAAAAACCTAACAAATCTATTAAACTATATTGTAGTTTGAGTTATTTTTTTAAATTTTCACATAAATATCGGAGGAAAACGATCGAATGAAGAATAATAAGCTGTTACTGGTGGGTGTCTTACTTTCACTTACCCTATTTTTCACATCCGCTATTCTACTATTTAATATGTATAAAAGCCATACTGCAAAACCTGTATTTTTAAACCAACTTCCACAGCCTGAAAAAAATATGGCCGTTAGCACCAAAACACTAGAAGAAAAGGTTACTCTCGGTGCAATTGGAGATATTTTGATTCACGATACAGTCTATGTAAATGCTAGAACGAATAATGGATATGATTTCCGTCCTATGTTCCAGGTTATGAAATCAACCCTTCAAAAGCCAGATATCCTTCTAGCCAATCAGGAAACGATTTTAGGAGGAGTAAAACTTGGGATATCCAGCTATCCATGTTTTAATAGTCCTCAAGAGGTTGGTAATGCGCTGATTGACTCGGGAGTCGATATTGTATCCACTGCTAACAATCATTCACTCGATAAAGGAGAAAAAGGGCTAACAGCATCCATCCGATATATGGATAAAATTCATCTACCACATGTTGGCACATACGAGAATTCCGAGGATCATCAAACTCTAAAAATCCTTTCAAAAAATGGAATAAAGATTGCCTATCTCTCCTACACCTATGGGACTAATGGAATACCCGTACCAAAAGGGAAAGACTATTTAGTCAATCTCATAGATAAAAAGGCAATGAAAGAAGAAATTAAAAGAGCAAGAAAAAGGGCAGATGTTGTTGTGTTGAGTATCCATTGGGGAAACGAATATCAACGCTTTCCAACCAATGATCAAAAACAATTAGCTAAGTTTGTCGTAAATCAAGGGGTTGATATCGTCTTTGGACATCATCCCCATGTTCTCCAACCGATGGAATGGCTCCAGTCAAAGGACGGAAGAAGAGCCTTAGTAGTTTATTCATTAGGAAATTTCCTTTCAGCACAGGTTAGAGATTATAAGGACATTGGAGGAATGGCGAGCATAGAGGTAACGAAAGTGGTTGTAGAAGACAAAACGAAAATCTCTCTTAGCAAACCTAACTTTAACCCAACCTATGTATCACATGTAAATAACTCATATCGGGTAGTCCCATTAAAAGAAGCCGGCAATTATGGTCTTCCTGAAGCCTCCCAAAGGTATGCTGAAATAATGAATCACATGACTAGTGCCATGAAATAAGAAAGAATATAAAAAATAGATTTGTTCCCAAAATGAAATCAAAAGGTGTTGTCCCACAGTTAACTGTTTTGTAGCAGCTGGGACACCCTTTTTTTTCTCAGTATTTTTCCAATATTGAACAAATTGTTAAATAAAATTCAAGAATATGACAAGAATGGTACTATCGTTCTTTTATAATAGGTATAACGATAGATAAAATGGTTCATAAAGTTTTTGGGGGGATAGTATGTCTATTAAAACTAAGTTAATTGTTGGCTTTCTTTCAACCATGATTATGATTATTGCAGTTAACAGCCTATTTACATATTTTTCAGTTCATTCCATTTCTACTAATACAAAGGAATTAACTACTGGACTTTCTACTGAAGTACAAAGGGATGTAAGCGGTTTTTCTGAACACTATGCAGGTACACTCACCTATCATGGAACTCAAAATACGAAAATCCAAATCGAAAATATGATAGATCGTGCAAAAAGTGATTTATTAACGGTACAAACCTTCCAAGAGCTATATTCAAATAACCCAACGCAACTAGAAAATCGTTTTAAAGAAATCAAGCAAAACAATAAATATATTAGTAATATATATATTACTTCAAACGGTAATCAATTCACGGTCTATCCGAGGAAAAACGGTGCTGCAATCAAAAAGCAGTTTCATTCAAATTCTTTGTTTCAGACTTCAAAAAAACTAAAACAAAAACAGTTTCATGTTACTAACCCCTATCTGGACCAAACAGGAAAGAATTATTTAGTTACCATCAGCACACCACTATTCTTAAATGATACGTTCTTTGGTGTGCTAGCTTTGGATTTATCCGTACAAAAAATGACAAAGGCATTTGCTGAAACAAAAGTGGGATCAAGCGGCTATATTATCATTACAAATAAAGATGGAGATATACTCTCCTATAAGGATCAGAAGCTTGTAAGTAATCATAGCAATATAACATCCCTTCCAATCTATCAAGATAATAAGGATGGAAAAGTATACTTAGATATTAATAAGGTTACTTATATAAGTGAAATTGAAAAATCCACAGGCTGGGTTATCTATTCAGTCATTACTCAAGAAGAGGTTCTATCCTTTTCAACGACGATTTCTAAAAATATGAAAAACCAAATTTCCAAAGCTGAAAAAAGCTCATCATCTATTATTTCAAAATTGAATATTATTCAAGTTGGAATCGTTCTTGTATTATTAATTATTTCTACCTTTATTAGTATCTTCATTGCAAGGTATTTTATTAATCCTATCATTAAATTGTCTGGTTTTATGCAGAAGGTCGCAAATGGAGATCTTACAGAAAAAATGGCGATTAAAACAAAGGATGAAATGTCCCTTCTATTTCAATCAGTTAATCATATGGTAGACTCTTTAAGAGACATGGCTAATAAGATGATGAACCTTATTCACGAGGTCGAAAAGGATTCAGAAATATTAAATTCTCAAGCCGAAATATCATCAAATGTTACAGAAACCGTGTCAACGGCAATGATGGAATTGGCTAATGGGTCGGAACAACTCGCAAAAGATATGGTTAATATATCTGAAAACGTTGAAAATAATGTTCATTCTGTTCAATCTATGAGTAATAATATCGATAAAATTGTGAACCATTCAAAAAATACAAAATCCATTACCTCTGAAGGTCAGTTAGCAATGGAGAGGTTAAATAAACGGATGGGCCTCATTGTAGAACAATCGGTGGAATCTTCAAGCATTATGAAGGAGTTAGACTTTAAGCTCCAAGCCATTAATGATATTACGAACCTCATTTATTCGATAGCGGAAGAAACCAATCTTCTCTCATTAAATGCTTCTATTGAAGCAGCTCGAGCTGGAGAACATGGTCGTGGTTTTGCTGTTGTTGCACATGAGGTCAAGAAGCTAGCAGAACAAAGCAGCCAGTCCGTTGAAAAGATTGCGGACCTTATCTCAGGGATACAGAATGATTCCTCGAAGGCATTAATGAACATTGACCACGGTAGAAAGTCCGCCTTTGAAGGAGCATGTATGGCGGAGGAAACTGAAAAAAGCTTTAATAATATTATTCATTTTATTGATCATTTAGCAAATGATATTGATGAAATAGCTGTAGCAAGTGAGATGTTGTCGACCAGTAGCCATTCAATTTCAAGCTCTGTTGAAAGTGTTGTTGCCATTTCTGAACAGACCTCTGCAGGAATACAAGAAGTAACAAGCACAAATGAAGAACAAACACGGGCAGTTCAACAGGTTTACATGATTACTAGAAATTTAAGAGAATTATCTGTAGAGCTGCGCCAATCAATTGATCATTTTAAACTCTAGAAATAAACAAAAAGGCTTTGAGCTTTTTCTATTATCAACGAGGCTGTCCCTTTATGGATAGCCTCGTTGTTTGCTCATTATGAAAAGAAAACCATTGGAAAACATGGTAAAATCACAATAGAAGCTTGATTGGAAGGTGGTTTTTATTTTGAAATTACTAAATATCCAGTTCTTATCATATATTCAAGCATCTATCTTTATCCTCGTCGTTTATCTTTTTCAAGTACAATTGTTTAATCTCATGTTTATTTTGATATTAGGATTGCTGTTATTCGTTCCCCTATTATCAGAGGACAATCGTTTATTTACTTGGACAACTATTGCTTTTCTGATTGGACAGTTTTTCTATTTATATGGGGATCGGCTCATTTTAAATTTACATTTAACTCGAGAATGGGAAATTATTGGAAGTCGAATGCTTATACTTTTTCCGATACTGCTAATTGTACTTCTTTGTATTAAATTCAAAAGGAAAGTAACTAAGTACCCTTTGACCACCAAATGGAATCAAGCGCTTACTCTCCCATTTCATTTTAAAGAAGGTTCAGAAATAAGTATTAAAAGGTTTTTGGTCCTAGTCAATTTGATCACTATTATAATCTTTGTTCCAATCATTATTCAAAATTCGCATTCGCTAAGTTATTATGGAATCGCAATTATTATTTTATTTTCAATGATCAATTCCCTTTTTGAAGAGTACTTATGGCGTGGGTTGTTGTTGTCTAGATTCAGTTCGATTATTGGAGAGAAGTCTGCTGTTCTTTTTACAAGCATCGGCTTTGGTCTAATGCACCTTTCCTTTGGCTATTCTATTAATGCTTGCCTGCTATTTTTGATTGAAGGACTATTCCTAGCCCTATTAACCGTTAAATCTCGTGGTTTAGTACCAGCAATCACTTGGCACTTCCTGTTTAATGTATGTATGATTTTGAGTGAAAGAATTCCATTATGGATTAGTTAAAGCTGCTTAGATTTCAGTTCTGGTTCAATCTTTCGCTTTCAATTGAGGTTTCCTATATAATAATAATGTTTTTTAAGAAAGGGGTACTTCAGGTGAATATACATATAACAGATGAAGCCGTGGATTGGTATATTGAAGAAATGGAATTGAAGCATNCGTGGTTTAGTACCAGCAATCACTTGGCACTTCCTGTTTAATGTATGTATGATTTTGAGTGAAAGAATTCCATTATGGATTAGTTAAAGCTGCTTAGATTTCAGTTCTGGTTCAATCTTTCGCTTTCAATTGAGGTTTCCTATATAATAATAATGTTTTTTAAGAAAGGGGTACTTCAGGTGAATATACATATAACAGATGAAGCCGTGGATTGGTATATTGAAGAAATGGAATTGAAGCATGGCTCCTTTATTCGTTTTTTCGTGCGATATGGCGGTCTCAGCACGGTTCAAAAAGGCTTTTCGCTCGGAATATCCACAGAATCTCCAAATGAAATTGGTGCTCAAGCCAATAGAAAAGGAATCACCTTTTATATCGAAGAAAAGGATTTATGGTATTTTGATAATCATGACCCAATGATTGAATTAGATACAAAGCTCGGAGAACCAAAACTATCATTTAATAAGTAATAGGAAAGGGATGATAATAATATCATCCCTCTATTACCATATATGATCAAATAGCTTTTCTCTTAATAGTATCTCCTCTTGCTTCGGACCAATCAAATCAAAATGAGAATAACCATTTTTTCTAATATCAATCCATTCAGGCTTTAAACCGTATTGTAAGCCCCATTGCTTCAACTTTTCTATATCATTGCAGCCTACCTTTGTAACGGTTTTACTGCCCGGAAAGCGATCATCAAGCCAATAATGGGTTAGAAAGGCAATTTCTCCTTTGTCTATTTTAGCTTTCCAGGCTATTATTTCCTCTTTTTTTATCCCAAAGGCCACTTGCTCTTCACCTCTTAAGCGAGAGTATCTATTGGTTGCTTTTTATTTTTTTCATATGCTTCATGCCATTCAGGAAAAACTCTTCTAAACTTAATTGGTCTAAAGGAATCCTTTTTCACGCAAATATGTACTGACTTCCCTTCTACTGCCATCTCGCCATTTTCAGTTAAAATTTCATATCCGTATGTCACTCTCAATCCATCATAATGATCAATCCATGTTTTTACAGTGGCAACTTCTCCATATCGTACAGGCTTTTTGTAGGATGCTTGGATATCAATAACAGGTGAAATGATTCCATCCTTCTCCATCTCCGCGTAGTTAAAGCCCATTGCTTCAATAAGTGTCGTACGTCCTAATTCCATCCAAACTAAATAATTCGCATGGTAGACGACACCCATCTGATCCGTTTCCGCATATCTTACTTGAATATCCGTTGTTGTTACTAACATCTTTATTCCCCTTTTCTTCTTTTGTTTATGGCTTTCTCTATATCATCTTTTGTTAAAATATTTGCTTCTTCTGTCCATTCTCTCCAGTGATTATTTTCCAACATCCGAACGGCCTGTACTTGAATCGCTTCGTCTATGACATTAGTTGCGAACCTACCATTACCGGGTACAGTTGTTTGGGATAAGCGATTTAATACCTCTAATTTAGCTTCCTCTGATATGGAATAATGGAATTTTGAAGCATATTTCTCCATAATTTCTAGAATTTCTTGAGCGGAATAATCCTGAAAATGGAAAAATTTCTTAAATCGCGATTTCAAACCAGGATTACTTTCTAATAATTTCTCCATTTCCTCGTGATATCCAGCTAAAATAACTACTAAATTTTCATTATGCTTCGTCATCTCATCAACTAAAGTATCTACCACTTCCTTCCCAAAATCACCAGAGGTTGGATTAAATAATGAATAGGCTTCGTCAATAAATAAGACCCCACCTAGTGCTTCTCGAATTTTCTTCTTCGTCTTAATGGCGGATTGACCAACGTATCCTGCAACTAAGTCTGCCCTACTTGCAATAATCAAATGACCCCTTTTCAACATTCCACACTCTCTTAAAAGCTCTGCATATATTTTTGCAACCGTTGTTTTTCCCGTACCAGGGTTTCCTGTAAATACGGAATGCAGCTGAATAGGGACAACTGGCAGGCCTTTCTCCCTTCTGATTTGTTGCATTTCAACAAATGATATGAGGGTCTCCACCTCTTCCTTTACAACGCTTAAGCCGATTAATTCATCCAGTGTCTTTGCAGGATCTTCTGCTTTCTCTGGAACATCTATTTGAAAATCTTCTCGATCCAAAAGAGTATAATCTAACAAATGATGATCATGTTTTGATCCCTTTTTAAAAATGGCATCCAGAATAATGTTTTTCACCGTTCTGGCATTCCCAAAGGAGTCATCGACTTTTTCTTTCTCCAACCGTTTCTTTACCTCTATTTTTGCTTCTTCCGTCAGGACATAATCATTTTCCAAAGACATTTGATCAGCAATATCTATTAGTTCATCTAGGGAATAATTGGATAGATGAATAAAATTTGATCGTGGAAATCGACTTCTCAGACCTGGATTTGCATCAAGAAATTGTCTCATTTCATCCGGATAACCGGCAAGGAATACCGCAAATTTCCCTCCAAACTCTTCTCCAGTCATTAGGGAAACGAGTGTATCTACAGCAGTTTGTCCATAATCACTTCCAGATTGCCCTTCTCGCTTTAAGCTATAGGCCTCATCAATAAACAAAACTCCACCTAATGCATTAGAGACTGCTTTTCTAACATTCTCCTCCGTTTGTCCCACATATGCACCAACTATCTGGGAGCGATCAACTTCTATGATCTCTTCCCGTGGTAAAACTCCCAGTTCAAAGTATATTTTTGCAAAGAGCCTTGCAAGTGTTGTTTTTCCTGTTCCTGGATTACCAGTCAACACCATATTTAAGCTTAGCTCATCCTTCATTTTAAACCCATGCTTTTTACGTTCGTTTTGATATTTTAAATATTGATAATAATTATGTACGCGATTCTTCACTTCATAAAGGCCAATCATTTGATCTAAACTAGATAATGCTGATTCATATTCTTCAATTTTTTCGTGCTCATCTTGACCATCAAAGATAAGATCCCATTCCTTCTTTAAATCCTTGATTTTTTGAAGGGAAACCTTTAATTCCTGAAAAAAAGTTGTATTATAAAACATTCCTGATATAGAAGTAGAATAGTCTCTTGCAGACTTTAACACACCACTTATATGCTCCATTGTTTCCTCTAAAAGGGTCAGCAAGGCTTGATACTTTTCCTCTAATACTTGATCTTTAAATGCTCTAGCTGACTCTTCCCCTCGTTCAAGTTCCTCAAATTCCTCTTCTGCAGATTCCAAAAATTTCTGGCAGATTGTAATAATATCATCTGCAGCCTTCTTTTTTGCAGGTGCTTGATCTGTTTCACGAAGAATGGGAAAATCAAGCAGGTCAAGTAAAGTTTTTTTATGTCGCCATTTAAATTGTGCAAGAAACTGGGTAGCTCTTTCGTTTTTTGGATTTAATTGTAAAGCCTGCTCCATCCACGCATGGATGAGGGAATCTTTTTTCTTTATTTTTCCCATCCTTGATAAGGCGGCAAGAGTTAATAGAGTGGAAATTTCTTTAGCATCACTTTGTTCATCCAAAGATTTTATGATTTTCATAAGAGAAGACTCATCCATAATGAATCCCTTGTTTGTTAATTCCTTTTCCCATAATTGGATGACCTGCTCTAAATCGTTAGTATGAAATTCCTGTTGATTCATAATCATCACTTCACTTATAATATTTCCAATTAATCTTAACATAATTTAGGAAGAACTATTAGAAAGAAGCTTCCAACATAAATGAAAGTTCACTTAATAAAAGGCTGACACTCTATAAAGACTAAGTAAAACAGTCTTTATTCATGCCAGCCTGGTTTTCAAATCATTATCGATTATTTCCGTTTTGTTGGGCATGAGCCTCATCTTTTATCTCTGCACGGAAGGCATCAATACTTTCGCGACGTCGTTCATTTTTTGCCTCAATTTGTGCACGTTGTTCCTCATTTGTTGCAAGTTCCAATGAGGCTTCTGCTTCTTCCATATTTTCGATTGTATCGTGAATCATTGATTGTAATTTCTCCACATTATCACTACGATCATCTGGTTTTGGCTTCTGATTGTAGGTCAATTTCTGCTCCTCCTTATCCATGTTGTTGATACAAAAATAGTTTGTGACTTTCCTGTAAAAATATAAGTGAAAGTTCTGGGAGTATTGTTTACTATAACAAGGTTATGTAAATTAATCTTAAAAATAAAACTCGCCGTGAAAAAAATAATCACGACGAGTTGACCACTTTGAATATTATTCACCTTTTGTTTGAATCACTTGGGGATGTTGTCCAGATCGATCCTGCATCTGTTTTCCTTTGTTTCCTCCAAATGAGCGGGATTTTGTCCCAATATGACTTGGAACAAAGTGCTTGCTGTCTCGCTTTGGATTACCCATACTACCCCTCCTCCTTCATTATCATTACCGATAATAAGGAATTCATTAATGGGAAGCATTTCCTCTTATTACTCAGCTTTTCCCAAACGCTTTTCAAGCCGTTCTTCAATTCTATCTAAAGCCGCTTGATCCTTTAGCAATTGGCTTTTATTTTCTTGGACTAATTCTGAAAAGGAACGCTTTCTTATTCTTCGCATCGTTTTCACCTTCCTTTAACCCTATTCTAACAGTAATTATGCCCAAAACAAACCTAATTTATTACAAATTTTTGAAAATTTCATTCATTTTATATTTACGCAATATCGGATGTTACTGTTTCAATTTTCAGAAAAATAATTATGTGTACAAAATCCAGTTATCAAAAAAAGCCATACAATCAGGTAGAACTTATCTCCCTTTTGTTTGGCTTAAATATTATCATTACATATTATCAACAAAAATTTTCATTTTTTTTGTTGTCAAAGAGGTCAAATACTTATTTTGAATGATTCCCTCTTCATCAATAAAATAGGTTGTCGGAACCGTCATAATTTGGTACAGAGTGTTCACTGTATCCTTCTCATCCAATAATATTGGAAACTGAGCATTCATTTTTTTGGCAAATCCAGCTACATCATATTGAGGATCAATATTGACAGCAAGTATGACCACATCATTCCCTGCTTTTTCATAATACTTTTGCATGTCAGGCATTTCTTCTTTGCATGGAGGGCACCAAGTTGCCCAAAAATTGAGTACGATCTTTTTCCCCTTAAAATCAGATAACCGAACGCTTTCACCAGTAAGGGTATTTAATTCAAAATCCGGGGCTTTTACACCAATTTTTAAGCCTGGTAGATTGTCTTTGGTTGTTTGGGACTGAGTTTGACCAGATGGCTTGGTGGAATCTGTGCCCATAGCTTGGACAAAGACAACCGTTGTTAAGCCCACGAGTAAAACGGCTGCAAGGATTTTTTTAAGCATACGCCCCTCCTATTGCTAATGATATATATCACTAATCTTATTCTACCCCAAGTTATTGTTAAAAGAAAAGACTCAGCTTTTGAATGGTGAACTAGGTTCCATATGATATAAATGAGTCATTTAATAATAAGAAAATGGAATTGATCAAAAGGGTTGAACTGGGAAGATAATCATTCACAGAAAAAGAGAAGCTGAAATAAATCAGCCTCTCACTTTTTGTTTAATGAATTATTTTTGTAATTTTTCACGTAAAACCATTTGAAGGATGCCACCATGGCGGTAATAGTCAATTTCCACTTCTGAATCAAAACGAACTACTACTTCAAATTCTTTCTTGTTTCCTGCTTCATCAGTTGCAGTAACTTTTAGAAGGTCGCGCGGTTTTACATTCTCATCCACTTGAACATCGATGGTTTCTTTACCAGTTAGGCCTAGTACATCAGCATTTTCGCCTTCTTTGAATTGTAGAGGAAGAACGCCCATAAGTACAAGGTTTGAACGGTGAATACGCTCGAAGCTTTCAGCGATAACTGTTTTAATTCCAAGTAAGTTTGTTCCTTTTGCTGCCCAGTCACGTGAAGAGCCCATTCCATAATCCTTACCAGCCAATACGACAAGACCGGTTCCATCTTCTTTGTACTTCATGCAAGCATCATAGATAGATGTTACTTCGCCTGTTGGCCAGTAAGTTGTGAAACCTCCTTCAGTACCAGGAGCAACTTGGTTACGGATACGAATATTCGCAAATGTTCCGCGCATCATCACCTCATGGTTACCACGACGAGAACCGTAGGAGTTGAAGTCACGAATTTCTACACCGTTATCACGTAAATATTTTCCAGCTGGAGTATCCTTACCGATTGAACCTGCTGGAGAAATATGGTCGGTTGTTACAGAATCACCAAACTTACCTACAACGCGTAAACCAGTTAATGGTTTTACTTCGTCAGGATCTGGATTTAAGCCTTCAAAGAATGGTGGGTTTTGAATATAAGTTGATTTGTCATCAAAAGTATATAAAGCATCATTGCTTGTTTGAATTTGGTTCCAACGTGCATTGTCACTGAATACATTTTCATATTCTTTACGGAATAATTCAGGAGTAACCGTGCGTTTAACTACTTCGTTTACTTCGGCTGTTGATGGCCAAATATCCTTGAAGAATACGTCGTTACCATCTTTATCCTTACCAAGTGAATCATTTTGAAGATCAATATTCACTGTTCCAGCAAGAGCATAAGTGACTACTAACGGTGGTGAAGCCAAGTAGTTTGCTTTTACTAATGGATGAATACGTCCTTCAAAGTTACGGTTACCAGAAAGAACAGAAGTTACGAGAAGATCGCTTTCTGCTACTGCTTTTTCGATTTCCTCTTTTAATGGACCAGAGTTACCGATACATGTTGTACAACCGTATCCAACTACGTTGAATCCAATTTGTTCAAGATAAGGAAGTAATCCTGAATCACGAAGGTATCCAGTAACAACCTTAGATCCTGGTGCTAAAGAAGTTTTTACATATTTAGGAACTTGAAGTCCAAGTTCAACTGCTTTTTTCGCAACTAAACCAGCAGCAACTAGTACATATGGGTTAGAAGTATTTGTACAACTAGTAATAGATGCAATGGCAATCGCACCTGTTTTCATTGTAGCTGTATCACCATTTTTGAATTGAACAGTTGCTTCTTTTTCAATTTCTGAAGCGTCAAATCCAAAACCTTGGTTTCCTTGAGGTGCAGTGATTGCTTGGTTAAATTCCTTTTTCATTTGAGAAAGAGGTATTAAATCTTGTGGACGCTTAGGACCAGAAAGATTTGCTTCAATTACTGAAAGGTTAATTTCAACTACTGAAGTATAAGTTGGTTCTACAGACGGATCAAAGAATAATCCGTTTTCCTTGCAATATTGTTCCACCACTTGAACATGTTCTTCTGGACGACCAGTTAAACGCATATATTCTAATGATTCAGAATCAACTGGGAAGAATCCACAAGTTGCACCGTATTCAGGAGCCATATTGGCCACTGTAGCACGGTCAGCTAACGGAAGGGTTGTAACACCTGGTCCGAAGAACTCAACAAATTTATTAACAACACCATGCTTACGAAGAACTTGAGTTACTTTTAACGCAAGGTCAGTTGCTGTAGCTCCGTCTGGGAGTTGACCGGTTAATTTAACCCCAACAACTTCTGGAACTGGGAAGTAAGAAGGTTGGCCAAGCATTCCAGCTTCTGCTTCAATACCACCTACGCCCCAACCAAGAACACCAATCCCATTAATCATGGTTGTATGAGAGTCAGTACCTACTAAAGAATCTGGGAAGGCTTCATATTCACCGTCTTCATTTTCAACAGCGTGAACCACACTTGCTAAATACTCTAAGTTTACTTGGTGAACAATACCTGTTGCAGGTGGAACAGCACGATAATTATTAAATGCTTTTTGTGCCCAGCTTAGGAATTGATAACGTTCAGCATTTCTTTCAAATTCTAAGTCCATATTTGCTTCTAAGGCATCTTGTGTACCATATCTATCCACTTGAACAGAGTGGTCAATTACCAAGTCAACTGGTTTTTCTGGGTTAATTTTATCTGGATCTCCACCCAAGTCAGCCATTGCTTTACGAAGTGACGCAAGGTCAACAACTGCTGGAACCCCTGTGAAGTCTTGAAGAATAACGCGAGAAGGTTTGAATGGTACATCTACATCCTTCACTTCGCTTGTTCCCCATTTTGCAAGATTTTCAACATGTTCTCTTGTTATAACACGACCATCTAATTGGCGAAGCACAGACTCTAGTAACACTTTAATAGAGTATGGCAATCTAGAAATCTTACCAATTCCTGCTTCTTCAAGAGCGGCTAAATTGTAATAATTATAGCGTTTCCCGTTTAGTTCAAATGATTTACGCGCATTCAAGACATCCGTATTCGTCATATTTATCTACCCCCTAATACGTAATCACCTAATTAATTAAGAAATTTGTCGAAAAGTTAGAATTTTTCCCCCATCCAAACTTTTCTCTCAATTCCTATCTTAATACAACGACTTCTATAAGTAAATAACAAGAAAGTTATTATATTTTATAAGTATTTCTTATCAACATTTTAAAAAATAGGGCTGATTTCTTATAGTATAAAAATTTCCCTCGACAAATGGACATTTTTTAATTAATTAAAATACATATTATTACAGTTCTTCTATAAGATTACTATTTTAGAAAATAATAAATAAGCGAATGTATAAAGTATTTCACCATTAAAAATTAGCATGTCGAATCGATCTGCATGTTTTTAAAAGGTTTGGAAAAAATTTAGGGATGGAGGTGAAATACTTTGGGAAAAAGGAAGGCAAATCATATAATACCTGCAATGAATGCAGCAAGTGCACAAGGAAAAGGCACGGGTTATAATGAAGAATTAGCCAATGAACCGTTAACTGCTGCGCAAAGGCTAAATAATAAAAAACGGAAGAAGAACCAGTAAAAAAATAGCGGCTGAGTCCAATTTAGGATGTCAGCCGCTTCATTATTTTAATCATTTGTTTGGTTTACATCATCAACAATTGAACGTAAGTCGTTTTGGAATTGCTCAAGCTGTGCTCTTTGATGCTCAGAAGCAACCTCTAGCGCATTTTCTATTTGTTCAAATGCTTCATTTACTTCCTTTTGTAGATGCTTCAATTGGTGACCATAGCTTGCACTATCTCTAACTATTTCATGGTAGAGTTCCTGTGCATCGTTTACCCCCTGCTGTGCAGCTTGAAATGCTTGTTGTTTATTTTTATGATATGGCATTTTTTCCACTCCTTGAATTTTTCATGCTATATGGATTATTAATGTTCTGTTTTTACCTTATTTTGATTATTTCACTTGAAATTATCTCCAGGGATCCATACCATATAGCTTTCTATGTGAGGTTAAATTGTCCAGAGCAGAAGAATAATATTCCGAATAAAAACAATAAATTCTCTCATCCTATAACTAGGAGGGGTGAACATGAATAAAAATGACAGCAAGGATATGCGAAAAAATGCGCCAAAAGGACATAACCCTGGTCAACCAGAACCATTAAGCGGCTCACATAAGGTAAAGAATCGCAACCATACAAGACAGAAGAGTAAATCGCACCATGATATGTAAATATTAGTATTTCCTAAATTACCATTTACTGCATGAAAAGGGGCTGTTCCACAAAGTAGTATCAAGCAATTAGTGGGACAGCCTCAAGATATTTTATTATTTACAAATTTCTTCAAATTTTTTCAAACCATATGTACAAGGGCAGAAAGGATGAACTCTTCATCCTCTTCCGTTACCGTTCGTAAATCAAGGTATACACTCTCCTTTTGAACACGAACGATGATAGAAGGGTGAGATTCTTGTCTAAGCTTACGTGCCAATTCTTCTGCTGAATATCGTTTATGATTAAGCGAAATAATGGTAGAAGGAATGGCAACATCTGGCATCGTACCACCACCCACTTGACTTGTTCCATCAGCTAAATTAGTAATAAAAAGATTGTTTAAGCTCTGAAGCTTTGCGGTGAACGCCTCCGCCCTAGTTTTAAGCTCTTCCTTTGTG
The DNA here is from genome assembly GCF_900117315.1 of Bacillus massilinigeriensis. Classification (GTDB taxonomy): domain Bacteria; phylum Bacillota; class Bacilli; order Bacillales; family Cytobacillaceae; genus Bacillus_BE; species Bacillus_BE massilionigeriensis. The sequence continues at coordinate 984,527 of NZ_LT630337.1, forward strand.
ATTAATATATCCCGAATGATAGGGATATTTTTCCGTCCTTCCTCTCCTTTCAAATAATCAATCAAGGTCCCCTCTAATGCCGCAAGAGTCATTTTATCAACCCTGACTACACGAGCAAGCTGATGTTTTTTAAGTTGGTCAATCAACGCTTTCTTTCCTGCAATTATGCCAGCCTGAGGTCCACCCAAAAGCTTATCCCCGCTGAAGGATACGATGTCTACTCCCATTTTTAATACATCGCTCACTACCGGTTCTTCACCGATACCTAGCCTTTGAAAATCATATATTACTCCACTACCTAAATCCTCATAAAAAATAATGTGTTGATGCTTATTTGCTAGCTCTGCTAACTCTCTTGTACTAACTTGCTTCGTAAAACCAATCACTTTAAAATTACTCGTGTGTACTTTTAAGAGCATCGCTGTCTCTTCACTAATCTTTTCTACATAGTCATGAAGGTGGGTCTTATTTGTTGTTCCAACCTCGATTAATTGTGCACCGCTTTCCTCCATGATGGATGATATGCGAAAGGAGCCTCCTATTTCGACCAGCTGTCCACGGGAAACAAGGACCTCCCTATTCTTAGCTAATGCACGGAGAACTAAGTACACAGCTGCAGCATTATTATTCACAACCATTGCGGCTTCCGCCCCTGTCATATGTTTAATTAGAGACTCCACATGACTATGACGTGACCCTCTTTCCCCTTTTTCCAGCTCATATTCTAAATTCGAATAGTTCTTTGCCACTTCTATCACATGTTCTATGGCCTTCTCACTTAACCGTGCTCGTCCAAAATTCGTATGTAAAATCGTACCAGTTGCGTTAATTACTCTTTTTAAAGTAAAACTGAACTTTTTTTTAATGGAATCTTCTAATTGATTATATATGTATTCATTAAATTCCCCTGTACCAGGCATAGGTCCATTCCAATGTCGGTTATGAATAGACTCTCTAATTTGTTCGATAATTTTTTTCATCATTTCAGTCATTTGTTCAAGTTCGATTCCGTTGTCATTCATTAGCTCTTGAAATACTTCATTTTTTTGCAACTCATGAATAGGTGGTATCTTCCTTAGAATCTTTTCCATTATAAGGCCTCCCAAATATGCTCGTGATAATTATACACTTATCACATTTTAAAAAGAAATGAATACAAATGATAAGAGTATTTTAGGATATAAAAAATGGAGGCATATTTATGTCTAATTGGGATGAATCTTTTGATAGCATGAAAATTGAGAAATGGTTAGAAACTTATTTCCTCGATCCTTTAACGAGCTATCTCGACCAACATACATTTCGAATTGATATATATGAAACAGAGGAAGACTATATTTTAGAGGCATTATTGTCTGAATTTACAATTTCATCTATCACTGTTTTTCTTAATGGATGCCAAATTTCCATTTCCGTTGACCATGAAGGAAAAAATACTTCTCGAAGTGTTGTGTTTCCTAATAAGGTTACAGGGCAAAGTGTGAGTGCAACTTTTTCAAATGGTATATTAGAAGTCTTTATTCCTAAATACAAAATAGTTCCAACAAACAGGAACCGTTATATTAATGTAAAATATAAAAAATAACAAATAATACTGTCTATGTGAAATTCCTAACGATTCAAGTTATACTGGTAACAGGAGGTGGATAAGATGAGTGAACAAGAAAAAATTCGCCTAACTTCTTTGTCTACAAAAGCTGGCTGAGGCTGCAAAATTGGTCCTGAGGACTTGATGCAAGTTTTGCGTCTATTACCAAAGCAAGATCCTGTACCAGAACTACTTGTCGGCCATGAGACTTCCGATGATGCAGGTGTATTTCAGCTAACAGATACTATTGCTCTTATCCAAACGATAGACTATTTCACACCAATTGTTGATGATCCATATATGTTTGGGCAAATTGCTGCTGCAAATGCCTTAAGTGATGTATATGCAATGGGTGGAATTCCAAAGACCGTCATGAATATTGTCGGCTATCCTGTAAAAAAATTAGGAGCAGAAATGCTTTCAGAAATATTGCGCGGTGCAGCTGACAAGGTAAAAGAAGCGGGAGCTGTTACCGTCGGTGGACATTCCGTTGATGACCAGGAACCGAAGTTTGGCCTATCTTGTACGGGTATCGTTCACCCTGATAAGGTGTGGAAAAATGTTGGTGCTAAACCAGGGGATGTATTAGTTTTAACTAAACCAATTGGTGTAGGGATTATGACGACAGGAATCAAACGTTGCGCTGTTACTGAGGAACAGGAACAAAAAGTAACAGAAGTGATGGCTTTGTTAAATAAGTCTGCTGCTGAGGCACTGTTCTCCTATTCCCCACATGCGGTTACCGATGTAACAGGCTTTGGCTTATTAGGTCATGGAAGTGAAATGGCACGTGGAAGTCATGTTAGTTTAGAAATTTATTTGAATCAGGTTCCTGTTTTAGAAGGTACATGGGAATTAGCGAAACAAGGGATTGTACCTGGTGGAACCAAATCAAATCATAAATGGCTTGAAAAGGATGTCTTATATGAGGATATCTCTTTAGAAGAGCAGCTTGTCCTTTGTGATGCTATTACTTCAGGTGGACTGTTGGTTGCTTTACCTGAAAATGAGGCTGAAAAATACTTAGCAGATACTAAACAGATAGGATTATTGGAAAGCTCCATAATTGGACGAGTAGTGGAACAAAAGGATTACTTAATCGATGTAAAACGAGGCTAGAAGATAGCCTCGTTTTTTTGCTTAATAGAATGATTTGAACATATAAAAGGTTGATTAACTATTCTTGATATTTTTTAGCATATCGTCTGTCATTCTTTCTAAATCAAACTTTGGTTTAAACCCCCACTCTTCCCTAGCTGCCGAGGCATCGATAGAATTCGGCCAACTTTCTGCTATCTTCTGACGAACAGGATCCACCTCATATTTTATAAGAAACCCTGGGATATACTTTCTAATTTCTGTGGCAATAACTTCAGGTTCAATACTCATTGCGGTGACATTGTAGGAATTGCGATGCAATAACCTTGTTGAATCTGACTCCATTAAGTCAATAATTGCCTGTATAGCATCAGGCATATACATCATATCCATGAAGGTATTTTTATCAATATATGAAGTGTATTCCCCATTTCTAACAGCTTCAAAGTAGATTTCAACGGCATAATCCGTTGTTCCACCACCTGGAGGAGTCCGATATGAAATGAGTCCAGGGAATCGTAATCCTCTCGTATCCACCCCATATCGATGGTAATAATAATCACAAAGTAGCTCTCCCGCTACTTTATTGATTCCATACATCGTGGTTGGACGCTGAACGGTCACTTGAGGTGTATTATTTTTTGGTGTACTATGGCCAAATGCGCCAATGGAACTTGGTGTGAAAAATAGTGCACCAACCTCACGTGCCGTTTCCAAGGCATTCAACAAGCCACCCATATTTAAATTCCAAGCAAACAATGGATTTTTTTCTGCAGTTGCTGATAATAATGATGCTAAGTGGATAATTGAATCGATTTGATATTTCTTCGCGAGTTCAATCATTCGGGTCCCATCCATGACATCTAAAATCTCAAAATAACCTGATTGTGCAATCTCTATTGAATCCCTTCGAATGTCGGTTGCCACCACATGATCTATGCCATAGATTTCACGTAGCTTTAAGGTTAACTCTGATCCAATTTGCCCCAGAGCACCAGTGATTAGTATACGCTTCATCATAATCCCCCAAGTACAACCTGGGAATTGGACAATATTTATCCTCTCCCCTAAATATCGTTATACTTTATAGATATTATAATAATGTATTAAATGACCCCTATTTCTTTCCCAACTTTTTCATAAATGGCTATGGCTTGATCTAGCATAGCCGTTGTATGTGCAGCAGTAGGCATATTACGAACTCTTCCCGTTCCACTTGGAACTGTAGGGAATACAATCGCTTTTGCGTATACTCCCTCTTCGTATAAGCGCTTGCTGAATTCTTGAGTCTTTACTTCATCGCCTATGATGCAAGGAGTAATAGGGGTTTGACTTTTTCCGACATCAAATCCTAGAGCCGACAAACCTTTTTTCAAGTAATCGGCGTTTTCCCATAACCGTTCATTTAACTCGGTGCTATCCATTAGAATATCAAGGGAACAAATGCTTGCTGCAACGTCTGCAGGTGTCAAGGCGGTGGAGAAAAGAAATGGTCGGCTTCTTACCTTCAACCAATCAATCAGTTCCTTCTTCCCAGCGACATAGCCACCAACCACTCCTATTGCTTTAGAAAGAGTGCCAATTTGGAAGTCTATTTTTTCAGATAAACCAAAGTGCTTAACCGTTCCAGCTCCCTTTCCGAGGACACCTGAACCATGAGCATCATCTACATAGGTGACTAAATCAAATTGTTCAGCTATTTGAACGATTTCCGGTAGTTTTGCAATATCTCCATCCATTGAAAATACCCCATCAGTAATGACCATTACCTTATTATATTGACCGGACTCTGTTACTTCCTTTGCCTTCCTTCCTAAATCATCCATATCAGAATGTTTATAACGGATAATCTTTGACTTTGATAATCGACATCCATCAATAATTGATGCATGGTTTAATTCATCTGAAAGAATGGCATCATTTTGATCCATCACAGCAGAAATTGCCGCCATATTGCAGTTAAAACCAGATTGATAGGCGATCGCCGCTTCCGTATGCTTAAATAAAGCTAATTTTTCCTCTAATTGAACATGAAGCTTTAATGTGCCATTAATAGTTCGAACGGCACCTGAACCAACCCCATATTGTATAATCGCCTTCGTTGCCGCTTTCTTTAATCTTTCATCAGTTGCTAAACCTAAATAATTATTGGAAGATAGATTGATTAGTTGTTTTCCTTGTATTGTAATTATAGGTCCATTTGGGCCTTCGAGAGAATCAATGACATTGTACAGTCCTCTACCTTTTAAATCCTCTAGATTTTTCTTTAAAAACACATCTAATTTATTGGACATAATCCTTCCCCCATCCATCACATTACTAACTCCCATAAATTTCGAAATAACTTAGGAAAATCTATCTTCTTTTGTATCTTCAACCATTTTATTCATGAGCAGCAGCAAAAAACACTATAACAGACTCTCTCTTACAACCTATCATAATTTTTTTCTTTCCCTTTTCACTGGTTTATTCTACACTAAGTTTACTAGATTTTTACATTGGAGGGAAAGATATGAGACAACAAGATTTAGAATGGAATGTTCAAACTGAAATTGAGGATTTTTTATCAAAGGCGAAAACAGGTTATCTTGGGTTATCGGACGAAAATCAACCTTATGTGGTTCCGTTAAATTTTATTTGGACGAACAGTACGATTTATTTTCATGGAGCAGCTAAAGGCAGAAAAATGGATCTCATACAAAATAATAATCATGCATGCTTTACGGTTAGTGAGGATTTAGGAACGATGTCGAATCCAATCCCTGCAAAAACGGATACTGCTTATAAAAGTGTGATGGTTTTTGGGAAAGTGGAAATAGTAAAGAATTTAGAGGAAGCAACAAAAGCCATGCAGCTCCTTCTAGACAAATATGTTCCTGGTTATTATCAACAGCCTTTATCTAAAACACATGTCGAAAAATACCGCTCTTCTCTTGGAAGTAGAACATGTGTGTTAAAAATCAATATAGAGAGGTTAACTGCAAAGAAAAATGACCTAGATACAGCTACTATTTTTTATCCTGGAAAAACTGTTCAGAAGGATTAATCTTACGAGTGAAGGGACATTTCTTCCTTATATTACAGCAAAAGGTTAATCAAGACATTCCATTTTTTTGAGTTGCTTTTTTTAGCGAGAAGGTTACTGAAACTTTACTACATGCCTCTATTTGTACACATTGGAAGCAGATGATTATCTATTCTGTTTTTTTGGAAATAGGAGTATTTTTTTACCCTATTTACAAACAATACCAATACAGTACAAATGCGGAGGGACCCATATGAAAAAGTTTATCTTTTCAGTACTAGCTCTTTTCCTACTCTTCCCTTTATTCACAACGAGCGCACTCGCAGCCGTTTCAGAGCAAGAGGCCAATGAAGTGTTAGCGGAAAAAGGTTGGGAACGAGATAAATTTAATCAATTTCTCGATTATTATGAATTATCATTAGAAGACTTTGATTCTAAGGAAGATTTAAGCACAACCCTTGGCACTCCAATTAATGAGAAGAATCTCAATCGATTATTAGCGGATTATGGTTTTACACGAAAAGACCTAGACCAATTGCTTGGTGAATTTGGAATGACTGTTGATGATCACTGGTCCATAGAAGAACTTGATGCATCTATTGAATTCTACATAAATAACCAGGAGGACATTGATGAATTAGAGGATTTTATCAAGGCAATCGGAATTACAGATGAAGAAGGAGAAAGGCTCTTTAGTCATTTCGAGAAATTAGACCAATTGAAGCTTGAAGAGGAAATGGAAAAAATCGGTTCAAGACTTGAATCATTAATCATGCTTGACCCCGAAGCAGAGTTAACCAAAAAACAAATAGATGAAGTCATATCTGTCTGGGAAGACATCATGAAGATTGTAAATCTAAACCCTAAATTCTATTTAGTTGACGGCTCAACGAAGATACCTGTTTCCTTTCATACATTAGCGACCATGGAGGAATTCAACCATGACGCAATATATGTTCAGCTTTATGATATGAATGGCAAAATGCTTTTAGATATGCAAGTTTCTGCTGAGATGCTTTCAAGTGACTTTATCATTAATGCTGGAGGAAAGATAGCTGATATCGGTGAACTTGCTGGTGAATTAACAAAGCTTAGACATGGAAGTCTTCCTGATACTGCTTCACCATACGGATTATATCTGTTCATTGGAATGATCTGTTTCTTATGTGGAGCTAGTATGATGGTATTTAGAAAGCATAGGATGAAACAACCTGAATGCTAAAGAACCTTTTACAAAAATACAGTCCATCTTTTTTCATGGGGATTGGGATCATTCTCATATTCATAAATAGCATTCCTTTCCTTCAAAGCTTTCAAGCCATTGAAAAGGGGTCAAGACATGAAACTGTTCAATTAAATAGTCAATTGAACATAACGGGTCTAGATAAAATTCATCAAGTATACTCAAAGAAATTGAAAAAAGGAGAAAAGATTGGAGAGCTAACAATACCAAGGCTTAATGAGACCTACCCGATATATGAAGGAACGTCAAGTGACATATTAAAAAAAGGAGTGGGACATTATTCAAGAAGTGCACTCCCTGGTGAAGCAAATAACTCCATCCTTTCAGGTCATAGGGATACCTTTTTTAAAGGTCTTGAAGAATTAAAGAAATTTGACGAATTAATTGTTAAAACGAACGCAGGTAGTTTCCTATATAAAATAAAAAAGATTCGAATTGTAGATGACGAGGATCAAACTGTAATCACTCCAAAGCCAAAAGCGACTCTAACTGTCACTACCTGTTACCCCTTTTATTTTATTGGGAATGCTCCTAAACGATATATTTTAGTGGCGGATTTAATAACATCTAATCTAAGTCATTGAAAAAGGGATTTGAAGAACGTCCTCTATTATTAGAGGATTCCTCTTCAAGTCCCTTTTCTTCACCTGATTATGAAAGTAACGCGCGATCACTCGCCATTTGAGTTCCACGAATCCGTTGGAATTCATTTAATAAGGCTTCAATGGTTAAATCTTTCTTTTCTTCTTCTGAAACTTCTAAAATAATTTGACCCTTATCCATCATAATTAGACGATTTCCAAGGTCTAATGCCTGTTGCATATTATGTGTAACCATTAGTGTGGTTAAATGATATTTTTCCACAATTTCTTTTGTTAGATTGGTTATCAGTTCGGCACGAGACGGATCAAGAGCTGCTGTATGTTCATCTAATAATAGTATGGATGGTTCAGTAAAGGTTGCCATTAACAAAGACAAAGCTTGTCTCTCTCCACCTGAGAGTAGTCCAACCTTAGCATTCAATCGATTTTCAAGTCCAAGATGGAGTGTCCCAAGAACTTCCTTGAAATAATCCTTTCGCTTCTTAGTGACTCCCCTTCTTAATGTTCGTGATTTATTCCGAGAATAGGCCATCGCTAAATTTTCTTCAATTGTCATACTAGGTGCGGTTCCGGCCATCGGGTCTTGGAACACCCGACCAATGAGCTTTGCTCTTTTGTATTCTGAAATAGAGGTCACATCCTTATCATCTATAATGACCCTCCCAATGTCAGGAGTGAGTACACCGGATATCATGTTCATTAAAGTCGATTTACCAGCACCATTACTACCAATAACCGTAACAAAATCGCCTTCTTTTAAAGTCAAATTAATATTATCTAAGGCAATTTTTTCGTCCGGTGTGCCTTCGTTAAAAATTTTATGAATCTGATTTAAGTGCAGCACCGGTTTCACCCTCTCTGTCTGATTGTCTACAACCTATGCTATTGATTTCAGCCCTTCTAACAGCTTTTCTTCTTTTATCCTTTGAGGCATCAATAATTTTTGGTAAAACTAAAGCAAGAACAACAATAGTTGCTGTTATTAGCTTCATATCACCCGGTTCTAAAAACTCAACCCGCAATGCTAAAGCAACCACTATACGATAAATAATCGCACCACCAATTACAGCAAGAGTCGTCCTAGCAATCGTTTTTGTACCAAATAATGCTTCCCCAATAATAACGGAGGCCAATCCAATAACAATCATACCAATTCCCATACCAACATCAGCAAATCCACCTTGTTGGGCAATAAGAGCACCAGAAAATGCTACTAGCGCATTGGAAAGTCCTAAACCAAGAACAGTCATCGCATTGGTGTTCGCTGAGAAGCTGCGAATCATTCCTTTGTTATCACCAGTTGCCCGAAGAGCTAAACCAATTTCTGTTTGTAAAAATAAATCGGTAAGAATTTTTATAACGAACGTAAGGACGATCATACAAATTAAGATTCCCCACGTGCGCGGTAAGGTATCTCCTAACCCAATGGAGGTTAGGATTCCATTGAAGAACCCATCAATTCCTGTTTTATCCCATGCATCTCTTATCTTCGTCATTGCAGTTTCATTATTTAACAAGGGAACATTTGATTTCCCCATTATTCGTAAATTGATTGAATATAAGGCAATCATCATTAAAATACCAGATAGCAAAGAATTAATCTTTCCTATCGTATGAAGGATACCTGTAAAACATCCTGCTACAAACCCAGCAACTAACGCTACAAGGGTTGAAACAAAAGGATTGTATCCATTCACAATCATGGTTGCAGCAACCGCTGCCCCCGTAACAAAGCTTCCATCCACTGTAAGGTCAGGAAAGTCTAATATACGAAAGGTTAAATATACTCCTAAAGCCATAATGGCATAGATGATTCCGGATTCAAATGCCCCAAATATCGCTGTAAACACTAAAGAATCAGTCTCCTTCTTCATCCCATTTAACACGGGGAATAAGACCCCCACTTCATAAATATAAGTGGGGGTATCCATTATCTTTGAGGTATTTCTCTAAATCAAAAATGGTTTCTAAATACAAATCAGTTATGGTTATTCATTGGTCATTTTTGTTTTAACAAAAGAGACCTTATTCACCTTCATAGAACTCGCCTAAGTCCTTCCATTCGTCTTTAACAGTTACGCCTTGAGCCTCCGCGGCCTTTTTATTAATGACAAGCTTTAATGATTTTGGAAGTTCGACGTTGATCTCAGAAGCCTTTTTATTACCTTTTAAAATATCAGCCGCCATGATGCCTGATTGATAGCCGATGTCATAATATTCAAAGCCACTTGCTGCGATAGCACCCTTTTTCATTGAATCAAATTCTCCTGCGAATAAAGGAATTTTTTTGCTGTTTGCTACGGAAATTACTGATTCGAGTGCTGATACTACTGTGTTATCAGTTGGAATGTAAATTGCATCTACTCGACCTACTAATGACTCGGCAGCTTGTTTAACTTCAGCAGAAGTTGAAACAGAAGCTTCAACGATTTTTGCTCCCTTTGATTCTGCTATCTTCTTAACAGCATCAACTTGTACTTCAGAGTTTTGTTCACCAGCATTGTAAATTACGCCAATTTTCTTAGCACCGATTTGGTCGGTAATAAAAGTAATTGTTTTTTCAGTTGCTTCTGGATGATTATCTGTAGTACCAGTAACATTTGCCCCTGGTTTATCAAAAGCTTCTACAAGGCCTGCACCAATTGGATCAGTAACAGATGTGAAAACGATTGGGATTTCCTTTGTGGCATTTAAAGCAGCTACTGCACTTGGTGTTGCATTTGCAAAAATTAAATCCACTTTATCCCCAACAAAATTATTAGCAATTGTTTGTGTGTTGTTCATATCTGCTTGAGCGTTTTGTAAATCAAACTTAATGTTGTCTCCTTCTTTATAGCCTTGATCTTCCAATGCCTTTTTAAATCCTTCTGTAGCAGCGTCAAGTGATGGATGCTCAGCGAATTGAGTGATTCCGACCGTTACCACTTTTTTCTCTTCACCTTTTGTATCCTTTGAAGCTTTCTCTCCACCGCACCCAGCAAGTAGAAGTGTAGCACTTGCGATAACCGCAGCTAGAGCCTTTACAGGTTTTTTCATTTGAATCCCCCTAATACATAAATAATATTTTTGTAGTCTAGCATTTTCTTCACTTGAAATGCCAGTCATTGCCAAATAGTACTTAATTATCATTCATACTATTTTTTCTTTAATACTTACTCTAATAATATCAGTAATAGTAACACTTTAAAGTGATAAAAGTCAATAATATTCAGAAAATTATTTTTAATCGAAAAGCCAATTTATTAGTTCATTTGAACTATTGATTTTGGTAATGCAAAAGTAATGGTAGCGCTTTCTTCCAGACAATCTATGTTAATAAAATAGAAATTTTATGTTTGCTAGAATAGTATTTTCACTTACATACCTCCATCTTCCAATAGTAAGAATTTTTCCCTCCTTTGTTCATATAATTTAAGGTTAATATTTAACATTATAGGAGGTTAGAATATTGGCCTATTACTGGGGAGTGGACTCAGCCGCAAAGGTAACAAAGGAACTCTATGATTGTGTATTGAAGAATTTTGGAAAGCCAAGTTACTGGGGAAGATATCTTGCACCAATTCAGGGTGTCACTGAGGGATTACAAAGAGATGAAATTGAACTTTTGCATGCCAGTGGAACAAAAATTCTTCCTATATATAGTGCTTTTAGTGAGGCGACAGGCTACCCTTCCGGTCAAGTAGTCGCACAAAATGCAATTTATCATGCAAGAAGATTAGGCGTACCAAGCGGAAAGGTTGTTTTTGCAAATATCGAAAAGTATTTCCAAGTGGATGAGGCTTGGATACGTGGTTTTGTTAATACTATTTATACAAGTGGGTATAAAGCAGGCCTCTATCATGACCCCGTTACTGGAATGTTTAGTAAAGCGTTTTGTGATGCGGTTGCAAAGGATGCAAAAGCCGCCAATCAGGTCATACTTTGGAGTGCGGAACCAGATCAAGGTGTAACAAAGCCTAGGAATACACCGAATTTTCGACCAAGAAAGGTTCCTTGTAAAGGAAATGTCTGGGGATGGCAGTATGGGAGGGATGCCGATAAATGTCCTATTGATACCAATCTTATCAATTCCCGTTTTTTTGAAGCCCTATGGTAATGGAATCCAATAAGATTAATAACCATGAAAAAGCTGACTCTTTCGTAAGTCAGCTTTTTTCCTCTTCATCTTCAACATAAGGATCATGCTCAAAGGCGGGGAGATCTCCAAAGCTTGTCATAATTCCTTCCTCATCTAAAGCTTCCTCATAATTTTCGTGCTGATTATTCGGATATACCGTAATGTTTCGACCGTACATGTCATTTCCAACAAAGTTTTCGAAATCCTCCACATAACCTATTTTTTCCTCAGATTCTGTATAAGTATCGTCGTAATGATCCCGGGGAACGGCAAAATCAGAAGGTGATTCACTTGTACCGTAGCTGGCCACCTCCTGCCATGAATCCTCCGCATCAAAGGCAACATCTTCGTCCTGGTTGTCCATATCAAATTTACCAAACGGAGGCATGAGTACTCCTTCTTCAATTGGACGATCATGCGAAGTAACTTGGTCTGGGCTATGCTCCTTACAGTAAAGGGTTGTTGGTAAGGCCTCTAATCTCTCCAATGGGATTTCCTTACCACACGTCATGCATTTTCCATATGTCCCTTTTTCAATGGCTTCAATCGCTTGGTTGATATTAAGTATCTCAAGCTTATAATGCTGATTAATGGCAACATCCTTTTCTCTTTCATATAATTCTGTTGCCTCATCTGCTGGGTGATTATCATAGCTAGAAAGCTCACCAACCGACTCGTGCGCATGGCCGGATCGTAAATTTAAATTATCATTGATTTCCAAGTTCTTTTCGAGGTCTTTCTTTTCATTTATCAACTGGGAACGGAAGGTTGATAATTGCTTCTGGTTAAGCATGAAAGCCACTCCCTCCTCAAATTCATGGTCTTATTTTTTACCTTTTAATGAAAACCATGAATGTCAAAAGAAGGAAATCATATTGTAATCTCTAATTTGTTTTTTATTAATGCTAGCACATAACTATCAATAAAAAAGCCCACTCCCGCGTCAAAATAAATTGGGAATGGGTTATTAAAATTAGCTCATCTCATCAAAATACCCTTCAAGGTTCGCAAAAAATGGGCTATATTCTCCTACTGAAATTAGATGAAGCTCATGCATTGCTCTAGTACAGGCTGTGTAAAAAAGCTTTCTTTCACTTTCCCTGTAGTATTGATGAAGAGAAGCATCATGAATGATGACTGCATCGAATTCAATCCCTTTGGCTAAGTAGGAAGGTATAAAGAGAATCCCTTTTTCAAAGGTAATCGTCCCTTTTTCGATGAGCCAAGCCTTTTCTTTATTCGCAAAAGCCTCGTATGCTTCCTTACTCTCTTTTGCTGTTTTACAAATTACTGCAATTGTTTGATGCCCTTCCTCCTCAAGTTCTGCGATCTTTCTCCACATTTTTCTGTTCTGATCATCTTTATTACTAACCTTTGTTACAGTTGGCGTTTTTCCTTCACGATTAAATGCCTCAATTTCCTCTCCACCAGCAAGAATCCTTTTCGTAAATTCCACGATAGGTTTTGTTGAACGATAGCTTTTTGTCAATGTAACAACATCTATTTCCTCCTGTTCAAAGCCTGCATCTGATAATATAAGAGTCTTGCCCAAGGTATGAGAATAAATCGCCTGGTTCATGTCACCTAATAACGTTAATTTGCTGTATGGAAAAATCTGTTTGATATAAGCAAATTGAAAGGCTGAATAATCCTGAGCCTCATCAATAAATACATGTCTTATCCCCGAATTTGTTCTCCTACCTTCGATTAAATCCTGTAAATACATGTAAGGTGTCGTATCCTCATAGTTTAGGCTTGATTTTGCTAAAGATTTTAATGTAATCTGACAAATATCACTCCATTGGTTTGGCTGATTAGGCCAGTTTTCTTTTCGGAAGAGTTCGCTATATAATTTTTTCATATGAATAAATTCAAGATTTTTAACCTTTTTCACGATTGTTTTAAAATATCGATTCACAACCATTTTAGAAAGATACAACTCTTCTTGATCAAAGTCATCAAAGGTTTCTTCGGTAAATTGTTGATTTTTCTGCAGGGCTTTATAGGCATTCACTAAATCCTCTTTCGATAAAAACTGAATCTCCTCTTTAACCCAATCCGCTTTATTCTCTAATTTAGCGAATTTCCTTAGCTCCATTAACAACCAATCCTTTACCATAACTATTCGATTGGGTATGGAATATGATTGGTTTAATGAGTAAAAATAATCCTTGATCTGCTGACTTGAGATAAGTGTTTTGCCGCGGAATGAAATATTCCTGAAAGAAAGACCATCTTTTGATAATTCCTTTGCATAATCATCAATCATCCCCTTAAATTGGAGGCTTGCTTTAAACTGTATACTATGAACTCTTGTTTCATAGCTTTCAGCGTCACGGGTCGACAGAAGATATTCCATTTGCATAAAAGGATCCTCCACCCGATATTTTTTCGCAAGGCGATGGTTAATATATTCTTGGAATGTTCCTTGCCTCATATTTTCTTCACCTAGCTCTGGTAAAACAGTTGCAACATAGCTGTTGAACAATGGATTTGGAGAAAATAGCATAATGTTTTCTGATTTAATCGTATTTCGATATCGATAAAGTAAATAAGCGATTCTTTGCATGGCAGCTGAAGTCTTGCCGCTCCCTGCAACACCTTGGACGAGCAATACCTTGCTTTTTTCATTTCGAATAATTTGATTTTGCTCCTTTTGGATGGTCGATACGATGCTTTTCATTTGAGTATTTGCGTTATTCCCCAACACTTCTCTAAGCATCTCGTCCCCAATGGTGACACCTGTATCAAACATACCTTCAATTCGGCCATCTCGGATAATATATTGACGTTTCAGGGTCATCAACCCCGTAACTGTCCCATCCATAATTTCATATTTTGAAGGACCTGGAGAATAGTCATAATACATGCTTGAAATCGGCGCTCTCCAATCATAAATTAGAAAATTCTCTTCTGTATTATCTAATAAAGAAGTAATCCCGATATAAATCCTTTCCATCTCGTTCTCCTGATCCTCTTGAAAATCAATCCGTCCAAAATAGGGAGAATTCTTCAAGCGATGAAGAGTTTTTATCGTTTGTTTAATATGCCCTTGATTCCGCTCACGCTCTGAAAGAAGTTCTGCTTGTTGTTTAATACTAGTGAATGTTTCAATGACATCATCTAGTTCATCCAAATTGACGGTTACATCTTGCCAAAAACTTTTGCGAATTTCTTGAACATCTGAACCAACTTTTTGAACATGTGTCTCTAATTGATTTATTTTTCGATCGACTTCGCTTATGACAGAATCAACACGTGTCTTCTCCTGTTGCATTTCGATTTTTTCTTGATCCATTAATCCATCACTCCAAGCTCGTTTTTTCACTTTAAACCATTGACAAAAATATTGATTTGTGTTAATGTTATTATAGGATTATTTTAATAATAATCGATTTATTAAATAGAAAATTAAACCGCTCTTCAGTCTAGCATCTTTCTGCTAAGATTTCAAGAGCGGTTTTTGTATTATTGTTCAACTATTTCCATGCCTCATATAACAGTCGAACTCCCTCTTTAATTTCCTCTTCACTGAGCCCTCCAAATCCTAATAAAATATGTGGTTCTGTATTTACAGCAGCTTCAAGATAATAAACAGAGGTGGGGTAAACCTTCACCGTTCTTTTTTCTGCTTTAATAATGAGTTCTTCTTCACTCATGTTTAGATGAATCTGTAATAATAGGTGCAAGCCTGACTGCTCTCCGATTATGGTGACCTCATTACCGAAATAATCCTCTATGGACCGAACAAGAGTCTTTTGCTTTTTCCGATACAATGTCCTCATCTTATTAAGATGTCTTTCCCAATGACCTTCTTTCATAAAGAGCTCTACCGTTTTTTGATGGATTCTTGATACAGTTTGTTTTTCAAAGGAGAATTCATTTTTATATTTTTCGATTAAATGGTTGGGTAATACCATATAGCTCAGTCGAATTGAAGGAATGAGGGATTTTGAAAACGTCCCTAAATAGATCACCCTCTCATGGCTGTCCAATCCTTGCAAGGATGGAATTGGTTTTCCACGATAACGAAACTCACCATCATAATCATCCTCCACAATATAGGCATTATTTTTAAAGGCCCACTCTAATAATTGAGACCTCTTTTGAATCGACATCACCTTACCTGTCGGAAATTGGTGTGATGGTGTCACATAAACAAGATTGCTTGAATGTTTTTTCAACTCTTTCAGATCAATACCATCGTCCTCCACCGAAATAGGAAACACATGAATACCGTAGGAAAGAAACATTTCCCGAGATCGATGATATCCAGGATTCTCCATTGATATCCTCCAGTCTTTCCCCATAATCCTACACATCATGCTCACTAATAATTGCGTCCCTGCACCAATCACTATTTGATGTGGCTCACACCGTACTCCACGAGAGTGATATAAATATTTGGAAATTTCTTCACGAAGACCCCATTCTCCTTGTGGATGACCCCTAAGCAATAATTCCTTTTGGTCATTACTTAGACATTCACCCGTTAACTTTTTCCATATAGAAAAAGGAAAGTGATCTAGATCCACATAACCTTGGTTAAAATCATATTTTATTCTTGAGGTAGGTCTCTCCTTTTCTATTTCCTTCCATTTAATACTTTGCTTCACATGATTATCCGGCAGTTTTTCTATATGGGCGACAAATATACCGACTCGTTCTCTACTGTATACATAACCCTCAGCCAATAATTGCTCATAAGCATTTTCCACAGTATTCATACTAACCTGTAAATGCTGAGCAAGCTTTCTTTTGGAGGGTAATTGCTCATCCGGCTCCAGCTTGTCCTTTTTAATTTGATTCTTGATATACTCATATAACTGCATATATAATGGCTTCTTTTTATCTTCATAAAAATTTGGAGTGATATCCATTTGTATAGCTCCCCTTTCCTGACCCCATCAAAATTTTAAAAATTGGCACTTTTGATGATATCAGTATTCCATTACAATCATTTTGAAAGAATTTTTTGAAAAAGTAAAGAATGATTATTGGAGGGTTCCAAATGGAAGAAATTAAACAATTGGTCACGAAAGAGGAATTACTAGAAGGTTTTTCAGTTATGAAGGAATTACGGTCACATCTTGAGGTTGACGAGTATTTTTCATTATTAAAATCAATGATAAAAGAGGGCTATAAAATGTTTGGTCTTTACCATTCAGGTAGAATTGTGGCAGTTGCTGGTGTTTGTATCATGACAAACCTTTACCATGGAAGGCATGTTTTTATATATGATTTAGTAACCACCGAGAGAGAACGTTCAAAAAACTACGGAGCAAAGCTGCTTCGTTTCATCGAGAAATGGGGAGCAGAACAAGGTGCTAAAGCCATAGCCTTAACCTCAGGCCTACAAAGATTAGAGGCTCATCGATTCTATGAAAAGAAAATGAACTTCGAACGTACAAGTTTTGCTTTTAAGAAAGGAATATAATATATCTCTTTTCCCTCGCCAATATTGGTTTTATTTGTAAAAAGGTCTATAATAATATTTGAGTTTTTCAGATATTTATGGATTTTAGTTGAGAGGGGAAAACGTTAATGACCTATCCAGATGTGAATGAAACAATGCAACTTTTAAAAGAGCTAGTATCCATCCCTAGTCCCTCAGGCAAAACCGCTGAAGTGATTACGTTTGTTGAAAATTATCTTACTAATCTTGGGGTAGAAACAAAAAGAAACCGAAAGGGCGGATTAATCGCCACCTTACCTGGTATTAATTCAGAAAATCATCGAATGCTGACAGCCCATGTAGATACTTTAGGTGCCATAGTAAAAGAAATCAAGCCTTCTGGAAGATTAGCCATCGACCAAATCGGTGGTTTTACATACCATTCGATTGAAGGAGAATATTGTCAAATACAAACGATCACTGGGAAAGTATATACAGGTACAATTCTCATGCATCAAACATCTGTACATGTATATAAGGATGCTGGCAAAGCAGAAAGAAACCAGAAAAATATAGAGGTTAGAATTGATGAAGTCGTTCACAATGCTGATGATGTTCGGAATCTGGGGATAAATGTTGGAGATTTTATTTCCTTTGATCCCCGTGTAGAAATTACAGAAAGCGGATTTATTAAGTCACGTCATTTGGATGATAAGGCAAGTGTAGCCATTTTACTACAATTAATTAAGCTAATGAAGAGTGAAAATATCATTCTCCCATACACCACTCATTTTCTCATCTCCAATAATGAAGAAATAGGTTACGGAGGGAACTCAAATATTACTCCAGAGACCATCGAGTATTTAGCAGTTGATATGGGTGCAATTGGTGATGGTCAGCAAACAGATGAGTATACCGTCTCCATTTGCGTTAAAGACTCCAGTGGGCCGTATCACTATGAGCTTAGAAAAAAATTAACCCAGATCGCTGAAGAAAATGGGGTTAAATATAAACTTGATATATACCCTCATTACGGTTCAGATGCATCAGCAGCAATTAGAGCTGGACATGATATCGTCCATGGATTAATTGGTCCTGGAATTGACTCATCCCATGCCTATGAACGAACACATCAATCATCCATCGAAAACACAAGTAAATTACTATACCATTATCTTCAATCGGAAATGAACCTCAAATAAGTAAGTACTTAAGGAGCTCAATAAGTTGGGCTCTTTTTTTCTAGGTGGAAGGACATTTAGTTTAATATGAAAAAATACTCTTTTAGTTTACATAACATAATTATGGTTTAACGAAAATTATTCTGTTTTCCTACTAGTTATTCATCACTCTCTGAATTAATCGCTGAAAATCCTCCTCCCTATTTGAACTTTCTATAAATCGAGAATCTTCAACAATTTCTTGAAGCAATATTCTTTTTTTATTCTCATCCTTTACCTTTTGTAAAATAAAGCTTCGACTCTCTGACAAGAATTCAATATAGCTTTCATAACGATCATCGAACATTTCTTCAAGGGATTTACGAATGTATTTTGTAAGGGTTGGACTTGCGCCATTGGTAGAAACAGAGATTGTCAGCTTTCCTCTCTTAATCATAGAGGGTATAATGCAATTCGATTCATGAAAATCATCGGCAGCATTAATTAGTTGCTGAGGAAGGGCGGATTCCAAGACCATTTTGTTTGTCTCTTGATTATTTGTCGCAACAATGATTAAAAATGCCCCTGCTATATCAGTAGGTGAGAATACCTTCTCTTTCCAACAAATTGTGTTATCTTGGATTAGTTTCTTTATATCATCAGAAATTTGAGGACTTACAACTGTGATGTTTGCACCTGAAGAAATAAGTCCGTGAACCTTTCGAGTTGCTACCTTCCCTCCACCAATAACAACTACTTCTTTCCCGCTTAAATCAATGTGAATCGGATAAAAATCTTTCATCTTCAACTATTCCTTTCCAATGGAAATGGTCAGCATTTGTCACTTCATCGATTCTTTTTCTCAGCAAGGCAATTAAATCTCTATCAAAGCCTATTGGATTACATAATATCATTTTCTGAATAGGAAATTGAAGGGAGATTTCTTCTATTGAGCGCTTTATTTGTAAAGTAAATCCACCAGAAAAAAGCAAATAAGGTACAATATATATCTTTTGATCAGTGGATTTAGATTGAATTTGTAACACATTTCGATAATTGGGGCTTGCTTTTAAATATCCTAAAGCAATTTTATCAAAATATTTCTCCCCTATTAAAGATGCTAGTTTTTCAAATTCAAACTCGGCACCCTTATCCCTGCTTCCATGTGCTACTAATAATACTTTTTCATCCTGTTGATTTTGAAATCCCTTTTCCTTCAATCTCTTTTCCACAATATGAACCATTATTTCATCAATACCAATTGGTGATGCATAATAAAAGCTAGTGTCTGGAAATTGAAGTTTAGCTTTTTCAATTTCTAAAGGGATATCCACATTGGCATGAATACCTGAAAGTAACAGAATGGGAATAATGGAAATTTCGGTAGCCCCCTTGTCAACACAGCTATTAATCGCAGTTGGAATAGTAGGGTTTGCCTTTTCTAAAAAGGCGTATGCACCAATTGATGGCCTTAGCTCACTAATTGCTTTCGAAACAAAGTCAATAAAAGAACGATTTCCCTCTTCCGTCCGACTTCCATGACCAATAAAAATCATTGCTTTCATGAAGTGACCCCCTTCAATTCTTATCATAAGTCAATTAACCGTTAATTAATCCCTTAGGCATTCCACCATTGCTTGGCTTGTTGGACTTTCAGGTTCTCTATCTGGACATAAACCAAGCTGTGTTGCTGCAATCCTAGTCTTTTCTCCCATACAAACCACTTCAAGCTTTTGTAATGCCTCACTTGAAAGTATTGATTTTTTCAAAACCTCTTCAAAGAACATAAATACAGAGGCACTACTAGGAAAAATAACTGTATTTAGATCAGCCTCTTCTAACATTCTTTTAAAAATTGGGGTTTGCTTTTCATCTACCATTTTTTTACTAGTCTGCAAAAAGTCAAATTCTCCAAATTTTTCTTTATAACTTGAATCAAGAGAGTCACTTCCCACAATTAGCAGCGTTCCAATATCCGGAATTTGCGCTTCATGAGCGGCAATAAATCCTTTTCCTTTTAAGGCATTTATCGATTTAGTTGAGGAACCAAAGAATTTCCCCTGAACTTTTCGAACATCCATTCCATATTCGATAAGGTAATTGAAAAATTCATCTACCCCTTCATCTGAAGTAAAAAGGATTCGATCATACGTATCTATAATGGATATTATTCTTTGATCTGGAGGGAGAATTTCCTTTTTCCATTTTGGAAACTCAATAACGTCAGCCCCTTGATCCATTAACGTTTTTGCTAATGAACTAGATTTTGTACTCGTTCTAGCAAGAAGGATTTGACGTCCAAACAATGGTTTCTTTTCAAACCACATTAATTTTTCTCTTAATGAAACAATATTTCCTACTAAGGTAATCGCTGGGTTGGTAAAATTCTCCTTCCTTACCTTATTATTAATCGTTTCAAGAGTACCTTCTAATGTCTTTTGTCTGCCAAATGTTCCCCATTGGATAAGGATAACTGGAGTTTCTGGGGACTTCCCGCTTTTCATTAGGTTTTCACAAATATAGGGAAGATTAGAAATCCCCATATAAAAAGCAATTGTTTCAATACTTGTTGCCAAGCCCTTCCAATCTAATCTTGGTCTTCCATCCTCTGATTGATTGTGAGCTGTAACTAAAGCAAAAGACTCACCAAATTCACGATGGGTAACTGGAATTCCCGCATAAAGGGGTGCAGCAATCCCAGAAGAGATTCCAGGTACAATTTCAAAGGGGATTTGATGCATGACAAGGGCCTCTGCCTCTTCACCGACTCGTCCAAACACACCAGGGTCCCCGCCTTTTAGACGAACCACCCTTTTCCCTTCCTTAGCCTTTAATACGAGGAGGTCATTTATGGCTTCCTGGCGCAATACATGGCGATTTGGCAATTTACCACAATAGATAAATTCACAGTTTGATTGGGCATAATCTAGTAGTTTTGGGTTAGCTAAACGATCATAAAGAATAACCTCTGCCTTTTGAATGGCCTCTAACCCTTTTACTGTAATAAGACCAATGTCTCCTGGACCTGCACCAACTAATAATACTCTCCCTATTTTCATTGTCCCCTTATCCTCCTTGCTGTATCTTGCTTGTATTTATTTAATCAATTCTTGTATAAACCATTACTTGGTAAAAAAGAGGCGGGACTATTAGTCTCTGCCTCCCTATTTTTTACAAAAATAAATATATGCTATTCTCAGTCACTTCAATAGGATAAATCTTTACCTGACCATAACCTGGTGCTTCCACAGATCCATCGGTTAAGGATATTTTCCAATCTGAAATTGGACAGTAAACGTACTCTCCTGAAACTAAGCCGTCAGAAAGTGTCCCCCCTTTTGGTGAAGGGCTACGGTTTTCGATTGCTCTCACTGTTCCATTAGTTAAACGAAATAGTACGATATCCTCTCCATTTACTCGTACCACCTGTCCCATACGTTCGGGTAAAGATGAGAAGGAGGCAACCTCGATTTTTTGCAAAGTCTTTTCCATGTGTTTCACCTTCCATGATTATTTTACTGTAACAGGGATAGACCGAGTTTCATAGTATTTTTCTAATATATCTTTATTTTCTAAGGCTTCCTTCCAAGGCTCTGTATATCTCTCTAATGTTTTATTTATTCGATCGTTTAGTTCTTTTCTTGTTTGTTCATCCGCTAATACTTCTTTAATATGATCTAGTCCAACACGTTCAAGCCATTTGGATGTACGCTCTAGATAGTTTGCAGTCTCTCGGTAATATTGAAGGTAAGCCCCTGTGATTTCCATTGCTTCTTCCATTGTTTTAACAGTTGCAAGTAAGTCACCCGCCCGAAGATCCACACCTCCGTTACCGCCAACGTAGATTTCCCATCCACCATCAATGCCAACAAAGCCGATATCTTTTATTCCTGCCTCTGAACAGTTCCGTGGACATCCGGATACACCCATTTTGACCTTATGTGGTGTGTCAAGACGTTCAAATTTCTTCTCTAGCTCGATTCCTAGATCCATTGAGTCCTGAGTACCATAGCGGCAGAATCTTGATCCGACACATGTCTTTACCGTACGTAGGGTTTTACCGTATGCATAACCTGATTTCATTCCAAGATCTCTCCATACATTGGGAAGATTCTCTTTTGATATCCCCATTAGGGCAATCCTTTGTCCGCCTGTCATTTTCACAAGAGGTACATTGTATTTTTCCGCAACTTCAGCTATTTTTTTCAAGTCTTCTGCAGTCGTTACACCACCGTACATTCTAGGCACCACCGTATATGTGCCATCCTTTTGTATATTTGCATGCATTTTTTCATTCACAAGACGAGAATCCCGATCATCTGTATATTCCTCAGGATAAATCATACCGAGGAAGTAGTTCAATGCTGGACGGCATTTTGAACAACCCTCTTCTTCCTTCCAACCGAGAACATTCATGACTTCTTTCATGTTCATTAGCCCTTTTTCTTTAATTTCTGCAACCACTTCATCACGGCTTAATGTCGTACAACTACAAAGTGTTTCTTTCGTTGCAGTGGATGAATCATATTCGTCACCGAGAGTATGGGCTAGTATTTCGGAAATCATAGGTTTACAACGACCGCAGGAGCGCCCAGCATTCGTACATCCTCCTACTTCATCAACCGTCGTTAATCCATTGGTTCGAATAGCTTCCACAATGGCTCCCTTTGTGACACCATTACAACCGCAAACAAGCTCATCCTCCGCCATTGTTGCCACATCACTACCAGCTTCATCTGTACAAGTATCAGATTGGAGAATGGATCCACTGTTTAGCCCACTAACATCTTCATTTTTCGTCAGCATTCTAAATAGTCTTGTACTGTCCTTTGTATCACCATATAAAACAATACCAACGATTGTGTTATTACGAATGAGAACCTTTTTATAAACGCCTTCAAATTCGTTATGAATTTTTATTGATTTCGTTGTTTTGTCATCGAAGATTTCACCTGCAGAATACAAATCAATTCCAGAAATTTTTAATCCTGTTCCCACCACGGAACCTTCATAAGGTTTTGGGCTTCGACCACAAATCTTTTCAGCTAATACTTTCCCTTGTTCATAGAGTGGAGCAACCATTCCATATACAATTTCACGGTGCTCTGCACATTCACCGACTGCATAAACATTCGCAACACTTGTTTCCATATAATCATTTACGACAATTCCGCGATTAACATATATACCATGATCCTTTGCAAGGGAAACGTTCGGTTTAATCCCAACTGCCATAACAACTAGGTCAGCATCCACTTCTGAACCATCTTTGAAGCGAAGGCCCGTCACTCTTTCGTCGCCTAGAATTTCAACGGTTTGCTTTTCCATTAGGAAATTCATGCCTTGCTCTTCAAGTTCTTTTTTCAGCATACTTGATGCTGTTTCATCGAGCTGTCTTTCCATTAAGTTTGGCACTAAATGAACGACATCTACTTTCATTCCTAAGTTCAGTAATCCTCTAGCCGCTTCTAGTCCAAGAAGCCCCCCTCCGATTACCACAGCCTTATGATATTCCTTTGAGGTTT
The DNA here is from genome assembly GCF_900117315.1 of Bacillus massilinigeriensis. Classification (GTDB taxonomy): domain Bacteria; phylum Bacillota; class Bacilli; order Bacillales; family Cytobacillaceae; genus Bacillus_BE; species Bacillus_BE massilionigeriensis. The sequence continues at coordinate 1,008,280 of NZ_LT630337.1, forward strand.
TGATCATTGTTTCACAATCTTGTATATCACGAAATCCTGTTACTCCCTCTTTATCAGAACCCGGGATTGGTAGGATAAAGGAACTAGAACCGGTCGCTACAATTAATTCATCATAGTCAACAACACGTCCAGATTCAGAAGTTACGGTTTTGGTTATTGTATCAATCTCTGTTATGGCTTCTCCAGTAAATAATTCAATATTATTTTCATTATACCAATTCCAGTCATTCATAATAATGTTTTCAATGGTTGTATCACCCTGTAAAACAGTTGAAAGCTGAATACGATTATAATTTGGATGTGGTTCACTTCCAAAAACTTTAATATCAAAAGTATCTTTGCTTATTTTCAAAATTTCTTCAATGGTTCGAATACCAGCCATTCCATTTCCGATCATGACTAATTTCTTTTTGTTCATCGAATAATCCTCCCCAATTGCGTGAGTATCAATCCTTGTTTGTTTAACACTTCACAAATGATGTTATGTACTCATTTTATTCGTTTTCTCATAAAAAATTTGTGAAGTTCATCACATATCAGAAAGATAAGTGACATTTTCATCATTTATACATATTTTATCCTTTATTCATTGTAGTGATAGTATAAAATGAGCAAGACGTGTTCACCTTTCCGATTTTAATAAAAAAAGATGCCTGACACTAGTCAAGCACCTTTAATATATATTCATTACGTTTTTACCTTGAAAATAAGGTTTAAAGAGGAACCGAAATCTTGTTTCTACTCCTAGCTATTGATTCTTTCTTACCATGCAAGAAATGATAAAGAATCATTGTGATGAGAACTGTAATACCTATTGCTAGATACATCATCCGATAACCCGCTAGTGGAATAAGAAAACCTAAGATATACGGTCCTATTCCATATCCAAAATCAATAAAAATGAAAAAGGTTGACGTAGCCAATCCCATTCTATGAGGCGGTGTAACCTTAATTGCGACAGCTTGTGCACTGGATTGAAAATTCCCAAATCCAAACCCAATGATGATTCCTGAAAGTAATAAAATAAGCCCCTGTGAAGCAGTACTTAAAAGCATCATGCCAATAGCAAAAAGAAAAAGGGCAGGATACATAATCATATTGGCACCTTTAAGATCAAACAATCGACCTGTAAAAGGTCTCGAAACCAAAATGGCTATTGCATACACTAAAAAGAAAAAGCTTGCCGTATCCACTAAATGAATCTCCATCGCATAAAAAGTTATAAATGACATAACACTGGAATAGCAAAAGCCCGCCAGTAAAGTTACTATGGCAATGGGCAGAGCCTTCATTTCAATAAAGTTTGAAAGCTTAAACCCTTTCATTTCATCCGTTTGTTCATTGGAAAGAATAATTGCCGGCACCTTTAGTAGGAAGGCAGTAAGAAAGCTAAATAGACCCAATCCTAAACAAAAGAAAAAGATGACTTGAAAATTGGCATGCTGGCTTAAATATAAACCAACGAATGGGCCTATGGCTGTTGCTAAGGTTGCACTCATACTATAGTACCCAATCCCCTCTCCTCTTCGGGTTTCCGGGATAACCTGTGCAACGATTGTTCCTGTAGCAGTACTACTAATCCCCAAAGCCACTCCATGTATTAAACGATTGATAAGCAGGAGTCCCAAATTATTTGCACCAAAATAGAAAGAAGTGGTAATAATAAATAGAATTAATCCAATAAATAAGATTTTCTTTCGACCAACAGTGTCAATAATTTTCCCTGTAAACAGTCTTCCAATTAATGCCCCGATAATAAAAATTCCAGTGACCAGTCCCGCTGAACTAGTTGATGCATGAAATTGTTCTACAGCGTAGACTGAGATCGTCACCATTAATAAGTAAAAGATTAGAGTTAAGAAAAAGTTTATGGACGAAACAATAATAAAATCCTTTGTCCATAATTTATTGTTAAGTTGATTCATCCTTTTTTCCCCTTATTTATGTTCTCGCGCACCATTCCCAAAGTACGTGTTACTGCTAAAATTTCTTCACTTGAAACACCATCTAAATGCTGCCGCTCTAAATTATCGAGATCCAAACGGATTTCATTAAATAATTGGAGCCCCTCCTCTGTCAGTACCATCCTTTTTTCCCTTTTATCCTTACCTGGAATATGTTCAACCAGGCCTAGCTCCTCTAAGCGGCTCACCGTACGAGTGATTGTGGGTTTTTCCACTCTTTGATGTTTTGAGATTTCTACAAGCGTTACCGACCCAGAATGATGGATTATGTCAAGTACGGCCCATTGAGAACGATGTAATTGATATTTCTCTAGAAGGCCGTTCAACTCATTCAGAAATAAGCGGTAGGTCATCATAAATTCATAAAAAAATTGACGAATCGACTCCATCTTCTCCACATTCCTTATCATTTATATAGTTACCTTAGATAATAGTTACCACAAGTAACTATAATATTAGAAATACATGCAGGATGTCAAGTGCTGCCTATTACATGTGCCGTTTCCAAATTTGATAAGATGAGCAATATCTTTCATTTTGAGATTTTCTATATCGACACTATTTTATTAATCGAGTTCGATAAATATTAGTAGGAACAAAAATAATAAATTTCACTGATTAGTTAGCATTAAAGACAAGAACAAAAGATGGAGCATTTGAATTTTATTAAAAAATAATGAATGGTAAAAAAAATACCCCCAGCAAGAGCTGGAGATGCCAAATAGAAACAATCTTTCCTTATTTTTTTAATAAATGGTCTTGTAACTGATCCCTTAGTGCGCGTTTTAAGAACTTACCTACGGATGTTTTCGGGATTTCCTCCATAAATACGATATCATCAGGCAACCACCACTTGGCAAATTGCGGTGTTAAAAATTCCATGATTTCGTCTTTTGATACCTTATCTTTGTATGCTGGCTTTAGAACCACACAGGCCACTGGACGTTCCTGCCATCTTTCATGTGGGACAGCCACTACACTTGCTTCAAACACAGCCTCATGCGCCATAAGTGCATTTTCAAGATCAACGGATGAAATCCATTCTCCTCCACTCTTAATGAGATCTTTTGTACGATCGACAAGCTTAATCACACCTTCTTCATCTACTGTGGCTACGTCTCCAGTATGAAGCCAACCATCGATAAAGGCCTCCTTCGTTCTTTCATCCCTGTAATACTCATCTGCAATCCAAGGACCCCTTAATAAGAGTTCACCCATATCCCTTCCATCCCATTTCACTTCACCATCACCAGATACAACCTTCATTTCTAACCCTGGAACGAGCAGACCTTGCTTCGAGCGAATATCGAGTTTTTCCTCAATATCTAAATCCAGCTGATAGCTCTTCAGACGAGAGAACGTCGCAAGTGGTGTCGTTTCTGTCATACCATAGGCGTGAAGGAAAGGAATATTATGCTTCATTTCATATGCTTTAATTAAACCTCTAGGTGCTGCAGAACCCCCACATAGCAAAGCCCGGACAGATGACATATCATAATTTCCTTGTTCAATCACCTGTAGAAGTCCTAGCCAAATGGTTGGCACACCAGCTGAAATTGTAACCTTCTCTTCCTGAATAAGTTCGGCGATGAGTTGAGGTGTAAACTGAGGTCCAGGCATGACTTGTTTCGTTCCAAACCAAGTGGCTGCAAATGGCAACCCCCAAGCGTTCGCATGGAACATTGGAACAATTGCCATGGCCGTATCTGATTCGGAAATGGCTACTGTATCAGCTAACCCTAACGCAAAGCTATGAAGCACTAGTCCCCGGTGAGAATAGACAACCCCTTTTGGATTCCCTGTGGTTGCTGAAGTGTAGCACATTCCAGCTGGTTCATTTTCATCAATATCTTTAACAAAAGGATAGTTTTCATTTCCTAGTTCTAATAATTCTTCATATGAAAATACTGGTGAGAGACTGGTTGATGGAAGTTCTTCTTTATCTGTCATGATAATAAAGGCTTTTACCGTCGTTAGTTCATCCTTCACTCTTTCTATTAATGGTAGTAAGTCTTCATCTATTAGGAGTACTTGGTCTTCTGCGTGGTTAACAATGTAGGAGATATGCTCTGGTGATAAGCGAATATTGATGGTATGAAGAACTGCCCCCATACCAGGTGCTGCAAAATAAATTTCAAGATGGCGGTGATGATTCCAAGCAAAGGTCCCGACACGATCCCCTCGCTGTATGCCTAGTTTTTCAAGTGCACTAGCAAGTCTTCTCGTTCTTTTTCCTATTTCACGGTAGGTAAAACGATGGATTCCTGAAAGCGTTCGTGATACTACCTCTTTCTTTGGAAAATACTTTTCTGCCCTTTCTAACAAAGATCCAACAGTAAGTGGTGTATTCATCATAATTACCATTCCCCCAAATGAATTATTTTTCAACAAATTTGATCTTCAACTTCTTTAAAAACTATTCTCCAGTAAAAAGCTCCTCTAATTGCTTTCTCAGTATAAATTTTTGAATTTTTCCACTAGCATTTCTTGGGAGTTCATCACAAAAGATGTATTTTCTTGGTCTCTTATATCTAGCAAGCTTGTCACTATTTTTACAGAATTCATCAAGTTCTGTTTCTGTTAATGATGGATTTTTTCTTACGATAAAGGCGGTGACACTTTCCCCCCAGTGATCATCTGGCTGACCAATAATCGCTACATCCATGACCCCTTCATGTTCATATAGAACATCCTCTACTTCCCTAGGATAAATATTTTCTCCACCGCTAATAATCATGTCATCGACCCGATCTTTTACCCAAAGATAACCATCATCATCTAAATAGCCTATATCTCCTGAATGATACCAACCCTTGTGCATTGCCTTTTCCGTAGCTTCCTCTCGATTAAAATAACCACTCATCATACAAGGACCTTTGACAATGATTTCTCCGGACTCTCCTGGAGGTAAAATATCATCAGGGTCTGATGGACCATCTTCATTCGGCCGAACGATTCGGATTTCATGATTCAATAAAGGCTGACCGGCAGAACCAGCTTTACGAATTTGATCTTCTTCTGTTAAAAAGGTTATTGCAGGGCCCATTTCTGTCATTCCATATGCTTGAACGAGCTGTACACCTAACCGATCCTGACAAGCATAAACTAGAGTTGGTGCCATCGGGGCAGCTCCATATAATCCTAGTTTTAAGCTTGATAAATCATATTGATCAAGATCTTCTTGGAGAAGCATATTCCACATCGTTGGTGCAGCAAAGAACTTTGTAATTTGCTCCTGTTCAATTAATTGCAGAACAAGTTTTGGCTCAAAATGATGCATAATCGTACTTTTTGCTCCAATATGTACTCTAGGAAGAAACGCACAATGAAGCTCTGCACAATGGAACATAGGTGCCACAACAAGCCCATTATCGTTTGATGATAGTCTTGTTCCATGGATACAAATTAAGCTTTGCTCTACCATATCTCGATGACGATGTATAACCCCTTTAGGTCTTCCCGTTGTTCCGCTAGTATACATAATGGCATAAATATCATTTTCGTCGACACTGGCATTGATTGGAGCATTGGATGCAGAAGATACTTTTTCATGATAGCTTGAAGCAAAGGATGGTACTTCGTCATCAATGGACCAGAAGGATATATGAGGAAAACGGTTTTCGATGATAGAAATGCTTGACTCAAGAGCTTTTTCAAATAATACAACCTTAGGTTCAGCATCACTTAAAATATAGGCAACTTCTTCAGCCATTAACCGAAAATTGATAGGATTGAGGATTGCCCCAATTTTTGTACAGGCGAAAAAGGCAGTGGCTAGCTCTTCTGTATTGAAAAGATAGGTTGAAACGCGATCACCCTTTTTCACACCCTCGCATAGGAGTGCATTTGATAATTTATTGACTTGTTCATTCCACTCACTGTACGTATACCGCACACTCTTCCGTACATCATAGATGGCTTCTTTGTTGGGATACTTTCCAACAGATAAATCAAAAATTTTCCCAATGGTTATCGACATACTTTCCTCTCCTATTAAGATTATTTTTGGCGGGTCATAAGGACCCATATTAGGATATTGATTATGTCTTCATCATGGTGGGAGTCATAAGTTATAGGAGACACCTCACACCCTGAGAAGTCTCCTATGTTAGTTATAATCCAAGATTTTTCGCAATGATGGTTTTCATGATTTCATTTGTACCTGCATAGATACTTGCGACAGGAATGTCTCGATATCTTCTTGCAATCTCGTATTCTTCCATATATCCATAGCCACCATGTAATTGCATACAATCTGTTGCTATTTTTCGTGCAATATCCGTTAGCTTCCATTTCGCCATTGAGACTTTGGTTACAATGTTTTTTCCTTTCAAATGATCCATTATTAATTGATCAAGGAAGGCTCTTCCCATTTCAACCTCAGTGGCCATTTCCACAATTTTAAATTGTGTGTTTTGAAACTTACTAATGGGTTGACCAAACGCTTCACGGCTTTTCACGTACTCGATGGTTTTCTTTAACATTTCTTCTGACGCAATTTGAGCTGCAATGGCAACAAGCAGTCGTTCCTGCTGTAATTTTTCCATTAAATATAAAAATCCTTTTCCTTCCTCTCCAAGTAGATTTTCCTTAGGAACCCTACAGTCTTCAAAAATCAACTCGGCAGTGTCTTGAGAATGTAATCCCACCTTATTTAACTTTCTTCCTCTTGAAAAACCAGGTGTACCTCGTTCAACTACTAATAAGCTAATTCCTTTATGCTTTGGAACCGCATTTGGATCTGTTTTACATGCAACTACCACTAAATCGGATTGAATTCCATTTGTAATAAAGGTTTTTTGCCCATTTAAAATATAGTGGTCACCATCTAGTTTTGCTGTTGTTTGGATATTGGATAGATCCGATCCCGTACCAGGCTCAGTCATAGCGATGGCTGTAATGATTTCTCCAGTTGTGCATTTTGGTAGCCAACGCCCTTTTTGTTCTTCATTTCCATAAGATGTAATATAAGGAACAACTATATCATTATGTAAGCCTACACCAACCAAGCTCGAACCCACCCTTTCAAGCTCTTCATTAATTACAACAGAAAAACCCCAATCAACTTCACTACCACCATATTTTTCATCAATATCAGGACATAAATACCCTTGCTCCCCCATCTTTTGCCAAAAGGAACGAGGAATTAATCGTTCATTTTCCCACTGCTCGTAAAAAGGATATGCCTCTTTCTCTAAAAATTTCCTCAAGGATTTTCTAAAAATTTCATGCTCCTCATTTAAATATGGATGACTCACGATAAATCTCCTCCCACTGTTCGTATGTATATATGAAAGCGTTTACGTTTGTCGTGATACCTAATAATGATTATGAAAGTATCTCTACAAACCTTAGAAACTATTAACTATCCATCTCCTAAATTATTCGAGAATTGTTATGGATTTTCCTCCTTTGTAAATAACTTCCTTCATTATCTTGTCATATATTTTTTATCGATGAAAAAATGCTTACCAAAACATTTATACTAAGACACAAAAAATTGAAGGAATTATTATTAATCCCTTCAATCCTTTCTCATTTTTTTGATGCTAATGTATCTCGATCTACAGCTTCTGGGATTTGCTCCATCCATCCGTAGTCAATCATTATTTCAAACCCATCCTCCACAAATAATGCCATATCCATTAAAAACTTAGCATACATTCCACCTATATCTCTTCTCCCGTTAGCTGATGAGGAATTACCATAGGACCTGATTTTCATCGAAAACATATCAATTTTATGAAAGAGCATTAGTTTTTCAGAAAATGGTGATGAAGTGGAAGTTGTAACTAAATGATCTAAGAGCGGTGGAGACGGCAAATGATCCTTATGCAAGTGTTGTGAGCATAATTCTATATGTTTGTTTGTAATTTCCTTCCCTCTTATCAAGTATTGTCTGACCGTTTCATGCTGTGAAACCTGGCTGAAACCAATTAATAACGCTTTACTTGTTACATTGTTTTCAATATTGTCATAAAGATGTGTAATCTCTAAAACATGGAGTGGTCTAACATTGCCAAAAAAACCATTAAGGTAATTTTGTTTTTTAATAAATTCAACACGTTCTGGTACTGGAATTGGCGGCGGTTTCATTAAAAAGCCTTTTGTTATTAAAGCATGATTTACATCTCTCAAAAAATCAACTGTTGAACTGACACATTGGTTTAGAAAATCAGCAATATCTTCTCTAATCATTAAAGGAACAGCAATTGAATATAGACTTAAACCTGCTTTTCCTGCATATTTCAAATAATGAAGATAAAACTCATCTGAAAATAATCGTGGTGCCTCAAGATTTACGTCTTTTTCTGTAAATCCAACCGGAATTGGGAATTTTTCCTTCTCCAATATATCTTTACTACTTTCTACAAATGATTGGCTTAAATGTAGGCCTTGATCTAATAACTTTTGAATTTCATCATCATCCACATGTTTAAGGAAATAGCTTAAAATTTGAATGGACATCGTATTACCCATGTAAATTGACCAAAGCTTTCCAACTTCTGCTGAAGTTAGGGGCTCATTATTGGGGCTTGGTTTAGGCTTAGCCACCTTTATTGTTTTTCTCGTATCCATAACTACTCCCCTTGGTTTGGTTTTCTTCTAGTGTTTACTTCTATTCAATATCTATTCCATTAAGTTCAAACAAAAAAGGAAGCATAAAATATAAAAAGCCCTACAAGATCCTGAATATTTCTTGTAGGGCTTAGTATTAGTTTTCTTCTATTTCTTTACGGTTTTTCTTAAACAGCTTAGATAATACTTCAAAAACAATCGGTACAATAAATAATGTTAACAAGGTCGAACTTGTTAAACCACCAATAACGGTGATGCCTAGGCTCTTTGTGATTAACCCTCCACCACCAGTACCGATAGCCAATGGTATTAACGCACCAACAGTAGCAATGGCTGTCATGAGGATTGGACGTAGACGAGTCGCACCCGCCTCGAGAATCGCTTCACGCATATTCATTCCATCACGTTCCATATGAATAATTCGGTCAACTAGTACAATCGCGTTGGTAACAACAATACCAATTAACATTAATAGACCCATCATTACTGATACCGAGATGGTTTCACCAGCTAGGTAAAGCCCAACAAATGATCCAATAACGGCAAATGGTAGTGAGAAAAGTATAGTAAATGGTGCTAGACCTTCACCAAATGTTACAACAAGGATAAAGTAGACTATCGCTATCGCGGCAATCATTGCTACACCTAGTTTTGTAAATGTTTCAATCATATCTGCTTGGACACCAGCAACATCAACAGTTACACCTTTTGGTATGTCTAATTGATCAATTCCCTTCTGTACCTCTGAGGAAGCCTTTGAAATATCCGCTCCAATGACAGTACCTGAAACAGAAGCGTAGTATTCACCTTTACTGCGTGATAGTGTATTTTGTGTTGTACCTTTTTTTACTTCAACAAGCTTAGATAATGGCATTGGCGTACCAAGAGCAGTTGGGACTGGAGTTTTTAACAGTTCATCGATATCTTTAGGCGGAGCTTTTTGCTCATGTTGAACAATCACATCAAGTTCTTCGCCATTTTTCTCTACAGTAGTTATGACATCCTTAGTATGATTTGGATTTAGCATCATAATGATTTGTCCTGCGGTTAAACCATACTGTAATAACTCTTGTTGATTCACTCTAAATGTGTATTCTACATATGCATCTTCTGTACTTGTCTCAACATCTTCTAGGTGTTTATTTTTCTTCATTATTTTTTCTACATCTTTTACTGTGCTATTTAGTTTATCTAAATCCTCACTGTATAAAGTGTAGCTAACTTCACTGGATCCAACAGAGGACATGGAAGAGAAATCTTGGCTTTTCCATTCCCCAGATTGACCAATATTAAATACATATTCTTCAATTTCATCGCGAACCTCTGAGAAGTTTTCCATATCTGGATCAAAGATTAAGTACATTAATGCACCGTTTGATCCCCCACCCATCATTGCTGACATCGGATCGCCTTCATCGGTGACTGATATTTGAACAATGTCAATATCCTCCCGTTTAAGCATCTTCTCTTCAACAGCTTTAACATTTTCTAATGTTTCTTCCTCTAACTCACCAGCTTTTGGCGTGTAAGTTAAATACATCACTTTTTCCTCTTCACTGCCCATAAAACTGAAACCAATGAGTGGAGTTAGCGCCAAACTTCCAGCTAATAAAACAACAGCAAGAATAGAAGTAATGATTTTATGATTAAGAGCCTTTTCAAGAACGCCTTTATACCACCGAGATAATATTCCGCTGTCCTTGTGACTACTTTCCGTCTTTTCTCCATACAATTTCTTCTTAAATAAGAAATGAGAAAGAGCAGGAACTATTGTAATTGCGACTATTAATGATGCTCCAAGGGCAAATGTCATCGTTAATGCAAATGGCATAAACAACTCACCAACCATACCACCAACAAAAATTAGTGGTGCAAATACTGCCACTGTAACTAATGTTGATGAGAGAATTGGTTTAAACATTTCAATGGTCGCTTCACGGATCAATGCACGACCATTTAATTTTTCCCCTTTTAAATGGAGTCTTCGATATATGTTTTCAACAACAACGATCGAGTCATCGATAACACGCCCAATCGCGACCGTAATCGCTCCGAGAGTCATGATGTTCAACGTAATATCCAACCAATGTAATAGCAATAATGCTAAAAATACTGATACTGGGATGGATACAATAGAAATGATTGTAGATTTGAAATCGCGTAGGAATAATAGGATTATTAATACAGCTATTAATCCACCGAATAAAGCTTTCTCTACCATTGTTGAAACAGATTCTTCAATCGGTTCACCTTGGTCAAGGGAAACATCGACTACAAGTCCATCGATTTTCTTTTCTTGTTCTTTAATTAAATCCTTTACCTTATTAACAACATCTACTGTGTTAGCTTGCTGCTCTTTCACTATTTGAATAGCAATCGCATCTTTACCATTTGTACGTGAAATAGATTGTACCTTACCGATGACTTCAACTTTTGCAATATCTTTAAGCTTAACAAATGGAGATGGCTGTGTTGCTGATGGGGTTACAGGAATAAGCATATTCTTTAATTCATCAGCTGACATGAACTTTCCGTCTACAGAAACAGCCTGTTCGCCTTCTTCAAACTCATAAAGTCCTAAAGAAACCGCAACATTACTTGCTTGAATTATTTCTTTTACTTTGTCTTCTGTTAGATCGTATTTTTTCAATTTAGCCTCATCATACGTAAGCTCAACCTCATTAATATGCTGTCCAGTCGTAGTTGCTGAAGCTACACCTTCAAGTTTTTCAATCTTCGGAAGTAAAATATCCTCGACTGTTGATGTTAATTCAACAATATCCTCTTTATCACTACTTACACTTAATGCAACAACCGGCATCATATTCATGCTGATTGCTGTGATGGTAGGCTCTTCTGCCGCCTCAGGTAAATTCACTGCATCGATGGCAGATTGTAAGGCGCGCTTCGCCTCATCCATATCTATCCCATATTCATATTCCACTTGAATACTTGACATATTTGAATAAGAATTTGAATAAACAAATTTTACATCCTCAAGGCCTTCAATAGCTTTTTCCAAAGGCATAGAAATATCGTCCATTACCTTTTCCGGAGTTGCTCCAGGATAGACATCCATCACCATTAAGTATGGTATTGATATATTTGGGATTGTCTCCATATTCATACGAGTTCCTGAATAAATACCTGAAGCAGTAATAATTATTGTTAATAACCAGACTGCTAGTTTATTCTTCAGGACAAAGTTAACTAAACCTTTCACAATTACACCATCCCTTAATTTGACTAATTAGGCTCATTTTTTTATAATAATGACTAATAAGTCATTTGTCAATAAAATTGGCACGGGAGAGATTGAATAAATGGTTAAAAAACAACTGATTATGGAGAAAGCATTGGAGCTTTTTGCCAAGCAAGGATTTGAGGCAACTTCAGTTCAACAAATAACTGAACTTTGCGGTATTTCAAAAGGGGCTTTTTACTTGTCCTTTAAATCAAAGGATGAATTAATTTTGTCCTTAATTGACCATTTCATGAAACAAATCACCTCCGACATTGACTATATGGTCAAAAGCACAAATGACAGGCAGCTACTATACACCTTTTATTACGCAGTATTTGATTCTTTTCATAAGCATTCTGATTTTGCCAAGCTCTTACTAAAGGAACAGGCACAATCCTTTAATGAGGAACTTTTAAGAAAAGTACATTACTATGACAGTTTAATGGACAAGACCATTTTGTTTATGATTGACCGCTTATTTAAAGAAGATATTCAAGACACAAAATACGACCTGCTTTATTGCATTAAGGGATTAATGAACAGTTATTCATCATTATTTATTTTTAATAACGTACCTTTAGATTTGGATCTTCTGGCTCAATCGCTAGTGGAAAAAACAAAATTACTTGCAGAACATACAACTATACCGTTTATTTCAAGTGAATTATTTTTCCAATTACTGAAAAGACCTAAGAAAGAGGAAGTAACAAAGGAGAGAATCCTCGAGGAGCTGGATCAAAAGATAAAAGAAATGGAACAATCCATTGAAAAAGAATCTTTAGTCCTGTTAAAAGAAGAACTACTTCAACCCTCGCTAAGTCAAGCGATAATTAAGGGGTTAATCGAAAATATTCGTTCCCATCCTCATTGTAAATGGGTTTCTTATTTACTTAGTAACTATTTTCAGTTTTAGAAGAAGGAAAGAAAAAGGTGCCAGGCACCATCCAAAAATTGGATGGTGCCTGGCACCTTTTTTAAATGGAATGCAGGTTTACTGCTATTTTTGTACCTACTACAGCATTATTCTTAACTAAGGCAATGTTTGATTCTAAGCTCTTTCCTGCAGTTAATTCTTTTACCTTTGCTAGTAGGAATGGTGTGACATTCTTACCTGAAATCTTTTTCTCATTAGCTTCCTTCAATGCGGATTCAATTACATCTGTGATTACTTTTTCATCCATCGCGTATTCTTCAGGTATTGGGTTAGCAATGACTGCTCCACCTTTTAAGTTTAAATCCCATTTGGCTTTTAACGTTGAAGCTACTGTTTCTGTGTCATCCACGCGGAAGTTGACAGGAATATCACTCGTTCTTGTGTAAAAAGCAGGTAAAACATCTGTTTGATAACCCATTACAGGAACGCCTTTTGTTTCAAGATACTCCATCGTTAATCCTAAATCCAAAATTGATTTTGCACCTGCACAAATCACTGCAACATTTGTTTGAGCTAATTCTTCTAGGTCTGCAGAGATGTCCATGGAATGCTCTGCACCACGATGAACTCCGCCTATTCCACCAGTAACAAAAATCTTAATTCCAGCTAAATCAGCACATATCATAGTTGCAGCAACAGTGGTTGCTCCCTTTTTCTTAGTAGCAATTAGGTAAGCTAAATCCCGACGAGATGCCTTGGCAACATCTGTGCTTTTTCCAAACATCTCCAATTCCTCATCGGATAGACCAATTTTAATTTTCCCATCTAAAATAGCAATGGTTGCTGGAACCGCTCCGTTGTCACGGACAATCTGCTCTACTTCACGAGCTGTTTGCACGTTTTGTGGATAGGGCATTCCATGGGAGATAATCGTTGATTCTAAAGCTACAATCGGTTTTCCTTGTTCTTTTGCCATACGTACTTCTTCAGATAGTGAGATATATTGTTTCATGATATTTCCTCCAGATCTAGTTGTAATTGGTTTGGTGATAAGTCCTGACGAACGGTATAAGTTGATTTTAGCGTTTTGGATGCATTCACAGAACCTGCTTTTGCGATATCAAGTAAATCACTTCCATCAAGCCATTTATAGATTACAGCAGCACAAAACGCGTCCCCCGCGCCTGTCACATCAACAATTTGATTCGTTTCAATAGACGGAACATGAATAATTCCTTCCTGTTTATTCCCAATCATTGCTCCCTCTTTACCATTGGTAACTACTACGTTTTCAATACCAAGGGATAGCCATTGTTCGAGAGCTTTCCTCCATTCTTCTTCATTACTAATTTCTCTTTGAAAATAGGTTTCTGTTTCATCCCTGTTGGTTATTAACCAAGTCACTCCATTTAAATCATCAGGAAGTCGAACCATCTTAGGGGAGGAAACTGGTATGAAAATGAGTGGCCGATCATGGGTTTTTGAAAAATGGCATAGAAACTGTAATGTTTCCTTTGGACAATTTAAATCGGCTACAATACATTTGGCATTGCTTAGTAAGGCATCATTTTTTAGGAGTATGTCTACTGATATCGAATCATATACTTCCATATCTGCAAGAGCAATGACCAAATCCCCTCTTGAATCTAGTACCGCTGAATAGGATCCTGTTGTCATTCCGTGTATTGGCGTTACATAATCCAGATTCATATAAAGTGATGAGGATTCTTGGATGAGCTTCCAATCAGAGTCTTCCCCACATGTAGTAAGTAAGACAGCATCTAGTCCAAGACGGCCAAGGTTTTCGGCGATATTTCGGGCAACTCCTCCAACGCTTTGTGTCGATTTTACCGGATTTGACGTTCCAAGCTGAGCTTTTTCTTTTATATAGAATTTCCGGTCAACATTTGCTCCACCAATACAGATGATTTGCTGTGATTCTTTTAACACATAGGCTCGGCCAATAATATATCCTTTTTTCATGAGACCAGATATCATATTGGCAACCGATGGTCGTGATAATCCTAAGGCATCTGCTAATTCCTGTTGAGATATGTAAGGGTTCGTCTTGACGATATCAAAAAGCGCTTGTTCTTTCTCTGTCATTCTATTAGACACACTCTCACCTCCTAAACTTTTGTTTATTAAATAAACTTATGTTTATAACATACAACTTTTTAACTCAACAGTCCACCTTTTTCAATAATTTCTCCAAAACTATTTTCTTTATCAAAATACTTTCAGTTTTACTCAGGCCATACAATATCCATTAGTTCCCTTAACTTTTTGTGAGATTACAGCGAAATAATATAGTTATCATACAATTTCAAGGGTGCTAATTATGGATAAAGGGCAGAAAATCGCTTCAGTAGGGAAATTATTTGAGAAATTTCAACATCTTCACAAGGAATACGGTCAACTATGGATGGATGAAACCTTTCTTCATTGGGATTGGTGGCTATCAGTTTTATTCTCTGTAGGATCATGGGGGTTTTGGATTTTTTATCGAAAAAAAGAGAGTACACACAGGCTTTTGTATGCAGGAATATTTATCATAGCTCTTTCATTATGTCTGGATTATATAGGGACAGCGCTCGGTCTTTGGTATTATACTGGAAAACTGACCCCATCATTTCCTGCCTGGCTCCCATATAATTTGTGTATGCTACCTGTTTCCATTATGTTTCTAATCCAAACAAAACCCCATATTGCTGGCTGGAAAAAAGGAATTTTTTACGGCTGGGTCACGGCTTTCATTGGAGAACCTATTTTTGTATGGCTCGGTTTCTATGTAATGACTGGTTGGCATTATATCTACTCAATTCTTCCTTACGCTCTAATTTACATTTTTGCAGAATGGCTTACTAAAAGGGACACATTTCAGAACGTTTGAGTACTATTCCAAAAAACATGCAGTATAATAAAAATAAGAGCAATCATCTGATAATGAAAGCTCTTATTTCATAAGGTACTTATTAGATCATTAATAGTTCTCGGATATCATCTTCCGTGAGGGTAGATGAAGCTTTATCACCCGTATCGATCAACTCATGAATGAGGTCTCTCTTTTTCTCTTGTAATTCATTCATCTTTTCTTCAATCGTTCCACGAGCCACTAGTTTGATAACCTCCACCTTATTTTCCTGTCCGATTCGATGAGCGCGATCAGCCGCCTGCTCCTCGACTGCAGGATTCCACCATAAATCATAAAGGATAACCGTATCCGCACCCGTAAGGTTTAAACCAGTTCCACCAGCCTTCAAGGAGATGAGAAATAAATCACGTTCCCCGTTATTAAAACGATTGCAGATTTCCAATCGATTTTCAGACGGGGTTTGTCCATCAAGATAGAAATACGACAAACCTTGTTTTGCTAGTTCCTTACCAATCAACTCAAGCATTTTGGTAAATTGGGAAAAGATTAATATCCTTCTTCCGGTAAGCTTAGCTTCCTCTATCAACTGCATTAATTGATTAAATTTTGCGGAGCTACCCTTATAGTCCGATACAAATAAGGCGGGATGACAACAAATTTGCCGTAAACGGGTCAAACCAGCTAGAATCTTTATTTTATTTTTCCGGAGAGTATCCTTATCTAGATGCTTCAATGTATCTTGTCGAAGCTTGGCTAAATAGGCAGCATATAGTTTTTTCTGATCATGAAGTAACTCAACTGAATGGGTCCATTCAATTTTTTCAGGTAGCTCGGAAAGCACATCCTTTTTCAGCCTTCTAAGTAAAAATGGACGAATTCTTCTTTTTATTTGTTCCTTAGTGAGGTTGCTATATTCCTTAAGTCCCTTGAAAAGTTCGGGGAAAACTACATGAAAAATAGACCACAGTTCTTCTAGGGAATTTTCTATAGGTGTTCCTGTTAGAGCAAAACGATGATTGGCTTGTAATCTTTTCACTGCTCTAGCCGTTTGGGTGATTGGATTTTTAAAGGCCTGAGCCTCGTCAAAAAACACCGTATGAAAGGTTTGCTGCTCAAACCATTTAATGTCTTTACGGATTAATGGATAGGATGTGATAAATACGTCAATATCCATCGCTTCTTTTTGGATTTTACGCCTTTCCTCCAAATTTCCATCCACAACGATTGCCTGAATTTCAGGGGCAAATTTCATCAATTCACTAAGCCAGTTGTACGTTAATGAGGATGGACAAACGATTAAAATTGGAGAATGATTTTTTCGGATGAATGGTAATTCTGATAGGATGAATGTAATGCTCTGTAAGGTTTTGCCAAGTCCCATTGAATCACCAAGGATTCCTCCAAAGCCATAGCCTGCAAGTGATTTCATCCATTTATACCCATGTACCTGATAATCTCTTAATATCCCATCCAAACCATTTGGAACCTCAAAGTCTAAACGATCTGGATGGGCGATGTTTTCTAGAAATTGTCGAAAGGATTCTTCAATGGAAAATACAGAATGGTCATCACTTAAACTAAGAAGCTGAAGACCTTGTACAAGCGGAACATTTAATTTTTCTTCCCAGTCTTCATTCTGTATTGGAAGTGCAGCTAAAAAACGTTTGATTTCTTCCAACTCTCTGCTCTCTAAAGAAAATAAGGAGCCATTTCTCAAACGGTAATACTTTCTTTTTTCCTCTAATGCTTGTAATACTCCTTTAATTTCTTTGTCAGAGATTCCATCTAATTCAAATTTGAATTCGAGCCAGTTTGTCCGCTCTTTTTTCAAATTTACTCGAATCCTTGGGATTGGGTTTTCCTTCAGTATTCGATTTCTTACTGCAGTAGTAGCATAAATTTGCACATGATGTTGTAATTTAGGTATAACATGGTGTAAAAACTCGTACTCCAGCTCCTCATTATGCAAATAATATCCGCTATCCGTCCTTGCAAAGGAGCTTTCCTCCATCAATTGCATAATGATATTCTCTTTTTCCTTATCTCTAAGAATCACATGATTACCTTGTTGATTCCAATCCTCCAATGGATTAATGATATAATTTTCATAATGGAACTCTAGTCCAGCAAGCAATCGATTTTTTAGACGGTCTAGGTAGAGCTTTGCTGTCAACGGGATTTTCTCGAGTTGTTTCATAATGGCTGATGATAGCCGGACTTCCCCTAATTTTTTCAAACCTGGTACCACTTTTTCAATAAATATTCCCAATTGACTTTCTTGAATGGGAATCTGATTAGTTCCAGACTTCTCTACCATTTGCTTTATTTCTAACAGACGTTCGATCTCCTCAGCATTAAATTGAACGAGTTTCCCTTCAGATAAAACAGATTGATAGGAATCTAATATAATGATGTCATTCAGGCCTGAAATTTTTAAAGAGTATCCTCTTCCCTCTGTATGTTGAAAATCAAACACAATTGGTAACAACTTGTCTGAAATGAAAAAGTCGCCCATTAAATGATTATCATATTCAATTTTTACAGATGGTGCATTTATTAAAAAAGGGACTAATTTCTTCCAATAGGAAGGTGGAATGAGGAAAAGGTCGTTTTCCATCCTGAAATTGGACTTTTCAATGAGTACATCTTCAAACATCTTTTCATCATTCATCAATAATATAAGTTGCTGTATGACAGAATCTGCTTCCTTTATAACACAATGAAGATTTGGATCAAATGTAAATACATTGGTAAGGACGCTAGGTTCTCCAGCATATATTTTCTCCAAAAATTCTCGGATATTTTGCACACGTATGGAACCAATCTCAATTCCAAGTCCCATCATATGTTGATCTTTACTGACTTGAACTAATTTACAAAAAAACTCAGCATCAAGTAACTTTCTATTTTCAAAATGAAGCTGATGTACACTTAGTCGCTTAGCTTTTTTATCAAAAAGAGATAATAAATCATTATTTATCAGGGATTCCGTATCCTGTTTGGATGACTGATAAGGGGCTGATTTCTTACTCTGCTTATCATATATAGATAATAAAACCGCTGCAATATGCTGGCATTTACCCCTAAAGGAAGGGAGAGTGGGACAACTACATTTTGTAGAAAAACTACCTTTAGCTTCTTTTTCAACGACAACATGGAAATCTTCGGTCCCTGAAACAGTTGCCTCACAGCTATGCTCATTAAATTTTTGAAAGGTTACTTTATGAGCATGAAAAAAAGCATCTCCTTTTTTGAAGGAGACTGTTCCACACATATCTTTAATGATTTTTCGGTTGATTTTAATGTTCAATGGCCATGACTCCTTCCTGGGGAATGCTCTTCTGATGATAAAATCCTTTATTCATTTTATATTGAATTGTGGTTTTTTATTTCACACTTACTAGTCATTTCCTAAGAAGGTTACTCTTCCTTCAATTTTTTTTGAGACCACTCATTTTCTAATATGCTCATTTCAAATAAGTTCCAATATTGATTGCCAACCCTGCTATGGTCTCTTAATAATCCTTCTTTCACAAATCCAGCCTTTTCGTAGCAGGAAATTGCTGAATGATTGAAATCAAACACTCCAAGGCTAACTCGGTGAAGATGTAGCTCTTCAAAAGCAATTTTTAATAATTCTTCGATCATCTTTTGTCCAATTCCTAACCCTCTAACGCTTTGATCTCCTACTAGGACTCTTCCTATTCTAGCTGAGTTATTTCTTTTATTAATATTACCTAATGATAGGTGACCAATTACTTTATTAGATTCGTTATGGATTACTTTATATATATAAATCTCAGAGTTTTCTTGATTGGCCTTTTCGATATACTTTGATAACTGGGTTACATCCAACGGATAGTTAAAGCTTGAACCTGACCATTGTATCATAAATTCAGGCGATTCTATCCAATTAATAAGCTGATTAAAATCAGACTCAGTGAAATATTCCAATCTTATCATATAATCCCCCTCTTCCCCTAATTATGATAATTCCTTTTCAAACATTATCATATCTAATGCCTGTATCCCATCTTCAAAAATCGGTTCTGGATATTGTCTAAAAAAGTCTTTCCTTATAGATGTGATTCTAAAGCCGCATTTTTGATAGAATGCAATATTATCTATACTTGAGTTTGCTGTTCCTACAATCATTTTACGATATTTTCCTCGGTAAAGATTGAATAATGATTGAATGATTTCCCTACCAATCCCCCTTCCCCTCCAATTAGGGGTTAAGGCAATATTTTTTAATTCCACTATGCTTGAGGAGTCTTCAATAAATAGCGCGACACCCGCAATCTGATCTTCAATATATACGGCGTATAAATCACCTTCATCTAAATACTCTTTAACCATCTCTTCACTTTCATCAGCTAACAACAAATATGGAATCAATTGGTCTCTCTCACCTAAACTAATTTTCTTAAGTTCTACTCTCTCCCTCATGAAATCACCAACTCACATTTGATATAACCTAATTATAATCTGAATTTTATGATTGGATAAAATATATTCTTTCCAATCTATTTAGTAAAGGGTTAATAAATACGAAACCTTTTCCTTATATCAAAACAGTAGCCCCATAAGGAGCTAGTATCATATCCTTTGGGCTACTGTTTTCTGTTATCTAATCCATGTTATTTATAAATTATTCTGGATGAAGAAACCTATCTTAAATCCATTAAAGTGTCTCTGACTCTAGTCGAAAACCTTCCACAATTACTTCTTCTTCCACCTCTAACAATAGGCACCGTTTCCCTTGGTAGGTAATATATTTAATATTTTTTAGGTTTTCCGGGTTGATGCTCACATCTGCCACTTTCGTTTTGATTTTAATGGTTTTGGGAACTAAACTACTTGCCTTAAATTCATGCTTCTCATCAGCTACTACATCCTTAAAGGCATGTTCTACCTTGACATTATCTACATTTTGGACCCCGCTAACCTCAAGGATTCGCCCAACATCCTTGTAATCAAGCATTGGCATTTCGCTTTCTTCATTTTCTAGCTTTTCTTGGACCATTTTATCAATTTCCTCATACACATTGGAAATAACCCTCGTATCAACCTCTTCTCCAATTACCTCTTTTAAAATAAGTTCGAAACTGGCCTTATCTTCTTCAGCAGTAATGATATCTTCACAATTGAGGACATCCTCAATAAATGTAAAACTTGGTTGATTCGCTTTCCCTGCACAATAGAGAATATGGTTCACATCTGCAGCGTTATCATTAAAAGCAGGAAACAGAAACCCTGAAAGCGGGGAATCCATATTAATAATTGGATCAACTACGTTGTATGATTTAAAGAGCTTTTCAATATAATCAAACATCAGAGCTTTTTTCGGCTGATCCGTTTTATTGAGACTGCTGAGGATAAATTCGTTAGAATAAACTTCATCATCTCCGCCCATTTCGGATTCCGGGTCTCGTTTCTTAGTTGGTTTGCGGTATTCTCCTCGGATAAATGTTACTACGGTATCAAATTCATACTTTGCATGGGTAAACATTTTCTCGACAATGTCTAACATGTTATCCTTCCAATCCTCCGAGTCTGCCTTCAAACCTTTATAAAGGATCGTTTGAGTGCTATCATCCACATCCCTTCTGAATTTTAGCTCGAACAATTTGGCATCAAGGTTGCCCGTCAGAACCTTTTTAAAGTTTGCCAAAAACAATTCCTGTGTTTCTTGTTCTAACATTTGAAACGGCTGGCTTACTTGGTGATATATTTCACCTGATTCCTTCTTCACGTAAACGTTGAAGATTTCTCGAATCTGCATACGATTGTTATTTAATTTAAATTGTTTGCGGATATTTGCGATGTCTTTTTTATTCATTTGTTTCAACTCCCACTCCTGATTATACTGTTCTAAAAGGAAAATAGTAAGTGAAACAAATATACAGGTTTCACCAATACCAATAAATAAGGACAGTCTTTCACAAGGATGATCTAGCATTCAAACACAAAGAATGAGTCTCTCTAAAGTGAAAGACTCATTCTTTGTCATACTATCCTAAATATTTTCCTGCTTCAAACCATCAATGATATTTTCTTTTTTAATTTTACTAATGGAATAAAGCATCGCAGAGCCAACAATTAGGAAGATAGCGATAATCACATAAATGAAACTCAACCATGGGATTTCAAATCCATATTCGAAGGTCTTTCTCATAGCCCAATAAATGAATCCCATAACAATCACACTAATAGGAATTCCGTACAATAAGGCTTTGATACCATAAAATATACTTTCATAGTTTATCATTTTGTTGAAGCCTTTTGATGTCATTCCAACGGATTTTAGCATTGCAAATTCACGTTTCCTCAAGGAAATGCTTGTAGAAATTGTATTGAATATATTGGCTATCGAGATGAGTGAGATGAGTGCAATGAATCCATAAGTGAATACAGACATCAATAAAACCATCTGTTCCTCCCGCTCTCTCTCCTGAAAGACATTATAGACATACATATTGGATTTTTTCATATCTTCAAGTGCTTTTTGTGTTTCCATTGGATCCGAACTCTTTAAGTAAATATTGTCATTAATGGGATTTTTAACTTCTTTATTTACTAACTGATTTAGAGTATCCATGGTCATAACCAATTCCATACCACCTAAACCTGCACGATAACTACCCATTGGCAATTCCTCAGTTATTGTCCCTACTTGCACTTGGTGGACCTTATTAAAAGCCCCCGTTTCATAATCCATCGATAATAACTCTAATGTTTTTCCTTTCTCTATATTGATTGATTTTGTTTCAATTATTTTTCCCGTTTCCATATCCTGATATTTTATTTTTCTAATAGCAATTGCCTTTGGTTTTTGCGGTTGATTATATTCTTTGAAATCCACGCCAACTTTTTTTGCATAGTCTTTAAAGCTTTGATCATCCAATGCATGAAGTACGACGTAATAGGTATATTTTCCATTTTCTAATAAGGTTTGATCCTTTTTAACGAGCTCCTGTAAGCTGTCAGCTATCTCTGATTGCTCCAATTTCGTATTTAGCTCCAAACTCTTATCAAGCGTATAATCAGTCACATTTGCTAAATGTGAAATTACATTTAACTCCTTTTCATCTGAAGATAGATCTAATGACACATTAATATCAAAATTCACATCATCCTGGGATAGTACCAGGGTTTTTTTCAAACTCTCAGTAAAAAAGGATACGGATAAAAATAAGACAATACTAATGACGAGAGAAAATACGGTTGCCTTGTATCTTCTTTTATTTCTCTTTAAGTTTTTCAAACCAATTTCCGCCTCTAGTCCAAATAGCTTGCGAATGATTTTTGAGGTCTTTACCGCTTTACTAGTCAGTTTTATATCCTGTGTTTGGCGAATCGCTTCAATTGGAGAAATCTTGGATGCCTTCCTAGCAGGTAGGTAAGTTGAGATAAAAATAGTCAAAATGGATACCAGGCAAGCAGTTAATAGAGAAAATGGAGTAATAATTAGCTTTAGCCTTTCAGTAATTAGAAGTGCTTCTTCAATAAAGGAGTTTATAAACATAAAAGTGATACCAATTCCACCTAGGCCAGCGAGTAGTCCTAATGGAATGCTGATCGCCCCAATAAACGCCCCTTCAAAAAAGACAGAGTTTCGTTTTTGCTTTTTTGTTGCCCCAACACTTGCAAGCATTCCGAGATGTCTGGAACGTTCAGAAACACTAATAGCAAAAGCGTTATAGATTAAAGAAACAGACCCGATTATAATAACACCCATGATAATACCCAATAAAGAGTTCAATGTTATTTTTAAATTACCGTTCCCTGTCACTCCATAATAGCGAAGGAGTTCTTCGTTGAAGCTAAAGGCTTTCACATGATTTTCCTTTGCTAATTTCTCCGTCTGCTTGAAAAGAGTATTGCTAACCTTGTTAAGAACGACAAGTGCATTGACTTGTTCCTCTCCATTTAACGTGCTAGGGTCTAAGAAATTAATTACTGTGTAACCCGGTGCCCACGATGGCTCCCATTTTGGTCGTTTAATCATTCCTACAATCGTAAAGGTTTTTGTTTCTTGTATCTTTAACGTTTCACTCGTTTTTCCCTCTTCATCTCTTTGTACATCATAATTCTGTAAGAGAGGCTCGACTTCATTCTCCAAATACCTCTCTCCCATTTCTATAGTGATTGAATCACCAATCTTATAGTTAACACCGGCATCATTTATTATCTCTTCTGAAATAACGACTTCATTTTCAGACTTAGGAAGACGTCCTTTTTTTAGCTCAATCGGGAATTGTGTTAATCCTTTTTCGCTGTATTCCTTAATGTATAAATAGGGTTTATTTTCATTTTCCGATTCCTTTAGGCGAGCATATTTTCCATTGTTAGTAAGAATGACTTTTTGTGTATTCTCATCTTTTTGAATCGCCTCAATCTGATCTTTGTTCACATTTTTATATTGAACATGCCACTCTCCATCAGTTGCAATAGTTTGTCTTTTCATCAAATCCAAAAATGAAACACCGAGAGTGGAGACCGCTGTTACCATGGCTACTGAAATAATGACTCCAATAATGGTCACAAGCGTTCTTCTTTTATTTTCCTTAAGATGTCTTAAGGTTAGTCGGTTAATAATATTCATGGACGAATCACCTCGTCCTTCGCAATCTTACCGTCTTCAATAGAAATGACGCGATCAGCTTGCAAGGCAATGTGTTCATCATGAGTAATCACAATCAATGTTTGGTTAAAAGTCTTGTTAAACATTTTTAACAGTTCAATAATTTCATTGCTGTTTTTGCTATCAAGATTTCCGGTTGGTTCATCAGCGAGCATAATAGAAGGGTTGCTGATAAGAGCCCGACCAATCGATACTCTTTGCTGCTGTCCACCAGATAGCTGATTCGGTAAATGACCTAAACGTTCCTTTAGTCCAAGAATACCAACGATATCATTAAACTGCTTCTTATCCACCTTATGCTCATCTAAAAGCAATGGGAGGGTGATATTTTCTTCAACCGTTAATATCGGAATTAAATTATAAAATTGATAGATTAACCCAATCTGCCTTCTTCTAAAAATAGCCAACTGGGTTTCATCTAGCCCATAGATATCTGTGTTATTAATGAGAACCTTCCCGTGACTTGGACGATCAACCCCTCCAAGCAAATGCAATAACGTTGATTTACCAGAGCCTGAAGGTCCTATAATCGCAACAAATTCTCCTTTCTTCACTGAGAAGGAAACATCATCGAGAGCTTTAACTGCGGTATCACCTTTCCCATAGACTTTAGACAGATTTTCTATTTGCAAAATATTCATTATAAGTTCCTCCTAATATCCATTTCCACTACAGTTTATCTGTCTAAAATGACTATCAAGTGACTCTTAAATGACAATTTAGTCACTTAAGAAATTTTCTACAAAGTTTATTTAAATAATTTGCTTGTAAATTTTTATCTGGAATTGTGTCCCTTCCCCTACGACACTCTTAACCTTAATATCACCATTCTGACTTGTGATAATGCTATTGGCCATTGCAAGTCCAATCCCAACACTGTCTTCACTCGCATTTTTTCCTTTATAAAATCTCTTGAATATATAGGGAAGATCCTCTCTTGCTATTCCCTTTCCATTATCGGAAATCGTAATTTCCGTATATAAGGCATTTTCGTTATAGAAAATGGAAATCTCTCCCCTGTTATCCGTATGCTCTACACAGTTTTTTAAAATATTAATAAGTGCTTCTGCAATCCAATTTATATCTCCAACAAAAGTGGCATTTAGCTCTCCATCAATTTTTAATGTTTGCTCCTTAATATCCATTGGAATTAAAATCGGCTCAACTGCTTTTCGTATCAATTCTTGGACAGAAATTTGATCCTTTTTAAACAAAACGGTACCTGCATCTATTTTCGAAAGCTTTAGCAGGGATGACACGAGCCATTCGATTCTTTCTAATTGCACATGAATGTTCCTTGTAAATTCTGCTCGCTTTGTTTCATTAAGTGTGGGATCACTTAATAAGTCAGACATCACCATCATCGAGGTTAATGGCGTTTTAAGCTGATGAGAGATATCCGAAATAGCATTCATCAGCATGATTTTATCATCCTGTAAATAATTGCTTTTCTCAGAAAGCATTGATGTTACTTTATAAATATCATTTTTGAGAATACTAAGTTCCCCTTCGTAATTATCACTGATATCGAGGCCATAATCCCCACCTGCAATCCTTCTTAAATAATTGGATAATTTCTCAATTTCTTTATATCGCAACCAAGTAAAATATAAGAAATATCCAATGAGGAGGAAGGAAAAAACTAAGAGGAACAAAGCTGCCTTCATTGACAAAAGAATACCAGCGAATCCGATTGCTACTAGACAGATATTGCTTATTATGAAAATCAGCCATTTAATTTCTCTATTTCGTAGCATTTACTCACCTACCTTATAGCCCATTCCACGAACAGTTTTTATAATCGTTGGATTTTGCGGGTTCTCTTCTAGCTTTTCTCTTAATCTCTTGATATAAACCGTAAGTGTATTATCGTTCACAAAGTCTCCCGCCACATCCCAGATTCGTTCTAATAGCTGATTCCTTGTTAACACCTGTCCAATATGATTGGCAAAAATCAAGAGCAAGCGATATTCTAAGGCAGTTAAAATGACCTCCTCGTCCTTACGATATACTTTTCCCTCTAAAGTATTGATACGGATGTTTTCGATTTCGATCACGGTTTTCTGCTGAAGGCTAGTCTGTTTATTGTAACGACGAAGCACAGACTTAATTCGAGAGAGTAGTTCCCGTATTCGAAAAGGCTTTGTTATATAATCGTCAGCTCCCATATCAAGACCCATCACCACATTCACTTCATCGTCAAGGGCAGTCAGAAAGATAACTGGTTTATCGTCCTTCCTTTTCACTAATGCGCATAAATCATACCCGCTCCCATCGGGTAAGGATAAATCAAACAAACATAGATCGATTTCACTTAATTGGTCCTCAATAATCCACTTAGCCGTTTCAAAATTATGGCAAAGGGTTGTTTCATATTGATCCTGTTGCAAGGAATACTCTAACCCGGAGGCAATTGTTTTATCATCTTCAACCAACAATATTTTCATAATTAACTCCTTAACTAATTCTAGGTACTATTCTTCCATCATATTTTATTAGGAAGAACCTCGTCAAAAAAATACAAAAGCCAATAATTATTTAAAAATAAAAGTTCCATTACTATTTCAATATAAATTGAATCATTTTTCAAATGAACATATAAAATAATAAATCATCCTCCTTATCTATCAGGATGATTTTTTTTATTGTAAGAGGAAATAGACATAAATCAGACAATCTCACTGCATTTATTTGGATAATTATTGTAATATACTAAAAGAACGTATTTTTTGTCTCATTTTTTTTTTAGAAAATAGAAATCGTTTTCAAAATTTGGGATTTCTATCAGAAGGCTAAATGATTAGGAGGAGTTTCATATGCTAAAAGAAGCAATTTATCATCGACCAAAAAACAATTTTGCCTATGCTTATAACCAGCAAACCTTACATATCCGAATTCATACGAAGAAAAATGATATAAAGGAAGTCCATCTACATTTTCAAGATCCTTTTAAGGGAGATAGCGTTGGCTTAGGTCATACTCAAAAACCAATGAAAAAAATGGGATCGAATCAATTGTTTGATTATTGGCAGGTTGAGGTTACCCCTCCACACCGAAGAGTAGAATATTATTTTGAATTCATTGATCATGATCCAAACTTCAAACCCCAGTATTATTCAGAAAGAGGATTTTTCGAGGATCAGGAAAAGGTTCATAGCCTGTTTAGATTTCCATTTATTAATCCAGTTGATGTGTTAACAGCACCTGAATGGGTCAAAGAAACCGTTTGGTATCAAATTTTCCCTGAAAGGTTTGCCAATGGGAATTCGGCAAGGAACCCTGAAAACACCTTGGAATGGGGAAGCGCAGAGCCAACACCAGAGAATTATTTTGGAGGAGATTTAGACGGAGTTATCGAGCACTTAGATCATTTGACTGAGCTTGGGGTAACGGGAATCTATTTCAATCCTATTTTTAAAGCAATGACAAATCATAAATATGATACCATTGATTATTTACAGATTGACCCTCACTTTGGCGAAAAGGAAACCCTGAAAAAATTAGTTAGTGAATGCCATGATAGAGGGATTCGTGTCATGTTGGATGCCGTATTTAATCACTGCGGGTTTTATTTTGAACCATTTCAAGATGTTTTAAAACACGGGGAGAAATCAAAATATAAGGATTGGTTCCATATTCACGAGTTTCCGGTTCGAACAGAGCCACTTCCTAATTATGATACCTTTTCATTCACCCATATGATGCCAAAATTCAATACTGAAAATGATGAGGTCAAAGATTACTTATTGGGTGTCGCCCGTTATTGGATCGAGGAATGTGATATTGATGGTTGGAGATTAGATGTTTCTAATGAAGTGGATCACGCCTTCTGGAGGGAATTTAGAAAGGTTGTAAAAAATGCCAAATCTGACGTATATATTCTAGGGGAAATTTGGAATGATTCCATGCCATGGCTTCAAGGAGACCAATTTGATGCCGTCATGAACTATCCATTTACCGATCTCACCTTGGATTTACTTGCGAAAGAAAGGATCAGCATTCAAGAATACAAAGATGGAATCGAAGAATTACTGTATAAATACCCGCTCAATGTGAATGAAGTAGCCTTTAATCTATTAGGGAGTCATGATACCCCTCGAATGCTAACCATCGCAAAAGGGAATAAAGAGAAACTGAAACAACTCTTCCTCACTCTCTTAACCTTCTCTGGTAGCCCATGTATTTATTATGGCGATGAAATTGGGATGGATGGTGAATTAGATCCAGGCTGCCGGAAATGTATGGTTTGGGATAAGGAAATGCAGGATCGGGAAATTCTTGAGTTTGTAAAGCATTTAATATCTTTAAGAAAAAATAATAAAGCATTGTCACATGGGGTATTAATTTTCCGTGAGGAGGCAAATGTTTTAGTGTACGATAAAACCTTCAATAATGAGAAATTCACCATAGTGATTAATCCATCTGCTGAAGCTGCACGAATCGATTTAGATATGAGCCATATGGAGCTTCTTCTTGGAAATGGATTGCTAGATGGTGAAATTCCTGGTAATGGGTATTTATTATTAAAAGAGAAAAAATAAAAATACTAGTAACATCAGGATAAACTATAAAAAAGCCGTCTATCGTGAACGAATCCCAATGATCATGCTTAAAGGGAGATACCGTTCAACTATAGACGGCTTTTATGCACGTTTTTTGAATTTTCCACTTAGAGGATTTTTAAATTTTGACTGTCGGATCGATTGATTAACAACTTCAGAAAAGACAAGTCCAATTGCTATTGCACCTGAAATCATAAAAGCCCTTGCAGCAAGATTGATCGCGATACTATAATTATTTTCTACAAAATTCCGCATCGCATCATAGGCAAGACCTCCCGGCACAAGCGGTATGACACCGGCAACACTAAAAATAATAACAGGAGTTTTATACAGCTTTGAAAAGATTTGACTGATTACCGCAACGGAAAATGATGCTGCTAATGAAGCAACCACTGAATCTATCCCATTAACCACCATTAAGATATAAATAATCCAACCAAACATTCCAACAAAACCACATTTAATAAGCGAAGACTTTGGGGTATTAAAAATGACTCCAAAAGCACTTGTTGCAATGAAGCTTGTGATTAACTGTTCGAAAACCATCATCCTATCCACCTCCATCTTTAAAAGAAAGTTAATACAACAGCAATCCCCGCACCGATGGCAAAAGCAGTTAAAAACGCCTCAGCCCCTTTTGATAGACCCGAAACGAAATGGCCTGCCATTAAATCCCTCACAGCATTAGTGATGAGCAACCCTGGAACTAGCGGCATAACTGAACCAATAATAATTTTATCTAGCTCGGTACCCCAACCAATTTTTACAAAAAGAAAGGCCAGAAAACCTATAAGAAAAGAGGATAAAAATTCCGAGAAGAATTTTATTGGGACAAGTCGATGGAAATTTTGCTGACTAAGGAGGCCGACACCACCGCTCATAAAGGCAGGGATAAAATCATACCAGCCACCTTGAAACATAATGACAAAACAGCCACTAGAGATGGCTGCAGCTAATATTTGAATGTACAACGGAAACTGCAGCTTTGCCTTTTCTACTTCCTTTAATGCTTCATAGGCTTCCTCTAAGGTAAGTCCTTTGCTATGTATATTTCTTGAAATGCTATTTACTATTGTTACCTTTTCCAAATCCGTCGTCCGATTGGTGATCCTAAGTAGCCTCGTCTTAGTTTCTCCCATTCCTTCGATGGAAAAGATAATCGCGGTTGGAGTCACATAACTATGAGACTGACCGACACCAAACCCGCGCGCAATCCACATCATCGTATCTTCCACTCTATAGGTCTCTGCCCCGCTTTGAAGCATAATCTTCCCAGCAAGAAGGCAGACATCCATCACATCATTTGCTAACTTCACATGGTCTTCCATCATACATCTCTCCAACATTCAAAAACTATGTCTTTCCAAAAGGCGAATTAGTTTTTTAGATTTAGCTAAAAAATAGACTTACCTATATATAAAAATTGCTAAAAAGCCATAAATTCTAATTTTAATGGGCAATGTCCAATTATTATTTATTAAAATAGTTGCTAGGTAGCAGATTTATTCGCGAAATACTAAATTTATTCGCGAGATCTCGAAAAAATTCGCGAATTATTCCAATTTATTCGCGAAAATGTGTTTTTTATTCGCGATTTCAAAATCTATTCGCGAAAGTTCCCTTTTATTCGCGATTTCTTCTAATTATTCGCGAACAATTCAAATTTTTCACGAAAGTCCCCCTTTATTCGCGAAAGTACACGCTTCATACTAAACCAGGAACAATTCAATTACTGTCCCTAAAAGCAACAACGCTGAAGTCATTGTAGTTGATAATCCAACCACTTTCAATGAATATAAAAGAATTTGTTAAATAAAAGAAATTTCCTGCAATTTCTACATTTTGCACATAAAAAGTAAAAAGACCCATTTCCTGAGTCCCCTTACCATTCTCGTTTCCATATGCGTTTATTCTCTATTCGATCTGTTAATCCAATTTCATCTAGCTTTTCTAAAAATGGAATCAGCCATCTTCTCGACAATTCTACTGCAGCCTTTGCCTCGCTCACTTCAAACTCTACACTTGTTCCTTTTCGCAATTTTCGAACAGTCTCCTGAAAAATAGCACCATCCCAAAAGTAATCCCCCTCTAGTTTCACAATGAACCCTTGCTCCTCTAACAATCGGGTCAAATCCAAAAATAATTCCTTCGGCAGGCCTGCTTCATTAAAATACTCCTGGAATTTGCGAACCTTAATGCCATCTCTTATTAAACATTGAAGCATCCCTTCCACTCGTTTTTGCCAACCTTTTGGTACATGTGAAGTAAAGTCACTAAGATACACAAATTGTTCCTTTTGAGAAAAGACTCCTTTCGTTTTTCCTTCCTCTATTACATATTCTAATAAGGTCTTTGGGTAGGTGCTTCGCATCGTCTGCAACAATTCCGCCTTATTTAATCCTATTTTCAATGGAGCTTCCGAATGAAAGTCCATCAAGCGTTCCCGAATTTCATCCTCCAAGCGGGAAATAATTTTTACTAATGTAAAATTCCCATCACTGTATTCCAGAAATTCATCTGCTTCCAACTCTTTTGCCAAATTGGCATCATCAAGCGCTGTCTTTTTACTCAACTCAGCCAAATTCATACTTTTTTCCTCTAATAATAAAGAAACTATTCGTTCTTTCGCAGTCCCTTCCTTCTTCTTTTGTAGTTCTTCTACTGTATTTTGGCCAAAGCGATGCTTCTCACCAGAAGGATCGATTACCCATCCACCACCTATTGTTTCTTGTGGACTTGGTCGTCTAATGATGAAACGGTCACCGCGACTTACTACAATATCCTCTTCAAGACGGAGTTGGCAAAGGATTTCACCGTCTTTTTCCTTTGCTTCGTTTCGGTCAAAGAAAACAATTCTCCCCATCACTTCTGAGGTCCCAATATGACATTTCATTGGCATTCTTTGCTTTACTAAATAACCTAAATTTTTTATTAGAGAAAGTGAAACGTCAATCGTACGTGTAACATGAAACCGGTCTGAAGAAACAGCGACATTTCCACGTTCAATTTCCTCTTTTGCAACTCCACCTAAATTGATTGCAACCCGCTGACCTGCAAAAGCCTTTATAGCAGACTTATGATGAGTTTGAATTTGCCTTGCTCTTGTTTCTATTCCCTTTGGCAGAATTTTAAGGAGCTGACCCTCTTCAACTATTCCTTCATAGACGGTTCCACGAACGATTGTTCCTTGACCTTTAATTGTAAAAACTTGATCAATTGGAAGGCGGAAATCCCCTTTAGTTTCACGAGGTTCAGATTCCTTTAATTTATGTATGATCATTTGCTTTAATTCTTCTGTCCCTTTATGGGAAAGACTGTCAACCATAACTACAGGGGCATCTTCAAAAACGGACCCATGAAGTTCATCATTTATTTCCTCTTTTACTAAGTCAAGAAGCTCTTCTTCTACTCGATCTATTTTTGTAACTGCTATTATGCCATTCTTGATTCCTAGAAAACCTAGTATTTCTATATGCTCCTTCGTTTGTGGCATCACACCTTCATCAGCAGCAACAACCAAAACCACTAAATCAATCCCTGCCACTCCAGCAATCATTTGCCTAATAAAACGCTCATGCCCAGGAACATCAACAAGGGATATTTGAATCTCCTCATCTTCGTACAAAGGGGCAAATCCAAGTTCAATGGAGATTTGTCGTTCCTTTTCCTCTTTTAATCGATCTGTATCTACATTTGTTAATGCTTTAGTTAATGTAGTCTTTCCATGGTCAATATGTCCGGCCATTCCTATTGTGAAATATCTTTTGGTCATGCATTCCACCTGCTTCTTCACACAATTTTCCTACTCACCTTCTATTATAGACAAAAAATATAGCAGTGGAATTTAATAAATCCCGCTGCTATTATTGATTGGATATCTGTTCGAATAAAACTATTTAATGACAAACTCTGTTTGGCTATAGCCCTCTTTAGTCTTTTTCACTTCTAAAATAGCTGGTATTGAATTTTTCAAGTCTTGAACATGGGAGATAACGCCAATCATGCGACCAGATTGCTGTAAGTCAATTAAAGTATCAATTGCTTTATTTAAGGATTCTTCGTCTAAAGAACCAAATCCTTCATCGATAAACATGGTATCAATGGAAACTCCACCTTGAAAGCTCTGAATGACATCTGCCAATCCAAGTGCGAGGCTTAAGGAAGCATTAAACTTCTCCCCACCGGATAAGGTCTTTACATCCCGAGTTTGTCCAGTGTAAGAATCGAATACATCAAGGCCAAGACCACTTTGTCTTCCACGAGACTCTTGACGTTCACTACGTTCCAATATAAATTGCCCATTTGATAGATGCTTTAATCTCTCGTTAGCAGCAATGATGATTTGTTCAAGATACTCGATTTGCAAATACCGTTCAAAGGATATTTTACTGCCATTTTGACCTCTAACCATGTCGTATAAATCAGTTAATCTATTCATTTGCTTCTCTAATTCTGACACTATTTCTTCCGTATCAAGAATTTTTATTCTTAACTCGATCGCCTTATTTTGATAACCTTCCGAATCGCTTAATGCTTTTAAAGCAAGATCGCGCTCATTCTTTAATTGTGTCAATTCACTAGTTAATAGTTCTAAATTCGCCTTTGTCTTATCCTTCAATTCCTCTTTAAGCTCGGTAATTTGTTGCTTCAATGTTTCAATATTTTTCTTAAATTCCTCAATTGAGATCTTTAACTTCTCACGAGCACCATCTGACATTTTTGCAGATAAATAATCTTCTTCTGAGACAAATTGTGCTCTTTGTAATTCCGTTGTGAACTGGGTTACTGAACGTTCCTTTTTCTCTGTACTTTCTTTTAATTGGACTTGGGCACTGGAATAATAAGCAGTTGCTTTTGTTTCTTCTTCCTTTGAGTCTTGTAACTGCTTTTGGGCGATATTCCAATCTTTCTCAAGCTTTTCCTTTCGGTTTTGCGCTTCAGTCATTTTTCGCTGTAATGTTGTAAAATTACGTATATCCTCAGGAATCCGACCAATCTTCTCATCATAAATCGCTTTTTCTTTGACAAAGTGAGTTAGCCTTTCTTGATAATTAGAGGAAATCTGTTCCCTTGTCGCTTCAGATTGCTTTAGTTCTTTTTCCGTTGATTCAAGAGTCCCTTTTAAGGTAGTTAGCTTTTCCTTTTCTAATAATAAATCGTCTACTTCTTTCCTAAGCTCTTTTCCCTCATGAACCATACGAAGGTAGATTTGCTCCGCCTCTTCCACCTGAAATCCTTTTTCGATTAGTTTTTGGGCACATGACTCAAGCTGTTCTGAATTAGACTTTAATCTAGCTGCCGCTTCACGAAATAAACTATATGATTTGTCAAATCGCTTTTTAGCCTCTTCTAGTTCTTCTTTAGAAGGAACCCTATCTTGTCCGTCTGCTTTATGAGGATGATCGATACTGCCACATACTGGACAAGGCCCTCCATCATGCAAATGCATGGCAAGAATACTTGCTTGACCACTTATCCATGATTCCTCTAGCTTGTCGTATTGTTCCTTCACAACCACATAATGACTTTGCTTCTCTGAATAATCTTGTTCGAGTTTTATTTGTGCTTGGTGAAATTTCCGATATTCCTGAACAACTGCTACCTGTTCTCTCAATTCATTTAAGGTTTGCTGCTTATTTGGTAGTTCGTCGACCAGCTTCTCAATCCTTTTTATTTCATTGGAAAGCTTGTCTATTTCCATATTTTTAGCCTCGATATTTCTACCGATAGCCAGTAGGTTATTAGATAGTTTCTGGACCTCATCTTCTAGTTTCGATAGCTCGGAATTCTTACTCTCTATCTCTTGAACGATTGGCACGTACTCCTTCAAGCGGTCAAGAGTCCGGACACTTTCCTCCCTTTCCTCTTTTCTGTTCTCCTCTTGTTCAAATAAGGCTTGCGCTATCCCAAGCTGCTCCCTTGCCTTATTTAGAGATATTTCTGCCCCATGTAAGGCTTGCTTTTTTGACCGTTCATCTACTCGCCATTCGTTCACCTGATTTTCATAGGCGACAATAATACTCGCACGTTCCGCTTTTTCATATTGCTTTTCCTTTTCGTTAAAGGTTGGAACCTGTAATGATAATTCTTGGAACCTATACTCCTTTTGTTCTAAATCTAGGAAACGGTCATTTATCGCCTTAGCCTGATGGTAGTTTTCAAGCTTTTGATTATAGGCCCCCTCAGCATCCTCTGAACGTTTCTTATTTTCCATCATTTCTATTTTGTAAAAATCAGCTTCAACATCCAAGCCGTCAATAATTTGATTGGTATTATATTCAGATTGTGAAAACACTTTAGTCAGCTTTGAATTCTCCCGAATAGGAAGAGTGGCTTGAATATCTTCTATATAACGATCCCTCATTTGCTTTTCGCTTTTCCACTCTTCTTCGGCTTCTCTTTTACGATCGCGTAGTCGTTCACTAATCCATTTATATGGTTCTGTTTTAAAAATCTTACGTAGGATCTCTTCTTTATTTTCTGTCTGCGATGTTAAGAGCTTTCGAAACTCACCTTGTGGAAGCATGACAATTTGTCTAAACTGATCCTGAGTTAATCCTACAATCTCTTCTACCTTTTTATTAATCTCAGAAACAATTTGTCGGTCAACACAAGGAAGCTCACCCTCAACTGTTTTTTCATAAAATTCATATTGTTCCCCTGTCGCACTTTTATTGCCTTTTTTCACATGGGGAAGCTGCCTTCTAATCCGGTAGTTCTTTCCGTTAAGCTCAAACTCAAGCTCTACTGAAGTATGGACCTCATCATCAGCAAAATCACTGCGCATCATCTTCGAATCATTGCGGTCCTCTCCACTGGCAGAACCGTAAAGAGCAAAACATATTGCATCAAAAATCGTTGTCTTCCCAGCACCCGTGTTTCCAGAGATAACAAAAATACGATTATCTTTAAGTTCAGTAAAATCGATAACTTCACGATTCTTGTATGGTCCGAAAGCAGAAATTGTTAGTTTAAGCGGTCTCATCGGTTACTCTCCTTCTCCCCTTGATTTGCTGTAACAGCGACCCGTTCTTTCGAAGGAATTGGTGATTGTTCACTATCCTTTTGTAATAGCTCCTGAAGAACCTCTAAAAAGATCGTTTCGGTTTCTTTCGTCGGTACCGTACCTTTTACTTCTTGATAAAAGGCTTTAAATAAGGATAAATCGTCCATCTTTGTTCGCGCTACCCTTTCAATCTTCTCTCCACCATTTATTTGTGGGGCCTGAATAACACGTTCAACATGCATGGCGTTTGGATAAACGGATCGAATTTTCTCCATGGGCATGAGAACTGGAGTTTCATCAAGCAATCGAACAAATACATAATCTTCGTTTACAGGGTGTTTTAATATCTCATCAATTTTCCCTTCAACCGTTCTCATATCTCGAATAGGGGTTAATAGACGCTTTTCTAATGTAACCTTTCCATCGGCATTGATTTCCACGATAATGAATCCCTTTTTATGCTTTTCCTCTGAGATCGAATATTTTAGTGGTGACCCTGAATATTGGATGGTTTCATTCAATACAAAATGGGCTTGATGTAAGTGTCCTAAAGCCGTATAGTGGAACTCTTCAAAGTGACCTGCACTCACTTGCTCAGTCCCACCAATTGAGAGCGGGCGTTCAGAATCGCTTGTATTTTCCTCTTTTTCGCCGGTTTGAGTGACAAATGCATGTCCAACAAAAACATGACGAGCATTCGGATCCATATTCGCCCTGATTATATCCGTCATTTTTTTCATTGCATCATTATGAGTCTTTATATTATCGTCTTCAAATATATGCCGAATCACACTAGGGTCTGCATATGGTACTAAATGAAAATGCACCTCCCCATACTCATCATTCAGCACAATTGGTTTTAGGGATTCAGAAATCCTGCCAATCATATGATAGCCTTTTGACTTCATGATTCTACTGCCAAAGTGAAGGCGACTAGGGCTATCATGGTTCCCTGCAATAGCCAGCACAGGCGTGTTCAATTCCAAAACAATTTTCTCTAACACATCGTCTAACAGGTTTACAGCCTCAGTTGGCGGTACGCCTCGGTCATACAAGTCCCCTGCAATAATCACTGCATCTGGCTTTTCCTCTTCAATCGCTTTAACAAATTCCTGAAGAACATGTTTCTGATCCTCAGTCATATACACATTTTGAACTAGCTTCCCTAAATGCCAGTCTGCGGTATGGAAAAACTTCATTGAACTTCTTCCCTTCTTTATTTACTGTTTTATTTAGATTGTTTGGTTATTTATATTAATTGGAACAACTTAATTGTTGTTGAACTAAAACGTTGATTTATCTAATGTTTTATTAACATAGTCTTCTAATCTATCATAAAATACTTTTAGCTATTAATAAAATAGAAATAATGGAAAATGGGTGGAAGGTAGTTTTCGCCGTGGATGCCTTTTAATAGATGACAAGGAATTTACTTCATACACAAAAACAGCCCAACCGATGGCTGAGCTGTCATATTAGTCAATGATTATTTTTTTGTTACGTTAGCAGCTTGTGGTCCACGAGCACCTTCAACAACTTCAAAAGATACTTCTTGACCTTCTTCTAATGTTTTGAAACCTTCAGATTGGATTGCAGAGTAATGTACAAATACATCGTTTCCGTCTTCTGCTTCGATGAAACCGAAACCTTTCTCAGCATTGAACCATTTAACTTTACCGTTTTTCATAAAAAAAATCCTCCTATTGGCCAATCCTAGCCATGTGAAAATTAACCATTTACAACGCATAGCATTTATCACATTACTCTTCCAAACTTTGTTTTTAACTTGGAACAAGAACCTTGCAAAAACGTAACACGATGCATAACGGCTACTTAAAATTTAGCATGAACATCATGGTATGTCAAGAAAAGACATCCTCCATTTCCAAGATAATCCAACCGTTTTATCCCCCTTTTTACAATCAAAAAGGCATTCCATTTTTCACTTTGGAATACCTTTTCTCGATTATCTTTTTGATTTTGTTTGACTTGGCTTTGGTTGTTCTTCTTGTATAACTCCATTTAATTTTACACGATTATATTTGCTCTGGTTGTCCCCTATACTTGGAGCAACATTTGCCATTGGAAGCTGTTCTAATTCCTTCCCCCTTGGCATCGGCATTCACCTCCTACACTTAATATGTGTTACACCCTCTGTTATGATGAATCGAAAATACTACTATTAAGTGCTAAGAAGGAAAAGTTCAGTACTGCACATCAAAAAAGTCTCTCCTTGTGGAAAGACTTCTTCATCACCGAGTATATTGTTTGCTTATGTTGAATGATAGGTTGCTATTTCCTCCAAGTGGTTTTCACCCCAAGGTAAATATTGAGGAAAGGAAATAATAAACGTTGTCCCTTTTCCTTGTTGACTGTTCGTTTTAATGATTCCGTTCATTGCCCTTATGATGCTATAAGAAACCATTAATCCAAGACCCGTTCCTGACCCTTTCTTTGTTGTAAAAAATGGTTCACCTAACCTTGCTATCTCTCTTTCCGTCATTCCCTTCCCAGTATCAGTAATTAAAATATCAAGATAGGTACTATCCATACTTGTTTTTATCGATAATCTTCCACCAGATGGCATTGCTTCAATACTATTTTTAATAATATTGATAAAACATTGATGAAACTTATTTTTATCTCCCTGAATAATGCCAATTGGACCATAGGAAGTTTCTATATGAATTGCATTCATGTTGCATAGTGGCTCTAGCACCTTTAATACGTGGTCAAGCTCACGGTGAATATCCATTTCTTCAATATGCTCTAACGACGGTTTAGCAAATGTTAAGTAGTCTTGAATAACCTTTTCTGCTCGATCCAGTTCTTTAATGGAAATATTAACGTATTCTCTAGTTTTCGTTTGCAATTGTCCGTCTTCCCCAATTAATTGGAGAAAACCCTTAACTGCAGTTATTGGATTACGAATTTCGTGTGAAAATGCGGCTCCCATATGACTTACGGCTTCAAGCTTTTGAGTTTCATATACTTGATCCCTAATCATCATATTTCGCTTAATAGATTCAAAAGTGAAAGCAATAATTGCGGTCCCTACTGTCGGAACAATGATCATAACTGCCCACACATCCATCCTTTGAATCGGTTCACCTAAAAGTACATATACAATCATAAATAATATCGGTGTTATCAAAGCAAGCATGACTGAAATATTTATTCTCATTTTCAATGATCTTTTAAAAAATGACGGATGAATCATTTGAACAGTGAGGGCCAAGAATAAATAAATCCCTAAAGTAATCCAAAATCCATGATCAATACTTAAGAATGCGCGAATGATGATAATTAAGAAAGCAATAGGAATCCCTATCCCAAAGTATAGTCCACCTAAGATTAATGGAATCTCCCGTAAGTCAACTCTAATCTGATGACTGATTTCCTTAGAAAATAATAAACATAATAGCACTGCAATAAAGAAATATACGAACATACCCTTTTTTGTTACAGGTCTTGAAACTTGACGTTCTATACCTATTTGGACAAATAACAGCAGAACCAGTAATAGGGATAGATTAAAAAGCAAATGCCTTACTAATTCCATACTTGTCACCATCCATCCTTCGATATCTAAATGTTACAATTTTTTGTCCAATACGACAAGTTTTTTCGATTTTTTGTTGAAATATGTTGAAAAATGGAAGGAAGCCTATTTTAATAATCAAATGTATATCTTTGTAAAACGTTTTTTACTATATTCCCTTATAACAGAATTTTTAAAAATATAAAAATTTTGTAAATTTCATTCCCATTCTGTATGTTATACTATATGAAAATAATTATGGGATTAGCGTAAATAAGGTTTGCTGCTAATGGAGGGTGAGATATGACTAATAAAAAAATAACATTAAAAGATTTAAAAGCTGAAGAAAAGGCAGCGCGAAAAAATCTCATTGTTGATACAGCAATACGTTTATTTAGCAATCGGCCATTAAAAGAAGTTGGCATAAGAGATATTGCAAAAGAAGCAGGAATCTCACCTGCCTTGATTTATCGCTACTTTTCAGATCAAGATGAGCTTCTTTTGGAAGCAATTAATAGAGAAACCGGCCAAATGATCCATCATTTCCTCCTTAAAGTAGATGAACTTAATGAAAATAGTTTAATTGAGGTCGCAAAGGAGTTCGTCCGCTATTTATTCCAACACGACCATTTCTTTAGAATGATGACCCATTTCATGATGGATCGAACAATTAAAAGGGAGAAACTAGAAAAATTCGACCAACATATTCGAAATTTATTAGAAATATTTGATGGTTTGTTTCTCCGAGCAGGTGCAAGCCAGCCAAGATTATATTCACATGCCCTTTTTGCTAGTTTAAATGGAATTCTTATCACCTACAGACACTATCCTGGTAAAGATGAGAGGGATGTGGAAAAACAGATTATGAAATTAACTGAAGTGATTGGCACTCTCTTTTCGCAAATTAATGAGTAGGTCAATAATTATTTATCCAATTATATAACCAACCAAATCATTTCACTTTTTGGAAAAGCATACTATTAATGAGGTGAAGACATGATTCTTGTAAGCTCCTGCCTAGCAGGATTAAAGGTTAGATATGACGGTGGAGACTGTTTCAATCAACGAATTCAGCAGCTGATTGAACAAAAAAAGGCTGTTTCTGTTTGTCCAGAAGTACTAGGTGGTCTCCCAACTCCAAGAGTACCAGCTGAAATTATCGGTGGAGATGGCGATGATGTCATCAATGAAAAGGCAAAGGTATTCGACCAAAACGGAAAGGATGTTACAGAAATGTTTTTGAAAGGAGCCTATGCAGCCCTTGATAAAGCAAAGGAAATTGGTGCAACCATGGTAATTCTTAAGGAAAATAGTCCTTCATGTGGGAGTTCTTTCATTTATAACGGAAAATTTAATGGCAAGAAAATTGCCGGAAGTGGGGTCACGGCTGCTTTACTTAGAAAAAATGGAATTAAAGTTATTTCCGAAAAGGAGTTTTTATATAGCGATATTTTATAAAATGACTGGGCAATCTTAAAAAGTTCTAGGACATACAAAAGCTTGACTTTTAAGTTTATCACTTGTTATGTTCCTTTCATTGTTTTATATCTTATTAGATAATCAAAAGCCTGATAAATCAACGTTTATCAGGCTTTGAATTTGTTGCGATATGCTCTTATTGGAGTTACAAAGAAAAATATGGCATCCCCCCAAAACAACTTAAGTATAAGTGAGTGATAATTCAATATTATTTAATGGACTAGGAACCTGTACCATGATGGCGGTGCGGAAACACCTCATGATTTCCAACTTTGCGTACATTTAAGAAATAGCCTAGGAGTAATTCCATCGCTCCTATGACTAAAAATGTTGGCTGCAACCAGCTTATCCACCCAATCCAGAATACTTGAATAGATATCCAAATAATCATGATAATTCCTAGAATGATAGTGGATATCCCCGAGTATCGAAAATTTTTGAAGGCAAAAATGGCACCAATTAAACTACCAATACCGTTAAGAATTAATAGAAAAATACCTGGGATTAAGAAGCTTTCAAATGGGGAATTTTCTAATATTTCCACTGACATCCCCAGTCCTGAGCCACTTGAATCAATGATAAATCCTCCGCCAGCGGCAACAGCTCCTATTCCAACAAAAGATAGGAGAATCCCCGTTCCATACGGCAAAAGCTTCATTTTGTTCATGAACCCACCCTCTTTTCGAATAGATAATACGTAAAAAAATAAACTGAAACATTTGGATTAGCTTTCTTACTTATATTATATACCGAAAAGAGTTTACTATATCCGAATAATGTGTTAAATAATTATCATATTTAATCTTAATAAAATACCTTATGAATAAGTATTTTCATAGTTTTCTTTATACAGGAACACCATTTAATAGAACTGATACTAATCGATCCATTCCAAGTTGAATTTTTTCTGGGGATGGATGACTATAGTTTAGTCGAAACGTATTGTTTACTGGATTTGTTGCATAAAATTGGACACCTGGAACAAACGCAACCCCATTTTTAACAGCTTCTGATAGCAAAGTTGTCGTATTTAAATCGTCTTGCCCCTTCACCCATAAGAACATTCCACCTTTCGGCTCTTTCCATGTAAAGGTACCTGGCTTTAACTTTTTCAAATAGTCCTGCATAATCATCATTCTGCTGTAATATTCTTTTCTCAATTGCTTAATATGACTCTCCAAATCAAAATCTCTCAATAAGTAATACAATGCTTGTTGGTCAATGGAACTTGAATGTAAATCAACCATTTGCTTCGCTTGTGACATCATTGCGATTACTTCCCGTGGACCAGTAATCCAACCCGTTCTCAAGGCAGGTACTACAGTTTTTGAAAAGGTACTCGTATATAATACATGGGTCTGCTCCTTATCAAAGGATGCAATAGGATGATAATCTGTCGATTCATCAAATTTTATTTCTCCATATGGATCATCTTCTAATACCAGAACATTATATTTATAGCATAGTTCTAGTAGATTTTTTCTACGATCTTCACTCCATGCCTTTCCGTCTGGATTTGAGAATGTTGGAATGACATAAATGAATTTCGGATGATGCTTCTTAATCTTCTCTTCCAAATCTTCAGGATCCATTCCATCTTCATCTCCATTTACAGCAACAACAGATGCTCCAAATGAACGGAATACTTGTAATGCAGACAAGTATGTAGGATTTTCGGTTAACACAACATCTCCATGGGATATCATAATTCGTGATAAAAGATAGATGGCTTGTTGTGAGCCAGTGGTTACAAGAATGTTATCAGGGTTTGATGGAATCCCTTTTTCATTCATCCTTGATGAAATACTCTCTCTTAAAGGTTTAAATCCTTCTGTTAACCCATATTGCATAGAGGCGTTTCCTGATGCTAATACTTTTTCATATGCTGATTGGACAGCCGCGACAGGGAACAATTCTTCACATGGAAGCCCTCCTGCAAAAGAAATGACATTCCCTTGTTGAATCACATTTAAGATTTCTCTAACGGCAGATGATTCGAAGGTTTTTGTTCGGTCAGCAAATGAATAATCCATATAAGGTCCCTTCCTTTTCTTCTTACATAGCTGCAAACATTAATATTGCTCGCTTGTTTAATATTGTTTATATATCATATACATACTTTTATGAAATTTCAATTGATTTTACAAAAGATTTCGAAAATTTTCTTAAAAATGAGCTGGCTTAAAACCAGCAACCCCCCCAAATTCTATTTTTGTGTTATAACCAAGTAGTAAGCAGAGTGATAACGACCGGACCAAGTAAAACAATAAAAAGCATTGGAAAAATAAACAATATCATAGGAAAAAGCATTTTAACTGGTGCTTTGGCTGCTTGTTCTTTCACCCGCTGCCTTTGATTTTCACGAATTCGTTCCGTTTGAGCCTTTAAAACCTTTGACATCCCAATTCCCCATTGATCAGCCTGAATAATGGAGTTCATGATACTCTTGAAAAACTCGGAGGGAATTCGATCTCGAAGATCCACAAACGCCTGTCTTCTAGACTTTCCAAGCCTCATATCCTCTAATGTTAGTAAAAATTCACTCGACAAAGGAGAATTCATCTGACGACACACTCTGACCAAAGCACCGTCTAAACCCATTCCAGCTTCGATTGAAATGGTAACCAAATCAAAAAAGTCTGGCATTGATTTTTCGATTTCAATCATACGCGTTTTTCTCTTCCCACCTATGTAAAAAGAAAAATAAAGGAAACCAAGCAAAGAAAAAC
This sequence comes from Bacillus massilinigeriensis, assembly GCF_900117315.1. Lineage (GTDB taxonomy): Bacteria > Bacillota > Bacilli > Bacillales > Cytobacillaceae > Bacillus_BE > Bacillus_BE massilionigeriensis. Next base: position 1,051,780 of record NZ_LT630337.1, read on the forward strand.
ACAATGAAAGAAAAATGGTTTTTCTGAATTCATTTGTTGTGGAAAAAAGAATAAAAACCGAAAGAATAAAAAGAGTGACAGAAGTTGTTATTTGAAGAATTCTAAAATCAACTGCCTTCATACCAAAAGGATTTCCCGCCTCCTGCAACTTCCTATCTAGAACAACAAGCTGATGTCTTGACATTTTTTCAATGAAATACCTACGAATATAATTTAAAAACGATGACCTGACCTTTTCTCCTCCCCCTTTTTCAGGGACGTTCGATAAAGGCCTTCTTATGATAAAGGTTGAGATTCTATTTTGCATATTCCATTTTGCTCTATTACTTAAATAAAATATTGTTAGATAAAAGAAGGTGAAAAATAAAAATGAAAGCAACCACAAAACAATTAACATTTCACACCTCAATTTTTATTATTTTTTGAATAAGAATCCATCCAATCAATTCTAAGGTGATTCCCCCAATTAAAATGGCTATACCAAATGGATGAGAAAGAATGGGAAGAAAATACTGAGGATTCATGAGTGTTAATAGAATCGCTAAAGCAATAGGTAATAGGGTAACGATCCATGCTGACAATTTCCCTTGGGCCGTCAATGAATGGATTTCTTCTTTTACTCGTATTCGTTCCACAACGGTTTCCCTCAAGGTTTCAAGAATTTTTATTAAATTCCCGCCAGTTTGTCTTTGAATGAGTACGGCTGTAACCACCATTTCCAAATCCCTATTAGGGATGCGATTCAGCATGTTTTGAAAAGCTGTTTCCATATTCTCACCTAAGTTTATTTCACGAATGGCCTTTTGAAATTCAGACCCAATTGGATCCGGGACCTCTTTTGCAATTAATTGCATCGCTTGAATAAAACTAAATCCAGATTTCATTGCTGTGGACATGGTGTCGAGGGTATGCGGAAGCTGATGGACAGTTTTCCGTAGCCGCTGGTCCCTCCTAATATTTAAGAAGGCATTTAATAAAAACCATACGAATACTGAAAGTAAAAAGCTAATAAAAAAATGAAATTGAAAAAGGATACTTAAAATTACGACCATAGCTACAATAATTCCTCTTACAACCATCCATTCCTCAGGCTTCAATGGTATCCCAGCTGCATCAAGATTTTGCTGTAATTTTTCCTTCTTTTGTACCTTTGGGTGAAAAATGGTTGAAAAACGGACAATCATCCTTTTCAACCAGTCTACTTCCCCTTCATCCTCCAAATTCCCCTGAGAACGGCTCCGTATTCGATCGGTGTCAAGGATAAATCTTTTTATTCTCTTCTTTACTCCTTCTTTTTTCCTTGAAATGTATATTCCAATCATTAGGTATAAAAGTGTAAAGGTTAAAAAATAGAGGATAAACATGCATTACACCTCCGTAAACCATTCGGCAGGCATATGAATCCCATAATGTTCTAATGATTCGGAAACATAAGGACGGAGACCTGTTGAAGTATGCTTCCCTTCAAGCTTTCCATCATTGGATAACCCTGTTTGCTTATAAATGAAGAGATCCTGAAGAATAATCGTTTCACCTTCCATACCAATGACCTCTGTGATATGGGTTATTTTTCGACTTCCATCCTTTAATCTTGTTTGTTGAATAATAATATCTATCGCACTGGCAATTTGTTCTCGAATGGCTTTCACTGGTAAATCCATCCCTGCCATGAGGACCATAGTTTCTAACCTTGAAAGCATATCTCTCGGTGAATTAGCGTGAGCAGTAGCTAATGAGCCATCATGTCCTGTGTTCATGGCCTGCAGCATATCTAACGCCTCTGCACTTCTAACCTCACCAATGATGATTCTGTCTGGACGCATCCTAAGAGAATTTCTAACTAAATCACGAATACTAATGCTTCCTTTTCCTTCAATATTTGGAGGCCTTGTTTCTAACGGAATCACATGGTCCTGCATAAGCTGAAGCTCAGCAGCGTCTTCAATTGTAACAATACGATCGTCATTAGGAATAAAGGAAGATAGCACATTAAGAAGGGTCGTTTTTCCTGATCCAGTTCCACCACTTACTAGGATGTTTAGTCTTGCCTTTACACATCCATCTAAAAATTTAGCCATCACCTCTGTTAGCGTACCTAGCCGGATAAAATCCTTCATTTCCAGGCGTTTGCTTGGGAATTTTCTTATCGTCATGACTGGTCCAACTAGGGATAGGGGTGGGATGATAGCATTCACTCTTGATCCATCTGGTAATCGTGCATCTACCATTGGACTGGTTTCATTTATTCGTCTTCCTAAGGGAGAGACAATTTTTTCTATCACCTGTAGAACATGATCATCATCTCGAAAAAAGAGTTGGGTGTCCTTCAATTTCCCCTTTTTTTCAATGTAGATTTGGTAAGGACCGTTCACCATTATTTCTGATACTTCAGGATCATTTAATAGAGGTGTGATGGGACCAAATCCAATCAGTTCATTTGTTATTGCCTCTATCAATTCTTTCTTTTCATCAAGTGAAAGAATTCTTTCATGCTGTTTGTTTAAATAATCTAGGGATTCTCTTTCAATCATTGAAATCTGTTCTTCTTCACTTAAATCTGCATGCTTTTTTAATTCTGCAATAACATGTTGGTGTAAATGATTAATTAATTCAGGTGTTTTAGAAATTTTTACTTCCTTCTTATATGGTCCGGACGGTTGATTTATCCCAGCATTTGTTCTCTCATTAAGCCGTCTCAAAAGTGACATTATTCATTCTCCTATTGCGCTTTACGCTTCTTTTTCCAAAAACGTTTTTTTCTTTTTCTTTCAAGCTCTATTTTGGATTCACCTAATAACTCATCAGCAAGTTGGAATACTGCTTTTGATACAGGCACTCTTGGAGCCATAGTAACAAAGGGAATCCCTTTATTGATGGAGGCAATAATAAGCTTATAATCACTAGGGATACGATAGCGAATATCCATTCCTAAAACTTCCTCTACCATTTCCGTAGTCAGTTCTCCAAATTCAGAATCTCGATTTAATACCACTTTTATCCGTTCCTTTAGCCCTAAGACATTTAAGGTATCTACTGCTAGTTTTCCATTTTTTAATGCTGGAAGATCAAGGCTTGTAATGAGTAAAATTTCATCCGCATTTTCTAAAGCTACTAAGGTTGTTTCAACAAAGGAAGGAGGAGTATCTATAATGATAATGTCATATTTTTTCTTCATCTCTTGGATGAGGGTATAAACATGCTCGCCGGTTACTAGTTCGGCATACTCAGGGAGATATGGAGACGCTAAGATATCAATTCCAGCTTTATCCTTAGTCACGTAATCATCAATAGAAAAAACTCCAGATTCATATCCTTCTTTAATCCACTCATAGATCGTTACATTTGGTTTCTGATTAAGAAGGAGTGTAATATCACCAAATTGCAAATCTAAATCGATTACCGCTACTCTGAATTCCTTCAGCAAAAAAGCAACAGCAATGTTAACAGTTAAGGCAGATTTTCCAACCCCTCCCTTTGTACTGCAAAATGTTATGACCTTCCCTTCTTTTAAGTCGGAGCTTCCCTGTCTTTTACTCTTTAATTGAATAATTTGATTTGCCTTTTCTACTGCCGAAATCCATTCCTCCTGATTGTTCATGTCAATGACATCCACTGCTCCTGAAAACATCCCTTTTTTATAATCAATAGCTTCCTTTGATAATACTAGTACAATCGCAGTCATCGGGAATAAATGTGTGATTTCCTGGCAAAGTTCGTACACCTCATAATTGATTGATTCTCCTAGTAATATGACTGCTCTTTCAGTGGTCTTGATTTTGTTATACAATTCAGCAGTAGAATGTAATATTTTTATTCTCCTATTATGTCCAAATAAATCTTGTAACGATTCAATACGAGGTGCTTTGTCCATTAATGCAAAATAGTGAATCATCAATCATCACCTTTTCTATATGTATCCCTTAATAAAGCCTAAGTTCCTCTTAACATGAGGTTGATGGTCCCTTTGTTGATCGCATTTACAATGATCGTACCTTCAGCTGGAGTTACTTGTAAGGTAACAGTGTCATAGGTATTCTTCTCTGGCTTATCTATTTTTGTTATGACTCTTCCAACTGCTAGAACCTTAATATTTTCAACTAATAGCTGACTATTCTCATTTGGTAAGGTTTGAATAATATCTACAAATGAACCAGGGATGATAAATCCTGATACACCCTGAGGGTCACTTACAGGTATAGTAACCGCTCTTTTTCCAGTATCGATAGAAAAATAAGCACTAGTAGCAATTGCTTCTTGTTTCGTTTCAAATTTTTCTTTTTTTTCCTCGGTAGTTATCTCTTCACCATCACCAAGGTTAAAAACAAAATAAACCACACTAGCTGAAATTAGTGCAAATAGAATGGAATAAATCCATATGTTTCTGTTATTCATTTCAAAACCTACCTTGTAAGTTTATAGCCAAATGTACCATAGTCTGTTTGGTTCGTTGAAATGTTACCAGGATAGGTCGCTTGTACAAATCGACCGATAATATTTGACCCTAGCCAGGTTGGGGTCACTCCTTCAATAAAAAAAGTTGCAAAGCCGACAATCATTACTTGCTTTAACTTCAATTTTTCATAGGAATATGGTTTTACGATTGGAACTAAAACTAATCGTGAACAGCCCGAACTATAATTTGTATACGAGTCATTTGGGCAAGCTGAAATACGTGTTGATATTGCCTTATTAGTAGGTCCATTCATACTGCCGGATTCAATATCAACAATGTCATTTACCTTCAAGCTACCATTGAATCCAATTGTTAAATCTTTCTCAAATCTATCTGCGCCCCCACCAGAAAATGCGAGGGCATTGAATTTTCCAATTCCAGAATCCTCTACACTTAAAATATAAATCATCCCTTGAATGAGTAATGAACGATAGTCAAAACCTAAAGGGACAGCTCCAAATCCTGAGGTTATTGGTGCTAATTCTACAGTTGCCCTTGCTTCCACCTCAGGATTTTGAATCCCTAATGCACCAGCAAAAAATAATTTCACCTTTTTTTTGCCAACGACCTCTATTTTTGTTAAATTGCTATTAAATAGAATGGAATAATTACTAGGGTTCTCCTTATTCAGCTCAATAGCCTCTCTCACTTTTTGAATCGCGTGAGTCTGACTAGTTGGTATTTCTTGTGCCCCGGCTAGTGCAGCTGAATCAGAGGCTTTTTGAACATTTGCTTTTTCTAAGTATAAATACCCTCCATCAATGACAAATGCCAAAATTCCGATAAAGATGCTCATTAGACAAGCTATATAGACAATAATTTGCCCTTCTTCATTCCACAGTTTCATTATTCAACCCTCATTGTTGTTTCGTTACTAACCACAAAAGGATCAGGTAAGATTGTTCTTAAAAGAGGTGTCGAAATGGAAACAGGATAAGACATTTTAACCGTCACATATTCCCCTCTTACACGTAAGGAGCTTGAAGGGGATATTTGAACATTTTTCCCGCTATTATTTAAAACCTTAGACGCATCCATCGCCTTACTACGAATCACTGCATCAGTTCCACCAACGCTTGCAACTCTTGCTGCTTCCCTGGAGGCATGATTAAGTGTCAAATAGGCAGAAAAAATTCGGCCAAAATCAATCATTCCAAAAATCAGAAGACAAAATAGGGTCAATGAAAGAGCCATCTCGACAGTTGCTTGCCCATTTTCCTTCTTTATCAAAACAGTTCAACTCCAACATTAATCAATGTCCCTAGAACAATAGCCACCCCATACGGAAATACAATTTGCGAATCATCTTTATTAAAGGAATGCCATTTTCCTATACTAATCGAAACAATTAACTTTTGATAAAAAGGATGAAACTCTTTTTTTGTTAGAAGAATGAGTAAAGCAATAATACCTCCGAAAATGGCCATTACAACAAAGGTTTGAATGACAAAAAATGTCCCCTTTAAAGCCCCAATAGCCGCCAATAATTTTACATCCCCAGCTCCCATTGCACCAAGAATAAAAGGAAACATTAATAATCCCAAACCGACAATGCATCCAAATAAACTAAATAAAAAGCCTTGAAATCCATTCATCCATGTATGAAATACAAAACCTAGTATTATCGATGGGAAAGTGATAATGTTATATATTTTTCTTTTCCTTAAATCAGTTACAAATGAGATGACTAATGCGATTAAAAGAATGAAATTATCCATATATCACACTTCTTTGCTAATAAAGTACCCCTACTCTTTATGAGAAATGGTAAGCAAGGGCAATGATATGATCATCACTTTCCTGCATTCATAATTGTCGTTTTTAGGTCATTAAATTTAGCTACAATGGCTTCGTTAAAAACAGCAAAAGCCGCAACCGCCGCAACTACTATGAGCCCAAGAATTAATGCATATTCTGTCATTGATTGTCCATCTTCATCCGAAAGAAGCCTTTTGATGTTTTCCATTTTTATTTCACCTCTATCATCTTGTTTACTTTTATTTTGTTTAAATAAGGAAAAACTATTCAACAAGGAAACATTCTTCTTTTTCAACGATTTCAAATAAGTTTTCATAAAAAAACAGCACCAATTTTTATAATTGGTACTGTTCTTTATTTTTAATCGATACAGATTCTAATATTGCTTCATTCCTATAACCTTATTGAAAATTTTTGACTACTAACTTCACCCTTAGTAAAAACTTTTTCTATAAACTTTATTTTCTTTTCAGATATGAATAAGACGGTAGAGCTCCTAGTACCATAGTCTTCACTTTTTATAAAGAGTGGTGATAACATTCTTTCCATTTCTAGAGAAACACCTGTATTAGGTAACTCTTCATCTGGTGAACGATCAGTATTCTCCAAAAGCTGAAAAAGCTTCTCCACCATTTGATTTTCTTCCTCTTCGTTGATTATTTTTAGTAAGCCATCCTTGCCTTTTTTCACCTTTGGCCATTCAGAATTCAATAAATGATTGCTGACACCATGGACTCCTTTATTAATTCTCTGTACCTCATTGGAAACATTTGAATAATAGTATAGTTGCTCAATACTTCCAGCCAATAGATTAAATCCGGGGTAGAGGTCCTTGTTTATTTTGAGAGATTCCATATAATCTTTCAAATCACCCTTAAAGGTGAGAGCATGATGAACTAATTCTCCTCTAGAATGCTTTCCTACTTGAGTTTCTTTTGGATTTCGGTAATTGGTTAACGCTGAGAAATGCCCTGTCAAATTTACTCCCATCCAGGTTCCCATCTTTTCTAAATCTCTTCCTGCCAGGATTTCAGGATGGTCTTCCCAATAGTGTGCCGGAGCGGTTGGCCTTTGATAAAATTCATCACGATTGGCAGCTACGATTAATTGATATTCAGGGTGTATGTGATAAGCAAAAAGAATGAGACACATCATTTTCACAGCCTTATTAGGATTTATTTTTTTAAAAAATAAGTGGGGGTTCTATATTAAACTTTAATATATTTGTGCTGATCATTCATCTTTTAATAGCTTTCTTAATACTTTACCGGATGCTGTAGTTGGCAACTGATCGATAAACTCCACATATCGTGGGTATTTATATGCTGCCATATGCTCTTTAGACCAACTTATTATATCATTTTCTGTCATTTGTCCATTATAGGAATCATGTAAAACGATAAAAGCCTTAATTGTTTCACCTCTAACTGGGTCTGGTATGCCTATTACAGCGGATTGTCGGATAGCAGGATGGTTATTTAACAAAGCCTCCACGTCTTCTGGAAATACGCTGAAGCCTGAGCATTTGATCATTTCTTTTACCCAACCTTGGAAATATAAATATCCATCATTATCCATATATCCTATATCTCCTGTATACACCCAACCATCTTTTAATGTCTCGGCTGTTGCCTCAGGTCGATTAAAATAGCCTTTGAAAACTCCTGGACTCTTCAATATGATTTCTCCAGATTGATTTCGAGGTTGTTCTTCCCCAGTTTCAGGGTGAATGATTTTCATTTCTGTTTCATATATAGGGATTCCACAAGAGCCAAATTTAATCTTATCCTTGGGCATGAATGTGTCACATGTATGAGTTTCACTTAAGCCATAGGCCGCCTCATACATAACACAGCCCTTTGTAACCGCTTTCCATTTATTCGCTAATTCTTCGGTTACCTGTATCCCAAAGCTTGTTGCTAAGTTATTTTTTAGACTTGTAAGATCCCTATTGGAGATTTCTGGTATTTGTAAAATTGATCCATTCATCGGTGCAATGCTATACCAGGAAGAAATCTGATACATTTCAATCGCTTGAACCGCCGCATAAGGGTCAAATCTTGTAAATAATACACACGGAATGCCTGTATAAATTGGAATATTCACACCCATAACCATACCTGCAATATGACTTAATGGTGCACTGGCCATCAATCGGTCATTTGCCGTAATCCCATTTGCCTGACTTGCAGCAGCTGTTTTAAATAAGGCATTTCCGTATGTAAGCTGAGCACCTTTTGGTCTTCCTGTAGTTCCGGATGTGAAAACCATCAACCCGATATCATTCATTAAGTCTATTTGCTCATATGCTTCATATCTATTTTCTTCTGTTACTATTCTTAGAAAATCCTCTGCCTCTTCAAAAATCTTTTTTGGAAAGGTTAGCTCTTCACAAATAGCTAATGAAGGATGCTCCGGTAAATAATCCTTATAGTTTGTTGTGATCATGAATGACATACGGCTAGGTGCATCTGCTTTTAGCAATTCTTCAAAGCCATCATCACTTGAAATGATTCCACAAATCGGTGCTTCCTCAAAAAAGTAGCTTAATTCATCTGCTTTGTACATGGGATTTAAAGGTACTACCACTCCACCTAATTGCTGAATGGCGTAATGTGCAATAATATATTGGGGGCAATTCTGCAAGAAAATAGCAACACGGTCCCCTTTTTTAACCCCTTTGCGCTGAAAATAACCTGCTAAGCGATTCACCTGCTCCAACAAATCTTCCCAGCTAATTTCATTCCCGTAAAAGATGTAGGAAGTCTCTTTCGGAGTTTGATTAGCATGGTCGGTTAAGTATTCATATAATGATTTTTTCCCATTATGATATAGTAGTTCTGAAGAAAGCCCTTCTGGCCAATAATTCATTCCTTTTTCAACCATATTTTTCCTCCCTAATCAATCCATCTTTAACTAACCGGTTAGTATGTTTAGTTAAAAGACAGAAAGTTCTATATTTTTTGTTATTATTATATCCTCCACTGAACAACCATTCAACTAATAACTTACACTTATGTAAAAATATCCATATTCTACATACTAATATTTTAAATATTTCTGTAACTTTTACCATTCCACGGACAAATTTTCAACATTGTATGTTTAAATAATATTAACTAGATTTTCCACTTTATTAACACGGAGAGTGATGGTGGTATGTCTTATACTAAAAGTTATACTCAAGTTATGGATGAACTGAATACTCATCCCTCAACTGGACTTACAACTGAAGAAGTTGAAAAGCGATTAGCAGAGGTAGGGAAAAATGAATTTAGCCAATACAAAAGACCATCCATATTAAAGCTTTTTTTCGAACAAATTAACAGTTGGCTAATATATATTCTTATAGTAGCAGCAATAATCTCTATCATTGTTGCTGAATATAGTGATGCCATTATTATTTTGATTGTTATTCTATTAAATTCTGTTATTGGAGTTTTACAAGAATCCAAGGCTGAAAAAGCTTTAGAAGAGCTAAAAAAAATGACTACCCCAAAAGCCGTTGTGAGGCGTGAGGGTACCATTAAGGAAATACCTTCAGAGCTAGTCGTTCCTGGCGATATTGTTATCATTGATGCGGGACGCTTTATTCCGGCAGATATCCGCTTGATAGAAGCTGCTAATCTCAAAATTGAAGAATCATCCTTGACTGGAGAATCTGTACCAGTAGACAAAGACGCGAATTGGCAGGCAGATGGTGAAATTCCTATTGGTGACCAAAAGAATATGGCCTTTATGTCGACTGTTTCAACCTATGGACGAGGGATTGGAGTAGTTGTTCATACTGGTATGAAAACTGAAATAGGAAAAATTGCAAAAATGCTTGGTACACCTGAACGCGAACAGACCCCTTTACAAATAAAACTTGCAGAATTAGGAAAGATTCTTGGGATTGGTGCCATTCTCATTTCCGCTGTTATCTTTTTGATTGGCTTTTTTCAAGGGAGAAATGCACTTGATATGTTTTTAATTGCTATCAGCCTTGCTGTTGCAGCTATTCCTGAAGGTCTTCCGGCAATAGTAACCATAGTACTTGCCCTTGGAGTCCAACGTATGATTAAGCGCAGGGCTGTTGTCCGAAAGCTTCCAGCTGTAGAAACACTTGGAGCTGTAAGTGTCATCTGTTCTGATAAAACCGGGACACTGACACAAAACAAAATGACAGTAACAAAGGTTTATGTTAATGATGAATACGTCCCATTGTCTGCTATCAAAACAAAAAGTGTAAATCAAGAACGTTTCTTTGAAGCTATGGCATTGTGTAATGATGCCATCTTCACCAGTGAGGAACAATCAGGAGATCCTACTGAAATTGCCTTAGTTGCCGCGGCTAAACAAGTAGGGTTGGAAAAACATGACTTGGAAAGAGAATATGAACGCGTTTTCGAGATTCCTTTTGATTCTGAACGAAAAATGATGACTACGATTCATCAGCATGGAAATCGTTATTATGCGATGGTAAAAGGAGCTCTGGAAAGTATTCTCCCCCTTTCCTCTTATACAATGATAAATGGGGAATTGATCAATTTAACTGAATCTGGATGTGAAGGGATCAAAAATCGAGCAAATCAAATGTCAGATGAGGCTCTTCGTGTTCTAGCCATTGCCTATAAAGAAGTGGAATCCCCATCTCATTTTAATAAAGAGAAAATTGAAAATGAATTAATCTTTTTAGGTCTCACCGGGATGATTGATCCACCACGTGAGGAAGTAAAGACATCGATTGCCCAATGTAAAAGCGCTGGGATACGAACCGTAATGATAACTGGAGATCATCCAAAAACTGCCTTTGCCATTGCTCGTGAGCTTGGGATTTCTAGCCTTGAATCTGAGACCATGACCGGATTCGAGCTAAATTCAATTTCAGACCATGATTTAATTGAAAAAGTAAATAAAATCCGCGTTTTTGCCCGCGTCTCCCCTGAGCATAAAGTTAGAATTGTAAGTGCTCTTAGAGCAAATGGGAAAATTGTATCAATGACAGGTGATGGTGTTAATGATGCTCCTTCTTTACAGCAGGCAGATGTTGGAGTTGCGATGGGGATGGGTGGCACAGATGTTGCCAAGGGAGCTTCGGATATCGTTCTTACAGACGACAATTTTGCAACCATTGTTGCAGCTGTTGAGGAAGGTAGAAATATCTACCAGAATATTAAAAAATCAATCTTATTTTTACTTTCTTGTAATTTAGGAGAAATTGTTATTCTATTTTTGGCAATATTAATGGGGTGGCCGGCTCCTCTTACAGCCATTCATATTTTATGGATTAATTTGATTACGGATACTTTCCCTGCCATATCTCTTGGACTTGACCCAGACGATCCTGATGTGATGAAGCATGAACCTCGTTCGGTAAAGGAAAGCATTTTCTCCCATGGAAGAGGTGCATTTACATTAATTAATGGGGCACTTATCGGGCTTCTTTCATTATTTGCTTTCATCGCTGGTTTAAATTATTATTCTGGTGCGGAATCAATTTTTACAATAGACTTTTCCAATATCGATAAACAGGTTCTTATTCACGCACAGACGATGGCATTTATTACATTAAGCATTTCACAATTATTTCATGCCTTAAACTTACGCCATCCTGAAAAGTCTATTTTCGAGATTGGATTATTTACAAATAAATATTTACTTAGTTCCATTCTAATTGGAATTGGAATTCAATTCCTGTTAGTGGCTTTTCCGATTTTCAATGAGTTTTTTGAGATTACCTTCTTAAACTGGAAAGACTGGCTATTTGTTATGACATTATCTATATTACCAGTAATCATTAATGAACTGGGCAAAGCAGGAAAAAGAGTATTTTCAAACTGAAAATTATCCATTCATGTAGTGATGAAATTATAATGGGGCTGTGTCGTATCAGCCCCTTTTTTGTGTCGTATTCGCTCTTTGAAAAAAGGAAATAAAAAACCTTCCAATATGATTAGGAAGGTTTTGAATAACATCTTAGGAGACCCAACCATGGCACCAGCTGTAATATTTCAAAGCGCCAATTTTTATCAATTTTTCATTGATAGGGTATGACGGATTCAGCCGATGTCTGCTGTTCCGTTTCGGGAATCAATGTTCTCAATAAATTTGGTTGCCCTCTTTATTTGAGATATTCCCTTTTCATCCTTATTAGCGGTATAATCACCGCGAGACTCATCATCCTTATTCTAATTGTTACCTTTTTACAATCATTTGGCTATTCTAATTCGCTTTGAAAGTGGTTATATAAATTTTGCAATCACACTTCCACTTTTTTGGAATTTTCATTCCTTCTTCTTACTCTATACGTTATCGGTTTAACGACCATTATTCCTTTTGATTCATCCATCACCATTACTTTTCCAATACATTTTTTAGATGATCTCCGTGATATGTCTTTCAAATCTCAAATTCAACTTTCCAAAATTATCATTCAGGCTTCGTTTTAAGAATTTCTGATGCAATTTGAAGGAAAATTAAATTCTTTTGGTTTCGAACTTCCTTTCTGTGTACTTTTCCGTAGTAGACAGAAATTTCATTCTGACCTTTTAGATCTTTAAAACATTCACTTTCATGTTTCTAGATGATTAAAGAATGGGTCGCTTCCAAAAACTTTCGAGCTTGAAGAATTTACTATAAAAGGTTTTACCTTAAAGGTTTCCTTTTATAGTGTCCTGAAAAAATTCCTGCTTTTAGATTTCACCTTGATTGCAATATTCTTGCAATTAGAAAAAGAAATAATGTTTCCTCGTTCACTTGGCGGAACGAGCATTTATGGTTGAGCCTCCTAAGATGTTATTATGCTTATTTCTTTCTATGGCTTTATTATAACATGTAAACCCTTACAAAACTCAGATAATTGTGAATAGTATGTGACATCTTTCACTTACTTAAATTTCCGTTATTAGCCTTTTTATGCGTTCTTTTTTCCTGATTTCAACATATTTTCATAGCTCTTTTCATAAAATGGACAAGGTAGATGACTCTTAAGGAGAGGAATGACTAGCTGTGGATGCCTTTCGTATATTAAATATGGATTTTCACCACTCACAATGAGAAAAATTGCCTTAACTTATGCAACTATATTCATTGGGGCCTTCCTACAAGGGATGTCCATGTCTATCTTTCTCTTTCCTCACTCCATTCCATCTGGGGGAGCTGCTGGACTAGCCCTCTTAATGAACCATTGGATTCATTTACCTTTAGGATTTTCATTATGGATTGCCAATATTGTATTTTTAGTATTTGCATTAAAATATTTTGGATATACATGGACATTACGGACCATTCTTTCTGTTGCCACGACATCTACAACCATTAGCTTCCTTTCAAATCAAGAACAGCTTCCTCATATCAATATCTTTCTTGATATGATTGGGGGGAGCATCATTTTTGGAATAGGCGTTGGATTGTTAATACGAGCGGGTGCTTCAAGTGGAGGGATGGTTATTCCTGCCTTGATGATTGCTTCTTATAAAAACTGGAGTCCAGGTAAAGTGATGATGGGAATCAATCTATTTATCTTTTTACTAACCTCTCTTGTCATCGATTATAAGATTGTCATATTCGCGATAATTTGCCAGTTCTTTTCAACAAATATCATTGACTATATTTATACATTACGATTTTCTAAATTGAATTACTTGTCCATAAATTGGCGAAGGAGATAAGAAGATCTCCTTATAAGATCTTCTTATCCCTTAAATACGACAGGATGTGGTGAACAGATTCCTCAATTGTCATTTCATTTGTTTCAATGATTATTTCTGGGTTATCTGGAATCTCATATGGTGAAGATATTCCAGTAAATTCGGGAATTTCACCTGCCCTCGCCTTCTTATATAAACCCTTTGGGTCCCTCTCTTCGCATATTTGTATTGGACATTTTAAATAAATTTCAATAAACTCATTTTCATCAAATAAATCTCTCACAAGCTGCCTATCTCTTCGAAAAGGAGAAATAAATGCTGAGGAAACAATAAGGCCACTATCGACAAAAAGCTTTGCAACTTCTCCTATTCTTCGAATGTTTTCCGTACGATCCTCTGGCTTAAAACTTAAATCACGATTTAACCCGTGCCGAATATTATCACCATCCAAACAATAGCTCCGATACTGCTCTTTAAATAGTTGACTATCAACCGCATTCGCTAGCGTTGACTTCCCTGAACCTGATAAACCCGTAAACCAAAGTACGCAGCTTTTATTTCCATTTAATTGATGTCGATCATTCTTCGTTATGGTTGAATTATGCCAAATAATATTTTTACTATTGCTCATTTTCTACACCCTTTAGTTAGTCGTAACTAGAGTTGGAGATAAGCCTGTTATCTACCTTCCTGCCTCTAAAAATGAACTTAAATTCTTTGAGTAGAGGAAATATGACTGCTCTCTCCATCTTATTAATATTTTAAAGCCTAATTTGTTCTGAGTCAGTTTCCTTCAATCCTTGAATGAGAATCTCCACAACTTCAGGTCTACTGAATTCTTTTGGTGGCTCCTCACCATTTTTCAACATTCCTCTTACTTTTGTTCCTGATAACACTACATGGTGCTCTACTTCATGTGGACAGGTCTTTTCTGAAGCCATGTTCTCGCACTTCTTACAATAAAAGCTATTTTCAAAGAATAGGAGATTGATTCCTAATTCATCTTCGTTAAAATGACTAAATATCTTTTGGGCATCATAGGTTCCGTAGTAATTTCCCACACCTGCATGATCTCTACCTACAATAAAATGGGTACAACCGTAATTTTTTCTAACAATAGCATGAAAAACTGCTTCTCTAGGTCCTGCATATCTCATGGCTGCAGGAAATACAGATAAAAAGACGCGATCCTTTGGATAATAATGATCGATTAACACCTGGTAGCTCTTCATCCTTATTTCACTAGGAATATCATCCGATTTCGTTTCACCCACTAGTGGATTTAAGAAGAGTCCATCAACGATTTCCATCGCTGATTTTTGAATATATTCATGAGCTCGATGAACAGGATTACGAGTTTGAAAACCAACGATTGTATTCCATCCAAACTTTTCAAATATCATTCTTGTTTGAATGGGATCCAGATAATAATCCTTAAACCTGTCTTTTACTGGTCTCTTTATTAATGTAATTGGACCAGCAATATACATCTCATGACGTTCATATAATTTTTTTACTCCAGGATGATTTATGTCTGTCGTTTTATAAACCTTTTCAGCTTCAATTTTTTTATTAGGCAGGAATATTTCCTTTACATTCATGACCCCATATACAATTCCATCATGTATTAGATTGATTGTCTCCCCTTTTTTTAATTCCTTTGCCTTATTCCTTTCAACAGACAAGGTGATAGGAATGGACCATGGCAGACCATTTTCTAACCTCATATCTTCTACAACCGATTCATAATCAGCCTTCCCCATAAACCCTTCTAAAGGACTATATCCCCCATTTGCGATTAACTCCAAATCACTTAATTCCACCTTGTCAATTTCAACAAAGTTCAAGGAATAATCAACCAGTGAATTCAAGTTCATTCGATTGACCAGTTTTCCCCCGTGGGGAATACTTTTTCTCACCATTATTTCCCCCTTCAGATTGAACTCTCTAGCATATAGAAGCAGTTGCCTCAAATATTAGATTAATTACAATAATTTTGACTTTTATTCAGATACATGAAGCCCACATTCTGATTTTGAATGACCCACCCATCTACCAGAGCGACTGTCACCATTTTCCTTCACAGGTTTCGTACATGTGGCACAGCCGATACTTGGATAACCCTCATCATGCAAAGGATTGTATGGAAGATTATTTAGTTTGATATAGTTCAATATATCCTCCCAAGTCCAATGAATCAGAGGACAAATTTTCACCTTCTGAAATTTATCATCTTTATTTATATACTGGACATTGCTTCTTGTGGGAGATTGTTCCCTTCTCAAACCAGAAATCCATGCGTTTACTTCTGTTAATGCTTCCTTAAGGGGAGTGACCTTTCTCATATGGCAACAAAGATTCGGATTATGTTTCCATAATTCCTCTCCATACCATTTTTCTTGTTCCTCCAAAGAAGATTTTGGTTCAATCGTATTGATTTCTAGTGATGGGTAACGATTTCTAACTTGATCTATAAGTTCATATGTTTGACGAAAATGGAGTCCTGTATCGAGGAAAATAATTTTAGCCTTTTTGTTCACTTTATGGATTAAATCAATTAGCACAATTCCTTCCGCCCCAAAACTACAAGCATAAAGGATTTTCTCACCATACTCTTTATAAGCCCATTTTAAGATATCCAAGTAATCTGGTTGATTTTCCAAGGTTGCTTTTATCTTTATCTCATCCCAGTTTTCATAAGTTAATGTAGCAGACAAAATACAACCCTCCTCTCCATTCACTCAAGCTTAGTTATTGAAAGGTAAAATAATGCATTCGTTATTTCCGACTGTCATTTTATTCATATTGTTGATATGACCGTATTGATAATAGGACACCATGGCCCTTATCCATGATCCATGTCCAAAGACTAATATTTTGTCTTTCTGCTCATATTTCTTTATAAATTGCACAATTCGTTTTTCAAGGGAGGTGACACTTTCTCCAAGGATTAATTCCTTTGGATTTTCAACCCATTTATCCCCATAGCTTCGAAATAGCTCTTCCTTGGGCTTCCCTTCATATGGACCAAAATCTAATTCGTCGAGTAAACCTTCTGTCTTTGCCACATAACCATATTGTTCTGCTGTTTGATGAGTTCTTTTTAGTGTGCTTACCAATACTAAATCAAAGGGCTCAATTGCTTTTAAAAGCTGCTGGTTATGACTTATCTCGTTTCGGAATTTTTCAGATACCTCGGATATTTCAATATCCCTTCTCCCTTGTAACCATGTTTTTTTATTCCAATCGGTTGGTAGATGTCTAATTAGGGCAATATGCATTCTTGATCCTCCAAATAAAAGGTTTCGCTTCTAAGTCCACAGCGTTGTGCCTCTAATACTAGCACATCACTTAACTTTACGTTTCCTAAATTTACATTTGGACCAATTTGATTAATAAAGTACATTTGGTGTTTTGGTGAAGGTGCTTCGAATATTATTTTTTTACTGTCGATGTCTCTTAATAGTTCATGGATTAGATCAGACTTGATATTACCGCTTTTTTCATATATTCCGGCAGTACCTGAGTCTCTTCCTTCAGTTATGACATAATGACAACCTGCATCTAATAAAAGACCGATTTCCTCCTTCCACTCGGTTGTTGACATATCCTTATTTGCATCCTTTGAACCTACCTCCGAAATGACATGAAAATCATTTTTTATTTGGGAGATGATTTTGAGGCGTTCCTGAATGGGAATATCGACAGTGCCATTAGATATTTCAATCCATTCAATTCCTAATTTACGTAAGGAAGAGAGGTATTCTGGAAGCTTATTTTGAACGTAACATTTTTCAAATAGGGTTCCTCCAAAATAAGGCCTAATTTTATAATCCTTATAAAGCTTAATTTTTTCACTTAGGTTAGGTGTTATATATGCGGACCCAATACCGATTTTGGCAATATCTATAAAATCGCTATAATCGGCTAAAATATTTTTTAATTCTCCCATTGGGGTTCCAAAATCAACCACCGAGGTAAGACCATAGTTTCTCATTCCTATAGTCCTTTTCGGTAATGTTAAAAAATCCATAGGGAAAACGCCTCCTCTATTTTTCTAGGATAGATTATTCAATATATGGGTGAATGTGTAAATAATGGGCTTTTTCCATATAAATTAGGTATGCGCCCTGAATAATCAGCCTGGAAACATCAAAAAATATGGAAAGGTTATTCTTTACGTTAGGAGTGTACTTCTATTGCCAAAACAAAAACATAAAGGGATGACCATTTTTGCCATTGGATCCATCCCACTTATTTTAGTCTTAGGCAACTCAATGTTAATTCCGATTCTTCCAAAGATGAAAACAGAGCTAGATGTATCTCAATTTAAAATTAGTCTTATTATTTCCGTTTTTTCTATTGCTGCTGCTGCTTCCATTCCTATCTTAGGATATCTTTCAGACAGGTTTTCACGGAAAGCCGTAATCATCCCTGCACTTATTTTATACGGTAGCGGTGGCCTATTAGCTGGTGCTGCTTCAGCTTGGTTTGATCATTCCTACTTTTGGATTCTAGCTGGGAGAGTTATGCAAGGAATAGGGGCAGCAGGTACAGCACCTATTGCCATGGCGTTAACTGGAGATTTGTTTAAGGGGGGAGAGCAAAGTAAAGTACTGGGTCTAGTTGAGGCTTCTAATGGGTTTGGAAAAGTCATCAGCCCAATTTTAGGTTCTCTTTTTGCCATGATCTTCTGGTATGCAGCTTTCTTCGCTTTTCCAATATTTTGCTTTATCTCGATTCTCTTAACTATCTTCTTCATTAAAGAAAAGAAAAAGGAAAAAGAGCCACCGCCAGTTGGAAAGTATGTTAAAGGACTTTTATCCGTATTTAAATCAGAGGGCCGTTGGTTATTCGCTGCCTATTTAACTGGGGCTACCTGTCTGTTCACCTTATTCGGTATTTTGTTTTATATATCCGATATTCTAGAAAAGGAGCATCACATAGATGGTCTGTTAAAAGGAGGTATTCTAGCAATACCACTTTTATTTATGACTAGTACTTCCTATATTACCGGGAGCAAAATCGGCAAAAAAATGAGGCTAATGAAATCCTTAATCATCCTTGGATTACTTCTTATGACATCTTCTTTTGCAGCCTTGATTTACTTTAAAAAATTAATCCCATTTATTTCTGTTTTGGTTATAAGCAGTATCGGTACTGGACTTGTACTACCATGTATTAATAGCTTTATTACTGGTTCAGTTCCATCTGATCGAAGAGGATTTGTCACCTCACTATATGGTTCTGTCCGATTTTTAGGTGTGGCCATAGGACCTCCAATATTCAGTACGTTGATGGAATGGTCAAGAACAGGGATGTTTTTAATAACAGCTGGTCTTACGTTATTTTGTGCCCTATTATGTATGGTGCTAATTCACATTGCTAAAAAGAAACCTTCAGAAGAAAGCGATACACTCTTTGAAAAGCTCCAGCTTACTTAATAGCTTTTTTGATTTTCGTCAAAAAGGTAGTAATCAAAGCTTCATTATTTGGCAAAATTTTCGGTAAAGGAGTAGATTGATTTGCAAATCTATTTTTCACCAGAGGTAGTCACGCCAGAATACCAAGTACTAAATGTAGTGGATTCTGATAATAAGGCCGTGGGGAATGTCGCCTTTCTCTTCGATGAAAAAAAGCTGTACGTATATGGAATCTTAGAGGAGGAAGGTGTCGGAGCAGACTTTAAAGACCTCGTCACCCCATACATTAAAGGACTCGCAAAGGCAAAACCGGGTCTAGATATTCTCTCTTGTCTATACGTGGGATGTAAGAAAATAAACTTGAATGATGAAAAGGAACAGAAATAAAAATCTATCCCATATGAAGGTGCTTGGTACCACAACATTATCTCTTCAGATTCAAGATATTTTGTGGTGCCGGAGGACCTTATAGTCATTAATGGAGGTTAGGAATAAAATGGCTGAAAAGCAAGAAGGAATTAAACCCTCTAAAAAATATGCCAACGGAACATTTCACGAAAATGCTTCTGGAAGATTTCAAATACTTGACCGTTTTCTTGGGAAAGATGGTATTATTTATCTTAAAATTCAGTGGGTAAATACAGGTCAAATTGAAACAAATAAGGAGGTCAATATCTCTGCTTCTATTTGGAAATATGAGAAGGCAAGGGGTAAAATAAAACCCGTTGAAGAAAAACCTCCTCTACCAGAAGTATCCCTTTCAGATATTTTGGAGAGGATTGAGACATTAGAAGAATACCTAATAGAAACAGGTAACGATATTAGAGACCTGAAAGAACAAACGGCTGTTTTAATTAAACAAAATGATTTAGTGTCTAAACTTATAGATAAAATGTAAAAGAAAAAATGGATATATAGCATAATTTACCTAGACAATTAAGTTCTTTTACATAATAAAGTTAAAACTCCCTTTTCATTTGAAAGGGAGTAATTAGGATGATTGCAGGTCTAGGGAGATATTTTTATCCCAAAAAAATTGCACCGAAAATTAGAGAACCGATTATCACATATGCGGGATGGACCTTCCATTTCTCTAATAACAAGAAACTTGCAATGATTAAGAAAATAGTCATAAATAGTCCATTTCCTTGATAGGAATTAAAAAAGAAATCAAATGTCATGATTCCTAGCAAAACTGCAATGACCGGTCTAATATTTTGAGTCATTTTTTTAACATTTGGTGAATCCTTATATTTATAAATAAGACCAAGAAATAGAATCATTAATATTAAGGATGGAGCAATGGTTGCAAACAAAGCAATGAAAGAACCAAATGCCCCTCCTTGCTGATAACCAATAAATCCTGCCATTTTGGTTGCTATAGGTCCTGGCAAAGAGTTTCCTATTGCAAGCATTTCACTAAATTCGTGAACGGACAACCACTCGTACCGATCTACTACCTCTTTTTCTATTAATGGAATGGAGGCAGGTCCTCCTCCGTATCCAAGAATACTTGGGATGAAAAATGCCATAAATATTTGAAAATATATCATACGCTAGAGTTCCCCCTACTTCCAATCTCCACTTTTTGCTTTTTATTTGGAGGCTTTGGAATCCAGGCAAGTATCATTAGTGAAATTATGATGATGCCAGGATGAACTGAAAATACTTCCATTGCAACAATACTTAATATAATGAAGAAGATATTTTTTACCCAGCCAAGATTCATGTTGGCCATTTTCAGAAAATCCCATGTCATAACGGCAAGCATTACTCCAACAACAGGTAATATAGCCTTTGTCATCCCTGACACCCATGACATATGTTGAAAGTTCGTTAGAGTTGATAATAAGATAATCATTAACAACACAGTTGGTAATACTGTAGCCATTATGGCATTCATCATTCCTATGAAACCGCCAACGCGATACCCAATATAACCAGCCATTTTAGTTGCAATCGGGCCAGGTAAAGTATTAGCAAGAGCCAAAATATCAGCAAATTCTTTATCATCCAACCAGCGGAATCGCTCAACTACTTCCTTATGAACCAGAGGAATCGATGAAGGGCCACCACCATACCCAAGCATCCCAGACCGAAAGAATGCAATGAAAATGGCACGTTGATTAACAACGCCTTTTGTTAGAGTTATTTTTTTTTCTTTCTGCTGTTCTTTGATTTTTGGCAGTTCTACCATATTGCAATCTCTCCATCTTTTCTTGGTTCTGTTCCGCAGAAATATACGCTTGTTTCTAGATACGTCATCTGAATCCAAGATTTACTATAATTCATGGCTATTACAAGCCTATTGTTACTTATCAGAATTTTCTATTACTCTATTTTACAAAACTTTCATCTTTTTTTCATTGATCAATTTATTATTTTGATGTCCCATAGACGTATCCTAAAAGATTCATTCCCAATCACAGGTTTTAGCCTCTATTTTATTAAAATGATAAATCAGCCCCTAAATAAATTTACTAGCTAAAAGCATCCTTTGAAGACAAAAAATGACTTACCCATATATTGAAGTGGGATAAGCCATAATTTTTTTGTTTATATTTTTATATAGAATTATGTAATTAGATTTTTTGGAAATTTTAAGCTAAATAGGCCTCTTGAACCTCGTCATTTGTAATTAGATCCTTTCCGTTCCCTTGAAGCTTAATTTCTCCATTTTGGATAACGTAGCCTCTATCCGCTATATGAAGAGCTTGGAAAGCATTTTGTTCTACAAGTAAAATAGTAATACCTTCTTGGTTCAATTCCTTTATTATCTCAAAAATTTGTTCCACAATAATTGGAGCAAGTCCCATGGAAGGTTCATCTAACATTAATAGATCGGGTCCGAGCATTAATGCCCTTCCAATAGCAAGCATTTGCTGCTCTCCTCCACTCATCGTCCCACCCTTTTGGTCTAAACGCTCTTTTAATCTAGGAAAATATTGAAAAACCCGTTCTAATCTATCTTTTATTAGTACTTTATCCTTAACAGAAAAGGCACCCATCATTAAATTTTCCTTAACTGTTAAATTTGGGAAAATCCTTCTACCTTCTGGAACATGTGCTATACCGAGAGCTGTGTTTTCATGGGCAGGTCTATTTGAAATTTCCTTATCTTTATAAAGAATTGTACCTTTCTTAACACCTACTAACCCACTAATTGATTTTAATGTCGTGGATTTTCCAGCACCATTACTACCTATTAAGGTAACAATTTCTCCTTTTTCAACATGAATATCAATACCTTTTAAAGCCTGAATCCCACCATAAAAGGTTTCAACACCATTTAATTGAAGCATACTCATTCGTCAGCCCCCCTATCCTGCTTGTATGGCTCCAGATCCTAAATAAGCCTCGATTACTTTGGGATTACTTCGAATCTCTTCTGGTTTTCCTTCTGCAATTTTTTCCCCGTGATCTAAAACAAAAATATGTTCTGAAATTTCCATTACTAGTTTCATATCATGCTCAATTAGAATCACCGTAAGATTGTATTCATCTCTCATTTTCTTAATTAGCTGGGTTAATTCATTTGTTTCTTTTGGATTCATCCCTGCTGCAGGCTCATCCAATAAGATGACTTTAGGTTTAGCCGCTAATGCCCTTGCGATTTCAAGTCTCCTTTGGGCACCGTAGCTTAAATTGCAAGCTTTTTCATTAATAAAGTTTGCAAGTCCCACATACTCCAATAGCTCATAAGCTTCTACCTCTGCGCTATATTCTTCTTTTCGAACACCAGGGCGATTAAATAAAGTCCCTAGAATCCCTGCTTTCAAATGAGTATGCATTCCCACTAGAACGTTCTCAATAACTGCCATTTCATCAAATAGGCGTATGTTCTGGAAGGTCCTTGCAATCCCTCTTTTCGTCACATCATGTGGCTTTAACCCGTGTATTTTTTTACCCTCTAATAATATAGATCCTGAGGTAGGTTGATAAACCCCTGTTATCATATTAAAAAAGGTTGTCTTACCAGCACCATTTGGTCCAATTACTGCCGTTATCGAGTTTTCATTAAATGTCATTGAAATATTTTGATTAGCAGTAAGACCACCAAATTGTTTCGTTAAATTATGCACCTCTAGTATAGACATTGATTTCTTCCCCCTTAACTATACTTGTGCTTTCTCATCCTGAATATGATTCGAAATGATGGTGTTCTTTGATTTACCTGCTTTTAATTTTTCCTCATCAAATTTTTTATTTTTTGACGGAATTAATCCTTTAGGTCGATATAAAGCAAATATTATTAATAGTCCACCAAAAATTAATCTCTGCATCTTAGATGGAGATAAAGCATCTGGAATGGATACAAATCCAGAAAGACTTAATTGGTTTAGCCAGTTTGTTATTTCTGTTAATACTTGAAGATTTAGAATCGTCATAACGGCTGCTCCTAAAATAACCCCAGGTACACTTCCCATACCTCCTAGCACGACCATTACTAAAATAGTAAAGGATTCTAGTAGAGTAAAGCTAGTTGGGTCAACAAAGGTTTGTTTAGCAGCAAATACGACTCCCATCATACCCGAGAACGATGCACCAATAGCGAAGGCAGTAAGCTTTGTCTTTACTAATGGGATTCCCATAGCCTGAGCGGCAATTTCATTTTCTCTTATAGCCTTCCAGGAACGACCTATTTTGGAATGCTCAAACCGAAGGACTGTAAAAATGGTGAAGACTAAAATTATGAGAACAATATAATAGAATTGATTTGGATAAATAAATTCCAGTCCAAATAGTCTAGGGGGTGTAATAGAAGCAATCCCCATGGCACCGTTTGTAATATTGACAGGTTTATCAAGATTATTAAATACAATCCGAATAATCTCTCCAAACCCAAGAGTTACAATCGCTAAATAATCTCCCTTAACCCTTAAAACTGGGACACCAATTAAGATTCCAAATAATGCTGCGACCAAACATCCAATTATGATAAATATCCAAAAACTTTCTCCTGAAAGTGGATAATGGCCAAAAGGCATAAAATTTGCAGCCTGTGGGGTAGCAAACATACCATACGTATACGCCCCTACTGCAAAGAAGGCAACAAATCCTAAATCTAATAATCCAGCCATCCCTACGACAATATTTAACCCAAGTGCCATCGCGATATAGATTCCAACTAAGGTTGCGACCTCCATATATGCCTGGTAGCCTGCACCATTACTTGCAGTGAACGGGAGTAGAAAGATAAGTACGACTCCTGCGATGATCCATTTAGTAGCATTTTTAAAACTAGTAAAATAAAGCATCAGTAAGGAAGCAAGCAGCAATAAAAATGATGTAACTGATCTTTCCGCTAGATAAAGGCTTAAGGATGTTACTCCAATGTAAATTAGAAGAAAGACAGCTTGTGCCATTCTATTATTCTTATACTTATTCCACAATGTTTTCATTCTTCTCACCTACACTTTCTCAGTAACCGATTTTCCAAGAAGTCCTTGCGGTTTGAAAATCAACACAATAATTAATATGATAAAGGCAAATACGTCCTTATATTCCGCTCCAAATACTCCACCGGTAAGAAGTGTTAAATTGGCAGAGGCAAACATCTCCATAATACCGAGCAATAAACCACCAAGCATGGCTCCACGGATATTTCCAATTCCACCTAAAACAGCTGCAATAAATGCTTTTAAACCAAGGATAAATCCTATATAAGGGTCAATGGTTCCATATTGCACGGCGAATAATACACCTGTTGCTCCACCGAGAGCAGAGCCTATGAAAAATGTCATCGAAATCACTTTATTCACATTGACTGTCATGAGAGAGGCTGTTTCTCGATCCTGGGCTACTGCTCTCATCGCCATACCCCATTTTGTCCTATTGACAAAAATATCGAGTATAATCATCATAATTACTGCTGTAACGAGAACGATAAGAAATGAGGATTTAATAGAAGCATCATTAAATATTGAACCAAGGGCAGATGCTTTAATGGATATTTGTTCAGTGAAAAGGCTTGGACCAGTTAAAATGTAGTTACCATTTTTTAATTCAGCAATGAATCTAACAACGTCTTGTAATACAAAGGATATTCCGATTGCTGTGATTAAAGCGATGAGCTTAGGGGCTTTTCTTAAGGGACGATAGGCAACCCGTTCAATGCCCATTCCTACAAAACCAGTTAATAATGCAGTTATTAAAAGAACCACAATTAACACTACTATTGCAGGAATAGCTGATACCCACCCTATTCCTGTTAGAATGATTAAAATCGTTGTGCCGATAAATGCACCAGACATGAAGATCTCACCATGCGCAAAGTTAATTAATTCCAAAATTCCATATACCATTGTATAACCTAAGGCAATAACGGCATAAACAGTACCCAGGGTAAGACCATCTATTAAGACTTGCGGAATTGTATGTAATATCTCATTTAGCATCTTTTACCTCCTACCACCAGTGTTTAGAAAAGGTGAACCTACTATCAGTGGGATTTCCCCCACTATTGGTTAGCTGAAGCAATTGGGAGTTTACTGGTAAGAAAATCCACCACTTAACCCTAAAACGATGTTACAGATATTTAAGTGGAAGTCTTATCGCCCATTAACTTTAGATAAAAAGGGTACGCCCTCGATTTTAGGGGGTCATACCCTTTCCCTTTTGGTTCTTATTTAGCTACTTCACCTTCAAATTTAGCTGGATATTTAGCTTCATCAAATTTGTAAATGAATACTTTTGCAAACTCATTATCACCTTTATCATCGAAGGTTACTTGAGTTAAAGCACCCTTATAGTCTGAGACTGCACGAATAGCTTCTGAAAGCTGTTCGCGAGTAGGCAATTTTTTGCTATTTGCATTAATAGCATCCTCTAAACCTTTTAGGACAACACCCATGGAATCGTAGCCATATACGGAATATGACTCTGGGTTTTTGTTAAATGCCTTTTTATAATCATCGATAAACTTTTTACCAGTATCAGTTGTAGATGAATCCCCGGCAACTGAAGTAATGTACGTGTTTTTAATCGAATCCCCGGCAATTTCAACTAGTGTTGAAGAATCCATGCCGTCACCACCCATGAATGGAATATCAATTCCTTTATCACGAGCCTGCTTAATTAATAGTCCACCCTCTGAGTACATTCCACCAAAATATACTAGTTCAGGTTTTTTAGATAAGATTTGGTTAAGAACTCCGTTAAAATCTTTTTCACCGATTGTAATCCCTTCAAACCCAAGGATTTCTGCTCCAGCTTCTTCTGCACCTTTCTTGAACGCCTCAGCAAGACCAGTACCATAAGCGGTTTTATCCTGAACGATAAAGATTTTTTTTGCGCCTATTTTATTTACTGCATAGTCTGCACCGGCAGGACCTTGAGAATCATCACGTGCTACGATACGGTTAACCGATTTTAGCCCCCTATCGGTCACTTCAGTCGCAGTATTTGCAGGTGATACCATAGGTATGCTATATTTCTCGTAAACTTCTGAAGATGGGATTGCAACACCTGAATTATAGTGACCAACCACTGCTAATACATCCTTGTCAGATGCAATTAATTGTGCATTGGCAACCCCTTTTTTCGGGTCTGCCTGATCGTCATATGGTACAAGTTGCAATTCAAAACCTAAATCCTTAAATTTGTCCTTTTGTTCATCTAAAGCTAATTGTGCTCCTAGCTTGATTGCTTCCCCAACTGTTGCACTTCCACCTGATAATGGACTTTGAGTTGCAATTTTAATTATCTTTGTGCCTTCTGATTTTGACCCGGTGCCACCGCTAGTTTCCTTTTCACCACTACAACCAGCCAAGATGCCTAGTGCTAAACCACTAGCCATTAAGAATGAAAAAGATTTTTTAAACTTCATTTTAACCCTCCCTATTTTTTAATATATATAGTTATACAGCATTTCCTTATGTACAGTATTCTTATAGGAGAAAAGTAGTATAACTAGTAATAATAGTAACAATGTTCTAAATATTTTGTCAATAATAATGTTAGAAAATCTAACATTTTTACATATATTTTCCTTTTTAAATATATTATTATTCACTAGTAATTATGACTTCTGCTGTTCTTTTTCGGAAAGTAATCTTAGATAATAAGGATTGTTTTGGAAGAAATAATGTCTATTATTCTACAAATATTTTTGTGGGAACTTAAAAGGATAATAATAAAAATATTATCTCCATTTAATTACATTTTCAAAGAGGTCTAATTTATGATTGGTAATTAATTTACATCTGGTAAGAATGTTCAACAAATAAAATGGGGAAACTAGTCCCCATTTATGGTTAATCTTTCTAACTTTTCTTAAAATTTCTAATATTATTATATATCTATTATAAAATTGAATCAACCTTAATTATCAGTTTCCTTTTCTTTACTCCATTCTATAAATCTCCCCATTACTTCATCAATAAATAATAAGGTTGGTTCGTCAACTAATCTTCCATTCTCAAATTTTGTCAGGGCTTGATTAACAATTACCTCATTTCCACTAGGTGGCAATACCCTGGAAGAAAGACCCGGACTAGATAAAATTTGTCTTAGATGTAATTGTGCACGTAATGTTCCAACCATACCTGTTGATACTCCAACAATCATAACTGGTTTATTACGTAATACAAAATCGACTCTTGAAAGCCAATCAAGGGCATTTTTCAATACGCCAGGAACGGACCAATTATACTCTGGAGTTGAAATCAATACGGCATCTGCAGATAGTATTTCTTGTTTAAAATGATAAACCAATTCGTTAGGACTATTCTCATGATCCTGATTATAAAATGGTAGCTGAGCAATGTTTGCCATTATTATATCAAGCTTCTCACTATATCTTTCCTGTAGGGTTTTAACTAAGCCAAAGTTCAATGAGTCTTCTCTAATACTTCCTACTATTGCTACAATCTTCATTTCAATTCCTCCTAAATCTTGAACATTTCATAGCGCTTTATCACTATAATAATTGTTAATATAGTCAAAAATAATCAAATATTTTAAACCCTTCAAATATTTTCTATTCAAAAAATTTTTTGTCTCATAGAGGATTGCCTACATTTTCTAAAAATCCCTTCTGACAATGGCCCTTTTTTACCAAAATGGGAGACCAAAAAATAGAGTTATCAGACTCAAGCTCCAAAATATACTATTAATCAAAAATATACCATTTAGTTCACGTATATTTACGGAATAAGTGTCCAATAACTCTCTAAAAAGGGATCATTTATGAATTAACAGCCGAATTTAATAGTCCCAAAAAAATGTTCATTAGCTTTGAGTTTAATTCAGCATTACTTTCTTCCTTAGAACCCCGTCGGCCAGGTCGCAAGATTTCGCTCACTCAGTTCCCTTTTGCTCGTTAATAAAAACTCCAGGGATTGACTTAAAAATTTACGGGTTTCTCCTGGATGAATGACATCATCTATGAGATGTTTCGCAGCCGCTTTATAGGGTGAGCTATCAAATGACCAATGGTTTAGCAATTGCTTCCTCATTTCCTTTGGATCTTCGGCTTGAGAAATTTCGCGGGCGAAAACAACATTAATTCCTACTTCTGGACCAGTAAAGTTTATTTCGGCAGTTGGCCAAGCAACAATTAAATCTCCTCCCATTCCTGGTCCACACATATTTCCGTAGGCTGCCCCGATACTTTTCCTAATAACGACCGATATTTTTGGTACTGTCGTTAAAGCTAATGCCTGATTCCATACCATAATTTTGGTTGGCATCTGAGCTTTTTCTGCTTCACTGCTAATACGAAACCCAGGTGTATCATGTAAAAAAATCAATGGAATGTGGTAGGAATCACATAAACAAATAAATTCAGTTGCCTTTTGACATTCATGAGGACCAGGTGCTCCTGCAAATTGATTTGGCTGATTTGCTACAATTCCAACCACATGTCCATTAATATGGGCAAATACTGTGATTATTGCCCGACCAAATTTCGCTTGGTAATCAAAATATCGGCCATCATCAACGAGCGTTTCAATTATTTTTTTCATATCATACACACGATTGCTTTGTTGAGGTAAAATCGAAAGAACCTCATCCACATTTCGATAAGGATCATCCTTTGATAGCCCCATAGATGGTCTTGTCAACGCATTTTGTGGCATATATTCAAAGTATGCTTTTGTCGCTTCAATACATTCCTCTTCAGTTAAACCATCATGATCGATCTGACCAGTAAATTTATTATGTATGTCCACTCCCCCAAGCTCCTCTGGAGTCATCTTTTGACCATTGGCAAGCTCAAGCATTCTTGGACCGGCGATTGCCATACAAGTACCTTGTAGCTGTGTAACAAAATCTGAAGATACTGCTGTCCATGTTGGACCCCCATAACTATCTCCTAAAATGGCAGACATTGTGGGAACTTGACGATGGTTGGTTAGCATCTCTCTTGGAAATAACTTATCACTAATTCCGTCAGAACCCATTCCATCGGGCATTCTTAGACCTCCACCCTCATTTAGGAAAAACATAGGGAGACCATTTTTTATAGCAAATTCATGAAGCATCCTAGATTTTCGAATGTGAACATTTCCCTCTGTCCCGGCAAAAACAGTTTTATCTCCAGCTTGAATGACTGCTGGTCTACCACTTACCTTGCCAATCCCACCGATAAGACCATCTCCGTAACTTTCCTTTTTATTACCAGAATCATCCGATGTATTTAACATCCCCAATTCACGAAATGATCCAGGATCGACTAATTTAGAAATTCGTTCCCTTGCTGTTAAAAGACCTCTTTGATGCTGGGCTTCAATTTTGCTTGCACCACCGCCTAATAATGCTGCCTCTTTTCTTTCTATTAAATCATCTGTTAGTCCTTTTAAAATATCCATTTATTCTCCTCACTTTCATGAATATATTCGTTACATACTGACTGGTTAGTATTTGTTTTTTTAAAAAAAGAGGTTTAAACCCTCTGCGAAAACTATTTTCACACTATTCAAAAAATATTACCACTATTATAGCTTTATTTGAAATAGCAAGCAACTAAATCCTTCCCTGAAAAATGAGGATACCGTCATGAAAAATGCCATTCTATCCATTGTTCATGATTTGTTTGCTGATAGCCCACTATTTGTTTGAAGACTCATAATTTGATTATCTCAGGGAAAAATATTGCCATAAATAGAATTGGGGGTATAAACTTGATTAATCAAAATCTTCCAACAGGAAGTGGAACAAATACATTTATTACTGACAATCTAAAAAACGAATCGGTTGTAAAACTTAATCAGGATGAGTATGAGATTTATGTTAATGGAAGCTATGTTGGAAAAAAGGCCTTAAAAAATCAGGGAGAAAGGCTCTCTGACATTGATGACTTCTTAAACCATCAAGGAATACAAAACTTTACTTCAAATTTAGAAGGTGACCACTATGTCATTCAATCAGATGGCCAAAATAATGATATTGTTGACGCTTTAAATGTCTATTTCAATAATCGCTAACCTCATAATTTTCAATCCTAGTTGGTTTCTATTTCATAATTGACTGGCATTTTTTTAGGTTTGGTTATTTTACAATCCAACATAAAAACGGGGGATAGAGAAATGAATACTGTCATGCATTTTTCTAACCTAGTAATTGTTAAACTATCTCCCCCCCGATCACTTGTATATTGGGGCAAAATATTTTCATTAAAAAACCCAGACGATTTATCCTTCTTTGGGCTCATGAAGGGCAGAATCATTCAGGAATCTACGCGGTTTGTCCTTCATCCGGCTCATGAAGGACAAAACCATTCAGAATCCCATGCAAAGCGGCTTTCATAAATCCCCTAAAATACATAACCAAACAAAATCTAATCGAAATTACCAAAATTGAAACTACTTATCAAAAGTAATTCTAATAAATGGAGCAACGTCCAACTGACATTTCTCTATTAAATAATTAAGACCTTTCCTAGTAGATGAAGATTCCTTATCTTTAGGATATAAATATGTGAAATAATCCAATGAGAATTGCAAAACCTAACAATGTCGAATGTGTGGTACGAAGACTTTTCACTTTTTTGTTCTTGTATAATATTAATCCAAGGATGCTAGCAATCAACATTAGTACCACTGCACCTAATCCAACGATCCCCTCACTTTCTAATTCTCCTTCGTTAAGGTACATGACAACTCCATGAAATATACTTAAAGCCATTGCTACTATTCCAAAATATATATGATATTTGCTTAAAAACTTTGAAATAGAGATATAGGTTTTTTTTGCCCCTGGAAAACTAGTAATGACTGATTTCGTTGACTTTCTAATAGGGAATATTAAACCTGCCGTACCCATTGTAATAATAGTTATCCAGCCAGCCAATTCACCTATATCTTCAAAATTCCCATCCTTCCCTTCATCATCATGCCCGTGCCTGTCATGATCTTCGTACTCTTCTTCATAATCCCCCTCCGCAGAAACAAGGTTGCTCTCTGTAGTAATTAGATTAATTGTAATTGCAAACAACATTAGGATAGATAATAGTTTCCAATATTTCATAAGCAATCTCCTTTTGAACAATTTATATTACTAGAATAATCCTTTAAAATGAAAACTGTCTGAAAAACTCATGAAGCAATTCAACTATTCCATTTGTGCTTGATATTTTTTTCTAATCAGAGTTTGTCCATATTAGTAACAAAATGAGCTTGGCTCTAATGAATAATCAGCAAATTATAACTTGGCGAATTAGTCTAAACTTCGGTTTAACTCAAAAAAAGAGCCATCCTCCTCATTGGAAGAATAGCTCCTCTATAGGTTTCATTTTGTTTCTTCTTTCTTGAAAATACCAACCAATAACATAACGAGTCCAATGATGAAGATGATAGGAAAAATATATATCATGCTCAATGCAGCCCATCCATTTTTCTCAATAATTGCATACGTTAACCCTAACGCAAATGATAAGGCTGGTGAAATTGGTACCATAAGAGCAATGCCCCATACCTTATATTTTCTTTTTTTCGACTTGCCTACGCTGAGCATATTAGCTACAAACGCACCAATAAATGCAATTCCATACCCTACAACAATCGCCATTTTATTTATCCTTTCAAAATCCTGATATTTACAATACTGCCCGTTAGTAAGTTCCAAATTTATGGTATTCATTTATTAAAGGATATATTTCCCATTATCATGTTTTGACATAGTGTTAGATTATTTTCATTCCTTTTACTAATTATATGTCTTTAACTTAAAGGAGAGAATATTTTTGGTGAGTTTTTCCATCATCTAAAAATGATTAAGAACAGAAGAGAAGCGGACAATAATCATGTTAAGACAATAGCTATTTTTACTTAATAACTATAGTTGCTGGACGGAAGAAGGTTTTTGTTTTGAATGAGAATATTATGGATGTATTAAGTGAGGAACAGATAAAACTAATTGAATATGAACTTGATGGGTTAACCTTTACAAAAAATTTCCGCTCCCCTTCTGCAGAAGAATGGTATATTTTTCTCCCAAGCTTTAAGGATCCTCTAACTGGTGGTGCCGCAGGAAAGGCAATAATACATTATAATCTTTTGGATACAAAGGAAATTTTTATTAATACTACTATTATTTTCGATGACCCCTCCCTACATCATTTAGAGCAGTATCAACTTGTTTATGCTATTTCTGATGAAATTGTCAATCGTCTCGTTGGGTACGCCAACACCCTTTTATCTGTTCATGCCGGGGAAAATTCCTACAATGCAGAATATAACCAATGATATTACCAAAAAGAAATGATCCTATTTTATCAATATTACGTATGACAAAAAAGGATTAGAAATAAAAAGCACTCCATTCATTTATATTCGAATTCGTATGTATTAATCCTTCAAAACAAGAGAAAAGGGAGATGAAGAAGGAAAAAAATGAGCTATTTTCATATCCTTACAGAACTTGTCATTGGCTATTTTGCACTTTTTCTGACTGTAAAAATTTTAGGAAAGACTCAAATTAATCAAATTACTCCTTTTGATTTTATCTCTGCCCTTGTTTTAGGTGATTTGGTGGGAAATGCCGTGTTTGATCATAGGGTAGGTCTTATTAAAATCCTTTTTGCCATCGTGATTTGGGGTGCACTCATATTTTTTACAGAGTTGGCTACACAAAAATCTAGACCCTTACGACACCTTTTTGAAGGAAGAGCTTCTTTGATTATTAACAAAGGAAAAATTGATTGGAAGGAAATGAAAAGAAATCGTTTAGATATCGATCAGCTGAAGCAATTGTTACGTTCAAAAGATATCTTCTCTCTACAAGATGTTGAGTACGCCTTTTTTGAAAATAATGGAAGTATTAGTGCTATGAGAAAGCCAGAAGCAGATTTTCCTACTTGTCAGGATTTAAATATTCAATGCGAGGAACATAATATCCCAATTACTATCATCAGTGATGGTAAAATTTTAGCATCAAATTTAAAGAAAGAGGGTTTAACGGAGGAATGGCTTCATAAAGAATTGAATGCACATGGGATTAAACAACCAAAGGATGTCTGTTATGCGGAATGGGATGCTGAAAAAGGGATCTATTTTCAAGAATATTGAAAGCTACTCATTAATTGAGTAGCTTAGTTGACTTTCTAGTAATAATCAATTTCTTAAATCTTATCAAGTGCCTGTTTAAGATCACTCTTTATATCCTCCCATGCTTCCAGACCAACAGACAGGCGCAATAATGTGTCCTCAATCCCCATTTTTTCTCTTTCAGACCTTGGAACGACTGCATGTGTCATCGTAGCGGGATGTTGAAGGAGTGTTTCAGTATCCCCTAGACTTACGGCAATTTTTATTAGCTCTAATTGATTCATGAATAATTGCGCCGTCTCCTTCGTTCCTTTTATTGAGAAGGATAACATTCCTCCTGGTTTGGTCATTTGGCTCTTCATAATTGAATAATCTAAATGATTTTTGTCACCAGGATAATAAATAGATTCAATTTTCGGGTGGCTTTTTAAAAATTCAAACAAAATTTCCGTATTTTCACAATGTCGGTCCATACGAACTGGAAGGGTCTTTAAACCTCTTAATAGTAGCCAGGCATCAAATGGGGAAATAATTCCCCCAATATCTTTTTGGGTTGTACGAGAGATGTTATCTATGAAGTTTCTTTTTCCAACTACTAATCCTGCAATGACATCTCCATGTCCGCATATATATTTTGTTGCACTATGGAGCACAACGTCACAGCCATGGGCAAGAGGTGTTTGTAAATAGGGCGAACAAAAGGTATTATCAACCACAACTGGTATCCCTTTTTTATTTGCAAGGCTCGCAACCATTTTGAGGTCTACTAGCTTCATTGTTGGATTTATTGGGGTTTCGATATAGATGCATTTCGTATTCGGTCGTATTGCTCGTTCTATCTCTTCAACAGAATTCATATTTGAGAAATCATGATCTATTTCATATTTTTCTTTTAAAAGATGAAGTAATCCAAAGGTACAGCCGTAAACTCCTTTGGAGCAAAGTATATGGTCACCTGTCCTAGTTAAGGCCACAAGAACAGCAGAAACTGCTGCCATACCAGAAGAAAAGGCTAATGCCGCTTCTCCTCTTTCTAATGTAGCTATCCTGTCTTCAAGAATCTTAACAGTTGGATTACCCAGCCTCGAATAAATATAACCCTTTTCCTCTCCTGAAAATCTTCTTTCACCCTGTTCTGCCGTATTAAATGTAAAGGTAGACGTTTGAAATAGGGGTGGAGTTAAGCTTCCCTGATTTTTTTCTGTTTCATATCCAGCATGTATAACTTTTGTCTCAAATTGATAATTATTTTTATCCATTTCTATCCTCCTGGGTAAACGCTTACATTTTTTCTCTATATAATATGTTTGAAATATTAATTTAGTAATTTATCCATAAAGGTGATTCTCCATTTTCTTTTATGAATTAGGTGTATGCCCACACTCATTTTACTGTAGATAAATATCCTGCAAATAAGTCGGTGATTCTCGACTAATTTAGTCAACTTTTACAATGTCTAGGAGGAATGAGCAATGGAGCTTTATGAAAATATCAAACACCTTTTTGGAGAATTAAAGGAACCCAGTTTGAAAGAATTAGCCTATCATTTAAAGCAAGTTCCAAACGTAGCAAATTCGATTGTCCCGTTTATCAAGGAACCTAAACAGTACCAATATGGAAGAAATGTGATTTATCGAAACAATGAATTAGAAGTGATTGTCATTAACATCCCCCCACATAAAGGAACCGCTATCCACGATCATGGAAAATCTATTGGCTGTGCCATGGTAATAGAAGGAACCATCGTGAACTCAATATACAGACTAAACGGTGACCGTTCAGAACAATTTTCTTCTTTTTGTATTAACCAAGGCGAGTGTCTATACTCTACCAAGGGAATGATTCATAAAATGACCAATCCTTCAAATGAACGTATGATTTCTCTACATGTCTACTCTCCACCATTGAAGGATATGACAGTTTACGAGGAAGAAGAAAGTGTTCAAAATAGGATTTGAGTAATGTATGAGTAATAGATTTCTGTTTTTTTCCTTTTAGGCTTCATCTACTTTGAACTACTACTTCTAATCGTTTGGTAGATAATACGTTAACAATTGAGGTTGCAGTTCATTATTATAAGATAAATGGATAATATATTTCGTATGAAAAATGGGGTTGTTGGTGGATTCACGTCATTCAAATATAAAATTGACAGACTTTCTAGAACTGTATGTGATTTTTTTGAATTGCCTTATGGACACTGGTTCCGTTATTTAGGTTTTTACTTATGGATTTATGGGTTTTACGGACTCTGGTTCCGCTATTTTTTCAATTTAAAGTAATTTCCTTGTAATTTCCAGTCAATAGTGGATCCTCTGTCCGTTAGTTACCAATTTTAAGCGATTTTTATCGATTTAGTGGATCCTGTGTCCGTTACCACAAAACGAGAGTTGGCTCCACTTCCGTATTTTTAGTATTACCTTTTGGATAAATATCAATCTACTCTATTATTGACTGTAGACTTGAAATATCAAAATGCGTACTTTATATGAACGCTTTTTTCATGAAATATAGCTTACTCCACCATCTAGAATAATGTTTTGACCAGTAATATAGGATGACTTCTCTGACATTAACCATGTCACTACGTTTGCTGCTTCTTCCGGAGTCCCCATTCTTCCTAAAGCATTTATGTTTTGATATTTTTCCTCAAGCATATTTCCTTCTTCTTTTGACAAACCTTCAAATTTCCTTTCAATCATAGGCGTTCTTATTGCACCAGGTGTTAGAGTATTGACTCTAATACCTTGTTTCCCGTACTCTCTCGCAACACACTTCGATAAGGTGATAATTCCGCTCTTTCCAACTGTATAGGCCGTGATTCCTGGGTGACATACAAACGCATCTAGTGAGGATGTATTGACAATTGACCCCCCACCACCCTTAAGCATGGCTTGAAGTTCATATTTCATACATAGCCATACACTCTTAATTGTTATACCCATCATTCGGTCAAAATCTTCCTCGGAAAATTCATGAGTTCGTGCAGGCGTCATCTCTGCATGACAGGCATTATTAAAAGCAAAATCTAATGTCCCGAAAATAGATAGCGTTTCATCGACCATCTGCTTTATTTCACTAGATTGACTTACATCCTTTGATAGAAAGACAACATCAGAGTGTATTTGTTTTAATTCCTGAATTGCCTCCTCTCCCTTAGAAGAGTTTCTTCCTACGACGACTACCTTTGCACCCTTTTGAGCTAAACTAGCAGCAACAGATAACCCTATCCCAGATGTACCACCAGTAATCAAGGCAACTTTATTATTGAATTCCAACTGGAAACTCCCTCCCTTAAATATTCTTCATATCTTTAATAGAAAATCTTTCAGATAATGATTTTTGAATTGCCATGGACATGAATATTTGTATTTTGCTGCATTCCTTCAGACTTCCTATACATTACCGTCGCTAAAGTTATGATTAAAAGATTGTATAGAATAGTCAAAGCCAGCAGGTGAACTTGGCTTGGTTCTGTTTCAAAATGAAGAATGGCAAGATCGCTGCTTCCTACCAAATGATTGATGGTAAGATTTTGGATCATATGGGCAAATGTAACTGGAAGTAACTTCCCCCCAGTTCTTAAGTAGACATATAATAAAGAACAGCTAGTTACTAATAAAAACAATAGATAAAATGGGTTAAAGTCCCCTTTAAAAAGGTGCGATAGCATAAAAAATAGACCTGTAGCAAGATATAGTTTCATAGTACTTAAATGCTTTAAGTTTGATACTAGATACCATCTATACAATAACTCTTCTGTAAACGCTGCATTGAACCAACCAAACCCTACTACTAACAACATCAGATAAAAGGAGATTCTTGAAAAATGTTCAGTTTTCCATTCTATGGAAAAATGATCCAGCTTTGAGGCCGCCACTAGGTATATAAAAAATAGACAAATCGTTAAAGTAATCGAAAAGACGGAAAATAATAGATCCCTTTTGTTCATTTTTAAATCCAATGTATCAAGTGGCTTTTTATCAACAAATTTATAAAAGAGTAAGATTGAAACAGTTTGAAGTATAGCTCCGAGAGAGGCAAGAATCCCCCATTCCATCAGAGTAGCTGATTCCATTTTCCTTCCTAAAAAAATCATAAGTAAAATGATGGTCAACGAATTGATTAAAATTATTGCTAATGAACGAATATAGTTCTTTTTCATTTATTACACCCTTCCTTGGTTAACTTCACTTCCTTACTTTAATGTTTTGTTCAAGATACTCATAGTGTCGAAAAGTCATAAGTTTCTGCATTGTTTATGACTTTTAGTCATTTTTTAAGTAAAAAGTTATCAATAGTTAAATGAAAAAAATGTTTTGAAAGCTATATAGACTATTCGACCAAACGTTCTATAGGAGAATTCTGATCGAATTCCTATAAAAAAACTGATGCCTGACTCCCTCAGTTATTGCTGTGGGCTTCAGACACCAGTTTTACACTACTTTTGACGATGTAAACACTTGCTTATCAATCCGGAATGATTCTAATGCCCTGCGATTAACCTCATATCCAATACCAGGTTTCTTAGGGATCTGAATCACACCATTTTTTACAGTTACTTCAGGCTCAATAATATCTTGAACCCAATATCTTGAGGAGGCAGCTGTATCTCCAGGTAAATCAAAGTTCGAAAGGGTTGCAATGGCAATATTATGCGCCCTGCCAATTCCAGCTTCGAGCATTCCTCCACACCAAAGGGAAATCCCTTGACTAGCACAGTAATCATGTATTTTCTTTGATTCACTAAGGCCTCCAACTCTGCCTATCTTGATGTTTATTATTTTACAACTTCCCAGTTCAACGGCTTTCCTTGCGTCTTCTAATGAATGAATACTTTCATCTAAACAAATCGGAGTAGTTAATTGAGATTGTAATTTTGCATGATCCACAATATCATCATGGGCAAGTGGCTGTTCAATCATCATTAAATTTAGATCATCTAATCTTTTAAGTAATTTAATATCATTTAGGGTGTACGCGGAATTAGCATCAGCCATCAAAGGTACTTCAGGAAAAATTCTTCTAACCTCTTTCACCATTGAATAGTCATAGCCTGGCTTTATTTTTAATTTTATTCGCTTATATCCTTCTGTTACATAACGCTCAACAACATGCAAGAGCTCTTTGACTGTTGGCTGGATACCAATGCTGATTCCTACATCAATTTGTTCTTTTGTCCCACGAAGAGCTTTCGAAAGAGGGAGGTTCATTCTCTTAGCATATAAATCCCAAACTGCACCCTCTATGGCTGATTTAGCCATATGGTTTCTTCTAATTGGTTCAAATCGCTTGGAGATTTCATCAGGATGTTGAAACGGTGTATCTAGTAGTAACGGAATTAGAAATCTTTCCATCATATGTTGGTTGGTTTCTACCGTTTCTTCGCTATACCAAGGGCTTGAAAAAGCAACCGTCTCTCCAAACCCAGTAAATCCAGAATCATCTTCAACTTCAATGACAAAAAACTCCTTATCCTGGAATGTTCCAAAGCTTGTAGTAAACGGATCATTTAACCTCATCACTAACCGATGAAGGATCACATTCCTTATCGAAATAAATTGGCTATCCAAAATTATTCCTCCTTCATTAATCTCTCAATCTTTTCAGAGATTATTTCCATCTGTAAATGGATAATATTCTTCAGTTGTTTGATCATACTCAGCCATATGATTTTGGATCTTCAAATCCTCTGATGCTGCTATTCCCGTGACAAAAAGATTTAGAAGTGCTAGTGTAGGAGCAATTCCTTTTAAAGGAATTGGTGCTGGCGCAATAACCCGAAATAATAAATCCGCATATTGGCTAATTGGTGATAAATGGTCATCGGTAATGGCGATAATAAATGCTCCTTTTTTCTTTGCTGTCCTTACAAATGAAAATGTCTCTTGTATATACCTTGGAAATGAGATGGCGATTACTACGGTGCTCTCATCAATTTGCAACAATAAATCGTTAGCATCCTCAATCTCACCCCGATATAGAGTGGTATTTCCTACTACGATGTTTAAAGTGAAGGTTAGCCAATTCGCAGGTCCATAGGATGAACGAAACCCAACAACCATCCGTTTTTCACCTTGGATTAATTTTTCAATAGCCAAATGATATTGTTCTAAATCAACAGCCTCTAGCGTTGCCCTTACATAGGTATTATCTTGTTCAATCATATGTTGGATCAAATTTTTTCCCTTTAACGACTGAGAACCCTTTCGATAGTTTTCAATCGGATTTCCAACTTCAGAAGTATCCTCTAACAAACTCATTTGAATTTCCTTTTGCAGCTCACTAAAACCAGAATATCCAAGAATATAGCATAATCTAATGACAGTGGTCTCACTGGTTTTACATGACCTGCCAATTTGCTTTGCTGTCTGAAAGGCAACCTCTTTAGGGAAATTGATCATATATTCTGCAATCTTTTGTTGTCTTGTCGTTAATTGGCTGTACTGTTTTCGTATTTTCTCCTTATATTTATCCATTTTGAGAAATCCTCTCTTTAGTTCCATCCCCTTCATCTGAAGTAATCTTTGAAAGAACAAGGCTCAGAATTTTAACCCCGTTAAGGAGAGAATCCAGGTTAAATTGCATGTGTGGGTGGTGAAGTCCAGGGGCTAATCCTGTCCCAAGACCAACCATTGTTGCTTGCAAATGGGGGTATGCTACTTTATAAAAATGAAAGTCTTCTCCACCCGGAGTAACTGGTGGTGAAACAAGCCCCTCCTCTCCAAGTACCTCTCCAATCGCTTCCTTAACAATTTCCTCAAATTTTGGACTAGCCTCAGCAGCAACAATAGATGCAGAGGTTTCAATATTTACCTTTGCATAATTAATAGTTCCTGCTGTATTGACAGCATACTTGACCTGATCTAACAATTTATCCATCACTTCATTGGTACTCGCCCTTACATCAATCCCAAACTGACCATAATCCGGTATGATATTTAAATGATCCCCTCCAGCATGAACCATGGTCACCTTGGCAGAGGCAGATATGGTCGGGTCAATTTTAATTGAATTTACGGCTTGGATTATTGCCCCAATAGAGTCAACCACATTTACACCAAGGTTTGGTCTGGACCCATGTGCCTGAACCCCTTTTACCTCCCCCTTTAGTAAAGTTGTTGCACCATGATAAATGGCCGGAGAAGCCTGCCCAAATTCCATTTCCTGTATAGGTCGTACATGTATACCTAAAAGGTAATCAAGATCATTAAGTATCCCTTTTTCAATTAACGCTTTTGCTCCCTTTCCAGTTTCTTCTGCAGGCTGAAAAATGATTTTTATCAATCCTTTTGGAGTAAATCCTAAATCCTTTAAACAAGTGATTGCATGAAGAACCATGGTCATGTGTCCATCATGTCCACAGGAGTGATTGGGAATCCATTCTCCTCCGACTAGCTGGTATAAGGCATCCATGTCAGCCCTAATGCCTACAGATGGGCCTTTATTGGAATCTCCCCAATAACCCACCACACCAGGAATATCATCGAAGGTCTCATAAGGGATTCCTATTTCATTTAGGCGGGTAGCAATGTATTTGGTTGTTTCATATTCCTCCCAGCTTACTTCTGCATATGAATGGAGATAATTATAGGTAGCCTTGATTGCTTTCTCATTCTCTGATACCCATTGATTTATTTTCTTAATCATTCATATCCCCCATTGTTTTTTGTTCTAAAATATAATAATGGACAAAGGATTCAGGTCTTTTTTGAATTCCAGTAACTATGTATCCCTTTGATAATGCCTCAGTCATAACCTTTCTAAGAGAAAATCGCCATTCTTTAGCTACATCGGGGGCCGATTTCTTTAATTCTTGAATATTTAAAGGAGAAGAAACTAGAAAACCT
The DNA here is from genome assembly GCF_900117315.1 of Bacillus massilinigeriensis. Lineage (GTDB taxonomy): Bacteria > Bacillota > Bacilli > Bacillales > Cytobacillaceae > Bacillus_BE > Bacillus_BE massilionigeriensis. The sequence continues at coordinate 1,093,384 of NZ_LT630337.1, forward strand.
TTTTGATTTAAAATTACATCCCTTTCTACTGGGACTGGTACTCCCCCATGTTCCTCCCAATTTAGCCATGTTTGATAATTGACCTTTTTCAATCGATTAACTCCATTAATTGCCCTTTCTACACGTTTTGAAGACAAATCCCATTCGATTAATAAGCGATCGCTAGGAAGTCCCCTATTAAGCTTGTCATTCATTTCCCCATAGTAGGATGGCAAATATTGTTTTGAGTAGGCACCTAACTTGCAAAGATTAAAGAACCCATTTCTAACCTCTAAAGGATCGTACGTCCAAACCATCTTTTGATACCCGTATGCCAATGCCCATTCTCTTTGTTTAACTTTTAGTTGAAAGCCTACTCCTAAATTCTGATATTCAGATTTGACAGCAGCCATATGAGAAACCAGATAGAAATTACCTTCTTTCACGCCAGCAAACCCATAACAAAATCCTATTAATTGATTTTTCTCAAAAGACCCAATAATGACTCCCCCGTTTTTAATAGATGCAACCAACTGGGCAAGTGGAGTCACACTATCTTGACTCCAAATATGTGATTGCAGACTAACAACCTCTGCAACTTCTTCTAATCTACTAATTTCCTTATATGTAATAGAATTGTCTCCATTCAATTGCCACCAACCTCCTTTAGTTTCTGTTTGATTATATTTAACCTGAATCACAAAATGAAGTAGATACTTTTATTTTTACATATTATAGCAGTGTAAACTTTTTTTATTATATAATAATCGGAATTTTTTAACAATATTAATTTTGCAAATAATTACCAATAACATCCCTTTAAATCCGACATGTTCAATCTTCCTCAATAGTCGAAAATGAAAAAAGCTCTCTATGGCATAGAGAACTTTTTTATGAACTAAGGTTTGATATTTTTTCTATAAGAGGTATTAATGAGCCGCCCCATATCATTGTGACTAATGCTGCAAGAATCATGCCTAAAGTTGAAAAGGTAAATTCCTGCTCGCCATACTCTTTTGCTTTTGCCGTTCCTACTCCGTGTGCTCCAACACCCAAAGCAAGCCCCCTTGCAATAGGTGTTTTAATAGATAACCATTTTAACGCTAATGGTCCAATAATACTCCCGATAATAGCCGTCATAATCGCAAAAACGGTTGTTAGAACTGGAAGTCCACCAATTTCCTTTGAAACCTCAATGGCAATTGGTACCGTAATGGATCGTGGAATCACACTCAAAATCAAATCCGGCTTTAAATGGACGATTAAAGCAAGAAGAAAGGATGAAAAAACAGCTGTAAGTGTTCCAGTAATAATGCTCAATAAAATAATACTCGAATACTTTTTAATTAAATGGAAGTTCTTATAAATGGGAATCGCAAATGCTACTGTCGCCGGACCTAGCATATGAGTGACCCATTTAGAATTACTGATAAATTCATTAGCAGGAACATCTATTATTCCAATAAAAATAATCAGAATAATAGGTGAAATAAGCAAAGGGTTTAAAAATGATAATTTCCACTTTCGATAGGCCCATTTCACAATCCGATAGACTAAAAAAGTTATCATCGTGCTGAGCAACATTTTCATTGTTCAACACTTCTTTTCCTAATAACAAATTTTTCAGCAGTAAATGCAGTAGCTATCATGACAAAACTTGTACTCAAAAAGATAATAGCCAACATTTCAATTCCTAACCAGCCAAATAATTCTTCATAATTAATAATTCCTACAGCAGAAGGGATAAAAAATAGAATTAGTTCCGCTAATAGCCAGTTACCGCCCTTTTCAATCCACCGAACTTTTACTAGTCCGGTAAAAAGAGCAATCAATAGAATGATTAATCCGACCATGGAAGCCGGAAGAGGAATTGGCAATAGTAATTTCAATCCCATACCTACAAACAAAAAGAGATGAAGAAACAATATTTGAAAAATGACTATCATAATTTTCATGAAAACCGCCTACCTTTTTATAAGTAAATGACCTCCACCATTTTTCTTCCGTGGATGATTGTATACTTAATGGTAAACGGGTTTCTCCTATAAGTGAAATACATATATTTTATAAATTGCATAACTATTGGTTATGCATCATCAACCTGTGAATAGCCAAAAATATAGTCAATAAATGCACGACTTGCAAGCGAAATATATTTATTCTTTTTCGTAATAACCGCTAGTTTCCACGGTGTAACTGGTTCAAGACTAATCTTTTTCACCTTATGATTCTGCACACGATTGCAAATTGATTCTGGCAGGATCGTTACTCCTAAATTGGCAGCGACCATATCCGTCATTAAATCCCATTGCGAGCTTGTGAATAAGATCTTAGGCTCATAACCTATTTTTGAAAATTGCCTCCAGAGAATATCATGTAAAGCAAAGTCTTCATTATAAAATATAAACTCCTCATCCTCTAGCTCAGCTAAATGAACCTTTTCCTTCCCAGATAAACGATGCTTATTATGAACTAATAATTTCATTTCTTCTTCTGCAAGCGGGAAAATATTGTATTTGTGTTCCTCTTTTAAAGGAAGTACAGCAACTCCTAACTCAAGCTCCCCTTCCTCAACACTTTTCACAACCTTTGCCGCCCCATACTCTTTAATATTAAATATAATATTGGCATACTTTAAATGGAATTCCGCCAATAATTGTGGAAAAAAAAGACTCCCAATAAAAGGAGGCAGCCCAATATGTATCGTTCCCTGCATTAAATTACTCATATCATTTAAGGATTGGGACATTTCCTCAAGTAAGGCATTCACTTTTTGTGCATATTCCCTCACAACCATACCCGCATCTGTAATCTCAAGCGTTTTGTTTGAACGATTCAAGAGGATCATTCCGAGTTCACTTTCCAATCCTTTGATCATTTTGCTCAATGCAGGTTGAGAAACATGCAGGGCCTCTGCTGCTTTTGTCATACTTTTCAACCTTGCTATTTCCGAAAAATATTTTAATTCACGCAATTCCAAGATGACGCACCTCCATAAGGTTAATCATAAAACCTTTAAAGATAATCAGCAAATCAATGCAACAGAAGGCATAAAAAAAGAAATAATTTCAATTCTTAAGATAATAAAAAAGATTATGAAACCAGTCGAATGGACTAATCTCATAATCTTCTTAATAAAAGCAACAAAGTACTTTATTAATTTTTAACTTCTTCCCAATAATAATGAATTTCCTCTTTTTTAACTACCTCTGGGCATTCTACTTCATCTTCCCAATGGTCGTAGTTGTTTTCGCCATTAACATGTTGAATTTCCACACTATAATATTTATCCTTGTATTTAAAAATAACGACGATCATTTCGGAATACCCAGCATCATCGTTACCAAGTTCTTGAACAAACTCTAATCCGTAAACAGGGTCGTTTTTTCGCTCAGCAATAGAATCTAATAAAACATTTTTAGGAAACTTCATCCTTTTTGCACCTTCAATCTTAAAATATAGTTATAGTATAAAATATATTATAAGAAATGTAATCCTTAAATTTAACGGAATTCCGAAAAATGTATCTCATCTTCTTGAAATATGAAAATGGTTATGTATAGTCCCAGGGAATTATTAAATCAATTTTTTTTGATAAATTAGTTGATACATGAAAATATTGGATATATTATACGATATATCAAGTATTTTTGATGAAAGAAATTTTAGGTGAGAGATGAATGATGAAATGAAATTTAGTAACTATAAGCTAAATAATGAAGAATTAAATCATTTATTAACAAATAAACTTTGTTTCCTCTTCAAGTTATCACCCTGAGATTTTTTAACGAATAAATCAATTTTTTTTGATTTATTAATCAATATTATCTGATTAATAAGGAGGTGATGATTCATGTTTTTTAACGAGTATGAAGTGTACCAAATGATCAAAATACGCCAAGAAGAATTTGAGAGGAATGAACGCAATGCATGGAAATATGAGGCTTTTAATAAAGAATCACTCCTACAAAAATTGGTCAGAAAATGGAACAGTGGCACAAAATCTATTACCTCACCACAACAAAATGGCTGTTGTTGCCCATGTTAACGAGGTGATGATTTTTTAAAAGTAAAAATCCGTTTAGGTTAATCATAATTATTTTTGTTTATTAAATCAAAAAAAATTGATGTTAGGAGGAAAGTTAAATGAAATATGCACATGTTGGACTTAATGTTACAAATCTTGAAAAATCCATTGAATTTTATACTAAACTATTTGGTTCTGAACCAGTGAAGGTAAAACCAGATTATGTAAAGTTCTTGCTTGATTCTCCTGGCTTAAACTTTACACTTAATCTTCGGGATCAAGTTAGTGGAAATCAAGTAGGACATTTTGGATTTCAAGTGGATAGTACAGGAGAGGTCATGTCTCATAAAAATAGACTCGAAGAAAACGGTATTCTTTCCCAATATGATGAAATCAACACAACCTGTTGTTATGCCCTTCAGGATAAATTCTGGATTCACGACCCAGGTGGAAATGAATGGGAGTTCTTCTTTACGAAGGCTGATGTTGACCAAAACATTTCAAATACAACAACTTGCTGTGGATCCGAACAAGCAGATGAAAAAAAGGAATGTTGTTCTACAACTATTCAAGACAAAGACACTGACAAATGCTGTTCTTAAAGATAGATGTTTAATAATAGATTCCAGGAGATAGAAATCTCCTGGATTTATTATTTTCTTATTCCCCTGTTTTAGCAAAATGCTTAATTCGATCTCTTATATCATCTCGCACTCGTTGAAAAAATTCCCATTTTTCGTCATCTGTTCCTTCTGCTTTTGCAGGGTCATCAAATCCCCAATGAACCCGTTTGACATCTGGCGGCGTAACAGGACATTTATCTGCGGCATCACTGCATAATGTTACAACCAAATCTGCTTTGTTTAAATATACTGGGTCGATTAAATCCGAAGTGTGGTTTGAAATGTCAACTCCAACCTCTTTCATTACTTTTACTGCATTGGGGTTTACTCCATGGGTTTCTATTCCCGCACTTCGAACCTCCCATTTGTCACCCAAGTATTTCTTTGCCCATCCTTCTGCCATTTGGCTACGGCAAGAGTTTCCCGTGCACAAAAAATATATTTTCTGTTTTTTTTCCATGTTTAGTTCCACCTCATTATTAGTAGTCTCAGGCTGTATGCTCTTTAAAATATTTTTGTTTAAATTTTAATGCTACATTCACTAATGCAATCATGACAGGTACTTCTACAAGAGGTCCTATAACTGCTGCAAAGGCTGCTCCAGAGTGAATACCAAATACACCAACTGCAACAGCGATTGCTAGCTCAAAGTTATTACTTCCTGCCGTAAAAGAAAGGGTTGTAGTTACAGGGTAGCTGGCACCAATTTTTCTTCCAAGGAAAAAAGAAACAAAGAACATGAACAAAAAGTATATGAGTAATGGAACCGCCACTCTGATGACGTCTAATGGCAAGCTTACCATCATATTTCCCTTTAAAGAGAACATGACGATGATTGTAAAAATAAGGGCAATTAATGTAATTGGGCTTATTTTCGGCACAAATACGGTTTCATACCATTGTCTACCTTTAGCTTTTACTAATATAAATCGTGTCAACATACCAGCTATAAATGGGATTCCTAGATAAATGAAAACAGACTTGGCAACCTCTGCCATTGTTATATTTACTATGGCACCTTCAATCCCAATCCACTTCGGAATGAGAGTAACAAATAAATAAGCATATACGGAGAAGAATAACACTTGGAAAATAGCATTAAATGCGACTAATCCAGCAGCATATTCCGTGTCCCCTTTCGCGAGATCATTCCACACTATTACCATTGCAATACAACGTGCCAAGCCAATCATGATGAGTCCTACCATGTATTCTGGTTTATCTGGAAGAAAAATGATTGCAAGGATAAACATTAAAATCGGTCCAATCACCCAGTTTTGCAAAAGTGATAGGGATAAAACTTTGACATCTTTAAACACTCTTCCAATCTCTTCATAACGCACTTTTGCAAGGGGCGGATACATCATTAATATTAATCCAATCGCAAGTGGAATGGAGGTCGTTCCTATTTGTAGTCGATTCAATCCGTTGGCCATACTTGGAAAAACAAATCCAATCCCAACACCCACTGCCATTGCTAAAAATATCCAAATTGTTAGGTATCGGTCTAGAAATGATAGTCGTTTTTTTTCTGTAGCTGTACTCACTTTCTTGCTCCCCCTTAGCAACCACACCGAAGTGTCGGATTGCTCTTTTCTATTTGTATAATTCTTTCAGTCTGATCTGGAACATGTTTCAAAATATCAATGATGAGTCCGTACAAGTCGCTTTTTTGATTTAAAGAATAGTATACCCACTGTCCTTTTCTAGTCTCGTTGACTATCCCTGCGTCCTTTAACTTCCGCAAATGCTGGCTAATGGAGGGCTGGCTCATGTCAAATATTTCTTGAAATTCACATACGCAGCAATCCCGATGTTGCAGAATGGAAACAATGGTCAGACGGGTTTTATCCCCCAATAGCTTTAAGCCAAGGGCTATGCGATTTAATTCCATTCAGACAAACCTCCTATATATTGTTATATAACTATTTACTTATATAATATAGAAAACAAATGAAGTCTTCAATCTATTAAATGTTAAGTACTCCTAATCGCTGAACAATTGTAAACATTTTTAAACAGTCCGAGGAACATTAGTTGTAAATTCAGAGATAATAGTTTAGAATTAAAATTGCAGAAAATTCCATCTTTTCCAAAAATATAATAAGAGGTGGTTAAAGGTTGAAATATACTCATTTTACACCCATTGATCATTTAAAGGTTAGTAGTTTTACTAGTGAATTGAAGGTCACCTTATCCCCTAATAGTACAATCCGTGATACACTGAAGTCATTTTTAGTTAATCGAGCAGATATCGGTTGTGTGACTCAAGAAAATAAATTAATCGGGATTGTACATAAATACTCTATTTTCCGCGCCTTGCAAGGGCATTTTTCTTTAGAAGACTCAATTAAACCGCTCATAAATGAAAACGCTGTCACAATTAATAAAAAGCTGTCCCTTCTTGAAGCAAAAGAAATTATGGTCAAAGCAAATGTAAGCCAGGCTGTCGTTTTAGATCATAATCATGACGTTTATGGCATCATGTCCAAATCAGATTTAATTGACTCTCACGTGACTGCTAATGAAGAACTGTTGATTCGCATGAGAACGCTAATTGATCATTTGGAAGATGCCGTTATTCTAGTTGATTCCAATCATATTATTACTACGGTCAATTTAAAGGCTATCGAATTAAGCAAACTCCATGAAGAACTACTAACCGGAACTTCGGTTGATGTTGTTTTTCCTATTTTAAAAGAATGGGTTATTAAAACAATCAAAACTGGCATCAACCAAGAGGCTAAACGGATTTCTATTAATGATTTGACAGTAATCGCCTCTTTTATCCCCATTAATAAGTCCGATGAAGCCTCTGGAGCAATGATTGTACTAAGGGATATAACTTCATTTGAAAAAATTGCTGATGAATTAGAAACAACCAGTCGATTAAAAAGAATACTTGATAGCGCCCTTGAGCAGGCATACGACGGAATCATAATTACTGGGGATACGGGGAAAATCTCAATGGTCAATCGTGGATTTTTGGAGCTCTTTGGGATTCAAGACCAACGCGAAGTAATTCATAAGCCTCTTTCCTTAATTGCACCGGAGCTAGTGTACGAGAGAAGTCTTAAATT
>NZ_LT630337.1:1101260-1786260 GCF_900117315.1 Bacillus massilinigeriensis
GGATTCAAGCCCAACGCGAAGTAATTCATAGGCCTCTTTCCTAAATTGCACCGGAGCTAGTGTACGAGAAAAGTCTAAAATTGAATCAACCTACCGCCAGTGAAATCATAAGTATAAAAAACAAAAAGTGTATTGTGTCTCAAGTTCCTATCTATCAAAATGACAAAAAAGTAGCTATTATCTATAAAATTATTTATAAACAGCTAGACACCTGGAAAGATTTATTGGTGCATATGGAGCAGTTGGAGAATGAAATTTCCTTCTTTAAAGGAGAGTTAAGTAAGGTTTCGGGAAAATCAGATCCATTTTGCCATATTGTCACTACAAATAAAAGTATGGAAAATTTAAAGCAGGAGGCCATTATTGCGGCCAAATCATTCTCAAACATTTTAATCACAGGGGAAAGTGGAACAGGCAAAGAATTAATAGCTCAAGGAATTCACAATGTCTCCGGAAGAAAAGGTGCTTTTATTAAGGTAAATTGTGCAGCTATTCCACCGGATCTGTTGGAATCAGAATTTTTTGGTTATGCCGATGGAGCCTTTACTGGGGCCAAAAAGGGAGGAAAACCAGGAAAGTTTCAATTGGCTGACAACGGCACCCTCTTTTTAGATGAAATCGGTGATATGCCCCTCGCCTTGCAAGCTAAGCTCCTGAGAGTTCTTCAAGAACAGGAATTTGAAAAAATTGGTGACACGAAAACTACAAAAGTAAATGTTCGAATTATTTCAGCCACGAATAAGGATTTAAATAAGCTCATGGCCCAAGGGAAATTCCGAGAAGATCTCTATTACAGAATCCATGTCATTCAATTAAATATTCCACCATTACGAAACCGCCTTGATGATATCCCAATCCTTTGTAGTTACTTTGTCAGGAAATTCAATAATAAAACGAAAAAACATGTACAGGGTGTATCCCCAGCAGTAATCCAATTCTTTCAGAAATACCATTGGCCCGGAAACGTCAGACAATTAGAGAATGTTTTGGAAAGATCCTTTCATTTCAGTTACAAAGATCCCCATTACATCTGAACCATTGTTTGGTTCGGTGATTCCAATCGCTGCAATCTTTTCTCCTCTTATCGCCGGCTTTAAAAAACGCTCATGCTGATCCTTTGTACCAAATTTAAAAATTGGCGGCGTCGCCATATCAGTTTGGACGGCAATGGCCATGGGTAGCCCTCCGCAGCCACATTTATTCAGCTCTTCTGCAAAGACTAGTCCGGAAAAATAATCACCGCCCTGCCCGCCGACAGATTCAGGATAATGCAATCCTAGAAATCCAAGTTCACCCATCCTGGAAAAAACAGAACGTGGGAACTCTCCCTGTTCTTCCCATTCATCTACAAACGGCGCTATCTCTTTTTCTACGAATCTACGGATTGTCTTCCGCAGTTGGTCATGCTCTTCAGTAAAATATGGTTCATAGGGCATTCAAACTCACCTCTTTTAGTATTTGTTCTTCAATTTCAATTTCTAGCCTCAAAAAATGGGAGCCGAAACATTTTCCTAGGTTATCAAGACGGAGAGTAGCTGATCCGCCCCCTTCCAATGCATCCCGACAAACAAAATTCAATGCCTGGATATGAGGCAATTCATAGCGGATCACTTCACCCTGGACCAGTCCTGTTAAATGTTCTTTCACTCGTTCAGCTGTTAACTTACTTAATAAGATTTGATAGATTTCTTGATTTACAGCAAACACTCCAACATTTACTGAGTTTCCTTTATCACCGGAGCGTGTATGGGCAATTTCCTTCAATTTCACAAGAGCCATGTCTTACACCTCCAAGATTTCAACTTTCACATGACTTTCAACCTCTTCCCGCGGGATTAATGCAGACCACATTCCGAGCAAAGCTCTGGGAGCAGAATTTCCGGTAAATCCACTCATGGAAGGTGGGCCATTTAAAGCTATTGGCGGGAACAGACGGCTAAATTTGGCAGCCTCGTGCTTCGTCTCTGCCCTGACCACCATCCTTAGGAATACTTCATTTAATTCACTACTGTTGTCATGGGCCAGTGGACCGCTTAAGGAATTATAGCCCATATAATCCGTTCTGATTTCTTGATAACGAAGGCCGAATCTTTCCACCTGGCTACGGATAATTTCATCGACTTTCTTCGCCTTTAAGAGGCAATCTGGCCATGAAAAACCGACAACTACCTGAGCTGCATATCCATTTTCATATCCCATCACAGCTTTTAACATATCTGTCCTCGGGCTTCCTTTGACTCCAGTCACCTGTACTTGGTTCTCCCCGATATTTTCTAGTCTAACCTCGGTAAGATCCACAATCACATCGGGTGTAATATAGGCTGATGGGTCATGTATCTCATACAGCATTTGCTCCTTGACTGTTTCAACTGTCACTAATCCACCGCGATCCTCCACCTTAGTAATCATAAAATCCCCGTTTTCAGAAACCTCAGCAATCGGATATCCCATTCGGTCAAATCCTTCAATTTCCCACCATTTTCCGCTGTAGTTGCCACCGGTTGATTGTGCCGAGCATTCAAGCAGATGCCCCATAAAAACGCCGCTCGCAAGCTTATTCCATTCTTCCTCTCCCCAGCCAAATTCATAAATTAACGGTGCTAGGAACTGGGCCGTGTCCGTTGTCCTTCCTGTCACCACGATATCTGCACCATCCTGCAAGGCTTTTACAATGGGCTTGGCCCCGATATACGCGTTGGCAAATTCCAATTTATCTTTAACATCATCAATCGGCTTACCCGTTTCTAAATGGTTTAGCGAATATCCTTTTTCAAGAAACTCAGGGATTCTATCCAAAATATTGTCACCTGTTACGACAGCAACCTTTAGCCCTTCGATTCCCAGCTCTTTTGCCACCCGAAGGATCTCTTTCTGGGCTCCAATCGGATTGATTCCACCACCATTGGTTAATAGTTTTATCCCCTTTTCCTTTACAAAAGGAAGTAAGGCTTTCATTTGCTGGGGGATATCCCTTGTAAAACCGGCATTTTCGTTTTTTCGCTTGTCCTTGACCAGGATCGCCATGGTCAGTTCTGCCAATGCATCGAAACAAAGGTATTGGACGTTGCCGTTTTTAGCAGTTGCAATGGCTGCGTCAATGGTGTCCCCATAAAATCCCTGGGCAGCTCCTACTCTGACTTTTTTCATAAAATATTGCCCTCCCAAATTTAGTCAAGCTTTATTTTCACTAGACAATCCCCTTCTTGTACAAACTCTCCCTCAGCAGTGTTTATGGCTGCCACAACCCCGCTATGAGTTGCTTCAACCGGAATCTCCATTTTCATCGATTCCAAAATAATTAATACATCCCCTTCGTTCACCACGTCATTTTCCTTTACCTCAATTTTCCAAACACTTCCTGCCATGTTTGATAAAATGTCAACCATTATTAATCACTTCCTTTTAATAAAAAGAGTTTTCCAAAATATGTTTTACTTTCCCTTCCAAGACGGCGGACGTTTTTCCAAAAATGCGGTAGCTCCTTCCCTTAAGTCTTCGCTCATAAAGGATACCAGCCTTAAGGTTGTTAAATAATCAAATGCTTTCTGTTTATCCGTCTGTTCTGTATTGAAAAAGGCCTCTAGACTTAACCTGACAGCAAGCGGACTAAAGCTAGCCACTTGTTTGGCCAATTTCATTGTTTCATCCTCAAGCTCAGCTGGACTGACAACTCGATGAACAAGGTTAATTTCTTTTGCCTGTTCTGCAGAAAGGATATCCGCTGTAAGCATCAGCTCCAGCATTTTCCGCTCACCTACTGCCTGACGGACCCATGGCATGATGACAAATGGGACAAGCCCAAGTCTTAGTTCCGTTAACCCGAGCTTGGCTTCTGTGGAAGCAATCGCCAAGTGACACATTGCGACCAGGCCCGTACCTCCTCCCAATGCTGGCCCATTTACACTGGCAATCAGTGGGGTTTTTACTTCAGCACCGAGCCTAAATAATTCAGTACTCTCCAGTCCCTCTACATAAAGTTCAGGAGCTGTTTTCTCAAGATTTTTCTTAAATTCATTTAAATTCCCACCGGCTGAGAAGGCTTTTCCTGACCCTGTGAGAATAATGGCCCTTATATCGGGATTCTCATCTGCATACCTGATTGCTTGAACTAATTCCTGAGTAGATTTTTCTGTTAACGGATTTCTCATTTCAGGCAAATTCAATGTTACCTTTGCAACGTGATCAAACTCTTTATATAGGATGGTTTCGTGCCTAATCCTACTCACCTCTTCCCTTCCCTTATGGCCTTTCTTTGATTATCTTTTTATCTTGCAATAATCGTGCCAAGAAGGAACTTTGTTTACTAATAGCAAAAAACTTGAACAGTTTTTTTCTATTTGGAAAAAGGCTGTACACTTTTACATTCGGAGGTGAACAGTTGTTCAAAAAAGTTAACAAACTTGAAGAGACGCTAGTTGTGTTTTACATCATTATTCAAAAATACCGAATCAGAAATTAAATAATGGGATTTCTCTTAGGTGGATTTGTCTTTTGAAATATGAAAAACCGGGCGAAGACTGCTCGGCCCGGTCATTTTCTCTATTTATTATTAACAGCCAAAAGGCTGTACATGATTCGTGGGCTCCAATATCATTGTAAAGAAACCAATCTGTTCACCCATGAAACGTAGATAGTGTTGCAATATATACTGTCAGCCAATCCTCCAAATTCTCTAAACTTGTAAAATGGTCTGCTTGATCCTTCAGGTAATTCCTTGACGGACATTTGTTCCGTTATTTTAGTTTTTACCCTTTTATTTTTAAACTTTACGGACTCTGGTTCTGTTATTTAATCCATTTGATATGTTTTTCCTGTCTATTTCTTCTGATAGCGGAACGTGTGTCCGTTAGTGTTCTTTTGAGGTTGTTTTTATTGATTTAACAGAACCAGTGTCCTTAACTGCCATTCTACTACATATGGATAGGTCGGAACTGTGGCTGTCGCTTTTCTATAAAGGCAGCCACTCCCTCGCGATTTTCCTCTGTAGAAAAGGCAATCCCCTGCGCCATTCCTTCCTGGTATAAAACCTGTTCAATCGTCATATCTAAGCTTCTATTCAAAATCGACTTGCTTAGCCGCAATGCTGGAAGGGCACAGTCTGCCATTTCATTGGCCAAGTCGGTAGCCTTGTTGGCTAAATCATTTTCGGAAATCACCTCTAACACAATTCCATAATCCTTGGCCTCTTGAGCGTTGATTGTCTTTGCTGAGAACATTAAATATTTTGCCCGTTGCAAACCGATGATTCTCGGAAGATAGTAGTGTGCCCCCATATCAGGTACCGCACCTATTTTATTGAATACCATTCCAAACCTGGCATTTTCCGAGGCAAGGATGAAATCGGCAGCTAAAGCCAAACTGAATCCTGCCCCCATGGCAAACCCATTTACAGCTGCAATTACTGGCTTTTCCAATTGGTTAAGTCTTACTGCAAGATTTGTTGCTGTTTTCATCCAGTCTTTAACTTCTGAAGCATTCTTGTTCATTGGAAATTCCTTAATATTTCCTCCTACACAAAACCCTTTCCCGTTTCCGGTAATCATTACACTTCGGATTAATGGATCTTCTTCGACCTGCTTCAAAGCTTTCTCTAACCCATCGATTATTGAGGATGAAAGCGGATTTAATTGAGTCGGCTCATTTAAGGTGATCTTAGCAACTCCCTTTTCAACATTAAAAAGAACAGAATCTACAGACATCAACAACACACCCTTCAGATATTTCCAAATTCATAACCTATACTGTTAGTAAAAAAATTGATAATGGTTCAAACCATTAAGATTTGAACCATTTATCCCGTTCTTTATACCGGATTATTCGAGTAAAGATTTTGGTATTTTTCTCGTAAAACATGCTTTTGGATTTTCCCGGTTGTGGTCTGTGGAAGTTCAGAAACAATAACCACTTCTTTAGGCACCTGGAATGAACCAAGGTTTTGTTTACAGAACGAGATAATCTCCTCCTTCGACGCTTCCTCCCCAGGCTTCAATACGACAAACGCCGTTACCGCTTCAATCCATCGCTCATGTGGAATTCCTACAGCTACTGCATTAAGGACTTTCGGGTAGGAAAGCAAAACCTGTTCCACCTGGATGGAAGCAACATTTTCCCCGCCGGTCTTGATCATGTCCTTTTTACGGTCTACAAACACAAGAAGGCCTTCCTCATCTAAATATCCCAAATCTCCTGTATGATGCCAGCCAAATTGTTGAGCCCGTTTGGTTTCTTCCGGATTATTTAGATAACCTACCATGACATTCGGGCCGCGATGGACGATTTCACCAATTTCTTTTTTATCAAGGATATTTCCATTATCATCCATAATCGCGATATCAGTAATTAATGAGGCATTCCCCCAATAAGGCCCGGATTTCCTCAGTTGATCTTCCGGTTTAAAGACACATGTCGCCGGGTACATTTCGGTTTGTCCTGAACCAAGAGCAAATTCACAGCTCAGTTCTTTTATTCCTTTTTCAAGGGTATTCTTATCCATCGGAGCCATTGCGTATAAACAGTATCGCAAACTAGTTAAATCAAAGTCTTTAAAGGCAGGATGATAGAGGAAAGCCCGATACATCATCGGAAGGCCGAACATCCATGTAATTTTTTCCCTTTCGACGGTTTTCATAAACGATACCGGTTCAAATCCCGGAATAATGACCAACGTCGCACCTAAATGGAAAAAGGAAGTTACCAAGGTATGCTGAGCGCAATGGAACACAGGCATCATCAATGTGGCAATATCGTCCCTATTCATACCGGCTTCAATAATATTGGCAAGGCTTGTGATAAAGACTGCCTGGTGACTGATTAGAACTCCCTTTGGAGTGCCGGTTGTTCCGCTCGTAAACATAATTTGAGCAATATCTCGGTCAACAACATCAATTACGGGCTCATCTGTTTTATCGCTTTGGAGGGCATTTTCAAATTTTTCATTCTCAAGAGCACCCTCGCCAATGATGAGGATTTCTGGAACCATGCTTGACAGTTCCTCTTTTTTTCCTTGTATAAATACCTCATCACTTATGAGCACCTTCGCCTTCACTTCCGAAAGAATATAGGCCTTTTCATTAAAGGAAATACCTGGATTAAGCGGAACCCACACTAATCCCGCTTTGGCAATTCCAAAAATGGCTACAAGAAACTGCCACGAATTACCACAGATCGTTGCTACGGTGTCCCCTTTTTGTAAACCAAGATCTAGCAGGTAATGGGCAAAGCGGTTGCAATCCTCATTAAATTCTCTATAGTTCAATCGTTTGTCGCCTGAGATTACTGCTGTTTTGTTCGGAACTTTAGCAGCAGTCCGGCGAATTATGTCCCCTATAGCTACGCGATTTAAGATTGTAATTTCTTCCACTTAAACTCTCCCCCAATTTTTATAATATCTAAATTGCTTTATAAAATTAATTCCTTTTCCCATAGCTCACCTCCAAGCCGCTTCTGACATCCTGTTGAATCCCATATTGTGGTATTGGATACCTCAAGCCATTACGACTCAAGTGTTTCATTCCATCTATTGCCTTTATTAGATCATCAGGAGAAAGGGCCATTAACAGTTCGTCATCGAGAACTCCCCCATATCTTCTTTCCGCGTAACAAGGAATAGACAAACTTGGTTTTCTTGTTTTTAAGGCTCTGCCCCAGGAATCGGCACAGGACGACTCCCCGACAATACTCCAATCAAATTTTTGATAGTTTCTCCATTGTAGACCATTAATCAATAAAATCATTTGTCCCGGAGTCGCATAGATTAGACAAATATCCGGAGGGTCAAGCCTTCCTGAAACAAGCGGTGAAACAGCCATTGCCTCATACATACCATCTGGTACTACCTCCATTGCTTTTTGATGCTCATGGGCATCCTCTGTTGTCTCGTACCAAACCCCGGCATACTCTTTGCCTTCTAGCCATTTTTCATTTTGAGGATGAAGACCAATGACAGCCCCACACTGGGCCCCTGCTAAATCTTCATTGGTAACTCCAACCGTCCACCCAAGTCTGGCAGCCTGTGCAACGATTTGATCGGTTGTATGTACTTGTTTCGGTCGTCTTATTTTTGGAACCGCTTCCATTTCCTCGCATGTACAGAACAATTTCATTCCAATTGGGACCGTCTTAATTTTTAAAAGCTCATGCAACTCCGAAACAATTGCCTTCCAATCATACACTCTATTCGTTCCCCCCTATAAAAAAGACCCTTGTCTTGTAAAATGCTATAGTATACAAGTCACTAACCTCATAATATGCAAGAATTGTGCCAATATGACTTTCCCTATCATCTGATATTCAAAGAAATGAAAAAAAACTTTACATCTTTTTTTTCTTGTCAATTGTTCTAAAAATGGTACATGTGTACAGTTTTTTATATAGTGGTGAACTTCTATAAGAAGTATCTATTAATAAAATAAAACCCCATCTTTCAAATCGGATGGAGTTTGAGTTATACTCATAGTTCTTTATAAACAACTAAACTTTAAACGCATGAAACCACAGGAACTAATTATTTTTCCTCATATCCTGAAAAATGCCCATTTCTATCAATTACTAGTAGTAGAAAACTCAATTCCAAAATTGAAAAGATCCATTATTGAAACCATTATTTCAATCTTAAACCATAAGTTGATTTTTACTAACTTCGAAGGCTGCTCACCAGCCTTTCAGTCAAACACCTATTATAAAGCATACGGCTTTTACGGGATGATTCATGAATGGATTAAAAGTAATTATCAAATTTCTCCAACCCAAATTTCTAAGGATTTAATTACGATTTTAGCTATTGATAATTCGAAGGCTAATATTCATTCGTAATCCTTATTATCACAGTTTTTTAGAAATGTGAATGTCATTAGAATGATTTGTCTTCCCCAGCCCATAGGGTATTAATTTAGAAATGCTTGTCATTGCAAAGTGTGGATCCTCAAATCATTAGAAGTTTACCTTTTGACTTCTTGTTATTCCAAAATAATATTCTGATTGATTTCTTTTAGTTTAGTTAACATAACTATATTATAGTAAAATAAATGAAGAGGATATCCATTCTCAATATTTATTAATAATTGCATATATATTTCACAATTGAGGTGATTTTAATGAAGAAGTAATTTTTTCTTCTTACATATCTTTTCTTTGAAAACAAATCGTAGATAGCAAATTCAATATCTCACAGCATTTCTTTTCTTATATAGTTTTCTTAAGTTCCTCAATTTCTTTTAAGTTGAGTTTAGTTATCTTTGCAATTAGATCTACCGCGAGACCTTCTTTTAACATTTCACGGGCATCTTCTATTTTTGCCTCGAATTTCCCTTCTTTTCTACCCTCTATTCTTCCTTCTTCTCTTCCCTTCTCTCGCCAGGAATTCGGCAATTCAATAATCTGTTCTGCTTCATTTGGATTCAACTGCTTAATTTCTTCCATTAATTCTTCCTCCTCACTTTCAGTTAAGGATAAATACGTTTCAAAAAAACCGTTTATTAATTCTGCTCTTGCAGGGTCTAATTTCATTTTGACCAACATTCGTAAAAATTCCTTTTTTACTTGGACTCGTTCTTTTTCCGTATAACCCATTTTACTCAGTAGAGCAGCAGCCACTGGATTATTGGTATTTAAAAAAAAGCGCCAATTCATTTTCCTTAATTCTAATATAAGAAAAACAAAAATTAAAACATGAAAAAATGGGAAAGACATCCTGAAACTATTCTTTTCATCTCGAATCTGATCATAAGAAAATATTGCAATCGGTAATATGGGCTTTCTCTCTCTGCTGTAAAGTAAACAAAAATACTGAAACATTCTTTCATGGAAGTTTGGCTGTGCATAGCTTTGTGGTTCGACATGAATAATGATAAGTGTGTCTTCATTTTTTAATTTTGTTTCAATAATTATATCAGCCCTACGGCTCTCCCCCTCAAGCAAATCTGTAAACATTTCTTCAGGTAGCGCTCTAATGGAAGAAAAATCAATGTGCTCATAAACAGCTGGGAAAAAGGCTTCTAGAAACTCAGCAAAGAAAGTATGGATTAGTTGTTTGAATAATTGATCATGGTGAATGTACGGATTGGGGTTTTCGTGGAGTAGCATTGCCATATTAACACATCCTTTGAGGAAAAATTGAAGAGGAAAATATTAGGGGATTACAACTCAGGAATATTCTAACAAATACCAATTGAATCCGCAAATAGATTTGTCCACGTTAGGTTCGTACCGGTCAAAAATCGTAATAAAGGAACAAGAAGTGAAGCACAATTACTTTTTACTTCTTTAAATGGTTTGCTAATTATATAAAAAAACTATCCAGGTTTTACACCGGAGCAATCACTTGACCACATTATGATGCTTGTGAATGGATCCATTGGACAAATATCTTCCTAGATATCCCTTGTTTAGGTTGAAAATAACTAGTACCAGTTAATAATATTTGGAGATTTTTTAACATATCCGCGATAAATTTAATTTTTACGCGATTATTTTGATATATCCGCGATAATTTCATTATATCCGCGATTTTTACCATATTTCCGCGATAAATTCGATATATCCGCGATGATCAAAATCCAAGTGAAAATTCCAATATAACTACAACAAATATTACAATCACTAACCCTATCAACCCAAAAAAACAAGCATCTTCCCCAACCTGAAAGATACTTGTTTTTTCTATATTTGCCCAAAGTTAAAGTTCGACTTATCATCCAAGGGTCTACTGCACAGTCGTAGCTTCCTTCAACCTATTCTTCAATATTTTCCCCACAGCATTACGCGGCAATTGGTCCACGAAGCTGACCTTTTTTACCGTCTTATAGGAGGCAAGCTTTTCCTTACAAAAAGCAATGACATCCTCTTCAGATAAGCTAGCATCTGCGGCTTTGACAATATACGCGTGTGGAATCTCACCCCATTGCTCATCTGGTATCCCAACAACCGCAACGTCGGCAATTGCAGGATGTAAGCTTAGCGCTAACTCTAATTCAGCAGAATAGATATTCTCTCCACCACTAATAATCATATCTTTTAGACGATCTACCACATACAAAAATCCATCTTCATCCAAATAGCCTAAATCTCCAGTGTGAAATTCTCCATTTTGAACGGCTGCATGGTAAGCTTCTTCATTTTTATAATATCCGGAGAAGACCTGCGGGCCACCAATGACAATTTCCCCGACCTCACCCGGTGGTAACGTTTCCTTCGAATCTATATGAGCAATCCGCAATGTCCCCTGAATGACTGACTTGCCCATTGAATCATACTTATCAGCATTTTGAGACTCTTTCCAAAATGTTACCGCACCTGTATATTCCGTAATTCCATACACTTGCTGAATCGGAATACCCAGCTTTCTAAATCCTAGAATGAGTGGTGCTGGAACGGCAGATGCACCACATGTAATATTGCGAATAGATGATATATCAGGTTTTAACATTGGATACGTTTTCAACAAGAATGCTAGCATAGCTGGAACGGTCATCATCGTTGTGATGCGCTCTTTTTCTATTATTCTCCACGCTGCTCCTGGTTCAAAATCCTCCATTAAAATCATCGTCGCACCTGTATGTACATTTGTAATCAGCGGAGCAAAACCGCCAATATGGAAGAACGGAGCCACCATTAAGAATCGATCCTGCTCCCACCAATCGATAGTATGGGATAAACCTCCCGAAGCTGCTAGCAAATTGTTGTGCGAAAGTAATGCACCTTTCGGCTTACCCGTCGTACCAGATGTATACATGATTAAAATCGAATCATCTCCCCCTGAAGCATATAACGGCTCTTCTGCCCTACCATTCCAAATTTCATTAAATGAAGGAGATGTGTTCTTTGAAATAAACAATGTTGCAGGAATTTGACCCTCTAATTCATCAATAACTGACTGAAAAACCTCATCATATACGACAAGCTTTGCATCACTATGGGTAAAAATATATTGCAGTTCAGCCGGCTGTAAGCGCCAGTTGGCCAAAACGACAATAACACCTATTTTGGCAGCTCCGAAAAAGGCCGCTACGACGTTTTCATTGTTTTTGCAAAGAATAGCAATCTTGTCTCCCTTGGTAAAACCTTGCAGTTGCAGATAGGCAGCAAAGGAATTTGCCCTTTCATTCATTTCTTTAAATGAAATTCTCAAACCACCATGAATAAATCCAATCTTCTCCCCCATCATCACTGCTCGACTACGTAACAAACCTCCTACATTACTTCCCATCGCCCGTTCCCCCTTATTAGTTGCTAAAAGTTTCTTTTTGCAAAATCGGTAATTCTTCATATGGCTTAATCACTGCATATTGATAGGATAAAAATAACTCCTCCCAAAGAAGCTCCCAGTTTCTCGCGGCCTGTTTATTTTCCTTTGTTGGCACTGCCACTAGGTTTTGAGTCATAATTTTGCGAATACGCTCACTGTATCCAAGGATTTCAGACTCTGCTAAATGTGGAAACATCGTTTTTAAAATTTCATTTAAGGAAAATTGCTTTTGCATTTTAAAGAGATCACGATAGATTTGGGCTAGTAGTACATTTTTCGGTCCTTCCCAAAGTTCGTTAACCATACTATCGCGGTAAAGTCTTGGAATCGAAGAAAACTCCTCAATTGCCCCATGCCCTCCAAATATGGAAATAGCTAGGCGCAATTTTTCCACCGCTTCTTTAGAGGCATAAATTTTCTGAAGTAAAACTAATTCACGTAAAGCAAAACCTTCTAGCTCATTAAGTGTATCCTGCTCATGGAACATTTTATAAATAGCAAAAGCTGTAGCGGCCATCCGTTTAGCCGCATCCTCTAAATCATCTATCTGTGCTGCAGCCATTGGAAATTCATCAATTTTTCGATCAAACACATGACGAAATTGGGCATATAGCTTCGCCTCCCGTGCTGCGCGCATCACAAATGCCGCACTTGAAAAGCCGATGTCTAAACGGGAACGTGTAAGGACAATACTCACTGCTAATGCTACCCCACGATTTTGCGGACCGACTCGATAAGCAATTGCACCGTCATAATCAATCTCTCCTGAAGGAAGTTCAGTCGTACCGAGCTTCCACTTCAAACGATTAATACGGAAATGATTGCGAATCTCTTTTTCTTTATTTCCAGGAAGCCAGGAAGGGACAATAAATACGGCCACATCCTTGGTTCCATCAACACGTGCTGTCACAACGGAATAATCAGCATGTACAGCGGAACAGAAAAATTTATTTCCATATAATCTATAATAAGCGCCATCAGGTACTGCCCGAAGGATATTCGCGGGAATATTGGATCCCCCTTGTATTTCCGACATAAATTGTGCGCCAAGGGCGAAATCTCCGTTGATTCCTTCCTTTGTATGGGTATGAATTTTCCTAACTTCCTCAGGTAGTTCATCATAAAACTCTTCAATCAAAGCAATGAGGCCATCTGTACAAGCCAGTGGACAGGTAATCCCTGCCTCCCCATTCCCATGTAAAAAATAACGCTTGATTATTCCTTCATAAGGAAGCTGCTTCGAAGAAAACAAACCCTCACCAAATACCTCTTCTGTGAGTTTGATAGCCTCTTGGGGACGCACGACACGATCGATTCGATTATTGTAGGCATCGTAATGACGGAGCTTCGGATGATTTTCTGGTCTAGCAATCTCATTAGTTGCCATTCGCCATTTGGTCGACAGTTTTTCAACATATGGTCGAAGCCTCTCCTCCACCTCTTGCCAATCCGCTCCGACAGTTTTTTCTAAAACTTTTAATAAAAATGGATTGTCAAAATCACTCAGCTTATCTCTCACTTCTAAAAATGGTTGAAAAGTATAACTTACAGAATCTTGAACTTTTTCCACCAAACCACCACCCTTTTGCAGAAAATTCTAACATCATCCGCGAAAAAAGTAAACACTGTTTACCATTTTGAATAGCTGTAACAAAACTATTTTGTTTTAAATGATCGAATAAATAGATGTCGGCAAAAGAAGATTACTGGTAAAATATAAACAACTAATCTACTAATGAAGGGAATGAATGATTTTGACTAATATTGTCATTTGTGGAAGCTCAGGTAAAATGGGAAAGGTGATTAATAGTATCATATCAGGTAGAGAGGATTGTAAGGTTGTGGCGGGCATTGACAAGAATACAGATGGTACTGAGGATTTTCCAGTGCTTTCGACTCCTAAACAGCTCTCTTCTCTTTCTATTGAACCGGATGTGATTATTGACTTTTCTCACCCATCGGTTCTTGATGAATTACTTGATTATTGTCTTACCCACAGAGTGGGACTTGTCATTGCGACAACTGGATATAGCCAGGAAGAGGTGGATAAAATCCATAGAGCTGCAAAAGAAATCCCTCTTTTCTTCACTGCCAATATGTCCCTTGGTGTAAATTTGATCGCGGAGCTTGCCAAAAAAGCGGTTAATGTTTTAGGTGATCAGTTTGATATTGAAATCGTAGAAAAACACCATAACCAAAAAATCGATGCTCCTTCAGGCACCGCACTTATGCTTGCTGATGCGATAAACGAAGAACTAGATCATCAATATTCGTATACATACGACAGACATAGTGTCCGAGAAAAGAGAACAAAGAAAGAAATTGGTCTTCATGCCATTCGCGGGGGCACAATCGTAGGAGATCATGACATCATTTTTGCTGGTAGGGATGAAGTCATCACCCTTTCCCATCACGCTGCTTCTAAAGAAGTTTTTGCTGTTGGAGCAGTCAACGCGGCCATTTTCTTAAAAGGAAAAGAACCAGGATTATATAATATGAAAAATTTAATTTAATCTTAAAACCTATGGAGACATGGGGTTAATGCCCCTGTTTCCAGATATCAGGATGTCTTCTTGATGGCAATTTCTAGTGGAATTTGTTTAATGAATCGATAATTCTAAAAAAACGTGAGGTCCGCCCCTCCCCCCAACGTTTCTTCAAAAGATTCTTAATCTTCCTGTTTGCAACTCTATCCAAGATTTTATTAGTAAAATAAATCAAATCTTTTAGAGATTTATTGACATAATAAACAAATGTATATATTATATATATCAAGAATATTTGATGAAGGAAAAGAAGGGGAAATAATATGAAAAAGGAAATGGACTTAAACATAGATTTTCAAGATGTTTCAATGAATCGATTGTTTGAACAATATGAACAAAAGTTTAAAGCCCTCGCAGACAAAAAAAGACTACAAATTATGAATCTTCTTACGAAAAATGGGACTATGTGTGTTTGTGACTTAGCTCCCTTAGTCGATATGGCGCAATCTAAATTATCTTATCACCTGAAGATTTTATTAGACGCAAACCTTATAAAAAAGGAAACAAAGGGAACTTGGAGTTACTACGAGTTGAATCAGGATGAGTTAAATCATATACTCTCACATGAGCTTTGCTGCGTTTTCAAGTCGACTGGTTGTTAATTTTTTTTTGTTATTTAATCAATTTTTTTTGATTAATCAGGAGGTACATGAAAGTGAAGGGAACGTATGATTTGAGAGAAGGACCCTTTTTCTCTACTTTGATAAAATTAGCTTTGCCAATTATTGCAACAAATTTCATATCAACAACCTACGGGCTTGTCGATATGATCTGGGTTGGGAAATTGGGAAGCAGTTCAGTCGCGGCTATTGGGACTGCCATCTTTTTTGTGAACTTAGCAATTGCGTTGTTTACGATGGTTTCCGTTGGTACAGGTGTCAAAGTTGCACAATCAATAGGTGCTAGAAGGGAAGATCAAGCCAAGGTTTATATCCATAATGGATTATTAATGTCCTTGTTATTAGGTTTCATTTATATGTTGTTTATTCTTCTGACAAGAAATCAATTAATAGGTTTTTTTGATTTAAACAGTGTCGAAATAGAAAAAATGGCTTCCCAGTTTCTTACCTTATCGACTTATGGAACGATTTTTTCTTTTTTTAATACCTTACTCAGTACCGTTCTCACTTCAATGGGGAACAGCGGAAAACCTTTTGTCGTACAAACGATTGGGTTCCTTATAAACCTGATACTTGACCCTTTTTTCATTTTTGGATTAGGAAATTTTAATGGATTTGGCCTTTCAGGCGCAGCATTAGCCACTTTATTGGCAAATGCAGTTGTAACAAGTATGTTTTTTGGGCACATGAAAAGCCTTAGTTTGTTCTCCAAACCGTTTATGTTCAATCTAGCACAAATGAAAGAAGTTCTTCGGATGGGGATACCGATTACGGTGCAACGAGTTACCTTTACCGTAATTTCCATCATTATCGCAAAAATTATTGTCCAGTGGGGATCCAATGCTATTGCTGTCCAAAGGATTGGGATTCAGATTGAGTCGATTTCTTATATGACAATTGGTGGTCTTCAAGGGGCCATTGCAGCATTCATTGGTCAAAATTTTGGAGCAAACAAACTGGACCGAATTAAAAAGGGCTATAACAGTGCCATATTGATCACATCGATCTTTGGTGTTTTCATTTCGTTTTTATTCATTATATTTTCGCGGTCCATATTTTCTTTATTCTTGTCGGATGAATCTAGCATTGTTCTAGGCAGTGACTATATGAGAATTATTGGGTATTCCCAATTGTTTATGTGCTTGGAGCTTATGACGGTCGGTGCTTTCAACGGAATTGGTAAAACCTATATCCCCCCTATTTTCAGTATTATTTTTACAGCATTAAGAATTCCAATGGCAATTATGCTGTCGGGTCCTTTTGGACTGAATGGTGTTTGGATGTCCATTGCATTAAGCAGTGTCTTAAAAGGAATCATACTTGTTTTTTGGTTTATGCGGACACTTGGAAAAATGAATCAAACGATAACGGAATTAAGGCTACAGGATGAAATGAAAGAAGGTACATTGTAATGGGTATGTTGAATCGTGAATTATTACAACTCGTGATGGATAATCATTTATATAAAGATATTTGGCTGGGCAATTTTGGTTTGGAAAAAGAAAATAACCGAGTCGATGAGAATGGAAATCTAGCATTGACCCCTCACCCAAAGGCTTTTGGAAGTAAACTAGAAAATCCATATATTAAGACTGATTTTTCGGAAAGCCAAATCGAAATGGTTACGCCTCCATTTGAAACGATTGATGAGACGTATCATTTTTTAGAAACGCTCCATGATATTGTTTCACTTGAGTTAAATGATGAGTATTTATGGCCAAGCAGCAATCCACCAGCCTTGCCTAATGATGAAGAAATTCCAATTGCTTTGATGAATGATCCAGAAGAAGATCATTATCGGCATCAATTGGCTGAAAAATACGGTCGGAAAAGACAATTAATAAGCGGAATCCATTATAATTTTTCTTTTCATGAGGAGTTCTTAAAAAGGTTATACTATGCTTTGCATGTCAATAATAGCTTTAAAAATTTTAAAGACAGTATCTATTTGAAAGTAGCTCGTAACGTATTGAAATATCGTTGGTTGCTTATATATTTGACCGGGGCTAGTCCTGTCTTTGATAAAACCTACATCAAAAAATGTGTTAAATTGAGCGAACACTTGGATGAAGAAAGCTACTTTTTTCCGAACATGAATTCTTTGCGTAATAGTGTATGTGGCTACCGTAATGAAAAAATATACTATATTTCTTATCATTCGGTTGAAGACTATATTCGAGACTTGCAAGCGTTGGTTAATTCAAAGGAATTATTGAGTATGAGGGAGTATTATTGTTCCGTACGAATAAAACCTGAAAATGGGAAAGACCTGGTTCAAGCTTTGATGAAGGATGGAATCGCCTATTTAGAATTGCGTATGATCGATTTAAACCCCCTTTATAAAATTGGAGTTAGCAAAGAAACGTTGAAATTTGTTCATTTGTTTCTCTTATTTATGTTACTTATCGAAGATGGACCTTTCGAAGAAGAAGAACAAAAAGTAGCTGCCCTTAATCATGATAGTCTAATCATGAATGGTTTACAAGGCAGGTTATTTGGTGAAGACAGTTATGAAACTTTAGAGGAAAAAGCCTTAGATTTTTTTAAAGAAATGGAGAAAATGTTACAGGTGTTAAAGCCGAGCGACGAGACATTCATACGCATATTACATCAGGAAAAACAAAAATTAGTAAATCCAAAGCTTAGTTTTGCTGCTTTGGTTAAGTCTGAGATTCAAAAGTCCTCTTATCTTTCTTACCATATGGACAAAGCAAAGCAGTATAACAAGGAAAGTATGACAAGTGGTTACCAATTTATTGGCTACGAAGACTTGGAGCTATCCACACAACTATTGCTGAAGGCTGCGGTTAAACGAGGTATTTCGTTTGAATTTTTAGACCGTGAAGAGAATTTTATTCTGCTACAAAAAGGCAACCATAGGGAGTACGTCAAACAAGCAACGAGAACGTCCCTTGATTCATACAGTACAGTATTAATTATGGAAAATAAGGTTGTCACGAAGAAAATTCTTAAGCAACACGGTATTCGCGTGCCTGATGGAAGGGTTTATCGTGATATGGATTCTGCATTGGCCGATTATGGGACTTATCAGAATGTTCCCATCGTCATTAAGCCGAAGTCGACAAATTTTGGACTTGGCATTTCCATTTTCTCCGGGGACTTCTCCCTTGAGGATTACCAAAAGGCTTTTGAGATGGCATTTGAATATGACCAGACTGTTCTACTTGAGGAATTTATGACAGGAAAGGAATATCGTTTTTTAGTTATGGGCGATGAGGTTGTCGGGATTTTACATCGGGTACCCGCAAATGTTGTAGGGGATGGCATTCACACGATTGAACAACTCGTCCAAGAAAAAAATAAGGACCCATTACGAGGAAAAGGTTATAAAACCCCTCTTGAACGAATTCAATTGGGGGAAGTGGAAAAGATGTTTTTGAAAAATCAATCGAAGCATATCACCGATATTCCAAGTACAGGCGAAGTCGTGTATTTACGGGAAAACTCAAATATCAGTACTGGCGGAGACAGCATCGATTATACAGATGAAGTTCTGGAATGTTATAAAAAGATTGCTATTCAAGCAGCTAAAGCTGCAGGCGCTACTTTCTGTGGGGTGGATATGATGATTGATAACATTGAAGAACAAGCAACTGACTCTAATTATAGTATAATTGAAATCAATTTTAATCCCGCGATCCATATTCATTGTTATCCCTACAAAGGAAAAAACCGAAAAGCTGATGAAAAAATTCTCGATTTATTATTTGAAAAAATACAATGAGAAGGATACGGGTAAATCACCAAAAGTTTATCTAACTAAAAATGAAGCCTTTGTTGTAGATTTGATTTTTCCTTATAAAAATAAGGTAGTTAGTCCTTCACTAACTACCTTATTTATGTTTTTATTTTAGCAACAGCTGCTCTCATTTCTAAAAGAACCGACCCATTCGCCTCTTGATAGAATTTAAGAGTGAGTTTAGCAGAAAAAGATTCAATGTCTGAATCAATTACAAATAGAAACAAACGTCCCCTATTTCACATTCCTGTTTATATACAATGCATCATCCCTTCAGCCTCATCCCATTTAACCGCATATCCTTGTCCTTTTGCACAAAAGATGGAGGATGAGGTATAGTCTGGATCAGCATTCTTATCATACCCTACTCGTTCAATCACCTCTTGTTCATTATGACAGCGATCAAATCCTGCATAGCTTAAATGAATACGGCCCCTCCCGTGAGTAAAAGAAGCGAGTGTCGAAGGATAATCCATAAAGGTAGCAACCGGTGCGATTCCAGAAATCATTGCTCTTTCTCCTTCTATCTCAGGCGAATCGAATCGGCCATATAATGCTTGAACATCGGATAAAACCCTTCCCATATCGTCCATATCCACCCGAATCTTGAAATGGTAAAAAGGTTCAAGGAGAATATTCTGGGCTTTTTCTAATCCTTGTCTCAAAGCGCGATAGGTTGCCTCCCGAAAATCCCCACCAGAGGTATGCTTATCATGGGCGTTTCCAGTCAATAAAGTAATCTTTACATCGGTTAAAGGTGAACCTGTTAGAATGCCATGATGTTCCCTCTCAAAAATATGTTGTTTAATTAAATTTTGAATCCCAACCGGTAAATGATCCGTGTGGCATTGATTCTCGAAAACAATTCCACCATCTCTAATTCCCGGTTCGATTTTAAGATGGGCCTCCGCATAATGACGAAGAGGTTCAAAATGTCCATATCCAGTAACCTCTGATTCTATCGTTTCTTTATATAGAATTTCTGGCTGTCCAAAGGTCACTTTTAACTGAAATCGATCCAATAAAATTTGTTCAAGAACCTCTAATTGAATTTTCCCCATAACATGAAGATAAATTTTCTGCAAACGTTCCTCCCAGGTTACATTTAATGAAGGATCCTCTGCTTCAAGCATGCGAAAATATTTTAAGACCTCCTTTGCATTTACCTCTGATTCAAAAACAACCTTGGATTTTAGAGTTGGAATCATTTCATACACTGCATTATCCCTTAAAGTACCAACCCCATCACCAACAGATGCATTCGTAAGACCTGTGACAGCAATTAATTCCCCTGCATAAGCCTCGTTCACCTGTTGAAATTGATTTCCATTATACTTTCGAATTTGTGTGACCTTCTCCGTTTCTCCCACCCCAAAAGAGATTTCATCACGAGTACGGATCGATCCGCTCAATGCTTTGATAAAAGTTACTCTCGTACCCGTTTCATCGTGCCGAATTTTATAAATCCGGCCTGAAAAGGGCTCATGACTATCAAATTGCGTTACCGTTAATTGATCGAGCTTTTCTAAAAAGTTCTGAACTCCAACATCTTGGATGGCCGATCCACTGCAGCATGGATAAATTTGATTCGACAAAAACATGTTCTGCATTTTTTCAAGCCATAGATTGGGTTCATACCCCTTTTCCATATAGTGATCTAGTAATTCCTCATCCCGTTCAGCGACAAACTCAATTAGCTCATTTTCCATGATTCCATCATGAAATGAAGCAGAAATATCACAAATATTCTCCGTTAATTCATTTCGAAGTTCATTTAATACTTGATTGACATCGGCTCCTGTCCGATCGATTTTATTAATGAAGAAAAAAGTAGGAACTTGATGTTTTTTCAATAGATTCCATACCGTTTCCGTATGCCCCTCTATCCCTTCCACTGCACTTACAATAATTATTGCAAAATCCATCACTTGGATAGCTCTCTCCATTTCAGGAGAAAAATCAACATGTCCAGGTGTATCAATCATATAATAAGTGGAGTTTCCATATTCAAAAATACCTTGATCAGCAAAAACAGTAATCCCCCGCTGTTTTTCAATCTCATGACTATCCAAAAAGGCATTTTGATGATCCACTCTCCCACGTTTCCGAATACTTTTTGTATGATAAAGCAGCTGTTCCGATAAAGTCGTCTTCCCCGCATCAACATGAGCTAATATTCCAATTGTCTTATTCATACTTTTAGTGGTACTCCTATCCATATAACTGTTTTAACAAATTCATTATAACAAACCAGGAGCGCCGAAGCATGGGGACGGTTCTTCTGCTTCCTTGGGAGTGGAAGCGTGGGGAAGCGTGGGGACGGTTCTTCTGCTTCCTTGAAAAAAGCATGGGAAGGCTATTTTAAATCAACCAACACCTTCAATCCAAGTTATTAGCTAACCACAAGTTCAATCAACTATTTTTTTATATGATTGGAAAAACAGTATGTATCAACTGGGGCAATCCGCTACCTCAAAGGAAAATGTGTAACAGTAACAATCCAAAAAAGGTGAATGCTGTCAGGTAATGAAATTTTCTTCTTCTTCCTGTTGCCTTCCTTCTTCGGAGAAATCCGCTGAATAAAACAATTGAAAGAAGGAAAATTGTGAATATCCCACTAATAGGTTTTGCCTGCTTGAGATGAAACCAATTTACATCAACCATGATGACCCCATGAAAAATGCTGAACAAAGTGGCAGTGAACGCAATTGGAATATGGAATTTCATCAATCTCTTTGCTATTTTTGCAAGCTTGATCTTCACCTCTCGCTGTTTGCTTTTTCTAATGAACGTGAAAACGAAATACATATTCAAGTTGGTTAGAAATAAAATAAAAGCACCCTGAGCAGCGATTTTCGCAACCAAAATCGTACTTGATTCATTTTTCTGGAGCATACTCCAAAGCACGATAAGGAATACAACAGTAACATTTATCGTAAGCCATCTAGCAATCATGATGATACACCTCAGTTCATCCTATGCTTTGGCAGTATTCCCTTTTAAGGGAGGAATAATAATCTTCAAGGGGGGAAATTTACTTTAAAGAAACGTAGGGACATTGATTAAGTTTCTATAAGTATTTTAATATTCTCATAAAATAGTGAAAACGAGTGAAACAGAAGAAACGTCCCCTCGTTCCACTAGCGCACCCGATCGTTGAAGAATTAGAAACAACTATTTAAGTAATCTTTGAACTATTATTGTTTTCCAAATACCAAAACCAATCAACGCACCTAACAGATTAAGTATAAAATCATCTATATCAAAACTTCCTCTTCTTGTACCTAATTGTGTTACTTCAATAACTAATAACAATATAATCATCGAGAAAGTAAATCCACCAACCTTGTTTATCTTTTTTATATAATAAGGTAGATAAATTCCCATTGGTGAAAACAGAATTAAGTTACCAAGGAGGTTTTTTATAGGTATAGCTATATTTAAACTTCCGTCAAACATTGCCGTTATGTATGTACTAATAGTTTTAAATGGAACGAAATTTGAAGAACTACTTATATATTCTATTAATGATAAGTCTGTCCATATATGACCTCTAACTCCCACAAACATAACACCTACAAACAATAGCATTACCAGTGCTAATAAATAAAATATGAAACTAATACCAAAAATCATCTTTATTATTTTTTTCATTTACAACTAAACCTGTCTTTCTCCGTATTTCTAATGTTAGATCTTAAACAATCCTGTAAGTTACCTTGATCTCTCGTTTCTATCCTAACATATTATTATTGTATTTTTGAAAAGAAAAAGACGATCATTTTCAGACCGTCTTTTTGCATTGTCGCCCTCGTTACTTTATTTTTACAAAATAAAAACCTGTCCCATTTTCTTGTGGAACAATTCCTGATAAAGCCGATGAATTTTCCACCATATTTTGTTCTTCTACTGTTATAACGGTTTTAACATTTTTACCTTCAATAGTCTTTTTTTCACGCATATTTTGTTCCTCTACTGTAACAACTTTATATTTATCCCCATCACTAACGTCCGTTTGTCCTTTTGCTAATACGTTTGTAAATCCCATTGAAAGTGAAAGAATTCCTGCAACACTAAAAGTAATAACGATTGATTTTCGTTTCATAAAAATAAAAACCTCCATTGTTTTATTATCATATTTATATTCTATGTTACTATGAATAAATTACATAACCTTCTTCAATATACCTGCTCCGTTAGCTTAATAACTTCAACAAAAAAAGGTGGTTAATCCTCTTGGACCAACGCACCCGTTAAAAAAAATTACATTTTCACCATACAAATTTTGATCATATGACCATTAACTTTAGTTGTTCCTATAAAGACTATCAAAGGTATACGGCCTTACTCCCCCACCATACCGTCATGATCATTATCGCGCATATAGGGATATAACCAATGATCACTCGTTATTGGCATACTAAAACCTGCATCTTTTGCTTCTTGAATTGTCACCTGTCCATTGCCGTTTGTATCAACACTAGAAATATCACCGGTTGTATTTGGTTTAGTTGGTTTTGTGTTTGAACTAGTTGAATTGGAATGCTTACTGCCTGTTAAACCGAGTGATGCGTTCACTTCATCAGGGTTCACATTATCAAACTTATCAACAATCACGTTTCCCATTAAAGTATAGGTGTACTGATAGCTTGAAGGAATCTGCGTTTTCGTATTCGGATATGTGATAATGGCTTCAAAATTAGTGGCTCCACCTGCCCTACGAATCGCGTCCTCCATATAAGCTTGATCACCATGTCGGTTGAGCGTGCTATCTTGAGGGGTAATATTATAAGCATTCGAGACCCCTCCGAGTGAATCAGCAATGATATGTCCTTCATCTAAAGAAACACTTTCGACACCAGGAACCTTTGCCTCATCAGAGTAGTATCTGCCAGACGATAATACCGGTTCGTTCCTGTCATCTTGGAGAATGAGTTCGTCAGCAATGACACGTACTAGTTGCCCGTATTCATTCGTAAATGCCCAATATTCACGATCCCCATAACCAATGTCAACGACGACGTTAGATTCACGATATCCAGACAAATCACCACCATCAACTTCAATAAGTTTGTATCCTGAAAACTGTTCATTTTTAGATTGGGATGGTGTTTCCTCTCCTACTGGTTCATCAGCTGTAGTGGCAGTTTCTTCTTTTTCATTATCTTTATTTGTTTCAACTGTGGCTACTTCTTGTTTAACTGTTTCAACATCTGTATTGGATGCATCTTCTACGTTGGTGCAACCAACCATAAAGATGAAGGTTAGAAGTAAGATTAAATAGTTTATTTTCTTTTTCATTTTATGACTCCTAAAAGTATTTTTTTGCTGATTATTCTAGAGATCTTTGAATAAAACAAAAATTAACATTGTTAACCTATTAATAATAGTATATTACAATATTAATTTTATTAGAGTAGATATTTAGTACTAAATATGTAGTATTATATTCCAATAAAAATTAATAGAGTCCATTGAAATGAAAAAAAACACAATTCCAATTTCTAAAATTGCTCCCCTATCTTGAATAAGTGGAACCATCAGGAAAGTGCGTATTTACAACGATTAGGAAGTTTAGAAGATAAAAAAAGACGATTCCCCTTTTCTCAGAATCGCCTTAATATTTATTTTAGTTTCACTAAAGGGTGCAATTATTTAAGTGAAGCATAGGGACGGTTCTTGTGCTTCCTGATATATTTTCCACAAATTATCCTCCCTCCTCCCAGGTGTAACAATATTACGTTTATTTAAGTTATTTATATATTGCAAAACAAACTCCGATTGGTTTCATTGCATATCTACTACCTTTTTTTGTATCCCATCCAATTAATACAATTTCATTTACTCTAAAGTACTCTTGTAATAGCTCCATGTTATTTAGGAAGATTAAGCTGCCACGAAACGCCAAAACGATCATTTACCCAACCGAACTTCTTGCTAAAACCATAATCCCCCAGTGGCATTAGCGCTTGTCCACCCTCGTTCAAGACCTGATATAGAAGGTCAAGTTCTTCCTCTGTCTCACATGTTACAAATATTGAAAAAGAAGGTGTGAATGTAAACTGATGTTTGACATTACTATCAATGCACATAAATTCCTGACCCTTTAAGGTGAAAGTTGCTTGCATGACAGTCCCTTCATCCCCACTTTCATTCACACCATATCGAACAATACTAGTAATGGATGAATCCTCAATCAAAGACGTATAAAAATTCATTGCTTCTTCTGCTTTGCCATCTTGAAACATTAAAAACGGTGTAACCTTTTCCATCAGCTAACAACTCCTTTTAGAATTCATTTTCTAAAAATGGCACTCAACATTCTTTATCATTTCTGGGTCAAATGATAGCATAACTGAACCACACCAGAGGAAAACCTCTTTGTTCCAACAAGCTTTAAATTCACCCTTTTCAATATATCCATAAACAGAGGTTTTCCCTCGCCCAAAATAACAGGATGAATCGATAACCGAAATTCATCGACAAGCCCCAAGTTAACAAAGGTCGTAATGAGACTCGCCCCACCATAAAGCCAAATATCTTTCCCAGGCTTATTCTTTAATTTGGTTATTTCCTCTTCCAAATTTTCATTGATAAAAGTAACATTATTTTCTGATCCTTTCAGTGTTTTGGAAAATACATATTTCTTTTTGCTATGAACCAATTCCCAAATTTCTTTCTCCCCCTCAGAATCCTCTATACCTGGTTTAAATTGCCCCCATAAATCATAGCTTTTTCTTCCATATAAAATAGTATCAATTTTATCTAAAAATCTCTTGAAATCCATATCCGAATCCATTATACACCAGTCAATTTCCCCATTCGGCCCCTCAATCAATCCATCTAATGAAACTGCTAAATCTAAAACAATCTTTCGCGGTTTTTCGCCCTTAACCATCCTTCATCCTCCTTTAAACCAAATCCCATCGAAAATGCACGAGCATCCTTTCCTTCCTTGTTAACGATATTAACATCGTTTCAGATATTTTTCGATAAAGGGATTTTCCATATAATATGATGTATCTTTTAATCATTAGTAACACATGATAAATCACTTCAATCTCCAAAATAAAACTTCAAATCTCTACAAAAAGATTCATGTAAACGAAAAGAGGCTTTACTTCTTAATCGAAGTAAAGCCCCTTTACTAATAAAAATTTAACTCTAATAAATTTTGCCCAGTTAAAATATTCGAACCTACTATGCCTTCACAGGGCCACCAGACGCTGCTTTTCGCTTATCCATTTGCTTGCGGATAAAAGGCATTACATAATAGTCAAGACCGAATCTGCCTGCGTTAGCACCTGCTACTAGAACGAATACTGTTAATAATACCATTTGTGCGTTCGTGCTTACTGTCCCAGAAAATAAGAAGGAAAAGTTCATTAAGGCTGCAAAGAAAGCAGCAGCTGTTGTTAAGCAACCTAAGATTAATCCAAGACCGACTAACGTTTCCCCTAAAGGAATTAGTGTATTAAAAAGATCTGCATTTGGAATAGCAAAGTGTTCTAGAAATGCTGCCCACCAGCCTTGGACATTTGGATGATCTCCAGAGGCCCCTGCCAATGCTCCTTTTAAAAACCCGGATGCGTCAAACCCCCCAGTTAATTTATGAATACCTGCGTTCATCCATTCGTANCCCCTGCCAATGCTCCTTTAAAAAACCCGGATGCGTCAACCCCCCCAGTTAATTTATAAATACCTGCGTTCATCCATTCGTACCCAAAATACAAACGAGCCACTAATAGCAACGCAGAAGCAATTACGTTTTCTCTAAAAAATTTAACAAACATTGTTTTTCATCCTTTCACGGTGATTAAGTTGTTAATGATTACACTGTAAGAATAGCAGAATCTATTTTAAAAATCCTTAGTTTGTGATTTTATTCACAAAGTTGTAAAAAGTTATTGGAAAATCTGTGAAAACAGAGGGTAAACAGAGGGACGGTTCTCTGCTTCCATAAATTTCTTAGGAAGCAAAGAACCGTCCCCGTGCTTCTTCACTCATGATAAAATAATACAAATAATACTATCAAACTTCATAGGTAAAAAAGAGGAGCGATTGGAATGGAAGACATAAAAGGTTGGAAGAACGGAGCACATGGCCATAAATTTATCGCTTCGTTTAGTGGTGGAAAAGATAGCATTCTTGCACTATACAAAGCATCTAAGGTAGGAGAACCAATTGGATTAATTGTCATGATGGAGGAAGAAGGAAAACGTTCCAGATCCCATGGGATGCCACCAGAAATCATCAAGGCACAGGCGAAAGCAATTGGATTACCAGTCTATTCAGCCAATACGAGTTGGGCCGATTATGAAAAAGAATTTATCCAACGGTTACAAACAGCAAAAACTCAAGGTGCAGAAGTGTTAGTAACGGGTGACTTGGATATGCCTGCTCATGGATGCTGGCATGAAAAGGTAACAAATCAAGTTGGATTAAAGCTTGGAATGCCATTATGGGAATTGAATCATAGAGAAACAGTGGAAGAGTTTATCAAGCTTGGATTTAAAACAATTGTAGTAACTATCAATTTATTACTAGGCATGCGTGAAGAAGATTTAGGTAGAACACTAACCCACGAATACATAAAAGAACTCGAATCCCGAGGAATTGACCCTTGCGGAGAAGGTGGCGAGTTCCACACCACCGTCTTAGATGGACCCATATTTAAACATCCTATCCCCGTTCGAAAATGTGAAATTGTAAGAGATGGAGAGTATGCGTTTTTGCCTTTGGAGTTAGAATAATGGGCAAATAGATTATCAAGCTAAGAAAAGTCCACGTAAATGTTGATGTATCAACATTTGCGTGGACTTTCTTATGGTTATGATATTCAATAATGGAGCCATTTATTAAAATACTATGGAGTTTTCTAATTTTTTTCTCTATTAAACCTCATTGCTAAATTAATTCAAACTTTCGATTTCAACATTTTCTGGCAGCTTGAATGGATTTTCTTTATTTATTCTGTCAAAGAACATGATTCCGTTTAAATGATCTATTTCATGTTGAATAACAATGGAGCCATATCCTTTGAATTTGAAAATAACTTCTTTCCCCGTTATATCAAATGCTTTTACCTTAACTCTCTCATATCTCGGAACGAATCCATCTACTTCCCTATCCACAGAAAGGCACCCTTCTCCTTGAGGTAAATAAATCATATTAAGAGAATGGCTTATGATTTTTGGATTCATTAACATATATTCGTTAACTTTTTGTCCATCCTCAAAATATGCTGCAAACATCCGTTTATCTAAACCAATTTGATTTGCTGATAACCCTGAACCGGGACGGAGTTTATATTTTTTTGATAAACTTGGGTCCTGACTGTTTTTCAAAAATTGAAGCATACATTGCAATGCATCTTTATCTTCAATAGAAATAGGTACATTTACCTCCTCTGTCTTCTTTCGAAGTATGTCAGAACCTTCCTTTACAATATCTTTCATTGTAATTATGTATTCTGGGGTAAACTTATTCAAAAATAAACACCTCATCTACTTTCCTGTTTAATACTGTTGCAATCTTAAAAGCTAATTCAAGAGTAGGATCATACTTATCATTTTCTATACTATTAATTGTTTGCCTAACCACCCCGCATTCTTTCGCAAGAGCTTCCTGCGTAATCCCCAAATTTTTTCGTAGCACCTTAATCATATTTTGCAAATCTATCACCTAATTTGTCCAATACTTTAGACACACATTTTAATATATAAATATAATAATGTCTAATATTTTGGACATTGGTATAGACATTTTTCTTTAAAAGTGTGCATCTTCATAATCTTGCTGAATAAAAAAAAGCGCCTTCCTATTATGGAATAGCTCGCTTATCTGGAATAAATAAGATATCGTTTCTGCTTTATAATCTACTAAAGACCTCGTTTTGTTTAAATGGAATGTATCATATATTGATTTTAGAAGGATTATGCTCTTTTCCAGCGTTTAAGAGTGGGTAATAAAGTTGTCAGTTCTTTTCTTGCTTCTTTTTCACCCATTGCTTCTCCCAATACAGGTACAAGCATCTCTATCATTTCCTCCATAGTTAGATTAAGGTGAATGAACTTCCCCTCTTTATAGCAATTTGTACAGTAAATGCTTTTACTTCCATCTGGCTCTGTTGCTATAAAATGTGAGTGTTCCTCGTTAAAGGGCAATCCACAGCTTTGACACATTGTTACTTTTGTCATTTTTATCATCCCTTTCGATAGTAATAAACCCATTATACATAAATTCCTTGAAAAGCATGGGGAAAAGCATGGGGACGGTTCTTTTGCTTCCTAAACAAATTAGCGGGCCAGTCCCCCGCTACACTAAAGCTTGAAAGATGTGGGGATCAAGCCCTGCCATTCCGTGAAATAACGGATATTATTTAACTAACCTGTATCCCCTCAACATCACATCTCAACTTGAAAAAGTATCTAACTTTCTCATGTTCAGTTTCAATAGATTTGCTAATTTTTTGTAAAGTTCTTTTTCCAACTCGTCTATCTATTAAGGAAAGAATTTTAATAATAATGTTGTCAGATTTTATAGATGTTTCTATTGGTGAAAGAAGGTATTCCTCTACGGCATCAAAAAAGTCATACTGTGCTAGAATTCCCTCAGCCTTAATCAATTCATGGGCATCTATTCCAATTTCTAAGTTTACCCGCTCATTATAGATATCGTATACAATATTATTCTCTTCTCTAATTTTCCATTCTTTTCTATACATTTCTCTTTCAGCTGTAATGGTACACATACTTAATATTTCTTTTTTGTCGACTGTAATTACTGCCCTACCTAATTGATCATGGGCTTTACGGTAATTTATAATTTGAAAATCAATACGATCTTTTAATGAATCACACGTAAAACCTTTTAATTGTTTCTTTACCTTGCTCCATTTTGGACTATACATTATTCTACCTCATTATCTCTTACATCCTAAAGGAAGCGTGGGGACGGTTCTCTGCTTCCTTCAAAGCTGCGTTGGCTATTTTAATGCGTGTAAAAAAACAACTTCCACTACTTAACAGTAGCGAGAGTAACTTTTTTAAATTGAACATTAAATTTGTACTATGTTTGTTGCCACACCTTTACTCTGCATACTCTTTCATTTCTCTATTGCCTTGATGATTATTTTTCATAGCTGTGTTATTTATTCAATGCTAACAAGCCGTATCTTCACCGGCGCGCCACATATCAACGCTTTTATGAATAAATTGTTCCAATCCTGTATCTTCTATCTTTTTCGATTTATTGATACGAATGCAGCCTTTTCCATTATTATATCCTGCTAATAGGACTTCTGCATTTTCTATCTTATTTATTGTACCCACATAGAGGCTGACATAATGTTTTTGAGCGTTTAACGCAAAGACATAGTTATCATCTTTTCCATAATTCAACATCTTATAGCGAATCACCTCTTCCAATTCGGGTGCATACGCGCAAAAATCATTTGTCTAACCGCAAAGAAGCGTGGGGACGGTTCTTTGCTTCCAAAAAACAACGGATTCACATGCGATTGGAGAAGCATAGGGACGGTTCTCTGCTTCCTACCACGCCGAATCCACATGTGATTGCCTCCTTAATAATCATGTAATAAAAAATTGAAAAACCTGGGGACTATCCCCGCATTGCATTCAATATATTAATAGTCCCTGACCAATTTAATCAAATTACTTTTATATTAGAAAATCGGCTAATAATTCTGTTTTATTCATTGAATTCCAGAACTAAACTTATTTTTTATACCTTCTGAATAAAGAGACAAAGTGGTTGTGCTAATTCATTGGATGGTTTATCCTTTTGAAGTTAATCTTTGCGTGGCAAACCCTTCATAAATAGGTTCATATTTATAATGCAGGGCCGCTTCAATAAGTTCCAATGTGAATATTCCCAAGTCCGAATCTAGTAAAATATCCACCCTACGACAATTATTTCTTATCCAATCCCCAACATTATTTTCATTAATACCTTTTTCTTGAATACCCCTATCTAATAAAATCGATGCTGCTAGTGTGCTTCGGGCTGATCTAGGATTATAATGCTGACTGGAAAATCTAGCCTTACTACTTGGCCCTGCTTTCCCTATTTTCAAAAAGTCACCTTCAAACCAAAAGGTATAAACACCCATCTTCCCTGCTGGCAAATTTCCTGGTTGATGTGGAAGTCCTCGATCAATTATTTCAAATCTTTCTTTGTCAATAGGTTTCCCTAGTACCTTGGATACTTCAAGGATAATTTTTTCAAATTCATTTTCTAAATCCATTCTTACCCTCCTCACAATGCACAATTCTTGATTGAGTCTTCAACTCTACCCTTCTTCCAAATTACAATGACTCCTTCAAATGTTGAATAGAAGATATTACTTCAAGATGTTGTCTACGTTTCTTTGATATTTCTCCATAATCCCCATATATCAAATCTTCATAATCAAAACTTTGGTTGTTATACATTGAATCATAGTATTTTTTGCATATAACTTCCATTACCACATCACTCTTTTGTAGTTTTTCTGACACAAGGATTTTTTGGTCATTATCCCCTGGATACACATAGATTTCAGAGCTTAGTTCATCCCAAATAATATATCTTGAATTTTGATATTCAAATAAAAAGTAACTTTCATCCTCCAAATAAACAATCATACAGTTTCTAATAGCTTTGGATAAAAGATTAAAATTTCGATCATAGTCAAAATTTGCCTCAGTATTTCCTGATTTTCCTGATTTACTACACTCTTTACACATATGTACATGGTGACCTCTACCGCTGAATTTTTCATTTGGCAGAAATTCACCACATCCTCTACAGTAATGGCCATGTTTCTTCCTTCTCACTAATACAACTCCTCATTTTCTTATATTAAGCTTTCTAAATAAATATCTTATCATCTTCAGTGGCCCAATACACAATAAGACATTTATTAATTCGCATGGATAAAAAATGTATAAACCCATTTCAAATCCTACCCCTTTCATCCNTCGCATGGATAAAAAATGTATAAACCCATTTCAAATCCTACCCCATTCATCCCATCCTTTGCCTAACAAAACAAAAACACTCACAAACATTGATTTATCAATATTTGTGAGTGTTCTATCGTTTCCTTATTTAACTCGTTTTTACCTAAAGATACCGGTGGTCGGGGTCGAAATAGGCCTTTAAGTATTGATTTTACAATGTTTTGTAATTGCTATGTGTAAAATTTGTATAATATAATTTTGATGTGAACCAAGATGGATGTTTCAACTTCTTATTTCTCCATTATCAACTTGTAAAAGAGCTATCTGTAAAAAATCAATAGCAAGCGCAGTGGAATTTACCGTTTACTTAATTATGTCCGGTTAGTTCAGTGCGTGTTGTTTAGATATTAATAACATATATAGAGCTACGTATCCGGAAAGACTATATTTACATTAATTATCCAATATTCAAATATTGAATTGCAACCGAAATTAATGATAGGCATCTATTATAAAAATAATCATAGTGTCTATTATCCTCAATATCTGTTTTTGTAGTTTCATGATGACGAATTCTAAAGTTATTACCAATAGCCGTAAGTTCATGAAATTCCTTTTCAAACATCATTTTATACGGTTCTTTGTTGTTACTCATATCGCAAATAATTCTATTTATCGATTTCTTCTTATCTAATGTGGGAGAGTGATATGTTTTCAGTCTTTCAAAAGCGTCCCAGAGTTTTTCAACGGCAATTTTCAAATTTCCTTCATCGTAATACTGAATGGCTTCCTGAAGCAACTCATTGAGTCCCGCCTCTTCAATTAAAACTAATGTTCTTTTTTTTATATGATTGTCGAACGTGCATACAATTTTTCCGTTATCTAATTTCAAATCAAGATCATTCAGCTTCAATATTGCATTAAGTTGCGCTTCGAATTCGTTGGAACAGCTATGCTTCACAAAAAGTTCTATCGTATCCATTACACAGAAAGGCGAACTGTGGTATACAAAATCTTGTAGGCTACTGGTTTCCACATATTGCTTTTGATCATTATAGCATTTAGGAGTGTAAAACTGATGTAAATCATTGAAAACTTCTTCGCTTATTGAAACATTATACGAAAATCCTGTTTCATCCGTTTTCTGATAGATGTCATTATACTTTTCTAGAAGTTGGTAAATCTGATTTCTTGCATTACGTTTAATAGATAATGATATTCTTTTCTCTTTTATCGCTTTTAAATTTCTTTGAGAGTAAGGAATAAATATACTATTTTCTTCTGGTTGAAATATTCTCCACCCATAGACATCCCGGCTAGATATTTTTGCTGCGGGATAAAGTTCGTATCCATCGTTTTGCAATAATATGTTTACCTCAGCAAGAAACTCCTTCCAATATCCTTTTTCAAACCTAACTGCTGGATGAAAAATCTCACAAATAAATTTCAAGTATTTTTCATCGCTACCGTTCTTCAATTGGAATCGTTCATCCTCAAATACCCAACAGGATGGATAATCATCGTTGTTTACCGTATGTTGCCAAATGTCACTTTCAGCATCCTGAAACCTTGAATCCAAACTCCGCATACTTTTCAAATCATATAATCTTTTGAGAAAATCAAGCTCATTCATCCGACCAAAATAAGGATAGGTAACTTTTTTTGTTTCAAACCATTCATCTATTTCAATGCCATTTTGGAACAAATCGAGGATATCACGTTTTGTTATCTCACTAATTCGTTTCACGGTTTAAAATACCTCGACTTTCATAAGTGTCCCAAAGAAAACTAACAAGCGTTATGCTACTGCCAACTGCAAGTTTTGCATGTCGCTCTTCAAGTCCTTTATATGTAGCACTTTTCCCATGTCCACTACCATAAGGGTTGCGCAACGCTGCCAAATTTGTAGCTATCGCGCGCAAATTGCCCAAAATAGATTTCATCTCACCAGATGCCGGGGCTGTATCGGGTATATCTTTAGGCATAAGCTTGAGAAGTTTAACAGCTGCACCAGTCAACTGACCGACATCCCAGTTTTTTTCCCACACTACTTCATTTTCATCAAGAATAGTTTTACAACAGCTTTCAACCAATTCCTTAGCTTTCCCAATTGCTTCAGTTGGATTTTCAGACTGCATTTTTAACATTAAATCAATCTGTGCAGAAAGATATGCACTTGAAAATTTCTCCTTCAGTTCTACAACAACAGAAGCAAGGGGGGTTTTGTTGTATAAGATTCGAGCCATTATATCTTTGCAGCGGTAATACGTTTTTGAATACTCACCGTCGTTTTCAATTTCGCATTCAAAATAGACTTCATAATAATCTAATAAATCTTTTAACAACTTTACTGTGTTGTAGTCTGAAGCCTCGTTAATATAAGCCATTAGAGATTTACCCTTAGATAGTTTATACGTCTCACATAATGGAACCCCAACACTTTCCATTGTAAACACGTCAAAGTCGTTTGTAGAGAAATTCAGGACATAACCGCTTCTATTAAACAACTTCATAAAAATTCCTTTTTCAATTTGGGATAGATTAGGCATATTTCGTCCCCTTTAATTTTTCATTTAAAAACATTATACGGTTTCTGTAAGATTTTTTGTTACTACATTTGCTTCAACTAATAGATCATATAACGAAGAAATTATAGATTTCGACTGATATGTTGTTTGCAATTTCCTATATTTCATAATTTCCCGAATTTCACTAAACGTAAAATATACTTCACTTTTTGCTCTAGATAATGCAACAAAAAAAGCTCTCATATCAGATTCAGACTGGCTCCTAAAGCTCCAAAAGGCATCATCTTCTAAACCAATAAAGAAAACACATTCATACTCTAACCCTTTACTTTTATGAATGGTCATAATCGGTATACTATAAACCCCTAAAAAATCTTCAATTGCTTTATCCCATTGTCTATGATCTACATAAGAATCTATTATTTTTTGATGAAATTTTTCCCTAGTATTTTTTAATAAGTTGCCAACCAAATACTTTGGATAGTAATTTTTAAGTTTAATTAAACTAAAGTATTCTATTATGTCATCAAGTATTTGAGGTATTTCATTGTGTATGTTACTTATACTATTTATTTTACCTTTTAATAGAGAAATAAATTTTTGAAAGTCTTCTTCAATTTCCCACATTGCTTTCAAGTCCTCATTATAATCAATTCCATCCAGCTCAGATTTTAGTTTAATAACTTCTTGCCATCTTGCTGGAGAATTTTTAAAAACCGTAAGATAAAGGGTATTTACTATCAACTGAACATATTCTTCTGACAATATATCCTGATAATCTTTTTCAATCCTTGAATTAATTCCCACATTTTGTAATTCTTCAATAATTTGCTTTGCATAAACACTCTCTTGTTGCTTAACAATTATACAAATATCTCGTGGATTAATTGATTGAAGTTTAAGACTTAAAAATTTCGCAATATGCTTTGCTTCTTGGATATAATCATTAAAAGTCCACACTTCACAAACTCCATCATCTTTTTCC
The DNA here is from genome assembly GCF_900117315.1 of Bacillus massilinigeriensis. Taxonomy (GTDB): domain Bacteria; phylum Bacillota; class Bacilli; order Bacillales; family Cytobacillaceae; genus Bacillus_BE; species Bacillus_BE massilionigeriensis. The sequence continues at coordinate 1,136,906 of NZ_LT630337.1, forward strand.
CATTTATCTGTACACTTTACAGGGGTAGTATTATGACTAATTGCTTGAGATAATACATTTTGTACTTCTATCAATCTCGGAGCAGAACGATGGTTAAAAATTAATTGAAAACTTTTTGCGTTAAAATCAGAAGAATATGCCTTAAATGAATCAGCCATTGCCCCTGCCCAACCCATAATTCTTTGTTTGTCATCACCAACTGCGGATAGAACAGATCTCGATCTCAAGAACGCTGATTTTAGTAAATCATATTGAACATAAGTTGTATCCTGAAATTCATCTAAAAAGATATGGCTATATGTCAATCTTAGTGCAGTGTTTATAAATGAATTAAGGTTTAATATATATTCTGCTAATCTAGATATCATAGGAAATGTTAATGAACTTTGAAGAGATGAAGTTCCTTTTATCATTATTTTCCATAGTTCTTTTGTTACCCAACCATATAAATCATCTTCTCTTTCGCCAAGTAAATGCAATGGATCTTTAGTAAAACTTCTCACCAGCCGATCCGTTTTTATTTCATATTGCCAATTTGGAAAGTTAGGATGTTCCTTTTTAATATAACCAGTGGCAATATCCATTACTTCTCGATCATTAAAAACAAGGTTATACTCTGCATCCGGACGCCATCCGCTTGGTAACGTTAGTCTAAATCTATCTAGAATGGATTTAGCAAAAGAATCAAATGTTCTGGACTCAAACCTCTTCGCTAAATCGCCCCCCACTCTCTTTTCTACTCTCTTTTTTAAATTATCAGCTGCATCAACCTTAAAACTGATTGCAAGTATCTTTTGAGGATCTTTACATATATTTGTCTCCAATAAATAAGAAGCACGTTGGGCTAGCAATTCTGACTTTCCTGCCCCCGGTCCAGCAATTACCAAAGTACTTTCTTGACTCCTTACGACTTGATTAGCAGCTTCCTCTAGAACTATCCCATCTGTGGGTTTCCATAATTCCTCTTTTATCATTACATCACCTACAAACTAATCAAACTTCTAATTTTATTGATTAATCTTTCGAAAACTTCTGGACACTTTTCTATTAACTCGCTATCGGATAACCCTGATATAGCATCAATATGAGTACTTGGTTTACCTCTACCTAAAAATAGAGAGTTGTACCATACCATTAATTCATGTTGTTCCTCCGAATATGTATAGCCAGTTGCATTTTCATTTTTTAGTGTAGCTTGAATGGATGATATAACCTTTTTTCTATAATTATCTGGTTCAGTCTCTTTATCTGGCAATCTAGGTCCTATTCTCATTGTTTTTTTATATTCAGTCGGGAATCTTTCTAACATAAGAAAGTCAATATCTAACGGACTCGAAAAATAGACATTGTATTCTTCTAACATTAATATCCATGATGACAAAATAGGTACATCTATTTTCCATTCATGCATTTTATTAAATTCATCATCTGATAAAATCCCTCCTTTAACTTTCAATAATTTATTTCTATCGTAACCATTTTCAATTAGTTCTTTAATTACATACTTAATCCTACTCCAACCGCCACCACCACGTTCTAAATCTAAATCCAGCAACGTTATATGGGGGATATTTAATTGATTAAGTAATCTCCACATATGGTTTACGTGTCTTCCACCTAATGGAACTACTGAAATACCTGTGTCATATGAAGAAATTTCTTTTACCTTTAATAATTTTGGTAGAATTATTTCTTCAGTATCTCCTTCACCTAGAACTACAAGTTTTGAAAAGTAAACTTCTGGATATGCTTTAATAGCTTCTTTTATATATGTATATGCATCGGAACTTTTACTAGGCAGTATAATACTGTTAACAACAGTAGAACCTGTAGTTTTATCAATTCTTAAATGACATAACTCTTCTGGTGAAATATTTTTAATTATAGATTCACTATGAGATGTTAACAGTACTTGTGCATTGCTTATTTGGGATATCTCATTTAAGTTTTCTACTACCTTCCCCAACAAATGTGGAGATATATGATTTTCCGGTTCTTCAACAGCTAAAATTGTTAGTGCTGCACCTGAATTATTTGAAATTTTATCCTCTACCTCTAATAATGATGATACTAGGGATAAATAAAATAAAGATTGCAAACCGTCACCTAACTTATCTACAGTATAAGGATTAGATTCAACAGATGGTGAAAATTGCACCTCTATTTTACTTAGTATAGATTCTAGTGTAGTACTATTGAATTCAAGTTTAGCCTCATTATAACGTGAGTCACTATGGTATTTTTTCCACTGTTCTCCTATAATCTCTTTTACTCCATCTACGCCTTCAATACTATTGAATAAATCATTAACTGGACTCATTTCATCCTTTATTTGTTGGTTCATATCTTCTGGCCAACTGATACTTTTTAAAATTCTTGAAAGAATAGTCCCTGAAGCGTTCTTTAACTGTTTCATTGGTTCCCTAATGGCAGGAACGTAAAGCATTTGAATTTTGGAACGTTGATGGGGAGAAACTGGGAGAAGAGATTCTTCTGTAACTTCCTCACCTTCTGGAACATTTATAAAAAATAAGTTTTGTTGAATATCACCATCAGGAGTATTATCTGAATACCAATTACCTACCAATCTCATTCTTACATATGGTCTTTGATCTGAAGAATCTATAGTGAAATGTGAGAAAAATGGTGGAACACTGAACTCTCCATCATTCCCCTCATTCTCTAGTTCAGGAAATTCAATTTTGACTTCTATGTATAAACCCAATTCTTTTATTGTATTTATATCTACGTCATTAGGAATATTAAAGTCCCCTTTTACAAGTCTACGTTCACTCTGAGTTACACCAAACATTTTTTGCAGAGCCTGAAGTGCGGCTGTTTTCCCAGAACTATTGCTACCAATTAATGTTGTGATATCTGATAGATTAATTTGCTTCTCTGTCTCACCAAAGCTTCTAAAATTATTTATTATAAGTTTTGTAATTATCAATGTAAACTCCCCTCCATCTTATATTGTTTATAACGTCAATATTTAATCTAATTATACATTATTTTACAATGTTCGATAAATAAGACTACTCTAAATTGTTATTTTCAAAGAACAGCAAATGGAATACACCCATTTCAAAGCATCCTAATTTATTGTAAATTATCATGAATAAACAAGGAAAAGATGGCCTTGTTTCAAAATTATACAAAGCCAACTTTTCATTAATTTTTATGATTATTCCTTTTACTAGATACCACTCTCATATTCATAAACTCTAGTAAATTACACCATTATGTCATTACCATCTACTAAGGCTCATTACTCTTTTCATTTGAAGCACTAATCGATTGTTCTCATCAAACACCAGTGGCTCATTCTCCGGAAAAGTATATATTGTCTCCCCTGACTTCATCTTTTTTTGATAACGGATTGTTGCAATACCATGTGCTTCTTCTAGAGATAACGCATCGATAACACCCAACTTAACATCACTTTCCTCCGACGATTTCACTACATAATACTTATTCAAATAAAATCCCTCCAAAAAGTTATTTATAAAAAAACATCGGCAGGAATGCCACGATTACTTTCGTCACACATCCCACCGATGATTTTTAACTGATTCTTGAATCCAAAAGGTTCATCTATTAAATTTGTTTGTAAAAAGAAAAAGTAGATAAAATCTATCATATATTATTATTCTATCTTACACTTTGCCTCTTTTTAACCCTTTTCATTGTATTAATTTCCCCTAAAATAACAATTTCACTTAACTGATGATAGAGCTGATTGAAGCCCTTATTTGGTGTTACTTCCATAGGATCACTACGATTATGGTTAAGATAATAAAAAAGTCCCCCAGTATTGAAACTGGAGGACATTCCTTTTATATGGTTCCTACCAAAAACCATAAAATTTTTCGACCATAGAGGCCGCTTCATCGCAAATATTATTATTTCAAATTACTCGCCAAACTTCAATGATCCTTTATCAATTTCCCCTATACTTCACTAATTATGATCAATAAGAAAATGCCAAACACTGCTTTTTACTACTTACAAAAAGCATCATCTTACTATCCTAGCACAGAGAATCAAAAATCTCATTTTTAATCACTCATATCTTCTTTTCCATTATTATTTACAAAGTCTATATTATAATGCTCCAATCCTTTTATGAGCATAGATTCAGCATTACATTAATTTTAAGCGATCTTCTGGTACTTTCGTGTTTTAATGTTTTGTAAACCCTTTTTGATAAAAAGAATGTCTTTTTCTCCGTTAGTAATTCCGGGTCGATATTTAAATAGTCTTTGTACATTCTGTATTCATAATCAGCGTTGTTAAGTTATGAAAATTTCACCACACATACATCGCTTGAAATCATTGCTATGTTTTGACTCAATGATGTCGTTACACTTTTTACAGCGTACTTTGTTAACAAGTATTTTTTTCATAAGATCATCCTTTTCGAATTCCTTGTTACATTAAGGCAATAGAAAAGGATTTACTTCTATTGCCCTAGCGTACTAACAAATACATTATAGAGTTTTCTAAATAGCTCTATACATATTAATCACTTGATTTACTTGAAAAAATAACCGTCATTGTATTCTCCGGAGTCACTAGAACAGGCCACCAAAAAGAAGCACCTCTCCATTTATTTTCCCCTTCTTCCCCATTCTGGCGAAGCAATATTAACGAAGGAATGTCTTTGGCTACACTTTTGGCAATTCTTAGCTCGCCTTTTTCACCTTTTGGTGTATCAGGGGCATCTTCATATTTACCATCTTGTCGTATGCGGCCGATATTACGATCTTTCCTTACAATACACCATACATGACCAGCATTTTCGCTATCAGTGTTTAGTGACAAATATTCCATACTCGAAATAAATGATACCTCATCCCACGGTTCACCTACTGAATCATCATGCGTGCTTTTTATTAGATTAATAATTTTTGTTGCAGTTTCTATATCAAGTAAAAACGGATTCTCACTGCCATTGCCTTCTCGATCAATTATTTCATCTATTTGCGAGACAACGCTCGAAATATAAGTTTTATAACCAGTTTGGAACCCAACCGGTAGCAATCGTTTTAAAGGTTTCAGCGTTGTTGTTTTTGACAGCAAAAGTTTGTTTGGTGAACATGGGACAATCTGATTTTTTGAGTCCTTTTGAATAAATACAACACCGTTATCATGACTACCCTTTTCGAATGCTTCTCGAAGGGCTGAATCGAATTCCTGCATCTTTTTCATCACTTCATATATTCTAAGAGTTGTATAAAATCTTGTAACTGCCAAATCTTCAATTGGACGGTAACCAAACATACGAGAATGCTGCAGCACCGTATCTTGCTGGAATTTATTCGGGTTTCTTCCATAATAAAATCCGATTAAATTTCCAATCGTTATTCCTCTATCCAAGATTTGTCCGCCGATGAAAATGTTCAATGGTGTGCGTAATTTTAACTGGCCTGTTTCATCCAACAATTGACTAACATCTTTTTCTGAATTTACTTTTGTAATCATTAAATAATCTTTCTTTAATGCTTTCAAGACTTCATATTTAACATCCTCAAAAGACGGCATATAACAATCTAGTATATTTATAGATTCCTCAAAATCTTTATAAGACGTTAGAACTAAATCACCCAGAAGAATCGGATCTGTATCTACTGATGCTCTCAATAGTTCCTTAATTTCATTTTACAATCGTTTCTTGCCATTCGTGCGCAGCCTTTCCCTGCTCCGTGTGTACAATAAAGCTGTATTTTTTTAATCTCTCACCTTTATGTTGTTCCTGCAGCCTTCTAATAACTCCACCAACAATAAAATTCACAATGGCACTACGAATCGTATCAATTTTGCGACTTGTTAATGCTTCTTCCAATTTAAATTTTCGACGATCTGATTTTTTTAATACTAATAATTCATCCTCTAAAATAGGTTGATAAATATATGATGCAACAGTATTTTGATCTTCACTTTCTTCAAAATAGTAATCCCCGCCAATATACCCTTTATGTACAGGGACAAGTTCTGTGAATGCCGGTCTAATTGGTGTAAAAGTTTTGTTTGATCCCTCAATTCTTAAATCATCCGGTTGAAGATACAATGAATATGGTGTTGCAGTTACTTGTAGAAAATCGCTTTCAGCTAAGGTTTTACGAATTTCATCAATTTGACCAGCAATGACGTTGATATCAATAATCTCTTGTTTAGTCTTGGAAAATCCTATGCTAGCGAAATCCGCTTCATCATCAATGATTAGAACCTTTTTCTCAGACAAAGAAGGATATTGTTCAAAAAAAGCGTGAAATAATCGTTTTAAATTATTGGTTTCCTTTTTAACAACTAGGAGTAGTTTTTGATCTAATTCCCACTGACTTAAATTATCCGGTAGATTCATAATGTCATGTATTTGTATTTCATCATTACGGTAAAACTCATCAAACTCGGATTTTAGACGTTCATATGTTTGCTGTGCTAATGCCCTTGTTCCTTTTGTTAAAACAATAGCAACATCATAACCATTATCAAATGCCAAAGCTGTTATTCCAATAAATGTTCTTGTTTTACCACTTTGAATCTTTTCAAGCAACATGCCGGGTCTATTTAAACTAGTTTCCTTATCTAAAAGGTTCATTACGGTGTTCTCTATACATTTTTTTGTTTTTTCATCATATCGATTCTTTGTTGATAACCCACTATAGAAATAACCAGTCGTATCAATGACTTTCGTTTCCATCTCACATATACTCCCTTCATATTATTAATAAAGGATTATAGTAATCAAATCCTTTTTTAAATGATTTGGCGATATTTAAAACAAAAAATTAATTAGTTTTATTTCTTAAATTTTACAGTAAAACTTAGGAAATGAACAATAATGCCTTATTAGAATTAAAAAAGAAAAATGCATTTTAATCGAGAAATACCATATATTTACTACTATATTATAGACTGTTTCAGGTAATTTCTATGTTAAAATATAGGAAGGATTACCTAAACTATATAACCACTATTCATGAGGTGTTAAATATGTCAACTTACCCATTGAATGAAAAAGTTTCCAGATTAATTCAATATATAAACGAACTATCGCAGCTAAGACAAAAGCCAGTATTAAGTTACCGTAATTATGAGGATATTTTATGGGTTCATAAAGATATTCCAAATGAGCCAGAAACCTCTGATGCCTTTCGGAATTCATCAGACGATTGGTTATATGTAAAAAAACCAAAGCATCCAAAGGCGCCTAACTTATCAAATGAGTTAAGTGATTGGGTTGTAATAGATACCTATGAATTAACAATAACTGTACGTGAATCAATACATAAAGAAGAAATTATTGATGAACAACTTGAGTTCACTGAAGTTTTTTTAAAGGACCTACCTGAAACTCAAAATAATATCGATAATTTTATAACAGAAAAATGGGATCCATTTGTAGCTGAATCCGAACGTGTCAAAAAAATACAAAATTTGTATGATAACCTATTTGCTATTTATCAAAACTTGCAGCTTAATGCAGAATCTCTTGAGCTTGTTTTAGGAATTGGATTATTACAATGGAAAACTGATACGAGTAACCTTGTCGAACGTCATGTACTCGTAACAGCTGTAGAGTTATTTTTTGATAAAGATAGAGCAGAATTCACCATTACGTCAACTTCAAAGGGAAAAACATTTGAATACGAAGAAGATATGCTACTAGTCGAAAACAGATTACAAGGTGATGACACTAAAGAAGTACAGAATTTATTAAGTGAATTAGATCCCGAAAACGATTTATTACCACAATTGGAAACAATTTTAAATAATATCTCGAATGCAATTGATTCTCAAGGGACGTATATTGATACACTTGATATTCCTACTATACAAAAAAAACATGCTCCAACTATATCGTTAAGTCCTGGGTTCATCCTACGCAAAAAAACACAGAAAAGTTTTAAAAAGGCTTGTGAAACTGCAGTTGAGCAACTCGAAAATATTGCAAACGATTCTGATATACCAGTAAATCTAGCTAATATGTTTCGGAAAGAAATCCAATCTGATAATTATACTAACACTACTGCTGAAGATAATAACAAAACAAATAGTGTGAAACATGAATTTTACTTTCCTCTTTCTGCTAATGAGGAACAAAGACGAATTATTTCCACTTTAAATAGTAAGGATAGTGTCCTAGTACAAGGACCTCCCGGTACAGGGAAAACTCATACCATTGCAAACTTAACTTCACATTTACTTGCAACTGGTCAGCGTGTGTTAATTACCAGTCAAACTGCAAAAGCATTAAACGTAGTAAAAAGCAAGCTGCCTGAACAGTTACAAGACCTAACTGTTAGTCTCCTTGGTGGCGATTCCGCTTCCATTAAAGATTTAGAAAAAGTAGTTGGCACAATCTCACTTAATAAGGAGAGACTTAGTCTTAGGGAACAATCTGCATTTGTAGAAAAGGAAGAATCTAGACTTTCTCATCTCAAGCAGCAGTTAAATAAAACCAAAACCGAGTTATTTGAGATTCGTGAAAGCGAAACTTATGTACATGATTTCAATCCAACTTATAAAGGTACTGCCTCCCAAGTCGCAGACAAAATATATAAAGATAAATCATTTTTTGATTGGTACACTTCTAATGTAACAATACAGACTCCTAGTTCTTTCTGCGATCAGGAGAAACAATGTGTATCAGAATACATAAGTCTGAAAAGTATGTATTCCGATGTGTCTAAAGAGTATGAGCAATATGAATATCCTACTATTCCTAAAGATATTGATTTTAATTTTATTCTTTCAGCTATTGAAAGAGACCTCCAATTATTATCTGAATACGAATTATTAAAATTCAAAGAAAGTGAAGAGCATCAAAACCTGTTAATAGAATTATCAAGTGATGACCGTACTTTGCTTCAAGATAAATTACAAAAATTAGATGTTTTAAAACATCAACTTTTGTTTAGTGCATATCCTGTGTTAACTACAGTTTTAAATGATATTTTCAGCAACAGAGGTCATATTTGGCTAGAAATGAACACTAGAGCAAAAGCGTTAATTAAAACCATAAAAGTTCATAAAGACAAGGTAGATGAAGAATTATTTGAAACAGGGAATCTATCATCTGCTATTTTGAAAAAAATGACAGAAGATTTATATGCTCATATACAAAACGGTGGTGACTTAGGGAATTTCCTGATTAAGCCCAAGGTTGTCAGTCAATATAAAAAACAACTAAAACAAGTGAAATATAATGGTCAGTTTATAAAAGATAAAGAACACGTGGTATTATTACATTCATACACCCAACTACGCATTGCTAAAGAACAGTTGAAAGAAATAATTATCCCGACATTTTTATCAAGCTTCGTAAATCCGATCACTGCTCTAGGTGAAAGCGAACAAGTCATTGAGCAATTAACAATGGCTTTAAACATCCATGACTGGCGAGAAGACTTGCTGAATATCTTTTCGTTTTTATCTAAAGATTCTTTTAACGATGAAATGATCAAAAAGCTAATTGAAAACATAACAATTATTGAATNGTGATTTGAATCGAAAGCACGCTTTTCCTTTCGATTCAAATCACCAGGTCAGCAAGCGCAGCGCGGTAGCCTTGACTAAGCTAGGGCATTGAGAAAATTCTATTAAAATACTAAAGTAGCTAAATGCGACAACTATATTGACAAACACCGAATTAAAAAAAGCTATTCAAACCAACAAATCTATACTTGACCAAATGATTGATACTTTAAAAGGAGCTATTACAGAAAAAACACATCCATTATATGTTGGATTATTAAACAGTGTCCAAAATCGAGATTCTAATAAATTTAAACAACAACACAAACTATACAGCTATTTTCAAGAAGTTAAAAGCCGTGATGAAAAAGTAGATACTATTTATTCACATCTATTGAAAGACTCAACCACTTTAGCGAAATCACTTAGCGAAACTTATACTAACCCTGTTTGGGAACAAAGATTAAAATCATGGGAAAAGGCATTTCAATGGCAACAAGTAAAACGTTGGCTCGATGACTTTTCTTCGCGAAACGAAAGTGATTTGTCAAAGAAATTCGATGACACAGAAAAACAAATTAAACAGGCAATTATAAATATCGGAACAACGAAAGCTTGGATTAATATGCTCCAATCCATGACTGATTCACAAAATATGCATTTAAAGGCATGGGCAAAATCCGTTAAAAATATGGGGAAAATGACCGGAAAAAATGCACCAAAGTATCGTGAAGAAGCCCAAAAACATATGGAATATTGTATTGATGCCATTCCTGCTTGGATTATGCCATTAAATCAGGTATTTGATAATTTTAAAATTAAGCCAAACCTATTTGATGTTGTTATTATAGATGAGGCGAGTCAATCGTGGCATGATGCCATACTATTACAATATATAGCAAAGAAAATGATTATTGTTGGAGATGATAAACAGATTAGCCCAACTATTATCGGTGTTAATGAAAATGACATTACAAAATTACAACATAAGTATTTTTCGGATATAAACTTTGAATTCGGTACGGATTTAAACTTAAAGAACTCCTTCTTTGATATTTGCTATATCATGTTTAAAGAAACGATAACGCTGCGTGAACACTTTAGGTGTATGCCAGAAATTATCGGGTTTTCGAATTCGATTTCGTATCAGGATAAACCACTTATTCCTTTAAGACAATACCCAGCAAATCGATTAGAGCCAATTAAAACTGTTTATTTGCCTGAAGGTGTACGTGTCGGATCTTCCCAAAATGCAACTAACGAAGTGGAAGCAAATGCCATTGTTGAACAAATTAAAGAATGTGTATTTGACAAAAAATATGACGGGAAAACAATTGGTATCATTTCTTTACAAGGTTCTGCACAATCTAAACTAATTCAGGATAAGTTGCTTAATATACTAGGTGCAGAAATTATGGAAGAAAGAAAGATAATCTGTGGCGATGCATACAGCTTCCAAGGTGATGAGAGGGATATTATCTTTCTATCGATGGTCGCCGCTAAGGGTGAAAAACGAATTACTCCACTAACTGATGACAAAGCCCGACAAAGATTCAATGTTGCCGTCAGCCGTGCAAAGGATCAATTATGGTTGATGCACTCAATCACCGTAAATGATATTACTAATAAAGATTGCATGCGATATCAACTATTATCCTATATTGCAAATCCTTTAAGAGAAGAAACAGAGTCAAATCGTTTAAAATGTGAAAGTGAATTTGAAAGAAATGTCTTCGATCAAATTACAGGTAAAGGATATAGAGTAATTCCACAATATGAAGTCGCAGGGTATAGAATTGACATAGTTGTTGTAGGCGAAAAAACTAAATTAGCAGTGGAATGCGATGGAGATTACTGGCACACTTCTCCTGAAGACCGTGAACGTGACTTCCAAAGGGAACGAGTATTACAAAGAGCTGGATGGACCTTCTGGCGCGTTTTAGGCAGTACTTACTACTATAACCCTAAAAATGCAATGGAAAGTCTTTGGGCCAAGCTGAAAGAAATGGATATACAACCATATCTGGAATGGCAGAAAGATGAGGAATTAAACGAAGTAAATTACAAAGTTGATTCAACTAGTAGTCATCCAAGCCTAAGTCTGGACGATGAAGAACTGGCTTCACTCAATAGTTATACTGTTTCTGATATAAAAAGTGACAAGATTTCGAACTTAAATATTAATGACCAAAGCAAAGAATCTGTATCAACAAAGAAAACTGTACAAGTGTTAGAAAAAAAGGTTGCTTTAAAAACACCTGCAGAAACATTAAATAAAACAAACCCTACAGATGAAACTCGTGAAATTAAAAAGCTTTCTCAATCTCAATTGTTGAAGGAATTAAAAAATAAAGGATTTAAAGTAATCGATCATCGATATATATCTGAAACAGTTTGGCTGGTTGGTGGAGAAGAACTTCGTCCTTTTGTAGAAGTATTTAAAAAAATGAAAGTCATCTTCCGCTATGTAGAAAAGGGACATAGCTTAACTCATTACAAGCCGTCATGGTTTGCAAAAATAAAACCTGAAAAGGAAAAAAATTAAAAGGGAGCCAAAGCGGGGGCTCCCTTTTCAATCTAATTCTGGCATTTTATTAAGAATCTCTTTTAAATTTTGAAGCTCCGAAAGTGAAAGTGTAATCCCCTTGCCCATCTTTTGGTGTTCTTCTGCCCAGTCCCTAATATCATACTTAGGTTCTCTCCCATTCCAGCTCATTAAGTTAAGCTCTTTTTTCCATCCTTTATTGCCTTCTGAGAGTACAGCAAGAGTTTCAAAAATTTCAAATTTGATTTCAGCCATATTTATCACTTCCTTTAATTTTTCATAATTCCTTTCTATTTTTTTCTTATATTATTAGGTAGCTATTAAAGGATGATAGTAGACCATTCACTATCATCCTCTTTAAGATTAGCTCCTTGAAGAAACTCTTAATAAGAAGTCTCCTACATCACTTTCTGGGCCTTCAAATGCTACATTCGTATTAATAGCTTCAAAATGTTTTCGAGCAAACGAGATTTTCGATTGCTCTTCTGGACGTAAGAATCCAAAAATATCTGTTCCTTTTGTTTCGATTACAAAATAAAGCTTTTCAACACCATCTTTGTTAATAACAGCAGCCCAGTCTGGGTTATAGCTACCAACAGGGGTATCGATTTTAAACCAGTTTGGAAGCTTGACATACACTTTGACATTTTCATCTGATTCAAATCGTTTTGCAAAGCTTTCCTCAATATCTGAATCGTATATAACATGATCATATGGAGATTTTGTACTTTCAACGGCATTATCATTTAAATATGCCAGTAATTCTTGGTTTTGGAATAACTCAACTGCATAAAACTCATCATCCATTTTGTAATATTTAATGCCATCCTGAAGAATAAACTTCATTTCCCGCAAGATTATTTTCGAAACTTCATCAATAAACTTTTGTGGATTATTTTTAAAGTCGTCTAATCGTTTACTATTCGTTAGGATTTGGACAATTGTTTTACGAGTTAAATTTGTTCGATTTTGTAGTTCCGTTATCACGTCAGGTAAGGTGTGCTGAATAGATACATAATCTTCGACTCCTTCTTTTACTGTTACAGTCTCTAAACCTGTTAACCGATCCATTGAAGAAATAGCATCTTTCCGGCTAATTACCCGTACCTTTTCGATTTTTTTCATTTCTTGAATGCTATCGACTGCTTTTTTTATTAATTCCTCACTATCAAATTGAATGGAGTAAACAGTTTTATATTTAATTTTATCCCACAATTCAATGAATTCTTTGCTATCGATAACTGCTTTATTTAATTTTACTTTTTTCTTTTTCGAACCATCTTTAATTGGAAGACGCTCTGTAATCCGTTTTAATTCAATCATAATTGCTTTATTCCATGGTTGAAATTCTTCAGGAATATCTACGTCATAGTTCTCAATTGCTTCTTTTAAAAGAGTTGTAGCCTTATCTTTTTCATTAATATAGTCTTTCGCTTTAAAATCTTCATATAGTTTTTTCGACAAATCGTAACCTAACTGAATAGCTTCATCAGTTTCTTTATTTATATACGCTAACTTCGCAAAGGTATGTTTTTCAATTTTACCAAATGTAATACCTGATTCCTCTTCAATTTCATTTTGCAGATTGGTTACAAATTCCTCATACGATTCATTCGCCATAACGGTTAGCGTATTGACACTGTAATCAGATTCACGTTCACCATTTTGATTTACAGAAAGACGTAATCCACGACCAATTTCCTGTCTGCGACTAACATATGTTCCACCAGAATCCTTTAACGTACAAATTTGGAATACATTTGGATTATCCCAGCCTTCACGTAAAGCTGAGTGTGAAAATATAAACCGAAGCGGTTCATCAAAACTCAATAATTTCTCTTTATCTTTCATGATTAAGCTGTAAATATCTGTATCAGCTTGCGTATTCCCTTTTGTATCTTTTAATTTACCCTTCTTATCTTGAGCAAAATATCCATTATGGATTCTTTCAACATCGATATCAACATCAATCTCTTTAAATAAAGTATTATATTTTGGTTTCTTAATAAGTTTTTTGTATTCCTCTTCAAACATTAAAGCATATTTCCCTTTTATCGGATTACCATCTTTGTCATAATCTCGATAATTGGCTACCTTATCAATAAAAAATAAACTTAATACTTTGATGCCACGGGGATTTAATCGTAATTCTTTATCTAAATGCTCTTCTATTGTTTGGTGGATTTGATATCTTTTTATCGTATCATCATCAATATCGCCAATAGCATCTCCAATTCTTAATAAGTGTCCACCAACCTCAATGGATTCATTACCCTCTGTCCAATCAATTTGTTCGATTATATGATTTCGATATAATTCGCGGTCTCCTGAAATATCAAACAAGTCGTCTCCATACTTTACAGTTTTTGTCGTACGTTTTACTTTTCCTTTCGTTTCTACATCAAGTTCTACTTTTGCTTTTCTTTCTTTTACCTCTACCAATTTAATGTATGGTTGATTAAATGACTCTTGGGAACGAATGGACATAACTTCAATCTTTTTAACTAATCTTTCGTTATAAGCATCTACCGCATCAAGACGGTATATCATATTATATTTATCAACATGAGTTGCTGAATAGCGTAATGTACATAAAGGATTTAATGAAGCTATTGCCTCTTTAGATTTATCCGTTGTATCAACGCTTTGTGGCTCATCGATGATTACAATTGGATTCGTCTGCTGAATGAACTCTATCGGTTTATATCCATTTAACCGGTCATTTGGACGGTGAATGACATTTGCCTTATCTTCTTTTTCAGGGTCTTCAAAACTTTTACGGAATGCGTCAATATTGATAATCATTACTTGAATCGTTGTTGCTGTCGCAAAGCTACGAACTCGATCTAACTTGTCCGAATCATAAATAAAGTATTCTAAAGTTTGGTTATCATAAAGTCTTTTTAGATGTTGTTCTGTAATTTGTAGTGATTTATATACCCCTTCACGGATAGCAACCGATGGAACAACCACAACAAATTTTGTGAAGCCATACTTTTGATGTAATTCATAGATAGACCGTAAGTAAACATAGGTTTTCCCTGTCCCGGTTTCCATTTCAATTGTGAAGTTCATACCCTTTAAATTTTCACTACGAGGTAGTCCATTTTTAATTTGAACCCCTTGGACATTTTTCAAGATTTCCTCTGGTGTTAATTCTAAACGATTGCCAATCCCTAATGCCGTCTGAATAAGGCCTGCATCTTCACCGTAGGATACTGTGAAATTGGATTGACGAATGGGTTGTCCTTGAAAAATATTGACTACTGAATCAATTGCTTGGAGTTGATAAGATAAATCAGATTGAAATTGCAGCTTCATTTCTTACACACTCCTTACATCAGTAATTCCGTTTTTCTTCAACGTTTGAATAGCATTTGTTTTCACTGAATCATCTAGGAAACCAGTTTCTTTGAATATTACCTTTACATCAAAATCTTCTGGTTTTAGTTTAATTAATACACGCACGGTATCTAATTCAATTTCATCTTCTAAACATAAAAGAACAGAGCCAAACCCAACATTATAAATAACCTTGCCGTTTACATTCACTTCTTCAATTGGGGTTGTTAATGGAACACCTATTTTTAATAAAATTTCAAACAACAAATCTTCTTTTGAACGGTCCTTTTTAATATTATCTTGTAAATCAAATAAATTTTGTTCAAGATTTTCATTATCTGGATCCCAAAGTTTCACATTAGAAGAATCAAGTTTAAACACTTTGAATCCAATATCCAAATCCGTTTTTTCAGTATCTGCTACAACTTTATCTCCTGCACGGCGTATACGTTCTTTCCCTATCTCGCAAATATTTTTGTAACCTGCTTTATATGCTTCAGATTTTTCATCTGTTAATTCAGGTAGCTGAATCATAATGAATTTTCGTTTACCATTATCCTCAGCATTTAATTTCATTACAGCATGAGCTGTTGTTGACGAACCTGAGAAAAAATCTACCACTATAAATTCTTTATCAACTTTATCATTTATCTCATTTGAAAGTAGATCTCGTATTAATTTTGAAGGTTTTACAAAATCAAATGGTGAATGACCATTAAACAGTTCTCTAATCTCTGATGTGCCATCCTGATTAAATGGACCGTTTAACAGTGATAAGGGCTTACCTCTTCTCATATTACCGTGTACATCTTTTAAATATGCTTTTGACTCAATAGTATACGTACCATCATTTTTTTGTTTAAATTCAACCAGATTATCCTTGATAGCAGCTTCCATTCTTTCTTTTGACCAAACCCATTGCTTCTCAGGCCAAATTTCAACTCCATTATAATAAACTGGATAAACTAAGTTTGGCCTGTCTCCTAAACTTTTTGTCATTAGTGGTTGTGTTCTATATCCACCTCTTAGTTCATATTTTTCATCCTTTTTTACATATTTTGCTCTCTCAGTTTCTCCTAACTCTGAAGTAATATTATTTATAGGTGTTTTACTGTAACAGAGAATATACTCATGTACTTCAATAAACGCTTTAGTTTTAGCACCCGAACCATATTTATTTTTCCAGATAATTTCCTCCACAAAATTTTCTTGTCCAAATATTTCATCACATGCTTTTCTAAGATTATGGATTTCATTATTATCAATTGATATAAAAATTACTCCATCTTCTCTTAATAAGTTTCTTGCTAATTTTAATCGTGGATACATCATATTTAGCCAATCAGTATGATATCTTCCGTTTGTTTCAGAATTCGACTTTGTAGTTTGATTTGTAATTTGTTTATAATTTTTTACATTATCTCTGAAATCATCTTTATAGACAAAATCATGCCCAGTATTGTACGGAGGATCTATGTATATCATTTTCACTTTACCAAAATACGATTTTTGAAGGAGCTTTAGGACTTCTAAATTATCCCCTTCAATATAAAGATTTTCTGTTGTATCCCAGTTCTTACTTGATTCCTTATCTGGTCGTAATGTTCCGGTAGAAGGTGTTTGAGCTAATTTCAAGCTTTGTGCTTTACCATGCCATGTGAATTCATATCTTTCTTTGTTTGTTTCAATTTCTTCTCCTAAAACAAACTTCAACTTTTCAAAATCAATCTTCCCTTCTGTTACCACTTCAGGGAAGAGTTGCTTTAATGCATTGATATTTTCTTTTGTAAGATCAAGTGATTTTCCATCAAGCTTTTCCACTTCTAATTCTCCTCGTATATTATGTTTAGTCCCTTTTATTTGAGGACCGTAATCCCTACTTTTCCTGTACAAAATAAATCAAATTTCTTGGGTGTCCCGAGATATTTCTAGATAATGAGATTAGGATCATTTGGGACAATTCTTTATCCCCCTGTGGGCTTAACCACATTTAAAGACTGTTTCTCAGTGTTCGTGCGGTGCTTCCTACTCGCAGGCTGTTCTCCCTGTTCTTCGAACCTAGATGGTAGTAGCTCTAGGGCGGCTTTCGAACCAGGGCAAGTTCTGATACACGAGGTTGCTGGTCGGCGTTCACACTAGAGATATCTCAGGGCATCCTAGAAATGTACCTATGATTCTAATTTGAAAGGAGGGGACACCCCATGAAATTATTTGTTGGCTTAGACATTAGTTCTTTTGATATTAAGGTTTGTATTTTGGGCGATGAAGGAGAGAAACTTCAATCCTTTTCTGTCTGTAACGATCTACCTGGCGCAACAGAACTCCGAGATCGTATTTTAGAATGTACCAAAAATCAAACCATTCAAGCGTTAAAAATTGGACTGGAATCCACGTCCGTCTATAGCTTTCATCCATCGATGTTCCTACACAACGATGAATCTCTTAAAGCTTTGGGAGCCCGAGTGTTTGTCATGAATCCCAAACAGATTGCTAACTTTAAGAAAAGCTATTCCGATATGGATAAGACGGATGAAATTGATGCGTTCGTTATTGCTGATTATCTTCGTTTCGGACGTAACTCCATGTCCGTGGTGAAAGAAGAACAGTATATTGCTTTACAACAATTAACTCGCTCACGTTACCAACTTATCCATCAAGTGGCTAGAGAAAAACAACATTTCTTACAACATTTGAGTTATAAGTGTAATACCTTTTCACTAGAAGTGGATTCATCTGTATTCGGAAACGCCATGATGGAAATGTTCTCCGAAAAGTTCAGCCTAGACGAACTAGCAGAAATGCCATTAGAAGATTTAGCCCATTTTCTTCAGGAAAAAGGGAAAAATCGATTTAATGACCCAGAGTGCGTGGCGAAATCCATAAAAAAAGCTGTACGTTCTTCCTATCGCTTAGACAAGGTAGTCGAAGATTCCATTGACGTTCTCCTTGGCACATCCATTGAAGTGATTCGAACCCTTCAAAAACAAGTGAAGGAGATTGAAAAGGCAATTGAACGCATCATGGTTGGCCTAGAAGAGAGACAGACTCTTCTATCCATTCCTGGGATCGGACCAGTCTTCACAGCTGGCATTATCGCTGAAATTGGCCAAATCGAACGCTTTGAAGATGAAACAAAAGTAGCCAAATATGGTGGCCTTTACTGGCGAAAACACCAATCTGGACGCTTTACCGCAGATGATACTTCCCTTTCTCGCAACGGGAACCAATATCTAAGATATTACTTAGTTGAAGCCGCCAACTCAGTAAGAAAGCATATACCCGAGTACCAAGAGTACTACGAGAAAAAGTACAAGGAAGTACCGAAACATCAACACAAAAGAGCACTCGTTCTAACTGCAAGAAAATTAGTGCGTTTGGTAGATGCGCTACTACGCAATCACCAAATTTACACGCCGAAAAGGAGCGTGAATAAATGACGCATAAGCGTTAATTCATCCTTTTTCACTAATTCCAGTAATTAACAAACTATTACTGGTTTAGTTTAGTGCTGCCTTTTTTCTGAAATTTTGATTCTTGATAACAAAATACTAATTATCTTTTGGTTGACATATTACCGCAGGTCTCGTATATCAATTCTTCATAATCAAAACTTTGGTTGCTATCCATTGTATCGTAGTATTTTTTGTATAAAACGTCCATTACAGCTTCATTCTTTTGTAGTTTTTCTGATACAAGGAATTTTTGCTCCTTTTCTCCCTGATACACATAGATTTCTGAGCTAAGTTCATCTCCTCCTCCAATAATATACCGGGAAAGTTGATATTCAAATAAAAAGTAACTTTCATGCTCCATATAAATAATCATACAGTTTCTAACAGCTTTAGATAAACGATGAAAATCCCGATCATAATCGGAATTTGACTTAGTATTTATTACTATACCTGCTTTTTTACACTCTTTACAAAGATGTTCACGGTGACCTCTACCACTAAATTTTTCATTAGGCAGAAAATCCAATCCCCACATCCTTTGCAGAAATGGCCTTGTTTCTTACTTGTCACTCATAAAACTCCCCATTAATAGTTATTCAAACCTTACCTAATTAATATTTTATCACCTTCGTAAACCAATACGCTATTAAGCATATTCATTCAGGAATATAGTTGATAAAGTAGATGAGGGAGAAATAAGTATGATTGTCCCTTGGCACTCTGCAGACTGCCTTTTCGATTCATTCGTTTGCGCCGCGGTCCCAAATTCTTGTTCTTATTTTCCTTCTTCTTCCCCATTACTAATAACCTCAAATCTTTATTCACTATTGCAGCATTGTTCAAACAGATTATCTTTTTCTAGCAAAAGCGAAACTCACTTTTTCCAGTTCATCTATAAATGCCGGACGCCTTTTATTTTTTAGTTTTAGCTCATCAATGATGTCAGTTGGCTGTCCTAGACTACAAGCCTTTCTAAATTGTTTTATTATGGAAGCAACGCTTTGATATTGCTTCCGATTAGAAGCAGATTCTGCTTCCTTTCGGATATATTCAATAAAAAGATTGTTCACCTCATCAGGGTATCTTTCTTCTAAATAGGGATAAAGTTCTGTGATCGTGGATGCCTTGGCTTTACAATATTCAAGAATATGCTCCGTTAAATTTTCTTCTTTTATAATAGAAAGGTATGTGTAAGAACGATTCTTTTGGCTTTGGAACCAGGCAATTATATTTTTTAATTTTACTTGCCATTCATCCGGTGAGTAAAGTCCTTTTAATTCTGCATAATAGTTAAAATCGTCGTGTTGTAAAAACTCTAGTGCTAGTCTTTTTTGTTTATCAATGTCACCCATCAGTTTATACGCTTGATAACGATATTCTTTAAACTTTTTAACAGATCCATTCCACTGATTTGCTGCCTCTCTTTCCCCATCTAATGCAAGCTGAATGGCTTTGTTATATTCTCCTTTTTGCATTGCTTTTGTGATTGCCTGTTCACGAAAATAGGGGTGAACAATATTTTCTTCAATAAATCGTTCCGCTTTTTCATCCTCATCAAAGTTTTCAATTATCTTTAGCTGAAGTTTTTTCAATTCAATTATTTCATAACTCGAACGCCAAGAATCTGTAGATACGGTTTTCATCATTCTTGATAACCGGTCTTCTAATGTACTGCGCAATTCCTCTGCTGCACAAAAGTGCACACAAACCCTTAATAAATCAATACGCCACTCACACCAATCGTCATATCTTTCGTTCATAGCTTCTTTAATCAGCGTCTCAAAAAGCTCTGCTTTTTCATGTAATGGGAATTCATCCATTCCCTCACAAATAGCCCGATCAATCGTTTCAATACTCCAAGATATGATCATTCCAATTGAACCACTTGAATCATCTGCGTATTCTAATATTTCAACCGCATTCGCTAAGACGGTTATTCCTAATAAAACAGCTGTTTTGTAATTTCCTTCATCCGCTTTCGTTCGGGCTTTTTCCAAGACCATCTCAGCCCCCTCAAGGGCGTAATCAACCTGATTCCATTCGATATAGCCCTTTCTACTAGCTCGACGTATATATTCTTTAATTAATCGATCACTCGATAAAAGTTCATTTTCACTTTTTGAATAGGTAAATAATAGCCTTTTTTCAATATCCGGGCGTTCATCCGCGATTTCAAGGAGGATACGTATAAGTTCCTCTTTATCTAGACTTTGTAGCAGTGAGGGTAAGTCCTGCTTTATTTCCCCTGGTATAGGAACACCCTTCTGCTCGCGAATAGCAAAAAGGACTGCTGCCATATGTTTGCATAATTGATCGTAGTCGTAAGGACAGTCGCACGAAATTTCAGTTACATCCTCATTCTCACTTATAACCACATGTACATTATACATTTCCGTTCCGTCGACGCCTGCGACGTAATGATGTCCATCATCTGTTTCAAGACTAGTAATCAATTTACTGTGATAATAATCCAGGCCACGCCCAAGAATATGCTCCTGAAAGTAATTTTCAAAATTTGATAAATGCATCTCATTACACTCCTAGTGAAGATTTATTTCGTTTCTTTCAACTCTTTGAACTCTTTGAACCATCGTTTATCATTAAAGAGTTCACAGGCACCAAAGTACCCATGTAATTAAGGAACTGTGGGAAGAGATGAGAAAAGACAATTGATACCTATGAAAATTTACAGGCTTATTAGAAGTTAAGATCGTTGTGGTTTATGATATATGAAGGTTCCGATGCACGAACATCGACGTCAGCATCAGTTATTCGCGGTGCTGGTGGCTAATTTAATACTTGCAA
Source organism: Bacillus massilinigeriensis (assembly GCF_900117315.1). GTDB lineage: Bacteria > Bacillota > Bacilli > Bacillales > Cytobacillaceae > Bacillus_BE > Bacillus_BE massilionigeriensis. The sequence continues at coordinate 1,158,530 of NZ_LT630337.1, forward strand.
GAAATAAGTAACTCACATTACTTTACGGCCAGGGTAAGTTACTTTTTTATAAGTAGATAGAAGTTCTAAGTCGCTTCGTAATAGTCTTATTATTATAATTGGTTACTTTAAGTGTAACTGTTCACAAACTTAACTTCCTGAATTTATATTTACAACAAAATAAGCCCAGTTAACTTTAGCTGGACCAGGATAACAGTTATTTGAATTTCACCAGTAAATTATATGCTGCTGACATTTCTGTGTGATGACCATTTAATATTCTCCAACTTCCATTAGTAACTGGCTAATTAGCTTTTCAGATATCCGAAACTTTTTCGAAACTAACACTTCTATCAGTGGTTTAATTTCATTAATCATTTCTTTTTGTTTCGCAAGTTTTAAAATACCGAAAAGACCTAATGGTTTTAGCATCAATGTTTCAGCAAAATTCCTTGCAGACTTTTCATCAATAATAACAATACTCACACCTAGTTCCTTGGCTCCAACGATTACTTCTAGCTCTCCTTTATGCAAACGTCCATAAGACTTTACTACAAAACCTTGATCTTTTACTTCATGGACTTTTATTAACCCCTTAGCCACAGCATCTCTTAATTCTTGTTTCCCGATTGCTTGTTCACTACCTTGTTTCACAACTTCATTATATACTTCTTGTGGAATATAAATATCAAACAGTTCCCACAGAAGATCAAGACGACCAATGATAGATAGCCCAATAATAGGACTAGTATTACATATCGCTTTCATCTTGTTTTCCTTTACCATCTTCTTTTAGAATAAAATCAATCGTTTCATCATCTTGCTTTTTATGTTCCTCTGTATACTCTGCCCAATGAATATTATGATTAATTAAGATTTGAATAAAATCTGATATGCTTTTACCACCCAGTTCAGCTGCTCGTGCAAGTGTTATTTTTCTCGCAGTAAACAAATACAAGGCTAGTGAAATATTAACATCTTCATCAATTGAATTTACATGTGCCCCTTTTAGAAAAGGTATGAATCCAGGATTAATTCCAACTTTTGCTTTTGATTCATCCATAGCCAATGGTACATTCCTCCCTTTAAACTCTTTCTTTCATTACATTATAACAATTAATGAATACTAACAGAAGAAATCTATTCGTAAAAGTCATAAAGTTACAAAAAAACAATTAACCATGTTCAAAATAAGACCCATTTAGTTGAAATAACATCTCCGAATGGTATTTCAGGTCGGATTTCAGCTTGGACTAAAATACTATCTATATTAGATAGACGATGAAAATCCCGATCATAATTGGAATTTGACTTAGTATTTCTTACTATACCTGCTTTTTTACACTCTTTACAAAGATGTTCACGGTGACCTCTACCGCTAAATTTTTCATTAGACAGAAAATCCCCACATCCTTTGCAGAAATGGCCTTGTTTCTTACTTCTCACTCATAAAACTCCCCATTAATAGTTATTCCAACCTTACCTACTTAATATTTTATACCTTCGTAAAACCAATACGCTATTAAGTATTACTAATTTCGCCTGTGTAAAATTTGTGTAAAATGATTTCAAAACCCACCTTATTCATCTGTATTTCCAAAAAAACAAAAACACTCACAAACATTGATATATCAACATTTGTGAGTGTTTTATCGTTCCTTAATTAAACTCATTTTCACCTAAAGATACCGGTGGTCAGGATCGAACCGACCCTCTCAAGAGAATGTATTCCTTTCAATAGGTTTTTTAATAAAATTCCAAATATGTCACTCACAGATTGCAATTCATTACTATACCTCTACGAAATCATACATTTATTGATTTTGCTGCAATTGTCCATCCAAGTCATCTTTTGTTTAGTATACATTCCCTGAAATTTATGTCTCTTAACCTATAACCTACAAACATTATATTTTTTGCCAAAAAATCTGCTCATAAACTAGTATTGCCTGCATTCAATAGATTGTTCATACTTTTTATCTTTTTTGATAAGACAACAGTTTTATTAAGGTCACCATGAAAAAATTAATATATGCCAACTCTGATAATTTAACTTCTGACTTTTAATTCTCTCCTCCAAAAGATATTCAAAGTGTTTTCACCATAATATAATCCACCTGCTCATCCTCCCCCATAAAAAAAGAATGAGTTCCTTCCTGAACAAACCCCATATTTTTATAAAAGGCGATTGCTTTATTATTTTCCTCCCATACGCCAAGCCAAATTTTCCTTTTGCCACTTTCTACGGCAGTTTCTATCGCTTTATTTATCAGAACTTTACCAAGTCCATTTTTTTGAAATTTGCTTTTGATATAAATCCTTTCGACTTCAAGTGTTTCATCACCCATTTCTTCCGTTTGGGCGTCATTGATATTGACCTTTAAATACCCCGCAATTTCATTATTAAGATAAACAAAAAAGAATTGAGAACATTTATTGGATAGTTCCCCTTCTAATTGTTTTAAATTAAAAGCCCCTTCCAGATAGGCATTTAAGTGTTCGGATGAATTCTGATCTTTAAATGTTTCGGTGAATGTTTCTATACTTATTTCTTGAAGTGTTTGCAAATCTTCTTGGGTGCATTTTATTACTTTTATCGTCATTTTAATATACAGCTCCATTCGAATAATCAGTAGGTTCTTTTATTTCCCTTTTTTACAAATTCCCAGTCAGTTTCTATATTTTTTCTTACTCTTTGAAGAAGATGGAATAGGTTCTCTGACTCCGACTCCGAAAGTCCTGATAAAGCTACAAGATTTGAATAATCATTTTCCCGCTTGATAAATGGATAAACGTCTTTCCCTTTCTCAGTTGGAAACAGCTTTTTTATTTTTTTGTTATGCGGATCGTCTTTCTTTTGAATCAGGCCATTTATTTCAAGTTTTTTTATTGCGCGAGATGCTGTGGTTCGATCAACTTTTATCATCTCAGCTAGCTTTTCTTGAATAATTCCTGGATTCTCGCATATTCGCACAAGGTACAAATACTGCCCCTTAGTAAGTTGATATTCTCTAAATTCTATATTACTTATTGAATCTAATGCCCTTGCGATCATTCCAATTTCACGAAGAATATCCTTCATATTTAACTCCTTTATACGAATTTTTATTGTAAACGCAACAAAAAGAAGCGTATATTTAATTTAATCTATTTTTATTGCAAATGCAACAATATTTATTCCACTTATTCTCTATGTAGTCGGGGTCACAGCAATTTGTAACAACTTATATGTATTATTCCCGTAAAAAACAGCCCGGACCACCATCCAGACTGCCTAACCTATTTCACAACCTTCTCCCAAACCATTTCACCCTTTCCTTTTTTAACAAATCTTCATTTCATAACTACATACGAAACAAACGCATTCATACATAGGAAAGAAACGGCTTCATAAAAAACTTATCAATAGGCATATGTCCAAATTTTACTAGTATGCTTTACAAACTAGCTAGCGTATACTACAATGAATTTAACTATTATGCAATGCAAACTAGTGAGGTGGGTAAATGAAGGAGACGCAATTATTAAAAGGCGTGCTTGAAGGTTGCGTGTTATCTATTATTAAGGAACAACGTGTATACGGATATGAGCTTGTGCAAATATTGCGAGATTATGGGTTTACTTCAATGGTAGGCGGGACCGTTTATCCTCTCATGCAAAAGTTAGAAAAACAAGGGTTAATCAAAAGCACGGAGCTCGCTTCACCTGATGGACCGAATCGAAAATACCTCTTTATTACGCCTGAAGGAGAACAACAGTTAGACGCTTTTAAAGAACAATGGAGCTCGTTGATTGTAAAAGTGAATAATATTTTGGAAAAGAACGGAGAGTGAGTGGGTTGAAAACAAATACTGCGGAACAATTAATTGAACAAAATAACATGCTACGAGAACAGCTAACCCCAGAAAATAAGTCGTACTATGAAGATATTCTTGTGTATATGAGAACGTTTGGATTTTTCTATGAGGAATTAGAAACTGAACGCCATTTAATGACAATCCTGCAAGATATTTTAGAAGCTCAAAAGAATGGTGAAACTGCGGAAGAGTATTTTGGTAAAAATCCAAAAGAAATCGTCGATCAACTAACAAAGGAATTTGATCAACCTTCGTGGAAATCCATTTTTAAGATGAGCGGAATGTTATTTTTAATTAGTTCTTTTTTCACCATCTCCGGAAGCTTTACTGCACCAACCTTGCAAGTCAATGTATTTGCTCTATTATTAAATGGGATTCTATCTATTGCATTGGTTTACGGCATCTTTAAATTGTTACATCTAAGTATTTATATAAAAAAACAATTTCCCAAAATCATTGAATTTTTCGTCTTGTGGCTCTTGCTGATGATATCATTTGGCTTATTTATCCTCATCCAGTTTTATGCACCGAAACAAGGGATAGTAAAAATTGGTTCCCCATATGATTGGATGGCCATTCTTGTTATTTTAATCATGGCAATTACCTATGTTTTATTCAAAAAGAAAAGAGAATTCTATGGAGGTCTTGCTTTTGTAGTCAGTCTAGGTATCTTTGGATTATTAGTAAGAATTCCACAAACAAAGGATATTTTTCAAGGCGGTCAAAACCCAACATTTATCGTCCTTGTCATCATTCTGCCCATTGCTCTCTTTGGACTAGTCGAATGGTTGCTCCATAGGAAAGAAGCATAGGGGCCGCCTTGGAAGCGCGGGGACGGTTCTTTGCTTCCAAACGTGACCACAATATAAAAAATGCTTTTGATTGAAGACCGAAAATGGCCCAACCACTTAACATTCATTTAATAAAGATGAAGTGTAGTGCTTTTCACTTCATCATGTTAATAAAGCAGGATTGCTAAATAGTTGGTAGAATAATAAATAGAGAGAATCCGTTTTATATTGGATTTATAGAGGGGAGTGTTTTGGAAATGAACCAACTAGGATTAACGGGGTCAATGGGAATTGGATTAGGGATATTCTCAACAATTATGTTGGCCGGATGCCTTTATTTTACTCTGACATACTTTGAGCACCTAAAACAGGAAGATCACCGTCTGATAAAACAAACAAAACTTTTTGCAGTCATTTGTCTTTTTCTAGCTTTAGTAGTACCTGTGTTTTATCAACTATTCCTATTCAATCAAATGATGCCTTGAGTAGTAAATCTGATGTAACAAAAGTAAACTACAAAACATGACAAATAAGGTCCAGGCGGAAATTATGCCACATTAACCATGTATCAACCCTTCCCTTGCTCTATTATTGAAAGACTATTTTCCTTTTCAAATACAAAAAAGTTGACAAAAATTTTTATTTATGCTATAATTTACAATTAAAATTATAACGTATATAATAAGGTTCTCCTGGCCAGGGGAACCTTATTTTTTTATATGGGAGAGAAATGGTATGAAAAAAAAGGAGTCCAGTTTAACTTCCTTGGTATCGGCTTTTGGTCGAGCCTATCACAGTCAATATGACACACCAAAGATATTTGATGATTTTATTGCAAAGGATTTACTGTCAAAAGAAGAGTTTTCAATGATCAGCAGGAATATGATTGGTGGAATACAATTTTTCAACAAGAATATCGGAGAAATGTTTAAAGATAACCCGGATGAAATTTTAAAATGGATTACACAAGTCCAGCTTTCTCCAACTCCCTTAGCACGTTCTGCCTATTGCGAACAAGTATTGCTTAATGAAGTAAAGCTAGGATTAAAACAGTATGTCATCCTCGGAGCTGGCTTAGATACTTTCGGTTTCCGTCATTCTGAAATGGAGCATAGCTTAGAAATATTTGAAGTTGATTATCCAACTACACAAGATTTTAAAAGGAAAAAATTAAATCAAGCTAATTTTTATATTCCGAATAATCTTCATTTCGTTCCCATGGATTTTACCACTAATTTTACTCAACAAGATTTAATAGATGAAGGGTTTGATCACCAAAAAACCTTTTTTAGCCTTTTGGGTGTTTCCTATTATTTAACTAAGGAGCAAATAGCAAACTTAATCAATCATATATTTGCTAACCTCCCATCAGGTAGCTCGATTGTATTGGATTATGCAGACGAAAACCTCTTTGTGGAAAAAGGATTATCTAATAGAGTTGAAAATATGGTCAAAATGGTCTCAGCCAGTGGAGAACCAATGAAATCTTGTTTCACCTATCTTGAAATGGAGAAGATGCTAGAAAAATCAGGCTTACTCATTTATGAACATTTATCACCAGCCAAGATAAATGAGCTTTATTTTAAAGATAGGACAGATTACTTATCTGCCTTCGAGACCATTCACTTTATCCACGCAGTGAAACAATGAAGCATGGGGACGGTTCTCTGCTTCCGACGAAGCGTGGGGACGGTTCTTTGCTTCCGACGAAGAAAAGTAAAGGCAGGGTGACAGGCACCCCGCCTTTATTATGCTCGGCCAATCTCCTTCTTTGTTCAAAATACCTATTTGCTTCAATCACCCAAAGAATAAATCCAAAATATTTGAAGCGGTAGAAGATTGCTTATTATAGAACTCAGAATAGCCGCATTTCTTACAATAAACTACAATGAACTCATTCCGTTGAACATCAAACATTTTAGATAAACCAGTTCCCGTCATAGCCACTTCCTTTTTTCCAGCATCCTTACTTCCACATTTTATACAGCCTTTTTCAGACATCGTTATTCCCCTTCCTAAAAATCATATTTTGATTATTCTTTAATACGTAAAGGGCCTGAAAAAGGTTTCATGGAAGCGTGGGTGGAAGCGTGGGGACGGTTCTTTGCTTCCATCTGCTATTTCACGCTCAAGGATAGTAAAGCATGGGGGAGTTTTTCATCTTTGTTTCTGTGTTTTAATGGCTACCACATTAGGAATAGCCCATCGCGGATATATTGAAATTATCTCGGATATATCGGGCAAAATCGCGGATATATTGAAATTATCGCGGATATATTGAAATAATCGTGGATATCCAATTTTCTGAGGCCCCAAATCAGTTTTTCCCCTACTGTGCTCCCGCTTCCCTTTACATTCAAGGATAGAACAATTCAATTTTTCTTCAAAAATTACAAGATTTTATCCATTTTAATGAAATATATCCCCGTTACTTAAAAACAGAATGATCTCTAAGCCAATCCCTTTCCATTCTACCCCAAATATAAAAAGACCATGTTAACCCCAATAACAAACAAATAATCCAAACAATCAACATTTCATTAACGGAAAAATCCATTTTAAATGAGCTAATAAGAAACCTAATAATATAGTAGTCAAGAGCCAGCGGCATAGATAAGACCAATCCAGATAGTAAAATAAATCTTTTTTTCCCTTTTTCTCGAATATGTCCCCAGTTCACCTATTAAATCCCCCAATCACAATTGGTTACACCAATATTATTATGCCTAGAGGGTAACTTTTTTTCGTAATATATAAGTTTTATCAAAGTAAACTGCCCTTAATCTAGTAAAAGCAAAAAAGCAATCCTTCACTCTTGAAGAACTGCTCCTGTTTGTTAATGAAAAAAATGGCTCTTTTAGTTCGAAAACTTTTCCAGCTCAGGATACTGAGTAAGCATCTTTTCGTTTGCGCATTCCATTTGCTTAGAATACTCTGCGTAAGAAACACTTAACTTCTTCATGGCTGGAATGAGTCTATCGTAGTATCCGCTCATCTTGTTGAAATCCTTAAGCAAAGCTTGCATTTTATACGCCTGAGAATTCTTGTATTCATCGGATTGAATATATTCTAAATATTGCTCTAGAAGAGCCTTGTTTTCAGATAAAAACTTTTCAGGATCTTCTACAGATTGCCTTGTGCTTTCAATAATCTCGTTCATATTTTGTGCGCTGATTTGTTTTGTATTTTCCTCAAAATATGCACGTAATTCATCAGGAAAATGAAGGGAAGGTGCATGATCTAAAAAATCTATGATTTCCTCATATGCCCATTGCTGCTCAGTTGTTAATATTGGTTCGTTCAAAAACCGGGAAAAATGAAGGCAAATGAATCTTCCATAATAACCCGGAAAGGCATCTAAAAGTTTTTCAGCTACTGTCGCATTTTGCTCAATTGCTTTTAAATCCTCACTTATTTCAACAAAGCCCTTACCACAACTGAGCTTATCGAGAATTTCTTTTTTTGCCTGTTCTTTTTGAATACTTAATTCCTTTTGAATGGATAATTTATGTAGTGTTTCACTAGTTTCATCATCGAGCGCAGCTTTTACTTTCCCTATACTTAGTCCAAGTTTTCGTAATACAGAAATCTTTTGTAGACGTACAATATCTTCTGGGCTAAAATCTCGATACCCATTTTCTAAAATAGTAGGGAAAATTAATTTTTGTTCGGTGTAATACTCAATTGCTTTTTTAGTTAAATTTGTTGCTTTACTAGTTTCGTTTATTAACATATTTGTCACCTCAGAACTAACGTAAGCTAACACCCAAGGGGATAGTCAATTGTTTTTACAAAAATATCAATCAATTTCTCTTTAAACAGCTTTCCCCTTTATTTGAGTTAGTAAAGCATATCATTGAAATAAGTATTTTACTGGTCCCACTCAACGCATGGCCTTTCCCTACAAAAACTATTGCAGCTGCCCTGGCCTAACTTCTTTGACTTTATACGGAAATGCATTATCAAACTCTTCAAGTTCCTTTTCATCTATGGAATAGCATTTCGGATCGGAATAGGTTCCTTTCATCGTTTTGATTTCGTGGCTGTCAAAAACCTTGACCATAAAGTATGGAACCTCCTCAGATCTGGCCATCCCTTCATAAAAAATTCCATACTTTGAGGCACTTTCAAAGCCAAATTTGATGTAATATGTAGGGTTTCCTGTAATTACAACTGCTGGGTATCCCATTTGTTTTGCTTTATCCAGCGTGAAGTTTATTAATTTTGAACCGTATCCTTTGCCTTGGTATTCAGGTAATACGCTTACCGGACCAAACAACAAAATATCCCTTTTTCCGCCATCATCCAAGACTAATGTCCCTTTTGCATAGACGATATTAGCGATGATTTTACCGTTCTCCTCTAGAACATAGTCTAACTCAGGTACGAAGCAGGCATCCTTCCTTAAATTATGTAAAGCCAGATGCTCGAAGCACCCAGGGCGGTATAAATTCCAGAATGCCTCTCTCGTAAGATTTTCTACTTCAAAGTAGTCCCTTTCCTGCTCTAATCTTATCGTTATTTCTGATCGATTCATTATTTTTCCCTCCCAATTTTAGCAATATAGGACTAGTATACTCATTTTTTCTAGTGGAGTGTTCCATTGTATTTTTATAAAAATTGAATTTCTCCATGTTCATTTATGCCTATGGTGAATATTCTAAAGTGAATATGAGCACACAGCTCAACATCACTTTTTGGTTTTTCACAAAATTTATTATGAGGGAAAGTGATATCCTTGAGTATATTTAGTAAAGTCAATCCTTCTGACCCAGAAACAATCCCTAAGTTTGTCGACAGGTTAGAAAAGCCTGAGGTTGCTAGACCTACACGAAATCCTAATTATCCTTATTATTCCTATTATGAGTTGGAAATGAAAGAAGACAAACACCGTTTCCATCGAGATTTCCCACTTACAACGATTTGGGGATATGATGGGCTTATTCCAGGTCCCACTATTGAGGCGGAAAAGGATAAAACTACTTATGTCAAATATATTAATAACCTGCCAAAGAAACATTTTCTTCCTGTGGACCGTACACTTCATGTTGCCAGTGATTCACCAGAGGTTCGGACAGTCACCCATTTACATGGGGCTAATGTCTTTTGGGAAAGTGATGGTCACCCTGAGGCATGGTATACGCAAAACTATGAATATGTGGGGCCAAAATTCAGAAGAGAAGTCCATGAATATACCAATCACCAACCTGCCACCACTTTATGGTACCATGATCATGCAATGGCATTAACTAGATTAAATGTTTACGCTGGACTCGCTGGCTACTACCTTCTTCGGGATAGTATGGAGGAAAGATTACATTTGCCTAAGGGAAAATATGAAATTCCTTTGATGATCCAAGATAAATCATTTAACGAGGACGGCTCCCTCTTCTATCCAATTGGACCTGAACCACCTCTTCCACCAGCTCCAGTCACCCCTTCTATTACCGTTGGATTTTTCGGTAATACGATTACGGTAAACGGTAAAGTATGGCCCTATTTAAACGTTGAGCCTAGAAAATATCGTTTCCGTATACTTAATGCTTCCAACCGAAGAGGATACATTTTAAGACTTTCCAACGATCAATCAATGATTCAAATAGGAACGGATGGTGGTTTTTTGACAGACCCCAATCCCATTCCAGCCATTGAATTATTGCCAGCCGAACGAACAGATTTGATTATTGATTTTTCCGGATTAGAAGGTCAGACGATTACATTAATGAACGATGACATCGAATCTGCTCCACCAAATGAACATACTGGTGTCATTATGCAATTCCGAGTAACCCTTCCACTAATAGGAAAAGATACAAGTGTCATTCCTGAAGAAATGGCACCGCGTGATTTAGACCTCCATGAGCAACATGCACATATTAAAAGAGATTTGCCTTTAACGGTTTCTAATGATTCGTATGGCAGACTCATGCTAATGTTAAACAACATGATGTATCATGAACCAGCAACTGAAAAACCATCACTGGACAGCATCGAAATCTGGAATTTCATAAACACGACACCCATCCCACATCCAATGCATATCCACTTAATTCAGGGCAAGATTCTTGGACGAAGACCATTTAATGTACAAAAATATATTAATGAAGGAAAGCTTGAAATGGGACCCCTTGAATTACCACGTAATTATGAAACCGGTTGGAAAGATGTCTTTAAGGCAGATGTAGGTTACGTAACATCGGTTATCATGCACTGGAAGGAATTCACAGGGAACTATATTTGGCACTGTCACTTCTTAGAACATGAGGACCACGACATGATGAGACCAATAACAGTAATCAACGATGCCCACCCAGTCCAGCAACCTCATGCAAACTAAGAAGCACGGGAAGAAGCACGGGGACGGTTCTCTGCTTCCAAATGAAGCACGGGGGAAGCACGGGGGACGGTTCTTTTGCTTCCAAATAATAGTCATTCGCACAAAGCTATCACCGTTTGTACAGATCTCAAAAATGAAATACCAGATACCCCTAACCAACGAAAGTAGGCCCAAATTCTTATTACAAAAGAACTTGAGCCTACACCAAAACAAATCACTCTAATAAAAAGAACGTAGGTTTCTCAAGCTCTTAATAGCTCTTGAACCTACGTTCTCCATAACCTTTAAATACCCGCTCGAATCTGCTTAATATAGTAGAATCGAACAATGAAGAAGTAAATGATTTGAATGATTAAAAACACACCTAATACCATTACCGATTCCTTAAAGAGGTTAAAGGAAAACATATGGGATAATGCCGTTAACGCAACAGCTCCATGGACGAGAGCGACTATTATTGGTGCGAAAAAGAGAATGGCGGTTTGTCTGTTTAATACCTTCTTTAATTCTTTCACTGTTAGCCCCATTTTCGAAATCGCCTTGAATTTTTGCTTATCCTCATCTAAATCCATATACAATCGGAAGTAAAGGAAGCTACCGGCTGATACGAAAAAGACAATGCCAATAAATAATCCTACAAATAAAATTGGTCCGTAAAATTTCATGATTTCATAGGTTTCATAATCGATAGACGTAAATTTATAGCGTTCTATATGTTTTATTATCTTTTCAGCTGCAGTCATAATTCCATCCTTACCAGAAGTGACTTGCCATGCATAATAGCTTTGCTTCACTTTTGGCTTAGGAAGCAATTCAAAATCATGATCAGACACAATATAATAAGAGCCTGTTGCAGGTAGAGCTTTAGAGGAGAGAACATCATCTTTGTTAGCTTTTAATGTCACCCCTGATTCTAATTGAATGGTTTTATCTAACAGTTCTGTTTTCTGGCCAAAATTCGTTCCTATAAAATCGACAACGATTACTTGACCATCCTTCACCGCTACCTTCTTTTCATCGATTAACGAGACAAAACGATTAAAATCTGATTCCTTTGTGATTAAGACTTCATCGTTTGCAATATCATAATAACTCATTACCATATGCTCATAATCTGCCTCAATCTTTTCTTCTTTTAATGTTTGGTTAATCAACGCAACGTCTTGCTTTTCTGTGTTTTCCTCAGAAGTTTTATAGGAAAAGGTATGGGCATTCACATCTTTGAGACCTGATGTAAGTACTGTTTGGAACCCAAATAAAGTTCCAATGGCAGAAAATGCAACCGTCGAAACGATGGCAACCATAAAAAATGTGCGCGCGTTATCCTTCATTCGAAACGCTAAGTCGGAAAAGAGAAGCATATTCGTTTTAAACCAAAAAATTGATTCCTTCTTTTTTAATCTCCGAATGATATAAACACTTAATTGCGTAAATAATAAATAGGTGCCAATAACGACAACGATAATAACAGGAAGCATTGCGGCAACAACCAAAACTCCCTTTACAAGCAAGGCCACTGCATAGCCGGTTCCAAGTAAAAAAACTGCTAACAAGGTTAAAAATATGCTAGCCTTTGGCTCACCCTTAGGGATTTTATTTCCTTTAATCAGTTCAATCAACCTTTTACTTCGCAATACATAGGTCACAAATAAGGATATAAAGAAAAACAAGACAATAAATGAAGCAAAGGTCAAAATGATTGCCCTTGTTGGAAAATAAAATGGTAAGGCACTTTCAATTATTAACACGTTTTCTGCTAGGAGCAGAATTCCCTTCGCAAACACAACGCCTAGTAATATCCCTCCAAGTGTCGCAAAAAAACCAATCAACATATTTTCTAAAAACACCATTAAGCGAATTTGCTTCATTGACATTCCTTGAATCATTAACAAACCAAATTCTTTTTTCCGCGATTGTAAAAATGAACTCATTGAATAAAGAATGAAGAAAAAAGAAAAGACGTAGATGATTCCTGCAGATATGTTCATCCCTTTTGCTACACTTGAATTCATTCCAGCCCCGTTTAATGCTGGATGATTAGCAAAAATCGAAAATGTGAAGAATACCATCACGGTAAATAAACTGCTAAGAAAGTAGGCAGCATATAACCTTTTATTACGTATCACATTATTAAACGCGAATTGACGAAAGGTCACGTGCATCCCCTCCCAATAAAGAAAGTGTATCGATGATCCTTTGGAAAAAGGCTTGGCGATTATCGCCACGATGGATTTCGGAATAGAACTTTCCATCACGGATAAATACGACCCGATTACAATAGCTGGCAGCCTGGGCATCATGAGTCACAAGCATCATCGTTGTTCGTTCTTTCTTATTAATTGCCTCAAGCATTTCCATCACATCTTTTGATGACTTTGAATCAAGATTTCCTGTCGGTTCATCTGCCAATAATAGCTTCGGTCCATGAATCATCGCTCTTGCTACTGCGGCTCTTTGTGCTTGTCCTCCCGAAATTTCGTAGGTGCGTTTTTTCATAATTTCGCTAATCCCTAGCTTTTCAGCAATTTCATTGGCTTTCCGCTTCATTTCCTTCACTTTTTTCCCATCTAGAGTTAATGGAAGAACGATATTCTCTTCAACCGTTAATGTATGTAGCAAATTAAAGTCTTGAAAGACAAAGCCAAGCTCACGACGTCTAAATTTGGCCAAGGCATCCTTTTTTAATTGATGAGGATTATTCCCATTAATTAAGATTTCTCCGGTCGTTGGCTCATCAATGGTTGCAATCAAATTTAATAGGGTGGTTTTCCCACTTCCGGACGGCCCCATTATGCCGACAAATTCACCTTCATCTATCACTAAATCAATATCTGTTAATGCACGATACGCAATGTTTCCTTCGTAAATTTTACTTACCTGTTTTACATTCAGCATCACAAGTTCCCCTCTCTCTACCATTTTCTTAACTTGTGACTAGTATAGCCGCTATTTCTATTTATAAAAATCGATTTATCTTTCACTTTCCTTACACGCATGTAAGGTTTTGGGCCACAGAAAAAATGATTCTAAAAGTGGAGCCTTCCCCTTCCCTTGAATCGAGTTCGATTCGGTGGCCAAGCTGCTCAGCGGCCTCCCTTGCTAAATAAAGACCCATTCCAGTCGATTCTCTAAATTTCCGACCATTTTCTCCTGTATAAAAGGGGTCGAACACCCGGCGCTTGTCCGTTTCAGGGATTCCTACACCCTCATCCTTAACCTCTAATACGGCTTCTCCACCTCTTTCATAAATCGATAGAAAGATGGTTCTGCTTTTTCCCTTTGAATACTTAACTGCATTATTAATAAGCTGGGAAAGCATGAAGAACAACCATTTTTCATCTGTTTCGACCGTAATCCCTTCCCTTTCCTGCGAAAAATTTGGATACACTTGATTTCTAATATAGAGGCGTTTATTTTCATGATTCACTTCATTAACAAGCCTTAAAAGTTCTACCGGTTTGATATGAAAATCCTGTTCAATCGTCCGCAATCTTGCCATATAAAGAATGGTATTCAAGCCAGTCTTGATACGGTCGGTTTCCTCTCGAATACTCGATGAATCTGGCTCATCCAGGTTTTGGGCAATGAGCTCAACAACTGATAATGGCGTTTTCATTTGATGGACCCATTGATCCATAAACTTCAAATGCTCTTCTTTGCTCGATTCTAATTTTTTTATTTGTCCCTGAAATAGCTTATATTGATTCTTTAATAATTGATCAAGTGCTTCAGAAATGGGGGTTTGTTCTGTTTTTTGTAGGGATTGATCCAAAGACTCCAGGTCGCTGCTAAGCCTTTTGTAAAAATGACGACGATTATAATAATGAATAATTAAATATCCCCCGAGGAAAAAAATCCCGAGGAACACCGAGTAAAGGGCAGGTAATAAATGATGATACCCATCAAGAAAATAAATTGCCAGAATCACAAAGAATTGTATGATTTGCACAAAAACTAGAAAAGTGTGCTCCTTTAGAAATAATTTCATTGGTTTTCAACCCTTATCCAGGAAATATTCAGTCGATACCCTACACCTCTTATGGTCTCGACTGCTCCTTGAATACCAACAGCCTCAAATTTTTTACGGATCCGCGTAATGTTTACATTCAATGTGTTTTCATCCACATACATTTGGTCATCCCATAATTTTTCAAGTAAATCCTCTCGACCCGCTACTCGAGGATATCTTTCTATTAAACTTTCAATCAAATCTGCTTCTTTTTTGGTAAGGGTAACTGTTTCCTCTTTAAAAATTAATTCCAGCCTCTCGGGAAGTAGCTTTAACCCTTCGATCTCCAACACACGCTCCTCAAGCTTAGAAGCGTATTCTCCATAGGCTCGGCGAAGCTGACTGCGAATTTTCGCAATGACAATTTCCGGATGAAAGGGTTTGGTAATAAAATCGTCGCCCCCATTTTCCAATGCCATGATCTGATCCATCTCCCCAACCCGCGCCGAGATGAAAATCACTGGACAAATCGATTGCTTACGTATTTGACGGCACCAATAATAGCCATCAAAGCTAGGTAGATTAATATCTAATAAAACAAGATCTGGCTTTTGTTCTTGAAAATCATTCATAACTTGGTCGAAATCAGTTACAACATACGAATCATATCCATATTTATTTATGTATAATTGCAAATGCTCAGCAATTTTAGGATCATCCTCAATAATCAAAATCCCTTGCATAAAAACCACTCCTTTCCCTGTCAATTATCCCATATCATATAATATTCAAAAAGCAAAAACTTTCGAAGCATGGGGACGGTTCCCTGCTTCCAAATCTGCAGGAAGCGTGGGGACGGTTCCCTGCTTCCGAGAAGATTCGCGGGGACGGTTCCCTGCTTCCGAAACGGAAGCACATAAGAAACCCGCAGAAATTGCAATGGCAATTCTCTGCTTCTAAAAATACCTTGGGAAAGGATCATCTGCTCCCAATTGGCCAAAAATTGGTCAGAGCGTAGAGAAACCAAAAACTCTACTTGAAAAAATGAACCAAACGGAAAACAGGCTCAAGTCCTTATCACACAAGAACATGAGCCTACTTCCATAATCTAATTGGTAAGACAGAATTCAAATGAGATGTCTAATCAAAAGATTTGTAACGCCTTTTCTTCTATCTATTTGTAACAATGGATTCAAGAACATAGGCCTTTTCGAATCCCTCTCTAGTAGCCTCGCCAAGAGAACCATAGCCTAGAGCATCTCCCAGCACAAACACATTATCCATTTCTTCTTTTAATACTTCTTCTAGTGGGTTATACGCCATAATACCCATCGCAATTATTACATATTCTGAGTCAATGACTGATTGTTTCCCAGATAAAGAGTCCTCTATAACAACCCTCTCCGGAAGGATTTCCACTAATTGATGTCCCGTAACAATTTCCACATTTATTTTTTTCAGCTTATTAAGAAGTCTTAATCTAGTATCTTCACCAATTTTTCTGCTTGCTTTCGTAGGAATTTCTAAATATGTAACTTGATTGCCGGCCTCCGCAAGACGTCGTGCAATTCCATGACAGGTCATACCACTGCCTACGACAGTAACTTTATTATTCGTAAATCCTTTTCTCTCTAATTTGATATCTTCATAGGTGTATACATGATCCAAATCAACGCCTTCTACCTCTGGAAGTCTTGGTCTTCCGCCTGTTGCTAATAAAACAGCATAAGGATTGAGATTGATAATTCCTGGTACAGTTGCCTCAGTATTCAATCGGACGTCTACATTTAAACGTTCCATTTCATTTTTGAGGTAATGAAGATGCCATGCCATTTTCTTTTTATAAGTTGGATCATCGACAAGGTTCAATTGGCCACCAAGTTTATCATCCTTTTCAAAAAGAGTAACCTCATACCCTTTTAGTCTTAAAATTCGCGCGGCCTCGATTCCACCTGGTCCACCGCCAACAACCACAACATGGCGTCTTTCAGCAGAAGGAAGACACTTTAGTTCCTTAAATTCCAGTTCCCGGCCTGCTCTGGCATTGATGGAACACCGGACATGTAAGTTTTTATTAACTGAATGGATACAATGGAGACAGTTAATACATTTTCTAATTTGATCCTCGCGACCTTCCTTTGTTTTATGAACCCACTCAGGATCTGCGATTAGACCCCTTCCAATGGCAACAAAGTCTGCTCTACCTTCAGATAAGATATTTTCCACAAATTGCGGTTCACGGATAGACCCGACCGTGATCAATGGGATATTGACTACTTTTTTTATCTCTTCTGCCAAGTACACTCTCCAACCTTGTTCATACAAAGGAGATTCTATAATTTTGTCGCTAGAGTCATAGGTTCCACAACTGATATGCAGTCCATCGACTCCTAGTTTTTCCACGTAACGGCAAATTTCTTTGCCTAGTTCTAAATCAATGCCCCCTTCAATAAATTCCTCCACACTAAGACGAACGGTAACAGGGTAATCCTCGCCACATTTTTCACGAATGCCAAGAATAATTTCCTCAAGAAATCTCATTCGATTCCTAAAGCTTCCTCCGTATTCATCCGTACGTATATTTGCTTCTGGGCTTAAAAACTGGTTAATTAAATAGCCATGGGCACCATGAACTTCAACACCATCAATCCCAGCCCGCTTGCATCTTTCAGCAGCCTGAACAAATTTATTTACCAATTCTTTTACTTCTGCTGTCGTTAATTCCCGAGGTTCTTCACCTACTGCAGCACAGGCAACGTTACTCGGAGCAACGATTTGCTTCCCATTTAAAAATGCGGAATTTGACTGCCTTCCAGCGTGATGGATTTGTATAAAAACCTTCGCCCCATATTTATGTATCGAATTAGCTAAACGTTGGATTCCAGGGATAAATCGATCATCGTCAAACCGCAATTGCCTAACAAATCCTTTCCCGTATTCATAATCGATACAGGTAAATTCAATAATAATTAACCCCGTTCCCCCCTTTGCCCTTTCTTCATAATAGGCAATAAGGTGATCTGTGACCTCACCTTCCACACCAGCCAAATTCGTTCCCATTGGGGGCATAACAATCCTGTTTTTTAAAGTTAAATCACCAATTTTACCTTCCTTGAAAATGTTTTGATTATTCATATCGAGCCCTCACATTATATGTATAGTCTTGTGAATAATTTCACAAGTGATAGCAAAAAAATATATCACACATCTATTTTAAAGCAATTAGCATGAATTTTCGACTTTTTTTGGAAGCATGGGGACGGTTCTTTGCTTCCAAAGTGGCACAGCCGTAAGCATGGGGACGGCTCTTTTAAGCGGACAATCGGAAGTTTTGCACTCAAAAAGGCACAACTAGCGTATTATTGCTCGTTGTGCCTTTGCTGTTTTCTTGTTTGGAGTTCCAAATGCAAAATTTTCGATTGCCGGAGAAGAATGAAGTCGCGGCCCCCATCTCTATGGGATTTCAAACTTTTATCTCTCTCTAGAATTTTATTTTTTTACTAATTTAATATGCCCAGGATTCTCATCTATAGAGATTTCGTTTGATTTTGGATACATTCTCCCCCTCCCCACTATGACATTAATGCCGCCTGGTCATAATCTTCAGGTAGTATCTTTGATGCATAAATTGAAGATAGTATCCCGATAATAAATACAAGAGAAATGATAATTATAATTACAAAGAGTCGCTTTGGAATTGTTTTTAAAGTAATTCCCTTAAGATATGTAACTTGAGGGAGCCTAAAACACATTATTATCATTCTAATGGCATGTCGATTGAAATGATTAACAAATAGTTCAATTACTGAACCGCGTTGATAGGAGAGTTAAACAATAGCCCCCATTATTTGAAGAACGCTTTTAATTAGTGGCTTCTCTCATAAAAGGTCACAAAATATCTAAAGTTGTTTGTATACTCTACATAAATATTACTAAATTGATTTTTAAGTCCACTCCTAGTAATGTACTTATTATTTTTTAATTCAGCAATATTCTCTTCCAATGATAATAAGTTTCTTATTATATCAACTAAATATCCTCTTTGTTCACTTGTATACTCTACCTGAACAATTAGTTTCAGTAAAATTTCTCTTACTTCTTGCACCTCAAAAATCATAGAATCTAATTTCATAGAATTAAACGATACAGAATCTTTATTAATTAACCAATCTTGTTCAAAAATCGGTAGAATATATTGTGTTCGATTTATTGTTAGATTTATATTTTTGTTATCTGAATTATCTTTTAAATCTTTTTCATAGGAAGCTTTAAATTCATTTACGATTTCTTTATAGCTTTTATCATTAAATAGAATCTTGTAGGGTTTAAAGGAATAACTTTTATAAACACTGAAAGTGGAGTAAGGATATAGCCAAGTCATTATAGAAACAAAAATGACAATGAATACAACAAATCTCTTTATCCACCAACTACTGCTTTTCATCTTATTATTCATAAAATTCCCCTTACTTTATTTAGACTCTTATGTCCCGTTTCATCAATAAGTTCAACAAAAAGGCGTTAAAACCCTTTTAATTCAACGCACCAAATGCGGGAGTTAAATTGAGGGAAAACATCAATTTTTAGCAATCATTTTTTCACAAATATATATATTAACAACCAAATTATACCTATAAAACCTACAATTAATCCCATTCCACCTATTGCCATTCCCTCAAAACCACCTGGCACAGAAAAACTAACCAAAATTGTCCCAAACCCTACAAATATTAATAAATATGGTAAAACATCAAGCCCTGTACCTTTACGAAGATGATCAATTATTTTCCACAGTGATAAAATTAAAATTGCAAATAAAATTATTATATATACCATAAATGCCCCCTTAATAATAAATTACTTGTTTCTTTATAATACCAAATATAACATTAAATATTAAATCTTTTTACTTCAAAATTGCCCTTAAGTGAATGCTTATCCTTGTTCATGGATAGCTCCCGATTCCGGGTTCACAACAGGTACCTTTCCTTCTAGTGAGGTGTGTGGGCGAAGAAAATTAAAGTAGGCCAAAACAACGTCACAAAGGATACTTTACCTTGTTCTGATCCAAACCCATGGGTCGAACGATAATTGCCTTTAAATGTGCGATTGAGCCTTTCAACGATCTGTTTTAAAGGTCTGTATTCCGTTGAAACAGGTTCTTCATTGGTTAGTACTATTACCTGCTTCACGTAAAATTTAATATCGTGTTGAGCCAGAAGACAGAATGGATTCCCATCTACTAGGAATGTTAAGTCTTCTGATTAATAAGGTAAGTAATGTTCGAATCATTTGTTCTTGATAGTTCATAAAAGTTAACAAATAGGTTATAATTTGAGGGTACAAATTGTCACTTCCTTTTCTAAGGTTGTTGGGTGTGTGGTAACCTCTATTTCCTTAAATTTTAGGGGGTGGCAATTTTTTTGCTCATATAGCCCTCTATCAAGGCAATTTGTAGCCTATTTCTTATAAAAATCTTGACAATACGGCCCGACTTGGAAAAGGGAAAATATGAAGATGTATTTTTGTTGCAGTACGTGATATTATGAACATATGAAAAAGTATGCCTTTCGTGGAGTGTTTGGTTTTGGTCGATTAAACAATACCACAAAGAGCATACTTTTTCATTTTTTTATACTTTAATTACACTATCGGGAATTTCTCTTTCCTTCATTCCTTCATTAAAATGTTTTCGTATTTGAGACTCACATGAATTAGGAAATATAGCAAAGTCAACAATCTGATATATTGATACAAATCTGATCCACATATAAAAAAGCTGCTCACATTCGAGCAACTTTAAAAAGGAAGCATGGGGACGGTTCTCTGCTTCCACCATTTGGAAGCAGAGAACCGTCCCCATGCTTCCTACACAAGTTTATTGACTTTGTGAAGTCTTGTAGTGAAGGTTTCGTAGTCGCTTAGTAAAATCCCTGTGTACAGCATGTCTACGATGGCTAAGAGTGAAATCCTTGAAATCATCGTTTCACTGTAGAAAGTTGTTTCATGGTCGCCTGTTAATAATTTTATATCTGCAAATTCTAAGATTTTCGAGGCTTTGTAGTTGGTTAATGCAATCGTTTTCGCCCCAGCTTCTTTTGCGATTTTAAGCGTATTTACTACATCTATTGTGCTACCAGAGTGAGAAATTGCGATGGCTACGTCTTTTTCTGTTAACGAGACACAGCTCAACTGCTCCAGATGGTTATCGGCGAAATAGCGAGCATCTAGCCCAATTCTGATAAGCTTACTAACAAAATCTAGAGCGATACTTCCAGATGTACCTACGCCAAATACGTCGATTCTTCTGGCGTTTATGATGGCTATTATTGCCTCTTCAAATGCCTTTTGGTCGAATATTTTCAGCGTATCTTCCAGTCCGCGAATCGTTGAATTGACTATTTTTTCTGGAACATAACCAAGCGTGTCCTCTGGAGTAATATTTATATTTACGAGTTTATTCTCCCCTTCAGATGAACTTTCTTTCCCCCAGTCACGCAATATTTGTGCTTTAAATTCGCTGTAGCCTTTAAATCCAATTGCCTTCGTAAAACGAACAACTGATGGTTCACTCAGTTCTGTTGCTCTGGCTAATTCTGAAAGCGTCATTTCTGATACTTTATTTCCTGTAGCGAGAACAAAATCAGCAATTTTCTTTTCTGATTTACTGAGTGAATTATAGTTTAGTTTAATGATTTCTGTATAAGTTTGGTTATTCATCACCAATTTCATCCCTATGTAGTTTTACTACATTTTAATAAACACAATCTATATCGTCAAATTTATTAATTGCTCAACCTAATTTCTTTTTTCGCAAAAAAATCCCCAAGGATATGTTTCACTACTACCATTTCTATTTCCAAAGCCCGTCTCCATCCTTTGATGTATCTACCTTTATGATCAGCAATCATATCGGCATTTCCGCAAAACTACATTTTTAATTAAACATTGTAGGAAAATTACATTTATCTATTAACAAACAAACCTAAAAGTCTTATATTAAAATTGTAGCAAAAATACAATTAGACATAAAAAAAGGAGAAAATCTATGAAAACGCCGAAAAAATTAGCAAAAGATATGAGCCTAAAAGAATTAGGAAGTTATATTGACCAATCTGTTTTAAAACCCGATTTCACTGAAGAGGAAATCAGAAAATACATTCAAGAAGGAATCGATTACAACTGCTCAACTGTATGTATCAACCCTTCTTCTCTTGATATCGCAGCAGAAATGACAAAGGGTACTGACACAAAAATCTGTGTTGTTTGCGACTTTCCATTTGGCACAAGTACAACTGCTTCAAAAGGGATGCAAGCGGAGGAATATTGCAAACGAGGAGACATTTATGAGCTGGATATTGTTGCAAACTTCGGATGGATTCGCAGCGGAAAATACAAAGATGTCACTCACGACATTAAAGCGGTCGTTGATGTTTGCCATAAATACGGTACTGCAGTAAAAGTTATTTTTGAAACAGATACATTAAATGAAGAACAAATTCGCCAAGCCTGTGAGTGTGCCATCGAGGCTGGAGCTGACTTTGTTAAAACAAGTACAGGATTTATCACAGGTTATGAATCAAAGGGTGCAACCATTGAAGTCATCCAAATGATGATGGACCAATGTAAAGGAAGAATCAAGATTAAAGGTAGCGGTGCTATTCGCACACGTGAACATTTCCTTCAATTAATCGACATGGGGATCGACCGTATGGGAATTGGGTATAAATCTACTCCAGTTGTGCTTGGTTTGGAAAATCCTGTAAAATAAGCGATGATCCTTACTAAAGACATCCCCTCCCTTCTTTTAAAATTATTTCAAGAAGGAGTTGTCACAATATTGATAAAGCGACTTTTTCAAACGTCGACAATACAATTTATGATCAGCCAACAACCTTTTCTCTGAATTATATTATTAGTAATGAATAAGACCTCTTGGTATAATATAGTAAAATTGTATAGTAAAAGGAATATATTACAACTTACTGGAAGGAAGTGTAAGTCTTGAAGGAAAATTACCCAGGTCATACCTTGTTACAATCTGTACCCTTTGGAAATGAAATGTTAGCAAGCCGGTTAGTCATGGCCCCGATGACAAGAATGTTTTCGCCGAACGGAGTCCCAGGAGAAAACGTGGCAAAATATTACCGCAAACGTGCAGAGAATGGGATTGGACTTATCATCACGGAAGGAACAGCAATCAACCACCCAGCTGCAGTAATGAGCCCCGACATTCCCCGTTTTTATGGTGATGACGCATTAAGCGGCTGGGCAAATGTAGTTAATGAAGTCCACGAAGCAGGTGGCAAAATCATTCCACAATTATGGCATGTTGGCGCCGCACGTAAAGCAGGCAGTGAACCAAATATTGACGCACCTCCTGTGAGCCCGTCAGGAATCACTTTAAAAGGCAAGAGAAATGAGAAGATAAAATCGTTAACAAGGGAAGAAGTCGCAAAAATGATTGATACATACGCCGAAGCAGCCTCAAATGCTAAGCGTCTCGGCTTTGACGGAATTGAATTGCATGGCGCGCATGGATACTTAATTGACCAATTCTTTTGGGAATTAACGAACAAGCGTAACGATGAGTATGGTGGGGATATAGGAGAGCGAACAAAATTCGCGGCAGATATTGTCGGTGCTTGCAGGAAAGAAGTCGGGCCCGATTTCCCAATTGTCATCCGTTATTCACAATGGAAAGGAACCGATTATCAAGCAAAATTAGCTAAGAATTCTAAGGAGCTCGAGCAATTCCTTCTCCCCTTGGTTGAAGCTGGAGTAGATATTTTCCACTGCTCGACAAGACGAATATGGGAACCTGAATTTAAAGATGAAGATCCATCCTTAACCTTAGCCGGCTGGACGAAACGAATTACGAAAAAGCCAACGATTGCGGTCGGTTCCGTAGGGATCAATCGTGCCTATCTAAGCAATAAGGATAATGATCATGTAACAATCATAGACAATCTCAAAATTATAGATGAAAAAATCAATGCAGGCGAATTTGACTATGTAGCAGTGGGCCGTGCGCTTTTAGCTGATGCAGAATGGGCAGTAAAACTTAAAAATGGTGAACTTGATCAAGTAGTGCATTATACTAAGGAATCCGAGAAATACTTGATTTAATCACATTGAATGGGAAAATTCCTGAACAAGAGATGAATAAGTAACATTCTTTTCGTGGTAAAATTATCCATTTTCACGATTTTCTATGAATGTTTCGGAAACATATCGGGACGTTTCGCGACCACTGAAATAGTCCATATTATTATTTATGACTTTCTGAAAATTAAGCGTCGTCAGAAGTATAAAAAAATCCTATCAATCCGTTCCCCAGTATCATAGGGACTTGCTATTACATAATTTTTCTTCATATATCCATCATTTATATAATCCAATGATGGATATATGTTACAAAGATAAATTACCGTTATTTATTGATAATTACCTTTATATGAAAAAACTAATATAGTTCATAAAAAACCTCCAGGCCTAGAAATAAAAATGCCCTTGGAAACATCAGCACACCTTTCCAGGAGCTTTCCTTCCTATTTTTCTCTAGCAGAAGCACCGTTTCAACGTGGCTTGAGTGATGATTCCAAAAACATTGATGTGGTAGTGTACTCCAATTATTTTTCAATAAAAGTCCTTCAATAATCGCGCCCGATTTTTGAACAATTTTTCTTTACTTACCTTCATTAATATTGGAGATATTAATAGTAAACTCCCCAAAACTCAATTGGCCCAAAGCAAACATAGTGCTTTGAACAAATATACGTTCATTTTTAGTTAGTTCACGTTTTGATACCTTTTCCATCCATTCATCCTCTGTGTCCAAAATATCTAAAACATGCTTTTGTTTTGAAAAAGCTTCATAGTATCTTAATCCAAATTTCCTTTGGGATATAGCATCCATATGTATGCCATCTGGATTGGCAGTTAAGCCTTTGGATGTTACAAAATAGCAATTTTTTTCTGTGGTGGCAACTTTGGATAATATCTGGTTTATCTGCTTATATTCTACAGCGCTTTTTCCAAACCCGACCTTTCCAAGGTAATGCCCCAACTCACCAATAATAATCGGGATCTTTGGTGCATTCAATTCTTCTCTGAAGTATTTTAATAATGAAAGTAATTTATCCTCATAGGTCTTATAACGTTCTCCGTAGCTGTCGCTTTCTCCTTGATGCCACAGAATTCCCACTAATTCACTTGTTTCCATAGCAAATTTTGCTTCAGAAATCGCATGTCTGGTTAATAGTCCGTCAATTGCCCAATCATCAATAGAGCTTCCTCCCTCGGCACATGGTATAAGCCCAATGGACTCACCCGGATGATCCTCTGTCCAAGCCTGAGCAAAAGAGGCTGCCGGCCCAACACCAGATACATGACGATCAAAATTAATTGGCTCTGCCATCATTTGCCATCTACCATTTCGCAACATATTAATATGCTCATTATAAATGGGAGTTACATCCTCAATAAATCCTCTGCCTGCCATATTCGATTGTCCGATTAATAATATAGATTTCATGGAAAACCTTCTTTCTTTTTTTACAAAGGGCTAATTAGAATAAATAAAATTAGAAGTATAGATTAATTAGATTTTTTTTGTCAAGTCGATTTTGTTTGATGCTTCGGTATTGTCAAAAAAAGATTATTGTGACGTTCTCATTGTAGTGTTAAAGCAACTCTTCATTAAAGATGAAGTTCTGAATAACCTTATTCAAGAAACTCCCAAGCCGGATTCCACACTACCTCCCACAAATGGCCGTCTGGGTCCTGGAAGTATCCGGAGTATCCTCCCCAAAAGGTATCGTGTGCAGGAACCGTCATAATTGCCCCAGCATTTATTGCCTGTTCCATTACCATATCGACCTCTTCTTTATTCCCAACATTATGACCAATCGTAAATTCAGTTGGACTAATCGCTGTCTTCTCTAGGCATGTATCATGTGCTATATCTTTACGTTTCCAAATTGCGAGTTTTAGTCCCGATTGTAAATCGAAAAATGCAACAGCACCATGCTCAAATTCTTGACCAACTACTCCTTCTGTTGGTAGTCCAAGTCCATCCTTGTAAAATTTCAATGCCCTCTCTAAGTCATCTACACCCAATGTAATAACTGACACTCGTGGTTTCATTATAAACCTCCTATCAAATTTACATTGTATAATAATTTCTTTCGTAACTATAACTTACTGTCATGCCAATTAAACCAGTGATTTCACCAGAATTCAATGACATCAATTTATAATCGTTCCATCCTGAACGGCTTGTCCCCAAAGTTGTTGAATCTCAATAGAGTGTCCAACTTGGCCATCACACTAAAAAACCTTTTTCAAACCAATGATCTTAAGTACATTTCTTTTAATGACTTGGTAGTTCATCGCTGTGCTCCTTATAGAAATTTAGTCAAGATATATGATAATCCTATTTCGTCTAACGTACTATGGTATATTCCTTCACTTTTCCTAATTGAACCTACATTAAGCCGACTGTATGTTCAATTAAATTGCCCTTTCATACAAAGAGGTGCATGATGTACATTATTTCAATAAACTTCTCCACTACTTTTGGAAGCATTTTTGCAGAGCATTCGCATGGCTTTATTTTTATTCTTAAATGAAAGTGGAACTGTAATCATAAAAATATATACATACCCAAGTTGGTTTAACGCGACAACTCTCTTAACGATACCTTTTCTTTAAGATGTTGGAAACCGTATAAAATGAGTGCCAACACCATAAAAACATACATTAACTGTAGGGACACAGGGACAGGTACCTCATCCCATATATTGAATAAGTATTATACTGGCGAAACACGGGGACGTTTCTTCCGTTCCAATCCATCTTGAAACACGAGATGCGTTCCGATGTTTCCGGATGTTTCACCAGGTCTTATTTGTTGATGTCTTTAAAATTAGGTGGTTTATTGTCATCTTTTATTCTCTTTTTCTCAATATAAACCCAAGCATAGTAAGTTGCCCAAAATACAAATGCCACTAATATTGCATAATGCTTATGACCCAACGGGAGATAGATTGCTAAAATTATACCAATAAGCAAAAATAGCGGTGTTAGTATTGCGTATTTTTTCCAAACCATAAAATTCACATTCCTTTATATATTTATTTTTTACCATAAAATTACAACTAACCATGTTTAATAGTTTTAAAACCACAATATTTACGAAAACAGGCTAACATTTTCTCTAATTCTTCAATTCTATCTTTCGAAAAAATGGAGTGTGAATAATATTTATTTTGTTCCACTTCTAAATTCTTTTTCTTGAAATCACTCATGTTGCCGGAACAAAGATCACTTAAATTTATTATAGATATCATGTTCCACTTCATCATCTTCATCAGTCGCATGAGTTGGTATTGTGTAGGATCGATTTTTACATCAACATAATGACTATTTAAAGGGTGCTGTTTCATAATAGGTAATTCAATATCAGTATTTTTCGGAGAACAACTTCCTGGGTTTGCCATAATAATCACAGCATCTGGCTGATGATTGTCAATCCCTTTCCGTTTTATTAGAGCATGATTTCTACATTGATACGATTTGTTATTGACTTTGATTTGATAAAAACTTGCCGATACCTCAAATTCTTCTCTTAACTGTTCAACAGGATAAAATATCAATTCTCATCACCCTTTATTTAGTAAATCGTATATTACTTTAATATTACACAAGTCAATAAGTCTACGGGCAACAATTTATGATTCATTAAAAAAACACCTGTGTTAATCTAATACCAGGTGTCCTTGTCATCAAATTAATAGTTTAATAAAATTTTGTTATAGTAAAATTAGCAAAACATTAAGTGAAAGCAGCTATATATATATCTTTTAAAATATCCCCGCTTCCTGCTTTATCTGCTCGATAAAAACCCTGGCATCACTTCACCATGTATAAAACCATCGAACTATTCTTTATCATCCCATTTTAATATTTTGAATTATGGAGAAAACAGATCCCCCTTTATAGGATTACTCTTTTAATTGGGACAGAGCACCTGTCCCCTTGTACCACTAGAAAATCAGCCTCCGAATGGAAAATAGGTCTTTTTTCTGAAAGTGTTTTCAAAATCCTTTTCATATTAAGCATTATTTTCCCCTCCTTCTCATTCTATTATACTGTAAGACTGCCTATATATCGGAATTGTTGCTAGTTATCAAACCATATCTCCGTTGCACCAACAATCACATACTAAACGGCAAAATCACATTATACATTGTAAAACCCTATATTTTTTATTAAAACTATTAATCCAGCTTCTTTCAGCGTGCCATAACAGAAAATCATTAACCGATGTATATGTAAAATGAGCATAGATCAAGGAGGTAGAGGATTGTGAATCAAACTTGTTTTTTCTGCGGCAAAGAAACAGCTGAAAAATATCGAGTGAACGAGTATGGGAATGTATTTTGTCATGATGATTGTTATAACCGTTTTTACGAGTCTCATGAATGTAAGGACATCATTCATCCTTATATTGATGATTATGAATCAATTCGCAGCAATTATCTCGATTGGCTGGAAAACTGGGAAAATGATTTAATTGTAGATCCAGAATGGAATAACCTTCAACATCATGCGGACGACATTCTGGACAAAATCGATGAAGTATATACAGCCTATAGTGACTTTTTATTTACTGAGGGAGATGATGGTGTATTTGCTCGAGAGATTTATTTATATTTACTTAAATTTCAAGATCTGCAAAAAAAGATCTTGTGTTGGAGGCCACAACGTGAGATATCTTTTTATTTGTCGCTTCACTTCAATCCCATTGAAAACATCGAGGATTGGGAAGCTTTTGCCAAGTATCTTTATCAAATCGAAGCAATCGAAATATATGAATTACTAAAAGATCATACTCACCCTTACGACGGTTTAGCTTTTTACTTTGAAACACAAGAGGAACTAGATAGGGTCATCGAAAAGCTAGAAAAAATCTTTCACGATGATATCGATATTTATTATGACGAAGCTTATCGATGCGAAGGAGAATGTGCTGATATTGAAGTCATTAACAATATCGATTCTCAAGACGGATGGTTTTTTTGTGATTCTTGTGAACAGTCCTACTATCCCGGGTTCTTTTCAAAAGAAGAGCTTCAAAAAGAAATTCAACTAATGGATGAAAGGATTGAACTTCAAGAGCCATTAAGAAAATCGAACTGGCATTTCTATATCCGAAAGATTAAAAGATCATGCCGCTATCACGAAATCGATTACCCTGAGTGGATTAATCTAGACTATCATTTTTGATACTGTATTTATAAAAAGGATGGATGAAGAATGCCATTAGAAACGAATCTCGAATATCGCAAAAGATGCAAACTGAATCGTATTGTTCGCCAACACCTGAAAGTAGTCATGATTCCAAATAACTCAGCGGTAGCAATCATTGAACGGTTAAGTCATTACTTAATCGCACCGCGAAATTTTTCCAACTTAAATACGATTCTATCGTGGTTTGACAAATACTTGGCCGAACAATCAAAGGAAACGCAATTATTTTTAATCCATTTCTTTGAAACTTGTCTAGTTAAATATGAACAAGAAGGCGGCAACTGGAAAGTTATCGAGGATTTAAAACAAGAATTACGAGCAAAAGGAAAATCGGAAGAACAAATCAATGAAGTAATTACTAGAGGACATTGATAAACAAAGCTAAACATGCTGCATCCCTTTCATATAGAGAGTGCAGCATGTTTATGTTAACCACATTTTATAGACTAAAATGCAACATTCAATCGATTTGTTAAAATGCCTGTGACTTTTCTCTTCAAGAAATTATTTTGATAGATGTCATCTGAGGCTAGCTCTAGAAATTCGTTTTTCGTCAGGCCCATTTCCTCTTCTTGACTAATTTTATTTCTCCAATAGTCGGAAATAGAGTGTTTACTTTGTGCCATGATTCCTCCTAAATAACCTGTATACTACTTAACTGTATTAGTAGTTTTCTATATTCGTTTTGTTCCATTACTAGCTTTCCATCCACTTTTTCCTGAAAATCACATTGGAATAACATTGCCCATTGCCTTGCACGAAAACACGCTCTCCCTGCATCACTAACTTCAATGATCGGTCTTATATGTCCAGATGGAACTTCATGTGCTACGATGAAACTACCATTTCTAGAAGCTGTATCTGGAAAAATTACGATCATCCGTCCATTTGCACGTAAAGTATTTTGTTTCTTAGGGTTATATCTCGGAAATTTCATTTCTTTATATTCAAAATCAATACCATCCTGATCTTTTTCCAATGGAGCGCCAAATATTGAACAATATATCCCTTTATAGATCGTAACGGGTACTGGTATATCAGTGATTTTTATTTTTTTAGCAGCAGGCAGAGAATCTTTAACCTTAATTAATACGCTTTGGTAATCCCAAACCTTTTCACACATTCTTATCACTCCGTTTCCTCGATTTACCTTTAAGTTTCTGATTTTCTTTTACCGCTTGATAGTTAACTTATACTATTTGTATTTAGCACATGATGTTATTTGAATGTTAATTTGTTAGAAATATTAAAAGTTAAAATAAAACAGAAACTGATCAGAAATTTGACCAAAGGTTATCCCTAAAGACTATCCACAGTAACAACCCGATTGTTATTCTTAAAAATGAAGGTAAGATTTTAACAATTCTTCTCTTATTTCTTTTAGCATCCATTGTATAATACTTTCAACATAAATAGCTTAAAATCACTACTATTCTCTTGATAATTTCGTGCACCACATCGATCGTACTCACGTTGAGCCTATAAAAAATAAGCGCTGGTACAAATTCACCAGCGTCTTTAACTAAATCATATAAGTTACAATCTTATACAACTAACCTATTGTAAAGAAAAGCAATATCATCAAGATTGAAATAATTTTTATGAGTACTCCCATAACTAAACTTATTAACCTATTTTGGAATACCTGAAAAACCTTGATTAACTAATCATGGATCTGAACATCGACAGCACTGTCTTCGCTCCTAATCTCATATCTTTTTTCAGGCTTTCCATATACGTTGACCAACTGATGCGTTGTCGAAAACGAATTATCCTCGAGATAGCTATTGCTTCCGAATATTACTTCTTCAATATAATGCGATTCCAGCTCAATCCATTCCGGTTGTTTCTTGCATAGTTGTTCGACTCTCTTTACCATTGTGAGATTTCCTACATTTTCTGTGGCATCGTCCGGCATCATTATGAACAGATAGTCTTTGGCTCTACTAATTGCCACATTTACAATATTAAGTTTATTGAGAAACATATCCTTTGAAGCTGATATGGACGGTGGCGGATTGAATAGTGCAATAATAATGTCGCATTCGTCCCCTTGAAATCCATGGATTGTCCCTACTTGAACATCAATATTCTTTGGGAATGTGATAGAGGTCATTAACTTATCTATTAAATCAGACTGAGCACGATATGGTGCAATTAAACCTATACGAAAGAATTCCTTTCCATTTGCTTTTTCAAGGAGAGAAGACAGGTGCTTTACAAACTCAAATGCAAAAAGTGCAGAATACACCTGATAATTACTCTTACTTTGTAGACGTTTCGGACGATAAATGCTCTCGTATTTGCTTACAGGAAATTTTATGATATTTAATGATTTAATATCAAGGAAATCTTCAATAAGTAATGGTCGCCTACTGTCTGTGGGACGGTTATGATTTAACACACCGCCATATGCAAACTGGCTAAACACCTCTCCAATTTCTGGAGTACTTCTATATTGAGTGGTTAAAAGCTCAACATGGTACAGATGAGGTATCGTTTTGGGATCAGTAAATGAATTAAGCTCCACCATCGTGTAAATGTTTTCGTTTTTCCAGATGTCTACAGTTGTGATTGGTTCAATCTGGAATGGATCACCCGCAATGATAAACTTCTCAGGTGTCTTCTTGTAAAGTGGAAAAACGATGTTTACCAGTGGTATCATTGACGCTTCATCAATAATGATGTAATCCCATTTAAGCGCACTCAAATGAAGTCTTGTGGCTTCGTCAGGCAGAAAATAGTCATATGGGAACCTAGCAATTGTCGTTACAGTTACATTTCTTCGGAATGTACGAATATCGGTGGCCTTATCACGAAAAACACCGCTCTGCTCAATGACACTGTCATTCGTCGCACCAAAACGAACAAGCCAATCCGTATAACCTTGATTTGTATCCGTCTCCATAAGGCGACGCACAAGCACATCTGCCGCTTTGTTTGTCGGAGTTAGAACAAGAACTTTCAGGTTGTTATCTTCTTGCATCAGAGGAAGAATAACCTCTTTCGCTAGGTGCGTTGTTTTTCCAGTTCCAGGTGGTCCAAACACAAATTCAATATTACCGCAGAGGTTGTTCTGCATATCATAGTCGTCATCGAAATCAAGTTGATTGAATGCCTTTCGTAGCTCCTCTAATAAAAACACTGGATTCTTTGCCTCGATTCTTGCCTCGGTGACCAGTGATAAATCCACTCCTTCAATCTGCGCATTCGTCCTTAATTTCGCCCTTAAAGTGTATGATTTTACGTTCACAACTTCAACGGCGACTTTTACCATCGGCTGATTGGCAAAATGCAATTCAAGTGGAATATCCGCAAGGTCTTCCATAGACTGAGGAATATAACGGCTTGGATGTTTTAAAATAAGAGTTCTTGAAGTGCCTTCCTCCCGTTCTACCTTTGAAAAGGTTATGGAAATTTCCCTGCTATAAGCGGTTTTCTCACCGTTATTCAGTGATTCAAGTTCAAGTAAAGCTTTGAACCACCCGAAAGAATACTTATCTGTATTTATCGCTTTTTGCGTTAATTCATCAAGATATGCGATCTCTGCTATCTCTTTTGCACTTCTTTTTTTCGCTAGCTCAATTTTCTGGCTGAAATTAATAGACGGCTTCGTGTAATCATCTTCGTCAGAGTCTTTAGTATCTTCGTCTTTATAATTAGTATTAGTTTCTTTTTCTTTTGGAGCTGATATAGCTCGTTTAATAATTTCTTTTGCTATACGGGATACAACTGGGTTTTCTAAAGCAGAATCGCTTTCTTCTCTTTCGTCATCTTCATCTAGATTAGTAGAGATATGTTTATTTGCACGGAATTGTTCCGCAAAACTCATTATTTCTTCAAGTGGAATATCAGAAAGGGCTTCAGCTAGTTCAATTTTTTCTCGTTGCTCATCGGTTAAATAGTCATCCTTCTCATCACCGAGTTCTTCCTCAATCCCCAAAAACTGTAGCAGTTCTTTAGCTTCGTCACTCTTAGTGTCATATTGCGGAGAAAGAGTTTGTAAAGTTAGTTCTTTTGCGGAAACAAGGTTCCCCTCTGCATTGAGTAGCCACGGGGTTGTTCGTAGTTGAACTACTGTCCTTGATTCAAAACTTTCGTTACGAGGAACCCGAAAATAATACTCATAGGTTCCATTTAAAACACGATCGAATCTATCCCAACGGGTGCAAACTGAAGAAATAACATTGAGCAATTGCCTCCATATTATAGTAGAGTTATCGGTTGTGGCATGTTCCAGTATCTCTTGACATCCATCAATGTACCGTTCAATCCATTTCTGTCTCCCGGTTGAACGAGACCAAGTTTGACGTATATTCATCGCATCTTGATAGTTTATTTCACGTTCCAGAACTTTAGGCACATCCTTTGTACCAAGTTCAGTCAAGAAACTAATCAACTCTTTTTTATCATTTTCACCAACAAGTTGTAGATATTCATCAAACTCTACGAAATTGGTATCTGGTTTTGATTGAAACCACTGGCAAAGTGACTCGCTCGGAAAGTACAGGTCTCCGGCTTTTCCTCGATAAACCGTATTGTCTTCAGCGGAGCGAAAGCTGACAAATTCACAATCCATAATTAGTTCTATATAATCCTCGATCTCCGACTGCGGACATTCTTTGTAATATTTAAAGAATTTCCGAAAATGTGGGTCGGTATCAATCTCGTTAGCATCCTGATACTTCGGTAGAATAATATTATATATCTCATCACGCAGCGAAGGTTCCTTAATACCGAGACTATGAAGGAACTCAATTGTTTCTTTATCATCCAATAAAGACGTATTTACGGTTTCATAACCACTGACATCTTCAGATGGAAGGAACAGTATAGATTGTCCGTTTGCATCAAAGGCTGCAACAGCCTTTCTGTCTTGATTGAGGAATATTGGTTTCATCTTTGTCAACTTAGTTCGTCCACTTGTTTCCGTGATCCACTTATAAAACCTGTGTAGCCAATCTACGGGCTGGGCTTCAATAAAAGCACTGTTGATACCAACAATAACTTCATTCCCTCCCTCAGATTTCCAACCATTTATAATATCATTTTCATCAATCCATAAATTGGTTATGGAATCTATATATTTAGTAAGTTCCTTATTTTTACGTTGTGTATCCTGTCTTCCAAAAGATGTGAACACCCATTTTGCTTTTTCGTTTCCGCTTAATGCAGCCAACTGGCCATTTGTAAATAACTCCGCAATTTGAGGAACGTTCGCCCAGTATGCATTTTGCATTGATACAAATCCATCCGAAGCTGGCAGTAGCTCCTCACTACTCATTTTCTCCAAAATAGCTGTATAAAATGGCATGAAAGAAATCTTCCTTTTGTCATTCACATCGCTAAACTTGCTTTCGTCGTAAGGAATAATATCAAATATTTCATCATTAATAAGTGGATAACCATTAACTTGACCAGTATCTCTAAGATAAACAAGACTATCCGCTGCCAAAGCCGCCAATAATTCCATCATATCTTTATTATGCGAAACACCTGCCCGAATACCCTCACGGCTGTCAGTAAGCAAGAACGGTGCGTGAATAATGAAGTTAAGACCTGTTACTTCTTTTGTTGGAAAGAAGCAAAAGGCCGCATGTTGTTTTGAAATCAGATTTTCTTTTTCATCGAGAAAGAAGCCGACGGAATATTTGTGTTCGTTTCTGTCTTTTCGAGTAAACAGCCAAAGTTTATCATTATAAATTTTATCACCGTAATTTTGCGTAAGGAAAATGAGTTCTGCGACTGATTCGCCGAATTTCTTCTTATCCAATATGGATTTCTTATATGATCCCAATACTCCTTGTATCTCAAGTGAAATATGTTCAAGGCATGATAGAAACAAAAGAGGATAATCTAATGAACATAGTTTCTCTGAAATATCCTCATACGCCTCCGCTGCACTTCTTTCTGGGTGATCAAATGGAAAAACAAATAGTGTTTCGTCTGTTTTTCTTCCAGAAAAATCTTCTCTAATCCTCATGGGAACGATAAAACGATCTATTTTAAAATAGATATTTGGATCATAAATATGCGGTGTAGACGTGTATTGAAACACTGACTTAAATCCCACACCGAATTTACCTATTGAGGCTTCATTTTTATTAGAGTTAGCAATGGAAGTTATTGCATTAATATCACCTAACTTGCCACTTTCAGAATCTTCTTTTTCATTTGCTGGATCGGAAATAGTAAATCTCCTTGTTCCGTTATGGGCAAAGATTAATTTATCCTTACGCAACACAAACCGAGCAGATGTTGCTTCAGCATCATTAGCGTTTTGGAGTAACTCGTAAATAAAGTGTGCTTGGTCAGAATACTTCTCGACAACACTTGTCTTCACGCCACGCAAAGCAGGAACTTCAAGAATGTCAGCAATATGTTCTCTGCCTTTTGATAATTGGTCAAAATAAATATCGTCCTGAATAATCACTAATACTCCCCCTAAAATACAGCCATAAAAATAGTTAACTACTATGGATACTATTTTTCTTCTTATATATAATTTAAACAGCTGTATTGTTTAATATATTCGAGAAAATAGTACAATTATCCTGTTTGTAAAACCCAAATATAAAAAATACCCCCTGTAAATACAGAGAGTATGTATAAGAATTATTCATTAATTTCAATATCGAACTGTTCTTTTAATATCTTCTTAATTTCCAAAGTCTGATTATTACCTTCAAAAGTGGTTATGAGCTTACCTTGGAAATGCTTGTTATACCATTTTTTCTTTTCTTCCCATTTTTTCTGATAATCTGGCAAATCCAGTCTTCCAACATGCTCCCAGTAATAATTCTCACCGTGCCAGTTTAAAGTGAAGTCTGGCAGGTACATAGAACCATCCTTCGCAAAGAGCGGTTCCTCATATTTAAAGTCAATATTATTTAAAAA
The DNA here is from genome assembly GCF_900117315.1 of Bacillus massilinigeriensis. Taxonomy (GTDB): domain Bacteria; phylum Bacillota; class Bacilli; order Bacillales; family Cytobacillaceae; genus Bacillus_BE; species Bacillus_BE massilionigeriensis. The sequence continues at coordinate 1,194,656 of NZ_LT630337.1, forward strand.
TAAGATATTAGCAATATTCATTTCCGATTTGGATCTTACTAGATATTGGGTAAGAGTGGAAATTACCTTATTTTCTTCATACCATCCAGTAAAATGAAGAAACTCTTCAGGTATTGGTTCAAAATTAAATAAAGATGAATTAATACGTCTAATATTAGATCTTTCGATTCTTCTTAATGAAAGTAAGGTCGAAACGTCTTCTTGAATAAAAATAGTAAAGTGGCGTTGCGCCCTCGTTATAGCTGTATAGAGAAGCTCCATGGACAGCAGGCTACTTGTCCGCTTAGGTAATACGAAATATACACGGTCAAACTCACTTCCTTGTGCCTTGTGAACAGAGATTGCATAAGCCAACTCAAGATTGTCTTCAGGTTTTTGTTCTCTTATCCATTTGTCAGCATTATCTTTTCCAAGCTTTTTCCCATAACCAATCCATAGATGCTCTTTCCCTTTAAATTGGGTTTGGAATTTCTCCAGTCGAAAGTATGGCTTCTTATATTCACCTTTATCAAATGGATGAGGTTTAACAAAACCAATTTCACCGTTATAAACCTCAACATATTTCCCTGTTTTAGTACTTATATCATAAGCAAAAATAGGGTCTGACTTTGGCCGATTGCGATACTGAATAACTTTATCAAACAAAGAAATTCCATCAATTTGATTCTTCGAGATCCAATATCCATTAAAAAGCTTTTGAAGCATAAGATTCAAGTTGTCTGTACCATAAAGCTCCCCTTTAAATGGAGATAGAACTTGTAAATAAGCAGGATCCTTTGAGTCTGAATTTTTGCTGCAAGCATTTCCCCAAAGGTAATATTCCTTACCTTCCTCTGCTTCTTGGCCCGTATCATTTTCTAAATCTCGTATTATGATCCTCTGTAAGAGAGTTTCTAGCTCATCTTCATTGTTCCAATAATAAACAGAAAGATCTTTGTCAATTTCTCCTCCCTCCTGTACTTTTTTTATTACATCTTCCATATCGAATTTGCTATCCTTCTCTTGCTGTTTTTCTTGAATAAAAATCTCCGCCAAATCTAGAATTCCATTGCCCTTATTACTTACCTTATTTTCCAATTGACGAACATTGACATCAAGTTTTCCTAGGTTTTCAGGATCGGTCTCTCTTAACCAATTAATAATATCGGAGAATACCTTTCCTCGGCCAATTGGCGGCAGCTGATTTGGATCACCGATTAAAATAAGCCTTTGTACATTGGTCCATTTAATTGCACGAAATAGTGCTGCAAAGAGATGCAAATCAATCATGGAACATTCATCAATAATAATGGTTTGAATATCAGTTTCTACCTTTCCTGCATCTCGTTTATAAGTAAAATTATCATTTAGCCAACCATTTTTTGCCAAAAAAGAATGTATAGTAGAGGAAGGTTTTTGGGCCTTGTCTTTAATTCTTTCTGTTGCCTTTCCAGTTGGAGCCATTAATAAAATATTTGTTCCAACACCATGAACCTTTTCTATCATTTGAATAATGGAACGAATGATGGTTGTTTTTCCAGTTCCTGCTGCTCCTGAAATTACACAAACAGGTTTATTAAATACCTTAACACAAACATCAGCCTGTCCCTTAAGAGCCGCATCATATTCACTTGGAGCTTTTTGATTCAGTACACTACTTGTGTCAATTAATGAATCATAAAACTTTTCTGCTGTTGCAGGTACTCGAAGCGAAATATCTCTCCTCTTTGTTAATTCTCGAATCGTATTTTCAATAAGCCTTTCATCTTCGTACACTTCTTTCAAGTAAAGATATAGCTTCTCATTATCCTTCCGCATGACGATTGCTTCTTCAATGACTTCCTCGTCAACAATAAAGTTTTTCATTACAAATTGGTGCCTTTTCCAATCAGAATTACTCTCGAGTTTCCTATTAATATTATCAAGAATACGATTAGCTAATACAAAGGAATGAACACTGTCTCGCTGAATGGCTGAGACACACAAAGCTCGAAATCTTTCCGCTGAATTCTTGGACATAAGATGATCAATCCCAAGCTCTGGTGAAGGTAATATTCCATTATCCACTTTGTTAAAGGAAATATAGTCATCCATTTCATCGCCAATGTACTGTTCTGATAAAATATAAGGGTTTTCAATAATTTCTACTAATGTAGCTGAAAGATTATTTTTGTCACGATTAGGATTTAGGATATTCTTGATTTGTTGAAGACCAATATCAAAACGTGGCAAGATTTCTAATAATAATTGTTGCTCTTCATCCTCCTGCAGCTTCCATCCTCGTTGAAATTCTTTTACTCTTCTGGTGCTCATATCACTATCCTGCAATTCTTTACTTTTACCTTTAATAAAATCACTAATTAAAGTATAAGCCTCGAGCTCATTTCCTAATAAAGTCTGATTACGATAATACTCAATTCCCTCATGTAGATCTATGTATCGTAATACTTCCGTAAATCCTGGATAACAGCCTCTATGTTTCCAAAGTTCACTTAATAGTCCATACAGCCAGTTTCTACGTTCTTCCCAATTTTGAGTTGTGTCTGATATTTCAATTAAAGTATTTACAATCTCAATCATTCTCTCTACAAGTGTAAGGGCATCATCATTAGATACATGTCTGGTAGCATATTTGAAATTTCTTGGGTTTTCTGGAACAAATAGTATTCTCTCCAAGATCTCAGGGTTATCCATATATTTTTCGTAGGGGATTCTAAAACCTTCATCAGGATAGTTCGAAGTCACCACACGCTGCCAAACCATTCCGTTCGCATACTTTTCTTTAACCCGTTCAGAAACGTTCTCATAATATTGGAAATCCCCAACCGATTTCAATCTAGATATTCCAACAACGACATACTTTGGATTGTCTTCTCCACTAAAAGGATTACTATAGTTGGCATAGTAGAATATTAACGATTTATTCGGTTCAAGTTTATTAAAATAATCTGATGCATTTTTAAAACGTTGATTTCCGTTATATTTTTGACCATTTGTTGCTAAATTCGTTACATCGTCGCTATACATCCCCTCATATGGCCATATACAAACGCTTGAAGGTGGTAAATTAATGTATATCCCCTTAGAGCCATCTCTGTACCATTCAGGAGGATCGGAGTATGCCTTAATAGTTTCTTTCCCAAAAGCATTAATACTAAAGGCACAAGCCGGGATACCATCTATGCTAGCACATGATTTACCAGCACAGGATTGTTCCCATTCTAAATCTCGTTCTGTAGATATTACATCCCCAGGATATGAATGTCTTCCTATGCAATAGGTATTCTCCTTGGGATTCTTACAAATATGACCATCCCAGCCGTCATTATGCCAAGCCAAGCGAACAGTAATATGGTTAGTCATTAAACCCACCCTTTTAATATGAATTATTTTATTATTGTAAAATTGCAACATATTATAGTGAGAAATTAATATATTGATCATCACTATATGACAATAGACTAATAGTTCTTTTGCTTTATAAACTTACAGAGGGAAATCATAACCTGTCTTTTTTATAAAATTATAAGTTGCTCTAAAAGTGGATATTCAATTGGCTGTTCCATACTATCAACATATCAAGGATGTTGTGGATGTCCTCCTTTTAAAATATTTAAGCAATAAACTTCCTTATCATTAAGGGAGTTTTTCAACAGTAATAGGACTTGTTTTCCTCTTTTCTGGAATTCCCCTTTTTCTCCCCAAGCTAAAATTATCTTATCTGCTTTTTTTATTGCTTTTTATATATAAATGAAATTCTTTTAACAAGCTTTACCTCATTTTCACTCTTTGCTTGATAAACCAGGCCGAAATTTACTCCTTCCAGCCTGATAACTTTACAATTCTATTAACTATGCCGTTCTGTGTAATCAGCTCTTAAATAAACTTTATATTCAATTGGCTTATACCCATATTCTTTTAAAAGTTTGAGCAATAAGTTTCTTACTCCATTTCCACTAATATTAGTTTCAACGTATATCTTATCACCCACTAATTTAGGTTTTCTCATATCACTTTCATGGCTTGAAAAATATTTACGTTTTTTCCCTTGCATGGATGGTTTACTTTCAAAATTTATAAATTTATCTTCATCTACAGAGATAAGTAATTCACATGTTTTGAGTAACATTTCCTGCCAAGTCTTTACTTCAATCATTTGATTATTATTAATACGAAATGCAAATGGTCGTTTATGTGTAAAATTCTCATAAAGTGTATGCTCAACATTTGTATCAACAAAGTAAGCTGAATAATCTCGAAATGCTATTCTCTCAACTTCTTCTTGTTCCGCTTCATCAATACTTTCATCCAACCCATCAACTTCTAACAGTTCAATAAATTCATCTATCTTTTGTTCATAATGATTGATGCTCTCTCCTATTTGAGCATAATTTCTTACACTATCAAAATCTCTATTGAAGTAAGCAGCACTAACCTCGTTATTTATCACAGACATAGTATCATTTATCGTTTCTTTTAAAAGTTCTAGACTTTCTGATAAATCAATTGCCTTGTCAGGAAAACCATCTTTTATGACCGTTAACAAATCTCTTATATCCATTGACTCACCTACTTTTTACAGAATACTGATTCTTAGACAGCAATGATATTTTTCATAATTAGAAACCATATAATTTATACAAACCCTCCCAATAATTGACCAAAGCCTAAATTATTACTAGGTTGAGATTTTCAATAATCTTACCGTTTTGGCGGATATGTTTTTACTCTTTCTGCTATTCTTGTCCATACTAAACATTTCTCTTTATATGACCGCTGAACATCAATTTCATATTCTCCCTTAAATCGATACATCAATTTACCTTGACCATCCTTTTCATGTGCAAACACAATTCTTTTCTGAATATCTCTAGATACATGATAATTCATATGTTCTTCTACTTTACCTGGATCTGTTGGCTTTTCATAAATAGTATTTTCATCAGCAGAGATACTATTATCCCAAGTTCCATTAGAATATATTTTAGGAAACCAAATGGTAACATCATCTCTATATGGATGATATGCTCCACCTCTTTGAAATCCTTTATAGTTATGGCCAAAAATATTACAAGCTTCAAAAATCCTTTTAAAAGCTATGTCATCCCTTACATCTATATATCCTCTTTCAATGTGTACCTGAGGATCAATTTGCTCTAAATTCATGAATCTCTCCCTACTACTTTGTATTACAAATTCACAATCTATAATAATGTAGCAGACACAGGATCGCTGCTTCTTAATTGTTTTTCTTTTAATTGCTCAAATAATTTTTCTACTGTCCCTATCCCAACATTTGCATACTTGGCTAAAATAACAAGTTCTTGTGGTAACTGTCCAACTGTTTCAATTTGATCTTCATTAAGTTGTCTTAGGAGGCTCGGAATTCCTTTAAATTCATCTGCATTAAGCGGTATTTTTGACAATTCTTCCGTTACCACAATGTGATCGGATTTATAAAAGAAAAACAACTCCCCAGGACGTTCAAGTGTAAGTTGTCTACGTATTTTTTCTTCCTCAATAAATAATGTTAATTCTTCAAAGAAAGTTTCATCATTCTTTTCATTATAGCGTTTTACATATTTATGTAATCTTCCTGCTTCCTTTCGTTCACTGCCCTATATAAAGTAGCCCTTATCTTCGTAATCTCTGCTATCTCATTAACAGTCAGCTTATTTATATTTCTATTATGAAATAACTCAAGAGCATGTTGCAGCCCCTTATGTTTATCCATATACTTATGAGATCTTCCTTTATAGACACCTCGTTGCTTTGCTAATTCTATTCCTTCCAACTGTCTTTCTTTAATCATATCTGCTTCAAATTCAGCAATACCATTTAACACCGTGATCTGGTTATTATGATGGTAAAATGGATACTATTAAACCAGTTAGAATAATCGTGAGTCCATTTATACTCTTTAAATAACCGGTGAATTTTGTTGGTATTTTGAATAGAAATAGGTGAATCATATTCCAGGGCCACCTTTTATTCATTAATAAGCCTTTTATTCAATTCATAATAAAGTATATTTAAAGTAGTCAGCCTCTGCTGTCCGTCGATGATATATAACTTTTGTTGATCATCATTTTGATGTATTAAAATCGTTCTCATATAATATGGCACATTACCTTTTGGCTCTAAATAATCTTCTAGATCCTGCAGCAACTCCTGAATCTTATTCTCATCCCAAACATAGGGGCGCTGATAAGTATCAATCCCTACTGGTATTTTGCCTTACTCGCAAGGAAATCTTCAAAACTACAAACTTCAACTGTTATATTTTTAACTGCTGTATTAGACATACCCTACCTCTCTCCCTTTCCCCTCATCTATTACCCATCATAAGAATTATGAAGCCATCATTTACAAATAAAATTATACCTAAAAATTCTATTTAGTTATATTTAAATCAGCGGCATCAGCGAACCTATAACTTGATTGTCCCCTTAATAAACAGGTTACTTTGCAAAATCAAAGTGGTTATATAACTACTGGCAGTTTTCATGGCGTAGGTACTATTTTGTATGTAGTATCTTAACATCACAGCTTGATACACCTGAATCAGTAGAAATCCTTTTATAATAAGCTATTACTCACCATTAAAGCTAAAATGGCAAGCCATTTATTTAAAACAAACCCCAATTTCCATTTGGCTAAAAAGTGTAAATTACTGGGTTCACACATAGTAAAGTTGCGAATGCAATGAAGCATGACATCCAATGTGATATATTAGGAAACCAATGCTGGGCATTCAGAGCAATTACTGTTAAGCCTACCAGTGCAATCAAAACCCAACAAAACTAAAAGGTCCTTTAAAGGAGTTATTCCTTTATCAAAATTAATTTTTCAAGGAGAATTTTTTATGTCTAATTATAAATTACGATCATTTACCTGATGTCTTAGATGTCAAAGACATTATAGATTTTCTCAATATAGGCAGGGTGCAGGCATATGATTTGGTTAACTCAGGTGAATTTCACGTGATCCGGCTTAATCGAAGAATTAAGATTCCTAAGAGAGGATTTATTGAATGGTTCGAAGGAAAGTAAATTCACGATAAAACGTGACGATCACTGCTGCTAGATGTATCAATTGGGAAAGACCTTATCTTTATAGTTACCATTATTATTTGGGCAATTGAATCAAGTAGGAAGATAACCATCAACATAGTAATTTATTTATTCTACAGTTTTTCAAATTCCTAATGATATTGTACAATAAAATAGTCGGTAACTATAAATTGCGTTGGATGACCACATAATTTATAGACGATGGAGGCAACAAGATGGAAGGTTCAATAAAAAAGGTCGGAGATACTTGGCAAGTCCGATATGATGCAGGAAAAGATCCTGTAACTGGTGCTAGAAAGCAAAGAAAAAAAGGTGGTTTTAAAACAAAAAAAGAAGCTCAGAAGTTCCTTAGCGAACAATTAAATGAAATTAATAAAGGGACTTATTTTGAGCCTAAGGATATCACTTTCAGTGAGTTTTTGGACTATTGGTTAGACAACCACGCAAAGCTAAATACAGCGCCAAAAACAATTGAAGGTTACAGCTATATTATTAATCTACATTTAAAACCTTCTTTAGGGAACATAAAGATTGCACAGCTTAATCCTTCACATCTTCAGCAGTATTATACTGAAAAATTAGCAAATGGCAGAATAAATGGAGAAGGCGGACTTTCAGCTCAATCGGTCAAGCACCAGCATAGAGTCATCTCGAAGTCTCTTAGGGATGCTGTAAAATGGCAGTTCCTGGCAAGGAATGTAGCCGAAGCAGTTTCTCCTCCTAAAGTGAAGAAAGTAGAGATGCAGACCTGGGATGATAAGCAGATAAAAACCTTTTTAGAGGCTGCTAAAACATCAGTCTACTACTCTATTTATCTGACAACGATCTATACTGGAATGCGTCGTGGTGAAGTCTTAGGCTTACGTTGGCAGGATGTTGATTGGGAAAACAAAATCATTTACGTAAGACAAACCCTGCAGCCATTAAGAGGAGTAGGATTAACTTTCAAAGAACCTAAATCAGGAAAAAGCCGCTCGATTTCTATTACATCAAATATAATCGCTGAATTGAGGAAAATTAATGAACAACAATTCATCTATAAGGAGCAATTCGGTTCAGAATACCATGCTCTTGATTTAGTCTTCGCTCAGAAAAATGGCAAGCCAATTCAATCACCTGAAATGGCACGAGATTATCGTAAGGTAGTCAAGAGTACTAATTTGCCCTATATCAGATTTCATGATTTAAGACATACTCATGCAACTTTATTATTCCAACAAGGCATCCATCCTAAAGTTGTATCAGAGCGATTGGGTCATTCAACGATTGGAATCACAATGGACACCTATACACACGTATTGCCAAATATGCAAAAAGAAGCTGCCGATCAGTTCGAGCAACTTCTGAAATAATTTTATGATATATCGTTTTGGGATGATGTATGTAATTCACGGAAAAGCACTGTGTCCGATATGTGTCCCAAACCATAAATTTTACTTGTTGGCCAACAATTCTATACGAACACTAACTTCAACAAAAAACCTCATAAACCCTTGTCTATCAAGGTTTGGCGGGACTGCCTGGGAATCGAACCCAGCTAACCTGGCACGCAGGTCACAAACGGTTTTGAAGACCGCGGGAGACACCAGTACCCCATTCAGCCCCATGTTAGAAATAAAATGATTATAATACTTGTCCAATTATTTTTCAATAGTAATAACCTTTTGCCATTCTAATAGTTTTCATTGGAGTCGCATATGAATCTCTTGTTTTAAAACCACGGAAACATCTATAATAGAAGATAGGAAAATGAGTATTGTAGGTGAAATGGAATGTTTCTTTGGATTGTTTTATTTTGGGCCGTTTTTTTAGTTGGCTTTCTTGGGATTGGTGGATTTTTTATGTTCCGAAAGTTTTTGAAGAAGCTTCCAAAGGAAGATGGAAAGTCCGATATGGATTGGGAAGAGCATTATGTGAATGAAACTAGCCATTTGTGGAATCAGGAGCAAAAGTTGCTTTTAGATGACCTGGTAAGTCCCGTTCCCGAATTATTCCGTGATGTGGCTAGGCATAAAATTGCTGGAAAAATTGGTGAGCTTGCTATGGAAGAACATGCGGAGAGGATTACCGATGATTTAGTGATTCGTGGATATATTCAAGCAACACCAAAAAGGGATCATAAATTTTTAAAGAAAAAATTAGACGAGAAAAATGTCGATATGACCCCCTATCAACATCTCTTTTAAAGTTCGATTTCATTAAGTGTCAGGCATTCAAGGTGCCTGACACTTTTTTGTTGTGAGGCCAGACACCATTATTTATAAGGTTTCCTCTCCGCTTTAGCCAAAATCACATCGGCAGCCTCTCCCGCTCCACCTGCATTTTGAAAGTTCACTGACAGCTTCTGAGCATTTCCAAGATAACTTGGATTGGTCAACAATTCCGCAACTGCCTTTTCCAGATTTTTCGAATGGCTTCCTTGTAGTTTAATTCCTGCTCCAAGCTCGGCTACACGATTTGCTACTGCCCCTTCCTCACTATGTAAAGGATATAAAACCATTGGAACTCCAAAGTATAAGCTCTCATTCACACTATTCATCCCGCAATGAGTAATAAACACATCCGCCCTCTGCAAAACGGCAATTTGATCGACATATTTTTGTATAGAAAAATTGTCCGGTATGTGACCAAGAGATGCCATCTCTGTTTTTTCGCCGATAGACATCACAACTTCATAATCACTGTCAGCAAAAGCCTCAAAGCAATGTTGGTAAAAATCCTTATTTTGGTTTAATACCGTTCCTAATGAAATGTAGATAACTTTACTCCCTTTTTTATCAACAGGCATCTCTGAAGACTGTCGAATGGAGGGGCCAACAAAAGTATATTTGTCTGAAAAGGTCTCAGCCATTGGCTGGAATTCTTTTGTCGTATAGACGACGGTGTCCGTTTCATTGTCATTTTGAATGATTGATATAAAATTATCCACTTGATAGCCATGATTCCTAAGTAATTTCATTTTTTTGCTGATTCGTGGAATACCAAAGATCATTCGAACAATCTCTTTAAAACCGCGTTTCATTAGCTTTGCGGTGTACTGATTAAAAGCAAAAGTGGTTGTCGAACAGACATAAGGGATACCTAATTTTTTTGCGAATAATTTTCCCCAAAAGCATACAGAATCGCTAACAATACAATCTGGCTGAAATTCCTTTAATTCCGTACACACCTTTTCATCCAATGCAATCGTCGTATCCACAACCATTTCAATTAATGCCGCAAAATCCTTTCCAACCTTGCGATCCAATTCTTCTTCTGATATCGGTGGTAAAAACTTGTCACAGGAAATAAATTTAGCTCCTGCTCCTTCAATTTTTCCCTGAAATTCAGTAAACGAATAATACCAAACTTCGTGCCCTCTGTTTACTAACTCAGATACCACCGGAATTGTTGGATTTGTATGTCCATGTGCGGGAATCGAAAAGAATACTATTTTACTCATATGGTCTCCTCCCCAGCCGAGTAGGCTTTCGTTTCATCACTCTTATTCTCCTAAAAGAATAGTAAAATTTTTTGGCTAGTTTTTTAGCACGAATAACGGATTTATGGATTGAATACCTTAAGCTAATTCTAACAATATTCGACGAAATTTAATGGTAAAAATTGTGGCAAAATAAGGATACCTAGAACTAACTTTTCCTCGTAACAAATATATAAATCTCTAGTCAATTTTCTTTTTTGTAAAACAGGAGTAAACAATACTCGACATAATGTTAAGTATTGTTTACATTTAATATAACAATTTTTGTTAACTAAACTTAACATTTCGGTTCGCTATACTGGAGGGAAATAGAATATTGCTAAAAAATCGAGTGAAGGAATTGCGTGCTAAATTTAATTTTTCACAAAGTGAGTTGGGTAAACGAGTTGGTGTTACTCGTCAGACTATCAGCTTTATCGAAAAAGGTGAATTTTCACCATCTGTCACATTGGCATTAAAATTAGCAAAAGAGCTTCAAGTCCCATTGGAAAAATTATTTTGGCTGGAGGAGGAATAAATCATGAATTTACGGGTTCATTATCCACTTTGGAACATCGTTAGTTTAATTCCATTATTCTTCATTGGTAGTTCGATTATTCTACGTGAAGGAAGTGGTAAGGAAAGTGATTTTTCTCAATTCTTACAAAATAGCATTCTTGTTTGGACCATTCTATTAATCATCATTGTAACTGTATATTCGTTTGCAGTTTGGAGCTTTAATAAAAAATATCCAATGCAAAAAATAAACCCATTCAGCTTCCGCCCGAATGAATATATAGAAGAAGACGAAATGTTTATGCTAGTCACAATGCAAGCTACCAAAAAGGTACACACCTTCATGGCTGTTGTAACGCCTGCTCTGTTCGGGCTATCCATTTTTGCTACACGCTTGATGATTTTTTCTGGAATATTCGTGATTATTATTATACAAAATATGATCTTCTATAATGAAGTTAAGCAATATACTAGGGAAGAACAGTAATCTGTTTGGAGGTTAATTTATAAAATAGACACACAAAAATGCAGTGATGTTGACTGGCATTACCTTTACGGACACTGGTTCCATTATTTTCGTTTTTCATAGGATATTCTAAGTTTTACAAACCCTTGTTCCTTTATTTGCTGATTTTTCACATGATTCCCCTCCCGTATTCAACCAATAACGAATTCTCTGACACCCTTTAAATCCACATAAAACAACCCGGCCCCATTTTCGAGACCGAGTCGAGTTTATAACAATCATTCTATTCCATTCATTTATCGTCATCCATTAGATTTCGCCCATTAGCCTCAATTACTTCCTTATACCAATAGAAGCTTCTCTTCTTAATGCGACGAAGGTCATGCTCCCCTTCTTCATGCTGGTTCACGTAAACAAACCCATAGCGCTTTTGGAAGCCGTTCAACCAGCTCAAAAGGTCAGTAAATGACCATGTGCAATAACCAAGCATTTCTACTCCATCGCTAATCGCTTCTTGCACGGCCTTTAAATGGGAACCAAGATAAGCGATTCGATAATCATCATTAATCACATCACCGGGTTCAACTTTATCGTATTCCCCTAGACCATTTTCACTTATCAAAATTGGTAATTGATAGCGGTTGGTAATTCTACGCAAACCAACCCTTAATCCAGTAGGGTCGATATTCCAATCCCAATTTGTTCTTTCGAGGTGCTCATTTTTCACTGTTTTATAAACTCCTGGAATTCCAGTATCCTGGGATGTTCCTTTTTTCCCTGAGGTATTCATTTGTCCCTCTGAAACCCCGTCTAAAGGATTGGATTCAAAGGTAGTTGTTTGGTAGTAGTTGACACCCATGAAATCTGGTTTTCCTTCTTTTAATAGTTCAAGATCGCCATCCTCTAACTTTGGAGCTAAGCCTTTCTCAGCAATATAATCCCAAGCGGCCTTAGGATAGATTCCCCATGCATAGACATCCATCCACCAATGGCTATTAAACTCTTCAGCATTTTCTGCAGCTAACACATCCTCTGGTTTAGAAGAAGCTGCGTAGGCTGGTGAATAGGCAAAGCTAGGTCCAATTTTTCCATTTGGAACAAATTTTCGGAATTCCTTGATTGCACTTGCATTTGCCAAATTGGCATGATGATTGACCTGATAATAAAGCTCTTCATTCTTCACACCTGGTGGATGTAAGGCAGTCCGATATCCAAAGCTAGTAAAAATATTCTGTTCATTCAGGCTAACCCAATATTTTACCCGGTCACCAAAATGCTCATATAAGGTCACTGCATAATTCGTAAAGTCTTCAATGATTTGACGGGACTCCCAACCACCATATTCATCTTGTAAGGCTTGGGGAAGATCCCAATGATAAATCGTTAAAATCGGTTCGATATTATATTTGATTAGCTCGTTGATTAACTCATCATAAAAACGAATGCCCTCTTTATTCAATTCTCCTTTGCCCTTAGGGAAAATTCTTGCCCAAGAAACAGAGAATCGATAAGCCTTCAGTCCCATCTCAGCCATGAGCTGAACATCTTCTCTAAAGCGATTGTAATGGTCTACTGCGACATCACCGGTAGTTCCTTTAAAGGTCTTACCCGGGATGCGGACAAATAAATCCCAGTTGGAAGGTCCCTTTCCGCCCTTATCCCAGGCGCCCTCCACTTGATAGGCAGCAGACGCAGAACCCCATAGGAAATTAGTAGGATATGGTTTTAAATGTTTATGTATCATTGTATTAGTCTCCTCTCATGAAGTAAATTCTTTGAACACTCTATTCATCTAAGAAAATACTTTTCATTTTCAAAATTCCCCTAAATAAATGAAAAATAGAGATTAGCCTTCCTGCTCTCTAATCTCCATTGTTGTTTAATTTACGGAGGAATCTATGAAGTTTGCACATTTCCTATGCAAAAAATGATATAAAGCTCCAATTAAGTTAGAGTCATTCCCAAATCGACATTGTTCCACCTGAATGGTCAAGCTATCTTGATCGAGTTTCATTTGGCTTAATCGATGATTAATTTCCGTAATGAAGCCTTCACGACCGCTAATGGCTCCGCCAATCAAAATTTTCTCTGGGTCGATGATGAATTGCAAATTATATATACCAACTGCTAGGCGAATGATAAACTTATCAATTTCATCCTGTACCTCCATATCGCCTGCTTCAGCCATTTCAAAAATCTTCTTTCCATCAAGTGTACTTGGATCGATTCCTTTCCGCTTACCGACAAGCTGAATTAATCCACCCACCGCGCCAAGTGAACTCCAGTTCTCTCCAAGGGGCTTTTCGAAATAATCTTCCATGATCATATAGCCAAATTCCCCACCAAAAAGATTCTTACCGTGGCGAATTTTTTTGTCCAGTATTAATGCACCACCGATACCTGTACCAATGACAACACAAATGTAATCCTTCACATCTTTCGCTGCACCAATCCAGCCTTCCGCAAGTCCGGCACAATTCGCATCATTTTCAAGCTCAACTGATAGATTTGTTCGATCCTGAAGCAATTGTCTTATATTCGGTCCATGGATATAGGGAAGCGCAGTAACTCCATAAATGAATCCAGTATCAATATCAACTGCGCCTGGCATGCTTAATGCTATCCCTTCAAGTAAAAACCTTTTTTGAAAATCCTTTACAATAGAATCGATGCAATCGACAAATGATTGGATCCCATCCTTTGGCGTTGTAACGGATGACTTTTCTATAAAATCACCAGACTCATTCATAAGGGCATATTTAATAGAGGAACCTCCAACGTCAAAAACTGAATAATAACTCATGCGCCAACCTCCTATCAACCCTTAAAAACCTTGCCCTAAAGTATTACGATTTGAAAATGTTATTGAGCATTTTCTCTCTTTAGGATACTTAACATATTTTAATAACTATTGATGGGGTTACTAGATGCTTTTACTAGTCCCACAAGATTCCCTTACGATTAATTCTGAGTCTGTTAATACAGGCTTTAACTGAGATTTCCCATTGATTAAATCATTTAACATATAGGCAGATAGTTTCCCAATTCTTTCTTTATCTTGTTTCACCGTAGTTAATTTCGGATTACTATACCTACAAGCAGCTATATCATCGCATCCTACTATTCTAATATCCTCAGGGACACTTAATCCCTTTTCGTTAATGGCTCTCAATCCTCCAAGTGCCATTAAGTCAGATGCAAAAAAGACAGCTTCAGGATAATCTTTGGTTTCAAGCAATTTATTCATGGCGAGATAGCCACTTTCTTCTTTAAAATCACCATATTGAATCCATTCTTCCCTTACCTCAAGTCCAAACTGATTCATGGCATCGATAAAGCCTTTTTTCCGCAAATTAGAAATCACAGAATCGGGCATCCCACCTACAAAACCGATTTTTCTAACTGAATTCAAATAAAAATGCTCAACTACTTTTCTTGATAAGTTGACGTTATCTGTCATAACGAAGCTCGCCCTTGGGCCATTAAGTTCAATGTCAATCCCAATACAAGCTACTCCAGCTTGAGCCAGTTCATAAATGGCACCTTCCACTTCTTCCCCAGCAATAATGAGACATCCGTCTACCTGAAAATGTTTGCACCTAGCTAAATAGCTTCCATTATCTTGAAGAAAGTTTTCATTTGAAAACATGAGGATATCGTAACCTAATAGCCCAATATTCTTTTTAAAAGTAGAAATGACCTCATTAAAATAAGGGTGGGTCATATCTACATTGATCTTCCCTGCATAAATCAATCCAATCAGGTTTGACTTTTTCGTTGCAAGAAGCTTAGCAGAAAAATTAGGCTCGTAACCCATTTGGTTAATAATATCCATGACCTTTTTCTTCGTTTGCTCACTGATTCCTCCATAATTATTAATTACTTTTGAAACAGTGGCTTGGGAAACTCCCGCCATTTGCGCAATATCTTTAATCGTTAAATTCATCTTAATCCCTTCTATTATCCTCAAAGTAAATAATACTTGTATTTACAAAAACTAATTGTTCGCAGTAGATATTATTATTTTACCGAACCCTCCGTAATACTTGAAATAAATAATCGGTTAAATAATAAGAAAATAACTAATAATGGTACAGTTGCCCAAAATACACCTGACAAAATCATACCGAAGTCAACATTTTGGGTATTACTTAATTGTGCCAAGGCTACTTGAATTGTATACATTTCTGGATCCCTTAAGACTGTAAACTGCCATAGGAATTCTCCCCATACTGCTGTAAAGACGATAATCCCCAATGTAGCAAAGGCAGGTAAAATTATAGGTAAAACAACACTTCGATAGATTCTAAAATTTGAACAACCATCTAATTTTGCTGCTTCAATTAGCTCATCTGGTACTGCTTCAGTAATATATTGCCGCATTAGAAAGATACCAAGAGGATTTAAAAAGAATAGGATCATAACCCCAGGTAATGTATCGAGTAATCCCGCTTTCGAAATTAGGAAATATTGTGGGATTAGTCCAAGCTGAGGAGGAATAATCATTGTTAGTAAGACTGCCATAAACAGGATGTTTTTTCCTGGAAACTTAAATTTGGCGAAAGCAAAGCCTGCCAAGGAACTAATAAACAGCACTACAATCGTAACGACAGAACAAACGATGAATGAGTTCCACATGCCACCGAAGAAATCAATTTGGCTCAACACCTTTTTAAAGTTTTCAACCAACATCTTTCCTGGGGTAATGGTCGGCGGGATGGAGTTATAAGCTGCACTAGGCCGAGTAGCCATAACAAACATCCAATAAAAAGGAAACAAGGAAAATAGGGATGCTAATGATAAAAATAAGTAAATGAACACCTTGCTTATTGAAAATTTCTTCGTATTCTTGTTCTGTTTACTCATGCTTTTCCACCTCTTTTTTTCCTACCATAACCAGATGTAAGTAAAGTATTAATTACCGCAAAAACTGTAATAATGACTAAAAGGATGACAGCTGTTGCTGAAGCTGTTCCAAAGGATTGCAATCTAAAGGCATCACGATACAAATACATGACAATCGTCATCGCTTCATTTCTAGTAAAAGCGTCTCTACCTAAAAATACGGTAGGTTCAGAGAATAATTGCATAGCTCCAACAGTCGAAGTGAATACCGTTAGGATGATGAATGGCTTCAGCATCGGCATGGTGATATGCATAAGTTGTTGAAACTTGTTGGCTCCATCAATCGTTGCAGCTTCATACAAATCATTAGGAATACTTTGAATTCCCGCGAGATAAATGATCGTGTTGTAACCCACCCAGCGCCAAAAGACCATGATAGAAATGGCAATTTTCGTTCCCCATTCAGAGGTTCCCCATTGAACTGGATCAAGTCCGAATAGATGGGTCATAACAAAATTGGCTAAGGAAGAATCATGATTACTAAATAGCACGCTAAAAATGAGAGCTACGGCAACCATCGATGTAATATAGGGCATAAAAATAGTCACACGAAAGAAATTTTTAAATTTGAGAAAGGTGAGATTTAATAAGTATGCAAGAATGATTCCAACAACTAGTTGAGGAGCAGTTCCTAAAATACCCATAACAATCGTATTATACACAGACTTCCAAAAAATGGGGTCTTCTAATACAATTTTGAAATTAGCCAACCCAGCAAAAGACATTGGGCTAAAGCCGTTCCATTTTTGAAAAGCTAAAAAAATACTAAACAGGGCTGGATATAGTCCAATAATTGTAAAAATGATGAAGAAAGGTGCTATATATACATAACCAGAAACCATGTCTTTTTTCTCTTCAGACATGAACCTCTTTTTTAATATAGTATCCTTCTTTCTAATTGAATTCATTTTCAAGCCCCTTTTCCTTTAAAGTAGGATATGGTGCCTTTTCGCAGCACCATATCCATATAAAACTATTAAAATATGAAATTATCTGCTTAGTAAATCTTTTGCACGTTTAACGGCAGCTTTCCATTCTTTTTCTGGATCTGCTTTTTTGTTTTGAACATTTTTAAGAGCATTTAATATTTCATTATGAATTGGGAAGTATTTTTCACCCTTATAAACAGAACCATTAATATCTTGTGCTGCTTGAGCAAATACAGAAGCAGTTACTTGGCCACCGAAGAATTTGTCTTCATTCGCTTTGAATGCATCCATGTCATAGACTGCTGGAGCTGATGGGAATAAACCATGGCTTTGGAATGATTTTAATTGATTGTCTGGTGATACTAGCCATTCAATAAAGTCATATGCTTCTTGAGGATGCTTTGTTTCTTTTGGAATGGTTATATAAGATCCGCCCCAGTTAGCAGCAAAGTCTGTTGGTAATGTTGCAACTTTCCATTTTCCAGAAGCTTCAGGTGCGTTTCCTTCCATCCAACCTTTTAACCAGCCAGCGCCTAATTCAGCAGCAAATTCACCTTTATTTACTGCATTGCCCCATTCTGGAGTCCACATTTCAAATTTGCCAACGATACCTAAATCATTTAAGCGAACAGCATAATCATATGCTTTTTTCACCTGATTACCATCTTTTTCTAGCAATAATTCATTATCAGGGCTTAAATATGCTTCATCAGCAGCGTCTAAATAAGCTCTAAATGCCATTTCAATACTATCAACAAATGGTTTTCCAGTTTTTTCTTTTACTTTGGACCCTGCTTCTTCAAATGCTTGAGGAGTATTTATGAGTTTTGATACTTCATCTGGATCTGTAGGTAATCCAGCTTGCTCGAATAAATCAGTACGGTAATATAAAGCCTTTGGACCTATATCAGTAGGTAAACCAAAAAGGAAATCTCCTTTGGTGTTTTCCCCACCTTTCCATTTCCAATCTAAGTATTGATCTTGAACGTCCTTCGCACCAAGATCATATAAATTTGCAAATCTATCTTTAGCGGCTTTAAAGCGGTCAAATTGGTCAATCTCTATCATTGTCATATCAGGTGCACCACTGCCAGCAGATAGTGCAGTAAATAACGCATCATGATGGTCAGCAGTTTCAGCGGATCTTACCTTAATCTTAATATTAGGATTTTCCTTTTCATATTCTTTGGCTAAATCTTCATACCCTGTTGCACCAAATGTCCAAAAATCTAATGTAATTTGTTTGTTACTATCCTTCGAATCACTTGAGGCCTTTTCATCATTTCCACTACAAGCAGCTAATGATAGCGCTAGCATAGAAGAAATCCCGATAGCAGCCAATTTTTTCATGCTTTTCAAGTTAGATACCCCCTATTTTTTTAAGGTAACATAGTAATCTAAAAACTAAGCAAGGTACTCCATCTTTAGTCGCTGTAAGATTTCACCCCCAATAAGGATATTCCAATGATGGAAACCGGTTTCTATAAATCTTAAAAAAATATGTGAAGCAACCGCTTACATTACCTATATTATTCCTTATAGCAGGGAAAATCAACCACTTTTTTAAAATTTTTGTTATTTATTTGTAAAACGGTTTCGCTACAAATCGACTTTTATAGGATAAATGGGTGAATTGATAGGTTTCTAGTTTAAGAAAATCGTATCTTTTTGTCGATTTGTTTGGAAACCGCTTTCGAATTGGTGCTTTTCAAACTTATTAACATGTTTAAGGCATATTTCTTTCGGAAGAGGGGGCTCACTAACGGACCCTAGTTCCGCTAATCACATTTTCACGATAAAAAAAAAGACGCAAATTCGCGTCTTTTACCTAATTACATTATACAGTTTCCATATCTCCATTACCACCCATAAGATTCTGATATAACTTACGGTAATTGATATACATCGCAACCCGCCAAGGAACAATCATGGAAAAAGCAAGGATAAAGAACATTCCACTTAACTGACCCACATCAATCGATGTGCTCAGGACGAGCTTACCTGCAATACGGACAACTAGCAATCCTACTAATATAAAGATAAAAGCGCGAGAGCGTTTCAAGAAGATTTGATCTTCAACAATTTCGAAATTAGAAGTTTTTATCAACAAAATGGAAAATAACATACCAACAACCACCGCTTCAATTAATTCCATACCAGTTACACGAAAGGCAGGAACAAAAAACATAGAAGCACCCGTACTCATAAAGATTGGTGGCAAAATAATTTTCTTTGCAGAAGCTGGCTTCTTCGAGGCTTTCATTCGAATGAACATGACAAAGACCGCCATACAGATGGCACCTATCGAAGTAATTACAACCATATTCATTACATACATCCATCCTTATCAATCAAGTTTTACAGAAAATATTATATACTAATCATTTAAATAAGGAAAACAAAAGTGATTAAAAAAAAGGCCATCCAACAGGTTTGGCCTCGATCATTAACATAAAAAATAGCTAAAGTAGAATTCTGAAAATTGCGACCAATAAAAATTAGTTTAATACCCTGTTGATCGCATCGATTACTCTATTTTCATCAAAGGGTTTAACAATAAAATCCTTTGCCCCTGCTTCAATTGCCTCAACAACCATCTTTTGTTGCCCCATTGCTGAACACATAATTACCTTAGCGTTTGGAAATTCAGCTTTGATTTCCTTTACTGCTTCCAAACCACTCATTTCAGGCATCGTAATATCCATTGTTACTAAGTCAGGTTGTAATTCACGATATAATTGAACTCCATCTCTTCCGTTTTCACCTTCACCCACTACTTCGTGATTTGCCTTTTTCAGGATGTTAGAAAGGGTCATTCTCATAAATTTTGCATCATCCACTATTAATATTCTTGCCATAGTATAATCCTCCTTGGTATTTCAAACGGAAGTAATTTTTAATTCATGTCAATTAATTATGGTTAAATCATAGCTTTTTTTGTAAGAACACATTCTCAAATATAGCGAATTTTACACAAAATATCAATTTATTGTTTACGACAAAGTTTGATATTATCTTCGAGAAACCTGCATCAGTCGACCATAACCGCTCTAAAAACCTTTAAAACCACCTGTTATTGACGAGAAAAGCGCGATAATTTTTGTCATCCAATCAAAAAACAAAATAATCCCCATAGCGATCATTAAATAACCGCCGACCTTCATAATAATGACATTATGCTTTCTAATCCATTGCATTCTTCCAATAAAGAAGGATAAGATAAAAAACGGAATCGCAAAGCCTAATGTATAGGCAATCATGTAAAATAGGGCTGAACCCGGATTTGACCCTGCTAATAAAATTACCGACATTAAAATAGGGCCTGTACAAGGTGTCCAACCAGCTGCAAACGCTAGACCAATTAAAGCAGAACCTAAATATCCAGATGGTCTATTCTTAAATTCAAATTTGCGCTCCTTCATCATAAATTCCGGTTTTAATATTCCAACAATTACCAAGCCGAAGAATACGATAAAGATAGCCCCTATTTGACGTATTAAATCTTGATATTCTTGAAAGAATTCACCAATAAAAGAGGAACCAAATCCAATTGCGATGAAAATAATGGAAAAACCAATGAGGAAAAAAAGTGTATGCAATAAACTTCTTTTTTGCAGCATTGCATTTTCCGTTTTCAACTCTGCAACTGACATTCCTGTAATATATGAAAGAAAAGCTGGATATAGAGGTAAGCAACAAGGCGAAATAAAACTTAAAAACCCCGCGCCAAGTGCAATGAATACGTTCACATCTGACATGAAAACATCTCCCAAAAAACTCCCAATTTATAAGACATACAATCTTATATTCCCCTAATAGAAAAAAACATTATTCAATTCTCATTTTATCAAAACTTTGATTGAAAAGAAATCGAATTGTATGTGAACATCGACGTGTATCAAATTTTACACTATTAACCCCGTTTTTACATTATAAATTATTTTATTTGAATAATTTTTTGGAAATAATTATGAATGACACCTTTGAATTAATTCCCAAAATCAGTTATAATACTAGAAAGTTAACATTATTTACTAGATTTTAAAATTAATTTACAAATCTTTAGCTTTATTTATAAAAATTTGAAAGGAATTAAACCATAGTGCTAAAAAAAGAGTTAATAACCCTAATCGAAAAAAAACGAGCAGAGTTAGTCAAAATAGCGATGATTAACGGTTTACATTCAAGTATTGCAATTCGTTACAGCGAGGAACTTGATATTCTCTTAAACGAATATAACAGACATTATTTAAAAAAAGTACAAGCACAATAAAACAGCTTGAAATTCTTACTATTCCAAGCTGTTTTATTACTTTTTTAATTAGACCTTCAAAATTTCCCTATCCTAAAGCATCCTCCAGCTCAGTAACACCATTTTGGAGCAAGTACATTTTATGATACAAACCCTTTTGAGCAAGTAATTCTTGATGGTTTCCTCTTTCAACAATTTCTCCTTGATGCATAACAAGAATAAGATTAGCATCCTGTATCGTTGACAAACGATGAGCAATCGCAATGGTGGTTCTCCCTTTGCGCATCTCAGCCAAGGCTGCTGAAATAGCTTCCTCTGTCTCTGTATCTATATTTGCCGTTGCTTCATCCAAAACTAATATCTTCGGGTTAGCAGCAATGGTTCGAGCAAAGGCTATTAGTTGTCTCTGACCACTAGAAAAAGTTGAACCTCGTTCTACCACTTTTTGATCATAGCCATTTTCAAGCTTCTCAATAAATGTATGAGCTTGAACAAATCTTGAAGCAGACTCTATATTTTCGTCACTAATGCTCTTATTGTGGAGGCGTATATTATCCTTCACAGTTCCATAGAACAGAAAAGGATCCTGTAATACCAAACCTAGTCTTTCACGCAGCTCTTTTTTTGGATATTCTTTAATAGAAATTCCATCTATTAATATTTCTCCCCGATCAAATTCATAGAATCTCATCATTAAATTAATGATTGAGCTTTTGCCACTTCCTGTATGACCAACAAGCGCAATGGTTTCACCAGGTCTTGCTACAAATGAAATGTTTTTCAACACATCCCTTTTCCCGTCATAGGAAAAGCTGACATTGCGAAATTCCACCTCTCCTGCCTTTATTGTTTCATTGATATCATTCTGCTTAGGTTCTAATTGTTCTTCATCAAGAAGTTTGAACACCCTCGATGCGGAAACAATCGCCTGCTGGTAAAAGGATAAGCGCATCATCATATTGTTCACTGGCTCAAAGAACCGATCCAAATAATTGATAAATGCATATAAAACACCTATTTCAATTGGGCTATTAAAAGAAGTAATACCAAAAAATGTTAATACAATAATTAACGCAATGGTGTAAACCAAATCGATTGCAGGTCTGAGTAATAACCCATCAACTTTAATATTACGCATTCCCGCTTTATAATGATTTTCATTTATAATCCCAAACTCCTCTTGCATCCTTTTTTCCTGCCTAAAAATCTGAATCATTGCCATACCTGATAGCGATTCACTCAATTTTGCATTCAATTGACTCAGTCTTTCACGCATATCCTGATAAAATTTCGTGCTATATTTCCGGTAAATGCTCATGATGAAAATAAGCAGAGGAATAATAAACAAGCAGAAAAAGGCTAGCTTTACGTCAAGAATAAACATGGCGATAAAAATACCCGTCAACATAAAGCCACTTTGTATAAAGGTTGCAAGCACACTAACAAACATATCCTTAATCGCTTCTGTGTCGTTCGTTACCCTTGATACAATACTGCCAACAGGAGTTTGATCAAAATACTTTAATCCTAACGATTGAACCTTTGTAAAAACATCAATTCGAAGCTGTTGAATTATTTTTAAAGCAATTTCCTGGAATTTTACTAATTGAAAATAGGAAAACAGGACATTCAATATTTGAATTCCTATATAAATTACTCCTAAAGTAAATATCGATTGAAAAGCTAAATCCCGCGGCGTTAAATAATCATCAATAAAGATCTTCACAATAATTGGACCTAAAACATCACCAATTGTCGTTAGTAAGAGAAAAGTAAAGGCAATAATGATTAGCTTCATATGTGGCTTTGCATACTTCAAGAGCCGTAATAAAACTTTTCTCTGTTCACGTGACTCTACTACTGCCATTTTTCTTTTCATATTGTTATCCTCCGTGCTCCACAAGTTCCTCAAGCTGCTGGCGTAAAAACATATCTTTATACCATCCGTTTACCGACATTAGTTCCTCATGGGTACCCCGTTGAATAATTTTGCCTTCGTCTAAAACTAGAATTATATTAGCATGCTGGATTGCACTTAGACGATGTGCCGTTATGATGGTTGTCTTCCCCATACGATTTTCTTTTAATGCAGAAAGAATGGCCTCCTCTGTCTTCGCATCGACAGCTGATAAGGAATCATCTAAAACAAGAATTTCAGGATTCATAAATAAGGCTCTTGCAATTGAAATCCTTTGTTTTTGTCCACCAGACAGAGATACTCCTCTTTCTCCAACAAGCGTTTTATATCCATCGGTAAAATTTAGAATATCTTCATGAATATTGGCTATTTCCGCTGCTTGTGTTATTTTTTCCATCGTTGCAGAAGGATCAGTAAAGGCTATATTTTCAGCAACAGTGGTTGAAAAAAGGAAATGATCCTGCGGGACATATCCAACGGCTTCCCTTAAAGAGTTCATTTTATAATAGGAAAGAGGGTGCTCACCAATATAGATATCGCCGTCTTCCACATCGAATTCTCTAATTAGTAATTTTAATAAAGTGGTTTTTCCAGCACCGGTTTTACCAACTATCCCCAGGGTTTCTCCACGTTTAACAGAAAAAGAAATATCCTCTAAAACAGGTTTCCTTTCTTCAGGATAATAAAATTGATGGATGTCATATTGAATGTCACCTGTTGGGGTAATCGCCAATGCATTTTCATCGTCAACAATTTCTTCTTTCTCAGCCAATAATGCTGTCACTCGGTCATAGGAGGCTCGACCTCTTTCTACGATATTAAAAAGCCAACCAAAGGCAAGCATAGGCCAAATCAGTAATCCTAGATAGGTTGTAAAGGAGACTAATTCACCAATGCTTAATTCCCCATTGAGTACATACTTTGCCCCAAAGGCTATTGATAGAAAGAACGACAACCCTACAATAATCGAAATCGTTGGATCATAAAGAGAATCTACTTTTGCTACCAATACATTCTTATCGACTACATCCTCAGATTGTTTACGAAAATCCTCGATATCTTCAGCCTCTTGACCAAAAGTCTTGATTACTTTTATCCCTGTAATACTTTCCTGTGTTTTGTCATTTAATGAGGAGAATGCCTCCTGTGCCTTATGAAAATGTTTATGTAATAAAGTTCCATAATAACTCGTTAAAATCGCCATAAGCGGCATAGGGATAAGACTAATGAGAGTGAGCTTCCAGCTAATCGTTGTTGCCATTGTTATAATCACAAAGCCACCGGTTGCAAGAGAATCCACTAAAGTGAGTACACCTGATCCTGCTGTTTCTCTTATCACTTGTAAATCATTCGTTGCATGGGCCATTAAATCCCCAATTCTTCTTTTTTGATAAAAGTGGGGTGACATTTTTGTAAAGTGCTCATATAACTGGTTTCTTAGCTGTCTTCCAAGCTTCACAGATGATCCAAAAATCATGATCCCCCAATAATAACGGAGGGCGTACATGATGACTCCTGAAACAATCAAAACGACAATCCATTGAACTAAAGTTGCCTTAGTTAACGTATGATTTTGGATTTCGTCAACTACTACACCTATAATTTTCGGAGGGATTAATTGCAGTAGAGCAACAATTAACAATAACAAGACTCCAAATATATATGACTTCTTCTCCTGTTTAAAGAACCACAATAAGTCTAAAAATACTTTCATAGAAGCCTCCATATTTTTGTTATGTGAGATTTTGATTTTTTTATCTATTCAAAACTATTCTAAAATAAAAAATAAACTAAGTCATCCTTAAAGAGTTGCCTTCTTAGTTTAACAAATATTTCAAAAATATGGAAGATTCACATACTTACCTTTTAAAATGCTCCCCCATAAAAAAGAAAAGGCTGTCCAAAAAGGTGGCAGGCACCATTTTGGACAGCTTATTCTCACTTATTTCATTTGTTGTTTGTTCATTGCAGCCATCATTTGATTGATTTTCTTTTGCGAAGGCTTCATGCCCATTTGCATCATCATCATTTTTAACATTTGTTCATTAATTGGCGGATTTTTCTTTAAGTAGCTCATCATATATTTACGAGCAATGAAAAATCCTAGTGCTACACCAGCTAAAAGAGCTAGTATACCAACTAGAATGTAGATCCACATTTAATACTTCCTCCTTCATGTTGTCTAACTTACAGTGTACTAGACCAAAAGGTATTATACAATATTTGCGAAATAATTTCTTCTATTTTTTATACAAATTTCCTCTCTTTTATCGGTCTAAGCCATCCATATCTCTTATTCTCAAGGTCGATGGCAATAAATGAAGTCTCACTTTTCCTAAGGACTTCAAAAAATAATGTTTCTGCTTCATAGCTTCCAAAGGATTGCAAAAGTAATGCTTTTTCAAATAATTCTAATTTCGCACTACCTTGCTTCCTATTCTCTATATAATATATCCCATTTTCTATTCGAAAATCCTTTTTCCTTTGTAATTGCTGGTAAATGTATTGATGCAATCTTAAGTTTGGAATAGATTTTGTTATATAATCAATTTGTTTTTCTAATATTTTTCTCAATTCACCTTTAGCATTTTTATATTCATCAAATAGTTGAAAAAACATCCGCTCTCTTCCGAAGTAATGGGTGGCAAACTCATCTTCTATTAAATATACTTGATAAATTCTCACCGAAACCCCTCCTTCTAGGACAACCCTTTTTAACCATTATATAGAATATTCTTTCAATTGTTTGTCTGAAGGCGTCAAAAAATTTCACTTTTTTTGTCGAATTCATTATATATTCATATTTTTCAAAAAAATAAAATATTGCTCTACCTATTTAATGGGACATATGAAAAAAGGAATGAGAGTGATAAGCACCCTCATTCCTTTTTTCTATATCTTTACTTCAATATCCTATTAATTTTGTAATAAGGTTTTAACACGGGCAACAACATTCTCAACGGAGAAGCCGTATTCTTTTAGGATGATATTTCCTGGTGCAGAGGCACCAAATTGATCAATTGCCAATACTTCACCCTCATCCCCAGCATAACGATGCCAGCCAAGTGAAGAACCCATTTCAATAGCAAGTCGTTTTTTCACGCTCTTAGGAATGACAGTTTCTTTATATTCCTTAGATTGAGCCTCAAAACGATCCCATGATGGCATACTTACAACCGATGCCTCGATTCCTTCTTCTGCTAACACTTGTTGAGCATCGACAGCAAGGTTTACTTCAGATCCTGCAGCAATTAGAAGAACATCAGCAACTTCTTTATTTGCTGGTGATACAACGTAACCACCTTTAGATACTTTTTCATAGGCATTTTCAAGCGTACCTTTTAAAGTAGGTAGGTTTTGACGAGTTAAAACAAGGGCAGTTGGTTGGTTCTGTGATTCTATTGCTAATTTCCAAGCTGCTGCCGTTTCATTCCCATCTGCAGGTCGAATCACAGATAGATTTGGCATGGCTCTTAAGCCTGCTAATTGTTCGATAGGTTCATGAGTTGGTCCGTCTTCTCCAACAGCGATACTATCATGGGTAAATACATAGGTTACAGGTAATTTCATAAGAGCAGCTAGGCGAATAGCCGGTTTTAAGTAATCAGAGAATACGAAGAATGTTCCACCAAATACCTTTAAACCACCATGAAGTGCCATACCGTTTAAAGCTGCACCCATAGCAAATTCACGAACGCCAAACCAAATATTACGACCTTCGTAAGAGTCTGGAGTGAAATCTCCTTGCCCTTTAATCATTGTATTATTTGAACCTGCAAGGTCTGCAGATCCACCAAACATTGTTGGAAGATTTTTTGCCAGTCCATTGATTGATTCACCAGAAGATGCACGGCTTGCCAGACTCTTTCCTAGTTCATATTTTGGAAGATCTCTATCCCAGCCTTCAGGTAGTTCACCCTTCATGGCTTGCTCTAACTGAGACCCAAGCTCTGGATATTGATTTTTATAAGAAGTGAATAACTCATTCCATTCCTTCTCTTTCTTTTCCCCATTATCAGCAATATGTTTCTTAAAGTGACTATAAACCTCGTCCGGAACATGGAAGTCTTCTTCAAAAGTCCATTTGTATGCTTCTTTTGTAAGCTTAAGTTCATCCGCCCCAAGAGGTGCACCATGTGAAGCTGATTTTCCAGATTTATTTGGTGAACCGTATCCAATTACTGTTTTAACTTCAATTAATGTTGGACGGTTGATATCCTTTTTAGCTTCCTCAATGGCATTTGCAATCTCATCTAGGTCATTTCCGTCTTCTACCCGAATATATTGCCAGCCATAGGCTTGGAATCTTTGTTGAACACTTTCAGAAAAAGACTTAGAAAGATCCCCATCTAATGAAATATCATTTGAATCATATAGAACGACTAATTTTCCAAGTTTTAAGTGAGCTGCTAATGATGCTGCCTCAGCAGATACACCTTCCATTAAATCTCCATCACCACAAATACTATATGTATAGTGATCAACAACCTCATATTGATCCTTATTATAAACTGCAGCTAGATGCCTTTCAGCCATCGCCATACCAACTGCCATAGAAATACCTTGTCCAAGTGGACCACTGGTGGCATCTACCCCAGGAGTATGTCCGAATTCTGGGTGACCTGGTGTTCTGCTACCCCATTGACGAAATTGTTTAATATCTTCCATAGAAACTTCATATCCTGCTAGATGAAGTAAACTATATAGAAGCATAGAACCGTGACCTGCAGATAAAACAAATCTGTCACGATTAAACCATTCAGGATTTTTAGGATTCATATTCATAAAACGAGTCCAAAGAGTATAGGCCATTGGAGCAGCTCCCATTGGCATACCTGGGTGCCCTGAATTCGCTTTCTCAATTGCGTCAATCGATAAAGTACGGATTGAATTTATCGATAATTGATCAATCTTATCAAACATTTCTTTCATTCCTTTCGTTATCTAATCAGTCCAATATTAATATTATAGTTAGGAATCCATTAATACAAGAATTTACATAAAAAAAAGCCCTATTAATCATTAATTTGACAAAATAATTACAAATTTATGTGATAGGCTGAATAAAGATATTTCTAAAATTAAATCTACACTAGTAACCAACTTACTTTTATAAGTTAGTGATCAGTGTAGATTCTTTTTATCCCTAAGTTGTTTAATTTTATTCGGTGTTACATCATTTCCAAGAGGATCAATAACCGTGACGCCCTTTAATGTATTAAACATAGATGATCGAAAGCCCTTCAAATATTCGCTACGTAGGCTAGATTGTTCTTTTGCTTCCTCTACGGTTAATCCTTCTTCTTTGGACTTTTTCGCTAAGGCATTTATTCTTGCAAGTTTTTCTTTTGAAATCATTGAAAAGCTCCTTTATGATTGTTCATAATAATCAACATCTTACTAGAAATAGTGATTATTGACAAGCAAACTGCCTATTCTTCATTTTGCTCCATGAACTCTTGATACCTTCTATGTACGGTCGCCTTTGATATTTCATAACCAAAGCCTCTTAAGGTTGCAGCTATTTCTGCGAAGGTTAATTTATTTTTCTTTAATCGGATAATTTCCTCTAATGGAACTTCCTTTCTTTCCCTCCCAGCATTTACTCCTTTATGTTTCAAATTATTTTCCGGGTGAAATCCACGGTCTACAGCACGTAGCATTCCCCTTTTAATTTTCATATTATGTATTTTTCTTTGATAATCCTCTACAATGCCTACAATTTCTAATACCATGGAGTCTGCTTCTGAAAGTTGTAATTCTCCATTATGACTTAAACAGTAAAGCTTTACCCCTTCTTTAATAATGCAATGTAATAAGGCAATTTTGGCATTTCCTCTTCCCAATCGTGTTTCATCCTGTATCAGAACAGCTTTTACTTCAGGGTTCTTTATTGCATTTAGTAATTCAAAGACACCATCTCTTTCCAAGTCATAACCACTTGCCTTCTCCTTAATGACCTCGGCGATAATAAAGCCATTTCTGTGGGCTAGGTCAATTAGCTCCTCCTCCTGCCTTTGCAAGGAAGTTTCTTGGGTTTCCTTTGTTGTACTGACTCTGCAATATATTACACTTTTCATATGATCTCCTCTTGTATTAATAATCTGAGCTAGCTATTTGGGTAGGTTGGTAATCCTCATTTTTTACGGGAATAATAATCTCTTCTCCAGGATAAATTTGATCCCCTGAAATTCCATTAGTTTTTTCAACCCATTTAATGAATTCATTTGAAGAAAGCTGGTGATCTGAGGCATATTTTTCTGAAATATTCCAAAGAGATTGACCATCTTGAATGGTGACCTTTACATAATTCGTTGATTCATTTCCATGTAGTTTACCAGAAAATATGAAAGCTGCAGCAAAACTAATAATAATTAATAGGATAATATAGCAATATTGATTCCAAATTTTTTTCATATAAGACACCTCTGGTTACGAATGTTTGTTCGATTTATTTATTTTTATCATATTACGAACATTTGTTTGAGTCAAGAAAAATATTCGAACTTATGTTTGTATCAACTGGTAATTCATGCTATAATACAACCAAGAAAAACCATAGAGGTGCACGATTATGACTAAATTATCAAAACGTCAACAAGATATATTAACCTTCATTAAGGAAGAGGTTCGTTCCAAGGGTTATCCTCCTTCAGTCAGAGAAATCGGGGAGGCTGTTGGACTAGCTTCAAGTTCTACTGTACACGGACATTTAGCAAGACTTGAAAGCAAGGGGCTTATTCGAAGAGATCCGACAAAGCCTCGTGCGATTGAAATCTTAGAGTTCGATTCGAATTCTAATATTCCAAAGCACAATGTTATCAATGTACCTGTAGTAGGGAAAGTGACCGCTGGACAACCGATCACTGCCATCGAAAATGTAGAAGAATATTTTCCATTACCTGATAGTTTTGCTCCTTCTGATGAACAAGTTTTTATGCTAGAGGTTATGGGAGATAGTATGATTGAAGCTGGAATATTAGATGGCGATTACGTCATTGTTAAACAGCAACATACTGCTAATAATGGAGAAATCGTCGTAGCAATGACAGAAGAAGATGAAGCTACAGTGAAGCGTTTCTTTAAAGAAAAAAACTATTTTCGCTTACAGCCTGAGAATTCTACTTTGGAGCCAATTATTCTCAACAGTGTATCTATCCTTGGAAAAGTCATTGGTGTTTATCGTCATATACACTAACCTTACGAAACTAGTAAAAAACAAGCTCTTGAGGAGCTTGTTTTTTATTTTGGAGCATCATATTTACTTGCTTGTTCACTATCACTTAATCCTCTGGTTGTTGGATCTTGAATAAGGCCTAAAGTGGATAGGAGCATAAATACCGCATTAACGACCCCTATTACCCAATTCTCAAGCTCCTCTGTCAATTGAAAATCTGTTAGTCCAATGGAATGAGCCCCCAATAATAAAAACTCCACTAGTATAAAGACCTGTGCAATGAAGGAAGTGACCCATAGCCTATTTTTTATTCGAACCTTCCAGTTTATCAAAATTAACACCCCTCTTCCTTTGACATGAGTTGTGCTTGCATACTCTTAACGGCATTATTTCATGCTAAATACATTGTTCCTTTACGGAGATTAATAAGCATACAAGCTAATACATTATATTTTTGCCTGCCTCAATTAGTGTTCCTCTTGTCCTATTTATATGTAAAAATAGTTTAATATCATGATTATTTTTCATTTTTTAAGGGGCTATTTTCTGCTGTTGGTACCTCATTTTGGCCTGCATCCACCTGATGAAAGACAATTCCCTCCAGTTAATTCACCCTTATGGCCCTCATCTGCCTTATGAATACAAATCCCCCCATATTACCAACATTTTGTCTTTCATCCCCCTATTTGTATGCGCCAAAACCCTCAACCCCCTCTCTTCTCAAACACTTTTTTCTACAAATTCTACTAATTTCTACTATAGTCTTAACTTTTGATTCTAATATCTTTATAATAAGAATGGGGTTTTTTGTAGAAATAAAGTAGAATCAAAATAAATTTGACCTAATAACAGCATATTTTGACAAATATATTCTCCATATTTGCATTGATTGACATTGATTTAAAAGAAGTTTTATAGAAAGAGAAGTGATTTAATGAATAAAAAGCTATTAAAGGTAGTATTCTTATCTACAAGTATTGTGTTAGGTGGAGTAGCCATAACTTACAACTTGGAGGGTTTAGACAAGATTGAAGCAGCTACAACAGTAAAAATAAATAAAACTAGCTACCAAACTACTGCAAATATCTATTTGCGTTCTAATGCAAGTATGGATTCCAATAAAATCGTTCTGGTCCCTAAAGGAAAAACAGTTATCGCGAGTGAGAAAAGAGGTAGCTGGTACAAAGTCTCCTATTCTTACAAATCTGGAGATAAAGAGATGAATAAAACGGGTTGGGTGGTAGAAAAGTACATTAAGGAGAAATTAAAAGAGACTTTACTCTCTGGAAAAACCTTTTATGTTACATCTAATCTTAATTTAAGAAAGACGGCTGAAAGCAAATCTACGGTTCTTAAAGTCATTCCTAAGGGAAAAATTGTTGTTCCTTCTCACAAGGTGTCGAACGGTTGGTACAAATTGACCTATTCAGGGAAAACAGGTTACGTTTCTGGCTCCTATATTAAAGAAGTGAAAACTGGGGATCCTTTAAAGAATCGAGATAGTTATCAATTTATTGATCTTCGAATGAAGTCTCCAGTTAAAGCAGAACAAATTAACCAGTATATCGCCAATTATGTAAAGTTAACTGGAAAGAAAAGTGTGCTAACTGGTAAAGGGCAAGCCTTCATTGATGCCGGGAATAAATATGGCGTTAATGCCCTCTATTTAGCGGCCCATGCGATTCATGAAAGTGCTTATGGCACTTCCAATATTTCATTAGGGAAGAACAACCTCTTTGGGTTTGGAGCTTTTGACGCTGCTCCTTATGTTGCGGCCTACCGCTTTCAATCAGTAAACAAAAATATTGAATATATCGCTCAAGAGATGAAGGCTACTTATTTAAATCCAAATAGCTGGAAGTATAACGGTCCGCATCTTGGTTTTACCACAAAAACCTTGAAGAATGCTCGTGTCGATGATCATAGCGAAGGAATGAATTTCTACTATGCCAGCGATCCACTCTGGGGTAAAGGAATTGCTGCACATATGCAGAAAATCTTACCTTATGATAAAAGGTACTATAGCGCAGCCAAGCCAAATACGAAGGTTTTTCCAGCTCCACCAAAACCAACTGGAAGCGACAAGTTCCCTTCTGGAATCATTGCCGTATCGAAAAAAGACCTGGGATTATCGAATAAAAAGGGTAGTACTTCTATTGTAAAAAAATTGAGTAAAGGCAAGAAGTTTATCATTCTCGAAAAATCAAATGATTTTTGGGTACGTGTTAAATATGCCGGAAAAGAATATTGGACATCAAGTATAAAATTTGATCAGTATAATAGCTACTTATCTGTTAAAAACTTGGGTAGAGTCACCACCCCTGTTTTAAATGTGCGCCCTACAGCTTCTACATCAAAAAAACCGATTGGTTCCTTAAAGCTTAACCAATATGTTCAATTGGTTTTAAATAAAGACGGGAAACTCACAATGAATAGTTCGAAAACCTGGTATAAAATTAAACTGAGTAATGGAAAAACAGGCTGGGTGAGCAAATCTTATTTAGCTCAGGAACTGAAATAACAATTATGACTGGATGGTACAATGACTTGTCAAAAGTACCATCCAGTTTTTTGTATTATATTCCTTCTATTATATTTATCTTTTACTCTATTCAAATTATAATAAAATAATAGATTACATGTAGATTTCACATAACTCATGAAGCATACGAAAGGGCAAAGGAAAAATGATATGAAAACGAGAATGAAAACGTTTATTCTAACAGCCATGTTGATGATTCTTTTCTCAGCTGGATCGCTTAGTGCACATGATTTGAATAAAGCTGAAGCTGCAAGTACAACAAAAATGACTAAAACAGCATTTCAGACAACTGCAAATCTAAATTTACGAACAAAAGCCGGTACAAAATACCCCTTACTTTTAACTATTCCTAAAAGCAAAGTCGTGTATGCCACCGAAAAATATGGTACTTGGTATAAGGTCATGTACACCTTTGACTCGAAGGGAAAAAAGATAACAAAAAGTGGTTGGGTCAATAAAACCTATTTAAAAGAATACTATCAATACATGAAGATTAATGGTTCCTATTATTTTACAAATAAATCGACAGGGCTTTACCCTACTCCAGATACGAAGAAAAAACCTTACTATAATCTCACAAATAATAATGGTCTTTATTCAACGCAGAAAATTATAAACGCCATAGGTCAGACCTGGTACCGCGTTTCCTTTAGTGGGAAAACAGTTTATATCAATAGCAACTCAGTTAAAAAAGTAACTCCTACCACTTTTTCAAGTACAAATTTCAAGGCAAAAAACAAAACAACCCTTTATGAAAAATATGGGAAGGCATATAAGTCGATTGCGAGTATACAAAAGGATCAAATGATTTCATCTTCCTATTCAATCGGAGACTGGTATAAAGTCACAATCGAAAAGAAAACTGGCTATATTTTCAAAGGGGATTTTGAAGAATTAACCCAAGAAGAAGTTCCGAACCAACCAGAAATTCCATATACAGAAGAAGCCATTTCAGGAAAAACTCTTTTACTATTGGAACAGTTAAATCTTAGAAAAATGGCATCGGACACTAGTGAGAGCTTCGCGATTATTCCAAAAGGAAAATTGGTCGTACCTACACATCAGACCTCAAACGGATGGTACAAGGTCAGTTTTGAAGGAAAAATTGGATATTTGTTAGGGAATCATCTCCAAGAAGTCAAGACTGGTGATCCAATCAGTCATCGTGATGGATATCAGTTTATTGATTTACGCACAAAATCAAAGGTTACAGCTACACAAATTGATAATTACATTCAATCCTATGTGAAATTAACCGGCAAACCAAGCGTTCTATCTAAGAAAGGTCAACTGTTCATACAGACGGGAGAAAAATATGGAGTAAATGCCCTTTATTTAGCAGCTCATGCTATCCATGAAAGCGCTTATGGGACATCTAATATATCACTTGGCAAATTCAATCTTTTTGGTTTTGGGGCATATGATGCAACAGAATTCATTTCAGCCTACCGATTTAAAACGGTTGATGAAAATATCGAATACATTGCACAAGAAATGAAGGCAACCTACTTAAATGAGAAGAATTGGAAGTATCATGGAGCCTATTTAGGATATAGTACGAAGACGATGACTAATACTCGAATAGATGCAAATAGCGAGGGCATGAACTTCTATTATGCATCAGACCCGAGCTGGGGAGCAAAGATTGCCGCCCATATGCAAAATATCTTACCTTATAACAAGGCGGATTATAAAGGAGCTACACCAGACACAAGAACATTCTCAAGCCCCCCTATTCCTGCATTAAGTGAGGTATTTCCAAAGAACATACAGGCAATCGCAAAAACCGATCTTGAATTGAGGAACAAAAAAGGGGATTCTACCACTACTGCAAAATTAAAAAAAGGGGCTGAATTTAGCCTTCTAGAAAAAACGAATGATTATTGGATTAGGGTTCAATATCAAGGTAAGGAATATTGGATTTCTGGGGTCAAATTTGACCGTTACAGTAGT
Organism: Bacillus massilinigeriensis; assembly: GCF_900117315.1. GTDB lineage: Bacteria > Bacillota > Bacilli > Bacillales > Cytobacillaceae > Bacillus_BE > Bacillus_BE massilionigeriensis. The sequence continues at coordinate 1,229,826 of NZ_LT630337.1, forward strand.
TATCTTTCAGTAAAGAATCTCGGCAGAGTAAATGTTTCTGGGTTAAATGTACGACCGGATGCGTCCACAGTAAATAGTCCGATTGGTATTTTCAATTTAAATGAATATGTTCAACTAGTATTAGATAAAGATGGAAATATCGTGATGAACAGCTCAAAAACCTGGTATCAAGTGAAGCTTTCATCAGGAAAAAATGGTTGGGTGAACGCATCTTATATTGATAGGGAATTAAAATAAGAAATGCTAATCAAAAAAATGCCTTCTTCAGGGAGGCATTTTTTCTGTTTACAAGCCTACTGAATCCAAGAAACTAGCTTACAGTAGGATTCTTGAGATTTAAATACTTCGGATTACGATACAAATGGTTCGCTCATTTTTTTATAATGCTACTTTAAAGGAGGAGATGAACCACATAATGATCATTCTTCAAATAGTGAATTACGTACATTTGATGAAGAACAAAGAATGGTTGCATAAAGAAAGCCTTAACACGAATGAAAAAGTGTTAAGGCTGCTTTTATTAATACATTTTCATATATTGCTCGCGTTCCCATGGATGGACTTGTGTACGGAACATATCCCACTCAATCTCTTTTGCTTCGATAAAGTGTTCAAAAATATGTTCCCCTAGTCCATCAACTATCACATGGTCATTTGATAATGTATCTAATGCTACGGCTAAAGTGGCAGGTAAATCATGGATTCCCGCTTCTTCTCTTTCTTCTTTGCTCATGATATAAATATTGCGGTCCACTGAGGTCGGAGGAGTTAATTTATTTTTCACTCCATCTAATCCTGCTTTTAATAATACGGCCATTGCTAGATATGGGTTAGCAGATGGGTCAACACTTCGTACCTCAACACGAGTACTCAATCCACGAGAAGCTGGAATACGAATTAATGGTGAACGGTTTCTAGCAGACCAAGCAACATAACAAGGTGCCTCATATCCTGGGACTAAACGCTTATAGGAGTTTACAGTTGGGTTGGTTACGGCTGTAAAACCAGGTGCGTGTTTTAATACTCCTGCGATAAAATGATAAGCTGTATCGCTAAGCTCTAGGTCCCCTTTTGGATCAAAGAAAACATTCTTTTCGCTGGTAAATAACGATAAGTTACAGTGCATTCCAGAACCATTTACACCAAATAATGGCTTCGGCATGAAGGTTGCATGAAGGCCATGTTTACGTGCAATAGTTTTAACTACTAGTTTAAAAGTTTGAATTTGGTCACATGCTGTTAAGGCATCCGCATATTTGAAATCTATTTCGTGTTGACCGGGAGCTACTTCATGGTGAGAAGCTTCAATTTCAAAGCCCATTTCTTCTAGTTCAAGAACGATATCACGACGGCAGTTTTCTCCTAAATCGGTTGGTGCTAGGTCAAAATAACCACCATTATCGTTTAACTCTAATGTAGGTTCCCCTTTTTCATCTAGCTTGAATAAGAAGAATTCCGGTTCAGGTCCTAAGTTGAAATCAGTGAATCCTAATTCATCCATTTCCTTTAGAACTCTTCTCAAATTATTTCGAGGATCTCCTGCAAATGGAGTTCCATCTGAGTTGTAGATATCACAAATTAGACGGGCAACCTTTCCTTTTTCAGCAGTCCAAGGGAAAATAACCCAAGTATCTAAATCAGGAAATAAATACATATCGGATTCTTCGATACGTACAAATCCTTCAATCGATGAACCATCAAACATCATTTTATTATCCAATGCTTTTTCAAGCTGGCTAATTGGAATCTCCACGTTTTTGATTGTTCCTAAAATGTCTGTGAATTGTAAACGAATAAATTTAACATTTTCGTCCGCTGCCATTTTTTTAATATCATCTTTTGTGTACTTGCTCATCCTTGTTCCTCCTTTTTGTTTCAAAAAAAATATTTATTTAACTTAATGGAAAAAGCGTGACATATCTCCTTGTCGTAATGATGCTCGATTAAATCGACCTGCCTGCACTAATTCAGCACGTAGGAGTTTTCTTAATTCATCATTACTCAATTCGCGTTTTACTTTTTCTTTTTGCTGAACTTGCTCAGAGACTAGGTGCTGTTCTTCCTTGACTTGGAAGATTTGCTTAATCCCAGCCATATTCACACCTTGGTCAATTAAATCTTTAATCTCTAGTAATTTGTCAATATCATTTAAAGAGAATAAGCGTTTATTTCCTTCAGTTCTTGCAGGTGATATCAATTCATGTTCTTCATAATAACGAATTTGTCTAGCAGATAGATCAGTTAGCTTCATGACAATTCCAATTGAAAAAAGAGGCATAGAACGGCGAATTTCGCTTCCACTCATCTGACTATTCCCCATTTCCTATAAATCTTGATATCATTATATGTCAATGTAATAAAAGTTGTCAATTTAATGTAAGAAAATATAACATAGTATTTTTAATAAATTTCTGAACTAAAAAAATTTTCTCCATTAATCAGCTAAAACGGAGAAAAGGAACAACCTCACAGCTGCTCCCCTCTCTCTATTCATTAAGCTTAATCAGTCCATTTTCAAGTAATCGATCTAAAGCAATGCAGATTGCTATCTTGACATGAGAATAGGTAAGTCCCCCTTGTACGTAGGCAACATACGGAGGTCTCGTTGGTCCGTCAGCTGTTAATTCAATACTAGCCCCTTGAATAAATGTACCCGCTGCCATGATGACATCATCCTCATAGCCAGGCATATAACTAGGATATGGCGTTACGTAGGAATTAACAGGAGAGGCAAACTGAATGGCTTGGCAAAAAGCAACCATCTTATCACGATCATCAAATTGAACGGATTGAATTAAATCTGTTCTCTCTGCATCCCATTTTGGATTCGAATTCATTCCAAGTTTCTCAAGCATCGCGGCAGTAAATACAGCCCCTTTTAATGCTTGCCCAACTACGTGTGGGGCCAAAAAGAAACCTTGATACATTTCCTGCAAGCTATAAAGGGAAGCACCTGCTTCAGCACCAATTCCTGGAGAGGTCATTCGATAGGAACATGCTTCGACCCATTCTTGTTTTCCTACTATATATCCCCCAGTTTTGGCTAAACCGCCTCCTGGATTTTTTATTAATGACCCAGCTATTAGATCAGCACCAACGTGACATGGCTCCCTTTCCTCTACAAATTCGCCATAACAATTATCAACAAAAACAACGACATCCGATTTAATTTCCTTAACAAAACGAATCATTTCCTCAATCTCAGAGATGGTAAAGGATGGCCTTGTTGCGTATCCTTTTGAACGTTGTATTCCAATCATTTTCGTATTCGAGTGGATGGCTTCTTTTACCGCTTGGAAGTCTACCGTACCATCTTCCTGAAGAGGAACACTATTGTACTCAATTTGAAAATCCTTTAGTGATCCCACTCCATTCCCTCTTATCCCAACAATTTCTTCTAATGTATCATAGGGTTTTCCAGTTATGTAAAGGAGCTCATCCCCTGGTCTAAGAACTCCAAAAAGCGCAATGGAAATAGCGTGGGTTCCAGAAATGATTTGAGGGCGAACTAAACCGGCTTCACCTCCAAAAACATCAGCATAAATTTTTTCTAATGTATCTCGGCCAATATCATCATAACCATATCCTGTTGAAGGAATAAAATGTGAATCACTCACCTTATGATCCTGAAAGCTTTTTAATACACGAAATTGATTCGATTCCATTCTTTCATCTATTTTCTTATGAATGGATAACACTTGTTTTTCAACCGCTTGAACGATTGGTTCTAGCTTCTCCCCATTTTGTAAATGCTTAAACATGTTGCTCTCCTATCTATTTTATATATTGTTGTAGCTTTCCTGATATTTGATGACCTCGCAGATAGAAACCATTGCATACATATAGCTGCTTCTCTTCATCAAATATTAGCCTTCTAAGGATGGTTTCATTTTTTAATTGGGAGAGTAATTTTCCTTCAGTAGCAGGGATATCTACATCATAAGCAACCATCTGACTAATGATGACACTCTCAATTTTTTGCTTTAAAAGATTACAGTCTTCTTCGTTATATGCGCTGATTAACATTGTCTCTGTTTTAGCGGTTGGAACGAAATCGGGATGCTGCAAATCCCTTTTATTATAAACGGTTAATTGAGGAATTTGAATAACATCCATATCCTCTAATAAACCATTGACTGTTTTTTCATGTTGAAAATAGTCCGGATTTGACATATCGACCACATGCAATAATAGATCTGCTTCTTTTACTTCCTCTAAAGTTGAACGAAAAGCTGCGATTAATGTCGTAGGTAGATCTTGTATGAAACCGACTGTGTCAGTCAGTAGGGTGGTAAACCCGCTTGGTAGTATCAATTTTCTGGTTAAAGGATCGAGAGTTGCAAACAATTGATTTTCTTCAAAAGCATCCGCTTCGGTTAATCGATTAAAAAGGGTGGACTTTCCTGCATTTGTATATCCAACAAGAGCAATTTGAAAGGTTTTATTCTTTTTCCTTCTTTCGCGATAACGATCACGATGCTGAACAATGACAGAGAGCTGTGACTTAATATCATCAATTCTCCGGCGGATATGGCGACGATCAGACTCAAGCTTCGTTTCACCTGGTCCCCTCGTTCCTATTCCAGCACCCAGTCTTGAAAGCTGTATTCCTTGACCTCCAAGTCTTGGTAGTAAGTATTGTAGCTGCGCTAGTTCTACCTGAAGCTTCCCTTCCTTAGAGCGAGCCCTTTGAGCAAAAATATCTAGTATTAATTGTGTTCTATCAATAATTCTTGCTTCAATTTCACTGGAAATATTCCGTACCTGACTAGGTGTTAATTCATCATTAAAAACAATTAAATCGGCCTGAAGTTCCAATGCTAATGCTTTTAATTCAGCAACCTTGCCCTTTCCTATATATGTAGAGGGATGGATTCGCTCTCTTTTTTGTGTTAAAGAAGCTACAACTTCTCCTTTAGCTGTTTCAGTTAGAGAGGCAAGTTCCTCCATCGAATAGGAAAATCTTGATTCTTCTTCAACTGTTTCACAGCCTACAAGAATTACCTTTTCCTGTACCTGTTTTTGCTCCAAGAAATCATCTTCTTTCTATCTTCTACTTAATCTTCATCATACCAAAATCAAGTAAGAAACTCTAATCATCATACCATCTTCCTTTTTCTTTCTGTGCTGGTTTAAATGGAATAATCAAACTTAATGAAATTCTAGAAGCTAGAGAACACTAAAAGTAGTTATTCCTTATTATTTCTATTGTTTACAATAGATTATCCAAATTTTTAATAAACTTTCTTGTCAGAGAAGTTTTACTGCTTCAATTGCAAGAATAAAATAGAATCGACTCCCTTTAAATTCTATTACTAAGAAGGATTTGATTTGAACGGAGGAAAAAAATATGGATTTTTTTACAACCGAGTTTTGGTCTGCGCTTCTTTCCATAGTTGTGATTGATTTAGTGCTTGCAGGTGATAATGCCATTGTTATCGGTCTCGCTGCCCGAAACTTACCAAAAAGTCTTCAAAAGAAGGTCATAATTTGGGGGACTGTAGGTGCCATTGGGATTCGTGCATTGGCAACCTTCATCGTTGTTTGGCTACTAAAAATACCAGGTCTTCTCCTTATAGGTGGAGTTCTTTTGATTTGGATTGCTTATAAATTGTTAATAGAAGAAAAAGGTCACGATGTTGAAGCTGGGGAGAACTTTTGGGCAGCTATAAAAACAATCATCATCGCTGATGCTTTAATGGGTCTTGATAATGTTCTGGCAGTCGCAGGAGCAGCACATGGAAGCTTTATTCTGGTACTATGTGGTTTATTAATATCAATTCCTATTGTTGTATGGGGGAGTACCTTAATCATAAAATGGGTTGAGCGATTTCCCATTATTATTACTCTAGGAGCTGCTGTTCTTGCTTATACAGCTGCAAAAATGATCACAGATGAAAATTTCCTAAAAGGAATTTTTGAAGATAATCCTGTATTAAAATGGGGATTTATTATTATCGTCGTCTTAGGGGTTGTCATGATAGGAAGAATGAAGAAAAAGAAAGCCAAAAAGGAAATATCAGAATCATAAAAAAGGAATTCGATAAGAGGTTCGGCACCACTACCAAATGGTGCCTGACACCTTTTATTATATTAATTCCTCCATTTGCGATTGTTTCCAATCCTGAACACCATTATCCTCAATAATACTTAATGTAACATCTGTAATATCTCCATTTTCCATTAATAAATCCTGTACCTTGAACTTTATGTCATCTGCATCTGCCAAGGATAAACCTTCTCTGAGCTCAACTAATGCTTCTACATGATAATAGCGACCTTCTTGAATAATCCGGAGTTTATTAATATCCGTTACGTCTTTATCACCCATAATAATATTGACGACTTTCTCCTCTATTTCTTTTGGTGCTGCTACACCAATTAAGCCGACCATATTATCATATCCTACCTTAAATGCAACACCGATCATTAATATTCCAATTAATAATGTACTTATACCATCTAAAATAGCAAAATTAGTAAAGGATGTTACAACCACAGCAATAAGTGCAAGTAATGCACCCGTAACAGCAACTAAATCCTCGTAAAACACTAATCTTGTTGGTGGTGCCGCCCGACCTACATTTTTGAAGGCTCCAAAAAGGATTTCTAAACCCTTTGCCTCCCCTCTAGCTTCTATATTAATTTCCTTCATCGCTTTAACCAAAATCCCACCATCGATTGCCAGATTAGCAATCAAAACCAAAACATTAAGCCAAATTCCCTTTCCTAGCGTTACTGGATGCTTCATTAAATGAAGTCCTTCTTTAATGGTTTCATACGCCATGATGGTTACTACTATTACCGCTATCATGCAAAATATATTAATCATTCTTCCAAATCCTGTGGGAAATTGCTTAGTTGGTCTCTTTTCAGACAATACACTTCCAATAAAGACGAAGCCTTGATTAACAGCATCTGCTAATGAGTGGGTAGCAGATGCAAACATTGCCCCACTTCCACTCATTGAAGCAGCCACCCATTTAATGGCAGCAATGAATGCATTTCCCCCCATGGCAATCGCAGAAGATTTATTTCCCTTTTTTACGAGCTGAAGAAAGCCCTCATTTTCTGATTTAGATCCCATCCGTTTCCCTCCATCGATTATTTCCTTCCTTTAATATTCCTCCCAATAAAGATAATATTTCTAATGTCTTTAAAAGGATTTCTAAAACAAAAAAGGGGCAAGACCGTATTTGTCTTTTGCCCCTCATCTATTAATCCTCTTCAAAAATGAGATCATTGCTCCTTAAAGTCATTAATTCATGGCGATCATAATGATTTTGAAGTAAAAGTCTCATCGCTTGAGCTCGAATAGATTTTTCAATTACATTTCTAACATACCGACCATTAGAAAAATTTATCGAACTCATAATCGATTTTTTCCATATGAGATGTTCTCTTAACTTTTTCTCTGCTTCATGACTTAATGTGTATTCTTTTTCCTTCAACATTCGATCTGATATCTCCATTAGTTGATCCACTGTATAATCTGGGAAGTCAATAACCAGCGGAAACCTAGAATGTAATCCTGGATTTAAGGTAAGAAATTGATTCATTTCTTTAGAATAACCTGCTAGGATCAAAATAAACTCATGTTGTTTGTCCTCCATATGTTTAACCATCGTATCAATGGCTTCTTTACCAAAATCCTTTTCCCCCCCTCGGCCTAATGAATAGGCTTCATCTATAAAAAGAATTCCACCAATTGCTTTTTTTATAAGGTCCCGAGTTTTCTGGGCTGTATGACCGATATATTCTCCCACTAGGTCAGCTCTTTCCGCTTCAATAAGATGTCCTTTCGAAAGCACGTTCATTCTTTGAAATAGCTTCCCAATCAATCTTGCGACGGTTGTTTTTCCCGTACCAGGATTTCCCTTAAACATCATATGGAGGGCTTGTTTCCCGACTTTTAAACCTGCTTCATCACGTTTTTTATTCACATAAATCCATGCATATATTTCTTTAATCATTTTTTTCATTTCTTCCATACCAACGAGAGCACTTAATTCGTCTTCAATCTCTCGTAATACAGCGTGCTCTGGTGGAAGAACCTTTGGAACAACTTCAGGATCTTGTAGCACACGGTTTAGTGACTTTTTCTTTTTCGAATTTAGAACCACGCTTATTTGACCATTATTCTTCATTCGTATCGGTTGGTCCAAAGTGTTCACCTCACTTATCAAGAACATTATACGCAACAATCCTCAAAGTTGTGACATTCGCCTATATGGGGTGATAATAAGGCTTAATCATAAGGATGAATTGGTACAAATCATATACCCGTTCGCTTGCCTTTGCTTTTCGTCCAAAGCATGCAAACTATATACTATATTTATTCAAGTTCTTTACATTTCATTAAAGGTTTTGGTTTTATTTACTCTTTGTCTAAATATGATCATTCACACCATAAAAAAGAGGCCTCTTCTTTTGGAAAAAGACCTCTTCATTATTTTTTATATAACTAATATTTAAGATTGTTGACCTTCTAAATCAATTTGAACATTTCGTTGTGGTGCGAAGGTAGATATGGCGTGTTTATATACTAGCTGTTGTTTTCCTTCGGATTCAAAAAGAACAGTAAAATTATCAAAGCCCTTTATTTGACCTCTTAATTGAAATCCATTTAATAAGAAAACCGTAACATTTGTTCCGTCCTTGCGTAGTTGATTTAAATATTGGTCTTGGATATTAATGGGTTGCTTCATACTTAATCCTCCTCTTTTATCTCTATAACTATGTATTCTATTTATTTCCTAGCTTTCCTTCAATATAGTCTGAAATTTCCTCGATTTTTTTTCCTAGCATAAAGGAATCAGTGATATTATCCATTTTAAACCATTTTACATCCATTTTATTACGAAACCAAGTCATTTGCCTTTTTGCATAACGTCTAGAATTTTGTTTTAAATGATCAATTGCATTCTCTAGACTTATTCGCTGATCAAAATATTCATATAGCTCCTTATAACCGATTGCCTGAATCGATTGACACTCCCTTAGTCCTTGATCATAAAGTTGTTTAACTTCATCGATCAACCCTTCTGTTATCATCTGATCGACTCGTTGATTGATTCTCTCATACAATTGTTCTCGTTCCATAGTTAAGCCAATTAAAGCCACATCATATAATAAATCTGGACTTTGCTGTTTTTGATATTCCTTCATCGTTTTCCCTGTACAATGGAATATTTCTAAGGCTCGAATCACTCGGCGGGTATTGTTAGGGTGAATCTTTTCTGCACTATTTGGGTCTACTTCCATTAGTTCCTGATAAAGACGTTCATTACCTTCTTCCCTTGCCCTTTTTTCAAGTGTTTCACGAAATTGTATGTCGGATGGGGCATCAGAAAAATGATAATCATTGATTACCGATTGAATATACAAACCCGTGCCACCAACAATCATGGGCAGTTTTCCTCTAATCGTTATGTCTGAAATTTTCTCTCGGACCATTTCTTGAAATTCAGCAACAGAAAAAGGTTCTTCAGGTTGTTTAATATCAATTAAATGGTGAGTAATTCCTTCCATTTCTTCTTTTTTAATCTTTGCCGTACCAATATCCATACCTTTATAAATTTGCATGGAATCGCCACTAATGATTTCTCCATTAAATTTCTTTGCAAGTTCAATACTTAGCTTTGTTTTTCCTACGGCTGTAGGACCGATGATAACCAATAATTTTTCCTTTGACTTCAAAGCTCTTCACACTGCTTTCTTATACTTTATATCCATATAAATCATATTACCATTTTCGGATAAACCGCAACATATTTCACTAAAAGCAGTTGAACATCTATGCATTATTCCCACTTTCCATTTTTCTAATCAAGGAAATTAAATTTCTTTAATGGAAACATTTAAACATATTACATTTCTTACGAGTTCATTACAACGTCTCTTTTACCCCCAAAAGAAGCTCACCCCTTTATGAAAATTATAATTGTACATTGAAAGGAATGGGTGAGACAAATATGTTTTCTACATCTGATATTGGAATTGACTTAGGAACAGCAAATATATTGTTATATAGTAAAAATAAAGGTGTTGCTGTGAACGAGCCTTCTGTTGTCGCTATTGAGACGGACACAAATAAAATCCTTGCAGTCGGTCGTGAGGCGAAGGAGATGATTGGAAAAACACCTGAAAAGATTAAGGCAATCCGTCCACTTAAAAACGGGGTTATTGCCGATTATGAATTGACAACCAATATGCTGAGATTCCTATTAAAAAACGCATCAAAAAAATTAGGCTTTTCAATCAGAAAGCCAAACGTGGTTGTATGTACACCATCTGTTTGTACAAGTGTTGAAAGAAAGGCAATTCAGGATGCCGTAAGAAATGCTGGTGCCAAGAAGGTCCATTTAATTGAAGAATCCGTTGCTGCAGCTATCGGAGCTGGGCTTCCTGTTGATGAACCTATTGCTAATGTCATTGTCGATATCGGAGGCGGCTCCACGGAGGTTGCCATCATTTCCTTTGGGGGAGTGGTTGCATGTCATACTCTCCGCTTTGGGGGTGAGCGTTTTGATGAGGATATATCAAACTATGTTCGAAAGGCCTATAATGTCTTAATTGGTGAGCATACGGCAGAGAAAATCAAAATGGAGATAGGTTATGCGCTAGAAGACCATGACCCGATTTCTATGAATGTTCGAGGAAGAGATCTTTTGACTGGATTACCTAAAACAATCGAGCTCACTTCAACTGAAATTCATCACGCGATCAAGGATACCCTAGCGCAAATTTTAGAAACACTCCGACTTACTTTAGAGGATAGCCCCGCTGAGCTAAGTGGAGATATTGTAGACCGTGGCGTGATTTTAACAGGAGGAGGCTCCTTGCTAAATGGACTTCAGGAATGGATTAGTCAAGAAATCTTTGTTCCTGTCCATCTAGCACCAAGCCCGTTGGAATCAGTGGCCATTGGTACTGGGAAGGCTGTACAATATTTAAATACCTTGCAAAAAGAGGCTAAATAAATAGATCCCTACGATTAATAAAGGAGCTGGTAAATGCACCAGCTCCTAAAAATATTTATACCTTAAATTTTTTTGACTAATCAACTTCCGGTTTTCTTTTACGATTAAAGTATATAAAAATTGGCAATGGAATAACGATGAAGCCTAAGCTTTTAATAATTTGATTCTTTGCGTTCTGTTGCTGCCTTTGCTTCTCATCTTTTTGTAACTGCTCGTATTCTGTCCGCAATTTTTCCTCTGAAATGTTTGCTGGTTCGGTAGCTGATTTATCATATAGCCTCATTTGTCGGTAATCAGAATAGCTCTGATAATAAGAGGTTGGACTGACTAAATCCGCTGCCGCCATAAAAATAGATATTCCCCCACCAATAACCATCATCAATGTTGCAAACAATACTAGATAAGTATATAAATTTCGGAACACACCCTCATCTCCTTTATTCTTACTTTTAATCGCGTAGGCAATGATAAAAAAGATCAATACAATCGGTATTATGGCAATAAGTATGCTAAATGTGACCAAGTGAACACCTCCATTCACTTTTCTTAATTCTAATATAATGGAAAGTCGGTAGATATGCTTACAATTATTGCAAATTTCTCCGAAAAAACATGAAATTTATTAATATCTTATAAATTTATTAATCATTTTTTCATAGTTTTTTCATTTTTGTCCGTTATTATATGAAAGAAGCTAGTGAGGAGCTTTTTCACAGCCCCCTTTTTTAACATATTTTTCGATCCGGTTGTAGGTGCCGGATTTTTTTTTATAAAAAAATAGGGAAAGGTGCCGGACACCTTTCCCTATCTTTTTACATCACTCGTTTAAACATTTTTTCCATGTCATAGGTAGAGTAATGAATAATGATTGGTCTGCCATGTGGACATGTGAAAGGATCTGATGTTTGTCTTAGTTCATCCAATAATGCTTGGATTTCATCATTTCTTAAATGTCTATTGGCCTTAATAGATCCTTTACAGCTCATCATGATAGCCGCTTCCTCTCTCAACCTTTTGACATCCACTGCCTTCATTGAAAGAAGCTGTTCAATCATCTCTTCAATTACTTCTTTTTCTTCACCCTTTGGGAACCAAGTTGGATGTGACCTTACAATAAAACTATTCAAACCAAACGGTTCGATAAAGACCCCAACCTTTTCAAGTTCTTCCTTACTTTCATTAATCTTTAATGTTTCATCAGTTGAATATTCAAACGTCAACGGTACGAGGAGCTCTTGAAGTTCTTGAATGGTCTCTCCAACCTTCTCCTTAAAAAACTCATATTTTATCCGTTCCTGAGCAGCATGCTGATCAATAATATATAGCCCCTTCTCATTTTGAGCAAAAATGTAGGTCCCATGCATCTGTCCAATTGGATATAGTGGGGGCACCCTTGTAGACTCTTTTTCCTCCATATCTCGAACTAGGTTTGATACTTCATGGTCATCTAATTCCTCAAATGCTTCTTCTGAAACTGGAATAGAAAACGAATCGAAATGAGGAGCCTCAAATGAATTATCTATGCCTGTTTGAAACTTTTCACTCATAGAACCTATATCTGGAACGATCCCATTCGTGACTTCTTCACTCGCTAATCCTTGCCCACTTGGAATTAAATCCTTGAAAGGAGGCTCCTCCTTTATTACAGGAATATGATCCAAATTCAAACTTGTTTGTTCTGATTTCGGCCGTTCTTTTTTTTCATTAGAAAAACCTGATGGAATCAATTCTTGTTTTTTAAAGACACCCTTAATTGAGTCAGTCACTAGCTTATTTAGTTCCTGCTCTTTGCTTAATCGAACCTCCATTTTCGATGGATGAACATTTACATCCACTAAAATCGGATCCATTTCAAGGTTTAACAAAACGATTGGAAACCGTCCAATTGGCAGCAATGTATGATAACCTTCCTGAATAGCCTTGACCAACGGATAGTTTTTAATGAACCGTCCGTTAATCATCGTTGTTATATAGTTTCTTGATGCCCTTGTTATCTCAGGAAGAGCTAGCCAGCCCGAAATTCGAAAATCCAAAGAGGAAGTATGGATTGGGACCATTTTTTTAACGATACTTAAGCCGTAAATTGCCGCTAGTACTTGTCTTACATCCCCATTTCCATTTGTATAAAGCAATTTCCGTCCATTATGCATCAAGCGAATGGAAACCTCTGGATGGGATAATGCGAGGCGATTAACCACATCTGTTATGTTTCCTAATTCTGTATGAATCGTTTTCATATATTTAAGTCGTGCAGGTGTGTTAAAGAACAAATCCGATATGATGATATCTGTTCCTTTTCTACTTGGTGCCTTTTCAAAGGCGATAACTTTTCCACCTTCAATAATAATCTTGGTCCCAGCATCACCAGTTGATGTGGACATCTCTAATCGGGCAACAGAAGCGATACTTGGAAGCGCCTCACCTCTGAATCCAAGAGTGCGAATACGGAACAAATCATTTTCATCTTTTATTTTACTGGTGGCATGGCGAGAGAATGCGAGTAGGACATCTTCCTCTTCAATCCCATCTCCGTTATCGATAATTTGAATTCGGGCTAGTCCTGCTTCCTCTACATCTATTTCAATGACGGTACTTCCAGCATCTATCGAATTCTCTATTAACTCTTTTACAACAGAGGCTGGTCTTTCAACCACTTCACCAGCGGCAATTTTATTTGATAAGGCATCATCCAACTGTATGATTTTTCCCATTGAATTCGCCTCCCTTCTATACGCCTATTTTAATTTCTTATGAAGCTCATATAATAAATTCATCGCCTTCATAGGTGTCAAATCTAAAATATCTACTTCTCTTATGGAATCAAGGATTCTCTTTTCCTTTGAAGAGATTTGCGGCTTCTTTTCATCAACGATTTCCTCGAAAAAGGATAATTGAGCATCATTTACTTGCTTTATTTCTTCTTCGACATGATTAATCTCAGCTTTTTCTTGCTGATGATTGGTTGTTGGTGCTTGTTCCTCAAGTGTTTGTAAAATCGCTTTAGCCCGTAAAATGAGTTCCTTAGGTAATTCGGCTAATTCGGCCACATGTATTCCGTAGCTTTTATCTGCTGCACCTTCTTTTATTTTATGAAGGAATACGACCTTTCCATTTTGTTCAATGGCACTGACATGGACGTTTTTCAATTTCATTAATTCCTCTTCCAAAGAGGTTAATTCATGGTAGTGAGTTGAAAATAAGGTCTTTGCCCCGATATGGTTATGAATATATTCAATAATGGCTTGAGCAAGAGCCATCCCGTCATAGGTTGACGTTCCCCGGCCAATTTCGTCAAAAAGTATTAAACTATTACTGGTTGCGTTGGTAATAGCATTTTTCGCTTCAAGCATTTCTACCATAAATGTACTTTGACCAGAGATCAGGTCATCCGCTGCACCGATTCTAGTAAAAACTTGGTCAAAAATAGGCAGGGTCGCTTGTGATGCGGGTACATAAGAGCCAATTTGTGCAAGGATAGCGATTAAAGCAATTTGACGCATATAGGTGCTTTTCCCTGACATGTTTGGACCAGTAATTAAGAGAACCTCTCTATCCTGATTCATATGACAATCATTAGGGATATAGCTCCTTGCATTCATGACCTTTTCGACAACTGGATGACGACCGTCTTGAATCGCTAGTGTTCTTTCATCGGAAAAGACTGGCTTTATATATTGCCGTTCCTCTGCAATTGTGGCAAAGCATTGAAGCACGTCCAATTCACTGACTGTTTTTGCTAATCCTTGTAATCTCGGAATAAATTCCTTAACATGCTCCCGAATGGAAGAAAACAGCTCATACTCAAGCTCAATACTTTTTTCTTCTGCTTGTAATATTAATTCTTCTTTCTCCTTTAATTCGGGTGTAATATACCTTTCTGCATTGGCCAAAGTTTGCTTCCGTTCATATCGGCCTTCCTGTAATAAACCAATATTGGCCTTGGTAACTTCAATGTAATAGCCAAAGATTCGGTTATAGCCAATCTTCAACGATTTAATTCCTGTTTTTTCCCTCTCTTGCCTTTCTAATTGAGCAATCCACGTTTTTCCATTTCTACTAGCATCACGATACTTGTCCAAATCTTCATGGTAGCCGTCCCGAATCATATTCCCTTCTTTCACAGATATCGGTGGACTGTCCACTAATGCCCTTTCAAGCATGTCTGAAATCTCTTCACAAGGATCGAGACGGTTCGAAATAGAGGTGACTACTTCATCATGAAATTGCTCCAAAATACCCTTCAAGAGAGGTATTTGTTGTAATGATCGTTTCAGCTGGATTAATTCCCTTGCATTTACATTCCCAAATGCCACTCTTCCAGCAAGACGCTCAATATCATACACTTCTCTTAGCTTTTCGCGAAGGTCTTGACGTTCAAAATAATGGTTGATTAAAGATTCGACGATGGAAAGACGTCTTTCAATTTCTTTCCTACTAATCAAAGGTCGATCAATCCATTGTTTTAGAAGTCTTGCCCCCATGGCAGTCTTTGTTTCATCTAACAGCCAAATTAACGAACCCTTCTTCCCCTTAGATCGGATGGTTTCTGTTAACTCTAGATTTCTTTTTGAGTAATAATCTATCTTCATGAAATGGTCGATTTCATAATGAACAACCGGTTGAAGGTGATCAAGACTTCTCTTTTGAGTTCGGTGTAAATAATTAAATAATCTTGAAATCGTTTGTACCAGCTTCTCATGATTTATATCAGTTAGTAATGGTTTGTATTTCTCATTCATTTCTTCGTTATCTTCAAAGGATATAGTGATAATAGATCTTTCCTTCATTAATTGCTGCAATCTTTCATCAAACTTACTACTAATGACTACTTCCTTTGCTCCACATACAGATAACTCATTTAACACATCATCAAAATGATCAAAAATAATTGTTACCCGACTCTCACCTGTCGAAAGATCATTATAGGCAAAACCATAGGAGTGGTCTTGGAAGGAAGAGATCGATGCAATATAATTATTTTCTTTCTCATTTAACCCTCGACCCTCCATCATCGTTCCAGGTGTTATTAGCTGAACTACTTCTCTTCTAACAACACCCTTTGCTTGCTTCGGATCTTCTGTTTGCTCGCAAATCGCCACTTTATAGCCTTTTTCTATTAATTGTTCGATATAGGTTGAAGCAGAATGATAGGGGACTCCACACATTGGGATTCTTTCTGGTAGCCCGCCTTCTCTACTAGTTAATGTTATCTCAAGCTCTCTAGATGCATTAACAGCATCTTCGAAGAACATCTCATAAAAATCTCCTAAACGGAAAAATAAAAAGGCGTCTTGATAATCAGCCTTTACCTGTAAATATTGTTGTATCATCGGCGTATAAGTTGCCATAATATCCTCCAAAATAAACTTTCTCAAATCATTTCTTCAGCTATTTATTATAACATAATTTCCTACTCTTTGAGCTAACGTGAATTTTTTAGATCCTTGAACAGGATCATGAAAAAATAAAGAAAAAACTAGGAAGCGTTACCTTCCTAGCTATGATTTACTCTTCTTCAGTTCCTAATAAGAAATCTGGGTTTAATTCCTCAAACTCTTCATCATTGACGCCTTCAAATCCCCAGTCTTCGTCATCGCATTCGCATTCACCAGGATAAATTTTTACACAGACCTTGGTTTCACCAATGACTTCAACAAGAAATTCTCTTTCGACATGAATAATGATTTTGTTACCGTTTGGAGAAATGACTGCTTCACAGCAATTTGGCTGTTGAAGTACACGTGCAATGACTTCTTGATCATCAAGGCAATCTGGGTCACGATATTTTAATCGAATAACGTCTAAATACTCAACACGCTCCGTAACAACCTCTGTTTTTGTATTATCGTTATAGGAGTACCAAACGTTAATATCATAATAGCCACAAATTTCGACGGTCTTACCACGTTTCTTTGCCTCGTACGTATGGTTGATAATCCAGCAGCCAAGAATACTTGACGGTTGGCGATCTGGGCAAATGGTATGGCTGGACTGAGTAAACTTGCGTCCTTTTGCTACGACGGCTTTTGTAATAATCTCTCTGTATTCTCCCATTACGAGCGAACCTCCTCATTCATTTTCAATTCATCCTATGCGGGATATTAGACTAGTGTGATTATATTTTTTCATGCGGGATTAGTTTGAAGTATAGTGCATTTTATGCGTTTACCCATAGATGTGTGATTTATAGATGTGAGATGTGGGAGGTGAGATGTGGGAGGTGAGATGTGGGAACTATATTTTGAAGTAAAAAAAGGCTAACTAGAAGTTAGCCTTTTTTTGTATTAATGATGGTGTGAGCATTCTTTGTTACGAATCTCTGCTCCGGTTTCTCCACTTAATAGATTTCCGCCAGTGGAAATTAGGATTTCATCTGTCACCTTATTTGAAATGGTATTGGCAACCATTTGTAAAAGATCATTTACATCTATTTGGGATTGCTTGAATTCCCTAACTACAGGAATTTCATCTAATTCCTGTTCCAATGCTTCCATTCTTTCTTCTGTCTTCTTCAACGCTTCCTCTTTACCATAGTGTTGAAGATTGACCGCTTGTTTTTGTAACCCCTTGATTTGTGAAATTAAATCAGTTACCTTTTTGTTTTCGTGAATTTTAGCTTCTGCTTTTTTGAAAAAATCTACTTCTTCTGTTTCAGCAATCATCTTTGCAATTTCTCTAGCTTTTACAACAATGTCATCCTTTGTAAATTTCGCCATTTTATTTCACCTCAGCCGCTTTAAATTCTTCCACCATTTCTCCATTTAATGACCATGTTTTTGCTTGATTTATTTTCACCTTGACAACTTTACCAATTGCCGATTTTGGACCTGCAAAATTAACGAGTTTATTTTTTCTAGTGTAGCCTGCCAGTATATCTGGGTTATTTTTGCTTTCCCCTTCAACTAGTACTTCAACAATTTGGCCTTCAAACTTCTTCATTGCTTCAGCAGATAGTTCATTTACTAATGCGTTGAGCCTTTGGAGACGTTCTTTTTTCACTTCCATTGGAACATTATCAACCATTTTGGCAGCAGGTGTGCCTTCACGTGGAGAGTAAATGAAAGTATAAGCAATTTCAAATCCAACTTCACGGTACAAGGATAATGTTTCTTCAAATTGCTCATCTGTTTCATTTGGGTATCCCACAATTATATCCGTCGATAAGGAGACGTTCGGAATAGCCTCTTTAATTTTTCTAACAAGCTCTAAGTATTGTTCTCTTGTATATTTTCTTGCCATGATTTTTAAGACTTCATTTGAACCTGATTGTACTGGTAAGTGGATATGTTCAACTAGGTTTCCACCCTTAGCTAATACTTCAATTAAATGATCATCAAAGTCTCTTGGATGACTAGTTGTAAAACGAATTCTTGGAATATCAATCTTACGGATTTCATCCATTAAATCACCTAAGCCGTATTTCATGTCCTCGAAGTCTTTACCATAAGCATTTACGTTTTGCCCAAGTAGAGTAATCTCTTGGTATCCTTGAGCTGCTAGATGACGAACCTCTTGGATAATATCTTCTGGTCTACGGCTACGTTCTTTTCCGCGTGTATAAGGTACGATACAATACGTACAGAATTTGTCACAGCCATACATGATATTCACCCAAGCTTTAATATTGCCCTGGCGTACCTTAGGAAGATTTTCAATGACATCTCCCTCTTTTGACCATACCTCAACGACCATTTCCTTTGACATATATGCTTCATGTAAAATATTTGGAAGTCTGTGAATATTATGAGTTCCGAAAATCATATCCACATGATGGTAGGTTTTAAGAATTTTATTAACAACAGATTCCTCTTGAGACATACATCCACATACACCAAGAAGTAAGTCTGGCTTCTCCATTTTCAAATGCTTTAAATGACCTAATTCACCGAATACTTTATTTTCCGCATTTTCACGAACCGCGCATGTGTTAAGTAAAATAACATTGGCATCCTCCACTGAATCTGTAGGTTCATACCCTAACGCTAAGAAAATTCCTGCCATGACCTCTGTATCATGTTCATTCATTTGACATCCGTATGTGCGAATATAAAACTTTCGACCATTTCCCATTCCTCTAAACTCTTCTGGGATGGAGAAATTATCATGGTACTGAACTTCTTCTTTACCACGTTTCTTCGCATCCTTCAAGGATGGTGGAGTATATACCTTTTGAAAATATTGACTATAATCCTTATCGGATTTTTTGTCCGAAGAATTAGCCGTTTTCACTTGTTGATTTTCTAATCGTTGTTTTTCATTCATTAAGATTAAATCTCCTTTCTCTTTGATAAAAGTCTATTATCAAAATGCAAAGAATCCCTCATTTTTACTTTTATTTGGTAAGAATATGGTTAGAGAAGATTCTTTTTTACAATCCAATTGCATACTACCTAAGATATATGCACATTATTATAGTATAAGGGTTTCTAGGCTATTAAACAATAGAATGGAAGTGGATTCAACGAAACATTTAATTCCCATTTTTATCATAAAGAATATGGAGATTTATTGGAGTGACAAAACTCACCCGGATATATTACTAGATTTGATCAAAAAAGAAAGGCAGCTCCACAAGCAATGTACAATGCAATGTGGAACTGCCTCTTTATCTTTTAAAATCGATAATATTACATGAATTCTGAAACCAAAGAATTAAAATGAGCTTCATCTAATTGAAGATCTAGATTTTTCAGTGGTTCTTCTGAATATCCACTGATTAATTCTTGGTAAGATTGTCGTTCTGTATTTTGATAAATTAAACCTGTCACTAAGCCATTATGCTGCATCAATGTTTGCATCGCTTGTTTACGGTCTGAAGGATCATAGCCTTCGACATCAGATAGCTTTGTTAAGTTCTCTTTAAACCAATCATAAGTGTTCACTTTATTGTAAGTTACACAAGGGCTAAACACATTGATTAATGAAAAACCTTTATGTTTAATACCGGCTTCAATTAAAGCGGTAAGATCTTTTAAATCGGTAGAAAAGCTTTGAGCTACAAAGGTTGCACCAGCAGTTAATGCCATTTCCATTGGATGAATTGGCTGTTCAATTGAACCGGCAGGTGTTGACTTGGTCTTGAATCCTGCTTGTGATCTTGGTGACGTTTGGCCTTTTGTCAATCCATAAATTTGGTTATCCATAACAATATAAGTAATATCGATATTACGACGAATTGCATGGATTGTATGGCCCATACCAATTGCAAATCCATCGCCGTCACCGCCTGAAGCAATAACGGTTAAATCACGGTTGGCCATTTTTACACCTTGTGCAATAGGGAGTGAACGACCGTGAATTCCATGGAAACCATAGGAATTAATGTATCCGGAAATGCGGCCAGAACATCCGATTCCAGAAATAACAGCCAAAGTTTCAGGTTCTAATCCAACATTGGCAGCTGCACGTTGAATGGCTGCTTGTACAGAGAAATCACCACACCCAGGGCACCAGTTAGGTTTTACTGAATTTCTAAAATCTTTAAATGTTGCCATTTAAAACAACTCCTTGCTTTTTGTATGAATTTCATGTGGCAAGAACGGATTGCCGTCATATTTTAGTAGCTTATGAATTTTTTCGGCATTTCCGACGTTCATCTTCATGATATTCGCTAACTGCCCTGTAGCATTATTTTCAATTACTGCGACCTTTTTCGCTCTATTAATAAGAGGTAAAAGTTCATCAGTTGGGAATGGATGAATTAAACGAACATGCGCATGATTTGCTTTAATTCCATCTTTTTCAAGACGTGTCATTGCTTCTTCAATGGCACCTCGTGTTGAGTTAAAACCAACTAATAATAAATCTGCTTCTTCATGTGGCGCATTGACATAAACTGGTGTATTAAAGTTAATATTTTCTATTTTACGGAAGCGCTTATTCATTTGTGCGTTACGGTTTGCAGCTGATTCAGAAGGCTTTCCTGTTTCATCGTGTTCAACCCCTGTTACGTGATGGATTCCATTTTTCATTCCTGGAACAACACGTGGTGAAACACCATCCTCCGTAACCTCATAGCGCTTAAAGTAGCCTTTATTTTCAATCTCAGGTAATTCGTCTTTGACGAGCTTACCACGTCGGATTTCTATTTTATTATAATCGAGAGGTTCGACGGTTTGTTTTCCTAATGAAAGCTGTAAATCAGATAAGACAATAACCGGGCATTGGTATTCTTCAGCTAAATTGAATGCTTGTGCCGTATCATAAAAAGCTTCTTCAACAGTACTTGGAGCTAAAACGATTTTTGGAATCTCTCCATGTGTACCATAGATCATTGCCATTAAATCTGACTGTTCTTGCTTTGTAGGAAGACCTGTTGATGGACCTCCGCGTTGTGTATCAACTATAACTAGTGGAGTTTCTGTAATCCCTGATAAACCGATTGCTTCCATTTTTAGTGAAAGGCCTGGTCCAGCCGATGCTGTTAACGCTCGAACACCACCGTAGTTTGCACCTATTGCCATTGTAACAGCAGCAATTTCGTCCTCGGTTTGGATAACAGCTCCACCCAATGCTGGTAGCTTCTTAATTAAATATTCCATTATCTCAGATGCTGGTGTAATTGGGTATGCAGCCATGAAACGGCATCCACCGGCTAAAGCTCCTAAAGCAATCGCATCGTTACCAATCATAAATAAGCGCTTTTGCCCATCTGCCTTATCCAAATGCATTGGTGGATTTGTTGCACCTAATTTTTCTTTCATAAAGTTGTATCCAGATTCAACAGCCTTCATATTCTTGTCAACAACCTGTTGACCTTTCTTTCCATAAATCTCCTGAATAACTTCTTCGAAAACAGAGATATCTAGATCTAAAATAGCACTTGTTGCTCCAATGGCTACCATGTTTTTCATTAATGATGTTCCTAGTTCAGTTGCAATTTCCGAAAATGGAACCGCATACATACTTGCTTTTGTATCTTCTGGTTTCTTTGGATCGAACTTTGCATCAGCAATGATGATTCCGTTATCATGAAGTTCTTTGTAGTTTAAATCTACTGTCTCTTGATCAAAAGCCACAAGAATATCCAAATCATCAGAAATGGAACGTACTTGCTTAGTACTTACGCGAATCTTGTTGTTTGTATGACCGCCTTTAATTCGTGAAGAAAAGTGACGATACCCATACAAGTAGTAGCCTAGACGATTCAGAGCAATGGAGAAAACCTCCCCAGTACTTTCAATTCCTTCCCCTTGTTGTCCTCCAACTTTCCAAGAAAGTTGATTGATCATGACTTACACCCCTTTAGACACCTAAAAAATTATGTAATATTTTTATATTTTCGAATAGTATCCCTTTATAAATGTTTACAATTTAGTCACTATTTCCTAGTTGAATTAATTGTATAATTATGCCTCGAGGGGTACTAAACGCTTTCAATTCTAGACCTATGTTTTAAAAAAAGCAACCCTTTTTGACAAAATATTGACGAAAATATGAATATTTTTTCATTATATAAATAATGCTAAATAAGTTATACCTATTTATTGGGAAAAATAGATATTTCAAGAAAAAAACCTGATTGCAAACTGCAAACAGGTTAACAATTTTATTAGCGTGGTTCGACAATGAGTTTTATTGCCGTTCTTTCTTCGCCATCGATCTGTATATCTGTAAAGGCGGGAATGCAAATCAGATCTACTCCGCTAGGTGCCACAAATCCTCTTGCAATTGCTACTGCCTTTACGGCTTGATTTAATGCACCTGCACCAATGGCTTGGATTTCTGCAGCACCTCTTTCCCGCAGAACTCCTGCAAGCGCACCTGCTACAGAATTAGGATTAGATTTTGCTGAAACTTTTAATATTTCCATTCCTAGCTCCTCCTTGTTTTCCCATCCCGATGCCCATTTAGGCATGTCAGGTATATATCTTCCATTGCTACTATATTCATTATTTTTTCCACATATTCCGGCTTGGTCAAAATTTTTAAAAAACTCCTTTATAATATGGAAGAGTATAAACCTATGTAATGATTGTTCATAAGGCAAAAAAAGCCTACCAAATGGTAAGCTTTTTTGCTCTATGTAAATTAAGAATAAAATGGATGATCTTGATTGATGAGAATTCGCTCTATTCTTTTTGCTAATCCCGTTTTATCATCTAATTCAATATTTACAGCACTAAGTTGTGTGTTCCCACTCTTTGGCACCTCGAAACGGACTGGAAGATTGGTTAAAAATCTTTTTAAAACAAGGTCTTTCTCTACCCCCAATATTCCATCATATGGTCCTGTCATTCCTACATCTGTAATGAAGGAGGTACCTGCAGGTAATATTCGATTATCAGCTGTTTGAACATGAGTATGTGTCCCAACCACTGCTGAAACACGCCCATCTAAATACCAACCCATTGCTTGCTTTTCACTCGTCGCTTCAGCATGAAAATCAACAAATATAAATGGAGTTCGCTCTTTCGCCTCTGCGATTAATTCGTCAGCTTTTCTAAATGGGCAATCATTTGCTGGTAAGAAGGTCCGTCCTTGAAGATTAATTACCGCAATCTCATACTGATTTAGTTTAATAAAGGTCATTCCCTTTCCAGGATTCCCTTCTGGAAAATTAGCAGGACGCACTAAATATTTCGCCTTATCGATAAATTCAAATACTTCACGATTATCCCATGTATGATTTCCTAGGGTGACTGCTTGTGCACCTGCTTCTAAAAATCCACGATAGATCTTCTCTGTAATCCCTTTCCCCCCCGCAGCATTTTCTCCATTAATAATCGTCACATGCGGTCGATACTTTTCCTTTAATTTAGGTAGGTACTCTTGTACCATATCCCTTCCTAGTGAACCAACAACATCACCAATAAATAATATATTCATGTACTAACCCTTTCTATTATAAAAAAGATCTTATTAAGATTGTATCACAATCCCTGTTCATTCTATTCAAGGAAAAGCAAAAAGACTGAATACGGCAAAAAATAAAGCAGTGCCAGTGGCACCGCTTTATTTTGCGTATTCAACAGCTCTTGTTTCACGAATTACTGTTACTTTTATATGTCCAGGGTAGTCTAGTTCTTCCTCGATTTTTTTACGAATATCCCGTGCTAAACGATGTGCTTCTAAATCATCTATTTGGTCAGGCTTAACGATTACGCGGATTTCACGACCTGCCTGAATTGCATATGATTTTTCCACTCCATCATGAGATTCAGAAATCTCTTCAAGCTTCTCTAGACGGCGAATATAGTTCTCTAGAGTTTCTCTACGCGCACCTGGTCTCGCGGCCGATAATGCATCAGCTGCAGCAACAAGAATGGCAATAATTGAAGTTGGTTCGGTGTCACCATGATGAGATGCAATACTGTTTATTACGACAGGATGCTCCTTATATTTGGTAGCAAGCTCTACACCGATTTCAACATGACTTCCTTCTACCTCATGATCGATTGCCTTACCGATATCATGAAGTAATCCGGAACGACGTGCTAAAGTCTCATCCTCCCCAAGCTCAGCTGCTAATAATCCTGATAATTGAGCAACTTCTATTGAATGTTTAAGAACATTCTGTCCGTAGCTTGTACGGAATTTTAAGCGTCCAAGAATCTTGATTAGGTCTGGATGTAAACCATGAACTCCAACCTCGAAAGTGGTTTGTTCCCCGATTTCCCGAATATGCTCATCCACTTCACGACGAGCTTTATCAACCATTTCCTCGATTCGTGCTGGATGAATTCGACCATCTTGAACCAACTTTTCTAGAGCTAGACGTGCGGTTTCACGACGAATTGGATCAAATCCTGATAAAATGACTGCTTCAGGTGTATCGTCAATGATTAAGTCAATACCAGTTAAGGTCTCTAGAGTACGAATATTACGACCCTCACGACCAATGATACGACCTTTCATTTCATCATTTGGAAGATTGACCACTGATACAGTCGTTTCGGCAACGTGGTCAGCCGCACACCTTTGGATTGCTAATGACAAGACTTCCTTCGCCTTTTTATCAGATTCCTCTTTCACTCTATTTTCACTCTCTTTAATCATTAAAGCAGTTTCATGAGACAATTCTTGCTCAATTCGCTCTAAAATGATGGATCTTGCCTCATCACGAGTTAGACCTGAGATGCGTTCAAGCTCACTTTGTTGTGTACGTATCATCTCGTCCACTTTGCTTTCCATCTGTTCAATATGCTGTTGTCTTTTGTTTAGAGAATCGTCCCTCTTTTCTAATTGTGCTTCACGTTTATCTAGCGTTTCGTCTTTACGATCAAGATTCTCTTCTTTTTGCAATAAACGATTTTCTTGTTTTTGCAGTTCACTTCTTCGATCACGAACTTCACGTTCAGCTTCAGAACGCAACTTATGAATCTCATCCTTCGCTTCAAGAAGGGCTTCCTTTTTCAGGGAATCCGCCTCACGTTTTGCATCTTCCAAAATAAGCTCAGCGGAATTCTTAGCTCCTGCTATTTTTGCTTCAGAAAAAGATTTACGAACAAAATAGCCAACAACTGCACCTACGATTAGACCAAGCAAAATGGAGATGATTGCTAATAAATCCATCATTTCACCTCCTCTTGCTATGAACTTTGTTTGTGTTACGTTTTCTAAAGTGTCGGCATGTACATTGTTCTACCTCAATATACAGCTCAAAGGCTTTTAAACGTTTTAATAGTCATAAAAAAATGTAAAATATACATCCTAATTGTAAAGCTGTGAATTTTTATTGTCAAGGGTTTGTCCTTTATGCTATTTCTAATATTTTGAATTTAACTTAATAACTATGTAAATATTTAAAAATAAGAAAAACAATAGAGAGTAACTCACCCGTAGTTACTCTCTTCATCATTACATTAATCGATTAATTCCAATTCTTCCTGTCCTTCATCGTCATTTACTGGTTCTGCTTGTTCTAGTCCGTAGTGTTCACGAATTTTAGTTTGAATTTCAAGACGAATATCAGGGTTTTCTTTGAGGAATAACTTAGCATTTTCACGACCTTGGCCAAGCTTCTCACCATTGTATGCATACCATGCACCACTCTTTTGCACAATATCAAGCTCAGATCCTAGGTCAACGATTTCCCCTTCTTTAGAAATCCCTTCACCATACATAATGTCAACTTCAGCTGTACGGAATGGCGGAGCTACTTTATTCTTTACAACTTTAATTTTGGTTTTATTTCCGACGATATCAGTACCTTGTTTTAATTGCTCTGCACGACGAACTTCTAAACGTACAGAAGAATAGAATTTAAGGGCACGTCCACCTGGTGTGGTTTCAGGATTTCCAAACATAACGCCCACTTTTTCACGGATTTGGTTGATGAAAATAGCAATTGTTTTTGATTTATTAATAGCTCCAGAGAGTTTACGAAGGGCTTGAGACATCAAACGAGCTTGAAGACCCACATGGGAATCCCCCATCTCTCCTTCAATTTCTGCTTTTGGTACAAGAGCGGCAACAGAATCGATAACAATAATATCTACTGCCCCACTTCTAACTAAAGCCTCAGCAATTTCAAGGGCCTGTTCACCGGTATCTGGTTGAGACAATAATAATTCATCGATGTTAACACCGAGCTTTTGTGCATATACAGGATCAAGGGCATGCTCTGCGTCAATAAATGCTGCTTGTCCTCCACCTGCTTGAACCTCGGCAATAGCATGTAGAGCAACCGTTGTTTTACCAGAACTTTCAGGTCCGTAAATTTCGATAACTCTTCCTCGAGGATATCCTCCAATTCCAAGTGCCGCATCCAATGCTAATGAGCCACTTGGCACTGATGAAATTTCACGATCCGTTTGTTCACCTAGCTTCATAATGGAACCTTTACCAAATTGTTTTTCTATCTGTTTTAACGCCATTTCAAGGGCTGCTTGACGATCACTCACAAATAAATCCTCCTTTAAATAACAAATATTCCTTCAGGCGAGTCTAGTTCGCTCGAAATACTATCTTAACTATACCCGTTTTTGATTTGTTTGTCGAGATAAAAATCGAACATCCATTCGTTTATTTTCGAAAGGATTTTTGGTTCAAAAATGAAATTTTACTATGGAAAACTCATTTTTTGAAGTGAAAATGCTGAGTAAAATTTGGAAATCACTCATTGTCTGAAAATATTATTTTAAACAAAAAAATCACAGAAGGCTCATGATACGCCTTCTGCGACTTCTTTTAACAGTTTCATTAAATAGTAGCATCCATATTTTACCGTTTGAATTCGATTTGCCTCTCTTGTCCCTCCGAGGGTGAGCTTTTTAACTGTTGTAGGAGTATTTTTGATATAGATTCCTACATAGACTGTCCCAGCGGGCTTACCTTCCAATGCACCTGGTCCTGCTACGCCAGTAAAGCTAATGCCGATATCTGAATGTAGTAATTCGGCTACGTTTTCAGCCAATTGCTTTGCACAGGATTCACTAACAGCTCCATCGGTTTCAAGAGTCTCCCTCTTAACCTTGAGGATTTTTTCTTTCACTTCATTGGTATAACATACAATGCCACCCTTTAAATGATTACTTGCACCAGGAAGAGAAGTGAATTTCTCTTGAAATAAACCGCCTGTTAAACTTTCGGCACAAGAAATGGTTAGTTCTTTTTGTTCTAAAACATGAAATAGTTCCTTCATTAGGGTAGTATCATTATATCCGTAGAAAAACGTACCTACCCTTTCCATGATTTTTTGTTCCGTTTCATCTAATAATCTTGTAGCTTTTTCAATTGATTCGTACTTGGCTGTTAATCTTAAGATAACCTCCCCGTCACCAGCTAATGGTGCAATGGTTGGGTTTTTTTGACCATCAATTAAATCCTCAATTTGAGTTTCCAGCATAGACTCCCCGATGCCGAAAAATCTCAATACCCGAGAGATAATTTTTTCATTCATACCAAGCTTGTCTGTTAACATTGGTTTCCCATAATTTAAAAACATTGGTATTAGTTCTTTTGGTGGTCCAGGCAATAGCATATACATCTTTTTATTGGATTGAAGAAATAACCCAGGTGCCGTTCCATGATCATTTTGAAGAACGATACCATCCTCAAAGACTAATGCTTGCTTGCGATTATTATCAGTCATCGTACGGTTTCTTTTTTGAAAAAATTGTTCTATGGACATTAAGACATCTTCGTCAATTAATAGCTTTTTACCTAAGTAGTTAGCTATAGTTTCTTTAGTTAAATCATCCTTTGTTGGTCCAAGGCCGCCTGAAAAAATAATGATATCGGATCTTCCTTCAGCCATTTCAATTGCCGATTGTAACCGAGAAGAGTTATCTCCTACTACGGTATGAAAGTATACATTTACTCCTAGATCCGCTAATTCCTTTGAAAGAAATTGAGCATTTGTATTCGCTATTTGGCCTAGGAGCAATTCCGAACCAACAGCTATGATCTCAGCGTTCATTGATTCATCACCTCTAAGAAGTATTTTTCCATCAATAAAAGCTCATCTATCCCACTACATCATTCAAAAGTATCTAGTATAAGTAAATCATTTTGAGTTTTTAAAGGCATATTTGTTTTTACTAAAATAGTCCCAACCAGACCAGATGGTAAAGAATGTTGCAACCCATAACGCAATCGTATCAAACGGAAAAGAAATCATCTCAAAAATAATATTATGCAAAAGCAAAGCAGATATGGCAACTATTTGCGTCCATGTTTTGATCTTTCCAAGCATATTTGCGGCAACTACTTCACCTTCTCCAGCAAGCACAAGTCTAAGACCCGTCACAGCAAATTCACGGCTAATGATAATAATAACAATCCATGACGCCGCATAACCTAAATCTACTAATACGATTAAAGCTGAAGAAACCAATAATTTATCAGCTAATGGATCTAAAAACTTCCCTAAATTGGTGACTAAATTATACTTTCTCGCATAATGCCCATCAATCCAATCGGTTGTAGAAGCCACAATAAATATAATCGCACCTACAAAATGAGTGACTGGCATTGTTGCACCAAGCAGTGTTAATTTCCCCCATGAAAAAGGAACTAACATGACAATTAAAAAGATGGGGATTAAAAATATCCTAGAAATAGTAATCTTATTTGGTAAATTCATATTGTGACCTCCGTAAGTAAAAAACGTATGAACCAATATAGCAGAAGGAAAAAAAGTGAAAAATAGTCATCCATTGATGACTATTCATTCACTGAATCCTCCGAAACCTTCTTAATGGTTATATTCTGGGTAACCACTTCTGATGGAGAAACCTTATACTCTAACAATTGGTCATTAACGTAAATTTCCGTATTCGCAGCATTTCCAACTATAATAACTGCTTCTTCTTCTTTTGAATAATCAACGGACTTACTATCCGTTTCGCCCTTTTTCAACGTCCCTTGAAAGAAGGAATAGCCTTTCCCATTTAACATATTAATCCATGTCTCACCAGTTGAAACAATCTTCACTTGAAAATCCTCTGCATTTTTCAGCTCATAAGTTGTTTCATCGCCATTGGATTCTAATATAGAAATCTCTTGGGTAGACTCTTCAAGATTCTCATCCTCTACAACTGGATTTTCCTCTTCTTTAGTTGTTTCCTCTTCAGTAGCCTTTTCTTCTGCTTTAGAGTCTTCTTTTTGAAGCTTTTCAGACTCCTCATATGTAACTGTTTGGTTATCGCTATTTTTAGCTTCCTTATCTTCTGCTCCAGCATTCTTTTGAAGATAATAATAAATAGCAGCAATCACACCAATGACAACTATTGCGATTAAAATTTTGGGTAATATGTCAAATATCTTGGAACGATTTGGAGATATATTACTTCTTGATTGCACCCGAGAGATTTTTTCAGGAATGTCTTCCGTATGAGTTGCTGGTATTTCTGAAGCATATTGTGAAAACAATTCCTCTGGCTCAATACCTACTGCTTCAGCATATTGCTTAATAAATGCTCGAACATAAAAAGAGCCCGGCATCATATCATAATTTCCTTCTTCGATTCCCTTTAAGTAACGCTTTTGAATCTTGGTAACCGATTGTAAATCGTCTAAACTCATATTCTTATTGATTCGAGCTTCTTTGAGTCTGTTCCCTAGTTCTGACAAAGATAACACCTTCCAATATACTAAAAATCAAAGCCCCCGAAATCCATATCAGAGAACATATTGTCTTTTTCTACATCATCATATTTTATTTCTTCACCTGGTTCATTTCTTAGCTCAATAATATAATCAAAGTCTTCCATGGAATACTCTGTATTTTGAACAAAGATATCTGGATGTTCTATTACTTTAACTGCAGGAAGTGACATAATTTCTCTTACAAGCTGCCAGTGACGTTCGTTAGCTCTTCTAGTTGAGACAATACCATCAATAATAAATAAGTTGTTTTCGTTATATTCATCCTCAATAAGCTGACTCCTTATTGTCTGCTTTAGAAGAGTGGAAGAAACGAATAACCAACGTTTATTAGCACAGACGCTTGCTGCAACAATGGATTCCGTTTTTCCGACACGAGGCATCCCGCGAATACCAATCAATTTGTGACCTTCTTGTTTAAATAATTCAGCCATAAAATCAACCAGTAATCCTAATTCATCTCTAACAAATCGAAAGGTTTTCTTATCATCCGCATCCCTTTGTATGTACCTTCCATGTCGAACTGCTAGACGGTCACGTAATTTAGGTTCACGAATTTTTATTACTTTAATTGTGTCCATTGTATTTAAAATTGATTCTAACCGAACGATTTGGTCGTGATTTTTAGCCAAAATTAATAGTCCTCTACGACCTTCATCTACCCCATTTATTGTTACAATATTAATAGAAAGCATTCCTAATAATGAAGAAATATCGCCAAGCAGACCAGGACGGTTTTTTTGAATTTCATATTCTAAATACCATTCTTTCTTTTCCACTAAAAAACCCCCAATGAATGCTAGGTATGACAATCATAATAGATTTCAAATACTATAATATATGATTTTCCATTAAGATGAAAGAAAAAACCGGTTTCTGAGTTAAAATGTTAAAATAATGCCACTTTTTGTCGTTTTAGGGTTTCTTTCACAGCTTTTATCCACTTTCAAAATCTCCTTTTCCATAGTACATCACAAGAAATCTTCTGTCTAAAACAAAAAAGGGAGGTCCCCCTCCCTTTTTTTACATAAGTGATTATTTATCAACAAGTTTCACCATTATACTTGCAATTGCATGTTGCTCTTCTGGAGTAGCTACAGACCAAAGATCGGCAAGGATTCTTTCTTGTTCATTTTTTGGTTCAACCTGTTTTGCTAGATAATCTCCAATTTGAAATGCAAGATCGTTAATGACTTCTTTATTCATTCCTTGATTTTGAGCATGATCTAAACGATCACCAAGAAAGTCCTTCCATTGTTGCCAATTATCAAGTACAGACATGTAAAATCCTCCTTTTTAGATAGTACATATATATTTTGCATAGGCATAAGGAAAATATACACATCTGCCCTTTTTCATTTTTGTTATCTACATAAACCAACCACCATTCACAGATAATACTTGTCCAGTAATATAAGATGCTTGGTCAGATAACAGAAAATGTACCGCATCAGCAATGTTTTCTGGACTCCCTATTTTCCCCATTGGGATTTCTCCCTGTATGTCCTCTAATTCTTCTTTAGTAAAGCCTTCAAGCATGGCTGTTTCAATTGCTCCTGGTGCAACAGAATTTACCCGAATACCACTTAATGCCACCTCTTTACTTAAGGCCTTTACAAATGCAATTTGTGCCCCTTTCGCAGCTGAATAAACTGTCTCACAGGCTGCACCAATTTGACCCCAGATGGAGGATATAAAAATGATATTCCCTGATTGATGATGAAGCATTTTTGGCAATAATTCTTTTGTTAATAGAATAGGAGATGTCACATGAATACGAAAGAGTTTCTCAAGGTCCTCCTGATTTACATCCATCAACATTCCGAAATGACTATTTCCGCTGTTATGTACAATACCATGAAGGGAAAAGATATTATTTAAAACGACTTTATATCCATCAGAAGTGGATAAATCGGCGCAAATAGGCAAATATTCACCACCATATTGGTTCAGTTCATCTAAGAGACCCTCGATTGCCTTTTTATTTTTAAAATAATGTAAATAAAGGGAGTATCCCTCTTTTGCCAGTCTTTTAGCTATGGCTTTTCCAATCCCTCCACTTGCTCCTGTTATTAATATATATTTATGCATTTTCTCCACTCCGTTATTTCTCTTCAATTATTTAGCATAGATTTAATATTTCAGGGATACATCAAAACAGGCTCTATTCCAATCAAAAACCACCGCTTTTAAAAGGAATAGAACCCATTTATCATTATCCTTTTGGAATGACTTGACAAACCGTAAAACGCTCTTCATCAATAAAATCCTTAGCAGCGGATAATACATCATTAAGAGTGATTTTTTCCAAGGTAGGAACGACATCAAAAAGATCCATTTCATTAAATGCATAGCGAGTAAACTGATTGGCAATATATTCTGGAGAGTTCACCGCACGTAAAAATCCACCTATTTTCTTCTTTTTTGTTCGTTCTAATGCCTCTTCAGTGATCTTCCCATCATGAGCCTCAAAAAGCATTTGCTTTAATGTTTCAGCTAATTTGTCTGGGTCGCTTGTATCGCCCCCAATCATCGAAAAGCCAAAGCCTTTTTCTTGCGTATAATCAAAGGAAAATGTGTCATCAATTAATCCAGACTCATAAAGTTTTTTATAATTTTCCGAGCTTTTTCCAAATAACAAATCAAGAAGAAGGTTTATAGTCAGTTCTCTCTTCAGCATTTCTTCACCTTGAAGCTCGACATCAACTGCTTTTACACCAACTAAACATTTTGAAGTTTGGACATTCATTTTTAACACTTGTTTCTTCTCAGCAACCCCGTGAATTTCCTCATCGAATTGCCTCTTGATTTCGGGTTGCTCCTGATATGTCTTTTTTGCTTGGTTATCCTTTATTTGTTTCATTATGGCTTCTGGATTAACTGGTCCAACAATAAACAAAAGCATATTGCTCGGATGGTAAAACGTATTATAGCATTCATATAACAAATCTTTTGTGATATGTGAAATAGATTCAACGGTTCCTGCAATATCAATACTTACCGGATGGGTTTTATACATATTTTCAATTAATCCAAAATACAAACGCCAATCCGGATTGTCATCATACATGGTAATTTCTTGACCGATAATTCCTTTTTCTTTCTCAACTGTTTTCTCTGAAAAGTATGGATCCTGAACAAAGTCTATGAGCGTTTCTAGGTTTTTTTCAACATCTGTGGTGCTCGAAAATAAGTAGGCTGTCCTTGTAAATGAGGTAAAGGCGTTTGCTGAAGCACCCTGTTTGCTAAACTGCTGGAAAACATCTCCATCCTCTTTTTCAAACAATTTATGCTCTAAAAAGTGAGCAATGCCATCTGGAACCTTCGTAAATTCTGTCTTTCCGGCTGGAATGAAATGATTATCGACAGAACCATATTTTGTCGTAAACGTTGCATAGGTTTTGTTAAAACCTTTTTTCGGTAAAATATAGACCTCAAGTCCATTGTCTAATCTTTCATGAAACAACTCTTCCTGAAGCTGGTCAAAACTAATCTTCTCCACTATTTACCCGCCTCCAATCCAGTAAGAAAATAGATGGTGTCTAAATGGGTCTTCTGCGCAACCTTCACAACATCCTCTTTTGATACCTTATCCGTTTCTTCTAGCCAGGAGTCTAAAGTCACATTTGCCTTGGCTACTACATTATGATAAAGGACTTCGACAATTCCCCTCGCGGAATCAATCGTTTCAAGCATTTGATTTTTAATTACGGCTTTAGTCTGCTCAAGCTCTTGATCTGAAAAATCACCGCTCTTCATCGATTCCATTTGTTCTTTTATAATTGAAACCGTTTGATCGTAATTTTTATTGTCAATACCTGACATAACCATCATTAAGCCCTTATGGCTTTCAAGTCTGCTGGCTGCATAATAGGCCAGACTTGCTTTTTCCCTGACATTAATAAACAATTTGGAGTGTGAGAATCCACCATATATTCCGTTAAAAACCTGAAGAGCATAATAATCCTGATCTCCATAGTAAACATTTGTGCGGAAACCGATATTTAATTTGCCCTGTTTTACATCCTGGTTTTCTTTTACCTCTTTTACTTGATCAATGGCTGCTGACGCGGCCTGTTTTTCCACTATTTGAGGAGTTCGGTTAGAAAATTGAAGGAATTCATCTGCAACAGCTGTCACTTCCTCAACATTGACATCCCCAATTACATACAAATCAAGCTCATCCTCATTAAATGCCTGTTCATAATAGTTGTATAGACTTTCTTGAGTAATTGAATCTACATGATCCATTTGCCCATGAGTAGGAAGGGAATACAATTCTCCTTCACACATTTCCTCGACAAGACGATTACTCGAATATTTCATTTTATCATCATAAATAGATTGAATACGTTGTTTTAACGTTCTCTTTTCTCTTTCAACTGTATCTTTATCAAAAGAAGATTCGTTCATATTTGGATTTTTCAATATTTCGGCAAGTAATTCAATCGCCTTTCGCAATAGAGAGGTTTGATTAGACAAAAACTTTTCATTTGGTATGTCAATGGAAAAACTAATGATATGATATTCACCTTTCTTAGCTAAATCAACAAATAAGCTAGCACCATATAAATCATCAAGGTACGTCCTCAAACTAGTTGTCGTTGGATATTTTTTGGAGCTGCTTTGTAAAACATACGGCAATAAGGCCCTTTCAGTTAAGGATTCTTTCTTTAATGGTGATTTCATCTTCCAAACGAATGTATTTGTTTTATATTTTTCAGTCTTAACGATATGAAGGGTGTATCCCTTCATTACCTTCACTGTTTCAGAAATAATCGCCATAGCCATCCTCCTTCTAGTCTGTTTATTCATTCTATGTAATTCAATAATAAATCATTTAGTTTTCTCAAAAATACCATAAGTAAGATGAGGAACCTAATAAGTATATATTTTGCTCTAATTTTTAAACCTATTCTTACTATAACTTGTGATCCTTCATCGTATCAAGTTTTGGATAAAATGGAAATAATGTGTGGGGTAAAAAAAACCTATCAGCCCGCAAGACTGATAGGTTATTAAATAATTATCTTTGACCTTTAATATAAGGAACACCATCTGCTTTAGGTGCTTCAGCACGGCCGATAAATCCTGCCAGTGCTAAAATTGTTAAGACATAAGGCGCAATATTTAAATATACATCTGGTACGTCTTTAAGGAATGGAACACTGGATCCGACAATACTTAAGCTTTGTGCAAAACCAAAGAATAGAGCTGCACCAAGTGCACCAATTGGATGCCACTTACCAAATATCATCGCGGCCATTGCCATGAAACCTTGACCACTAATAGTTGCATGTCCAAAGTTCATTGTAATTGTTTCGGCATATACTGCTCCACCAAGACCACCAAGGAATCCACTTATTACAACTGCAAGATAACGCATTTTATAGACATTGACACCCATTGTGTCTGCGGCCATTGGGTGTTCACCGACAGAACGTAATCTTAAACCAAATGCGGTTTTATACAAAATATACCATCCTAGAATTGCAACACCAATTGCGATAAAAGAAGTGTAATACACATTAGAGAAGAGAAGTCTTCCAATAATCGGTATATCACTTAAAATAGGAACATCTGTTTTATAAAAACGATCTGTAATTACGTCAGTTTGACCTTTGCCATACCATTTCTTTACTAGGAATATTGATAATCCTAGAGCTAAAAAGTTGATAGCAATACCACTGACCGTTTGGTCGGCTCTAAATGAAATGGAAGCAACGGCATGGATTAATGAAAAGGCACCAGCGATTATTGCTGCAACGAGTAGCGCTACCCATTTCGTAGAATCTCCAAGCGTGTCTGCAAATGTGAGGTTAAATACGATTGCAACAAATGCACCAAAGATCATTAAACCTTCTAATCCGATGTTAATAACACCAGAACGTTCAGAGAAAACCCCACCTAATGCAGTAAATACAAGGGGAGCACCCATAAATATCGTAGATGAAATTAGGAATTCTAATACCTGCATGAAATCCATTTATTTCGCCCCCTTTTTAAAGCGATTAATTGTCCATGTAATAATATAACTAGATGCAACGAAGAAAAGGATTAATGCGATAACAATATCAACTAATTCATTTGGAACTCCGACTTCAAGAGGCATATTTAATGCACCAATCTTTAAGCTTCCAAATAGAATTGCACCGATAATAACACCGATTGCTGAGTTTGCTCCTAAAAGGGCCACTGCGATACCATCAAAACCTACGCCAGTGAAGGCCGATTTTATGGAAGCATATTCAAAGGTTCCTAAACCTTCCATTGCCCCTCCTAGACCCGCAAAGGCACCGGAAATAACCATGGATAGAATAATGTTTCTACTTACATTCATCCCGGCATATTGAGAAGCATGTTGGTTAAATCCAACCGAACGTAGCTCATATCCCATTGTTGTTTTTTCAAGAAGAAACCACATAATGAAAGCGGCAATAAGAGCGATAAAGATACCTATATGCATCCTAGAATAATCAGTTAATCCTTCTAAAATAGATGAGCGAAGGGAAGCTGAACCATGAATCTTTTCTGTAGTATCGCCTTTAGCGATGGCATGAATAAAAGCATTTGTCACATGTAAAGCAACATAGTTCATCATAATTGTAACGATAACTTCGTGAACCTTTAGCTTTGCTTTTAATAAACCGGGAAGGAATGCCCATAGCGCCCCTGCTACAGTAGCTGCTAATAAAGCTAAAGGCAAGTGGATAATTTTTGGTAAATCGAATGTGACTCCGACCCAAACAGCTGCTGTCCAACCAACGATAAATTGTCCTTCAACACCGATATTGAAGAGACCTGTTTTAAATGCAAATGCAACAGCTAAACCTGCCAATATATATGGTGTAATCTGTCTTACTGTTTCCCCGACATAATATACTTCACCAAATATTCCATTCCAAAGTGCTGCATAGCCACTAATCGGATTATAGCCACTAATTACCATGATAATTCCTCCGGCTATAATCCCTAGTAATACTGATATTACTGGAACAATTATTCTTTGTATGCGATTAGACATGGCTCTCTTCACCTGCTCCCTTACCTTTACTTCCCGCCATTAATAAGCCAAGTTCTTGTTCAGTTGTCTCTTTAGGGTTTACAATGGCAACGATTTGACCCTCGAAAATGACAGCTATACGATCACTTACATTCATGACTTCATCAAGTTCAAATGAAACTAGTAACACAGCTCTACCATGGTCTCTTTGTTCAATCAAGCGTTTATGAATAAATTCAATTGCTCCAACATCCAAACCACGAGTAGGCTGAGCTGCAATAAGTAAATCTGGATTTCTATCTACTTCCCGCCCAATAATCGCCTTTTGTTGGTTACCCCCCGATAGCGAGCGAGCTAATGTTCTTTCACTAGGTGTACGGACATCAAATTCCTTAATAACTTTAGATGCCTGCTCATAGATTTTTTTGAAGTTTAAAATCCCTGACTTGGAATATGGAGGCTTATAATAGGTTTGTAAGACCATATTCTCTGCAATTGGATAATCCAGCACAAGTCCATGTTTGTGCCGGTCTTGAGGAATGTGTCCAACACCGGATTCAGCAATTTTTCTTGGTGTTAAATTACGTATTTCTTTTCCATTAATTTTTACTGAACCACTTTCAGATTTTCTGAGTCCTGTAATGGCTTCGATTAATTCAGTTTGACCATTACCATCGACTCCAGCAATCCCAACAATCTCACCGGCGCGAACAGAAAGGCTAAGACCCTTAACCGCTTCAATTCCCCGTGAATCTTTGACCACTAGGTTATCTACTTCTAAAACTACATCTTTTGGTTCTGCAGGAGTTTTTTCGGTTTTAAAGACAACATCACGGCCAACCATCAAGCTTGCTAGCTCATGTACATTTGTATCAGAAACATTTAGTGTACCAATCCCTTTTCCTTTACGAATAACAGTTACTCGGTCACTTACCTCCATGATTTCTTTCAATTTATGAGTAATTAATATGATGGATTTTCCCTCTTTAATCAGGGTTTTCATGATCCCAATAAATTCTACAATTTCTTGTGGAGTTAACACAGCGGTTGGTTCATCAAAAATAAGGATTTCAGCACCGCGGTAGAGTGTTTTCAAAATCTCTACACGTTGCTGCATACCAACTGTAATATCAGAAATTTTGGCTTGTGGATCTACAGCTAAACCATATCGTTCCGAGATTTCTCTTACCTCTTTTTCAGCTCTCTTAATGTCTACCGTTGTACCTTTTTTTGGTTCTTTCCCAAGAATAATATTTTCAGTAACAGTAAATTTGTCAACCAACATAAAATGCTGATGAACCATTCCAATTCCTAAATCGTTAGCGATGTTTGGATTGGTAATTTTTACGGGCTTACCCTTCACGCGGATTTCTCCTTGTTCGGGTTGATACAACCCAAACAAAACATTCATTAATGTAGATTTTCCAGCACCATTTTCACCGAGCAGAGCATGTATTTCTCCTTTTCTCAGCTGCAGGGTAATATTGTCGTTTGCAACGAAACCAGAAAACTCTTTACGAATGTTAAGCATTTCAATTACGTATTCCACCCTGTTTCACTCCTTAAAACAAACTAATAATCTTGTAGGTTGTTAGAGGTCTTACCTCATATGTACAAAAAACTATACGATTTATTAGGTAAAATCCTAAAGGAAGAATAGAAATCGTTTTTCCATTTTCAATTCTTCCCTTGTGATTTTATAGAACAGTTTTAGAAAATCAAGGGCTATCATCTAAAGAAATAGCCCTTGAAACCTTACATCAATTATTTAATGAAGTTATTTAATTCATCAATTGTTTGAGGAACTTCTACTTCACCGTTTTTAATCTTAGCTGTCCATTCCTCAACAGCCTTTTTCATATCATCTGTTAAATTATCTTGAGATGGAGCGATTCCGATAGCATTTTCTTCAAGACCATATGCTAGTACTTCTCCACCAGGGAATTTTCCGTCTTTTGCTTTTTGAGTTACGTCTTTAACAGCGATATCAACACGTTTAACCATTGAAGTTAAAGCGATGTTCGTATTTTCATCAACTTTACCTAGGTCATATTGGTCTTTATCAACACCGATTGCCCAGATATTTTTGCTTGAATCTTTTTTCTTTAATTCTACTGCTTCAGCAAACATACCTTCACCAGTACCACCTGCTGCATGATAAATTACGTCAACACCAGACCCGTACATTTTACCAGCAATAGACTTACCTTTTGCAGCATCAGCGAAAGAAGCCGCGTATTCTACATCTACAGTAGCTTTAGGGTTAACAGATTTTACACCTGCAATAAAGCCAACTTCAAATTTTTTGATAAGGTCACTATCTACGCCACCAATAAATCCAACTTTATTAGATTTTGTAGCTAATCCAGCAACAACTCCAACAAGGAATGAACCTTGATGTTCCTTAAATGTAATGCTAGCAACATTTGGTTGTTCTACAACTGAGTCAACAATTGCAAAATTTGTATCTGTACGTTGTTTAGCAATTTCTTCAACTGGTTTTTGTAGAAGGAAACCAATACCGAAGATTAAGTTGAATTTTTCACGAGCTAAACGTTGAAGGTTAGTTGTATAGTCAGCATCGGATTTAGATTGAAGGTAGTCATATCCACCTTTACCCTTCTCCAATCCATTTTCTTCACCCCAGGCAGAAAGGCCTTCCCAAGCTGATTGGTTAAAGGATTTATCATCAACCCCACCAACATCTGTAACCATTGCAGCTGAGAATTTGCTCTCTTCTTTTCCTTTATCAGCTGTAGTGTCTTTTTCACTATTGCCACAAGCACCCAAAATTGTTCCTGCAGCTAAAACAAGTGATAGCGCTAAACCAAATTTACGCTTTTTCAAGGATGTTACCCCCTATTTTTTATTTTGATTTGGTAGAAATGTGCTCTAAACTTGCGTCAAAATGTAGTTTTTCCAGTTCTGCTGAATTAC
Organism: Bacillus massilinigeriensis; assembly: GCF_900117315.1. Lineage (GTDB taxonomy): Bacteria > Bacillota > Bacilli > Bacillales > Cytobacillaceae > Bacillus_BE > Bacillus_BE massilionigeriensis. The sequence continues at coordinate 1,269,798 of NZ_LT630337.1, forward strand.
ATTCTTTTTCGTAGAACGTGGAAACTAAATTTGTCTGCTCGAAAGTAATTGACTGAATACAGAATGGGTTCATCCATCTCATCGTAATGCATTTGCTTTAACACAAGTAAAGCGCATTCATGTCCACAATTAAGAATTGGTGAAATCTTTGGATGATAACCAATGGGTTCTATCTGGGCAACAGCATATGTAACTTTCCGATTTGAAACATCTTCTAAAATACTAAAAATAGATGTTTCGATTTGTGATAACCTGGTAGGCAAAATTTTTCCTGGTATCTTATCCACACAATATACCACCGGGTCACCATTTGCCGTTCTTACCCTTTCAATCACAACCATTTCTTCATCCTTTAAACATGAGAATCGACGAATATCCTTTTCTGTAGCCAGATGTATTTCAGAGCTTAGAAAAATAGTACCAGGTTCCATTCCAGCCTGTTCAATCATAGCAGTGACACTTTGCAATTGTTCAATACCAGAGGTAAACAAGGGCTTTGAATTAACAAAGGTTCCAACACCATGGCGCCTAATAATCACGTTTTCTTCTTCAAGAATACGCAACGCTTCCCGTAGTGTTGCCCTGCTTACACCAAGCTGTTTGGCTAAGTCAAATTCTGAAGGCAATTTTTCTTTTTCTTTATAAATGCCATTCTCAATATCTTGCTTTAACCGATCGATAACTTGTAAATACAAATGCCGATTATCTGCCTTAATTGATGACATGAAGGAACTCCCCCAGTTTTTCTCTTTAGACATCAGACCTCTGATGTTTTACCATTCCTACTAATCGTCAATAATATACCATTTTTTCTATTATAAATAAATAGAGATTATAAATTTTTCTCGATTATGTCATAATTCTATTAATCAGACAAAGTCAGTAATATCAATAGTTCTGATGTGAACCCCTGATAAATAAAGCGTTTTCATAACTTAGCTAAAAAAAACTTGAATGGAATGATTTGTAAATTCATTCTATTCAAGTTAATTTTTTATGAACTTTTTATATTGTTATGAATCATTGATATGAATTAGTACTAATCCTGTATCTTTCTAAAATGAAGAACTAGCCTCCTCCGAGGACTTTGGCATAAGCACTGCTCTAGGCTTACTCCCTTCATATGGACCTACAACTCCTCTTAATTCCATTTCATCAATCAGCCTAGCTGCTCTAGTGTATCCAATTCTAAACCTTCGCTGTAGCATTGAAACAGAAGCGGTTTGCATTTCTATAACTAAATCCACTGCAGCATTGTATAATTCATCGTCTACCTCAGAATTCATTTCTGGAATATCATCTGGAATCATTTCCTGTTGATACTGCGCCTTTTGCTGTGAGATAACAAAGTCAACAACCTCTTCCACTTCGTCATCTGATAAAAAGGCACCTTGAACACGGATTGGTTTCGAGGCCCCGACAGGCATAAACAGCATATCACCTCTGCCAAGAAGTTTCTCGGCTCCACCCATATCTAAAATAGTCCGTGAATCGGTTTGGGAGGAAACTGCGAAGGCAATTCTAGACGGGATATTTGCCTTTATTACACCCGTTATAACATCCACTGATGGTCTCTGGGTTGCGATAATGAGATGGATACCAGCCGCACGTGCCATTTGTGCTAGACGTGTAATCGCATCCTCAACATCAGATGAAGCAACCATCATCAAATCCGCAAGCTCATCTACTATCACTACAATAAAAGGTAGTAAGGGTTGTTTATCATTTTCTTCAGCATTGTGTCTCTTCACGTGATCGTTATAACCTTCGATATTCCTTGTACCAGTATGAGAAAAGAGTTCATAGCGTCTTTCCATTTCATTTACAACCTTCATTAATGCTTGCGCAGCCTTCTTAGGATTTGTAACAACTGGGGCTAACAGGTGTGGAACTCCATTATAGACATTTAATTCAACCATTTTTGGGTCGATCATCATCAATTTCACTTCATGTGGTTTCGCCCTCATGAGAATACTTGTAATGATTCCATTGATGCACACACTTTTTCCACTACCTGTAGCTCCTGCCACTAAGAGATGGGGCATTTTGTTTAATTCCGCAAGAACTGCTTCCCCTGTGATATCCCTCCCTAAACCAATCAAAAGCTTGGAATCTGGTTTTTCATTCTGTGTTGTTTCAATAACCTCTCTTAATGAAACCATGGCGACTTCAGAATTTGGCACTTCAATTCCTACTGCTGATTTTCCTGGTATAGGTGCTTCGATACGGATATCCTTTGCTGCTAGCGCAAGTGCAATATCATCACTAAGATTCACAATTTTACTCACCTTTACCCCAACATCCGGATGGACCTCATACTTTGTTACAGCTGGTCCAAGATGAACTTGTGTCACACGAGCCTTAACACCAAAGCTCTGAAATGTTCTTTCAAGCTTGGCTGCATTAGCATGAATCATTTCATATTCCCCACTTTGGTCCGCATGTCTTGGGAATTTTAATATATTCATAGGTGGTAATTGATAATCAACATTTTCAACTTCAGTAAATGAAATTGGTGGAGAGTGGTCCTCTACCTCTTCAGTTTCGATTTCTTTTATTTGTTCTCTCTGATTATTCTCATTAGCATGGGGTGGATGATTGACTTTTTGTGAAAAGCTTGAAATAATAGGCTCTGATTGTGGCTCAACTACATCAACGGGCTGATGAACTTTTGACTTTTCAATTTTGATTTGTTCCTTTCGCTTCTCCACTCTTTCAGTTTTCTTCTTCGCCCGATTGTTCTTCCATTCCTTCGTGTCTTCTTTAAATGCCTTCCATTGCTGTCCAATAAATTGGAAGCATGCCATAAAAATCTTACCTACTACCTCTCCAAATGTTTTTCCTGTTAAAAGAATAAATCCAATGATTAATAATACAAATGCCGCAATTTTTGTACCTGCTGCATCGAATAAATAGTGAAATGCAGCAAAGAGAACCGCACCGATCATTCCTCCACCTAAGTCCGTAGTGCTTGTTTCTCCCCTGATCTCCATCCGATAAAGCTCCCAAGTATTTTCAATTACACTAGGGTTTTCAAATTTCTCCCCATTGGATAGTAGATCAAATAATGTCAAATGACTTAACAATAGCAGAGCTGCAAGGATTAAATATAGAGCTATTAATTTGGTGTGAAAAAAAAATGGAAGGGTTCTTTTCCACATGAAATAACCACCTAAAGCAACTAAACCGATGAGGCAAACCATATACCATTCACCAATAAAAAATCGGAAAAAGAGTACAATAGCTGTTCCTACTGCTCCGAGCTTGGCCATTGAAATAGCAGAAAGGGCAATCAAAATAATACCGATGAGCTCGTATTGTACAGTTCGTTTAAATTGTTCTTTTTGTCTCGTCTTTCTTTTCTTCTTCTTTGCCATATAATCACCTTATCAGTTATCGTAATAACATCTTTTGCAAAACAGGAAGACCCCATACCTGTTATTCCATTATTATCCTTTATGTATGAAATAAGAAAGCAGCCCAATTTGGCTGCTCGTGAAGTTTGTCCTCATTATATCACATCTTTTTTCGATTTTCTTAATTATGGAATGGAAATATAAGATCCGGGTTCACATCTAGCGTCTAAGTAATGAACTGGATCACTACTTAAAATTCTCAACACTCGATATTGATGATTTTCTCCTGATTCCACAAGTAAGGGAATACCCTCAAAGGAAACCATTTTTGTCTTTCCAATATCCTCCTGATTCATAGGGAAAATTAAATCATGGGGCATCATCGTATATAGAATCACTGAACCATTCCCTCACTTTCTTCTTTGTTCAGATCGATGAGCTCATTTAATTTTCTCATTGCAGCCCCTAGACCCCCTACTTCATCTATAAGACCATATTTAACTGCGTCTGTTCCAACCACGTTTGTACCAATATCCCTTGTTAAATTTCCTTTTTCAAACATAAGCTCTTTAAATCTCTCTTCAGATATGTTTGAGTGCTTCGTCACAAAATTTATGACTCGGTCCTGCATTTTATCTAAATACTCAAAGGTTTGAGGGACACCAATAACTAAACCGGTTAATCTGACTGGATGAATCGTCATCGTTGCTGTTTCAGCTATAAAGGAATAATCACAAGAAACAGCGATAGGGACGCCGATAGAATGACCCCCACCAAGAACAATGGAGACAGAAGGCTTTGATAGGGATGCTAGCATCTCTGAAATAGCAAGGCCTGCCTCCACGTCACCACCTACTGTGTTTAAAATGACTAACAATCCTTCAATTTTTGGATTTTGTTCTATTGCTACTAATTGTGGAATTAAATGCTCGTACTTCGTTGTTTTATTTTGTGGAGGTAATTGTATATGACCTTCAATTTGACCCACGATTGTTAGACAATGTACTCTCGAATCCTGAGATAATTGAGGCACATTCGTTTGACCTAATTGTTGAATTTTTTCTATCAAAGATGATGGTTTATCTTCTTTTGGTTGGTCCTGTTCTTCATTTTTTACCGTTTCATTTCGGCGAATCTCTCTGTCCATTCTAATACTCCCTTCACACATGATAAGTTTAGTATGAAACGAGTAAATAGATTTCATGCTAAAAAGAATAGTGGGACTGCCCAACAGGTGGTGCATAGCACCAAGTTGGGACAGTCCCAGAAGGATTACACGCTAGATATTATTATACTTCCATAATGATTGGTAAAATCATGGGGCGACGCTTTGTTTTTTCAAATAAGAATTGATAAAGTTCATCTCTCATATCCTGTTTAATACTTGACCAGTCAAAGGACTCTTTTCCAATATTTCTTTCAACGATTTCTCTTACCAATATCGTTGCCTCGTCCATCAGCTGTTCAGACTCTCTTACATAAACAAAGCCTCTTGAGATGATTTCAGGCCCTGCTGATATTTTTTTATCGGCTTTATTTAAAGTAACAACGACAATAAGAATTCCATCTTGAGAAAGGAGTCTTCGGTCTCTTAAGACTATATTTCCAACATCCCCCACGCCGCTACCATCGATTAATACATTTCCAGATTGAACTTTTCCACCATATCTCAAGCGATCATTTTTCCATTCTAAAACATCGCCTTTATCCAAGATAAAAATAGAGTCATCGGTTAATCCGCATTCCTTAGCAACTTTCGCATGGGCCTTAAGCATCTTGAATTCACCATGCACAGGGACAAAATATTTTGGTTTCATTAAATTAATCATAAATTTCAATTCTTCATGATGAGCATGACTAGAGTTATTTACCATGACTTTTTTAGATAAAACATTTGCCCCTGCACGGAATAACATATCTATTGTTTTATATACAAACACTTCGTTTCCAAATAACGGAGATCCTGCAATTAGGACTGTATCCCCTTGCTTAATATTCACTTGTTTATTATTTTGTTTAGCCATTTTCTGGAGAATTTCAATAAAATCCCCCTGGGTGCCTGTAATTAATATGACCATTTCGTCATCAGCATAATGAATCATCTCTGTTACAGGAATAATGAGATTTTCTGGAACATGCAGATAATCAAGATTAAGAGCAATATCCATAATGCGCTGTGAGCTTTTTCCTAGTATGACCACTTTTCGTCGACTCTCGTATGCGGCATCAAAAACGTGTTGTATTCGGATTAAATCAGAAGCAAAACAAGAAACGATTACTCTACCTGGCGCATTGTAAAATGCATCTCCCATTTCCCTTGAAACAATCCCTTCAGAAATCGAGTATCCAGGTTTTTCGGCATCCGTACTTTCAGATAATAAACAAAGAACTCCCTGTTCACCAATTTGAGCCATTTTTCCGATCTCAGGCTTATAAAATTCTGTTGCTGCTTGATCAAATTTAAAATCACCGGTATGGACAATAATTCCTTCTGAGGTATGTATGCAAACGCCAACTGAATCAGGTATGCTGTGGTTTGTTTTGAAGAAGGTTACATCAACGGAATCAAATGTTATTTTTGAATCTGATTGAACTTCAATAAACTGGGCGTTCCCTTTAAATTCTTGCTCCTTCATCTTTGCTTTTGCTAATGCAATCGTAAGTCGTGTCCCATATACCGGAACCTTAACCTGTCTTAGCAAATAAGATAGAGCCCCAATATGATCCTCGTGACCATGGGTTAAAAAAACCGCCTTTAGTCTTTCTTTATTTTGAATTATGTAAGTGAAATCAGGAATGACAATATCGATACCTAACATTTCGTTTTCAGGAAACATTAATCCAGCATCCACGATAAATATATCATCATCGACCTCAACGATGTTCATATTATTACCGATTTCCCCTACTCCTCCAAGTGGTACTAACTTAATGGTTTCATTCTTTCTCTTTTTCAATGTTCGTATCCTCCTATGTTGATTCTATCCGACCGAAATCAGTTATGATTATTATACTTGATGAGCGAAAACCTTTACAACCATATTTATCCGGGAGGTAGTGATTATTGATTCTTTATGGTCGTGATTATTATATAAAAATAAAAAACCAACCAGACTAAATACTAATCTGATTGGTTTTTAACTTTATACATTGAACAAAGGGATAATTCCTTTATTGATATTTGTTTAATAGAGCAGCCAATGCACTTCTCTCTTGTTCTGATAACGGAACTAAAGGTAACCGAACTGAACCTACATCGAGGCCCTTTAATTGCAACGCTGTTTTCACTGGCGTTGGGCTAGGTGCTTTAAATAATCCCTCAATGATAGGTAAGATTTTTTGGTGAATTTTTGCTGCCTTTTCGTTCTCACCATTTAAGAATGCTTGAATCATAGCCTGCATATCACGACCGATAATATGAGCGGCCACTGACACAACGCCTGCGCCACCAATTGCCATTACCGGAAGTGTAACTGCGTCATCTCCACTATAAAGTAGGAAATCCTCATCCGTTTCTGCAATTATCTTCGTCATGGCGCTTAAATCACCGCTAGCTTCTTTTACAGCCACGATATTTGGTATTTTTGATAATCGTATAATCGTATCAGGCTGAATGTTTACCACTGACCTGCCAGGAATATTATAAACCATGACTGGAAGGGATGTGCTTTCTGCAATTGCTTTAAAGTGTTGGTATAAACCTTCTTGGTTTGGTTTGTTGTAATAAGGACCAACAATCATAATTGCATCTGCACCAATTTCTTCAGCCTTTTTTGTTAAAAGGATTGAGTCATAAGTATTGTTACTTCCAGTACCAGCAATCACTGGAACTCTCTTATCAACCACTTTCACAACATGTTGAAAAAGAGCGATTTTTTCTTCCTTTGTTAATGTAGGAGATTCACCAGTCGTACCTGCCACGACAATTGAATCTGTACCATTGTTAATTAAATAGTTTATTAAATCAGTAGCCTTTGAAAAGTCAATATGTCCTTTAATATCAAATGGTGTCACCATCGCTGTTGCAACCCTACCAAATAATGCCACTCTTTTCACTCCTATCTGCTTAATTCTTTGCTTATAAAATTAGATTTCTGAATCTAACTCGAAAACAGCATGTAACGCATTCACCGCTTGGACTAAATCATCTTGTTTAACAAGAACCCAAATCGTTGTATGGCTGTCAGCAGATTGTAAAATGCGAATTCCATTTTCCGAAAGAGCTGAAACAATCTTAGAGGTAATACCCGGAACTCCTGCCATTCCAGCACCTACTACTGATACCTTCGCGCAATTTCTTTCCACACTTGGTTCATGTCCAAGATTTCTTAACACACTGATTGCTTTATCGGTTGTCTCATCTGAGACTGTGTAGATGACTGTACTTGGTGAAATGTTGATAAAGTCAACACTAATTTTTTCATTAGCCATTGACTGGAACACTTCTGTTTGTAGATTATATTGATCCTTTTTCGGAAACACCTTTATTTGTGTGACGTTTGATAAATGGGCAATTCCTGTGATGAGCCTATCAGAAATATCGCTTCCACGTTGATGATTAGGATAATCAGATACTAATGTTCCCAAATTATCGGAATAGGTTGATCGTATCCGTAAAGGTACTTTTGCTTGCATGGCAATCTCGACTGCACGCGGGTGAATGACCTTTGCACCTTGATAAGCCAAATTGCACACTTCCGTATACGTCACGACAGGTAATGGCCTTGCCTTGTCTACTATACGAGGGTCGGCAGTCATTATTCCTTCAACATCTGTAAAAATATCGATTCGCTCAGCATTTAGAGCAGCACCTAAAGCAGCCGCTGAGGTATCACTTCCGCCTCGACCAATCGTTGTCGTATCCCCATTGGGGGCCGCTCCTTGAAATCCTGCTACAACGACAACATCATAATCCTGAAGCTCACCTATTAAACGCTCACACTGCATCTCGACGATTTTCGCATTAGAATGCTCATTATTCGTACGAAAGCCAGCCTGAGCTCCGGTTAAAGAAGTTGCGTTAATTCCACTCTCTAATAACATATTTGAGAAGACCACGCTTGAAATGACCTCTCCACAAGATAGAAGACTATCACTTTCTCTTCTACTAATTTTGCTCCTTGTTCCGCCGATTAATGAAAGTAGGGTATCCGTAGCATACGGGTCCCCTTTTCTTCCCATTGCTGATACAACAACGACTACCTTGTATCCAGCAGCTAATTCATGTTCAATATGCCTTTTAGCGTGTACTCTGCCTTCTTCATCACGGACTGATGTACCGCCAAATTTTTGAACAATTATTTTCATTATAACACCTCAAAAAAGATCCCATTGATTTGTAGTTAATATTTATTATGCTCCGCTTGAGGAAGAATGTCGAAAGCTACATCCCTAGCTTCCCTTTTATTTTTCCTTCACTAACCCTAACTTAATTAGGCTTTCTGCAATTTGAACAGAGTTCCATGCCGCTCCTTTTAGAAGGTTATCAGAAACCACCCACATATGGAAGCCTTTTGGTTCATCTAAATCCTTTCTAATACGCCCAACAAAGACATCATTTTTACCCACACAATCTGCAGGCATTGGATAAACTTGGTTATTAGGATCATCTTGAAGAACCACTCCTGGAGCGGTTGCCAATAAATCCTTTAATTCATTTGCTGTAACACCATCTGCATCAATTTCAAAATAGACAGATTCTGAATGACCAGTTGCTACAGGAATTCTCACGCAAGTAGCAGCAACTTGTACTTCAGGTAAATGCATAATCTTTTTCGTTTCATTAATCATTTTCATTTCCTCATAGGTAAATCCGTTATCTTGGAATACATCAATTTGAGGAATGGCATTGAATGCAATTTGATAATGTTTTTTATCTGATTTTACAGGTAAAATTTTGGGTTCAAAGCTTTCACCTGATACTATCGCTTTCGTTTGCTGATTCAATTCTTCTACTGCAGATGCACCGCTTCCTGAAACCGCTTGATAGGTTGAAACGATAATTTTGTTTAGTCCATACTTTTGACGAATAGGCTCAAGTGCAACAACCATTTGAATGGTGGAGCAATTTGGGTTCGCAATTATACCATGATGGCTATGAAGATCGGTTTCGTTCACTTCAGGTACTACCAATGGGGTATCTTTATCCATACGAAAAGCGCTAGTATTATCAACACAAATAGCTCCGCGCTTTGCTGCCTCAGGTGCTAACGCTTTTGAAACACTTCCTCCAGCGCTGAATAAGGCAATATCTACTCCTTCAAAGCTATCAGGTTTTGCTTCTTGTACAGTATATTCTTCACCCTTAAAGGTTAGTTTTTTACCAGCAGAACGGCTTGAGGATAGTAAGGTTAATTTTTTTATTGGAAAGTTTCTGCTTTCCAATGTTTTTAGCATCTGCCCTCCAACTGCGCCTGTTGCTCCGACAACAGCAACATGAAATCCTTTTTTCTCTGTCATGTCTAAGTTCCCCTTCCAATTCCCATAGATTAGGTTAGCTTTTTTCGGCAAATCAATAATGAAATGATAGGCATGGCGGATCTCATTCGGTCAGCCATGCTCCGATACCTTTTTTGCTTTTAAGCTTTAATGGATAAAATTTTGAATCTTATAATTAAAATTTATTTTATCATATTCAATCGCTATAGAAATAAAATTTTTACACGATTGCCGAAAAAAAGAAGAATGGGGAACTTAGTCACGAAATCTTTCTACTAATACAGGTTGGATTTGCTTCCCTTCAAGAGCAACTTCTACTGTATTGGGTAACATAGTCATACGGGCGACCATTGAATTGGGTTTATTTATAGGATCATCCTGGCCATATGGAACAAAATAGATGTTTTTAGTAGCCATTAATCTCATTAAGTTTACTCCGTTTAATCCGAGGGCATCATTAGTAGAAATAGCTAATACGACAGGCTTCCCATTTCTTAAGGTTGCCTTTGCTGCCATTAGCACTGGGGAATCTGTTAGGGCATTTGCTAATTTACTCATTGAATTACCTGTAAGCGGGGCAATCACCATGCAATCAAGTGGAATTTTTGGTCCGAGTGGCTCAGCTTTAACAATGGAGTCGATTACTTTATTTCCTGTAATTTCTTCAATTCGATTGATCCAATCCTCTCCCTTTCCAAAGCGTGTTTCTGTACTTTTTACAGTAAATGTTACGACAGGCAATACTTCAGCACCTGCATTTACCAATTTCTCTATTTCAGGAAGTACAGCATCATAAGTACAATGAGACCCTGTTAAACCAAAACCAATTCTTTTCCCTTTCAAATTCATGTGACTTTCCCCTTCCTTGATTGTAAATCTTCATGTAGCAGTTGAGAAAGAACGTTTGCCAGGATTTGACCTGCTGTTTTAGGTGCAACAATACCTGGTAGACCGGGCGCGAGTAATGCTTTAATTCCACGTTTTTCCGCATAGCGAAAATCCGTTCCTCCAGGCTTTGATGCAAGATCGATAATTAATGTGTGAGATGGCATTCTAGAAATCACAGAAGCATTAACGACTAAATGCGGAATTGTATTTATACAAATATCAACATCTTTCACTTGATTTTCTAAATCCATTAATTGAAAAGGTGTTAATCCCATTTCAGTTATTCGAGCAATGTGTTCACTCTTCCTTGCGCCCACCTTTACATTAGCACCTAAGGCAGCAAAGGTTCTTGCAACACTCATGCCCACTCTCCCTAATCCTAAAACCGCCACATTTGATCCATGTATCGTGAAATCGGTATGCTGGATGGCCATCATGATTGTTCCTTCTACGGTTGGAATGGAATTATATATAGCTACATCATCCCTTGAAAATAGCTGAACGAGTCGCCTATTTGCCTTTTTGGTGATTGTATTTAAATAAGTGTTCGTTATACCCGAGTAGACCGTGCAATGCTCAGGTGTTTTCATAAGTACTTCCTCGATTAAAAACACCTTTTCATTCGAAAAAATGGTTTCAATTTGTCCGTCTAAGCTAGTACCAGGAACCGGTAATATGATGGCGCCCATATTGCTAAAATCTACTTCATCTATCTTCTCCTTTACCGCACCAGTGAAGGCATGATCTAATTGTTCAAATCCGATTAAAGAGAGTTTTGCGTCAAGCTCCGTAAGTTTACGGATAATTTCGAGTTGCCTTGCGTCACCACCAATGACGGCAATTTGCATCCCTGTTAGCATGTAACATTCACCTTCTTTTAGAAAAAATCCTTAGTAGGAAATGATTGACGACTACAACATCTTATGTGAGAGATAAAAAACGGTGATTGCTCCGAAAGAAAAAAATAGTGAAAATGCCTATTATCGTAGGGCTGATTTTTTACAAAAAAAATACTCCCTAAGAAGAAAAATGTGCCAGGCACCTTTTCCATTTAGGAAGTTCGTTAAGGGGTTATTCATCCTCAGGAATGTCTATAATCACCATATCATTTCCAATCTTCTTAATATGACTCCAAGGTACTCTAATTTCTCCGCCATTTTTTCTAAAACCAAACCAACTAACGGAGGATGGAATTAATAAGGCTTGGATTTGGCCGGTACTTTCATTGATTTCTAAATCTGTTTGACCTAAGACCCCGAGTCTTTCCGCCTTTTTTAGATCGACTATTTCCTTTCCGCTAAGCTCGCTTAATCTCATCAGATTGTCCTCCCCCCACTTTTTCACCTACTATTAATGTATCTATGGTCGTCTATTTTTAGAATAGAGAAAAGGGGATGAGTTATTTATTCATGTGGGTAAGGATTTATGGAGTTTTCGCAGAAGATTTGACTTTCGCGGACATACGGGGTTATCCGCAGAAATTTGATCACAGCGGATCCATGGGATCTTCCTCAGATAACTTGATCACACGAATATATGGAATTTTTCGCTGAAATTTGACCATCGCGGATATATCGAATTTATCGCGGATATATTAAAAAAATCGCGGATATATCGTAATAATCGCGGATATATACCGAAAAATCGCGGATAAATTAAAATTATCGCGGATATCTGTTTTTTGAGCTTTAAAATACCCATTTTCTCAGCACATCTTGAAAGATAGATTTATGTTCAACATAATTTATTTCTAAAATAGGCTAAATTACACCACATTTAGCCTATTTATATCAGATAAGCTTACAAAAAGACGGTTCTCTAAGCTGCCTTCTTTCTCTTCATAAAAAAAGCCTACAAACTATGTAGGCTTTGTAATAATCGTAGACTGGTTATTTAGGAAGTTCCCCATTCGGACTTACAAGCGCGATGGAATGAGGTCCAGAGAAAATCGTTTGTCCCATTGCGTTTACACCTTCTTTTGTAACCTGGTCAATTTGTTCGACAATTTCATCTAATGAACGATGTCGGCCTAGAAGGAGTTCATTTTTTCCATTCCGACTCATACGACTATTCGTACTCTCTAAGCTTAGCATTAAGCTTCCCTTAAGTTGTTCTTTACTATTGTTAATTTCTTTATCAGTAACGCCTTCTTTTATTAGCGTATCTAACGTTTCTTGAATGGTTTCATAAAGTACATCAAGCTGCTTAGCACCTGTTCCACCATAAATAGTGACAATTCCACTATCCTGAAAGGCAGAATGATAGGAAAAGATTGAATAAGCTAGACCGCGCTTTTCCCTTACCTCTTGGAATAGACGACTGCTCATGCTGCCACCTAGTATATTGTTTAAAGTAATTAGACTGTAGACATCATCATGCCCTACATGTAAACCTTCAAATCCTAGGCACAAATGGGCCTGCTCCGTATCTTTCTTTCTTGCCTTTTGATTTGTATGGAAGCTAGGTTTATTTTCAGGAATGGAAAGTCTTCCGGCTTCATATCCTCCAAAAAGCTTTTCCACTTCCTTAATGAATGTCTCGGAAACATTCCCTGCAATAGATATTACCACATTTTCAGGTGTATATGTATCATGCATATATTGTTTCAAAGTATCTCCAGTGAAAGTCTCCAGAGTTTCTTCTGTGCCTAAGATTGGGTAACCAAGTGGATGATTTTCATAAATGGCTTTACTTAAAATATCATGAACAATATCATCCGGTGTATCCTCATACATTTTGATTTCCTCATACACGACCTTCTTTTCCTTTTGTAATTCCTCATCGACAAAGGTAGAGTTAAAAAACATATCCGCGAGTATCTCTAAAGCAAATTGTGAATGGGTATCAAGTACCTTTGCATAATAGCAAGTATATTCCTTTGAGGTAAAGGCGTTTACCTGACCACCAATGCTATCAAAGGACTCAGCAATTTCTCGAGCTGATCTTGTTTTTGTCCCTTTGAAAAACATATGTTCTAAAAAATGAGATATTCCATTATTTACAGGGGTTTCATTCCTTGAACCCGTTCCAATCCAAACACCAATGGCAACTGAACGGACGGTTGGGATATTTTCTAAAACCACTCTTACTCCATTTTGGCAAGTATATTTCTTGATCAACTAAATTCCTCCTGTTCTACAACCAGATGAAACCTTTAAGTCACGCTTAGTAAGAATATTGTACCATTATTATTTTTTCCAAAAAGAATAATTTATCTCTTGTTTTTCATAAAAATGAGTTCATATGACAAAAAAAGAGCCACGCTTAAAATACCATAAACCAGTACATTTTGGAAGTATTACCTTTTCAAGTTGTTTTCACTCAGTGTTTCTGAGACGGTATTCATCTCAAGATTTTTTTCTTTTATACCTATAATTAATCGATCTAGGGCTTTTGTTGTTGATTCTGTTGGATGCATCAGAATTAATGCACCATTATGGATTTTCCCTAGTACGCGTTCAATTAATACTTCAGGCTCTGGTTTTTGCCAATCAATGGTGTCAACGCTCCACATGACTGTTCCTAAATGGTTATTTGCAGCTATTTTGACGACCTCATCACGAAAACTTCCACTTGGTGGCGCAAACCATTTTGGTGTAACATCTGTTGTGGCCATGATGACATCATTGGTTCTTTGTATTTCTTCCTGAATTCTTGAAGAGGTTAGCCGCTTCATATCTGGATGTGTGAAGGAATGGTTCCCAACCTCATGACCAGCACTAACAATCATCTTGGCTAACTCGGGATTATTTTTTGTCCAACGACCCTCTAGGAAAAAGCTAGCACGGACATTATGTTTCTTTAAGATGGAGAGGATTTCAGATAAATATTCATTTCCCCAGGCTACATTAATGATAAAAGCAACCATTGGTTTATTCGGATTCCCTTTGTAGATTGGATTTGGTGGTAAGTCCGTCAAATGAATTTTAGGTTTTACCTCTTTGAAAATGAGTTTTTCTTCATCAAATTTTCGTTCGCCCTTCATTTTTTTATATGATGCCTTAACATCCACTTCAAATCCATTCAAACCCGGGATAGCCTTCCAGATAGGATCGATTTTTGCATCAATTGGTTTTATGTTATATTCACTAGCTTTCTGTTCAATTTCATCATATAAGCTTATGTCATTACTGGACTTAATTACAGGTACAGCATCCCTATTCAAACTTCTTAAATATCCTTCTGAAATTGGATTACTGACTATTCCATAAGAAATAAATGCTAATGCAATAATTGTGATCAACTTTTTCATTAATAAAGCCTCCTCCTTCCATACAAATTATGTATGGTTAGGACAAGGTAGAACGTTCAACATCATATATAAAGAAGCCAAGGGAAAGAAATTACCCGAAATAAAGCAACAACGTTTCCATCAAGGATATCTACACTTATTACATAATTTTTTAGTAATGATTATGAGAAAAAGCCAGGGTTTCCCCTGACTTCTTGAGTTAAACCAATATTAATTTTGAGCGTGTTCCTTTTGTTCTCTTTGTTCACGAAGAACAGCCTTACGAGAAAGGTTTACACGACCTTGTTTATCTATTTCCATTACTTTAACTAAAATTTCATCTCCAATGGAAACAACGTCTTCTACTTTACCCACTCGTTCTTCAGCTAATTCAGAAATATGAACAAGTCCATCTTTTCCGCTAAATATTTCGACAAATGCACCGAATTTTTCAATTCGTTTTACCTTCCCTAAATACATTTGACCTACTTCTACTTCACGGACAATGTCCTCGATAATTTTCTTCGCTTTTTGGTTCATTTCTTCATTAGTTGATGAGATGAAAATCGTGCCATCTTGTTCAATATCAATTTTTACATTTGTTTCTTCGATGATCTTATTAATTTGCTTTCCGCTTGGCCCAATGACGTCACGAATCTTATCTGGATTAATTTTCATCGTTAAGATCTTAGGAGCATACTGAGATAGCTCCTCTCTTGGAGCGGAAATAGTAGCAAGCATTGAATCAAGAATTTGCATACGTCCTTTTTTAGCTTGCTGGAGTGCTTCTTCTAAAATTTCACGGGAAAGACCCTCAATTTTTATATCCATTTGTAAGGCTGTAACACCTTTAGCTGTTCCAGCTACTTTAAAGTCCATATCACCAAGATGGTCTTCCATGCCTTGGATGTCCGTTAAAATCGTATAGAAATCCCCTGATTTAACTAGACCCATTGCAATCCCAGCAACTGGTGCTTTAATTGGGACACCAGCATCCATCATAGCAAGTGTACTCGCACATATGCTCGCTTGTGATGTAGAACCATTGGACTCTAATACTTCAGACACAAGACGAATCGTATATGGGAAATCCTTCTCAGAAGGAATGACTTGTTCAAGAGCGCGCTCCCCTAATGCCCCATGACCAATTTCACGACGGCCAGGGCCTCTCATTGGTCCTGTTTCACCTACGCTAAAGTTAGGGAAGTTATAATGATGCATAAAGCGTTTCTCTTCCTCGATGCCAAGTCCATCAAGAATTTGGACATCTCCTAAAGCACCCAATGTACATACACTTAATGCTTGAGTTTGTCCACGTGTAAATAGTCCTGAACCGTGGGTACGAGGCAAAATGCCAATTTCAGATGATAACGGACGAATCTCGTCAATTTTACGTCCATCTGGGCGTACCTTATCCTCTGTAATTAGTCGACGAACTTCACCTTTTACAATCTTATCTAATATTTGTTTAATTTGTTTTAAAAGATCTTCTTCTGCTTCGTCAGTTGTATATTTTTCAATAACGGAATCCTTGACGGCTTTAATCGCATCCTCGCGAGCATGTTTTTCTTGAACTTGAATGGCTTTAATCATTTCCTCTTCACAAACACCGCGAACTTCTGCCTCAAGATCTTTATCGATCTCGTATAAAGCTACTTCCATTTTTTGTTTTCCAATTTCAGTAGCGATACTTTCTTGGAATGCAATTAATTTCTTGATTTCTTCATGGCCATACATGATTGCTTCAAGCATGATTTCTTCAGGTACTTCCTTTGCACCTGCTTCAACCATATTGATGGCATCCTTTGTTCCTGCAACAATCAAATGCATATCGCTTTTTTCAGCTTGCTCAACTGTTGGATTGATAATAAATTCATTATCCACTCGTCCAACCGTAACGCCGGCAATCGGACCCATAAAAGGAATATCTGATACGGAAAGTGCCAAAGAGGAACCAAACATTGCTGCCATTTCAGAAGAACAGTCTTGGTCCACACTCATTACGATACTAACAACTTGAACATCATTACGGAAGCCATCAGCAAATAATGGGCGAATTGGACGGTCAATAAGACGACTTGCTAAAATTGCCTTTTCACTCGGACGCCCTTCTCTTTTAATAAAACCACCAGGAATTTTCCCAACAGCATATAATCTTTCCTCATAATTAACGGTTAATGGGAAAAAGTCTACATTTTTGGGCTCCTTTGAAGCTGTAGCTGTGCTTAGAATTGCTGTTTCACCATAGCGTACTAGCACCGCTCCATTGGCCTGCTTTGCAAGCTGACCGACTTCAACAGTAAGCTTACGACCTGCCCAATCTATTGAATAAACACTTTTTTCTTGTCCCATTTAAAAACCCCTCTCTATCTAAACTAAAGTCAAAATTTAAGTAAATTCAAATTAACGGTTTTCTTTCTAGTATGTACATTTTTTATCTATGTAAATGATATTTTATCCTAATAAAAAAGCGGGAAAAAATCCCGCTTTTGCTGACTATCGACGTAAACCAAGTTTATTAATTAACACACGGTAACGTTGAACGTCTTTGTTACGTAGGTAAGTTAGTAGGTTACGACGTTTACCAACCATTTTTAAAAGACCGCGACGTGAATGATGGTCTTTCTTATGAGTACGTAAATGCTCGTTCAAATTGTTAATTGATTCAGTTAGGACAGCGATTTGAACTTCTGGAGATCCAGTATCGTTCTCATGAGTTTTGTACTCATTGATAAGTTCGTTTTTGCGCTCTTGTGTGATTGCCATCCTGTTCACCTCCTATAATTTAAATATCCCCTATTACCCGAGCAAGCGTCGGAGACTCGACTTGCCAAGGAAAGGTTCATTTAGTACGTTAATTAGAATACAACTTTTTTTGACAAAAAGCAAGGCTAACCTATGTTTTTTTCAAAGTAATCGATTGTTTGAAGTGTATCTTTCCTAATTTGAGACACTAATTCATCAATTCCTGAGAATTTTTTCTCAGAT
The DNA here is from genome assembly GCF_900117315.1 of Bacillus massilinigeriensis. Taxonomy (GTDB): domain Bacteria; phylum Bacillota; class Bacilli; order Bacillales; family Cytobacillaceae; genus Bacillus_BE; species Bacillus_BE massilionigeriensis. Next base: position 1,287,699 of record NZ_LT630337.1, read on the forward strand.
CGTAGATGTTTATACCATTCAACGGTTACTTCAAATCCGTAAATATCATTTTCAAAATCAATGATATGTACTTCTATCGAAGGCTTGTCTAATTGCTCTTTATGGAAGGTAGGTTTATAGCCCACATTGCATACTCCTATATACCATTTCCCCTCTACCTTAATGCGCACAGAATAAACGCCCACTGGTGGATAAATGTATTCATCTGAAATATCCACATTGGCTGTAGGAAAGCCAATCGTTCTTCCTCTTTGATCCCCATGAATGACAACGCCTGATGTTGTGAAATAATGTCCTAATAATCTTGGCATCCTATCCACTTTTCCTTGTTTGATCTGATCTTTAATTAAAGTGGAGCTTATCTTTTCATCATCACATGAAAGCTTTGAAACGGTTGTATATTGAAACTGATTTCTTGAATGGAAGGGCAACGTTTCCATATTTCCTTTTCCCATTCTACCGTAAGTAAAATCAAAGCCTGCAACAACATGGTCGACGTGCAACCCAATAATATATTGATCAACAAACTCTTGAGGTAGTAAATTTGCGAAATCGCTAGAAAAACGGACAACAAATAAATAATCTATTCCCAAATCAGAAATCCGTTCAATTTTTTCCTTTAATGGTGTGATATACTCAACTTTATCCTTCCTACCAAGAATAACTGAAGGATGCGGGTCAAATGTCATGACAGAACTTTTTATGCTCTTTGTTTCTGCAATTTCCTTAGCTGTAAGAATAACCTTTTGATGTCCCAAGTGAACTCCATCAAAATAACCTAAAGCCATCGAAAGAGGGGGGAAATCAAATCTATTAAACTCATGAGGATGTTGTATCGTTATTACTTCCATGAAGCTACTCACCTTTTCTAAATACTATCATGTTCAACTAATTAATTACGCAGTACTTTTGATGGCTTCATTAAGCCTATTTTACTCGGATGTTTTTCATAGACTGCCAGGGCAGTGCCATCAGCTGTTTCAACGATAATTGGCCCATATATGTCTTTCAGATGATCCGGAATTTGAAGGATGGCGCCATTTTTTACTTTCTCTGCTACTTTATCATTTATTTGAAATTTCGGCAATTGGGTAAAGGCTATTTCTAGTGGTCTTAATTCCTCTGCAAAGGTTCCTTGTTCCAATTTTTCCTCTACTTGTTCGAACGTCAAACAGTCAGATAGAGTAAAAGCAGCAGAACGTGTTCGTGTGAGTGCTGACATATGAGCTGGATAACCAAGTGCTTCTCCAATCATGACAGCCAAGGTTCGTATATAGGTCCCCTTACTGCAGGATACTTTAAATCGGAAGGAGATCTTCTCGCCATCAAATAGCTCTCGATCATCTAAAAGCTCCATTGAGTAAATGGTTACTACTCTTGTTGGGCGCTCTATTACCTTCCCTTCTCTTGCATATTCATATAATCTTTTTCCATTCACCTTAACTGCTGAGAACATGGGTGGTGTTTGCGATATTTCTCCAGTTAATTGTGTGAAAGCGGAAAGGATTTTTTCCCTTGAAATGATCTCTGTTACCTTTTTTTGTTCAACGATTTCGCCCGTTGCATCCTCGGTAGTCGTAGAAAATCCGATTGTAACTTCCCCTTCATAATCCTTACCTGCATCCGTAATGTATTCTGCTACTTTTGTTGCTTTCCCAATACAAATTGGCAAGACTCCATCCACTTGGGGATCTAATGTACCTGTGTGCCCGATTCTTTTTATTCTTAACATGTTTCTTAGTTTAAAGACACAATCATGTGAGGTCATTCCTTTAGGTTTGTATAGCGGTAAAATTCCTTCCATATCTATCCTCCAACCTTAAAAAAGAGACTAACAATTGTCAGTCTCTATGTTTGCTATTGCTTAACTTTGTTCCTCATCTTTTTGAATTTGATGAAGAAGTGTCTCGATTCGGTTTCCGTAATCGATGGACTCGTCAAATTCGAAAATTATTTCAGGTGTTTTTCGTAATCGAATACGTTGTCCTATCTCAGAGCGAATAAAGCCCTTTGCCTTTGCTAGACCTTTTAACGTATTTTCTCGTTGCTCTTCATCACCTAAAACAGAAATAAATACTTTTGCTTGTTGAAGATCACCCGTTACTTGAACATCCGTAACAGTAACGAAGCCGATGCGGGGGTCTTTGATTTTTCTGCCAATAATATCCCCTAGCTCCTTCTTCATTTGTTCTCCAACACGATTTGCTCTTAGGCTCATCGAAGTCACCTCTTTACCGTGCTCATACATATCCCTCAAATAAGTTTACTTTATCTAAGGATTCTTAAAGCCATTCTATTTCCGTAATCGTTCGTTCAATTTCTGGAAATGAATCAATTAGCTTTAGAGTACTCATTAATTCTTTTTCAGTAGAAACTTGGGAGGAAGTAACAGCAACGATGGCTATTTTCGTTCGTTGCCATAAGTCCTGGTAATCAACCTCAGACACAGAAACATTGTACTTCTGCTTCAGTCGAGATAAGATCCTTTGAAGTACTGCCCGTTTGTCTTTAAGTGAGTGAGCATCATAAATAACACATTCACAGGTAGCTAAGCCAACTACCATTAACGTTCCACTTCCTCCATAATATATGCTTCAATAACATCTCCTTCTTTAATGTCATTGAACTTTTTAATCGTGATACCACATTCATAGCCTTGTGCTACTTCTTTAGCATCATCTTTAAAGCGTTTTAATGCATCAATTTCCCCTTCAAAAATTACAACACCGTCACGAATAAGGCGAATGCCACTATCGCGAGTAATTTTTCCATCGGTTACATAAGAACCAGCAATCGTTCCAACTTTAGATACTTTAAAGGTTTGACGAACCTCCGCTTGACCAATAATTTTCTCTTCGAATTCTGGGTCAAGCATCCCTTTCATTGCCAACTCGATTTCATCAATGACTTTATAAATAATTCGATGCAAGCGAATTTCTACCTTTTCCTCATCAGCTGCACGTTTTGCATTATTATCAGGACGAACGTTAAATCCAATAACAATAGCATTCGATGCCGCTGCAAGAGTAATATCAGATTCATTAATGGCACCGACGCCAGTATGAATAATTTTTACATTTACACCTTCAACTTCTATCTTTTGAAGTGCTGAAGCTAATGCCTCAACAGAACCTTGAACGTCTGCTTTGATAATAATATTTAAATCCTTAATTTCCCCTTGCTTCATATGTTCAAATAAATTATCTAAGCTAATTCTTGTTTTTTCACTTCTTTGAGCTTGTAATGCTAAGTTTGCACGTACTTCTCCAATATGGCGGGCTGTTTTCTCGTCGTCAAACACAACGAAGCGATCCCCAGCTAATGGAACTTCATTTAAGCCGGTGATTTCAACAGGAGTAGATGGACCTGCTTCTTTCACGCGACGGCCTAAATCATTAACCATGGCACGAACTCGACCATGCGTATTACCTACAACAATTGGATCACCTACACGAAGGGTACCATTTTGAACGAGTAACGTAGCAACTGAACCTCGGCCTTTATCCAACTGAGCTTCAATTACTGTACCCATAGCTTTACGATTTGGGTTAGCCTTATATTCTTCCACTTCACTAACTAACAAAATCATTTCAAGTAGGCTATCAATTCCTTCTCCTGTTAGTGCAGATAGTGGAACAAAAATGGTATCTCCACCCCATGCTTCAGGAATTAGTCCATACTCTGTTAATTCCTGCATCACTCTATCAGGATTTGCTGTTGGTTTATCAATTTTATTAACGGCAACAATAATTGGAACTTCTGCGGCCTTTGCATGATTAATTGCTTCAATGGTTTGTGGCATAACACCATCATCTGCAGCCACAACAAGAATGGTAATATCAGTAATTTGAGCTCCACGGGCACGCATTGTAGTAAATGCGGCATGTCCCGGAGTATCTAAGAACGTAATTTTCTTCCCGTTTTCAATCACTTGATAGGCACCGATATGCTGGGTAATTCCGCCAGCTTCACCAGCAGTTACCTTTGTATTTCTAATAGAATCAAGCAAAGTTGTTTTTCCATGGTCAACGTGACCCATAATCGTAACAACAGACGGTCTTTCAACCAAATCCTTTGAATCATCCTCAGTAAAATAAGCCTCAAGATCGGTTACATCGATTTGAATCTCCTCTTCAACCTCTACTCCATAATCAGATGAAATCAGTTCAATAGCGTCTTTATCTAGATCCTGGTTGATTGTTGCCATTACACCAAGCATGAATAGCTTTTTGATTAATTCAGATGGCTCACGATGGAGCTTTTTAGCTAACTCCGCAACTGTTAATGAACCAGAAAACGTAATTTTTGTTGGAAGCTCTTTTTCTTTTTTCTTTTGTGGTTGAGCTTGTTGTTGCTGGTGGTGTTGATGCTTACCTTTGTGCTTCGGCTTGTTCTTATTCGATTTATTTTTATTAAATCCTTTATTATCCTTTGGAGCTGAACCTTGGGTTGGTTTGTTCTTAGGAGTTGTTTTCACCTTTTCTTTACTTGGTGTTATATTCCGATCATCCTCTTCAAGGAAGGTACTTGCCTTCGACTTAGATTCAACTTTTGGTTGAACCTTTTGCTGTACAGGCTTCTTCTCATTTGATTGTTTCGGTGTTACTTCTTTATTATTACTCTTTTTATATAAGCCTTCTAATTTTTGTATCGTATCATCTTCAATTGTTGTCATATGATTTGAAACCTCAACATTCATACTTTTAAGTTTTGCGATTACGTCCTTACTGGAGACATTATTTTTTTTGGCAAATTCGTAAACTCGCATTTTACTCATATTTTCACCCCCGATAATATTAATCGAGCAACGTTAAAAGTTTTTTGGCAAATCCATTGTCTAAAACAGCTACCACAACACGAGCATCTTTTCCTATCGCTTGCCCAAGTAAGAAACGGTCTTCTACTGTCTTACAAGGTACTTGATAGAAATTGCATTTGTCCGTCACTTTTTTAGTTGTATTAGCAGAAGCATCTGCTGATAACAAAATGAGTTTCGCTTTTCCACGTTGTATTTCCTTAATGGTAAGCTCTTCTCCTGAAATTATTTTACGCGCTCGATTCGCTAAGCCAAGCAATGACATCCACCGATTATTGTTCATTTGGAAGTCGTTTCTCCTTTTCGATGATCTCAATGAGTTCATCATATATCGAATCTTCAATTGGGACTTGTAAGTGATTGGATAATATATTTTTCTTCTTGGCTAATAAAACTACTTCTTTATCTTTAGTTAAATAGGCCCCACGACCCGATTTTTTTCCTGTTAAATCTACAGAAACTGTACCTTCTTTTGAGCGAACGATGCGAACGAGTTCTTTTTTAGGCTTCATTTCACCAGTGGCAACGCATTTTCGCATTGGAACTTTTTTACGATTGTTCACGATCATTCACCTATCCTCATTCAGTTTCATCTAATAAATTGAAATCAAGGTCAGCATCATCCTCAGGTTCATCATCAAATGAAAGAATTCCTTCCTCACGAGGATAGATTCCAGCCTCTCTTGCATCTGTTTCTGATTTGATATCAATTTTCCATCCGGTTAATTTTGCTGCCAATCTCGCATTTTGTCCTCTTTTTCCAATGGCTAATGATAATTGATAATCTGGAACAACGACAGTGGTTGCCTTTTCTTCTTCATTAACAATCACATCCAACACTTTTGAAGGACTTAATGCATTTGCTACAAATACCACTGGGTCTTCTGACCATTTAACGATGTCAATTTTTTCGCCCTTTAGTTCATTGACTACTGCTTGAACGCGTGTTCCTTTTGGTCCAACACATGAGCCAACTGGGTCTACCTCAGGATTGTCTGAATGAACAGAAATTTTGGAGCGGTCTCCAGCTTCCCGTGCTACAGACTTTATTTCAACGGTTCCGTCATATATTTCTGGAACTTCTATTTCAAACAGGCGCTTTAATAATCCTGGATGTGTTCTTGAAACAAATATTTGTGGGCCCTTCGTTGTTTTTTCTACCTTGGTAATAAACACTTTAATTCGATCATGGGGCTTATAGTGTTCGTTTGGCATTTGTTCATTAGCTGGAAGAATGGCTTCTATTTTTCCTAGACTAACGTAAATAAATTTTGCATCTTGACGTTGAACGATTCCTGTCATGATATCTTCTTCACGGTCAATAAATTCAGAATAAATGATTCCTCTTTCTGCTTCTCGTACACGTTGTGTAACGACTTGTTTAGCCGTTTGAGCAGCAATTCGACCAAAATCCTTTGGAGTTACTTCAAGTTCAACTACATCTTCAAGTTGGTAGTTTGGATTGATTCTCTGTGCATCCTCTAAAGAAATTTCAAGGCGAGGGTCAAATACCTCGTCAACAACCTCTTTACGAGCAAATACTCTCATCGTTCCGACACCAAGATTTAAATCGATGCGAACATTTTGAGCTTGGTTAAAATTACGACGATAAGCAGACACTAATGCTGCTTCAATTGCTTCAATGATTACGTCACGTGATATGCCTTTCTCTTTTTCAAGCAAAGTTAGAGCATCTAATAATTCACTGCTCATGATTTTTGTATCCCCCTTCATTATCTATCCACTGCTTTATTTTTATCTAAAATGATTTATGAAAAAGTAATGGCCAAACGTGCTTTTGCAATTTTTTCAAAAGGAATTTCAATTAGCTTCTTCCTTGTTTTGATTTTCATTTCAATTGTAACGGTTTCGCCATTAAATTCTTTTAAGATACCTTCGAAAGTTTTTTCACCATCAAGTGGTTCATATAATTTTATCAATATATTTTTTCCAATCGCCTTTTCGAAGTCTTTTTCCTTCTTTAAAGGACGTTCAGCTCCTGGGGAAGAAACCTCTAAAAAATAGTTGTAAGGAATTGGGTCCATCTCATCAAGCTTTTCACTTAATTTTTCACTAACGATTCCGCATTCCTCGATATCTATACCAGTTTCTTTATCAATAAATACGCGAAGGAACCAGTCTTTTCCTTCTTTCACGTATTCAATATTTACTAATTCCAGATTTAGCTCATTTAAAATAGGAATAACTAAGTCTTCAACTATTTCCGTTACTTTACTCATCTTATCCCTCCTTAAATCTCATCTTTAAAGCATCCAAGTTATTACATTTGAATCAAACGAGTTAAATATGTAAAATTACCTACAAAATACGAAAGAGCGGGTTGCCCCACTCTTAGATACGAGAGTATTCTTAGTATTTCCAATAAAACTATACCATAACCAAATATTTAATGCAAACTCATCAGTTTAGTTGCATGAAATCCATTCGGATGATAATGGGTTAAAAAAGTGACAGCTGATTCTGTTCTGGCAAATCTACTAAACAGCCATGATTGTCTAAATATTCTAGGATGGTTTTGGATATCTTTCCTCTTTGCTGTAAATCTTCTTTTGAAAGGAATTCCCCTTCTCCTCTTGCTTTGACAATATTTAAAGCGGCATTTGTTCCAAGACCAGGTATTGAATTAAATGGAGGAATTAACGAATCTCCATCTATAGTAAATTCAGATGCACTGGAATGGTATAAATCCACCTTTTTAAAGGAAAAACCTCTTTCACACATTTCAAGTGCAAGTTCAAGTACTGTTAATAAGTTCTTTTCCTTTGTTGATGCGTCTAGCCCTTTTGCATTGATTTCTTCAATTTTTGCCTTGATAGCTTCAGACCCCTTAACCATCGCATCAATATCAAAATCCTCCGCACGAACCGTAAAGTAAGCTGCATAATACAAAAGAGGATGATGAACTTTGAAATAGGCAATCCGAACGGCCATTAATACATAGGCTGCAGCATGGGCCTTCGGGAACATATATTTAATCTTTTTACAAGAGTCAATATACCATTCAGGTACCTCATTCTTCCTCATTTCCGCTTCCATTTCATCTGATAAACCCTTACCCTTACGGACGGATTCCATAATTTTGAAGGCAAATGAAGGCTCTAACCCTTGATAAATGAGGTAGACCATAATATCATCACGACAACCGATTACCTCACTTAAAGTACAGGTTTGATTTTGAATCAGCTCTTGAGCATTGCCTAGCCATACATCCGTTCCGTGGGATAATCCAGATATTTGGACTAGCTCTGAGAAGGTTGTTGGTTTTGTATCTTCAAGCATTTGCCGAACAAACCTCGTACCGAATTCAGGAATACCTAATGTACCTGTTTTACACATAATTTGATCTTCAGTTACGCCAATTGATTCTGTTCCACTAAAAATCTTCATGACTTCAGGATCATCAGTAGGAATGGTCTTAGGGTCAATTCCACTTAGGTCCTGAAGCATCCGAATCACTGTCGGATCATCGTGTCCAAGTATATCGAGCTTTAAAATATTATCGTGGATGGAGTGGAAATCAAAGTGGGTTGTTTTCCACTCAGAGTTTTTATCATCCGCAGGAAATTGAATAGGTGAGAAATCGTATATTTCCATATAATCAGGAACAACGATAATACCACCTGGATGTTGTCCAGTCGTACGTTTAACCCCTGTACATCCCGATGCTAGTCTTTCAATTTCAGCCCCACGTATTTGAAGATTATTATCCTGCTGATAAGCCTTCACATATCCAAAGGCAGTTTTGTCTGCTACTGTACCAATGGTTCCTGCACGGTATACATAATCTTCTCCGAACAAGACCTTTGTATAGTTATGTGCTCTTGGTTGGTATTCACCAGAGAAGTTTAAATCGATATCTGGTACTTTGTCTCCTTTAAAGCCAAGGAAGGTTTCAAATGGGATATCATGGCCATCCTTTTTATAGGTTGTTCCACAGTTAGGGCAATCCTTATCAGGCAAATCAAATCCTGAACCAACTGACCCATCATTAAAGAACTCTGAACTCTTACAATTTGGACAAATATAATGCGGAGGCAACGGATTTACTTCTGTAATCTCTGTCATCGTGGCTACAAGGGAAGAACCAACAGAACCACGTGAACCAACTAGATAACCGTCATCTAATGATTTTTTTACGAGTTTATGAGAAATCAAGTAAATAACGGCGAATCCGTGTCCAATAATACTCTTTAATTCTTTTTCAAGTCTAGCTTCCACGATTTCTGGCAATGGGTCACCATAAATGGTCCTTGCCATATTGTAGCTCATACTGCGCATTTCCTCTTCCGCCCCTTCAATCTTAGGCGTGTAGAGGTCGTCTTTAATCGGTTTTACGTTTTCAATCATATCTGCTATCTTATTTGAATTCGTAACCACGATTTCCTTTGCCTTTTCTTCTCCCAGAAAAGAAAAAGCATCTAGCATTTCATTGGTCGTTCGAAAATGAACATCAGGAAGTTGATGGCGATTGAGTGGATTGGCTCCACCTTGGGAATTGATTAATATTTTTCGATAGATTTTATCATTTTCATTTAAATAATGAACATTCCCTGTTGCTACGACAGGAATTGATAATTTATCCCCAAGTTTCACCAAATTACCAATGATATCCTCTAATTCTTTTTCGTCTCGTACTAATTCTAATTCAAGGAGATGAGCATAAATCTCCTTTGGATGCACCTCAATATAATCATAAAAATTAGCTGCTTCCTCCACCTCTTCAGGTGCCTTTTGCATCATACCCTCGAATACTTCGCCCTTATCGCAGCCTGAACCAATGATGATTCCTTCTCGGTATTTTTGCAATTGTGAGCGTGGAATTCGAGGAACACGATAGTAATAATTTATATGAGCTAGAGAGACAAGCTTGAATAGATTTTTTAAGCCGACATCATTTTGTACAAGTAACGTACAATGATAAGGACGGGACCTTTGATAGGCATTCCCTTTACCCATGTTTTCATTAAATTGATCGTGATATTCGATTCCTTTTTCCCCAGAATCCTTCAGCATTTTTAAAAGTAAATACCCGGTAGCCTCTGCATCATAAATTGCTCGGTGATGCTGGGTGAGCTCAACATCAAATTTCTTTGCCAATGTATTGAGTCTATGGTTTTTCATTTCTGGATAAAGAAAACGAGCAAGCTCAAGGGTATCAATGACAGGGTTGTTCGCTTTTTCGAGACCTATCTTTTTTAAACCGACATTTAAAAACCCCATATCAAAGGAGGCATTATGGGCAACAAGGATGGCATCCTCGGTCCAGTTCACAAATTTCTTTAAAACGATATCTACATCTGGAGCACTTTGAACCATTTCATCTGTAATTCCTGTTAAATCAATAGTTGTTGCTGAAAGTCGATGATGTGGGTTAGCGAAGCTTTCAAATCGATCAATGATTTCACCATTTTGAATTTTGACTGCAGCCAACTCAATAATTGTGTTATAAACTGCAGAGAGTCCTGTTGTTTCCACATCAAATACTACATAAGTGTCAGTTGCTAATAGACGATGTGAATCATTATAGGCAATGGGTACTCCATCATCTACTAGATTTGCTTCTAAACCATAGATGATTTTGATATCATTCTTTTTCCCGGCATTATATGCTTCAGGGAATGACTGTACTACAGCGTGGTCGGTAACAGCAATCGCTTTATGACCCCATTTTTTTGCTTGAGCAATTAATGTACTCACTGGAGTGACTGCGTCCATTTGGCTCATAGGTGTGTGAAGATGGAGCTCAACACGTTTTTCTCCTTCAGGTGCGGTATCCTTTCTCTCATTTGGTTTGATTTCATTGATATCATTGCCAATCATAACTAAATCACGAACAAAGGTATCGTTTTGAATGCTACCACGAACCTTTAACCACATTCCCTTTTTGACACGTTGAAAGTTGGCAGCATCCTCCTTATCGCGAGAGAACATTTTTACGATAATAGAGCTTGTATAGTCGGTTATTTTAAAAGTAAGAAGCGTTCTTCCACTACGAAGTTCCTTCGTCTCAGCAGTAAAGACATACCCTTCAACCGTTACACGTCTTTCTTCGTCAACAATTTCCTCTAGTCTTCTAAATTCAGAATTATCCTTAATAGTTAAACCTATTGTTAATGGTCCTTGAGTCTCCTCTCCATTTGAAGAAGCCTCTTCCGATTTCTTCTGTAATTCCATTAAAGCCTGAAGTCCTCTTTCTTGATCCTCTTTTGCCTTCTCTTCTAAAAATCGCTCATATTCCTTATTACTTGAATTTGCTTCCTTCAATTGGGTATCAATCAAGAGCGATGGAAAGCCAAAGGATTGATAGGCTTGTAAAATAGTGGACGAATATTTACTCTTTATCGACATCGCTTCTAAATCATTATTCACATGAATAATAATTTTGTTCCCATGGATGGTTGGTTTTTGTTCATTAAATAATTTAATGAGAGGAGGTGAAATCCCTTCAATTTCTTGAACACAGCTCTTCCAATAATCCAATATGAGATTTTCAGAAAGCTCTTTGTCTTCCACGTCGATCGTGAAAGAAATTTTGGCAATATGAGAAAATGCTTGTTTAAGATGCAAATGAAATTTTTCATAAACTTGAATTGGTAATATTTTTTCTAACAGAAATTGAAAATGCCATTTCCTTGCCTGCTTTTCAACCAGTACTTTTTGAATTCTAGCATTTTGAAAATGAGGAACAAAAAAATCATCTGTTAAATTCAGTTGCTGGAGTAAGAGTTGAAATCGCTCTTTCGATCCGGCGATATCGTTCATTATTCTCTCTCCCCTCTTCTATATATAGATCCATTTAGTTTGTATTTTATTTGAACTAGGTTATTATATCACAAGAGTCGTTTTCAAGATGAAAACAAAGTGTAGAAATTCATCCCAATTCTAGAATTTTGAAAAACGGGTCCCGATATCGGAACCCGTTATTACTAGTTTAGATTTGATAATATTTTTGTAACTGTTTCTACAAGATTATCTTTATGAACTTCTTGCATTTCTCCTGTTTTTCGAACCTTTACTTCCACAATTCCATCCTGAGCCTTTTTCCCAACAGTGATGCGAATTGGTAACCCAATTAAATCAGAATCAGCAAACTTAACCCCAGGTCTTTCTGCCCGATCATCTAATAACACTTCAAAACGGTTCTGCATTAGACTTGAATATAATTCTTCAGCTAAAGAGGCTTGTGAATTGTCCTTCATGTTAATTGCTACAAGGTGAATATGGAACGGAGCAATATTTGCCGGCCAAACTAGACCCTTATCATCATTAAATTGTTCAGCAACAGCCGCCATTGTACGAGATACCCCTATCCCATAGCAACCCATAATCATAGGTTTTGACTTCCCATTCTCATCTAAATAAGTAGCATTCATTGCTTCACTATAACGAGTTCCCAATTTAAAGACATGGCCTACTTCAATTCCTTTAGCAAAAAGGATGTTCCCTTGTCCATCCGGAGAAGAGTCACCTTCTTGAATAAAGCGTAAATCTGCATATTGTTTAACGACAAAATCACGTTCGGGATTCACATGAGTATAGTGATAATGCTCTTCATTGGCACCACATACACCATTTACAATGGACTCGACTGCAAAATCACCAACGATTTCCACATTTTCAACTCCGATAGGTCCCAATGAACCAACAGTACAGCCTAATACTTCCTTAGTTTCTTCAGGTGTAGCTAGTTCAACTGTACCTGCTTCGAATAAGTTTTTAAGCTTAATATCATTAATCTCGTGATCACCACGTGCTAGAACAAGGACATATTGATCATCAATTTTAAATAATAATGACTTAATACATTGATTTGCTTCAACCTTGAGATAGGAAGAAACCTCCTCAATGGTTCTTTGGTTTTCCGTTTTAACCTTTTCTAATTCTTTTACAGGTTCATTACTTTTTTCATATTTCATGGTGACTGGAGCCATTTCGATATTTGCCGCATAATCTGATGTATCAGAATAAGCAATGGTATCCTCACCAATATCTGATAATACCATAAATTCATGGGTATCCTTGCCACCCATTGCGCCAGAATCAGCAATAACTGCTCTAAAATTCAACTGGCAACGTCTGAAAATATTGGAATATGCCTTAAATAATGCTTGGTAAACATCATCTAAACTTTCAGGTGAGGAATGAAAAGAATAGGCATCCTTCATAATAAATTCTCTGCCACGAAGTAAGCCAAATCGTGGACGCTTTTCATCCCGGAACTTTGTTTGTATTTGATACAAAGTAAGAGGAAGGCGTTTATATGATTTGACTTCGTCTCGAACTAATTGTGTAATTACTTCTTCATGCGTTGGTCCAAGAACAAAATCACGATCATGACGATCTTTTAACCTAACTAGTTCGGGACCATATGTATACCAACGGCCAGATTCTTGCCAAGCCTCAGCTTGTATCAAGGAGGGCATTAATAACTCAACTGCGCCTGCAGCATCCATTTCTTCCCTTACAATCTTTTCAATCTTTTTTAATACCCGATTGGCAAGTGGCAAATAGCTATATACACCACTAGCATTTTGACGGATAAAACCGGCTCTTAAAAGTAATTGATGGCTTTTTATTTCTGCATCTGCTGGAACTTCACGTAGGGTAGGTATAAGCATCGAACTTTGTTTCATTAAATTAGCACCTCATTCTAAATCTAAAAAAGTCAATTAATCAATACGTACTAAATTATAATATATGTAATTTAGAAGTTGAATCATATAGAGTCTATTCTTAATAAAAAGTGGCATTTGACCTTAGACCAAGTTTTTCTTTGTCCAAGGTCAAATGCTACAAGATTTCTATTACAAATGGGGCTTTTGAAAACCATAAAAATGTTCTTATAAAAAGAATCTTTGAATATCGTTCCAAGTAACCACTAACATCAACAGCATAAGGAGGGCAAAACCGATAAAATGAACCATACCTTCTTTTTGACGATCAATTGGTTTTCCTCTTAACGCTTCAATACCAAAGAACATTAATCGACCACCATCAAGCGCAGGAATAGGCAAGAGGTTCATAATCCCAAGGTTAATACTTAAAATCCCTGCCCATTTCATTAAATAATAAATACCTGACTTTGCAACCGTATCCGTTGAAACATAGATACCTACAGGGCCTGACAGAGCATCAATTGAAAACTGGCCAGATACTAGCTTTCCTAACATGATGAAGATATCTTTAGTCCAGTTATATGTCTCACTAAAGCCATAGGCAATGGCTTTAAGAGGAGATTTCTCCATAGGACTGTAGACTCCGATTACCCCTATTTTTTCTTTTTCAACAAGCTTTTCTTCAGGAGTTACAGGAATCACTAATTCTTTTCCATTTCTATCAATCGAAAAGCTTAATTCTTTATTAGGATTCTTTTGAATCATTTCAACGACATCGGTCCATTCAGAAATTTCTGCCCTATTAATACTATGAACAATATCTCCTTCCTTTAAGCCAGCATCAATAGCTGCGCCATCCGGAGTCAGCTTGCCTAACATCGGCTCATTGGAAGGCATCCCTTGCAATAATGCAATAAGGATAAAAATAACGATGGCTAAGATAAAATTCATCATCGGTCCGGCAAAGATAGCCATTGTTCTTTGACCAAGAGTTTTAGAAGCAAATTGTCTGTCGTATGGAGCGATTAACGATTCTACTCCATTTTCAACAAGTACAGCATCACGACTAATGGTGAAGGTTTTTAGGATTTCATCCTCCCCTTCAACATAGCCCTGAATAAATAATTCATGTTCAATATCTGACTTTTCAACCTCAATCACTCTTGCATTTGGGTACTTATCTTTATTGTTTAAGATGATTTTCGTTACATTTTCATTTTGATCAAAAATCAAGCCCACTCTATAGCCAGGTTTGATTTCTATCATTTCCGGATCTTCTCCGGCCATTCTTACAAATCCACCAATTGGTAACAGGCGAACAGTATACACGGTCTCACCTTTTTTAAAAGATAATACCTTTGGACCCATTCCTATGGCAAATTCACGGCAAAGTATACCTGCTCTTTTGGCAAAAATAAAATGCCCTAACTCATGAAAAAACACTAACGCCCCAAAAATAACAATAAAGGCAATGATAGTACTCAAAATATAACCACCTTTTTTATAGAAGTGTGTTTACATACTGTCTCGTTTGTTGATCAACCTCTTGAATAATTGAAAAATTAGGATTCGAAATATTATTATGAGCAGTTATCGTCTTTTCAATTAAATCCTCAATTTGTAAGAAAGAAATCCTTCCCTCCAGAAATGCTGCAACAGCCACTTCATTTGCTGCATTAAGTACAGTAGGTAGTGTTCCACCTGCCTTACCTACATCATAAGCAAATTTCAAGCAACGAAATCTTTCTAAGTCCATCTCCTGAAAATGAAGCTTTCCAATCTCTGCAAGATTAAGCCTTTTGGCAGATTTTAGTGGCAACCGATTTGGATAGGATAAGGCATATTGAATAGGTACTCTCATATCAGGAGTTCCAAGTTGTGCAATAATACTGCTATCATGGAACTCAATCATCGAATGAATGATACTTTCCTTATGGAGGAGAACATCAATTCTATCGTATTCAATCGAATAAAGCCAGTGTGCTTCAATAACTTCTAAGCCTTTATTCATCATGGTTGCTGAATCTATCGTAATCTTTGCACCCATCGACCAATTAGGATGATTTAATGCTTCATTAACAGTAACATTTACTAATTCAGCTCTTGTCCGATCTCGAAAGCTCCCACCAGAAGCGGTGATGATTAATCTTTCAATATTCTTCTCTTCTTCTCCTTGCAAGGCTTGGAAAATAGCAGAATGTTCGCTATCGATTGGGAGGAATTTGATTCCATTTCTCTTAGCCGATTCCATTACTAAATGACCAGCCGTTACTAATGTCTCTTTGTTAGCAATCGCAATGTCTTTTTTTGCATCGATTGCCTGTAGTGTTGGTTGTAATCCAACACTCCCTATTACTGCATTTACTACCATATCTGCTTCATCATAAACCGCAACCTCAGATAATCCTTCTATTCCATTATAAAATTTTATCCCAGGAAATTCAGCTTTTAACTTGTCTGAATCTGTTTTTTCGATTAAAGATACAACCTTGGGCTGGAACTCCATAATAATTTTTCTGGTTAATTCTATATTTCTTCCAACAGAAATAGCAACCAATGAGAATTCTTCAGGATGTTCCCTGATTATATCTAAGGTTTGAGTGCCAATCGAGCCTGTAGCACCCAATAAACTAATCCGTTTCAAAATAATCATCTCCATTAAGGAAAACGCTAGCAGCATAAATGATGAGCTAGTTTTCGTTTCAATACTATCACACAAAAGTTTCATCCATTGATTACATTTCTAATCAATCACTATTTAAATAAAATGTAAAATATGTAGCAACGGCCAGACAAATAATAGGCTATCAAAACGATCTAAAATACCACCATGGCCTGGAAGAATTTTCCCGGAATCCTTGACATTATAGAATCGTTTAAAAGCAGATTCGACTAGATCACCAATCTGACCAAATATGGAAGCAATGGTTGTTACGATCAATAAAATAATAAGTGAGTGTTCAATATCTGAAAAAATGGAAAAAAGAATAGCAACAATGAGTGCAGACAAAATTCCACCGATAGAACCTTCTACGGTTTTATTAGGACTAATTTCTGGCCATAGCTTATGCTTTCCAAAGGCTCTTCCAAAAAAGTAAGCTCCAGAATCTGTTGCCCACATAATAAACAATGAATAAAAAAGATACTGTAAACCATTATCAGTCTCTCGAGTTTCAGCAAAATAATAAAAACCGATTCCTACATACAAAATGGAGAGAACAGAAAATGAAACATCCTCAAATGTAAAGTGGTTCTTTGAAGCAACTGTATACGTTAAAAAACATAAAACGGCAAAAAGAAAAATATCCACCTTTGTGTATTGGAATGAGTCCCAAAGTGACATATAACGGGATGGGAATAAAACAATCCACAACATAATTAATGATATAATTCCTGGTATTGAGAATAGATACAACTTTCTCATCTTCAATAATTCATATAAACCGACTGTAGCTAATAAATAAGATACGATAATAATTGGAATCCCACCATAAATTACAATTGGCAAAAAAATTGCTGCTGCAATAATGGCTGTAATAATTCTTTGCTTCATTTTTTTACTTCAACACCTTTGCTACGTCTATTGATGGTTGTCTTATTTAAATAACTGGGAAAATATTGGTCTAAACACCGCCGAACCTTCTTTGACGATTTTGATAAGTTTCTATTGCTTCTAATAAGTGGTCTTCTCCAAAATCAGGCCACAGTACATCGGTAAACCAAAATTCCGTATAAGCAAGCTGCCATAGCATAAAATTACTTAAACGAATTTCTCCACTTGTTCGAATTAACAAATCAGGGTCATCCAACCCATTCGTCATTAGATAATTTGAGAATTGATCTTCAGTTAATTCATTTATATCCATAATACCATTCTTACAATCAGAAGCAGCGCGTTTTACTGCCTCAAGGATCTCGGCTCTACTTCCATAGTTAAGGGCAAAATTAAGAATTAACCCAGAATTATTTTTTGTTTCATTCATAGCCTTTTCAATAGCTCTTAAAGTATGTGCTGGTAATTGATCCTTATAACCAATCATACGCACCTGAACATTTTCTTCAATAAGCTCAGGTAGAAATGTACCTAAAAACTCCTCAGGTAACTTCATTAAATAGTCCACTTCATTTTTAGGTCTTTTCCAATTTTCTGTTGAAAATGCATATAGGGTTAACACTTTAATACCTAGCTCATTTGATAATTTGGTAATCTTGCGTACAACTTTCATACCCTCATGGTGACCAGCCACTCTAGGTAGAGCGCGTTTCTTCGCCCATCTTCCGTTTCCATCCATAATTATCGCCACATGGGACGGGATTTGTTGATTACGAATAGCTATTATTCGCTCTCGGAGATTGGAAGAATCCTCTTTCTTCTTCCAAAGCCTCAATTTATTTAACATAATTATGCTCCTCCAAAAGAAATTAATCTCGGTCTCCGAAATTAGAATAATCAAAAGTACATCCATCTATGAGATCCATGCTACAAGACCAAAATATTTACATTCAAAGACTTCAGCATATCACTTCTTATTATCATACCAAATTTTATACAAATATCTATATAAAAAGATTATGTACTCCTAGTAAAAATAAGAATAATGGTATAAGAAAAAATATAGGACTAGTATCATTCCTACATAATAATTTAGTCAAAGAATTCTAATTGTGCAAAGAATACGCTTAAAACAGTGAAAAAACCCCCTATTGATAGAGGGTCTTTTTTGTATAGAATAAAAGTTTTTGCAAGGCAAGAAGCTTCCGCTTTTCTTTTTCACACTTCCAAGATTTCTTTTTCTTTTTCTTTAGTCATGTTGTCTACTTTGGAAATGTATTCATCTGTTAGTTTTTGAATATCTTCAGAGTAACCGCGTAAATCATCTTCTGTAATTTCACCGTTTTTCTCAAGCTTTTTCAAATCATCATTTCCATCTCTTCGAATATTACGAATGGCTACTTTTGCTTCTTCTGATTCCTTCTTAACAATCTTTACAAGTTCTTTTCTTCTTTCCTCAGTTAATTGAGGAATAGTTAAACGGATAAGATTTCCATCGTTTGTTGGAGTTAATCCAATATCACTCTTTAAAATAGCCTTCTCAATATCACCTAAGATTGACTTATCATAAGGTTGAATAACAAGAAGTCGGGCCTCTGGTACTGAAACACCCGCTAATTGGTTAATAGGGGTTGGAGCACCATAGTAATCCACGGTGATTCTGTCCAATAATGAAGCATTTGCTCTTCCTGCACGAATGCTAGCAAGTTCACGAGAATAAGCCGCAATCGCCTTGGTCATTTTTTCCTTTGCATGTGCAAGTACTTGTTTAGGCATGATTATTTCCCCCTCACAATAGTTCCAATGGTTTCACCCATTACAGCTCTTTTAATATTACCTTGTTCCATAATGGAAAATACAAGAAGCGGTATATTATTATCCATACATAAGGAAGAAGCTGTTGAATCCATAACAGCAAGCCCTTCTTTTAATACATCTAAATATGTAAGCTCGTCATATTTCTTGGCATTATGATCTACTCTTGGATCAGCTGAATAAACTCCATCTACATTATTCTTTGCCATTAATATGACTTCTGCTTCCACTTCAGCTGCGCGTAATGCAGCTGTCGTATCAGTAGAGAAATAAGGGTTACCAGTCCCAGCTGCGAAAATAACGACACGTTTCTTCTCTAAATGGCGAATGGCACGTCTTCGTATATAAGGTTCAGCAACTTGACGCATTTCAATGGAAGTTTGTACACGAGTTTCAATCCCTAATTGTTCAAGACTATCCTGAAGTGCTAAGGAATTCATGACAGTTGCTAGCATTCCCATATAATCGGCGTTCGCTCTATCCATTCCCATCTCTTCACCGATTTTTCCGCGCCAGATGTTACCGCCGCCTACAACAACAGCAACTTCAACACCTAAAACAGCTATCTCCTTTACCTGAGTAGCAATTGATTTGATTACAGTTGGGTCAATCCCAAATCCCTGCGCTCCTGCTAATGCTTCACCACTTAACTTCAAAACGATTCTTTTATATTTTGGACTAAGCATGAGAACCTCCATATGTATTAAGTGAAATTTCATTTATACCTTACTCTTAAAAATAGGGAACACCATGTGTTCCCTATTCTGAAATTTAATAAGTGTACAAAAGAAATATTATTTTTTCACTTGGTTCATAACTTCTTCAGCAAAGTTATCTTCGCGTTTTTCCATTCCTTCTCCTACTTCGTAGCGAACGAATTCACGAATTGTAGCACCGTTTGCTTTGACAAATTGACCGACCTTTTGATCAGGATTTTTAACAAAAGCTTGATCATTCACACAAACGTCTTCGAAGTACTTACCTAAACGACCTTCAACCATTTTAGCAACGATATTTTCAGGTTTTCCTTCATTTAATGCTTGTTGAGTTAATACTTGGCGTTCACGTTCAACTTCTTCTGGAGATACTTCGTCACGTGAAACATATTTTGGATTTAATGCTGCAATGTGCATAGATACATCTTTTGCGACATTTGCATCTGTAGTACCTTCAAGAACAGAAAGAACACCAATTCGACCACCCATATGTAGGTATGCTCCGAAAGCATCATTATCTGTTTTTGTTTTTACTTCAAAACGGCGAAGGGAGATTTTTTCTCCGATTTTTGAGATAGCCGCATTGACATGAGCTTCTACAGTAGCTCCATTATCCATTGTTTGAGCATTTGCTTCTTCTACTGTTGCTGGCTTTTGCTTAAGAAGATGTGCTGCAAGTTCTGTAACTAATACTTGGAACCCTTCATTCTTTGCAACAAAGTCAGTTTCAGAGTTAACCTCTAAAATAACAGCTTCATTACCTTCAACTTGGATAAATGTTGTTCCTTCAGCTGCAATACGATCAGATTTTTTTGCTGCCTTTGCGATTCCTTTTTCACGAAGGAAATCAACAGCTTTTTCCATATCTCCACCAGTTTCAGTTAGAGCCTTTTTACAATCCATCATTCCTGCGCCAGTTTTTTCACGAAGTTCTTTTACCATTTGTGCAGTAATTGCCATATCGCGTAATTCCTCCTTAAATCCTATGTAATAATATACTTTGCAAGCAAGAGTTTTGCTAAACCTTTTCTTTAAAAAAAGGCGATAAAAGGTATAGCCCTCTTATCACCTTTCTTCAGAAAATCATAGATTAAAGTTCAAATGAACAGTGAGATGATTACTCAGCTTCAACAGCTGTTTCTTCACCTTGTTTTGCTTCTAAGATTGCATCTGCCATTTTGCCAGTTAATAGTTTAACAGCGCGAATAGCATCATCGTTAGCTGGGATAACAACATCGATCTCATCTGGATCACAGTTTGTATCAACAATACCAACGATAGGAATATTTAATTTATGTGCTTCCGCAACTGCGATACGCTCTTTACGAGGGTCGATGATGAATAATGCATCAGGAAGCTCTTTCATATCTTTAATTCCGCCTAGGAATTTTTCTAAACGATCTTGCTCTTTCTTTAATTGAACAACTTCTTTTTTAGGAAGTACTTCAAAAGTTCCATCTTCAGACATTCTTTCGATGTTTTTAAGGCGTGCAATACGCTTTTGGATGGTTTCAAAGTTTGTTAATGTACCGCCTAACCAGCGTTGGTTCACATAGTACATACCAGAACGAGCTGCTTCTTCTTTAACAGAATCTTGAGCTTGTTTCTTAGTACCTACGAAAAGAATTTTACCGCCGTTACCAGCAAGTTCCTTAACGAAGTTATAAGCTTCTTCAACCTTTTTAACTGTTTTTTGAAGGTCGATGATGTAGATGCCGTTACGCTCAGTGAAAATATATTTTTTCATCTTAGGGTTCCAACGGCGAGTTTGGTGACCGAAATGTACACCAGCTTCAAGCAATTGTTTCATTGAAATGACTGACATGTTTTTTCCTCCTAATGGTTTGATTTCCTCCGCTTATTTCATTTTTAATCGAAAACTGTTTTCCAGCACCATTCGACTAAATCCGTAAGCGTGTGTATTAACACCATTTGTAAATATAGCATAAAGCAGCAATAGAAATCAAGGGTTTCTTATTTCATTTGATATAATTTTAACAATAGTTCTATCTCTGTCTTACCCTTGTTTAATTTTCTTGCAATATCTTCCTCATTGAAGCCTTGCTTTTTCAATAGCAGGGTTTGATTATACAAGGATTTCATATAGAGATTTTCTGTTATTTCCTTCTCTTCCTGAACAGTCTGTTCTTGTGATAATTCTGTTTGCTTATCTATTTCTACGATAATTTCTTCATTCGAGAATCGATTTTTTAGATCCAGCTCACTTGCTAATAAATCCTTTTCTGTTTGAGGAGATACGTTTTGTTGTTTATATGCCCTCACTGCTTGATAGGCCATTGTCTTTTCCAAATGAGGTGGTTGTTCGCTCTTCCTATCGATTTCTGTTTTGCCTTGCTGTTTTACTATTTTATTTTTCTCTTTGCTCTTATCTATCATTTGGTTAGAGCTCTTTTTTTCTTTTTCATGGTCTAATTCCTTTGAGGAATCAATATTTTGCGGTTTTTTAGAGAGTTTTTCCTTTTGCAAAATTAATTTCTGAATAAATTCCTCGTTTTCTTCCTTCATCTCCATCATATATGTAGAGATTAATTCTTCAAGTTCTTTCATGTTTTTAACTTGACGTTGTTCAACTTGAACTAGACGATTTTGACGGAGATAAAGAATAATTACCGCAAAGATTGAAATAATGTTTAAGATAAAACTAATTAATAATAAAAGCGTGGTCATAACATCCCTCTATCCACTGTAGTCAATGTTTGTCCCTTTGTATGGATGATTTTCCTTTTTATGATGGTCTTCTTTTTTTCTTCTCTGCCTTTTCCCATCATGATAACTATTCTTTCCACCTTCATCTTCTAAGGTTGGTCTTATTTCTTTCAGGTCTGATTTTAAAACAGTCGTTCTCTGTTTTTCTTCTTCCTTTTTCACACTTTGACCAGCATGTTCTTGCATGATTGTCCCCTGTTGTTGTAACTGTTCTTGCAGTTTTCCTGCTTCTAGTGTTCTTGGAAGTGCAATTTGTAGTTCAATCGTTTTTAAACTCATATGACCACTTCCTTTATTAAGAATGCCGTCTTCTCTTAATATAATAGCTTTGTTAATCTAGAATGTTGATTTTTCTTTAACACCGCCAATAATATAATTACTTCAGCGTTCATTACCCTATAGGCTCAAATTGAATATCCCCATTCAGTATATTAAATCTAGTAAATGTATGTTTCTTTTGAATAATTCTAGAATACTTCCCAAAATGTATGGTTGTATTTGGGAACACAGTATCTGTAACTGTTACTGATGCAGTTGCATTAAGCTCTTTTTCCTCTGCTATTAGCATCAACTGTTCATTTATTTCCTTTAAATTTGCTTCAAGCTGCTGTTTGGTAGCTTTTTGTTTTTGAAGCATTACCTTATGTTCCTCAGTAATCCTACCTACATGCTTAATGGTTTCTGTTAACTTGTGTTCAAGAATTTCTAGTTTTTTTAGATTATCAGTTATACTCTTTTTTTCCTCCAATAATCTTTGTTCCTTATCTTCTAATAGTGGATTCGTTCCTATAAACAAATCTGTTTTTGTAAACAGGCGATTTCCAATTTCTTTTGCTTTTATATCTTTTCCTGCAACCAATCGTCCTCCGATAATTGGGCCATTTTGACATATAATAGAGTCCATTGCTTGGACCTCACTGTGTAAAAGGGAAGACTCGATGATCACACTTTGTCCAGCTCTAACATTTGCTTGATTTAAGTAGGCTGCTTGAATATTTCCTCCGGCGATTACTCTTCCCCGTTTTCCACCAGTAATCCCACCTCTTACTGTAATATTTCCTCCTGCCTCCAAATAAGCACCCTCAACAATTCCCCGTATTTGAAGGTCTCCACCTGCCTTTATTTCATATCCCGAAGGAACGTCTCCTTGGATGATGACGGTTCCAATAAAGTTGATGTTTCCTGTTTTTAGGTCAATATCTCCATTAACCTCAAATACGGGATTTACGGAAATTCGATTTTCTGTAACACTTAGCTGACCATTGTCAGTTGAAAAAAACTGATTCCCTTGTAGGGTAACATTTTTCCCTGGTCTAATTCTTAATGGCTTTCCATTCCTTGCAACCAGCCTTCTACCATAAACATCTATCCCGTCTACCCCTTGAGTAGGGGGAACAATTGTTGCAATAAGCTGACCATTTTTTACTGATGGGATATTAAGCACATCTCGAAAATTTAATTTTTCCTTTTGTACATTCTCCGATACTTGAATTTCATTTTGTAAATAGGCATCTTCCCCATGAATGACGGGTTTGCCTTCTGCTATACACACAGGATATTTGATGGCTTTTGGATTTGAGCAAATATGAATTAATTGCTCCTTATTAATTCCATATACTATCCTCTGTTTTTTTAAAAAGGCATCCAATTCCTCTAACGTAAAATCTGGGGCATTGTTTACTGGAATCAAAATATCTAAATAAGCCTGCAACCGATCTTTGGATACTTGAACTTTAAAAGATTTTTCCAAAGTGATCCTCTCCCCTGTTTGATACCTTTATTTGTTCACTTTGTTCATTACTTTTTGAAGCGATTGACGCAATTTAAAAATGGCCTTTGAATGTATTTGTGATATTCTTGAGGTCGACAAATTTAAAACCTGTCCTATCTCGGTTAATGTTAGTTCCTCTTTGTAAAATAAACTCAGAACTAGCTGCTCATTATCATTTAATTGAGAGATATGACTAGCTAAATCCTTTATATTTTCATCCTGAACTACTTTGTCCTGAGGGTCTAATGCCTTTTCATCTTTGATATGATAGGAATGACCTTCTTTATCTTCAGGATCATTTGTGCGATCATCCATTGAAACAAAATTCGCAAAATAGTATTCATTAATAGTGGTATAGACTTCTTCCTCGCTTAAATTCATCTCAGTCGCGATTTCTGATACCTCTACGTTCCTCATAAATCTTTGCTCAAGCTTTTCTATGGTTGCCTCAATCTTTTTAGCCTTTTCTCTTGTTCCTCTTGGAAGCCAATCTTCTTTTCGTAATCCATCTAAAATGGCACCCCTTACTCGAAAAGAAGCATAAGTATCGAATTTCAGATCTCTCTTTGGATCGAATTTTTCTAATGCGTCGTATAGTCCCATCATGCCGAGACTTCTAATATCATCTCTTGAAACGTTTTTCGGAAGAGTTACCGAGATTCGTTGAACATGGTAGTTTACTAATGGCATATATTTTTTCACCAAAAGATTTCCTGCTTCGGAATCTCGAGATTGAATCCAATTCTCCCAAATCTTTTGTTCTTCTGTCGTGGAAGCTTGTACCATTGTAATCCTCCTTAAAACGTTACCATCCTTACCAACATTATACCAAAAACAGAATAACATGAACAAAGCTATTCATAAAAAATCAGCCGATCTATAAGCGATGGCTGATATTTATCATAAATCAATGAAGTATTTATATGTTTACCTAATAGTAAAAGTTTTACCATAAAAAACAATAAATCGCGAAACAGGATTCTATTCAAAGGAAAAAGCTTAATCCAATCTTAAATTTCTTTTACACCTTTATTTACAGTTCGAATATTTAACATGCAGCTTTTAGGATTAAATTCTATTGTTCTTCCACTATTTCCACCGACATCTTCAGCAATGATTGCAATCCGAAGAGCCTGTAATTCTTTTTTTACAGCCTCAACATTTCGTGGGCCAATTCGCATCATATCATTTCCACTGGCAAAATGAAACATTTGCGCCCCACCGGCAATTTTTGCCCTTAATGCAGTTGAACGTGCCCCATTCTTTATCAATGTATTGACTAATTCCTTGACTGCGGTATCCGCATATTTTGCAATATTCATTGATCCTGCTTTGGCAAGTGCGGAATCTGGCAGCATAACATGCGCCAAACCTGCAAGCTCTTTTCCCTGATCGTATACTACTACCCCAACGCATGAACCGAGTCCTGAAGTGCGGATACAATTAGGGGGGGTCACGATATTCATATCTGCAATGCCTACTTTAATCACTTGAAGACAATCAGTCATTTTCCATAACTCCCAAGGATTGGAAAATGGTGTGAAATGAATCTGGATCTGGAAGTAAGAAGAAATGTCCCCTTACGCTTTCAGTGATGTTTTCCACTTCTTCATTTAATGCTGTATCAATAACAATAGCATAATCACTTACTTGTGATAATTCTAGTAATCCGAAACTGATGATCGCCCCAACCATGTCAATACTCAATGCTGGAACGGAAGGATATAAATCCAAATGAGTAAAATCGGATAAAGATGTTAAATAGGACCCTGCTAAAATATTCCCTAATTCTTGTAATGCAGAGAGAGCTAATTCGCTATACGGTGGGTTTTCAAAGCTAAACGTAGAATCGCCGATCATATGTTGAATAAACTTTGTTGCCTGATGCAAAGGCAAAACAAAAAACATACTTCCTGGGGCCTCTCCTTCAATTCGCAAGAAAACCCCAGCCACAACATTTTCAGCTCCTCCTGCCATTTCCATCATTTCATCAAATGATACAATTCGAACATCAGGAACCTTCATGTCTATTTTTCTATTTAATAATTGGGATAGTGCAGTCGCAGCATGACCTGCACCAATATTTCCGATTTCTTTTAAAACATCTAAATGAATTGTAGAAATCTTATTAAAAAAATTACTGTTATCACTCATGACCCGGTATTCCTTTTGATTCTAATGGCATTAATACCTTTTCAAGTTCAATTAATATTAGTAATCTCTTATCAATTTTGGCAACGCCCTGAACATACTCTGCTTCTGATACTCCGACGATTTCTGGCGGTGGTTCGATTGCGTTTGTTGGAATATCTATTACATCATTAGCTGCATCCACAATTAAACCTACATCCATATCCTCTAAAGAAACTATAATTACACGAGTATTATCTGAGTATTCCACCTCATCTAAACCGAAACGCGTTCTTAGGTCTATAATTGGTGTGACTACACCTCGTAAATTAATTACTCCTTTTACAAAATCAGCAGTACTTGGAACCCTTGTAATATGTTCAACTTTTTCTATGGAACGTACCTGGCTTACAGGTATCGCATATTCTTTTTCTTTAATTTGAAAAACAATTAATTTGATATCAGTAGGTTGTAATGTCTCAGTCATCGTAATCACTCCTTTAATTTGTTTCTTTTACATTATTTAATTAAGGCATTGCAATCCACTATGAGAGCTACTTGTCCGTCACCTAAAATCGTTGCTCCAGAAATTGCAAATACATTGGTTAAATAATTACCAAGAGATTTCAAGACGACCTCTTGTTGTCCAATAAAGGAGTCAACCACGAGCCCAGCCATTTTATCACCTTTTCGAACGATGACTACTGAATAATACTCATCCTCTTCTTCAAAAACAGGGACTTCGAATATTTCTTTTAAGAATAATAGAGGGACAACTCTACCACGGAAATCAATAACTCTCTGATTGTGAGCGTTTAAGATTTCATCCTTTTTAACAATGGCTGTTTCAATAATTGAAGAGAGCGGAATTGCAAATTTTTCCCTCTGTATTTCAACTAACATTACAGAAATGATTGATAATGTTAGAGGTAATTGAATAGAGAATATGGAACCTGCTCCTTCTTTTGAATCAATTGAAACTGTTCCACCTAGTGACTCGATCGTGTTTTTAACAACATCTAGACCGACTCCACGTCCAGAAACATCCGATATCTTTTCTGCTGTAGAGAATCCTGAAGCTAAAATTAGTTCATATACTTGTTTATCTGAAAGCGTGGATGCCATTTGTTCATTGACTATTCCTTTACTAATGGCTTTCTTTAAAACCTTTTCTCTACTAATTCCAGCACCATCATCCTCAATTTCAATAAAGACATGGTTTCCACTATGATAAGCTTTAAGTGTGACAGACCCTTCCTCATTCTTTCCTTTCGCCTTTCTTGCTTCAGGAGTTTCTACTCCGTGATCAAGTGCGTTACGGATTAAATGGACCAGTGGATCACCGATTTCATCAATAACTGTTCGATCCAACTCTGTCTCAGCACCGATAATATCCAAGTTGACTTTTTTCCCAAGATCACGAGCCAGTTGTCTAACCATACGTGGGAAGCGATTAAATACCGTTTCAACTGGCACCATTCTCATATTGAGGATAATATTTTGTAAATCCCCAGATGTACGAGTCATTCTTTCCACAGTCTCATGTAATTCTTGATTATTTAGCTCTTTAGAGATTTGTTCCAATCTTCCTCGATCAATAACAAGTTCTTCAAACAAATTCATTAGAATATCCAACCGCTCAATGTTCACACGGATTGTTTTACTAGCTGTTTGTTTTGGTGAAGGGGTTGTATTTTTCTTCTTATCATCATTTTGTTTCGCTACGACAGGTTCAGAAGTTTGCTCTTCTTGAAGCTTTTGCTCCATCTGATTATGCGCCTCTTGCTTTTGACGAATATCCTCTAGGGACAGAACCTTTGCTTCTACCTTTTCAACTTCAGATACTTTCATAATTTTCTTTTCAATATCTTCTTTTGGCTCTTTGGAAATAAGTGTCACTGTAAATTGATAATCAAATTGTTCTTCCTCTAATTGATCAGTGGTCGGTATGGATTTAATGACTTCACCTAATTTTTCAAGAACTTCAAATACCATGAAAACTCTTGCTGCTTTTAACAAGCAATCTTCTCGTAAACTAATATCGACCTCATATGTTTCGAAGCCTTGTTCCTTCGATTGTTGAATGACTGTAAGCTCGAATTCATCAAATTTACTACTTATGTTTACAGGTTCAGCAGTTGCTACTGCCACTTCTTCCTTCGTGCTTTGAACAATTGGACTTTCACCTTTTTCAATTAATTCTAGCTTGCCAACCACTTCAGTTACATTTCTTTTTCCGTCTCCACCCTCAGCGATAGAAGCAACCATTGCTTCAAGGTCGTCAATAGCTAAAAAGACCACATCTAAAACTTCAGGAGTGACCACAATCTTGTGATTTCTTATTGCATCAAGGACATTCTCCATCTTGTGGGTCAAATTAGCTAAATCCTCATATCCCATCGTCGCTGACATACCTTTTAATGTATGTGCAGAACGAAAAATTTCATTTACAATATTCATATCTTCAGGGTTTTTTTCTAACTCTAAAATGTGCTCGTTACATGATTGTAAATGCTCTTTACTTTCTTCAATAAACACTTCTAAATACTGATTCATATCCATTCGCCTTACACCCCTCGGCATTAAACATATTTCAAAATCGATTCTGCTATATGCTCTACATTTTGAACTTCATCTATCTGGTTTGTTAATATTGCTGCTTTTGGCATTCCAAAAACTATGGATGTTTCTTTTGATTCTGCAATTGCTTTGACTATCCCATTTTTTTTCAATGCTTGTAATCCCAAAGAACCATCAGAACCCATACCGGTCATGACAACTGCAATTTTTGCCATGTCGTTAATTTCGCTAATGGATTCAAACATCACATCAACAGATGGACGATGACCATTTCTTGCTGGAGTTTGGTCAATCTTCACTGCTAACCTTGTGCCTACCTTCTGAACCTTAAGATGGTATCCTCCAGGGGCAATATAAGCTGTCCCTTTTTTAAGGATTTCACCATCTTCCGCTTCTTTGACTGAAATTTCTGAAAGTGAGTCCAATCTATTTGCCAAGCTTTTTGTAAAACCTGGTGGCATATGCTGCACAACAAGTACAGGTGCATCCAAATTTTTTGGTAGCTTGGTTAAAACATGTTGTAAAGCCCTTGGACCTCCAGTGGAAGTACCTATACAAATTACTTTTTGTAGTGATTGATTCCAGTTAATAGAAATCGATTCCTTATTACTAGATACTCCTTTTGGTTCTATTTTACTATAGTTATTAGTAGATTTTGAACCATTTTTTCCTATAGAAGGTAATTTTACAAGTTGCTTCATGTTTACTTTACTAGCAGAAATTACTTTTTCATAAAGCTCGTCCTTAATCTTGTGAAGATCTAAGGATATTGCCCCAGACGGTTTGGCGATAAAGTCAACCGCTCCAAGTTGAATAGCCTGTACAGTGTTTTCCGCTCCCTCAAACGTTGTGCTAGATAGCATTACTACTGGAACGGGGTTTTCTCTCATAATGAATTTTAAAGCCTCTAAACCGTTTAATACCGGCATCTCAATATCCATTGTTACAACATCAGGCTTTAATTCATTAATCTTTTTGATAGCATCCTGCCCATTTCGAGCAGTACCAACCACTTGGAACCGTGAATTTTCCGAAAAAAAGTCTTGAATTAATTTTCGCATAAAAGCTGAGTCGTCTACGACAAGTACCTTAATTCTTTCCACACAGAAGCACTACCTTTCAAAGAGAAATTGCTTTAACTTTGAAACAAAACGAAAAGCACTAGAGCTTTGGCTTTGATTTAAATTATCGTTTACATATCGTTCGGTAATATCAAGTATTGCCTTCGTTGCAGGCGAATTAGCATTAAATAATGTATATGGAATTTGCCTTTTTACAGCCTGATGAATAGAACGATCCTCAGGAATCAATCCAAATGCGCTTGTGTCTTTTTCAAGAAATTGTTTAACAACCGTTTGTAATCGTCGCATTGTATCTTTTCCCTCTTTTTCAGATTGTACACGATTGACAACAATATAAAAAGGTATCGATTGATTTAATAAATGAATATATTTCATCATTGCGTAAGCATCTGTTATGGAAGTTGGTTCTGAAGTAGTTATCACCACAACTTCGTCAACTGAAAGAATAATATTGAGTGCCTCATCACTTGCTCCGGCACCCATATCAAAGATAATATAGTCATAGTTGACAAGCAATAATGACAATTCCCCCATAAACCGACTAGTTTCTTCTTTATCCATTTTCACTAGCTGTGAAAGTCCTGTGCCTCCTGCTATTACATCTAAGTTATTTAAACCTTTCATTATTACATCTTTTAATGAGACATTTTGATTAATAAAATCAACAATCGAATAATCTGGTGTCTGCCCCATTAGAATATCAAGATTTCCCATGCCAATATCCATATCAAATAGTAACACGGCATTTCCACGCTTAGCCAAGGAAATGGCAAAATTTAACGAAAAGTTCGATTTTCCAACTCCGCCTTTTCCACTTATTACTGCGAGTGTCTTTGTTTTCCTTCTAGAATCCATCGACTTCAACTGATTTCTTAAACCTTGAGCTTGATCATTCATGGGGATCGACTCCAAGTAAAATATTCGTAATAACTTCTGGTTTTGCTTCAAGGATGTCCTCAGGAACATTTTGACCATTTGTTAAATACGCGATTCCTATATTATATTTTTGGGTAAGATTCAACATCGCCCCATATGTGGAGGTTTCATCTACTTTTGTGAATATAAACTTATCAATTATAATCGAGGAAAACTGCTGAAATATCTCTTCCATGTCTTTTTGTTTTGCTGTTAAGGAAAGCACAAGGAATGTTTCAATATTATTCTTAAAGTCCATTTTACCTGATAAATCATCCACATACTGCTTGTTACGATAATTACGGCCAGCAGTATCTACTAACACAATATCATAATCAATAAATTTGATTGAAGCCTTTCTGAAATCATCCACATTGTAACAAACTTCGATGGGAACATTTAATATTTTTGCATAGGTTTTTAATTGGTCAATTGCTGCAATTCTATAGGTGTCAGTTGTGATAAACGCAACCTTTTTATGGTGATTCAGAACACACTCCGCTGCTATCTTTGCCAGTGTCGTTGTTTTCCCAACACCTGTAGGGCCGATGACATTGACAAATTTCTTTTTAAAGGAAATCCCACCATGTGGAATAGCTGAAAGTTTGTTTAATAATATTTCTTTTACACATTGAAGGAGCTCATCCTTTGTTAAATTTGCCCCCTCCTTGTACCATTTTTCAATAAGTGTACTAAGCAATTCTTCCCTATAATTGGGGTTAATTTCCATAGAAATCAACATTTGCTGTATTTCCTTTATGGGATCTGGATAGGAAATATTAATTCCTTCATTATGAGAAGGAAGGTTCTTAATCATATCCTTTAACTCAGCTAATTCCTTGATTAAATCATTAGAGGTTTTCTCTTGACTTTTTGTTTTTGGATTAGCTGGTATTAAATAATCCTTTTGAATAACTGAAGTTTCCTTTTGAATTGGAATGGTTTTTTCTTTTATTTTTATGGCTGGTTCAATTTTAGGTTTTGGGTCTATCGCTGCAATAACCTCAATGCTTCGCTTCTTAAAGAAGCCTAAAAATCCGCCAGTATGAATAACCTTTGAATTTAGAATAACAGCCTCATTGCCAAGCTCTGCCCGAATTTGCTTCATTGCTTCTGGCATTGTTGGTGCAATATATTTTTTTATCTTCATTCTATATTCACCACCCCTACGCTTTGTACTTCAACATTTGCCTCTAATTCATTATAGGATAAAATCGGAATTTGAGGAAAATAACGTTCTGTTAATTGACGCACATACATCCTTACAGCTGGTGAACATAGAACGATGGGCGTTTGATTCATTAAGGATAATTGCTCCACTGATTGAGCAATCGATTCTAATATATTTTGAGAATTATTTGGATCTAGGGATAAATAATTTCCATGTTCAGTATGTTGAATAGCATCTGCTACTAGCTTTTCCACTTTTCCAGATAACGTAACAACCTTGAGGGAATCATTCTGGGAAGAAAATTGGTTCGTAATTTGTCTAGCTAGAGCTTGTCTCACATACTCAGTTAATAAATCTGTATCAGTTGACATTTTCCCAAAATCTGCAAGAGTTTCAAAAATAATAGGAAGATTTCTAATGGATACATTTTCTTTTAAAAGCTTAGCAAGAACCTTTTGAACTTCACCAACAGATAATGGATTTGGTGTTACTTCTTCGACTAATATTGGATAGCTCTCCTTAAGGTGATCGATTAACTGCTTCGTTTCTTGACGACCAAGTAATTCATGCGCATTCGCCCTTATGACTTCTGTCACATGAGTAGATACAACAGAAGGTGGATCAACGACAGTATAGCCAAATATCTCAGCCCTCTCCTTCATCTCCTCTGTAATCCATTTTGCAGGTAGACCAAAGGATGGTTCTACTGTGTCAATGCCTTCAATCGAGTCGTCCTCCACTCCTGGACTCATTGCTAAATAATGATCAAGCAGTAATTCACCTCTCGCCATCTCATTACCCTTTATTTTTAACCGATATTCATTCGGCTGCAGTTGAATATTATCTCTTATCCTTACAACTGGTATAACAAGCCCTAACTCAATGGCAAGCTGTCTGCGAATCATGACAATTCTATCTAGCAAGTCTCCACCCTGATTTGCATCTGCTAACGGAATTAATCCGTAGCCAAACTCGAATTCGATAGGATCAATGTTTAATAGACTTACAACACTCTCAGGGCTCTTCATCTCATCTGTCTCAATGACTTCCTCGAGCTCCTGCAATTGGCTTTCGTCAGGCTCTGGAATCCGGGTGAATCGATACGCTCCTAAAGTTAAGAGGCCGGCAACAGGAATAGTTAAAATATCACTAATTGGTGTGAATAATCCTAATAAAAATATGGTTCCAGCTGTGACATACAGCATTTTTGGAAATGCGAATAATTGTTTTGTAATATCCTGTCCAAGATTTCCGTCGGATGCAGCACGGGTTACAACGATACCAGTAGCTGTTGATATTAACAAGGCTGGAATTTGACTGACAATCCCATCACCCACGGAAAGAAGAGAAAAGTGGGTTGCTGCATCCTGGATTGACATACCCTGCTGCAGCATTCCGATAACGATACCAAAGATTAAGTTGATTAAAACGATAATAATCCCGGCAATCGCATCCCCCTTAACGAATTTACTCGCACCATCCATAGCTCCATAAAAATCCGCCTCACGGCTAACTTTTTCCCTTCGTTCGCGCGCTTCTTGTTCAGAAATCATTCCTGCGTTTAAATCCGCGTCAATACTCATCTGTTTACCTGGCATCGCGTCTAATGTAAATCGGGCTGCAACTTCTGATACACGTTCTGCACCTTTAGTAATAACTATAAATTGAATAATAACCAAGATTAAGAATACAACAAGACCAACTACAACATTCCCACCTACAACGAATGTTCCAAAGGTATGAACAACTCCCCCTGCATCCCCTGTAGAAAGGATGGAGCGTGTCGTTGATACATTGAGTCCAAGACGAAAGAGAGTAAGCAATAATAACAAAGAAGGAAATATTGAAAATTGCAATGGTTCACTCATATTCATCGTTGTAAGCAGTACAAGTAAAGCTAAAGAAATATTAATGATGATTAAAATACTTAACAACCATGTGGGAAAAGGGATAATCAGCATTGCAACAATTAATATGACACTTAGCAAAACTGACAAGTCTTTTACTGCCATTCTTTTCTCCCCAATCTATATTAGAAAATATATCTTTATATAATGTTTTTAGTTTTATAAACGTAAGCAAGAATTTCTGCAACTGCCTTGAAGAATTCTTCAGGAATCGCATCTCCTACCTCAACTTGACTGTATAACGCACGCGCAAGTGGTCGATTCTCAACTGTCATGACATCATTTTCTTTGGCAATCAATTTTATTTTCTGAGCCATAAAGTCGACCCCTTTTGCTACTACATAAGGTGCTTCTAGCTTATTTTCATCATATTTTAAAGCGATGGCATAGTGAGTTGGATTGGTAATAACCACATCTGCGTTTGGTACTTCCTGCATCATCCTTCTCATGGCCATTTCTCGTTGTCTTTGTTTTATCTTTGACTTTATGAGAGGATCCCCTTCAGAGTTTTTATACTCGTCTTTTATATCTTGTTTTGACATTCTAATATTTTTCTCAAAATCATATTTTTGATAAAGATAGTCTAATAGAGATAAAAAAAGCAGGGCACCAGATGCAAATAAACCCATTTGTACGGTTAAATTGGCCAAGGTTGCCATGATGTCTCCTATCGATTTTTGAGACAATATGAGAATTTCTTCTTTCCTAGTCCATAAAACAATAAATGTTACGAATCCTACAAAACTAATTTTTAATATTGATTTCAACAATTCTACTATCGCCCGCATCGAAAAAATTCTTTTAAATCCGCTAATCGGATTGATTTTTTCAAGCTTAAATTGAATGGCCTCTGCAGAAAATAGAAAACCGACCTGCATATAATTCGAGGCTACTCCTGCTATTAGAGCGACAAGCAGGATCGGTCCAAGTAATAAAGCTAGTTGTTGTAATATATCAAGGAAAACAATTTGAATATTGTTCGCCGTAATTTCCATAAGCATGTATTCTTGAAAAGGGTATCTAAATAAATTGACAATTCTTTCTCTTAAATATCCGCTGGCAAATAATAAAAACAGAAACACTGCAAGTAGTCCGACCGCTGTATTAATATCTTGACTTTTCGCAACCTGCCCTTTTTTCCGAGCATCTTGACGTTTTTTCGGTGTCGCTTTTTCCGTTTTCTCACCAGCAAAAAACTGTAAATCTAAAGATAACCATTCCATTCTTTATGAACCCCCCAAAAGATCCATAAGACCTCTCATTGTTTCAAACATTAGTTCAAATAGCTGGGACACAGCCATCATCATCACACTCATAACAGAGATTAACACGATAAAACTAACAGCAATTTTCACAGGTATCCCAACAACAAATATATTTAGTTGAGGAACAGTCCTTGCGACAATACCTAATGCAATATCAACAAGGAAAATACTCCCGACGACAGGAATCGACATTTGAAAAGCAACAATAAACATAGAATTAAATGACCGAATAATGTATTCAATGATATCCTGATTACCAAATGGTAGCCAAGCTTGGTCTAACGGTATAAATTGATAACTGTAGAAAACCCCATCAATCAGTAGGTGATGTCCGTTAACCGCTAATAAAAACATCAGACTAACAATATAAAAAAATTGACCAGTTAGAGGGCTCTGTGCCCCTGTTTGCGGATCAATGACATTGGCAATAGCAAACCCCATTTGAAAGTCAATAAATCCACCTGCAATTTGAATCGCAGATAAAATTAAATACGCAATAAATCCAATGGAAATTCCAACTAATGCCTCTTTCAATATTAATAAAAAGTAAGCACCGTCAATTTCTAGAGTCGGTGCATCAATTGTATAGAACATAATCCAAGCTAAAAAGAACCCTAAACCAATCTTATGAGTTGTTGGAATCGTACGGTAAGAAAACAAAGGCATCATTAGAAAAAATGATGTTACTCTAACGAATACCAATAAAAAAGCAGGAAAGTTTGGTAGGAATTCTAAAATATTCATCCTACAAACCTAGTTAAATTTGAGAATATTTCATTTGCATAAGACAGCATATGACTCAGCATAAAAGGACCAAAAAAAACGATTCCGACTAAAACTGCAACAATCTTTGGCACAAATGCAAGTGTTTGCTCTTGAATTTGAGTAGTTGCTTGAAAGATACTAACGATTAATCCAACAACGAGAGCAAGTAGCAATAACGGTCCCGAAATAATGATTACGGCCCATATGCCTTGTTCAGCAATTGTGATAACTGATTCTGGGGTCATATATTTTCACCTGCTTTAAAAACTATCTAATAAAGATTTCACAACTAAATACCATCCATCCACAAGGACAAATAAAAGGATTTTAAATGGTAGAGAGATCATGACCGGAGGAAGCATCATCATCCCCATCGACATTAACACACTCGCCACTACCATATCAATGACTAAAAATGGAATAAAAATCATAAAGCCGATTTGAAAGGCAGTTTTGATTTCACTAATGGCAAAAGCAGGAACGAGAGTTGTTAACGGGATATCTTTTATTGAATCCGGTCGATCTGCTTTCGCGTAATCCAAAAATAATGCCAAATCCTTTTGCCTTGTATGGGCACTCATAAATTCTTTAAATGGTAATGCGGCTCGATCATACGCTTCTTCTAAATTAATTTCCTCGTTAAAAAGCGGAGTTAGAGAAGTTTTGTTTACCTCTTGAAAGGTCGGAGCCATGATAAAGAAGGTTAAAAAAATCGATAAACCAATAATTACTTGATTTGGTGGCATTTGTTGGGTTGCAAGCGCTGTTCTGACAAAGGAAAGAACAATAACAATCCGTGTAAAACATGTCATCAAAATGAGTATGCTAGGAGCAATGGATAAAACAGTCAAGAGAAGTAGGAGCTTCACTGAAGTTGAAACATTTTCAGGTGAGCTATTATTAAAAAACTCCATAAACTCATTCATCGATCTTCTGGCCCCTTCTTTTCCATATCTTCAAATATCTTTTTTCGATTATTCTTCATATCCTGAAGCTGATTCTTTAATATCGTGCTGAACTGGCTCTCTTCTGTAGTACTCTTCTTTTTCTTTATTTTTGCTCTTTCTAATACCTTTGTCACAATATCGCTTGGTTGGACAAGCTGTTCCATTTTATCATTATAGTTAGATAAAATTTGGCGGTATTCTTCCTCATCATTTATTTCCTTTAAAAGCTGGATGCTTTCACCAACACCAACCACTAATAATTGATTTCCCACTTTAATAATTTGAACAGAACGATTAGATCCAAGGGAGGCTCCCCCAATATTCTCAATAATTTGTGAACTCTTATAGGATTTATTCTTTTTATTAATAAATTTAAGCATAAAATAAAGTAGAGCAACGACAAATATGGTTGCAAATATCATTTTCAAGAAATCCCATATTGTTAACCCTACATTATTATTATCAGTAGTATTAGTATTCGTGTTATCATTTTCAGTTGTTGGCTGATTTTGATTGCATGCATCCGGATTCTCCAAGCATTCCTTGACACTTTTATTAACCTGCTCTGCATAGGCTAATTTGTTTAAACCTAGCAGAGCAACAGTGACCAAAAGCAACACTCTCATGAAAAACATTATTTTTCGCAATGCGCTGCACCCTCTAAATCTTTTTATTTATCCTAAGGTTTTTGATATAGCTTCTAAAACACGATCCGCTTGGAAAGGTTTTACGATAAAATCCTTAGCACCTGCTTGAATAGCATCAATTACCATCGCTTGTTGCCCCATTGCTGAGCACATAATGACTTTAGCATTAGGATTGATTTTTTTAATTTCTTTTAATGAAGTAATTCCATCCATTTCTGGCATTGTAATATCCATTGTAACTAAATCAGGTTGTGTTTCCTTATACTTTTCAACCGCCTGTGCACCATCAGATGCCTCTCCAACAACCTCATAACCATTCTTGGATAGGATATCCTTAATCATCATCCTCATAAATGCTGCGTCATCTACAATTAAAATCCTATGTGCCATATTTCCATTAACCTCCACTAGATTATCTTAATTTTTTAATACGATCACTTTGACTGATAATATCTGTTACACGAACGCCAAAGTTTTCGTCTATAACAACCACTTCACCCTTTGCGATTAGACGGTTGTTTACGAGAATATCAACTGGTTCACCAGCAAGCTTGTCCAACTCTATAATGGACCCAGCTGATAATTCTAATATCTCTTTCACTGATCTTTTTGTACGACCTAGTTCAACAGTCACTTGTAATGGAATATCCAAAAGCATATTTAAATTTTTAGTTTCGGATTCCTGAAGCTGAACTGGCTCAAAGCTCGAGAATACAGCCGGTTGAACAGTAGGTGGCGTACCACCTGGATATCCGCCAAAATGCTGCGGAGCGTTTTGATACGCATTAGGCTGAGGCGGCATTTGGTATTCACCCATTTGCTGCTGCATGTTAGGGAATCCCCCTTGCGCCATGCTTGAAGCAGGATTTCCTCCCATTGATGCTGGTTCGCTCGAAAAAGATTCTGGACGAAGATCAGCTTGATGGCTTGGAACTGGTTGATCATAAGAATCAGTATTCGAAGGATAGTCATCCTCTATTTTATCAGGTTCATTCATTTCTGGGGAGCTTGGATTTAGCAATTCATTGACTAAACTTTTTGCAAAATTCAAAGGTAATAGTTGCATGATACTAGAATCTATAAGCTCTCCTACTTTTAATCTAAATGATACCTTCACTAACATATCATCGTTTGGTAGTTGTTCAGTACCTTCCCCATGAACGACATCTAAAAAATCAATAGATGGAGGAGATATATCTACCCGTTTATGAAAGATGGTTGACATGGAAGTTGCGGAAGAACCCATCATTTGGTTCATAGCTTCCTGTACAGCACTTAATTGGATTTCTCCCATCATTTCTGAGGCGTTCTTTCCATCTCCGCCTAACATCAAATCTGCAATAATAGCAGCATCTGATTGCTTTATAATTAGCAAATTTGTTCCTGCAAAGCCCTCAGTATATTTAACTTGAATGGCAACATAGGGATGTGGAAATTCATCTGTTATTTTATTCTTCATCACAATGGATACGGTTGGAGTAGTAATATCCACTTTTTGATTCAATAAGGTTGAAAGTGCTGTTGCTGAGCTTCCAAAAGAAATGTTTCCAATTTCACCTAAGGCGTCTTTTTCCATTGGAGACAAAAATTCATCAACATTTACTGAATCACTAACATTTTCTTCATCATCATCATCAGATCCTCTTAGTAGAGCATCGATTTCATCTTGAGAAAGCATATCACCGTTCATCATCGTCGTCTCCCCCCTTCAAAGCATCTAAAACTTGAATTGCTATTTTTTTGTTTACTTTCCCTGGTTGTCCGACAAATTTCGGGATATCGCCGATTTTGATTATTAACGGCTGATCGATTGGTTGATTGAGCTCAATTACATCCCCAATATCAAGCATAAGAAAATCTTGAATGGAGATTTCTGAACTCCCTAACTCTGCATTAATCATGACATCTGCTTTTTGAATCTTCCTCTCAAGTAGAGCAATTTCTTGAGGGTCCTTATCCTTTTTATCTGTTTGCATCCAATAATGGACAGATAATTTTGGAATTATCGGCTCTAAAACTACATGAGGGATACATATATTAATCATTCCACTAGTCTCACCAATCGTGGTATTTAAAGAGATGACAACAACTGTTTCATTTGGAGATACCATTTGTAAAAACTGTGGATTTACTTCGAAATCTGAAAGAATTGGATCTATTTCAGCAATTGATTCCCATGCTTCCCGTAAATTTTCAAAAGCACGTTCAAAAGTGTTAGACATTATTTTGGTTTCTATTTCTGTTAAGTTTTCAACTTTATTTATGCTTGTCCCTTTTCCACCAAGAAGTCTATCCATCATGGCATATGCAATATTTGGATTGACCTCCATTAGTATTCGACCATCTAAAGGTGGAACTTCAAAAACATTTAAGACTGTCATCTTTGGTATGGATCGAATAAACTCTTCATATGGAATTTGGTCTGCTGATGCAACAGTGATTTGAACGTAGGTTCTTAACTGAGCAGAAAAGAAGGTGGTTAAAAGCCTTGCAAAGTTTTCATGGATTCTTGTTAAACTTCTTATTTGATCCTTTGAAAAACGCAATGCCCTCTTAAAATCATATACTCTGACTTTCTTTTCTGACTGCTCTTTTTTTAGCTCATCCGCATCCATTTCACCAGTTGACAGAGCAGATAACAATGCATCTATTTCACTTTGTGATAATACTTCACCAGACAAGGTACCTCACCTCCATATTAAGTCGTGTCTTTTCTAAGATCTTCCTTTACTGGAGGAGAGACTCTGTAATATAGACCTGTTCAACCTTACCTTCTTGCATCAGTTCATTGATTTTTACTTTTAAACTTTCTTCGAGAGCCGTCTTTCCTTCCTTACCCTTTAATTCGTCTGCCTTTTTTTCCGATAGTTCTTCTATGATAATATTCTTCACTTGAAAATCTCTTTTTTCCAATTCTTCTTTCGCTTTTTTACTATCTGTTTGTATTTTAAAAGAAATACGAATAAAGTCATCACTTGCTAAATTTGTGGTAATCTCCGGAACATCAACAGAAGCCTCTAATACCTCATCTATTGTTGGAGGCTTGTCCTCTTGTCCGGTAAATTTTAGTACAACCACTACTGCTATAGCACCCACAAGTGTGATAGCAACCAGTAAAATTAGCATGATCATTAATAGCTTATTATTCTTCATCTTCATTATCCTCCAACTGCCTGCCGAGAAGGTTGATGGATCTATAGAATTTCTCTACCATTTGGGTGACCTGTTCCTCTTTTTCCCTCACAACATACTTATTGTTGTTTGTTAGGGTAATTGTTGTATCAGGAAAGGATTCTATTGTCTCTATAAAAATCGCATTGATAAAAAATGGCTTTCCATTTAACCGAGTGAGCTTAATCAATGTTATATCAAGGTTGAAGGATTAAAGCCTTCAACCTTGTCCCTCCCTTAGACTATCGTTTTAAGTTTACTAGTTCTTGTAAAATCTCATCAGATGTTGTGATGATTCGAGTATTTGCCTGGAAACCACGTTGAGCGGTAATCATTTCAGTGAATTCCTCGGAAAGGTCTACGTTTGACATTTCTAGGGATCCTGAAGCGATTGTACCACGTCCCTCACCTGCGACATTTATATCAGGTGTTCCTGAGTTAACAGTTTCTTGGAAGAGGTTGTTGCCGGCTTTGTTTAACCCAGAGCTGTTACTGAATTTAGCAATTGCGATTCGACCAAGTGTTGAAATTTGTCCATTTGAGTAAACACCATTAATTTCTCCCATGGAACCGATACTAAAGCTTTCGAGTTTCCCTTCAGTAAAACCATTAGGATTGGATAATACTGTTGAACCACCAGTATTTCTTGTAATTCCTTCTGTAGAAATTGTTACACCTTTTAAATATGTTACAGGCGTTGTTGGTAATGGAATACCGGCTGTCGTAAATGCTGCTTCTGGTGTAAATGTACTATTATTATTTGCATCAATTTTTAAAACGCCATCCTGGTTAATCGCTGCTACTGGAGGAGTTGCAGATGGATTCCCTTTTATCTGATCTAAGGTCTTACCATAAAACACATGCCAAGTATCTGTTGCTACTGCAGGAGTCCCCACAGAAGTAGTACTTATCTTTTTATAGTGAACATCAATTGTATGTTCATTACCAGAGCTGTCCACTACTTTGACTTGTTGGGTAAAAATATTATCATTGTTATTATCAATTGTATTTGGGTCTAGATTTCCTGAAATTGTAATCTTATTAGTAGTAGTAGCCGGCAACACAGCATTCACGTTAACCGCTACATCTCCATATGTGTTTGACAAAGTTTTACCATCAGCAAGATATTTATAAGCCTGTACCTTCAATCCATCAGCGTTAACAAGCGTACCGTTATCATCTAAATAGAAGTTTCCCGCACGCGTGTAAAACTCAGAATCCCCTTGTTTTACAACAAAATATCCGTCTCCGTCAATCCCTAAATCAAGCGGGCGGTTTGTTGTTTGTAGACTTGACCCTGTATGAATCGTATCGATGGTTGCAAGAGTCGACCCTAAACCAACCTGAGTTGGGTTTTTTCCTCCACGTGCATCAGTAGAAGCACTTGCCCCTGATACGGTTTGGTTCATCGTATCTTTAAATGTCACGCGACCCTTTTTGAAGCCTGCTGTATTTACATTGGCGATGTTATTACCGATTACGTCTAATTTCGTTTGAAAGTTTTTCATTCCACTAATACCGGAATACATTGAACGTAACATATTGGTTCTCCTTTCTTATTGAGCTGCTTCAATCATTCCACAGCTCTAGGCCTCCATTTACTGGTCCAGCCTACTCATCTAATATAATCGTTCCGTTAATATTGGTAAAGATTTGTGAGGATACTTCATTCCGATCCATTGCCGTGATCACCGTATTGTTTTTGGCACTTACGATTAAAGCTGCATCCTGTAACAATACTAGAGAATCATTGACACCCATTTTTTTCGCTTCGTTTACCTTTTCCTCAATCCGTTCCCACCGAGCATCATTGATATGAATTCCTCTTTTCTGAATACGCTCTTTAGCGTGCTTGCTTATCGTTAATTTCTCATTCGAACGAATAGCTGTTTGTAATTGATCTGAGAATGCATTCGTTTTCAATGTTTGCGGTTTTGTACGAATTTGTTGAGAGTGTACATTCGGTGATTGAATCGGACGAAAAATCGGCCTATCCATCCAACCACTTCCTTTTATTAGCCTTCAATTTTTGTGATTTGGGAAGAAGTTATTTTTGTTTTTGCTTCATCGTTTAATTCAAATAAGGTTTTCCCATCCTTTAAAGAGACCGATTTTACTTCGGCTTGTTTCTCTTCTTTTTTATCATTCAAATAAGTGACTTTCTTTCCTATGAGCATAGTTGCTTGGACTAGATTATTTTCAGCTGATATTTCATTTACTTGAGAAATATTACCTGGCTCTAGTTTTGTTCCATCTTCTAAAAGAAAATAAACTTGATTATCCTTAAATTGGATGGATTTAACCTTTCCAGTCCCCTGTTCGATGACAGTATTGCCGTTCTCATCTTTTGCTTCAGAAATCTTATGCCATGTAATTTCCTTCCCAATAAATTGATTGTAAGAAATTAGTTTATTTTGTTCCTGCGCTTCAGCAAATTTATT
Source organism: Bacillus massilinigeriensis (assembly GCF_900117315.1). Classification (GTDB taxonomy): domain Bacteria; phylum Bacillota; class Bacilli; order Bacillales; family Cytobacillaceae; genus Bacillus_BE; species Bacillus_BE massilionigeriensis. The sequence goes on from NZ_LT630337.1 coordinate 1,330,754, forward strand.
AAAGGCAGTTGTCATATTTGTGATTTGCTCCAAGGAAGAAAACTGTGCCATCTGTGCAATAAAATCCTTGTCCTGCATAGGATTTAATGGATCTTGGTTTTGTAATTGAGTCATGAGCAGCTTCAAAAAGTCATCTTTTCCAAGAACATCAGATCCAGTTTTTCTTTGATTGTTTTGATAGTTTTTTAATAGTAAAGATGAATCAATTGTATTTGTCATTTTTTCACCACCTAGACCTCTGCATGAAGAAGTGCATCCTCAAATGATTGATAAAAGCCATCTTCTTGATTCTTTTCACTTTCCTGTTTCCGCTGCTCTTGCCTCTGTTGCTCTCGTCCCTGATGTTCCTGGTTTAAATTATTCTCATTTTGATTCCAACTTTGAGATACTTCGATTCTTTCAAATTGGATATTTTGAGAACTGAAAGCTTGTTTTAAATGGTTGATTTGGGATTCTAACGCTTCCTTTGCAGCACCAGTTGATGCCATGATTTTAGCAACAAGGGTTGATTCTTTTTGAATAAGTTCAATTCGAAGCGATCCTAGATGCTCAGGATTCAATTTCAGCAAGAGCCTTTGAGTATCACCTGATTTCAACAGGCTGCTCTTTGATAAAATGGATTCAAACTGCTGGATAAGCTGCTCCGTCGTGACTGGTTTCCCATTTTTTTCGAGGGTTAATGTCATTTGTTCGACTTTCGACATTTGCTGGAATTGAAAGGCTGGCCCATTTAACAGTTCGGATTTATTTTGCATTCCTGATTCACCATTACCTGAAGAAGTACCTTTTGAGCGAATATCCGTTTGTTTTAATAATTTTGAGATTTCACTCTTAAGATTATCTTCCATACTCACTAATTTCTTTGCTTCATCCCTTTGATTCATTTCTGTTACAATCGGTGCAAAGGTTTTTCGCAGAAATTCTGTCCGACTCGGATGTTTCTGTGACTCGAGAAAAATTTCAATTTTTTCACTAATCTTCTTTAACATTTCTTTCATTTGTTGATTATTGCCAAAGCCATCCTGATGGTTTGAAACTAATTCAAGCAATTTGGTCATCTTCACAACCACTGAGAAATCATTTGAAGTTACTTTCTTCAAATCTTCAGCTGGTAAACTAGAAATTGTTTGAAGAATAGCTATTAAGGAATTCAAAACGTTCTCAATCCCATTCTCTTCCTTCTCATCATTCTCCAATTCACTAACTGGTAGTATGACATCAGGTTGGTTACTAGGTATTGAAATTTGTGAGATTAGGTTTTTCAGAGATTGAATAGCCTCCTGGATAGACGCTTCCGAGATTTCTAAAAAGTCCTTAATCATTTCCATCAGATCCTTATCTCCTGATGAAAGAATCTTGTCTAACAAGGCAAAGCCATTATCTAGGTCGAGAATATCTCCCGTGTTAATGAAATCTACCAGACTTTGAAGGTCAGATTCGGTTAGCATATCTTGAAGAGAGTCATTACTTTGAGATTGTTCCCCAGTTTTCCCTTGAATTTGAGCATTTAATAATCCAACAAAGCCACCAGAAGCTTGCCCCGATGAGTTTTCCTTTGAAGTTATTGGGCTCATACTATTAATGAATCCAAGTGCCCCTATTTCCACTTTCCTCACCTCCTTTCAAAGCAACCACGATTATTGTGCTTGTACTGCCTGACTATCATTTGTTAATATTTCTGTAAATCTTGCAGCGTCCTTTGTATCCATTTGCTCTAGAATAGCTGCAAGCGTCTCAGCCTTCATGCTGGATAATATATTAACTGCTTCCTCCTCTGTCATGGCAGAGATGATAGGTGCAGATTTTTTCGGTGACATCGTTTCATAGGTTTGGATGATTTCTTTCATTGCCTTCTTGTTTTCATTTTGAACAGCATTTAACTCGTCAATCTGTGCTTGGAGCTGCTGTTTTTCTAGATTGGAACGCTCCAATTCTAAATCTTTGTTATCAAGCTGCTTTTCTAATTGTTCTATTTTTGCCTCTCGGTCTTTAATTTCTGCCTCTAGTTCAATGGTCTGCTTTTCCAAGGATTCAGTAGACTTAGGTTTTTCATCCTCCACCATCGAAGAGATAAAAGGAATATTTTCACTAATATCCTTAGCTTTCTCAAACACATTGATTCCGGCAATCGTCAATACGATTAATGCCAATGCAATAGCAAACAATAGAGGAATTACAATGACGAATAAAAACCATTGAAATTTATTAGATTTTTTTCCTTCTTGCTCCATCGCCTTTTCCATTTCATCACCTAACTTCCTCGATTCATATAAAACTGAATCGAGATATCATCCATTTGTTTATTCTCAGATGCTTTCATTTCGTTAACGAATAATAGCAAATCTTTTTCTTTCATTTTTTCATATTTTTTTACTTCAATATTTTTTTCCATTAATTTCTCTTGATAAAAATTCATGCGATTGCGAGCATTGATTACCATCTTTTGATAATACTCAATGCTCTTTTCGATATTAGATATGAATAGCTGATGATGTCTTATCTCTTGTATCGACAAACCATCCTTCAATCTTGATGATTGATAGTTTTCTAAATCTTCCTTCCTTTTTAACAAGGAATATAATTTTTCAGCCACTTCTTCAAACTTTTTAACCGAATCATTATAAACAGATAATGCTTCCTCTTTTTCTCTTTCACGAATAGATAATATTTTTTCAAACTTAAACTGGTATCCCATATTCTTATCTATCCTTTTCCATTAACTGATATAAAGCTTGAACACTTTCCTGCATTGTAACTTTCTCTTCTGTTCTTTGTTTTAAAAAAGAGATGATTTCAGGATATAGTCGAATGGCATCGTCGATGTCTTTCGATGAACCTTTTTTATATGCACCAATATTGATTAAATCTTCTGAGTTAATATAAGTGCTTAACATATCTCTTAGCTTTTCAGCTGTGTAACGATGCTCATCAGGAACAATGTTATTCATGACACGACTAACGCTTTTCAATACGTTAACTGCCGGATACTGTCCTTTATTGGCGAGGTTACGGTCTAGTACAAAGTGTCCATCCAATATCCCTCGAACAGCATCAGCTATCGGTTCATTCATGTCGTCACCATCGACCAGCACAGTATAAATGGCTGTAATGGAACCTTTTTGGTTTCTGCCAGTTCGTTCCAATAATTTCGGTAATATAGCAAAAACCGATGGGGTATATCCTTTCGTGGTAGGTGGTTCACCGATGGCTAAACCTACTTCTCGTTGTGCCATGGCAACCCTCGTTACCGAGTCCATCATCATCATGACATTTAGCCCTTTATCGCGAAAATATTCAGCAATAGCGGTTGCGGTAAAAGCACCTTTTATCCTCATAAGAGCTGGTTGATCACTTGTTGCCACTACAACGATTGATTTTTTTAACCCTTCAGGACCTAAATCATGTTCAATAAACTCACGTACTTCTCTCCCACGCTCCCCAATAAGGGCAATTACATTTAAATCAGCCTTTGAGTTACGTGCAACCATACCAAGCAATGTACTCTTCCCCACTCCACTACCTGCAAAAATCCCAACACGCTGCCCATTACCAACTGTTAGTAAACTATCAATGAGTCGAACACCAATTTCAATAGGCTCATTGATAGGTGGCCTAGTCATGGGATTTGGCGGATTCTGTTCTGTAGGAACAGATGACATTCCTTTCGGTAATAATGAGCCATCTAAGGTATTTCCTAAGGAATCAATCACATTCCCGATTAGTCCCATCCCCACTTTTACTTCCAGAGGTTTTGAGGTGGCTTCCACTAAGCAGCCAGAAGAAATGTCATTAATGGCCGTATATGGCATTAATAAAATATTCTCATCTTTAAAACCAACCACTTCGGCCTGAATAATTCTCTTTCTGTTTTTGTGACCAGCATGAATATAACAGACGTCACCTATTGAGCTTTCTGGACCTTGCGATTCAATCATGAGTCCAACTACTCTTTTTACTCTTCCATACTTTTTAAAGCTATTAATAGAGTCTATTTGCTCAATAACGTCAGCAAGCTTCAAGAATTCTCACTCTCCAAAAGCTCAAAGAGCTTCTCTTTTATTTCTACTAATTGGCCGTCCACACTTGCATCAATTCTTCCATTCGATGATTCAATGATACAAGTAAGCTCACTTAAATCATCATCAGGATAAATATATAAATCTGTCTCTTTTGGAAAAATTCTAACTAGCTCATCTTTCTGACTTAGTAATAAATCATATTGAACGGGATGAACATGAATCTGAATTTCACGGTAATCTCTGGCCTCTTTTAAGGCACGTCTTACGATTGATAGGAATTCCTCTGGCTGATTTTCTAAGGTCTTTCCAAGAATTTTTCCTGCTACCTTCAGTCCGATATCTAAGATCACATTTTCAGATGATTCCACTTTTATGAAATAATCTTGTTTAGAAGAATCAATGACACTTTTTGCTAGGTTCAAATGTTCTTGATACTCGTTAAAGCCTTCCATTCTACCTTGTTCATAGCCCTCGTTATATCCTAATTGGCGAGCCTCCTCGCTTAAGCTTTGCTTTTCCTGCTCCCAAGATTGCTTATCACTGTTCACTTGGTAAATGATTTCATCCGCCTGTTGTTGAGCTTTAGCAAGGATTGCTTGCGCTTCCAACCTAGCTTGTTCCATTAATTGCTGATAATCTGCATCACTTTGGAAAGATATTTCCTCTTGATTCTCATTTTGATTTCTTTCCATAACCTTTATAGAAATTATCTTTTTTTCCTCAGTAAGTGGTGGAGTCCAACCTGATTTAATCACTCTAGACAATGATATCATCACCTCCACCACGTGCTACAACGATTTCACCTGCATCTTCAAGTCGTCTAATAATCGCAACAATTCTTGACTGTGCTTCCTCAACATCCCGTAATCTAACAGGTCCCATATATTCCATTTCTTCCTTAAACGTATCTGCCATCCGTGTTGACATATTCTTGAACACAATTTCTTTTACTTCATCGCTAGATACTTTAAGAGAAAGCATAAGATCGTCATTTTCACAATCTCTAATAATCCTTTGAATTGCTCGATTATCAAGGGTAACGATATCTTCGAATACAAACATCCTTTTCTTAATTTCTTCCGCAAGCTCTGGGTCTTGGATTTCAAGAGCATCAAGAATGGTTCTTTCAGTTTGTCGATCAACTCCATTTAATACTTCGACAACAGCTTCAACTCCACCGGTTTGTGTGTAATCTTGTGTCACAGTAGATGAAAGCTTTCTTTCTAGAATTTGCTCCACTTCATTAATAATTTCTGGGGATGTACTGTCCATGACAGCAATTCTTCTAGCGATATCAGCTTGCATTTCCTGCGGAAGCTCAGAAAGAATTTGACCAGCCTGTGTTGCATCCAAATAGGATAAAATTAGCGCAATCGTTTGTGGATGTTCATTTTGAATAAAGTTCAATATTTGTGCTGGATCAGCTTTCCTTGCAAAATCAAAGGGTCTTACTTGCAAGGATGAGGTTAATCGATTAATAATAATTGAGGCCTGCTCAGTGCCTAATGCCTTTTCTAAAACGGTTTTAGCATAACCAATGCCACCCTGAGAAATATAATCTTGGGCTAATGCAATATTATGGAACTCTTCAAGAACCTCTTCCTTAGAGTGAGAATCTACCTTTTTTACACTGGAAATTTCTAATGTTAATTTTTCTATCTCTTCTTCACTTAAATGCTTATAAACTGATGCAGAAACATCGGGGCCAAGTGAAATTAGAAGAATGGCAGCCTTTTGCTTTCCTGATAAATCTTTCTGATCTTTCTTTGCCAATTTCACTCCTCCTAATCTTCAGCAATCCAACTTCTTAATAGCTTAGCAAATTCCTCTGGTTTCTCTTTTGCCATTTTCTCTAATTGCTTTCGTTTTAAGCTGCCTTCTGTTTCCTTTTCATCATTTACATCAGGGACAGAAATCGTTGAAGCCACTTGGTCTAACATTAGCTCATCCTCATACTCCTCATGTTTCTTACGAGCACGGGCAAATAGGAAGATTAGTAAACCAATTACAGCTAATAAAACTCCACCAATGACATAAACCCACCATGGGATAACTGATTTGGATCCACCTGTAGATACGGTTGTTTTCCCTTTAAACGGTTGAACTGATACAACAATTTTTTGTTCTAATTCTTGGTCCGTCAGTTCAGGCTCTGTACCATCTTTACTTATGGTTGTTCGAACGATGGTTCCTAGCATTTTCGTAATATCATCTACCCGTTCTTGAGGAAGTGAGTTAGGATCATCAGCCACTGGTGGCTCGACCATCACCTGAATACCTAAATCTTTTATCTTATATGGACTTTCTACTATTTCTTTTCGTATTTTGTTTATTTCATAATTAACGGTATCTTCGATTTTTTCATAGTCTCCATTTGAATCACTACCAGCTACATAGCTTGATCCTAATGAATCCGCTGGATCTTCAGCTTGTGGTGTTCCCCCAGCCTTACTTCCATCACCAGTAAAAGTCTCTGTAATCTTTTGAGCACTGACAGCAATCCCCTTCATGTTTTCTTCATCAACCGGGGTAGCCAGATTTTCTTCTCGATTTTCTTGTGTAAAATCAACATCAGCTGTAACAGATGTTACTACTTTGTCTTGCCCCATCAATGTACCAAGCATATTTTGAACTTGTCTTTGTACATCTCGTTCAATCTGCTTTTTAATATCATTTTGAGCAGCAAAAGTGGTACCTGAAGAATTTTCATTGTTTTTCAGATCAAAGTACTCAAAATATTGGTTGGTAATGACGATATTATCAGTAGGAAGATTCGGTACACTTTTAGAAACTAAGTGATATAAGGATTTGATTTGATTTTCTTCAAATTGATAGCCTGGTTTTGTATTCAATACAATGGATGCTGAAGCCTCTTCATTGCTATCGCTAACAAAAATACCTTTTTCAGGAAGACTAATCATTACCTTTGCATCGTTGACCCCATCAATTCCTTTAATAAGATTAGCAAGCTCTGTTTGCATAGCTTCTAGCTTCACTACATTAAATTCATTCTCAGTCATCCCGATTCCAGCCTTTTGGCTAAAAAAGGAGTAATCAATACTTCCTGATTTAGGAATTCCCTCAGCTGCAAGTTCAACCTTTAAAGTATCAACCTGCTCTTCAGGCACCTTAATGGTCGTGCCACCATCTGTTATTTCTGACTCGATTCCCCTACCGTCTAGATTCTCTTTAATAGATCCAGTCTCCGACGGAGTTAAATTGCTATAAAGAGGTACCAAAGTCGTTCTCGTAACAAAAAATGATAGGACAGCAATTAGTACTATGAAAAAAAAGAAAGAACCGATGAAAAAGAATTTCTGTTTTTTTGATCGGCTTGTCCAATATTCTTTTATATTATTAAAGTATTTCTGAAAAGTACTTGTCATTATGAACCCCCGGTTACCTGTGTCTAGTTGACATCAACTAATAACCAATTGAATTTGCGTTTTTTCTATTAAACTTGCATTCTCATCATTTCTTGGTATGCTTCGATTGCCTTATTTCTGATTTCTAGTGTTGCTTGAAGTGTGATGCTTGCCTTTTGACTAGCTATCATCACTTCATGTAAATCTACGTCTTGTCCTGTTGCAAGCTTCTCTGTCAGTTTATCAGAAGTGACTTGTGCTTCATTAACTTGATTAATAGATTCCTTTAAGACGGACGCAAAACTCTTTTGAGCTTCGAATGGTGTAGTTGAAGGTTTACTTGAAACCATTTCATCCGAAAATATTTTAGATGTCGTTGTGGAAGGAAAAGTCACGTTATTCATCTAGTAACCTCTTTTCTATTTTCCAATCTCTAATGCTTTCATTAACATTCCTTTAGATGCATTCATTGCTGTAACGTTGGCTTCATATGACCTAGTTGCGCTTATTAAATCAACCATTTCTCTCAACGGGTCTACATTCGGCATAGCTACATAGCCATTTTCATCCGCATCTGGATGTTCAGGATCATAAACCATATTAAATGGTGTTTCAGTATCATCTTCTATACTCTTCACTTTAACTCCAGTACCAACTGAGCCTTGATTATTCATAGCCACATTTAAAAACGAAGAAAAATTCCCATCCTTTGACTGCAAAATAACTGATTTCCTTCGATATGGCTCCCATTCTCCATTTTCAAGCTGCTTTGCCCGTGTAGTATCCACATTAGCCATATTTGAGGATATAACATCCATTCGCAATCTCTGGGCAGTAAGAGCAGACGCCGATGTATTTATACTATTAAAAATTGACATAATTACTTACCACCTCGAATGACATTCTGCAAGGTTGAAAACTTCCCATTCATCCGTTCAATCATCGCATTGTAATAAATTTGATTGGTCGCAAGATCGGACATCTCTTTATCCATATCGACACTATTCCCATTATCATTGTAAGCAACATTCTTTTGATTAACGATAGAGGAATTTGTACTAGTTGTTTGTTTGAACTCAATATGTCTTGGATCAGACTGATGAGCAGACATCGGACCACTCAATGCAGATTGGAAAACAGATTTAAAGCTTACATCCTTCGCCTTATAATTTGGAGTATCTACATTAGCAATATTTTGCGAAATAACCTTTTGTTTTAAAGAAGAATAGTCTAAGGCATTCTCAATTGTTGTAAAAGTATTTGAAAACAATTTCAAATCTGCCACCTCACTAATTACTATATACATAGTGTTAAAGTTTTTTGTCTAATTTTGCGGAATAATGACGGCATTTGTTATCTAATGCTTATTGTAATGAAAAATATTTGATATGTCTATGTAATAAAAGTCTTATTTCCTAATAATAATTAACCATTTTTCGTTTGGGGGATAATGTTTCATAAGGAAAAATAGCTAAAATGATGAAACAAATCGATAAAAATATCTATTTTTCTACAAAAATTCCCAAAAGAACAAGCTAAAACAGGCTTCTTCATAAATTCCCCAAAAAAAAGATTAGGGTTCAGGATTTCACTCCGACCCTAATCTTAATTGAAATCTACATTTATTAATGGATTAATTTGTTTTTAACTTTTCCAATTCAACTAAAAACTTATCATTAAGAACCTTAATATACGTTCCCTTCATACCTAATGAACGAGATTCAATTACTCCTGCACTTTCCAATTTACGAAGGGCATTAACGATTACGGAACGGGTAATTCCAACACGGTCAGCTATTTTTGAAGCAACTAATAAACCTTCATTTCCGTTTAGTTCTTCAAATATATGTTCAATTGCTTCTAATTCGCTATAAGATAAAGAGCTAATAGCCATTTGTACAACTGCTTTACTTCTTGCTTCGCCCTCAATTTCTTCAGCTTTTTCACGAAGGATTTCCATCCCGACAACCGTTGCACCATATTCTCCTAAAATTAAATCGTCATCATGAAACTTTTCGTTTAATCTGGCAAGAATTAAAGTACCAAGTCTTTCTCCCCCACCAATGATTGGAACGATTGTCGTTAACCCTGATTGAAACAATTCCCTGTTTTCCACTGGAAAAGCTGTATATTCACTTTCAACATCAAGATTTGGAGAGGTTTCTTTAATATTGAAAAGACTATCCGTATATTCTTCAGGAAATTGACGGTCATCTAACATTTTTTTCATACGCTCATTTTCAATTTGCTGATTAATGGCAAAACCTAATAATTTCCCTCTTCTACTAACCACATAGACATTTGCTTCAATCACTTCGCTTAATGTCTCAGACATTTCTTTAAAGTTTACTTGCTTACCAGCAGCCTTTTGTAATAATGCGTTAATTTTTCTCGTTTTTGATAATAAATCCATTTTTCTTCCTCCTAATTTTCCAAAACCTTTTAATCGAATTAATTGGTTCAATTTTACAATAATTATTTCTACAAATATTTCTTCAAAGGAGTTTTTCTCTATTTCCTTCCAAATCTTCCCTTAATTTTTCTCTATTCTCTTTCTAAGTTTTAGGGAATCAACATCATGCCATTTTATTCCCTAAAAAGAAATACCTAATCATTAATTATAAAATAAATTGACTTAAGTCCTTATTTTTAGAAATGGCTCCAAGTTTTTCATCAACATATTGAGGAGTAACTGTAACCTTTTCCATTGAAATATCTGGTGCCTCAAATGATAAATCTTCCAAAAGTTTTTCAAGAATGGTATGTAGTCTCCTAGCACCAATATTATCTGTATTTTGATTTACCTCAAAAGCTACTTCTGCGATCCTACGAATAGCATCGTCAGAAAATTCAATTTCTATACCTTCCGTTTCTAATAAGGCTTGATATTGTTTAATTAAGGCATTATCAGGTTCAATAAGGATTTTATAAAAATCCTCAACAGTTAATTTTGTGAGCTCTACACGAATAGGAAAACGGCCTTGCAGCTCAGGAATTAAATCAGACGGTTTTGCAATATGAAAGGCTCCTGCAGCAATAAAGAGTACATGATCTGTTTTGACTGAACCATATTTTGTTACAACAGTCGAACCTTCAACGACTGGAAGAATATCTCGTTGCACACCTTCTCTAGAAACGTCTGCTGTAGATCCCCCACCGCTTTTACTTGCAATTTTGTCTATTTCGTCGATAAATATAATTCCTGTTTGTTCAGCGCGATAAATAGCATCTTGAGTGACCTCATCCATATCAATTAGCTTCGCTGCTTCTTCATTTGTAAGAATAACCCTAGCCTCGCGAACGGTAACTTTTCTTTTTTTCTTCTTTTTAGGCATCAGTCCACTTAATGCATCCTGCATATTCATTCCCATTTGCTCCATTCCAGAGCCTTGAAGCATATCAAACATGGAAGGGGGTTGTTCTTCAACCTCAACGGATACGATTTCATCTTCCAATTCACCGTTAGCCAATTTTTCCTTGATACTCTTACGTCTTTCTAAAAGGGTATAATCCTCTGAAGGGTCATCTTCTTGATTCTGTTGGTCATTCCCTCCACCAAACAACATTTCTAAAGGGTTTTTATAGCTAGAATTCTTTTTGGTTGATGGGACAAGTAAATCTAATAGTTTTTTATTTGCGCTCTTTTCTGCTATTCCTTTAACTTTTTGCATTTTTTCTTCTTTTACTAAACGAACAGCAGTTTCAACTAAATCTCTAACCATCGATTCAACATCTCGACCAACATAACCGACTTCAGTAAATTTTGTTGCTTCTACTTTAATAAATGGAGCCTTTACAATTCTTGCAATCCTACGGGCGATTTCCGTTTTTCCAACACCAGTCGGTCCAATCATAAGAATATTTTTTGGAATAATTTCATCGCGCAGGTTTTCTGGAAGAAGGCTTCTCCGATATCTATTCCTTAGCGCGACTGCAACAGCTTTTTTAGCATCCTTTTGTCCAATAATATACTGATCTAGTCGTTCAACGATTTGACGGGGTGTTAAGCTTGTTCCTTTATTCATCAAAGACCCTCCCCTATAATTCTTCCACGATTATATTATGATTAGTATATACACAAATTTCTGCAGCAATTTCTAATGCTGCCTCAGCCATTTCCTTTGCGGACATATGTTCAGCTGAAAATCTTTTCAAAGCCCTTCCTGCTGCTAAGGCATAATTGCCCCCAGAACCGATGGCTAAAATTCCATCATCTGGTTCAATAACTTCTCCAGTACCAGATATGAGTAGTAAATCTGTTTCATTCATTACAATGAGCATCGCTTCTAATTTTCTTAATACTTTGTCGCTACGCCATTGCTTCGCTAATTCAACTGCTGCCCTCTGAAGATTTCCATTAAACTCTTCAAGCTTCCCTTCAAACATTTCAAATAAAGTAAAAGCATCTGCAACAGATCCAGCGAATCCTGCTAATACTCTTCCATTAAACAACTTTCTGACTTTTCTTGCTGTGTGCTTCATCACAACTGCATTCCCAAAAGTTACTTGGCCATCTCCAGCCATTGCACATTGACCATTATGTTGAACGGCAAATATTGTCGTTGCATGAAAAGCAGACATAGTTACCTCCTCCTAAGCTCTTGGATGATGATTCATGTAAGTCTTTCTTAGATGTTCATTCGTAACATGTGTATATACTTGAGTAGAAGACAAAAACGCGTGTCCTAAAAGCTCTTGTACAGTTCTCATATCAGCACCATTATTTAATAAATGGGTTGCAAACGAATGTCTAATCATGTGCGGATGAATGCTCCCTGTTAAGGATGACTTTTCAATAATGTTATTTAAGACCACGCGGATTCCTCTAGAGGTTATTGGGCCTCCTCGGAAATTCACAAATAAATAATCGTGATTATTTTTCAAAAGTTCCTTACGTCCATATTGTATGTATTGTTCTAATGCGTCATGAGCAAAACTACCAAAAGGTACATAACGATCTTTACTTCCCTTACCATGAACAAGCACTGTTGATAAAAACATGTCAATGTCTCTAATGAGTAATCCACTACATTCACTTACACGAATACCTGTGGCATACAATAATTCAAGAAGAGCCTTATTTCTTTGTCCTAATGGAGTATCATCATTACATGCATCAAAAAGCTGACTCATTTCCTCCTCATAAAAGAATTGAGGTAATCTTTTCTCTTGTTTTGGTAAGGAGGCCAGAGCAAACGGATTCTCACTCACAAACTTTTCCCTGACTAAAAACTTAAAAAAACTTCTTAAACTTGAAATTTTTCTAGAAATTGATTTTCTAGAGAGCTTTTTTTCAAAAAGTATAGTAAGATAAAGTCTGACGTCTGAATATTGGATGTCATATAATGATTTAATGGATTGTTCAAACATGAACAAAAAAAATTCCTCTATATCATTCGTGTAATATTCAATGGTATAAGGAGAAAAGTTTTTTTCAATTTGCATATATTCGATGAAAAGCCTTAAATAATTACGAGAGCTTTCTTCCATATTTATTCCACCTTTTCAAGGGCTACTAAATAGTATCACACTTTCATAGCCCTTGCAAGGAAGTTTACAAATTTTTCACAAATTTCTGAATTGTCTCCAATGCTCTTTTCGCATGCTCTTCATTTCTTTCCTTTTTTCCCCTAATTTTCACAGGTAATTCTGGAAATAAACCAAAATTCGCATTCATCGGCTGAAAGCTTTTAGGGTTCGCTGTCGTGATATATTTTGCCATGCTGCCTATCGCAGTTTCGGCTGGAAATTCAATAGTACTTTCCCCATTAACTAATCTTGCTGCATTGATCCCCGCAATAAGACCACTTGCAGCAGATTCAACATACCCTTCAACCCCGGTCATTTGTCCAGCAAAAAATAAATTTGGTCGATTCTTGAATTGGTAGGTTGCATTTAATACTTTAGGAGAATTAATAAATGTATTTCGATGCATAACCCCATAGCGGACTATTTCAGCATTTTCTAAGCCAGGAATTAGTTGAATGACTTCTTTTTGTGGTCCCCATTTGAGATGAGTTTGAAAGCCAACAATATTATATAACGTCCCCGCAGCATCATCCTGCCTTAGTTGAACAACCGCGTATGGCCTACGACCTGTTCTCGGATCTTCTAAACCTACGGGCTTCATAGGACCAAAAAGCATTGTCTTTTTCCCTCTTGATGCCATAACCTCAATTGGCATGCATCCCTCAAAAAAGACTTCTTTTTCAAATTCCTTTAGCGGAACGGTTTCTGCAGAGATTAAAGCATCATAAAATCGATTGAACTCCTCTTCAGTCATGGGACAGTTTAAGTAGGCTGCCTCTCCTTTATCGTATCTAGATTTTAAGTAAACCTTATCCATATTGATACTTTCTTTTTCAATAATTGGAGCAGCTGCATCATAAAAATAAAAATATTCCTCATCCATAATTTCTTTTAGCCTTGTCGATAATGCTTCAGAGGTTAGAGGCCCCGTAGCAATGACAGTAGGCGTATCTGAAAGATCTGTTACTTCCTCCGTTATGACCGTAACATTTGGATGATTTTTAACTTGCTCTGTAACCCTTGAGGAAAATTCGTGGCGGTCAACAGCAAGAGCGCCCCCTGCAGGGACTGCACATTCATCTGCCGATTGGATAATAACAGAGTCTAATATTCTCATCTCTTCTTTTAATACACCTACAGCATTTGTTAGGGTGTTAGCGCGTAGCGAATTGCTACAAACCAATTCGGCAAATTTGTCCGTGTGGTGGGCAGGTGTTTGTTTCACCGGTCTCATTTCAAATAAATTGACGTGAATGCCTCTTTTGGCAATTTGCCATGCGGCTTCGCTACCAGCTAACCCTGCACCGATAACATTGATTGTTTGATTAGACATAAAGTTGAACCTCCAAGAACGTATGTAAATAATATTGTAAAAAATGGTTTTCCTATTTCTTATTCTTTTTCATTTTATTAATACGATTCAAAAGAATAAAAGTTCTATTAAAAGTAGACGAACATGAATTTTAACATATTTCTGGCAAATTTCCAATAAAAAGAGCGAGCTTTAGAGCTCACTCTTTAAGATTGTTGGTTTTCTTTATAATCACAATTGACACATTGCACCTGTACACCTTTTTTCAGCTTTTTCTCAACTAGTAAGCCTTCACATTTAGGACAGCTCCGTGGCAATGGCTTATCCCATGATAGGAAATCACATTCAGGGAATCGGTTACAGCCATAAAAGATTCTACGCTTTTTACTTTTTCTCTCGATGATTTCTCCTTCTTTACACTTAGGACAGGTCACCCCGATTTCCTTTACAATGGCCTTTGTATTTCGGCAATCTGGAAAATTACTGCAAGCCATAAATTTCCCATACCTGCCCATTTTGAAGACCATTTCATTGCCGCATAACTCACAATTTTCTCCTGCAGGCTCATCCCTAATCTCGACCTTCTGCATCTCAAGTTCTGCTACCTTCAAGCGTTTTTCAAATTCCTTGTAAAATCCGTCGATAATATTAACCCATTTTTCCTTACCATCTTCAATATTATCAAGGTCTTTTTCCATCTTTGCCGTAAATTCTACATCAATAATTTCCGGGAAGAATTCCATCATTAATTCATGAACAATTTCTCCAAGCTCAGTAGGAATAAAACGCTTATTATCAAGAGCGACATATCCCCTCTTTTGGATCGTATCAAGGGTCGGAGCATAGGTAGATGGTCTCCCTATACCTAATTCTTCAAGTGTCTTAACCAATCTTGCCTCTGTATATCGAGGAGGTGGCTGTGTGAAATGTTGATTTGGTTCAATATCTTTAACCAACACCTCGTCACCTTCTTTAAGATCAGGCAGCATTCGATCCTTTTCTTCCGATTGGTCATCTGTACCCTCAACATACACTTTCGTAAACCCAGGAAACTTAATTTTGGATCCCGTTGCACGGAATACAACATCCCCATTTTTCAAGTCAACACTCATTGTATCCATGACGGCAGGTGACATTTGACTAGCAATAAAACGATCCCAAATGAGCTTATATAAACGGAATTGATCCCTTGAGAGGTAACCTTTTATAGTGCTTGGCTCTCTTAGTGGGCTCGTTGGTCGAACTGCTTCATGAGCATCCTGAGCATTCGTATTCTTTTTTTCCTTTCGCTTTGTTGCTTGGGTAAAATCCTGACCATAGTGTTCTATAATATAGGAGTTCGCCTCAGATTGGGCTGTTTCGGATATTCTCGTTGAATCCGTTCTCATATAAGTAATTAATCCAACGGTGCCTTCCTTACCTAAATCTATTCCTTCATATAGTTGTTGGGCAAGCATCATGGTTTTTTTCGCTCGGAAATTTAATTTTCTTGCCGCTTCTTGCTGTAACGAAGAGGTCGTGAAAGGAGCAGCAGGGTTTCTCCTTCGTTCCTTTTTCGACACATTTGTAATTTGAAATGAATTCCCTTTTATTTGATTTAATAATGCCTTCACTTCTTCTTCAGAATGCAATTCCTTTTTCTTATTGTCAATCCCATAAAAGAATGCTTCAAACTGGTTCTTGCCTTTTAGAAATTCCCCTTCAACCGTCCAATACTCTTCGGGAACAAACGCCTTGATTTCCTTTTCACGATCGATAATGAGACGGACAGCAACCGATTGGACACGACCTGCACTAAGTCCCTTTTTGACCTTTTTCCAAAGCAATGGACTGATATTGTATCCTACGAGTCTATCCAACACTCTTCGTGCTTGCTGGGCATTTACTAAATCTGTGTTAATTGGTCGAGGATGCTTAAAAGACTCCTTAATAGCATCCTTTGTTATCTCATTAAAGACTACTCTACAATCTGAATGAATATCTAAATCCAAGGTATGGGCTAAATGCCATGCAATTGCCTCCCCTTCTCTATCAGGGTCAGCTGCGAGGTAAATTTTCTTTGCCTTTTTTGCTGCTGTTTTTAACTCTTTCAGAATCGGACCCTTACCTCGAATAGTTATATACTTGGGCTCAAAATGGGTTTCAGCACTCACACCCATTTGGCTTTTTGGTAGATCACGTACATGCCCCATAGAAGCCTTTACTTTATATTTTTTGCCTAAATAGCGTTCAATCGTTTTAGCCTTTGCCGGTGACTCAACGATAACAAGAAAATCTGACATCCATAATCCTCCTTGAGAGGGATAATATAGCAATAACACATCACTAATACTCACTCAAAAAAATCTTATTACAAGTGTAATCTTTTAAATTTTTCTTTGCTTTACAAAGTATATAATTCAGTTACCCTCAAAATAATGACTATTATTAATCAAAAGCTTTCCCTTGTCAAACTTTTAAACCTTCTCACTTGCAAAAGGTGAGTAAAAATCATTGAGTTTTTTGCTTTGAAATTAATAATATTCATTCATTTATTTAATCATATTTGACACCAAAAATATTCAAACTTATGTTGCAAAATGTATAACAGATTGAAAAGAATTTCAACCTTTTTGTGAAAATTCCTTTTAATTAATGGTTTCTTTTAGTAAATTCTTGGATTTTTTATGAATTTTCATATTTTTTTATGGTTTTTATCAACAGTTTTTATTGATGTTTTGTCTTGGAACTTTTTTAATAATAAATTTCTTCTATTATATCCTGAGAACATTTTACCGGTTTTGCTCCCTGTTGTATTAATTCATTCGTCCCTACGGAGTATGGACTAAAAATACTACCTGGCAGAGCAAATACCTCTCTTCCTTCATTTAATGCTAAATTCGCTGTTATTAATGAACCACTTCTACTTTTTGCTTCTATAATAAAGGTGCCCCAGCTAATCCCACTGATTATTCGATTTCTCATTGGAAACTGCCATCTTGCAGGCTTTGTGTTAGGAGGGTATTCTGAAATTACCAATTGGTTTCTCATCATTTCAAAAGCTAAATCTTTATTTTCCTTTGGATATATATGATAAAAGCCACCTCCCAATACTGCAATGGTTTTTCCACTGTTCATTACTGCTGTTTGATGAGCAAGTGTGTCAATACCTGTAGCTAGCCCGCTTACGATGACAATTCCTCTTTCCAATAACTTTGGAAAGAGAGAATCAATTGCCCTCTTTCCATATTCCGTAGCTACCCTTGATCCAACAACCGCTAATTTTGGAGTTTGATTTAATATTTCAACATCACCTTTTGCATATAATATCCAAGGTGGTTGGTAGATTTCTTTTAATAGGGGTGGATAGTATGGATCAAAGATGCTGATGATCTTTATTTGATTATATGGATACTGTCTAATTTGATCGAGTGTGGAATGGGAATGAAGGTCAGTTAATATAGTACGATAAGAAGCTGGGGATAGTTTTGAGATTAATACGGCAGTTGAATCATTATATAAGTTTTTTAATTCAACATCTATTTCTAATAAGTCATACACAAGTTTCCAGCCAACACCGCGACAATGAAGGAGATGAGCTAATCTCTTTTTAAAATCATCCATTTTTTTCCTCCTGTTCTATTTTTCTATTGAGTTGGAACTTAAGGGAAATAAAAGATTTCAAATAAGGGGAAGATTGTGGGATCTTTTGAGAAGGAGAGGTTGACTGAAAGCCAACCTCTCCAATTTCATTTAAGATAATTAATGTGTTTTACATTGGTCATATAGACCTTTTTCCTTTAGAACCTTAATCAAGGTTTCACCCATGACAGAAGGAGTATCAGCAACTTCAATTCCGCATTCATTCATGGTTTTAATTTTCTCATCTGCTGTTCCTTTTCCACCAGAAATAATTGCACCAGCATGCCCCATACGTTTGCCAGGAGGAGCCGTACGCCCGCCGATAAAGCCGACAACAGGTTTTGTCATATTCTCTTTTACCCATTGTGCTGCTTCTTCTTCAGCGGTTCCACCGATTTCACCAATCATGATGACCGCATATGTTTCTGGATCTTCGTTAAAGGCCTTTAATACATCGATGAAATTGGTCCCATTAACTGGGTCTCCACCAATTCCAACAGCAGTTGTTTGACCTAGTCCAGCTTGAGTTAATTGGTGTACAGCTTCATAGGTTAATGTACCAGAGCGAGAAACAACCCCAACATGACCTTTTTTATGAATATATCCAGGCATAATTCCTATTTTACATTCATCAGCTGTAATGACTCCAGGGCAGTTTGGACCTACAAGTCTAGTTTTCTTTCCTTCCATGTAACGCTTAACCTTGACCATATCTAAAACAGGAATATGTTCGGTAATACAAATGGCTAAATCAAGTTCTGCATCAACGGCTTCCATAATTGCATCAGCTGCAAAGGGAGCGGATACATAAATGACAGAAGCATTCGCACCAGTTGCCTTTACTGCTTCTGATACTGTATTAAATACAGGAACACCCTCTACTTCGGTACCACCTTTACCAGGTGAAGTACCCCCTACTATTTTTGTTCCGTATTCGAGCATTTCTTTTGTATGAAATCTAGCTGTAGCACCAGTAATCCCTTGGACGATAACCTTAGTATCTTTATTAATAAATACGCTCACTTCAATTTCTCCTTTCTTTCATCCGTATTTGCCTTAACCAACTAGTGAAACAATCTTTTGCGCCCCGTCAGCCATCGAATCAGCGGAGATAATATTGATATCTGATTCAGCAAGGATTTTCTTTCCTAGCTCCACATTTGTACCTTCTAAGCGAACGACAAGAGGAACACTCAAACCAACTTGCTTTGCAGCTTCTACTACTCCCTCGGCAATAACGTCACATTTCATGATTCCACCAAAGATATTAACGAATATCCCTTTAACATTTGGATCAGAAAGGATAATTTTGAACGCCTCTGTTACCTTTTCAGCTGTTGCACCGCCCCCAACATCAAGGAAGTTAGCTGGTTCTCCACCGTAATGCTTAATAATGTCCATTGTAGACATTGCAAGCCCGGCACCATTAACCATACAACCAATGTTTCCATCAAGGGCTACATAGCTTAAATCATATTTTGAAGCTTCAATTTCTTTTGGATCTTCTTCTTCAAGATCACGGTATTCCACCACATCTTTTTGACGGTATAATGCATTGGAGTCGAAGTTTAGTTTGGCATCTAAAGCCATAACTTTACCATCACCAGTTACAACTAATGGATTAATTTCTGCGATGGAGCAATCTTTTTCGATATAAGCTTGGTATAGTCCAAGCATAAATTTAACGGCTTGATTAATTAATTCATTTGGAATATTAATAGAGTAGGCAATTCGACGTGCTTGAAATGGTAATAATCCAACGACTGGATCAATCTCTTCTTTAAAAATTTTCTCAGGAGTTTTTGCAGCAACTTCCTCGATTTCAGTTCCGCCCTCTTCGGAAGCCATAAGAACGACGTGTGAAGTTGCACGATCTAATACTAAACCAACATAGTATTCTTTCTTAATATCGCAGCCTTCTTCAATTAGTAAACGTTTTACTTCTTTCCCCTCAGGGCCAGTTTGGTGTGTGACAAGTGTTTTACCTAGAATTTCACTTGCATATGTACGAATTTCCTCTAGGTTCTTCGCAACCTTAACCCCGCCAGCTTTTCCACGTCCACCTGCATGAATTTGTGCTTTAACAACACAAACATCTGTACCTAAATCTTTTGCAGCTTCAACAGCTTCTTCAACCGTAAAAGCAACTCTCCCATTAGGAACTGTTACCCCGTATTTTCTGAGGATTTCTTTTCCTTGGTACTCATGAATATTCATTCCCCATCCTCCTTTAATCTAGCACCCGTCTTAAGACAACATGAAAAATGCATATGGGAAAACGAATCAAAATAATCGTATCCCTGTGTTCACTGCTTCATGATATTATCTGACTGAGCGCTCGCTTTTCTATCTAACTTTTCAAAAAATAAGACCGCGCTTTCATTTTATAAGACAACACCTACCTTGTCTAGCTTTATGCATAAAATATAATATTTATTTGGAAAATTAAAAAAAGCCAGCTTATTTAGCCAGCCTTATTTCTCATCTATCTTTTGATCTATTCGATATACAAATGCAAATAACTCTGCTACTACTTGATAAAGCTCATCAGGGATATTTTCGTTTATGTTTAGCTTGCTTAAAAGTGAGACAAGAGAGGGGTCTTCTTGGATTGGAATATTATTCTCTTCCGCCTTCGTTATGATATTATCGGCAATGATTCCCTTTCCCTTTGCTAAAACATGGGGAGAATCACTTCCTTCTGGATCATATCCTAATGCAATAGCTTCCTTTCTCTCTGTTTTTATATTATTCTTCATATTCTTATGTCTACTCCGTTATATTGTTTTGTATCGTAGATGGTTTCAAAAGCCTTCATTGATTTCCAATCGTTCTTTACATTGGTTTTTTCAAAGGTGATTGAAGAAAGCTGATAATTAAGGGCATTTAGATTGGCCTTCAGACCATTCAACATTGGAGCAGCAATTGCTTTAATGGATTCATGATTATTAATTATTGTGACATTCATAATCCGATTTTGTATTTTCACATCTACAATGGTTTCCTTCAAGGAACTCAATTCTAAATAAAATAGAAGGCGGCAATAATCAGGATCAATTTTTCCATCCTCTTTTTTTCGTCCGTTCCATTGCACCGTTAAATCCACTGTTTTATCTAGAAAATTGAATGGTACTTGGACAAGATACTGCTGAATAGGTCCTATTTCCTGTGAAAGCATTTGTAATCCTGAGATTTTATTTAATAATTGTTCAGCTGTCTCCTTAATGGGAAAGGAATGATCCTCATTTAAAAATTTAATTAACAGAGGCTTTAGAGCATCAATCTCTTCCAAACCTGGTTGTTGCCCATTTTGAAGTAACTGAAGTGTATCATGTTCATAAATAAACCCGATCGACCTCATTAATAGCTTTAGTTTATTTGAAAGGGAGCTACTATTTTCCAAATTAGTAGCCTCGCTTTCCAGAGTCATGGACAATTGCTTGATTAACTCCAGCACGGAATTGGAGTTTCTTTTTCCCATCCCCGCATGACTACTATTGATGAATTCTCTTAAAGAATGAAATGCTAGATCCATCACTTTTTCGCCTTCCGTACGAGAAAATAAATTGATTATTCCTTTTAATATAGTATCCTTTTGAACATCTGTAAATTGTGGATCTGCCTGGAAGGAGTGAAGGAATCGCCTAACGCTTTCCGGATTATTATTTTCATGCTTGATTATTGAAGTCAGAATTTCCAATCCTTCCTTAGGAAGACTTCTCCTCCAATCCACATTTTGCTTTTGATTACTATTCTCCAACACATTATCAAGGGAGGAGGATTGGCTCCTTTCTTCCATTGTTTGAATTGGTCGAACAAGTTCCCCACTGATATTGGACCCTTGATTCTTCTCCGTATCCGTTACTAGGAATGGGCTTTTTTGCAAAGCATGGTCCAACACTTTATCCTCTGAACCCTTTGGCAGCCATCCAATCCTTTGCAAAATCTGAAAAGCAGCTTCTGATTTTTCTTTATCTTGACCTAGCCATGAAGAAAATAAATGAGTAATCGCCTTTTCATATGCCTTCTCTTTTCCTGTAGTTAATAGATTAGTAGAAAGCTCATATAATTTCTTTCCGGTTTCTGTATCATGATCATTTTCTAACAATAAACTTAACCTTGAAATAAGGGAATGCATCGGCTCATTTCTAATAGCAGCTGTCAAACTTAGGAAAATATCCTTTGATAGAGGGAGATTTCTTGAAAATATTTGCTTGAGGGCTTCTAAGCCTTCCTTTTGTGTTTCAAGTTGATTTAACCACTGACTTGCCGTGGTAAAGGATTCTTTAGTTAAAGGGAGCTGCTCTTTAATAAAAAATCGTATTAAATCTATATTTTCTTTTGTCATATTCATGCCTAGGAGTTTTAATAATCCTTCAAAGGAGGATGTTGTACTTTTCTCACTATTTCCTTGACCTATTAAAACCTTTAAATGGACCTTTCCCTCACCGGGCTGAACCTGAAACCAATAGCGATCATTCGCCGTTAATGGAACCTCCAGAGAAGCAATCATTTTATTTGCACCGACTTGAATTTCGGCTGTTTGATTTGGAAAAAGTTTGATTACTTTCCCATTAATGAGTTGTCCAGGTTGAAGGGAAACAGCTTTTGATAAGCTGTTAGACTCTTGCTTCAATAATGACTGGATTAAATTAGCCGAAATCATAAAACCACCTTCTTACTCTCTTATCTTTGCATCTTTTACTGGAGAAAAGCTTTTTCGATGATATTTCGTTACACCATACTTTTCAATTGCTAGTAAGTGCTCTTTTGTACCGTAACCCATATTTTGTGAAAAACCGTATTCAGGATACTCTTTATCTAAGTCTTTCATCAGCCTATCTCTTGTCACCTTTGCAACAATCGAGGCAGCAGCAATAGACACACTTTTGGCATCCCCTTTAATAATTGCCTCTTGTGGATAAGGGGTAGTAAGCTTCACTGCATCAATTAACAAGAAATCCGGCTTAATAGAAAGCTCTGAAATGGAAGATAGCATCGCCTTTTTGGAGGCCTCTAATATGTTGATTGAATCAATAACATCCACATCGATCAGACCAATACCAACAGCTAAGGCTTTCTCGCAAATCATTCTTGCAAATTCCTCACGCTTTTGCTCAGTTAGCTTTTTAGAATCATCAATACCAGGTAGATAAAAATCCGCTGGGAGGATGACAGCTGCAGCAACAACCGGACCAGCTAATGGACCTCTGCCAACTTCATCAATGCCTGCAATATTTTGAAAACCTTGTTTTCGATATTTATTTTCGAAGTAACACATTTCATGAAATTTCGTTTTTTCTTTCTGGTCTCTTTCCATTTTTCTATTCCATTTAAGGAGTAAACTTTTTGCCCCTTTGCGATCATCTAATTCCAGCTGCTTTATGAAAGGATCTGTTTGCTCTGTAATGAAAGATAGTTTATTTTCTATCTCTGAGATAGTTAGTTTTTGCATATTGTCTCCTTTATGTAGCTCTATTACATGATTCGTTGTATCTATATCATTTTTATCGGTTATTTTTCAAAAAAATAAAGACCTTCATATGAAGGCCTTCTATTTATGATTTTTGTACCTTGAAGGTCTGAAAAATATATCAAATAATATCAATAATCTTATCCTTGCTTCTCTTCAAGCATAGTTGGAGTTTCGAAGGTGAGGGCTCCAAGTTGCTCCGTACGGATTTCGCGGATTACAAGCTCTGTTACTTTGTCATAATCAACTTCTCCTCCGCCCATTAAACAGCCTCTAAGCCGTCCAATCATATCAAGGAGCTCCACTATATCCGATGGAATACTTTCAAGCTTGTACCGCTCTTTAAGACGCTCAGGATACTCACTCTCAAGGAATTTTAAGGCATGGATTGCCACATCGTGTAAATTCAAGATTGTATCTTTAATCGCTCCAGTGATGGCTAACTTCATACCAACATCCTGATCTTCAAATTTCGGCCAAAGAATTCCTGGCGTATCTAATAACTCTAATTCTTTCCCTACCTTTATCCATTGCTGTGCCTTCGTTACACCTGGAGTATTCCCCGTTTTCGCGATATTCTTCTTAGCAAGGCGATTAATAAGTGTCGATTTCCCTACATTTGGAATCCCGACAATCATCGCTCTTATCGCCCTTGGTTTGACCCCTTTAGCCTTCATTCGGTCAAATTTCTCTTGTAAAATTTCCTTTGAGGCATGGACAATATCCTTCATTCCAACACCAGCTTGGGAATTGATTGCCAATGCATGTATACCTTTTGAACGAAAATATTGAATCCATTGATTTGTTTTATCTTTGTCTGCCATGTCGGCTTTATTTAGAAGGACCAATCTTGGTTTATGCTGGATAATCTCGTCAATCATTGGATTGCGTGAGGAAAATGGAATTCGAGCATCTACTAGTTCAAAAATAATATCGACTAGCTTTAATTTTTCTGTAACCTGTCGCCTAGCTTTCGCCATATGCCCAGGAAACCATTGAATAGTCATATAAGGGACACCTCCCTAAGGTTTATTTCACAATTCGGATGTCTTTTAATGGCCAGTAAATAATACTTGTATTACCCAGAACTTTTTCCATTGGAACTGTTCCTATATGACGACTATCCTTACTGTATCTACGATTGTCTCCCATGACGAATAAATGACCTTCAGGTACAGTTGACTGCCCTATAATCTCTTCTAAAGTAAATGGTTCAGTTAACGGACCATCCACTTCTTCTCTTTTATATTGTTCCAAATATGGTTCGTTATATTTTTTTCCATTGATGTAAAGTGTATCATTTTTATATTCAATTCGGTCACCTGGAAGACCGATAACTCTTTTTATGTAATCTTTATTCTCAGGTGCATGAAACACAATGATATCAAACCGTTTTGGTTCTCCAATTTTGTAGCTAAACTTATTGACAATCATTCGATCCTTGTCAAGTAATGTTGGCATCATGGATTCACCATCAACAACGATTGGAGCAAATAAAAAGTATCGAATCACTGCGGCTAGTAAAACAGCTATAATTAAAGCCTTTACCCACTCCCACAATTCATTCTTTTGTTTTGCCATCTCTTCCCCTCCATTCTTCCATATAAAATTATTATCATCATAACCTAATATGTTTATTTTACTAAAAAATAATAAATAAACATATCTTCATGAATTTTAAATACAATGCTTTACGAATGCATTTATTAGTCATTAACTATGAAAAAGGAGCTTGTTATACAAGCTCCTTCTTTAATGCGATTATCGAATTTCTTTAATACGAGCTTTTTTACCACGTAGGTTACGTAAGTAATAAAGTTTAGCACGGCGAACTTTACCGCGACGGATAACTTCAAGCTTCGCAATTTTTGGTGTGTGTACTGGGAATGTACGCTCAACGCCTACTCCGTAAGAAACTTTACGTACTGTAAAAGTTTCGCTAATACCACCACCACGACGCTTAATCACAACACCTTCATACACCTGAATACGCTCACGAGTACCCTCGATAACTTTTACGTGTACACGTACAGTATCACCAGGACGGAAAGCTGGAAGATCAGAGCGAAGTTGTTCTTTAGTGATTTCTTCGATTAATTTATGCATCGTTTTCAACTCCTCCCACAGATGCTCTTGCACAACTATTTCCTATATAAATGCAGCGGAACACCGTTATCAGACTATATACTGAAAAGAATCCAGTCTAAGTCACAAAAATTATCATAACATAACCGATAAATACTTGCAATATTTATTCCTGTTTTTTAAATTCTTCAATCCACTTTTTTTGTTGATCAGTCAATTCTATTTCATCCAGTAAATCCGGTCGACGGAAAAACGTTCTCCGAAGGGATTCCTTTGCCCTCCACTCCTCAATTAATCGATGATTTCCGCTAATAAGTATGTCAGGAACAGGCATCCCTCTAAAGTCGGCAGGTCTAGTATAATGTGGATGTTCTAGGAAGCCCGTACTAAAGGAATCCTTTTGATGGGATTCCTCATTTCCAAGGACTCCCCCCAATAGTCTTACTACACTATCAATGACAACCATCGCACCTAGCTCTCCACCAGTTAAAACAAAGTCTCCTATGGAGATTTCGTCCGTGACTAAGTACTCTCTAATTCTTTCATCATAGCCTTCATAATGCCCACAAATGAATATTAAATGATCTTCTCTTGCTAATTCCTCAGCCATTTTTTGATTATAACGCTTTCCCTGAGGACACATTAAAATAATTCGTGGTTGCTTCTTTACTCCTTCTGTAAGGGAGGAAACCGCATCAAAAATAGGCTGCGGCTTTAATACCATCCCCGCTCCGCCACCATAAGGATAATCATCAACCTGTCCATGCTTACTGTCCGCAAACTCACGGAAATTTACTACATGATAGCTAACAGCATGTTGATCTTCAGCTTTTTTCAAAATCGAATGACCGAAAACCCCATCAAACATCTCTGGAAAAAGCGTTAAAACATCGATTTTCATGATAATAATCCTTCCATTGGCTCGATTACTACTTTTCGATCCTGGACATTAACGTCTTTTACAATGTCTTCAATGTAAGGGATGAGGATTTCTTTACCGCGACTTCCTTTGATAACCCAAACATCATTGGCACCAGGAGTAAGAATCTCGGTAATTCTCCCAAGAGACTCACCTTCAGTCGTAAAAACCGTGCAACCGATAATTTCATGATAGTAAAATTCATTTTCCTCGAGCTTTCCTAAAGCTTCCTCTGTTACCTTGAGGATACCACCCTTCATCTTCTCCACATCATTTACATTATCGAAGCCTTCAAAGGTCAACAAATCAAATGATTTATGAACTCGGTGAGATTTAATAATTAAAGGAGTGGGTTCATTTGAATCTGGCATAAACAAATATAGCTTATTTCCAGGCTGGTAACGTTCATTGGCAAAATCCGTTCTTGAAATGACCCGAACTTCCCCCTTAATACCATGAGTATTAACGATTTTCCCAACGTTAAACCATTTTTCCAATTTCATCACCTCTAGCGTATTTCAACGACCATTCCATCTTTAATGACAATTGTTTTCTCATTTATATCATCCCAGCAATCTCCTTCTTTAATCTCGAGAATTGCTTGGACCTCTTTTTCCTTTAATTCACTGCCTAAGGGTAGCATATGTAATTGTTCTATTTGGAAATCAACAAGCTGTATTTTTTCTAATCGATGTTGAATTTCCTTTTCAAAATGCTGATCAATTTTTGTTCGTTGCAGCTTATTTGCCTTTTCCAGCTTTTTCATTTCGAATCGAAGCTGATCGCATTCTTTTTGGTATTGACTCTTATCATTGGTCAATCTTCTTAAAAGCTCTTCTTTACTTTTTTCAGTTAATACTTGCTTTACGATAACACTTTGAAGGATTTTCATTTATTAGGCCTCCTTAGCGCTTACAAACCACTATTGTAAAAAAAGGAGGGGAATCCCCTCCTATTTTAAATACTGCTTATTCTATTATTTCTAATAAAATTTTCTTCTGTTGTGAAGCTCCTGCTGCATAGACAACAGTTCGTAAAGCCTTTGCAACACGACCTTGTTTTCCTATCACTTTTCCCATGTCTGTTTTATTAACAGATAATTTATAGATAATATGATCGTCTTCCTCATTTACATGGACAATCACTTCATCCGGATAATCAACAAGGGGTTTTACAATCGTTTCAATGAGTTCTTTCATTGGCTTTGAGGCAATTACTTGCTGTATTTAGCGTTATGGAATTTTTCCATAATGCCTTGTTTAGAGAAAAGATTGCGAACTGTGTCAGATGGTTTTGCACCGTCTTTTAACCATTTAAGAGCTAACTCTTCATTAATTTCAACTTGAGCTGGTTGTGCAACTGGATTGTAAGTTCCAACTGTTTCAATGAAACGTCCATCACGTGGTGAACGAGAATCAGCTACTACAATACGATAGAAAGGAGATTTTTTTGCTCCCATACGTTTTAAACGAATTTTTACTGCCATTTTAAATAAGCACCTCCGAATAGTTTCACACAAGATAGTATAATATCAATTGTTTTAAAGTTTGTAAAGTGTTTTTTCTTTACATGTTAAATAATAGTTGGTAATTTGTAAGAAGTCGCAAGATGGATTTTGTCATGCACTTCTATTTTATGGAATAAAAAGGATTAAAAAGGATTAAATGGTAGCTTAAACCCACCTCTTTTTTTCCCTTTCATCTGCATTCCACTCATTTGCTTCATCATTTTTTTCATGTCTTCAAATTGCTTTAAGAATCTGTTCACTTCAGGGACAGTTGTTCCAGATCCCTTTGCAATTCTTCTTCTACGACTAGCATTAATCATTTCCGGATGAAGTTTTTCTTCTTTCGTCATTGATTTAATGATAGCCTCAACATGTGTAAACTGCTTTTCATCAAATTGAAGATTATCCAAGCCCTTAATTTTGTTTGCACCAGGAATCATTTTAAGAAGCTCGTCAAGCGGTCCCATATTCCTGACTTGTCCTAATTGGTCTAGGAAGTCATCGAATGTGAAGGATGCTGTCCGAAACTTTTGTTCCAATTCCTTTGCTTTTTCTTCATCAACACTAGCTTGTGCTTTTTCAATAAGGGTTAACACATCTCCCATACCTAGTATACGAGATGCCATTCGTTCTGGATGAAATGCTTCAATTGCATCCATTTTTTCTCCAAGACCAACGAATTTAATTGGGGTATTGGTTACAGAACGGATAGATAATGCTGCCCCACCACGGGTATCTCCATCCAGCTTAGTTAGGATAACTCCGGTAAGTCCCAATTGCTCATTAAAACTACCTGCAACATTCACAGCATCCTGACCAGTCATTGCGTCAACAACTAGAAAGATTTCATCAGGCTTGGTAAGCTCTTTAATTTGCTTAAGCTCATCCATTAAAGCTTCATCTACATGTAAGCGTCCAGCGGTATCAATTAAAACATAATCATTATGTTCCTCTTTTGCCTTTGATATGGCTTGCTTTGCAATTTCCACAGGGCTTACTTTATCTCCAAGGGAGAAGACTGGCATGTTCAGCTGCTTACCTAATGTTTCTAGCTGCTTGATTGCTGCGGGACGATAAACATCCGCTGCTACGAGTAAAGGATTTCGATTATGTTTTTTTCGGAGCAGGTTCGCTAGTTTTCCAGTGGTTGTCGTTTTCCCAGCCCCTTGAAGACCAACCATCATAATGACGGTAGGAGGACGACTAGCTACTGCAATCTTGCTTTGTTCTCCACCCATTAATTCAGTAAGTTCTTCTTTTACAACTTTAATAACTTGTTGTCCTGGGGTTAAGCTTTTTAAGACTTCCTGTCCAACCGCACGCTCACTCACTTTTTTGACAAATTCCTTAACTACTTTAAAGTTAACATCTGCCTCTAAAAGAGCAAGACGTACATCGCGCATCATTTCTTTTACATCTGCTTCCGAAACTTTCCCTTTACCACGGATTTTCTGGATTGTATTTTGCAGTCGGTCGGCTAATCCTTCAAATGCCATAACGCCGCCTCCTAATCTAATTTTTCAAGCTCTGAAACAACCTCTAAAAGCGATTGCTTCGATGGTGAATCCTCTTGGATCATCTCTTTTAAATGTGTAAAAAGTTTACTGCGCTTTTGAAATTTCTGAAACAATAATAGCTTTTCTTCATATTCTTCAAGCATTGCTTCTGTTCTTTTAATGTTGTCGTAAACCGCTTGACGACTGACATCATATTCTTCAGCAATTTCACCAAGAGAAAAATCATCTAAGTAATAAAGGGACATATAGCTTTGTTGCTTAGGCGTCAACAACGTCTGGTAAAAATCATAAAGATAGTTCATTCTCGTTGTTTTCTCCAGCATACTGGTTCCCCCTTTGTTAAGTGAAAAGCCTTTACAATCACTAGTTTACATGGTTCATTTGGTGATGTCAAGAAAATATCTTTACAGATAGGAATGATTGATTAACCATAGTTTTAAGAGGTCTTTTTGAGTTTTTTGTTATTTTTAGAAAGGAAAAACGGGGATATTCCCCGTATTTTTCCTTAAAGGAGCTTCATGAGATGGTCCATTCCATTTGATTTAAGTTTTATTCGCAAAAATCCGCTTTTTATTCGCGAAATTTAATTTTTATTCGTGAAAATCCACTTTTTATTCGCGAAACATCGCAATTTATTCGCAAAAATAAAATTATATTCGCGATTTCAGTTTTTTCTCGCGAAAAATTTTATTTATTCGCGATTTCTATCTCTTATTCGCAGAAATTCCCCACTTTCGCGAAAACCAAAGGTTATTCGCGAACCACCACCCATTTGCGAACAATCAAAATCAAACTACCTAAGCCCACCAACCATGCTCACTCAAAAATCCAATCTAAGCCTCACTATCAACAATCTCAGCAAACAACCCATATACATACTGTTCAGCATCAAACTCTTGAAGATCATCCATCTTCTCACCTAAGCCAACAAATTTCACCGGAATATTCAATTCATTTCGGATGGCAAGAACAATTCCACCCTTTGCTGTTCCGTCAAGCTTCGTTAAAACAATTCCACTGACATCTGTTGCTTCTTTAAAGGTTTTCGCCTGAATCATTGCATTTTGGCCGGTAGTTGCATCAAGAACAAGAAGTACCTCATGTGGGGCACCAGGGATTTCCCTTTCAATGACACGTTTAACCTTTTCAAGCTCCTTCATTAAGTTAACCTTGTTTTGCAAACGGCCAGCTGTATCACAAAGGAGAATATCTACGTTCCGTGATTTAGCTGCTTTAACCGCATCGTACATTACCGCGGCTGGATCTGATCCTTCCGCTTGCTTAATCACATCAACACCGACCCGCTCTCCCCAAACCTCTAATTGATCAATGGCCCCAGCACGGAATGTGTCACCTGCAGCAAGTAGAACTTTTCGACCCTCTGATTGAAATTTATGGGCCAGTTTCCCGATGGTTGTTGTTTTCCCAACACCATTTACACCTACAAACAAGATGACGGTCAATCCACCTTCTTGAATATTTAATCCTAAAGTGCTGTCATTCCCCTTATTGTAAATTTCAACAAGTTTCTCTGAAATAACATCTTGAACTTCCTTCGGGTCTTGAATATTCTTGCGTTTCACTTCCATTTTCAGCTCGTCCACTAGTTTCATAACCGTATCAAAGCCAACATCCGCTTGAATCAAAATTTCTTCAAGCTCTTCAAAAAAATCTTCATCTACCTTTCGATAGCGGGACACCAAATCATTGACTTTATTAGAAAAATTATCGCGAGTTTTCGTCAGTCCCTCTTTGAATTTTTCCGTGACTGAGTCTGTTTGCTTTGTAATTTTTTCTTTTAATTTTTTAAAAAAGCTCATTTTTTCCACTTCCTTATTTTACTTAGGCTGTTTTCGTATAGATTGTTGCTTTTATAACCGCAGCCTGAATACACTCCGCTTTCCGTGGGCGAGCGGTGAGCCTCCTCGTTGCTACGCTCCTCGAGGGTCTCACCTTTCTCGCATTCCCACAGGAGTCTACGTGTATTCAGGCTGCTAAGTCATTACTCTCTACTTATTTATCATCAAAATAACAACAAACTTTGAGAAAACAGCCTTTACTTAAGATCGAACTAGTTCATTTGTTTCCTCTAAGCGAACGGAAACTAGTTTTGACACTCCAGATTCTTGCATGGTCACACCATAAAGTACATCTGCTTCCTCCATCGTCCCTTTTCTATGGGTGATTACAATGAATTGGGTTTCTGAGCTATATGTTTTTAAGTATTGACTAAAACGGAAAACATTCGCCTCATCCAGTGCTGCCTCCACTTCATCCAAGATACAAAATGGCACAGGGCGAACTTTTAGTATTGAAAAGAGCAAAGCAATAGCAGTGAGTGCTCTTTCGCCACCTGATAGTAGACCAAGATTCTGTAGCTTTTTGCCTGGTGGCTGTGCAACGATTTCAACTCCAGTGTTTAGCAAATCGTCTGGATTTGTCAGTCTTAAATCTGCCCTTCCTCCACCAAATAAGGCTTGGAAAACATATTCAAAATGGGAGCGTATAGCATTGAAGGTTTGTTCGAAACGCTTTTTCATTTCAATATCCATTTCATCAATTACCTGGAATAAGGTATCCTTTGCTTCCTGCAAATCTTTCTTTTGTTCTAATAGGAACTCATACCTTTCAGAAACACGTTCATATTCTTCAATGGCTCCAAGGTTTACTGTTCCCATTTCTTCAATAGAAAGCTTAATCAACTTTACTTTCTTTCTCGCTTCATCTGCAGGTATTTGGAGTGGATATGCTTCTTTTGCACCATCATAAGAAAGCAGATATTCTTCGCGAAGGTGCGATAGATGATTGTCCAGCTCAACATCAAGGCGGTTAATCTTTACTTCTTCATCTCGCAGGCTAATCGTCATACCTCTTTGCAGGCGTTTTAATTCTTTAACCTCTAGCTCAAGATCGTCGAGATTACTTTGTAAACGAAGTCTTTCCTCTCTTCTTGTAGAGATTAAGTTTAAGGTTTCTGTTTTATCTTGGAGCCTTCTTTTCGCTTCTTCCTCTAAATGAACCTCACCTGAGGAACTATCTGTCATCTCAGAGGTTAGAAGTTCAAGATCTTCCTTGTAGGTTACTAAACGTTCAGAAGTGTCATTTAAGTCCGTCATGCACCTTGATAATTTCTCCTTAGCATGGAGAAGCTGTTCATTCTTCGCCGCATGCTTAATCTTCAAATCATTGATTTCAGAGATGAGGGTTTCTTTTGACAAGCTATCCGTATTTTTCTGCTCTGTCAGTCCGGCAATTTCTTGGTCTAATGTCTTAATTTGAACCTGATATTTATCTAAAAGCTCAAGCAATTCTTCTTTTCGAGTAATCAATCTTTTCTTTTCATCTGAAAACTGATTCTTTTCTAAATCATATAAAGTGAGGCGTTCATTATTATTTTTTTCTTTTAGTTCAACTTCCCGAAGGTCACCCTTGGCTGATTGCTCTGCAATACGCAGCTCCTCACCCTGTTTTCTTAATTCATCTAATGCTGTCTCCTGATCCTGTATTTTCAGTTTAAATACTTTGACCTGTTCCTCAAGCTGTGATGTTTGTTGTTCCATCGTGATTAGCTTGGTTTTTAATTCCTCTAATTCTCCCTTACGACTGAGGAGTGAGGAGTTCTTTTGCTTTACGGCTCCACCTGTCATTGATCCACCAGGATTGACAACATCTCCATCTAAAGTAACGAGACGGCATCGATATTGCAAGATTCTTGCTAACTCATTGGCTCCCTTTAAATCCTTGGTGATGACAACAGTCCCTAGTAAATTTGTGAAAACATTCCCGTAAGTATTCTCGTATTGAACTAAGTCTGAGGCGATACCTACATAGTCAGAGTGATTCTGAATGGACTGAATCTGACCTTCCGATAGAGATTTCCCTTTAATGACATTCAAAGGTAGGAATGTAGCCCGTCCATATGAGTTTTGTTTTAAATATTGAATCGCTTTTCTTCCACTTTCCTCTGTATCAACTATGATATGCTGCATTGCTGCACCGAGGGCTGTTTCGATTGCTACTTCATATTTCTTTGGAACAGTAATTAGTTCTGCTATAGCACCCTTTATACCTTGTAGCTTACTTTCACGTGCTTTTAATACTTCCTTAACCCCTTGGAAGAATCCTGAATAGTCATCCTCCATTTCCTCTAGCATATCTTTTCTAGATTTTGATTTTTGCAAGTACTGATACGCTTGGTAGAGAGTGGTTTCTTGCTTTTGATAGCTATTTCTTAAAGATTCCAGCTTGTTTTGTTCATTTCGAAAAATAGAAATCTGTTCTTCTAGTTTTTTCTGGATTTCAGCAAGTCTTTCTTCAATTTCATTTTTTCGATTTTGTATTTCACTACGTTCCTGGAGGTATTTTTCATTTTCCCCCTCTAATCTATCGTTTTTATTTTCAAGCTGTGAAAGATCACGTTCAACATATTGCAGTTCATTTTTTGCAGCTGCCTGTTGGTTTAATAAGTCAATATAATCCCCTTTAAGGGATTCGATTTCCTCTTCAATATTTACAGAAAATAAAGCCATTTTTCCTTGTTTCTCTTTTAATGAAAGTTGAAGCGCTTCAGCTTCTTCTTCCAATGACTTTACCGTATTCATTTCTTCTTCTTTTTGTTCTACTAAAGAATTGAGCTTGATAGTAAGCTCTTCAATATTTTTCTCCAACTGATCCTTATTTTGGTCAGCATTTTTCTTTCTTTCCTTTAATACTTCCTTTCTTCCCTCTAATTTCTCAAGCTCCTCACTGGCATGAAGTAAGACCGTTTGCAAGTCATTGATTGACTCATCTAAAGCTTGAGTATGATCACGTAATTCCTCAATTTGCGCTTCCTTAGATTGAAGAGAGATAGATAGATTCATTTCTTCTTCTTTATGTTTTTCAAATTGCTGAGATAGTTTTTCCCATTTTCCATGGAGCTCGTCTATTTCATAAACAGTAAGAGCTACCTCAATTTTTTCAAGCTCCTCTTTTTGCTGTAGATAATCTTTGGCAATTGAGGCTTGAATCTTTAAAGGCTCAACCTGACTTTCTAGTTCGAACAAAATATCGTTAACTCGATTTAAATTTTCTTGCGTTTCAGTGAGCTTACCTTCTGCTTTTTTCTTTCTAGTTTTATATTTCAAAACACCGGCTGCTTCTTCAAAGATTGTTCTACGATCCTCTGCTTTACTATTCAATATCTCCTCGACTTTCCCCTGACTTATGATAGAGAATGCCTCTCTTCCTAAGCCTGAATCCATGAAAAGGTCGACAATATCCTTTAATCTGCAATGCTGTTTATTGATGAAGAATTCACTTTCACCAGAACGATAAACCCTTCTTGTTACACTTACCTCATTATATTCAAGTGGCAAAAAGGAATCCTCATTGTCTAATGTAAGAGTAACTTCGGCAAAATTAAGAGCTTTTCTTGAATCGCTACCTGCAAAAATGATATCTTCCATTTTTGCTCCACGGAGGGACTTTGCGGATTGTTCTCCTAATACCCAACGAACAGCGTCAATAATATTACTTTTCCCACTACCATTTGGTCCAACAACTGCTGTGACTCCTGGTACAAAATCGACACTTATTCGTTCAGCAAATGATTTAAAACCTACGATGTCTAAACGTTTAAGAAACAAGTAAATCCCCCCTTCTCCCACATTTTATTTCTTCTCATAGTCATCAAACATATGAGCTTTAAGTTTTTCTAAAGCCATTTGGGCAGCATGTTGTTCTGCTTCTTTTTTTGATCGACCTGACCCCATTCCTAACTCTTTTGTATTTAAAGAGACAATGGAAACAAACTCACGATTATGAGCTGGACCTTTTTCTTGTAAAATTTTATATTCAATACTACCTACTCCATCACGCTGAATCAGTTCTTGAAGCTGACTTTTAAAATCCATCACATGAGAAAAAGCACCAGAATTTATTTTAGGAAAGACGACCTTTTCGAGAAATTGAATAACTGATTCCATTCCTTGATCCAAGAATAATGCTCCGATAAAAGCTTCAAAAACATCTGCAAGCAATGCCGGTCTCTCTCTTCCACCTGTCATTTCCTCACCTTTTCCAAGAAGAACGTGGACACCGAAGGAAAGTTCATGTGCAAATGCCACTAGTGAAGGCTCGCAAACCACAGCAGCACGTAATTTTGTCAGTTCCCCTTCACTCATCATTGGGTATTTGTTATAAAGGAAGTGAGAAACAGTTACCTCTAGAACAGCGTCTCCTAAAAACTCAAGCCTTTCATTATCTTCATAAGGCTTTCTTCGATGCTCATTCACATATGATGAATGAGTAAATGCTTGTTTAAGCAAATTTTCATTATGAAAATGGATTCCTATTTTACTTTGAAGTTCTTTAAATTGTTTTTCTATCGCATTTTGTATGCGTCTATCTCTCTCTTTTCCCATCTTTCTCATTATGACTCCACCTTGCTAATAATTTGCATACCATTATAAGTGTACGGAATTACATGAAAAAACGCAAAGAAACTTGGAGGAATTTTTCTCTCCAAGTTTTCCTTATATACCTAATCGATGGCAGGCCCATTTGAAGGAGAAAAGGCTGTCCCCCCATGCACCTGACACCTTCGCTTTGGGACAGCCCTTATGATCCAACGATTACAATTTGCTATTTATGTAATTTACAGCGTCTCCCACTGTAGAAATTTTCTCAGCATCATCGTCAGAGATTTCCATATCGAATTCATCTTCTAATTCCATTACGAGTTCAACTACATCTAGGGAATCTGCACCAAGATCATCTTTGAAGGATGCTTCAAGTTTTACTTGAGACTCTTCAACTCCTAGTCGGTCAACGATTATTTTCGTTACGCGTTCTAATACTTCTGCCATGCTTGTCACCTCCCCTCAAGACATTATATTGTATTTTTGTTAAATAATAAATGTTGATTCAATAATATTCATGAAAAAAGTGTTGCCATTCACTTCAAAGGATCATGCAAATCTATACTCAGTTAAGGAATGCTTGTTACATGACCATTCCACCATCAACATGGAGTGTTTGTCCAGTCATATAACGACTATCATCAGATGCTAAAAAAGCTACGACATGAGCAACATCACTTGGTTTCCCAAAATCAGCAAGAGGGATTTGCTTGAGCATTTCATTTCTTACTTCCTCATTCAATTTGTCCGTCATGTCCGTCGTAATAAACCCTGGTGCAACTGCGTTAACAGTTATACCTCTTGAAGCAAGTTCTTTTGCTGCTGTTTTCGTTAGTCCAATGACACCTGACTTTGCAGCCACATAATTCGCCTGACCTGGGTTCCCGCTCACACCTACTATGGAAGAAATATTAATGATACGGCCGTAGCGCTGCTTCATCATTTGTCTAGTAACAGCTTTCGTAGTCAAAAAGACACCTTTTAAGTTTGTATTAATGACGGCATCCCATTCCTCTTCTTTCATTCTCATTAGAAGGTTATCCTTTGTAATACCTGCATTATTCACTAAAATATCTAACCTTCCAAACCTTTCAATCGTTTCCTTCACCATATTAGTGACAGACTCAGCATTTGAGACATCTGCCTGAACAGCGATAGCATCTCTTCCTAGGGCCTTAATTTCATCAACTACTTCATTTGCCTTAGCTTCATTTCCCGCATAATTAACCGCAATATTCGCACCAAGTCTTGCTAGCTCTAGAGCAATCTCTCTGCCAATTCCTCTTGAAGCACCAGTAACAAGTGCAATTTTACCCTGTAATCTCATCATTTTTCCTCCTTTAAGGCTTCCATAGTAGCTCTGAAAGTCTCTTCATCGGAAACAGCATAAGTTTTCACATTTCGATCAATTTTTCTGACAAGTCCGGATAACACTTTACCTGGTCCAATTTCAATAAAGGTATCCACATCAAGGGAAATCATCTTTTGCACGGAATCCTCCCATAAGACAGGTGAAAATAATTGTTGGATTAGTTTCTCCTTTATGTCGTTGGAATCTGTCATTTCCGTTGCTGTTACATTTGCTATGACAGGAATATCTGCATCTTGTATGGCAATTTCCTCTAGTATACCAGCAAGCCTTGTAGCAGCTGGTTTCATTAAATCGGAATGAAATGGTCCACTTACCTCAAGAGGAAGAACCCTTTTGGCTCCGGCTTCCTTTGCTTTCACTGCAGCTATTTCAATACCCTTGCGAGTTCCAGAGATGACAATTTGGCCAGGGCAATTAATATTGGCCAGTTGGACAGAGTCTCCATTATTTGTAATTTCTTCTGTGACATGACCAAGCTTATCTCGATCTAATCCTAATACAGCGGCCATCGTACCTTCACCATTTGGTACTGCTTCCTCCATAAATTCCCCACGTTTTCGAACAGCATACACACCATCTTCAAATGATATAGCTCCTGAAGCAACAAGTGCGGTATACTCCCCTAAGCTATGACCAGCAACATAATCCGGCTTGACTCCAGCTTGCTCAAACAAAGTTAATATGGCCATACTTGTCGTCAGTAAAGCAGGTTGAGCATTTGTTGTTAATGTCAATTTCTCTTGCGGTCCCTCAAATATGAGATTTGAAAGCTGATCCTGTAAACGCTCATCTGCTTTTTGAAAAATTCCCCTTGCTTCCTGACTATTTGCTGCAAGCTCTTTGCCCATTCCTACAATTTGAGATCCTTGACCTGGAAACAAAAATGCCAACTTACCCATAACAACACCTCTTCTTTAAATTCCTTAAAAAAACTTCATTTATTTAACAATTTCTCTTTCAATAGTCTGTTTAATTGTTTCTACAACTTTTTTATCAACCATTTCACGAGTTTGTCTTACCGCATTATAAATTGAATTCGCATCAGAAGAACCATGGGCCTTGATAACAGGTGCTTTTAACCCAAAAAGACCTGCCCCACCGTATTCTGAGTAATCCATCTTTGATTTAAGCTTCTTTAAATCCGGCATTAACACGGCCGCTGCTAGCTTACTTTTCACACTACTTGATAAAGCCGTTTTTAACATTTGAAACACAGACATAGCTGTTCCTTCAATTGTTTTCAATACCATATTTCCAGTAAAGCCATCTGTTATGACGACATCAGCAACCCCGTCAAGCAAATCCCTTGCCTCGACATTACCAACAAAATTTAGAGCAGCATTTTCTAAGAGATGAAATGTATTTTTAGTCAGCTCGGTACCCTTTTTCTCTTCTGTTCCAATGTTAAGCAATCCAACTCTTGGTTTTGAGATAGATCTTACTTTTTCACTATATATGGAGCCCATAATGGCATATTGGAGGAGATTTTCTGGCTTTGCATCCACATTTGCCCCTACATCTAGCAGTGTAAAGCCATCCCCATTAATTGTAGGTAGGGTAGGAGATAATGCCGGGCGGTCAATTCCTTCTATACGTCCGACTACAAATAAGCCAGCTGCCATTAATGCACCCGTATTCCCTGCAGATATACATCCATCAGCTTCTCCATCTGCAACTAGCTTTGCAGCTAATACCATGGATGAATTTTTTTTACGTCGGACTGCTCGAACAGGCTCATCCGTCCCTAAAATCACTTCTTCAGTATGTAATATTTGAATTCTCTCTTGATTGGTAAGGTATTCTTTTATTTGTCTTTCATTTCCAACAAGTGTTACTTCAATATCTTTATATTCTTGTACGGCTTTCATAGCCCCTAGCACGATTTCTTTAGGGGCATGATCTCCACCCATTGCATCTATTGCTAATCTCATGAATGTTCATCCTTTGATTCTTTTATTTTTGGCTCTGTTAGTATTTCAATGTTGATTTACGTTCCAGACTTTCCGTTTCCCACGGACGTGACATTAGTCTTCTGACCTTAAACCTGTTAAAAAATCACTAGCTAAAAGTAATTAGGATAATAAACCTAATTACTTTGAACGATACATTTCAAATTCACCATTAAATACTTTTTCATTATTAACAAAGCTCTCAACATGTACAAATGTTCGATCATGTTCTTGATCAATTTTCATAACCTTTGCCTTAGCGATTACTCTTTCACCCTCCATAACGGAGCGTGTAAAAAGGATATTCGCCTTGGCTGTTAAAGCCAATTCATCATCGATGACTGCGACAGCTAAAGAATTCGCTTGAGCAAACAGATGGTGACCCCTGGCAATCTTATTTCGCTTAAATACATGTTCACTTTTCACATCTAATATTGAAATGGCGGAATGATCAAGCTCCATATCGATGATTTCCCCAATAACTTCATCTAATGGGAGTGATTTCACTTCGTCCTCAAACCTTTTTTCTGCGACCGTTTTAATACGCTCACGTAATTCAGGTATAGATAGCTCCAAACGATCTAATCGAATGGTTTGGACACTAACTGAAAATTTATCTGCTAATTCTTCATCTGTAATAAAAGGATTTTCCTTTATCGTTTGTGTTAATAAATTTTGACGCTCTCTTTTATTTCTTCTCATAAATACACCGTCCGAGATATTATGACTAGGTACTAATAGTAGTATATAATTTCAAAAAACAGATTGCAAGAATAAAGTGTGAAACATTTTCTCCAATAATCTTGCAAACAATCGTTTCATAAATATTAATCTAATTTTTCTCCTGCTAAAACTCCTGCATTTAATAATTTTTCTCTTAAATGCAGGTATTCACTTGATTCCCAAAATATTTTTGATTCAATCAAGGTTGCCGCGTCCTGACGAGCTGTTTCTAATGCACGGTAATCATGAACCATGTCAGCTACCTTAAATTCAGGAACACCACTTTGTTTTTTTCCAAAGAAATCCCCCGGTCCTCTTAGCTCCAAATCCTTCTCACTCAGCACAAATCCATCATTTGTTTCTGTCATGATTTTCATTCGTTCTTTTCCAATATCTGTTTTTGGATCGGCTATTAGAACACAATAGGATTGATCTTCTCCTCTTCCAACTCTCCCACGAAGCTGGTGGAGCTGTGATAATCCAAATCTTTCAGCATCATAAATGAGCATAAATGTAGCATTGGGCACATTTACTCCTACCTCAACTACTGTTGTCGATACAAGTACTTGTACCTCGTTATTACTAAATTCCTTCATTACTGTCTCTTTTTCATCAGAACTTAGTTTTCCATGCATGAGGCCCACGCGGTAACGGTCGCGAAAGTAGTTCGTTAAGGTTGTATGTACATCGATGGCATTTTGTAGGTCTAGCTTCTCTGATTCTTCGATTAACGGACATATACAATAGGCTTGTCTACCCTTTATCAATTCCTTCTCCATAAACCCTAATACCCGTTCTAACATCTCATGCTTTGCCCAATAAGTATCTATTGCTTTCCTTCCAGCTGGCATCTCATCGATAATCGATACATCCATCTCACCAAACACAGTAATGGCTAGGGTTCGTGGAATTGGAGTAGCGGTCATAAAAAGAACATCCGGGCTCTCTCCTTTTTCTCTTAAAACCCTGCGCTGTTCGACACCAAATCGATGCTGTTCGTCAGTAATGACAAGTCCGAGATTAGAGAATTCTACCTCATCCTGAATTAAGGCATGGGTCCCTATTAATATATGAATTTCCCCTTCCCTTAATTGAGATAATATTTCTTTGCGTCTTTTTCCTTTCACTGAACTTGTCAGCAGTTCACATTTCACATCAAATGGGGATAATAGTTCATTAAGGGATTCTGCATGTTGTTCAGCAAGAATTTCTGTTGGTACCATCATGGCACCTTGGAAACCTGCTGTTACACTTGCATACAAGCAAATAGCAGCCACGACGGTTTTTCCAGAACCAACATCCCCTTGGAGAAGGCGATTCATACGATAAGGAGACTTTATATCTGAAAAAATTTCATTAACGACTCGTTTTTGAGCATTTGTTAAAGGATATGGGAGTGAATCAAGAAATTCCTTTATTTTGGAAAGATGATATTTCTGCTGAATCCCTTTGGAATTTTCACGTTCAAATTTCCGCAGTCCCTGCATTTTTAATTGAAAGGTCAAGAATTCCTCATAAACAAGCCTTCTTCTTGCCTGCTTAATATCCTCTTCGTTCAAAGGAAAATGCATTGCTCGAAAGGCATCTTTTCGATTTAAAAGTCTGTACTTAGAAATAAGTACTTGAGGAAGTGTTTCTTCTATGTATTGGCCGTATTGTGAAAAGGAAAGTTTGATCAGTCTCCTAATCCCCTTGACGGTTAAATTCCCTCTCACATTATAAACCGGTTCAAAGTTTTTCGTTTGTTTTTGTTGTCCAATACTTGCCTCATTGGCTGTTATCATTTGTCGGTGCTGATCCCATTTACCTGTAACAGTAATCGTTTCGTTGACAGTAATCTTGTTTTTCAAATAAGGTTGGTTAAAAAAAACAACAGAAATCAAATACTTATTAACTAAAAGTTTGATCGTTAATCGAGAACGTTTTTTTCCATAATAGGCAAGAGAAGGCTCACTATGAACCTTCCCTTCTACAGTAATTTTCTCATTATGATTTACTTCTGCCAAATCACGCAAACGATAGTCTTCAAATCGATATGGAAAATGTTCAAACAAATCATTTATTGTTCGGATATTCAATTCGGCTAACCCTTCAGCCGTTTCTTCCCCAATTCCCTTAATTACAGTTACCGATTGCTGTAGCATATTATTCACTTTCTTTCTGCGGAGTACCGAAGATCTTTGCCTCTAATTGTCGACCTGTCGATGTAGCCGCTAAACCTCCCTGCGCTGTTTCTTTTAGAGCCGTTGGCATTGCTTGACCTATTTTAAACATGGCATCTATTACTTCATCACATGGAATTCTGCTTGAGATCCCAGCTAAAGCCATGTCTGCTGCCACCATTGCATTGGCAGCTCCCATAGCATTACGTTTCACACATGGGACCTCCACAAGACCAGCTACTGGATCACATACTAATCCTAGCATATTTTTCAAGGTAATTGCCATAGCTTCTGCACATTGGTTTGGAGTTCCTCCAGCCATTTCAACAATAGCTGCAGCTGCCATCCCTGAAGCGGATCCAACCTCTGCCTGACATCCACCAGCAGCACCTGATATTGAGGCATTATTAGCGACTACAAAACCAAAAGCACCAGCGGTAAATAAAAAGGCAACCATCTGTTCACGAGTAGGGTTTAACTTATTTTTCACTGCAAACAATGTACCGGGTACCACACCAGCTGAGCCAGCAGTTGGGGTTGCACATATCGTCCCCATTGCAGCATTGACTTCATTCGTTGCTACTGCTTTACTTACGGCATCAAGTAGGAGTTCTCCTGATAAAAATTGACCCTTTTCTATATATCTCTGCAACAAAACAGCATCTCCACCAGTTAATCCTGAATGGGAATGAACTCCACCTAATCCTCTTTCGACTGCTCTTTCCATTACTTGCAATTGATTTTCCATTTTGGAAAGAATCTCCTCACGGGTTCTCCCTGTCACTTCTATTTCTTGTTCAATCATAATATCCGAAATTTTTTTATTTTGAGTAACGGCAAGTTCAACAAGCTCAGCAACGTTACGAAACATCATTCAACCTTCCCCTTTTTCTGTCATGTTTTTCAATTCTTCTGTTTTTTGTATGGTTGAGTAATTGGATTGAATGATTCTTACCAATGAATGAACGAGGCAAGAATGTAAGCGTTATCATATAATAACGGTCCTATTCAACTATTTTTGCTACCTTAATGATATTTGGTAATTTTTCTATTTCTAAAATAACAGATTCCTCTATATTTTGGTCAACTTCAATCGTCATTAAAGCTAGCTTGCCTTTTTCCTTACGGGATACTTCCATATGACCGATATTAATTTCATATTTTGCTAATATGTTTGAAACATTTGCT
Source organism: Bacillus massilinigeriensis (assembly GCF_900117315.1). Lineage (GTDB taxonomy): Bacteria > Bacillota > Bacilli > Bacillales > Cytobacillaceae > Bacillus_BE > Bacillus_BE massilionigeriensis. Next base: position 1,373,896 of record NZ_LT630337.1, read on the forward strand.
ATGGTTCCAAAACGGTCATTATGAACAACAAGCAAGGCTGGATGGTGCCCTGATAATTTCAATTCAAATCCGTTAAGTTCAATGATTTCAATCTTTCCTCCACCAATAGAGATCCCTACTAGTTCAAGTTCACCATCATCGTCACCTAAAATTATTTTCGCGGTGTTTGGGTGAAAAGGAATAGCCTCTTCTTCAATAAAGCTTAATTCCATTCCTCGACTTTTTGCGATTTCAATGGAATGAATGATTCTTTCATCAAATGTGTCAAAATCTAATATTCCACCCACTGTAGCAACATCTGTCCCATGACCTTTATAAGTTTCGGCAAATGAACCATAAAAGGATATGTGTGCCCATTTCGGCTCACGTCCAAAAAGACTTCTTGCCACCCTTCCGATTCTTGCAGCACCCGCAGTATGTGAGCTTGATGGTCCAATCATAACAGGCCCAATAATATCAAAAACACTTTTATATTTCATGCCATCTATCCTCCTTCGCTGTAAAAATATCTATAAATGCTGTAGACACGAATTATTCGGAAAACAAATAAATAATATTTTTATTATCCAATATATAATATATTGTTTTCTTAGCAAATTGGTATGTTTTCTAAAAAAATGTATTGTTAAATTTATCCATGTTCTATCATAAATAAAGGGTTGAGCCCTTTAATATAGGCTAACCCTCATTTATTGCTTTGCTTATTTCTTTGCTATTCAACTGAGAAGATGAAAGCGTATAACGGCTGCTTTCCATCATGAATTTCGATTTCAACATCTTCAAAATTAGCTTCAACAAATTCAACTACTTTTTCAACATCTTCAGTTGAAGCATCTTCACCTTTAATGATTGTTAAAATCTCAGATTCTTCATCTAGTAATTTCTGTAACAGCTCTTGTGATGCTTTTACTTTATCCTTATCCTTGGTAACAATTTTGCCATCAGCAATTCCCATGAAATCGTCTTTTTCAATTTCTAAACCATCAATGCTGGTATCACGAACGGCATAAGTGATTTGGCCTGTTTTCACATTCTGTAAGGCTTCAGTCATTGATTCTTCATTAGCAGATAGTTCTGCATTGGGATTAAAGGCTAAAAGTGCTGATAATCCTTGTGGTACGGTTTTAGAAGGAATGACGATGACTTCTTCCTCAGAAACCTCTTTTGCCTGTTCAGCAGCCATAATAATATTTTTATTATTTGGCAGGATGATGATTTTCTTTGCATTGACCTCTTTAATTGCCTTAACGATGTCTTCTGTGCTTGGATTCATGGTCTGTCCGCCTTCAATTACGGCATGTGCTCCAATGCTCTTAAATAGGTCTGCTATCCCACTTCCCATTGAAACCGTCACAATTCCATATTCAAGCTTTTCTTTTTTTACTGGCTGAGTCTTCTCTGCCACATGCGATTCGCCAACAATATTTGTATGCTGCTCACGCATATTTTCAATTTTCATTTTTACTAAACTTCCATATTTTTGCCCGTAGTTTAAGACTTCTCCAGGCTGTTCAGAATGGATATGTACTTTTACAACTTCCTCATCGGAAATAACAAGCAATGAATCCCCGAGCTTACTTAAATCCTGGCGGAACTGATCTTCAGAGAATGGTTTACCCTTTAGTTTCTCTTGGTCCACCCTAACCATAAACTCTGTACAATAACCAAATACGATGTCCTCTGTATTAATATGGCCTTGTACATTGTTGTGATGTTCTGCATTGACAAGATCATTCATAGATTGGGTAGTAACAACATCAGGAAGTGCCTCACCCTTTAGCTCTGCTAAAAAGCCTTCATAAACAATGACCAATCCTTGGCCACCACTGTCCACAACACCAACTTCCTTTAAGACCGGAAGTAAATCAGGCGTTCTCTTCAGCGAAGCTTTTGCTTCTTTAACAACCTCTTCCATAATAACGATGATGTCATCTGTTTTCTTAGCCATTGCAACACCGTGCCTTGCCGCATCCTTTGCAACGGTTAATATCGTTCCTTCAACCGGCTTCATTACCGCTTTGTAGGCAGTTTCAACACCAGATTCTAGTGCACCTGCAAACTCTTTTCCGTTAATTACCTTCTTTTGCTCGATGGCCTTTGAGAAGCCACGGAATAGCTGCGATAGGATAACCCCAGAGTTTCCTCGAGCACCCATAAGCAATCCTTTTGACAAGGCTTGACCAACTTTTCCGATATGATCCTGTATATTGTTCTTAACTTCCTTTGCACCGGAAGTCATAGATAAATTCATATTTGTACCAGTGTCACCATCTGGGACAGGGAAAACATTTAAGGAATCCACAAATTTTGCGTTTGCAGATAAATGGTTGGAACCTTGAATAACCATTTGTGCAAATTGTTTTCCGTCTAGAGTTTTTATTGACACAAAGATTTCCTCCTCACTACGGGTTCGTCACACGAACTCCCTGAACGTAAATATTAACCGAGTCAGTGCTCAGCCCAACTGTTTTTTCTAGAGTGTATTTTACTTTTGATTGCACGTTGTGAGCAACCTCGGAAATTTTCGTCCCATAGCTTACAATAATATACATGTCAATATGGACTTCATCATTTTCTTGGCGGACAATCACGCCACGAGTAAAATTCTCTCTTCTTAAAATATCTGTAAGGCCATCTTTAATTTGGTTTTTTGAAGCCATACCAACAATACCGTAACAATCGACTGCTGCTCCACCAGCTAATGTGGCGATTACATCATTTGAGATGTCAATTTGCCCGTATTTGGTTTTTAATTCGATGGTCATATTTATTCCCCCTTTGGAATAATCCTTGGCTATAGCCATTTTACTATAATTACAACAATATTAAAAGTATACCATAGAAACTACACATTATTATAACGCACCATACTACCTACTATGTCAAGGAATTTTTCTTGAAACCTTTTTCCTTCCCTATTGCAAACATAAAATATGTGTGATAAATTATTAAAGTATCTTTTAATGACTGAAAAACCCTGTGTTTGTGGTTTTTCACATAATCTTATTGTATATGAAAAGCATGAAAACATATTTTCAAGCTTAGCAAGTAAGGAGGGAAAACATATGCCACGCAAATGTGTTGTAACTGGTAAAAAAACCACTTCTGGTAACTCTCGTTCACACGCAATGAACGCTAACAAACGTACTTGGGGAGCAAACTTACAAAAAGTTCGCATTCTTGTTAACGGTAAGCCTAAACGTGTTTGGGTTTCTGCAAGAGCCCTTAGATCAGGTAAAGTTGAACGCGTATAATTTGACTTTGTTAAACAGAGCACAATAAATGGTGCTCTGTTTTTTCGTCTATTCGATAGTTTTGCCAATCGAATGGATATATAGTCCAATTTGTCATTATAATACATAAAAAATGAGGCTACCTTCAAAGAGATGAACCCCCTCAATTTATAGCATTCCTCGTGCTATTCTTGAGGGTGATTTCTCCTTTTAGTAGTCCTCTTCATTCTTTTTCTATAAATGATCTTCAGCAAGTTTTCTTCGCTATTCCCATTACCCTTTTTTGAAGGTTCCAAGCATCGCGCGGACAATGCCGCCTAAAAATTTTGGCAGTTTAATCGTATAAAATTTCATAATGTCCCTCCTCGCGGATCTTACACATCCAACTTTTTAATACGTTTCTTCAATAGCATATTCAAGGAATTAAAATAAGTACATTTAGGATAAGTCATTAAAATAAAAAGGAATGCGAGATGTTGCTGTTACTTTAAATCTCGACTTCTTATCATCATTAATATGCCTTTTGTAAACGAAAAAGTACCATAAGTATTATTAAGTTCATTACTAATACATAGTGTAGACCCTAATGGAATATGACAGTCTTTTAAAGGATATTTAAATCCTTCTAATGTAAGGTTCAAGACCTTATCCGCTATAGGAAGGAATGAAATATAAGGAAAACCATCTATTTTTTCTAAAGTATAACTTCCTGGACGATGAACGTTAATGATATTTTGCCTGTCTATCATCTCTATACAGATTTTGCTTCCTTGTAAAATAGGCTTTAGTAGGAGCTGAACATTCCCCATGAAGTGATCATATCTTCCCCCTGTTCCTCCATATAGGCATATTTTTTTGGGATTTTGCAGCAATGCCCAGTTTATGGCAAGCTCCATATCTGTTTCATCTTTTTCCGCTTTATATTTATTCACATTAGATATTTTACTTGTAATGATTTGATATTCTTCTAATGAAACAGAATCAAAATCTCCAAATGCTATATTTGGTATAATATTTCTTGATAGAAGACGGTAGACCCCTCGGTCCACCCCAACCCATATCCCCTCTTTTTCATCTAAGTCATAAAGATCAGGTATTAATTCTTCGGGGCCTCCTCCTAGAATATTAATAATCATAACAATCTCCTTTAATTAAGTAAGAAATAGAGTCAAAAAAGCCAGCCGGGTAACAGCTGACTTTCTATTTTGTATTCAAGTACTATTAACCTTTTAAAGCTGAAATCGCTTTACCGCGGTCTTTTTCGTTATAAACGGCTGAACCAGCTACAAGAACATTAGCACCTGCTGCAATGCATTCTTTAGCGGTTGTTTCATTGACCCCACCATCTACTTCAATTTCAATATTTAAGCCTAATGAATCAGCAAGCTCTTTAACTGCTTTAATTTTAGGTAAAACAGATGGGATGAACTTTTGCCCCCCAAAGCCTGGATTAACAGACATTAACAAAACCATATCCACATCCTCGATAATATGGCGAATGGATTCCACTGGTGTTGCTGGATTTAACACAACTCCTGCTTTTACTCCAAAGCTTTTAATATAATGAATGGTTCGATGAAGATGTCTGCATGCTTCAACATGTACAGTAATATAATCGGCTCCAGCATTGGCAAAGGATTCAATGTATAAATCAGGATTCTCAATCATTAAATGGACATCTAGCGGTAGCTTAGTGACTGGGCGAATAGCATCAACTATTAGGGGTCCGATTGTAATGTTAGGAACAAAATGACCATCCATTACATCTACATGAATATAATCCGCTCCCCCTTGTTCTACATCTTTAATTTCCTCTCCCAATTTAGAAAAATCAGCTGAAAGAATTGACGGTGCAATTTTCACCATAATTAATACCTCGGCTTTCTATCTTTAATTTCCTGAAGAAATTCTATGTAATGATCATAACGATATTTTGGTATTTCCCCATTTTCAACGGATGTCTTCACCATGCATTTTGGTTCTGCTACATGCAAACAACCTCGAAATTTACAGTCTTTGCTTTTTTCAAGGATTTCTGGAAAACAATAGTTTAAATCTTCCATTTCCACCTCATTGAATTCCAAGGAACTAAACCCTGGTGTATCGGCAACTAAACCGTTTCCAATATGGATTAGCTCTACGTGTCTTGTCGTATGCTTTCCCCGCCCTAAGTGGGAAGAAATGTCATTCGTCTTTAATTCTAATTCAGGCTTTAATGCGTTTAATAATGACGATTTCCCAACTCCGGACTGTCCAGCGAAGACAGAAATATTCCCCTCAATACACGATAGTACCTCTTCAACACCATCATCTGTTTCTGATGAAGTTAAAATTACTCGGTATCCTGCCTTTTGGTATTCATTTGCATATTGCTCTATTGAATCTCTTTGTTTATTCCCTGTTAAATCTACCTTCGAAATTAAGATAATCGGCTTAATATGGTTAAATTCAACTAACACAAGAAATCTATCGAGAAGGGCAGGACTAAAGTCAGGTTCAACTGCAGAAAAAACCAGAAATGCTTGATCCACGTTTGCTATCGGTGGTCGCACTAACTCATTTTTTCTTTCCTTCACTTCTAAAATATAGCCATCTGTATCATTCTCTGCTTCGAAGACAACCTCGTCTCCTACTAATGGAGTTATTTTATTTTTTCGAAAGACTCCTCTACCACGGCATTGAATAGTTTTATCATCGCTAAGCACATAGTAGAACCCACTAATTGCTTTAATAATTTTGCCTTCTGGCATAGCATCTCTCCTTTCCTCTTATTTCTAGAAAGAGAAGGGCAATGTTCTTCTATAACACATCTTATTATATCGAAAAAATTACCCTTCCATTAATTTTTCTTCGTTTTCTTTATTCAGGATAAGGAACTACTTCATCAATAATAACCTTGTTATCCCTTATGACCTTATATCCAGCTTTTTCCCCTTGAGCAATTGTAAGCTCGATGGTTCTTGTAACAGATTGCGTAATGGATAACGTTTTATAAGGCTCGGTCATATTGCGATTCATATCTTCAATGAAAATCTGAACATTTTGTGGCTCGCCTTCGATTTCCGGTTCATAATCAATCGTTATCTCTCTAGATACGGTTTTTGGAGGGATTTCTTTTTTCCCTTTGGATATCACAACCGTTACCCTATCTCCTTTTTTCATCTGTGTTCCAGGAGATGGACTTTGTGAAATGACAAGACCCTTTTCAATTTGATCATCATATTCCTCTTTAGAGATTTCAATATTTAATCCAACAGAATCTGCATATTCCTTAAGCCCTTTTTCATTGTACTCTTTAAGGTCTTTTAATGTAATTGGCTGTGACCCTTTGCTAACGGTCAATTTTAAAACCGTATCCTCAGGAACAATTTGTTTTCCTGGCTCAGGGAATTGCTCAATAATTGTACCTGCCTCGGTATCATCATCATACACTTCTGTTTTGATAATATCCTTAAAATTTCTTTTATCCAATAGAAGAACTACGTCATCATAATCCCGGTTTAGATAATTAGAGAGCTCAAATTTTTCTTTGCCTGAGCTTTGATAGATGTCTATTTCGCTGCCTTCTTTAACAAGTTTACCTTCTTTTGGATTCGTTTTTATAACTAACCCTTCCTCAATCTTTTCATCATTAACCTCAATGATTTCCCCAATCTTAAAGCCACTTTCCCTTAAATCTGCTTTTGCCTCACTTAATTCCAGACCGCTAACATCTGGTACCTCAACATCATTAGGTGAAACTAAATCAGGAAGAACCGTAATGGCTAAAATTCCAAGAATAACGAGGAACAAAAAGACAGATACTAAAATGACGGGCCATTTTTTTCGCTTTTTCTTTCCTTTATCAGGCTTTGATTTTTTTGAGTTTTTTTTCTCTTTTCTTTTATCCTTATCTTCTGACTCCGATTGGTTTTCACCATGAATAATGGTTTCGTCAAGGTTTTGGAAAGGGCGATCATTCGTGATTACTGGAATTGCTTTTGTTGCATCAATATCAACCGGTATCGTAAATTTCTCCTCATTGATACGGTTAGGATATAATGCTGTATTTAAATCATCTTCCATTTCCTCTACGTTTTCATAACGATGGAAGGGATCCTTTGCTGTTGCCTTCAATACGATATTCTCTACACTTTGTGGAATACTGGGATTCCATCTCCTTAATGAAGGAGTCTCAGATTGTAAATGCTTTAAAGCTATGGAAACAGCTGATTCTCCTGAAAAAGGGAGTCTTCCAGTGAGCATTTCGAACATTACTATACCGAGTGAATAAATATCTGACTTTCGATTAGCCGTTCCTCCTCTTGCCTGTTCTGGTGATAAATAATGAACAGAACCGAGTACTGAATTTGTTTGTGTTATGCTTGTTGCACTTAGAGCCATTGCAATGCCAAAATCAGTTATTTTTACATTTCCATTTCTGTCAATTAGTATATTATGCGGCTTAATATCCCTATGAATTATATGATTTTGATGGGCATGTGAAATAGCTGATGTTAGCTGCTTCATAATATTGATCGCTTCTTCGACCTTCAATGGTGCATGTTGTTGAATATATTGCTTCAGGGTTTGACCATCCACGTACTCCATAACGATATAGTAAATCGATTCTTCCTCTCCAACATCATAGATCGAAACGATGTTTGGATGGGCGAGACTTGTCGCTGATTGTGCTTCCCGATGAAATCTACGAATAAACTCTTCATCATTTGCGAAATCTAGCCTTAAGGTTTTGACTGCAACATCACGATCTAAAATCATATCGTGGGCTAAGTATACATTCGCCATTCCGCCGCCGCCGATCATTTCCAATATCTTATATCGGCCACTTATTCTTTTTCCAATAAGCATAAGTATCACCCTCTTTCACTGTTGTCTAAATATTCTAAGATTACAAGGGTAATATTATCCTCGCCACCATTTTCATTGGCAAGACGGACTAATTCAGTTCCTTTTTGCTCTAAGGTTTCTCCGCCTTTAAGAATGTTCTGCATTTCTTCCTCAGACACCTTATTAGATAAACCATCTGAACAAAGCAATACAATATCACCATCTTCAAAAATAATGGTTTTAATATCCATTTCAACGGCGCCTTCTGTACCTAATGCTCTTAATAGTACATTCTTTCTCGGATGATTTTCGGCGTCTTCTTTTGTAATTTGACCAGTTCGTACCAGTTCATTTACAAGAGAATGATCCTCTGTCAGCTGTTGGAAGCCAGTTTCATTTAAAATATAGCCACGACTATCGCCAATGTTTGCTACAGTGGCAAATCGATCTGTGGCTATAGCTGCAACAACTGTTGTCCCCATTCCCTCACATTCTGAATGTTCCTGTGAGTGTTGAAATACTAGAGAGTTCACTTCTGTAATGTGAGATTTTAACCACTCTTCTGCTTGATCTGCTGTTTCAATCTTTTCTGATTGCTCCCATAATTTTTGTAAATGGGACAAAGTCAGCTCACTTGCAACATCACCTGCTCGATGACCACCCATACCATCTGCAACAATGGCAAGTCGGTGGCCATCCTTATTCATAAAAATACCGCCATTATCCTCATTGTGTTGACGTATTCTTCCACGGTCTGTCATAAAAATTGCTTTCATACTATCACCTCGTCTCCTCTTTTCGCTCCTTTGCACGAAGTTGTCCACATGCTGCATCTATATCATGACCGTGCTCTCGGCGTATGGTTACATTAACCCCATGTTCCTTCAAGGTTTTTTCAAAAGCAAATATTTGATCCCTTGGAGTTCGCACATAATCTCTTTCAGGAACATAGTTCACAGGAATTAAATTAATATGGCATTTGATTCCCTTTACTAATTGTGCTAATTCCTCTGCATGCTCTATTTGATCATTCACCCCACCAAATAATCCATATTCAAAACTCACTCTGCGCCCTGTCTTGTCAATATAATAACGGACCGCTTTCATTAAATCAGGTAGTTTGTAAGCCCGATTAATCGGCATTAAGCGACTCCTAATCTCAGTATTCGGGGCATGTAGGGATATGGCAAAATTGATTTGCAAATTTTCATCTGCAAACTGATATATTTTTGGAATAATTCCACTTGTTGAGACTGTAATATGTCGTGCACCTATATTCAGTCCCTGATCATGATTGATAATTTTCAAAAACGATAACATATGATCATAGTTATCAAATGGTTCCCCAATTCCCATAATGACTACAGAGCTTACTCTTTCATCTGTATCATCCAGAGCTTGCTGAACTTTTACTACTTGAGCTACAATTTCTCCTGCCTCAAGATTCCTTTTCAAGCCTCCTAATGTTGAGGCACAAAAAGTGCATCCAATTCTACAGCCAACTTGAGTGGTTACACATACGGAATTTCCGTAATCATGCCTCATAAGTACAGTTTCAATCGAAAAACCATCATGTAATTCAAACAAAAACTTAATCGTGCCGTCGGATGAAGTTTGTTGAATTAATGTCTCTAGGGTGGTAATGGAAAAATGCTCATTCAATAGTTCCCGCAAGTTCTTTGATAAATTTGTCATATCCTCAAAGGTACGAACTCGCTTTTTATACAACCAATCAAATATTTGTTCTGCACGAAATGGCTTTTCTCCTTTTTCTTTAAGCCATTCCTTTAACGCATGTAATTCTAAAGAATAGATAGATGGCTTTATATTCTCGTTTGTTGCTTTTTCTTTTGATTGTTCCACTCTTATACCTTCTTTCTTAAACAGGCTATATAAAAGCCGTCAGAACCAAAATCCTGAGGTAAAACCTGTAAATCGAATCCACTAATTAGGGCCTGAATAGGTTTTGGCATCCTACTACTTAATGTATCATCGCCATGAAAATCCTGATTTTCTTTTAAAAATGCTTCAATAACGCCTTGATTCTCCTCCTTATCTACTGTGCATGTACTATAAACGAGGTAGCCTCCCTTTTTCACTAAAGGGGCAACAGCTTTTAGGAGATGTAATTGTACTGAATGAAGCTGCAAAACATCGCTTTCCTTTTTCGTATATTTCATATCAGGCTTTCTTCTCATGACCCCAAGACCTGAACAAGGGGCGTCTAAAAGAACCCGATCGAACTCCTCGCTTTGAAAATATTCCTGAACCCTTCTAGAATCCATTGCTTCAGCATTAATATTTGAAAGCCCAAGCCTTGTTGCATTCTCGGATATTAATTTCACTTTATGCTCATGAAGATCAAGGGAAATCACTTGCCCTGTTTGATTTAGCTTTTCCGCAATATGTGTTGATTTTCCACCTGGTGCTGCACAAGCATCAAGGACCCTATTCCCTTGATCAATGTTTAGTGCGTAGCCTACGAGCATAGAGCTTTCATCCTGTATGGTCAAAAGCCCTTCCTTAAAAGCTTGGGAATGAGCTAAGTTTCCTTTTAGACATTTAATGGCTTCTGGAATAATCGGACTTTCTTCAACCTGAAATCCTTCTTCTTGAAGTCGTCTGATACAATTCTCCTTACTTGTCTTTGTTAAATTTACTCTCCCTGTTTGTAATGGAGCTGTTAGATTGGTTTCACACATTGCTTTTGTTCTTTCAAAACCTAATTGCTCGACCCATCTTTTAACAAGCCACAGAGGGTGACTAGTCTCAATGGAGAGCCTCTCCAGTGGGTCTTGTATAGTATGTAAGCTATTCAGCCCCTCTCTTTGAATACTGCGAAGAACTCCATTTACAAGACCAGATATTCCTTTATGTCCACGCCTTTTTGCAATTTCCACCGCTTCAAAAATCGCTGCACGATCCGGGATTTTATCCAAATAAACCATTTGATAGAGAGTAAGCCTTAGTAATTGTTTTACCCAGCTTTCCATCTTTTTGCTGTTCTTAATAAATGGTGCAAGAAAGAAGTCTAATGTCATTTTTCTTTGCAATGTACCATATGTTAGTTCCGTTAATAAGCCTACATCCTTACTTAATATTTGATTCTTTTTAATCGTATTATTTAATAATAGGTTGCTATAAGCCTGGTTTTTTTCAATCGTTTCAAGTAATTCTAAAGCAGCTTCGCGAACATTCTTATTTGCCGTTTTCATTTTCTGCTCCTAACTGTGTTCCAACGGTAAGATGTGATCCAGCACCTCTTAAAAATTGTTCTGCTGTCATTTTCTTTTTCCCGGAAGGTTGAAGCTCCAAGATTTTTATTGCTGTTTCATTTCCTGTTGAGACAATAAACCATTCCTTTTCAATTTCAATAATGGTACCTGGATGAATATCTTTTTTAGTTGAAGGATATTTTTCCACCCACCAAATTTTCAACACGGTAGAATTTAATGTAGTATAAGCAACTGGCCAAGGATTTAATCCGCGAACATGATTATAGATTTCTTCACCGTTTTTTGACCAATCAATTTTTTCTTGTTCTCTTTTAATGTTTGAGGCAAAGGTAGCATCTGCATCATTTTGAGGGATAGGAGTTAATTCCCCTTTTAATAGCCTTGGCAAAGTTTCCGACAATAGCTTTGTTCCTGCCATGCTTAATTTATCATGCAAGGAGCCTACAGTATCCCTTTCATCAATGGGCACTTCTACCTGGGTTAAAATATCCCCTGCATCGAGCTTCTCTGCCATATACATTATGGTCACACCCGTCTTGCTCTTACCTTCGAGAATGGCATAATGAATTGGAGCCCCACCACGCAATTCCGGTAACAGTGAGGCATGTACATTTATACAGCCATATCTTGGTGCCTCTAGTAATTCCTTTGGTAGTATTTGTCCAAAGGCAGCCGTAATAATTAAATCTGGCTTTAATGCGAGAATTTGATCTAGCTCTTCCTTTTGACGAATTTTTTCAGGCTGATAAACTGGTATCCCCAGTTTTTCCGCTTCAACTTTAACAGGTGGAGGCGTCAACACTTTCTTTCTCCCTACTGGTCTATCTGGTTGTGTTACTACAGCAATGACATCATAGCCTTCCGAAATAATCTGTCTCAAGACTGGAACAGAAAAATCCGGCGTCCCCATGAAAATGATTTTCGTCATGCTCCTTCTCCCCCTTCTAGCTCTTCTTCTTCTACATATCTTGTTACTTTTGTTGTAAATAAAATACCGTGCAGGTGATCTATCTCATGCTGTATAGCTCGGGCAAGAAAATCTTCCGCCTCAAGGATGTAGGTTCGCCCTTTACGATCCTGAGCTTTCACTTTTACATAAAATGGTCGCGATACCTCACCATATAAATTTGGAAAACTCAAGCATCCTTCAACATCTGTTTGCTCACCGCTTGTCTTAATTATTACAGGGTTGATTAACTCGATGGTTCCAGACTCATCATCTATATATACTACTGCAATTTGACTAGCTATCCCAATTTGTGGGGCTGCTAATCCAACTCCATCATATTCGATCATCGTTTCATACATATCATCTAGTAGCTTCCATAATTTTTTATCAAAATCCTTAACCGGTTCACATTCCTTCTCTAATATTTCTGCCGGATAAGTGACAATTTTTCTTACAGCCAAGTGTGATTCCTCCAAAAATACTTTTTTCTATTTTCAACCAAAAAGTTGAAATTCATAACCTGTTACATCATAATATAAGGATTTACATCGATAGATATTTGCAATCCATTGGTGCTCGTTTCTTGTTGATATTGATCCAAAATCGCCTTCAGACAGCTAACTAGCTGTGGTTCCCGCTTGTATTTTATCAAACATTGATAGCGATATCTATCATTGATTCGGGGAATAGGGGAGGCAACTGGTCCAAGGATAATGGCTTCTTTAGAAAGAATAGACTGGACATATTTAGTAATGTTATCGGTGACTGAAACGACCTTCATTAAGTTTTCGTGCTGGACAGTGATTAAGGAAATATAATAAAAGGGTGGATATTCTCTTAATTTCCTAACAAGCATCTCATGTTGGAAGAACTCATCATAATCCTGTTTACCCGAAAGTACGACACTATAATGTTCAGGAGAGTAGGTTTGAATAACTACCTCTCCCTCAAGTTCATGCCGTCCAGCCCGACCACTAACCTGGGTTAATAACTGAAAGGTTTTTTCAGCAGATCTGAAATCAGGTAAATGAAGCATCGTATCAGCAGTTAATACTCCTACTAGGGTAATATTGGGGAAATCCAGGCCTTTTGCTATCATTTGAGTACCTAAAAGAATATCCGCTTTTCCTTCGGCAAATTCTGTTAATAACCGTTCATGTGCCCCCTTCTTACTAGTGGTATCCACATCCATCCGGATAACCCGTGCTTCCGGTAATACCTTTCCAAGCTCTTCTTCCACCTTTTGTGTACCTGTGCCAAAATAACGTATATGATCACTTTGACATTCTGGGCAATGTGTTGGTACGTAAGATTCATAACCGCAATAATGGCATTTCATCTGTGATTGAAAGCGATGATAGGTAAGGGAAATATCACAATGAGGACAATTGACTACGAATCCGCAATCTCTACACATAACGAAGGAGGAATGACCTCTTTTATTTAGAAACAAAACAGTCTGTTGACCTTTCTCTAATCGATCCTGTATTTTTTCAAACAAGATTCTAGAAAACATTGATCGATTTCCATCCCTTAGTTCTTCTCGCATGTCTACAATATTTACAGCAGGTAATGCTTGATTGTTCATCCTTTTTGGGAGAGATAATAATTGATAAACCTTCTTCTTTGCCCTAGCAAAGGATTCGAGTGATGGTGTAGCACTACCTAAAACAACTGGGCAGTTATGAAATTCTCCTCTTTCAATTGCGACATCCCGAGCATGATAACGAGGATTTTCTTCCTGCTTGTAGCTTGTCTCATGCTCTTCATCTATGATAATAATGCCTAGATTTTCAAATGGAGCATAAATAGCTGATCTTGCCCCGACTACGACCTTTACTTCTTTTCTATAGATCCTTCGCCATTCATCATACTTCTCCCCGACGGAAAGTCCGCTATGAAGGACAGCAACCTCATTACCAAATCTACCTTTAAAGCGCACGACCATTTGGGGTGTTAAGGAAATTTCAGGAACAAGAACTATGGCTTCCTTGCCTTTTTTTAATACTTCCTGTATTGATTGTAAGTAGACCTCCGTCTTACCACTGCCAGTGACCCCATACAAAAGGAAAACTTGATGTTCCTCCTCCTCAATTGACCCTAGTATTGGGGTAATTGCTTCCTCCTGTTCATTTGTGAGCGGTAGTGGCTCGGTTTTTTCAAATTGACGGTCCTGATAAGGATCCCGATATACCTCGACCTCTTTTTCAAGAAGGATGTCTTTTTCAATTAAACCCTTAATCATGGATGAAGAGACACCCATCTCAGAAAGAAGAGCTCGTTGCTCAATCGGATATGGGGCTTGAATAAAATAATCAATAACCTCTCTTTGCTTAGTTGCTCGGGAGGATATTTGACCTTTCTTCGTTTGTAGAACCTCTCTTGACCCATTTGGTAGAATATATTTTCTTTTTTTCTTGTTTATTTTCCCTTTCACTTCGTAATGAACCTCAAGGGATCCTTTCGAAACTTCCTTCTGAACAGCGGATAGTAGACCAGCATCTTTGATTATCTCCCAAGATACGGAAGTTTTGTTCACAAATAAGGCTTGCATTCGTTCTGGTGAATTTCGAAAGAGCTCCTGATTGATGATTTGAACCTTTTTCTCATATTTTGCCTTTAGCGCTGCAGGTAGCATCGCCTGGAATGCAGAGATCTTGTAGCATAATGTGTTTTCAGCCAGCCAATCACCAAGCGTTAAGAGTTCTTCAGTTAAAGCCGGTTCGATATCCATTGGTTCAATGATCTTTTTTAAATGAGGATAATCAGAATTCTCATGAATGGTTGTTACAAATCCTTGGACCCTTCTTGGACCAAAAGGAACAATAACACGCATGCCCGGTTGAATAATATCTATAAGCTCATCTGGAATAAGATAATCGAAAGCCCGATCCGTTTGTTTAGCTGGTACATCTACTATTACACTAGCAACTTTCATTCCTTACCATCCTTTACAAAGGTTGAAGCTTCCTCAATAATTCTTTTAGCTACTTCTCTTTTTGATAAAAGAGGCAATTCAATGGCTTGGCCATCCCTTTTAAAAATCGTAACTATATTGGTGTCAGTACCAAATCCTGCACCCTCTTTTTTCACATTATTAGCCACGATCATATCAGCGTTTTTCTTTTCAAGCTTTCCCTTTGCATACTCTTCTACATGATCCGTTTCTGCTGCAAAGCCAACTAATACTTGATTTGTCTTGATTTTTCCAAGCTCCATTAATATATCCTTTGTTCTTTCAAGCTCTAGTAATTGTTCACCTGGCTGCTTTTTCACTTTATAATCAAAGGAAATCTTCGGGCGATAATCAGACACAGCTGCTGATTTAATGATGATGTCCGCATCCTTATACTCATTCATTACAGCATTGTACATCTCTTCTGCACTTTCAACCTTAATCAATTGAACCCCCTGTGGAGAGTTTATAGAAACCGGACCCGAAATAAGAACTACTTCTGCGCCTGCTTCAACTGCTGCTTCCGCAACCGCATATCCCATTTTTCCTGTTGAATGGTTGGAAATAAATCGTACGGAATCAATCTTTTCTCTGGTTGGCCCTGCTGTGATTACTACTTTCTTCCCTTTTAGGAATTTCTTTGAAGAAAGTTGAGATTCGAGAATTTCCACGATTTTTTCAGGTTCTTCTAATCTTCCCTTACCAATATACCCACAGGCTAAATAACCTTCACTTGGTTCAATAAAGCGAAATCCAAAATCATATAAGGTCTGCATATTTTTTTGCACAGCGGGATTATCATACATATGAACATTCATAGCTGGAGCAATGAATATTGGAGAGGTTGCAGCTAAAAGAGTCGTCGTTATCATATTATCCGCAATTCCGTTAGCTAGCTTCCCAATCACATTGGCTGTTGCAGGGGCAACAAGAATTAAATCCGCCCAATCCGCTAAATCAATATGGGCAACTACCTTTGGATTTTTTTCATCAAATGTATCGGTATATACATGGTTTCTTGATAAAGCTTGAAATGTCAGTGGTGTAACAAATTCAGTGGCTGATTCACTTAAAATAACTTTTACAATTGCTCCCTTTTGAGTCAATTTACTAGTTAATGCGGCAGCCTTATATACGGCAATTCCGCCAGTTACGCATAATAAAATTTTTTTGCCGTTCAACATGATTTTACACTTCCTCTTCTATCTTCCTTCTTTTCATTATGCAGGAAATGTCGATTTTTTTCATTAATTTATCCTTAACATCGATTCAAAAAAATAAAGGGTCAGTTCCCTTTATTGCTACACCTGTTATTGTGCACCAAGTGAGAGAACCAGACCCTTCATATTTTATTAATCTTTCGTAATTAATCTTTGGTTATTTTGTAGGTTAGCTTATTTGCATGGATTTCTTCCAATGCTTGCCCTACAGATTTATGTGATACATATTTCTCAAGCTGAGGTGTGGCCTTTTGACGGAGCTGTCTAGCTCGTTTTGCTGCAACAGACACTAGTGAATATTTTGAATCAATCTTTGTTAATAATGAATCAATAGATGGGTATAACATGATTACTCAGCCTCCAACATTCTTTTATATCTTGGTTCTACTCTTTCTCTACGACAATGTTCAGCAATAACAATTGCTTTAATTCTCTCACACGCAAGCTCCACTTGGTCATTTTCGACCACATAATCATATAAATGCATCATTTCAATTTCATCTTTTGCCACACTCATACGATTATTGATGACTTCTTCCGTTTCTGTTCCTCTCGTCACAATCCGATTTTTTAATTCAGAAAGACTCGGAGGGACTAAAAAGATAAACAAACCATCAGGAAATTTTTCTCTTACCTGCTTTGCACCTTCTACTTCAATCTCAAGGAAAACGTCCTTCCCTTTATTTAAGGTTTCCCTCACATAATCAACAGGAGTTCCGTAATAATTACCTACAAACTCAGCATATTCAAGTAACTTTCCTTGTTCAATTAATTGCTCAAATTCTTCTCTCGATTTGAAGAAATAATCTACTCCATTGACTTCCCCTTCCCTTGGGGATCTAGTAGTCATGGAAATGGAATATTCAAATGCGAGATCAGGCTGAGAAAAGATTGCTTTTCTTACGGTCCCTTTCCCCACTCCTGAGGGTCCCGAAAGAACAATTAATAATCCACTCTCTTGCAACATGTAATCCTACCCTTCATCACTAATTTCATCACGATCATTCAAACGGGATGCAACCGTCTCAGGCTGAACGGCTGATAATATAACATGATCACTATCCATAATAATCACAGCACGCGTACGTCTTCCATATGTAGCATCAATTAATGTTCCTCTTTCTCTAGCCTCTTGAACAATTCTTTTTATAGGTGCTGACTCAGGACTTACAATAGAAATAATTCTATTTGCTGAGACTATATTACCATAGCCAATATTAATTAATTTAATGGACATGTTTAAACTCCAATCATCAGTTAATTATTTTGACCTTGACAATTATTTTCTAAACGTCTTCATTCAATATTCTGTACCTGCTCCTTTACTTTTTCTAATAGGCTTTTCATTTCAACCACCTCTTGAGCAATGCTTGAATGATTCGCTTTTGAGCCAATGGTATTTACTTCTCGGTTCATTTCTTGCACTAAAAAGTCTAGCTTTCTACCGATTGGTTCATTGGCAAGTAAGGTTTGCAGAAATTGTTTTAGATGACTTTTTAATCTAGTCAGCTCTTCATTGAT
Organism: Bacillus massilinigeriensis; assembly: GCF_900117315.1. Lineage (GTDB taxonomy): Bacteria > Bacillota > Bacilli > Bacillales > Cytobacillaceae > Bacillus_BE > Bacillus_BE massilionigeriensis. Next base: position 1,391,841 of record NZ_LT630337.1, read on the forward strand.
ATCCGATTTATCAGCGAATATCCCAACCTCAGTTAATATCCTGTTCTGATCAATCTCTCCACTTAAAAACTCCTGAAGTTTCTTTGTCAGCCTCTCTTGATATTGTAAAACAACCGTTGGCGCAAATTCGGTTAAATGATGAACGATTAGCTCTATTTTTTGAAGCTGAGCCTCTAGATCCTTTTTTAATGCTTTTCCCTCAATTTCCCGCATATGTATCATTTGTTCGATAGCCTCTTCCAAAGCTTGAGCAACCAGTTCTTCTAATTCATCGTTACCTTCATTCTCTTCTTCTATTGAGAAAAGATCTTCCCTATTTAATAAATCCCTATAGGAAACAAAGTCTTGGAGAGCATATTTATTTTGTATTTCATTTATGTATTGATAATATTGATCGAGCAATTCCCAATCAACGACTAATTTACGGTGAAAAGCGGCAGAGCCTTCTACTGTGACAAATACTTCCACTCGCCCCCGTTTTATTTGTTCAGACATTTTCTTCTTTAATTTATCTTCTATTTTTAACAATTGTCTGGGCATTCGGATGACAAATTCTGAAAAACGATGATTTACAGATTTGATTTCAACAGTTACAGAAAAGCTTGCGGATTCCTTTTTACTTCTTCCAAATCCCGTCATACTTAAAACCAATTTATAACACATCCATTCAATTTATCTTCCATACTTTCGATTCAAGAGATTGTTAGTCACGCCATAAGTTTCATGTGTAGCTAATTGATTCGGATGCTTTCTATAAATCATACCCTTCTACAAAGCAAAAAGGTAATAGAGTACATCTCTACTACCTTTTGCATTATAACATAAGTTTCTACTTTTTTCTTGCGAAAAGTGAACCTGCTAATAAAAAAGTTGGAATAGCAGATAATCCAATAATTAATAACCAATCTCTTGCTAATATTGGTACGGTATGGAATATTTGCTGAAGAGGTGGATAATAAATGACAATAAGCATGAGTAAGACGGATGATAATACACTCCATACTAAGTACTTATTACCAAATGGATTCCTTGAAAATACTGATTTTTCACTTCGACAATCAAACACATGGATAAGCTGTGCAATGACGAGGGTTGAAAATGCTACTGTTTGCGCATAAGCGAGATTGTCTGGATTTTGATGGTAAGAAATCATAAAGGCAAATAATGTCGTTAATCCTATTAGGAATCCCCTTGAAATGACCTTCCAACCTAATCCGCGTGCGAATACTCCCTCTCTTGGGCTTCTTGGTTTTCTTTTCATCACATCCTCTTCTGGTTGATCTAGTCCGAGTGCCATTGCCGGTAAGCCATCGGTTACTAGATTCACCCATAATATTTGAATTGGGACCAAAGGAAGAGGTAATGCTAGTAGCATAGCGAATAGCATGACTAAAATCTCCCCTACATTTGAAGCGAGCAAATAACGAATGAATTTACGAATATTTTCATAGATGTTTCTTCCTTCATAAATAGCAGACTTTATGGTTGCAAAATTATCATCTAATAAGATTAATGAGGATGCTTCTTTTGCTACATCTGTTCCTGTAATTCCCATGGCTACTCCAATATCAGCAGCTTTTATGGCTGGAGCATCATTTACACCATCACCTGTCATTGCTACGATATGCCCTCTGTTTTGCAAGGCTTTGACGATTTTTAGCTTATGCTCTGGTGATACTCGTGCAAATACCGTAACATCTTCTACGATTCCCTCCAGCTCTTCAACAGACATATCTTGTAATTCCTTACCTTCAATCACTTTATTATTTTTTGATAGAATACCTAGCTGCTTCGCAATGGCCTTTGCAGTGATAACATGATCACCTGTAATCATGACGGTTTTTATCCCTGCTTCCTTACATTCTTTTACTGCTGCTTTTACCTCTGGTCTAGGAGGATCTATCATTCCTTGTAAACCAATGATTGTTAAATTTCGCTCTGCTTCCCGATCAACTAACAAAATCGTCTGAGGAGATATTTCTCTATAACCAATGGCGATTGTTCGCAAGGCTTGAGAGGCTAAACCATTAATTGCCTCTTGAAAGGTTATCTTCATATCATTTGTCATAAAATGTTTTTTGCCATCCCAAAGGACCGATTCACTTATTCCAAGTAATACATCTGGTGCTCCTTTTGTAACGACAAAGGTTCTTCCACCTCGGTCTTTAACGATCACACTCATCATTTTTCTAGTTGAATCAAAAGGAAATTCATTGATTATTTCATATTCTTTAAGAAGACCTTCACGACTAAAGCCTGCTTTCATGGCAGCTACGAGCAATGCCCCTTCCGTTGGATCTCCATCAAGAATATAATCCTTCTCCTTTTGTATAATGTCAGCATGATTACAAAGCATCCCAAACATCAGCAATTGTTGTAATTCCTTATAGTCTTGAATATGAATTTTCCCTTTGCTTTCATGATGAAAATCCCCATGTGGCTGATAACCGACCCCATCTACAGTCCATGTTTTCCCACCGCTCCAAAGATGAGTGACGGTCATTTTGTTTTGGGTCATCGTTCCCGTTTTATCAGAACAGATAACAGATGCACAGCCTAAAGTCTCAACAGCAGGAAGCTTTCTGACAATCGCATTCTTCTTAATCATCCTCTGAACTCCAAGGGAAAGTGCAACCGTGACAATGGCTGGTAAGCCTTCAGGAATGGCGGCTACCGCCAAGGAAACCCCAGCAAGAAACATCGTATAAAGATCATGACCTTGAATAACTCCCACTATGACGACTAGAAAGGTTAATAATAATGCAGCCGTAATCAAGATCTTTCCAAGCTGTTCTAATCTTCTTTGTAAAGGGGTTTCTGTAGTATCTGCTGTTTGAAGCAAGTCAGCTATCTTCCCCATCGCTGTTTCCATTCCTGTTGCAATAACGACCCCTTTTCCACTTCCTCTTGTGACCATCGTACCCATAAAGGCCATATTTTCCATATCGCCAATACCTAAATCAGATCCAAGTATTCGTTCAGTTGTTTTTTGTACTGGAATAGATTCACCAGTTAAAGCAGATTCCTCTATCTCCAAGCTATGTGCATCGATAATACGAATATCTGCTCCTATGCGATCCCCACTTGTAAATTTTAAAACATCACCTATTACTACATCCCTAGAGGCAATTTTTGACCATTTTCCATTTCGTAAAACATGGACTTGCGGGGCCGATAGTTGTTTCAATGCATCCAAGGATTTTTCAGCCCTTCTCTCTTGATAAAATCCAAGAAATCCATTGATAATTACGATGGCAATAATAGCAATAGCATCTATATATTCGCCAAGCAATCCTGAAATAAGTGTGGCACCTAACAGGACAAGAACCATAAAATCTTTAAATTGACTAAAAAATAAGAGTAAAGCAGACTGCTTTTCCCCTTCTTTTAATTCATTTAATCCGTACTTGTTACTTCTCTCTTTGGCATCATCCTCCGCTAGCCCTGCCGAAAAGTCTGTATTTAAGACTTCCTCCACTTCTTGGGTCTTCATCTCATGGAATTTCATCCGGCGATCACTTCCTCCTCTTATTTAAAAGAGAGTTGTCCTAAACTCACTCTAACCTAAACATATTCACACTCGTCCAAAAAAATGCTAAGGGAATTCGCTGTTTTACTCGATTCCTTTTCGTTCTTTTGCTATTCTATTAAGCAGGGAAAAGGTGAGTACCTATTGTGGATGAAATTCGAAATCATGTTATATTAATGTGGAGTTCCTATGAAAAAACGGAGTCATGAAAAATAGGACAATGTAGTTTAAATAGAAAAGAGATGTGAATATGTCATTTGATGGTTTATTTACGAGGGCGATGGTGCATGAGCTCTCTGATACTTTGACGGGTGGACGAATAAATAAAATCCATCAACCTAATAAAAATGAAGTGGTTATCATTATTAGAGCAGGGGGTAAGAACCATAAATTGCTGCTGTCCGTTCATCCAAGCTATGCACGTGCACAGCTGACCAATGAACAGCATGATAACCCCAATGAGCCCCCAATGTTTTGTATGCTGTTAAGAAAACATTTAGAGGGATATATTTTAGAGGGAATCCATCAGGTGGAGTTAGACCGAATGATTGTTTTTGAGGTTAGAGGAAGAAATGAAGTAGGAGATATCTCAAATAAACAGCTAATCGTAGAAATTATGGGTCGGCACAGCAATATCATTCTAGTTGATAAAATGAAAAATGTGATACTAGATTCTATTAAGCACATTTCATTTGCTGTTAACACCCATCGTGCTATCCTCCCCGGACAGCCCTATATCTTTCCACCTGCACAAAACAAAGCAAATCCCTTAGAAGCAACAGAAGAGGATGTACTGAAATCGATTGATTTCCATGCAGGAAGGATTGATCGTCAATTAGTAGAGCAATTCTCTGGTGTTTCCCCACTTTTCGCTAAAGAGGTGTTACACCATGCCGGAATGGCGAACCGCATCACCGTTCCTAAGGCATTTTTAGAGGTTTTGAGTCCAATTAAGAAAAATCAATACACACCCGTAATCATTTCCAATAACGGAAAAGACCTCTTTTATCTTTTTCCGCTTCAACACATACAAGGCGAATCTAAATTCTATCACTCATTAAGCGAAATGCTTGATCGTTTTTATTTTGGAAAAGCTGAACGCGATCGTGTGAAGCAGCAAGGAAATGACCTCGAGCGGTTTATTCGAAATGAAAAAGAAAAGAATGAGAAGAAGCTCAAGAAGCTCCTGAATACATTAAATGAAGCAGAGCATTCCGATCGATATCAGCTTTTTGGCGAATTATTAACAGCGAATCTTTACAACATGCAAAAAGGTATGAAAGAAATTGAGGTTTTGAATTACTATGATGAAAATGGTGGTACTATCAAGATTCCTTTAAACCCATTAAAAACCCCATCGGAAAATGCTCAAAAGTACTTCACAAAATACCAAAAAGCGAAAAATGCAATTCATTTTGTGAAGGAGCAAATCATAAAAACAAAAGAGGAAATTGCCTATTTTGATGCATTATTTCAGCAAATTGAATCAGCCTCTACAAAGGATATAGAGGAAATCAGAGAGGAACTTGTAGAGGGAGGATATCTTCGGGACAGAAGGAAACGAAAGAATAAAAAATCAGCTAGTGTAAAACCAGTTCTAGACCATTATATCTCTTCCAATGGAACAGAAATCATAGTCGGAAAAAATAATAAACAAAATGACTATTTAACGAATAAATTAGCAGCCAGAGATGAAGTATGGCTTCATACAAAAGATATTCCTGGATCCCACGTTGTCATTAGAAGCAAGGAACCTGATGAGAAAACGATTCATGAAGCAGCAATACTTGCAGCCTATTTTAGTAAAGCCCGCAGTTCAAGCTCTGTTCCTGTTGATTTCACAAAGGTTCGGTATGTAAAAAAGCCAAATGGAGCAAAGCCTGGTTTTGTCATTTATGATAACCAACAAACGGTTTATATAACTCCTGATGAGGAAGTTGTGCTGAAGCTAAAAAAATAGTTTTTAAATCCTGAAAGAGGATGACCAAAAAGGCGATTTTAAAAACCTAATGGACCATCCTCTTTTTTCTTTAATGAATAAAACTTTTACCCCATTCCTCAGGGCTTTTCTTCCATTCCAATACCTTATCTAGATTTTCTTCTTCCATATATCCCTTTTCTGAAGCAATGCGAACTAAAGTTGAGAAATCAGTCAATGAATAGGCATTAATTTTTGATTCACCAAGCAGCTTCCGACCCTTTTCAAGCTCATAGGTGAAAATTGATACAACCCCAAGGACTTCACACCCTTCATTTCTCAAGGCCTCAACAGCAGTGATAACACTACCACCTGTTGAAATCAAATCCTCCACCACAACAACTTTCTGACCCTTTTCCGTTCTTCCTTCGATCTGATTTCCTCTTCCATGTCCCTTCGGTTTAGAGCGGACATAACACATCGGAAGACTTAACAAATCACTAACCCAGGCAGCATGGGGAATTCCAGCTGTCGCTGTTCCTGCAATGAGCTCAGCTTCAGGGAAGTTTTCTAAAATCAAATCCTTTAATCCGTTAGCAATTTCTCTTCTAATTTCCGGGTAGGAAAGAGTTAACCGATTATCACAATAAATAGGTGATTTTATTCCTGATGCCCATGTAAAAGGTTCATTTGGCTGTAAGGCAACGGCCCTTATCTCTAGTAATCTTTCAGCGATTAATTTTTTCATTGTAAAACTCCCTCCCATTCCTTCTTAATTAATTGATAGCTTAGAAGTGGATTCTCTGATTTAGTAATAGAACGGCCTACTACAATGGCAGAAACTCCAGACTCTCTTGCAATACTAGGGGTTGCCACTCGCTTTTGGTCTCCGGTTTGATCACTATTTAAACGAATTCCAGGTGTAACCGTTAAAAAGCCTTCCCCTAGTTCTTTCCGTATCATACCTGCTTCATGGGTTGAACAAACAACTCCATCTAAACCAGATTCTTTCGCTAATGACGCATAGTGTCGAACGGATTCCTGCAGTGAGACCTGAATTAATTGCTCTCTCATCATTTGCTCTTCCGATGTACTCGTCAGTTGGGTAACAGCTATAAGCTTTGGTCTTATATTTCCATGCATAGTGCCTGCCTCCAGCCCTTCCAAAGCGGATTCCATCATTTCTCTTCCACCTGCAGCATGGACATTTACCAAGTCACAACCAAGCCTTGCTAGCCCTTTCATCGCATTCTTCACTGTATTTGGAATATCGTGAAGCTTTAAATCTAGAAAAATTTGATGCTCTTTTTCTTTTAATTCTTGTATGATGGATGGACCTTCTTGATAAAATAACTCCATGCCAACTTTCACAAAAAGCTTTTCATTAGGAAGCTTATTCAAGAATTGAAATACCTCGTTCTTATTTGGAAAATCGAGCGCAATAATCAGTGGGGCTGTCATCCTATTTCCAGCTCCTTCCTCTACATTCAGAAATATGTTCGATCCCTAGATTGCTTAATAATTCAGGAAGCTTTTCGATAATGTTTGGACAGACAAAAGGGTCAACAAAGTTTGCTGTTCCAACAGCAACTGCACTTGCTCCAGCGTAAAAATACTCGATGACATCTTCAGCTGTCTCTACTCCCCCCATTCCTATAATTGGAAGATTTACCTTTTGACTCACTTCATAAATCATTCGAATAGCAACTGGCTTAATTGCAGGTCCTGATAGCCCGCCTGTTTTATTCGCTAGGATTGGTCGACCCGTTTTGATATCTATTCGCATTCCAACTAATGTATTAATCATCGTTAAGCCATCAGCACCACCATCTGCCACCGCTGTCGCCATCTCGACAATATTTGTTACATTAGGAGATAATTTAACATATACTGGAACACTTGAAACCTCTTTCACTTTCTTTGTTAAATCCTTTGCCACATCAGGGATTGTTCCAAAAGCAATTCCACCTGTTTTAACATTCGGACAGGAAATATTTAATTCAAGAGCATGAACATTCCTAGCCTTTGAAATCTCCCTTGCCACTTCAACATAGTCTTCCTCCATCGATCCTGCAACATTTGCGATAATTGGTACATCAAATTGCTCTAACCAGGGAAGCTCCTCATGAACAACTTTTTCAAGACCAGGATTTTGGAGACCAATGGCGTTTAACATTCCGGCTGTTGTTTCTGCGACCCTTGGGGTTGGGTTTCCAAATCTAGGTTCTAAAGTTGTGGCTTTAATCATGATGGCACCAAGCTCGCTTAAATTGTAAAGCTCACTGAACTCACGTCCAAATCCAAAACAACCGGAAGCAGGCATAATTGGATTTTTTAATGATAATCCAGGTAACTCAACCTGTAATCGATTCATATCAAAACCTCCCCTGCTTTGAATACAGGTCCATCACTACATACCTTCTTATAGGAATGTCCTGTTGGATCACTCTTCTTGTGGCATACACAGGCAAAGCATGCCCCAATTCCACAAGCCATTCTTTCTTCTAGAGACAAATAAACCTTTTTTTCTGGATAGAGGTCAGATAATGCCTGTAACATCGGAGTTGGACCACATGAATATATGATATCAAAGTCAAATTGTTCCCTCTTAAGAATGTCTGTTACAAACCCCTTTGTACCTAAAGACCCATCAACAGTTGCGATATACGTTTCCCCAAGTAAATTAAACTCCTCTTCATAGAAGGCGACGGATTTGGTTTGATAACCAAAAACATGAATGACTTTAACCCCAGACCTCACAAGCTGCCTCGATAATTCATACAATGGTGGTACACCAATTCCGCCTCCAACAAGGATGGCAGTATCCCCAGAGGATGCCTCACTAACTGGAAATCCATTTCCTAACGGTCCTAAAATGTCAACCATTTCCCCTGAAGCCTTCTTGGATAGAAAAGCTGTTCCTCTTCCTGCATTTCGATAAATGATAGTGAATTGAGAATCTTCATGATTGATATCGCAAATACTTATAGGTCTCCTTAATAGTGGATCATTTCCCTCATTCACCTTCAAATGAACAAATTGACCAGGTTCTTTCATTTCTTGAACAAGCTCACCCTTTAAGGTGAGCTCATATATATTTTCTGCAATTTCCTTTTGTGAGACGACTTGGCAATATTCTTTCTTAATCATGATAGAATCGCCTCCCTAATTTCCGATGGTTTATTCATTGGATCAGCAGAGAAATTCATTGACTCGATGACCCTTAATATGGCCTCTGCTGTATCAAGAGATGTTAAACAAGGAAGTCCATTTTCTGCTGATTCCCTGCGAATCCTAAAGCCGTCCCTTTCAGGCTGCTTTCCTTTCGTCAGAGTGTTTATGATAAATTGGACTTCACCATTTCGAATGACATCGAGTAAATCTGGGCCTTCCGATCCGATTTTTGCAACGACTTTTACAGGTATTCCGAAGTCTCGCAAATAATTGGCTGTTCCACTTGTTGCCATTAATCGATAACCGATAGATGCAAATCGTTTTGCTAAATGGATGGCTTCCTGCTTGTCTTTATCTGCGATTGTCATTAAAACAGTACCAAACTTATGAATCTTAATACCAGAGGCAACTAGACCCTTATATAAAGCCTTTTCTAGGGTGATGTCCTTTCCCATTACCTCTCCGGTTGATTTCATTTCAGGTCCCAAGGTTGTATCCACTTTTCTTAGTTTGGCAAAGGAGAATACTGGAACCTTGACAAATACTCCATCCTTCTCTGGAATTAGACCCGATTGATATCCCAAGCTTTCCAAGCTTTGACCTAATATGACCTTTGTTGCAATCTTAGCCATAGGAACATGAGTGATTTTACTTAGGAAAGGAACGGTACGGCTTGATCTTGGGTTTACTTCTAGCACATAAACGTCTTCCTTTGTAACAACATATTGAATGTTTAATAGACCTATTATCCCTAATCCTTTAGCTAATTTTTGCGTATAGTCAATCAGCTTATCCTTTACATCCTTGCTTATACTTTGAGGAGGATAAACCGCAATGGAATCTCCTGAGTGGACTCCAGCACGTTCGATATGTTCCATGATTCCAGGGATCACAACATCTTTTCCATCCGATATGGCATCTACTTCTATTTCTTTTCCAGTTAAATAACGATCAATTAATACTGGCTGATCTGGGTTTACTTTCACGGCATTTTCCATATAGTATAGGAGCTCTTCCTCCTGATAGACGATTTCCATCGCTCTTCCTCCTAAAACATAGGAAGGTCGGACAAGTACTGGATAACCTATCTCCTTTGCTATTTCGATTGCTTCAGCAACAGATAGCGCCGTTTTTCCCTTTGGTTGAGGAATTCCCATCATGGTTAAAGCATGTTCAAACTTATCTCGATCCTCTGCCCGATCCAAATCTTCAAGAGATGTACCTAATATACGTACACCTCTTTCTACTAGCTTAGCAGCTAAGTTGATAGCCGTTTGACCACCAAATTGGACGACAACGCCAATCGGTTTCTCCAAATCAATAATGTGCATGACATCCTCTATTGTAAGTGGCTCAAAGTACAATTTATCTGAAATACTAAAGTCTGTTGAGACAGTCTCTGGATTATTATTAATAATGATTGCCTCATAACCAGCTTCTTTAATCGCCCATACTGCATGGACAGTGGAATAATCAAACTCGATTCCTTGACCGATTCTGATTGGTCCAGAGCCAAGAACGATTACGCTTTTTCTTTCAGTGACAATCGATTCATTTTCCGCTTCATAGGTCCCATAATAATATGGTGTTTCTGATTCGAATTCTGCTGCGCAGGTGTCAACCATTTTATATACTGGCAAAAGGCCAAAATGCTTTCTCCAATTATAGACTTCAAGTTCCGTGCTATCCCACATGCTGGCTAAGACAGAATCTGCATAACCCATTTCCTTTGCCTTTTTCCCAGCCTCTAATTGGAAAGGGCTTTTTCTAACCACTTCATCAAATAAGACAATCTTCTCCACCTTATGAAGGAAGAAGAGATCGATTAAGCACCATTCATGAATGGTTTCGATACTAATCCCTCTTCGAATAGCTTCCGCGATGTAAAAGAGTCTCTCATCTCCAGCTTTTCGAATGCGTTTCTCAAGAAGCTCGTCACTGATTGTTTCTGAGTCATGTAAGGCTAAATGATAGACATTCGCTTCAAGGGATCGAATGGCTTTTAACAAGGATTCCTCAAAGGTACGGCCGATTGCCATGACCTCTCCTGTTGCCTTCATTTGTGTGCCTAAAGTTCTGCTTGCTGATTCGAATTTATCAAATGGCCAGCGAGGAATTTTCGTTACGATATAATCTAAAGCTGGCTCAAAGCAGGCATAGGTTTTGCCTGTTACAGGATTTATCATTTCATCCAAGGTTAAACCAACTGCGATTTTTGCTGCAAGCTTTGCTATCGGATAGCCTGTTGCTTTAGAAGCAAGCGCTGATGATCTGCTTACCCTTGGATTTACTTCGATAATATAATAGTTAAAGCTCTCCGGGTCTAATGCAAGTTGGACGTTACAGCCACCTTCTATTTCTAATGCGCGAATAATCTTTAATGAAGTATTACGCAAAAGCTGATACTCTCGATCACTTAGTGTTTGGCTTGGTGCAACAACAATCGAATCCCCTGTATGTACTCCTACTGGGTCTATATTTTCCATATTACAAACAACAATGGCATTGTCATTTGAATCTCGCATGACTTCATATTCAATCTCCTTAAAGCCAGCAATACTACGTTCTAACAAACATTGTGTGACAGGACTATGTTTCAAGCCACTAGTGACGATTTCGATTAGCTCACTCTCGTTATGACATATACCGCCTCCAGTTCCACCAAGGGTAAAAGCAGGGCGAACAATCACGGGATAACCTATTTGTTTAACAAAGGTAAAGGCCTCATCTAATGAATGGATGATTTCACTTTCCGGAACCGGTTCCCCTAGTTCATTCATAAGACTTCTAAATAAATCTCGATCCTCTGCCTTATTGATTGCTGAAAGCTTCGTTCCTAAAATCTCTACCCCACATTCTTCCAAGACACCTGATTTAGCTAGTTCTACAGCTAAATTCAAGCCCGTTTGGCCTCCAAGGGTTGGTACAATCGCATCTGGTCGTTCTTTACGAATGATTGTGCTCACAAAATCAAGTGTGAGAGGCTCTATATAAACGGCATCAGCTATTTCTGTATCAGTCATAATAGTAGCTGGGTTAGAATTTACGAGAATCACTCGGTACCCTTCTTCTTTTAATGCGATACATGCTTGTGTACCCGCATAGTCAAATTCCGCCGCTTGACCAATAACGATTGGTCCTGAACCAATGACTAAAATACTATTTATATCTGTACGCTTTGGCATTTGTGAGCACTTCCCTTTTTCTCAGATTCTATCATTTCTAAAAATTGATCAAATAAGTAATTGCTATCTTCAGGTCCAGGTGATGCCTCTGGATGATATTGCACAGTAAAAGCAGGGTAGCTTTTATGGCGTAACCCCTCTATCGTTCCATCATTTAATGCCAAGTGAGTAACTTCTAGAGAGGTTCCAGCAATCGATGATTCATCAACTGTAAATCCATGATTTTGTGACGTAAGCGCAACTTTTCCCGACCTTAAATCCTTCACTGGATGATTAGAGCCACGATGACCAAACTTCATCTTTTCTGTATTTGCCCCATTGGCAAGCGCAAATAATTGATGACCTAAACAAATTCCGAAAATCGGAACCTTCCCTAAAATCCCTTGAATCATTTCAATCGCTTCCGGTACGTCCTTTGGATTTCCAGGACCGTTGGATAACATGACTCCATCTGGACTTAAACAAATAATATCTTCAGCAGATGTATTATAAGGCACAACGATACAATCACAATTACGATTATTCAATTCTCGTAGAATCCCATGCTTCATTCCAAAATCGACTAAGACTATCCTTCTACCTCGTCCTGGACTTGGGTAAGGAGTCTTTGTTGATACTTGTTTCACTTGATCATTTCGAAGCTTAGTTGCTTTTAGCTTTTCGATAATGGATTGGGGATCTTCCAGTGCACTACAAATCGCCCCTTTTAATGTTCCATGCTTTCTAATAATTCTAGTTAGCTTTCTTGTATCAATCCCGGAGATACCAGGAATATTTTTCATTTGAAAGAATTCATTTAATGAGTTTTTACTTCTCCAATTGGACGGAAATTCAGCCGCTTCCTTCACAATGAATCCCTGTACAGCTGGGATAATGGATTCAAAATCATCTCGATTAATCCCGTAATTTCCAATTAGTGGATAGGTTAAGGTTACAATCTGACCACAATACGAGGGGTCAGATAAAATTTCTTGATATCCTGTCATCCCGGTATTAAAAACGACTTCTCCTATGGTAGAGGAATCACTACCAAAACCTTTTCCAATAAAAATCGTACCATCCTCTAGAATTAATTGCTTCTTCATGCGGTGACACTTCCTTTTCTCCAAACGATTTTCCCTTGTGATATGGTTAATGCTGGCCATCCATAACATTCCCAACCAGCAAATGGGGTATTTTTCCCCTTTGATAAAAAGCTTTTTGGATCAATGACCTTACGATGCTCTAAGTCTAAGAGAACGATATCTGCATCAGCTCCAACTTCTATTTTCCCATATGGTAGATTGAAGCTTTGAGCTGGCTTGATGGTTAGATAGTCAATGAGCTGCTTTAATGTCATAAGCTCTTCTTCAACAAAATGGGTATAGAGAAGAGGAAAGGCTGTTTCTAATCCAACAATTCCAAAAGGCGCTAATTCCATGCCTTCTGCTTTTTCTTCAGCGGTATGAGGAGCATGGTCAGTTGCGATAAAGTCTATTGTTCCATCTAACAGACCCTCGATTAATGCCTCTCGGTCTCTTCTATCTCTTAATGGAGGATTCATTTTATAGTTAGAATCCAGGTTAGGAATATTTTCGTCACATAGTAATAAATGATGTGGTGTGACCTCTGCAGTAACATTTATTCCCGCTCTTTTTGCATCACGTACGACACGAACAGATTCCTTTGTACTTATATGACAAACGTGATAATGACAATTTGCTGCCTCGGCAAGGAGAACATCCCTAGCGATTTGGACAGACTCACATACAGATGGTATCCCTTTTAAACCATGCTTCTGTGAGAATTCCCCCTCATGAACACAACCTTTATTAATAAGTGTATTTTCTTCACAATGGGCAACAATAGCCATATCGTTTTTGGCAGCATTTTTCATTGCCTCAAGCATCATCGCAGCAGATTGAACGCCTACCCCATCATCAGTAAAGGCAAAGGCCCCCATTTCCTTTAATTCAGCAAAGTTTGTGAGCTCTTGGCCTAACTCCCGGACGCTTATAGAGGCATACGGGAGTACTCGGACTGCGGCCTTTTCCTTGATTCTTTGATTAAGCCATTCAAGTTGTTCCTTACTGTCTGGAACTGGTCTTGTATTAGGCATTGCAGCAATTGTTGTAAAGCCTCCCTTTGCCGCTGCAAGAGTCCCAGTTTCAATCGTTTCTTTTATTTCCCCTCCTGGTTCACGCAGATGTACATGTAAATCGACAAATCCAGGTGACATGATAAGGTCCGTTGCATCTATGACCTCATCTGCCTCTTTTGAAATGGAACTTCCTATTTCTACGATTTTTCCATCTTTTATATATATATCACTTTTTATTAGTTCTCCATTGTCAGTAAGCAACTGGCCATTTTTGATAAGTGTTGACATGATTAACGCTCCCTTCTAACGATCTCTTTAATACAGCCATCCGAATGTAAACACCGTTCTGCATTTGTTTAAAGATTCTTGAACGTTCGCATTCTACTAAACAATCAGCAATTTCCACATCCCGATTAACTGGTGCAGGATGCATAATAATCGCACTTGGTTTCATTCTTCTTTCACGCTCTACCGTTAAGCCAAACTCTCTATGATATTCCTCGGCTGTTGTGCTTCCATCCTTTGTATGCCTTTCATGTTGAATTCTCAATAGCATGACTACATCCGAGGTTTCAATCGCTGTATCAACATCCTCATAATGGCCGTTTTGCATAATACTTTCATCAAACCATTCCTTCGGACCAGAAAACACTACCTCAGCTCCTAATCGAACGAGCGTATCTGCATTCGATCTTGCCACACGACTATGTCGTATATCTCCGATGATGGCAACCTTAAGACCGACAAAATGACCAAACTCCTGCTGAATCGTTAGTAAATCAAGCAAAGATTGTGTTGGGTGGTGACCACATCCATCTCCAGCATTAATCACCGAAATCCCTACCCTACCAACCAATTCCCGGAAATACTCATCTGCCTGATGGCGAATCACTACTGCCTTAACCCCAACAGATTCAAGCGTGCGAACTGTATCATATAGTGTCTCCCCTTTTTGGACACTAGAGGTACTCACTTCAAACGGAATTACTTCAAGACCTAGTCTACGTTCAGCGACCTCAAAGCTACATTTTGTTCTCGTACTAGGCTCAAAGAATAAATTTGCTGCAAATGCTTGGTCCATGGTTTTCCAGCTACCGCCCATTGAAAAATGTTGTGCATCAGACAAAATCCCAAAAATCTCCTCTAGTGATAGGTCAGTCGTTCTTAATAAATGCTTCATCGTACATCCTCCTCATGGTTTTCTGAGAAACACTTTTATTGAAAAACACATTTATAACTTTGCTATATAAATAAAACACCCTGACACTTAGTTTGTCAGGGTGTTGTTGCAGACTGTCAATTCTTACCTTTTCAAAATCCCATTTCTGATTGATACTTCCTAATCGAAAGGTAATGAAAAGGTTAAGGATATTCGTCTGTACGGTTAAAAGATTATCGGTGTTGGGGATTTCCTTCTTATACCCAACTCTCGAAATTACGAGTTACCCGATTTACTTCCAACACCCTTTTAAGTCTCACTGGACCTCTTTAAAAGGTGATTTAAGCTACATCATTCCTCGTATCTGCTTCATCATTATTTAGACTAAATAAATCTACATTTTTTTCTCTTCCAGGTAATATTAAGTTAAGCAATACCCCTAGAATGGCGGCAAGTGCCATCCCTTGAATTTGGAATTCATCGGATACTTTGATAAAGGCTCCACCAATTCCAATGACAAGGATAACAGACGAGATAACAAGATTACGGTTATTTCCAAAATCAATTTTACTATCAACTAGCATTCTTAAACCAGAAGAAGCAATGATCCCAAACAGGAGGATGGATACTCCGCCCATGACCGGTGATGGGATTGTACCTATTAATGCTGTTACTTTGCCGACGAAACCGAATATAATAGCAACCACTGCTGCGCCAGCGAGAACGTATACGCTATAGACCCTTGTAATCGCTAATACACCAATATTTTCACCATAGGTTGTTTTAGGTGGACCACCGATTAATGCAGAAATCATTGTCGCTGTACCATCACCAAGGATGGATCGATGTAATCCAGGTTCCTTAATATAATCTCGACCAACAACCTTACTTAGCACAAGCTGATGTCCAATATGCTCTGATAATGTCACCACAGCTACTGGAACCATTAACAGGATGATATCTAAAGTAATATTTATCTTGTAGTCAACAAAAGGGATAATAAAGTCTGGCATTTCAAACCAACTTGCTTTCATCACTGGAGTAAAATCAACGATACCAATGATGACTGAATAAATGTAGCCTACAACAATTCCGGCTAAAATTGGAATTAGGCTGAGCATTTTTTTACCATATATAGTAAAGATGATCGTTGCGATTAGCGTCACTAATGCAGCTGAAAAATGTAGTAAACTGTATTTCCCTGTTACAGGGTCATTCATTGCCATGCCAACTGCTGTTCCAGCTAAGGCTAGCCCGATAACGACAATGACTGGTCCTACAACAATCGGAGGTAGTAAATTCATAATCCATTTGTATCCAGCTTTATATATGATTAAAGAAACAATTCCATACACTAATCCTGCAAAAAATGTTCCAATCATTGCGGCTGCTGGACCTCCGCTTGCTTTTGCAGCAATAATTGGTGCGATAAAGGCAAAGGAAGAACCAAGATAAGCTGGAACCTGCCATTTTGTGATAATCAGAAAGGCAAGCGTTCCTAAACCACTTGAAATTAAAGCAATTGCTGGGCTTAACCCTACTAAATATGGGACAAGAATCGTTGCTCCAAACATCGCAAAAAGATGCTGTAAGCTTAGGGTTAACCATTTACCAGGTGATGGTATTTCATTAATATCTAGATTTGGTCTATTCATAGGTATTCTCCTTTTCTAATACCCTTTAATGCACCGTCTTCAAAGATATAAAAGCAATGTTTCTTTGCTTTCCCTTTGGTAGTCTCTCCGGACTTCATTAAAAGGGTGATGTATTATTTATCAAAAATACTTACTTGATCAATCTTATCTACTTCATTTAATTCAACCACAATTTTTTCTGAGCTAGAGGTTGGGATATTCTTTCCAACATAATCTGCACGAATAGGTAATTCACGGTGTCCTCGATCAACCAACACGGCTAATTGGACAGAAGCGGGTCGACCTAAATCAACCAATGCGTCAAGCGCTGCTCTTACGGTTCTTCCTGTATAAAGCACATCATCTACAAGAATGACCTTTTGATTTTTGATATCCGTATGAATATTAGATCCTTTCACAAGTGGTTCTTGATTTTCCGTTTTCGTTGTAAGGTCATCTCGATAAAGGGTAATGTCAAGTTCACCCACTGGAACCGGTCTACCTTCAATTTGTTCAATTCTCTCTGCCAAACGTCTTGCTAAATAAATTCCTCTAGTACGTATCCCAATTAGAATACATTTATCGATGCCTTTATTTTTCTCTATAATCTCGTGTGCTACTCTTGTTAATGCTCTGCGAATTGCTTGTTCATCTAAAACAATCGCTTTCTGGGACACATCTCTCACCCTTTCCTATTTGAAATGGATTCTTTAATAAAAAAAATCCTAACACCATGAGGTGAGAGGATTTTTAGGTACATATCTATGGCAAAATGGATATAGGAATTCCTTTTGCATCATCCGTCTCCTTCTCAGCCTCACGGGACTGTATTAAAGGACTTATTCAACTAGAATTATATTAAACCTCATTTTGTTTCATGTCAACGATTATTTCTTAACATTTCCAACAATTCGTCAAATTCCGCAGGTAGAGGAGCTTCGAACTCTAAATACTCCCCTGTTCTTGGATGGGTAAAACCCAAAATTCCAGCATGTAAAGCTTGTCCATTAATATTCAATGTTTTTCTTGGACCATATTTAGGATCTCCTGCCAGTGGGTAACCAATATATTTCATGTGAACGCGAATCTGGTGGGTTCTTCCTGTTTCCAACTGACATTCAACATAGGAAAAATCGTTAAAACGTTCTAAAACTTGAAAATGAGTAACCGCATGTTTCCCATTCTCTACAACAGTCATACTTTGTCTATCCTTTGGATCACGACCGAGTGGTGCATCAATCGTTCCATAATCATGTGGAATGACCCCATGGACAATGGCGCGATATTTCCTAGTTACTGTTTTTTCAACGAGTTGATTGACAAGCTTTTCATGGGCCATATCATTTTTTGCAACCATGAGTAAGCCTGATGTATCCTTATCAATGCGATGGACAATTCCTGGTCGTAGTACACCATTAATTCCTGATAAGTCCTTACAATGGTACATCAATCCGTTCACAAGGGTACCGGTTAAATGACCAGGAGCAGGATGAACGACCATCCCACTTGGTTTATTAACAACCAAAACGTCATGATCCTCATAATAAATGTCCAAATCCATTTTTTCTGGTAAACAATCTAGGATTTCAGGCTCAGGGATACTAACTTCTATTTGATCCTCTGGCTGACATTTATAGTTCGTTTTTATTTTTTTTCCATTTACTAAAACAAGTCCATCTTTAATCCATTGCTGTACTTGTGTTCGTGACCAGTCTTCAGATTGCGTAGAAAGAATTTTATCTATTCTCTCCAATTTTTCCTCCTGGTTAACGGTGTATTCCCATTTTTCCATTAAGATTTCTCCTTTGATTCTCTCTCTTCAATAAACAAATGTATAATTAACAATCCGACGCCAATTACTAATGCTGAGTCGGCAACATTAAAAACGGGGAAGTTGTAACCAAATATATAGGTGTGGACAAAATCAACCACTTCTTTTCTAATCACGCGGTCAATAAAATTCCCAATTGCCCCTCCCAAAATTAAGCCTAGTGAGACACCAAAAAGGACTTTTCCTTTTGTCGCTTTTTGAATGTAATAAATAATACCTAAGATAACAACCAGTGTGATGATGTAGAAAAACCACATTTGACCTTGTAGAATTCCCCATGCAGCACCTTGATTACGATGGGAAGTAATATACAAAAAGTTCTCTATAATACGAATACTTTCTCCATAATCCATATTTTTAACTACAAGCCATTTTGTTAATTGGTCAAGTGCAATGACCATTAATGCAATTATGTAATAAAACAAGAAAGGCAACCCCCAGACACAATTTCTTTTGCTACCTTCTGCATTTTATCACAATTCATTAGAAAGTTATAGCCAAAGCCTTAATGGGTTAAAGGTTTGCGATAATATGACTTCAATTTGTGAAAATCCTCTACTGTTTTTGCCGTGGGTACATCCATAAGGAGATCAAGAGGAATGAATTCCCCAGAAACTTCACATCTTCCATACGTTCCACATTCCATTTTTTCAATTGCTGCCTCAATATCCCTTAATTCAGCAGCAATAATGGGTTTAATCATGTTTGATCCATTTGCATCGTGTAGTTTTTTCTTTAATTCCTCTCTTGTGTTACGGAGTTCTGAATAGAGCTTTACAAGGGTTGCATCCATACTTAACCTCCGTTATTGAAATATCGGCTAGAAAATGAAATCTGTATTATTTTGTTGTTTCGTATATTATTTCCTGACTCTAAACAAGCACACTCAATAAAATTTGACATAGGGAACAATTATTAACGAAGGTGGAAATCCTTAAGAAAAAAGCTCTTCGGAAAATCCGAAGAGTTTTTTATCAACTTATGCATGATAGTTTTCTTTTACCACACTAGCACAACGGCTGCAAAGGGTTGGATGATCATGATCATGGCCTACATCAGTGGTTACTGACCAGCAGCGTTCACAGGTCTCTCCTTCTGCTTTTGTGACTACAATAGCAGCCGTTTCTAATTTTAGAGCGTTCTCTGGAGCATCTTCATAGCTTCCAGCAATTTCAAAACCAGAAATAATAAAGATTTGTTTAAGATTTTCTTGAATAGAGTTTAGAAGCACATTCGTTTTTTCATTGACATATAAAGTAACCTTTGCTGTTAATGATTTTCCAATGATCTTTTCATTTCGGGCTTCTTCCAATGCTTTTAGAACATCATCCCTTAAATTCATAAACGCTGTCCATTTTTGCTCTAATTCATCCGCATTCACAAGCTCCTGATATTCTGGTAGGTCGGTTAATTGTACACTTATTTCCTCAACAGAAGGGATAAATGCCCAAACCTCGTCAGCGGTATGAGGTAAAATAGGTGTGACTAATTTAGTCAGTGATAGCAAACAATCATACAGCACAGATTGAATCGCACGTCTTTCTGGATGATTTGCAGCCTCAATATAAAGAACATCTTTTGCAAAGTCTAAATAGAAAGCACTTAGATCCAGTGTACAGAAATTATTGACTGCATGGAAAATCGTTGAAAACTCATAGTTTTCATATGATTCTTTCACTGTTTTAATGAGCTTATTTAGCTTTACGAGCATGAATTGATCCACTTCTCTTAATTGTTCGTAAGGGACATAATCCTTTGATGGATCAAAGTCAGCTAAGTTTCCTAAAAGGAAACGGAAGGTATTACGGATCTTGCGATATACCTCAGCTACTTGCTTTAGGATTGCGTCTGATACCCTAACATCTGCTTGATAGTCAACCGACGCAACCCAAAGTCTTAAAATATCGGCACCTAGTTGATTCATTACCTTTGCAGGGATTACGACATTACCAATGGACTTACTCATTTTTCGTCCTTCACCATCTAGAGCAAACCCATGGCTTAGTACCCCTTTATAAGGTGCTTTACCAGTTACAGCAACGGCAGTCGATAAAGAAGAGTTAAACCAGCCACGATATTGGTCAGATCCCTCTAAATATAAGTCAGCAGGTCTTTGTAAATCCTCGCGTTCTACAAGTACGGCTTGATGAGAAGAACCGGAGTCAAACCATACGTCCATAATATCTGTCTCTTTTGTAAAAATACCATTTGGGCTACTTGGATGAGTAAATCCTTCTGGTAGTAAATCCTTCACCTCACGCTCAAACCAAACATTTGAACCATATTCACGGAAAAGGTTTGATACGTGTTCAATCGTTTCATCTGTAATAATCGCATCCCCATTTTCTGCGTAAAAGACAGGGATTGGTACACCCCATGCACGTTGGCGGGAAATACACCAGTCACCACGATCACGAACCATGTTAAACAAACGAGTTTCACCCCATGCTGGAACCCACTTCGTTTCCTTAATTGCTTCAAGCAATTGTTCACGGAAATCCTTAATGGATGCGAACCATTGAGCCGTAGCTCGGAAAATAACTGGCTTCTTTGTTCTCCAATCATGGGGATAAGAGTGAGTGATAAAGGAAAGCTTTAATAAAGCTCCTACTTCCTCAAGCTTTTCAGTAATGGGCTTGTTCGCTTGGTCATAGAATAATCCAGCAAAGCCTTCTGCTTCCTCTGTCATGACCCCTTTATCATCTACTGGGCAAAGTACATCTAATCCATATTTTTGACCAACGATAAAGTCGTCTTCCCCGTGTCCAGGTGCGGTATGAACGCAGCCAGTACCAGCATCAGTTGTAACATGTTCACCGAGCATGACAAGTGAATCACGGTCATAAATTGGATGTTTTGCAACAACATATTCTAGTTCGTTTCCTTTCATTGACTGAACAATTTCGGGATTTTCCCAACCGATTTCATTGGTGACTGATTCTAATAAATCTTGTGCAACTAAATATTTTTGGCCATTCACTAAAACCACGACATAGGTTAAATCCGGATGCACGGAAATACCAAGGTTTGCCGGGATAGTCCATGGGGTTGTCGTCCAAATAATAATTTGAGTATCAGTGTCAAGTACACTTTTTCCATCCTTGACCTTGAAGGATACGTAAATAGAGGCAGATCGTTTATCCTGATACTCGATTTCTGCTTCAGCTAAAGCAGATTCACTTGAAGGAGACCAATACACAGGTTTTTTCCCTTTATAGATGTAGCCTTTTTTCGCCATTTCCCCAAATACTTTGATTTGCTGTGCTTCATATTCCGGCTTCAAAGTTACATATGGATTATCCCAATCACCACGAACACCTAAACGTTTAAATTGTTCCCGTTGATTGTTTATTTGTTGGTAAGCATATTCCTCACAAAGTTTACGAAACTCTGCCACCGTCATCTCTTTTCTTTTTACACCTTTATTTGTCAATGCTTGTTCGATTGGCAGACCGTGAGTATCCCAACCAGGGACATATGGAGCATGGTATCCGCTCATAGATTTATATCGTACGATCATATCCTTTAGAATCTTATTTAAGGCATGACCCATGTGGATATCACCATTTGCATATGGAGGACCGTCGTGTAAAACAAACATAGGTCTACCCTTTGTTCTCTCCTGCACAAGTCCATAAATATTTAATTCTTCCCATTTCGCCTGGATTTCAGGCTCACGTTTTGGAAGATTCCCACGCATTGGAAACTCTGTTTTTGGCATTAATAACGTATCTTTGTACTCCATCTTGATCCTCCTATATTGGTTAAATCATAAATATACCTTTTCCAAATATTGGATTTATTAGACTTGTATGTTTATCAAAGCCCAATAATAAGACTAGAAAATCAATAATAAACTAACTTACAACCCAACCTAGAAAAAATAAAAAACCTCCTCATCCCGAAAAGGGACGAGAAGGTAATTTCCCGTGGTACCACCCTTATAGATCCATTTTCTTTAATGAATCCACTTGAGCATTCGTAACGTGAATGAAACGCCCTACTTTAATAATCACATGATGTTCAAGTAAGGTACTCAAGGGTGATTTTCCAATCCTTCAGCTTTTCGGGCTTCCACCATCCCCGACTCGCTAATAAAGCTTTTTGAAAAATTGTACTGTCCCAATCATCGTATACTCATGATTTAGCTTTTGTTAAGAAATTATATGCTTTTTATAACGCATTCGTCAAGCTAATGTATCCTCTTTTGATGTTGATTTTAATTCGGTTGCATCTAGCTCATACTCGAGCAAGTGATCCCAATCATCACTATTTAACAAATCAAGCTGTGCTTCAATCAACATTTTGAATCTTGTTCTAAATACTTTAGATTGCTTCTTTAAATCTTCAATTTCTAGGGCAATTTTTCTTGCCTTTGAAAGAGATTCATTTACTATACGGTCAGCATTCTTCTCTGCTTCCTTCAAAATAAGCTTTGCTTCTTTTTGAGCATTTCTTCTCACTTCTTCTGCTGCCTCTTGGGCGACAACAATGGATTTATTTAAGGTTTCTTCAATATTGTTGAAATGTCCTAGTCGATCATTTAAATCCTTTAATTTCTCTTCCATTTCCTTTTTTTCACGAATAATCAACTCATAATCCTTTATAACCTGATCGAGAAATTCGTTTACCTCATCCTCGTCGTATCCCCGAAAACCTTTACTAAATTCTTTGTTATGAATATCTAATGGTGTTAATGGCATAAAGGCCACCTCCCTGATTGTTTGCACAGATTATATGTATTTTTCTAATATTCGACAGTTTTCATGGAATTCCTGCAAAATCCTTCTATTTTTGTTTGCCTATGGTTACTTTCCATTTTTCTTTTTTCGTTTTTCCATCAATAGATATTATTTTTGACCGGCCAAGTCCCCTTACTGATAAAAGATCCCCTTCTTGGCATTCAAAGGATGGATTTTCTATTGTTGTCCAGTTAAGTTTTGCTAAGCCTTGTCCAATATAGCCCTGTGATTTCTGCCTTGAAATATTGTAAATGCCTGAAATGATAGTATCTATACGAAGGGATGAGACCGTTATGGAGCCTTCCCTCCAGTCATCCTGAATATTAATTGCCTCTGTCAATGGAATTTGAGAAATTTGAACCTTCGCTCGACCGATTGACTCTAATTGCGTCAAGATGTATGGACCAATTTCAGTAGATGCGAAAAATTGTATTCGCTCATTTTGTATTAAGATATCTCCGAATTTCCCACGTTTTAATCCCAAAGACATCAAGCTTCCTAATACTTGTGGATGCTCAATTTTAACAAATTTGCTTGGATAATGGATTTCATATAAATTGATGAGAAAATCATCCATTTCCACTTGGAAATATTCTGGATATAATAATGCTCGCTTTCTTTCTGTTCCTGCCATTCCACCAAAAAGCTGACAATGGACTTTGGAATCTTGTCCAACAATGGTTTTTAGAATGTGCTGCTCCCTAGGATCTAGAAAATCGGTTAGCTTAGGAGCATAAGTATTTTCAACATAATCCTTCCACTGGAGCACTACGTCTATAAAAGCACGTTCTTCAGGTCGAAAATGTTGATAAAGATTCATTGTTAGTGCCCCTTTTTCCATTTAGAAAAGAGACCATCCACATTATTTGGTGAATGTTCTCCTCGCTAAACAGCTATATTAAATAAACCAAACATACAGCTGGTTAAGACCGCTTGTTGCAAGACGTAATACTAAAAACGCAACAATTGGTGAAAAGTCAATCATTCCAAATGGTGGAATAATTCGACGAAATGGTTCTAAATATGGCTCGCAAATCTTTTCAAAGAATCTCCCAATAGCTGTTTCACGTGCATTTGGAAACCAGCTCATTAAGATATAAATAATTAAAGCATATGAGTAATAAAGTATTAATTTTGTTAAAATACTTAGAAGAATGTACATGTAAAGCTACCACCTCGTATTATCAAAATCGTTTTCAGACATTATCTGAGATATATTACCCGACACCTCGACATTGTCAGGTGTACATAAGAATATATCCGTACCTATACGTTGAATATCCCCGCTTATGGCATATACTGTACCACTCAAGAAGTCAATTATCCTTTTCCCTTGGTCACGTTCAATCCTTTGAAGATTCACAACTACAGCACGACGATTTTTTAATTGATCCGCAATATCCTGGGCCTCTGCATAAACCCGCGGCTCAATCAGAACAACCTTAGAGGATTTTTGAACGCTTTGCAGACTAACTACATTTTGTTTTTGTACATGCGGTTTATGCTGCTTAACTGGCTCCAATTCCTCTTCTTCCATCATGTCTTCTTCTTCATTATATTCATCATCTAAAAAGAAAAATGTTTTAAATTTCGATTTAATGCTCATTCCTTACACCTCCCTAATGGATAAATAATTATTGTTTAGTTATTCTACACTGTCTATTCGCCAACTAATGCTGTTCCGATACGTACCATCGTCGATCCTTCCTCAATTGCAATGCCAAAATCGTTAGACATCCCCATTGATAATTCATGACAAGGGGCGTAATCCAGTTTTAAATTTTCAATTTGATCTCTTAGCTCCTTCAATGTACGAAAGCATTCCCTTAATATGACCTCATCATCGGTATTGGGTGCCATTGTCATCAATCCGACTACTTGGATTTTATCAAAGGATTTAAGAGCATGAATAAAATGGATTACCTCAGCAGGTGAAAGGCCATGCTTTGAAGCCTCACCGGATGAATTCACTTGCACAAAGCATTTTATTTGTTTATTTGCCCGCTTCTGAATTTCTTCAGCAAGTGATAAGCGGTCTAATGAATGGATATAATCTACTTTATCAATAATAGTTTTAACCTTCCGGGATTGCAAGGAGCCAATAAAGTGCCAAACAGGCTTGTCCCCTAAAACTTCCTGCTTTGCAAGCAAACCTTCCGGACGATTTTCGCCAAAATTATCTATCCCTGCATTCATTGCTTCCCTTGCCCTTTCAGGTGTCACATACTTAGTAACAGCAATGATTTTTATTTCAGAACGACTGCGGTTCTTTTTCTTGCATGCTGACTGTATTTCCTGCTCGATTCTAGTCAGGTTGTCTTGAACTTTCATTTCTCTTTGCTTAAGCCTCCTTAAAGCCAATAAAACCCATCATTCTTCCAGTCTGCCCTTGATCCCTTCTATGAGAAAAGAAATGTTCCGCATTACAGCTAGTACAATAATCCGTTATTTTTATATTTTCATTATGTACTCCATTTTGAATGAGGATATCTTTATTTAGCTGTTTTAGGTCAAGATGATATTGATGATCTTTTATTAAATTATAGGGCTTTTCCTCGACATCTTCTAGTATATTTTGCACTAAGTTTATGACATGATTATCTACAATATAACATTTTTTGCAAATGGAAGGTCCGATGACGATAAAAATGTCAGAAGGCTGGATCCCATTTCCTTTAAAAACATCAATCATTCTACCTGCAATCCCACCAACAGTACCCTTCCATCCTCCGTGTGCAATTCCAATTGCTCCCTTAGTAGGAGCATAAAAGAAAAGCGGAACGCAGTCAGCAAACAAAAGGGTTAACATGATTCCTTTTTCCATGGTAAAGAAGCCATCAGTGGACTTAAATGATGTCTCATACTGCAAGGAACCTCTTCCACGATCTTCTCTTGTGATTGTTTCAATATGAACACCATGGGTTTGTTCCGCACCAACCCATGTATCATTTGGAAATTCAACAAGTTTAGACATTTTCCTTCTATTTTGACAGACAACTTCCTCCTTGTCACTAACATGAAAGCCTAAATTTAGACTAGAAAAAGGGGAACCACTATACCCCCCATTCTTTGTTGTAAAACCAGCAAGAAGGCCCAAATCCCTTCTACACCAATCATCAATTAGGAAATATTCCTGTTCCTTTATAATAAATGGATCCATACATTTACCTCTCTATACATGTTTAACTGACAAAACCTCTTAACAATTGACTTTTCTTTACAAATTATTTTAACATATTCCAGCATCTGGTCACAGTATAACAGGTTTACTCATTTTTCCTCTATATATCCTGTTGTAAATGACTCTTTATTACGTACGAGAATGACGTCTGTTCCTATTTTTAAAATATTGGTCCAAGGGATGACTATATCCTCTTCTCGCCCAAAAAAACCTAATACTTTTCCAGATCCACTGATGACGATGGCATCGATTTTTCCAGAATTTAAATTTATTTCAATGTCAGTGATATTGCCCAATTTTTTACCATCAGTAACGCTAACTACATCCTTCACTTGAAATTCCGAAATTTTCACCATTTCAAAATCCACTCCTTTTTTAAAATATATGAAGGGAGAGCATAAAAAAATGATATTTTCAGGAGATATACCAATGAACAACTTTTTTGTAGACAGAACTTTTCTTTAAATAAGGGTAATAGATATGCGGTAGATGGAACAGCATTCATTTCAATGCTAACCATGATTCGCAAATTGAATATTACCTAAACAACGAAGAAAGCCACCCAATTGGTGGCTTAGCTTTGAATATTTTTATTCATTTGTTTTATCGCTGCTTTTTCCAAACGAGATACTTGTGCTTGGGAAATCCCAATCTCCTCGGCAACTTCCATTTGGGTTTTTCCTTGGAAGAATCTTTTTCGTAAGATAAGCTTTTCGCGTTCATTTAATCTTCTCATGCCTTCTTTTAAGGCTATTTCTTCAATCCATTGAATGTCTTTATTTCGCTCATCACTTAGTTGATCCATCACATAAATTGGATCACCGCCATCATTGTAGATAGGTTCAAATAAAGAAACCGGATCCTGGATGGCATCTAATGCAAATACTATTTCTTCATGTGGAACCTCAAGTACTTTTGCAATTTCTTCAGCTGTTGGTTCTTTTGACGTCTCGCTCATTAATCTTTCCCTAACCTGTAGAGCCTTATATGCGATATCCCTTAATGAACGGGAAACACGAATTGGATTATTATCGCGTAGATACCGCCGTATTTCCCCAATAATCATTGGGACTGCATAGGTAGAGAATTTCACGTTCTGTCCTAAATCAAAGTTATCAATCGATTTCATGAGACCAATACAGCCTACCTGGAATAGGTCATCAACGAACTCGCCTCGATTATTAAACCGTTGTATTACACTTAAAACGAGACGCAAATTCCCATTGACGAGTTTTTCCCTAGCAGTTAAATCCCCTTTGTGCATCTCTTTGAAGAGCTCTCTCATTTCTTCGTTCTTTAAAACTGGAAGCTTTGATGTATCAACTCCGCAAATTTCAACCTTATTTCGAGTCAATTCTATTCCCTCCTCACAGGAGCTGCTGTACAAAAATCAGTATCTCCGTGAGCAGGAAAAATATGCATTTGAACATCTTGGTTCTTTCTTTGTGAATCAAAAAAACACTTACCCTATAAAGGATTATTGTAAAAAAATATTTTTTACTGGGACCTTTTGTCCCTAGATAATCCTAATGGGATGTTACACCATTTTATTTAGTTCTTTCTTTAATCTTTTAATAATCCTTTTTTCCAGTCGGGAAATGTAAGATTGAGAAATACCAAGCATATCAGCTACATCCTTTTGAGTCTTTTCTTCCCCATTTCCTAATCCAAAGCGAAGCTCCATAATTTGCTTTTCCCGTTCTGACAACTGCTGCAGTGCTTTTAATAAAAGTTTTTTATCAACATTTGCCTCTAAATCCTTTGTAATAATATCCTCATCTGTCCCTAATACATCTGATAAAAGCAATTCGTTCCCATCCCAATCGATGTTCAATGGTTCATCAAAAGAAACCTCTGAACGAATTTTATTATTTCTCCGTAAGTACATTAAAATTTCATTTTCGATACATCTTGAAGCGTATGTAGCAAGCTTTATTTTTTTCTCAGGATTAAATGTATTTACTGCTTTAATTAAACCAATCGTCCCAATACTAATTAAATCCTCAATATTTATCCCTGTATTTTCAAATTTCCTGGCAATATAGACTACTAATCTTAAATTCCTTTCAATTAAGATGGATCTAGCTGCCTTATCTCCTTTAGGCAGCTTCTCCAATAGAAGCTCTTCTTCCTCTTTACTTAGTGGAGGTGGAAGGGCTTCACTTCCCCCGATGTAGAAAACTTCATCTGTTTTTAAACCAAGTTTCGTTAAAAATTTATACCAATAATAAGAAATTCGAAGTTTTAAATATTTCATGTAAAATCCTCCTTCTAAAATGTGTGATTTTGAGTATAGTTGTATTAACTTACATGAATGTTGGAAGTCACTTTTTTTGTACCTGTGAGCATCTTCGGGTGCACGATACATTGAAACATATCATCACTCGACAGCTGCTGAAGTGTAAAGGAAACCAGGCCTTTTTCTACTACTAGTTGCTCCTTCTCGTGTTCGATAATCAACTGATCTGGCTTTATGGCTATGATTAACTGGTTCTCTTGACCGACAACCTTGTAAGGAATAATCCTTAATTTATTCTCCCAGCTTGATGGGAGTGTTTTTCTTCCCATAATAAAATCATCTGGAAAGCTTGCAATCTGAAAAACCGTTTGATTAATTTTGTCTACTTGATTCTTTAATGAAACAAACATGACAGGAGCTTTTGAAATGGGGTCATAAAGGTTATTTCCACTATCTATAAGCCCCTTTAGAGCAATCGTACTTTCTCCTATTGTAAGGGTGACGTGGATAATCTGATCGTATTGAATCTTTGTCATCTCAATTTTTTCAACATTCCTTCTGGAAAAATGCCAAGCAATAGGAAATCCTAAAACAACAAAGAGCCAGCTTATCGGATCTCCAAAGCCATTCACACTTGCCAAAAAGACTGATGACGATAGTTCACTGTCGAAATTCAAAAAATAATGAGTACCTATAAGGGCCCCTCCGATTAAGAACGTGACTAGATAAAAGATCAGCAAGTTGTTTAAAAAGTAAGAAAAGCGCTTATATCCAAACGTCATTACTATCATCCAGAAAGAAAACAATAATTTAACTAAAGGATTTGATGAATAGGTATGTAAAGGAGTAATCATTAATAATATTAAAATAGAACCGATAAAACCACCCAAAAATACCCGCCAATATTTTGTTTCCCTTTTAAGAATGATCGCAGTTAAATAGAGGAGTAAACAATCAAATAAGAGGTTTAAAGCCCAAATGATATCAATATAAACGGTCAATCATTTACCCCCTTTTATCTCTGTGAATCCATCTATATGATTCTCGTAATATCCTAAGAAGTTTCTACTTTCTCCTATTTTTTTCTGTAGATGTTTCTAGCAATCTTATTACGGTCTAGTATAGCCTACATACATGAATGAAGTGTGTCACTTTCTGTAAACAAAATAGCAGAAATTTTCTATAATCTTTACAGATTTTGTCATTTTTTCTCTACTCCTGTTCTTAGGTACTTTGTGAAAACAATTGAAGTGTGATGTACATCACTATAGCCACACTTGTTTATCACTATAATTACAGTGCAAACCTAGCAAAAGGAGTAATGAATCATGTTAAATGAAAAAACAATACAGATAATTAAAAGCACGGTACCAGTATTAGAGGTTCATGGAGAAGAAATTA
This sequence comes from Bacillus massilinigeriensis, assembly GCF_900117315.1. Lineage (GTDB taxonomy): Bacteria > Bacillota > Bacilli > Bacillales > Cytobacillaceae > Bacillus_BE > Bacillus_BE massilionigeriensis. The sequence continues at coordinate 1,421,914 of NZ_LT630337.1, forward strand.
CGAAAAGATTTTATCATTTAATGTTTACGAATCATCCAGAGTTATTAAATATCTTTAATCATGCGAATCAAAAGCAGGGTCGTCAACAGAGAGCTCTCGCAAATGCGGTTTATCATGCTGCTAAATACATAGATCAATTGGAGACTATTCTCCCTGTTGTAACACAAATTGCTCATAAGCATCGATCTCTTGGGATTAAACCTGAGCATTATCCGATTGTAGGCGAACATTTAATTCTAGCCATAAAGGATGTTCTTAAAGAGGCTGCAACTGAAGATATTATTGATGCTTGGACAAAAGCATACGGAGTCATTGCGGATGCTTTTATCGGCGTAGAAGCCAAATTATATGAAGAGGCAGAGGAGAAAAAAGGAGGCTGGAAGGATTTTCGAGATTTTGTCATTGCGAAAAAGGTTCAAGAGAGCTCAGTAATCACTTCCTTTTACCTTCAACCTGCTGACAGTGGAGAATTAGCTTCTTTTATTCCAGGTCAATATATAAGCGTTAAATTATCCATTCCTGGACAAGCAAATACCCATATTCGTCAATATAGTTTATCAGACTCACCTAATAAGAACTATTATCGAATTTCAGTTAAACGTGAGGAAGGTTTACAAAATCGTCCAGATGGTATTGTTTCCAACTATCTTCACCAGCACGTAAATGAAGGAGATATCATACAAATTAGCGCACCAGCTGGAGAATTTGTATTACAAGAAACAATTGCAACCCCTATTATTCTTCTAAGTGGTGGAGTAGGAATCACTCCAATGATGAGCATGCTAAATCACTTGAGCAATAAGAACATCAAGCAACAGATTACCTTTGTCCACGCTGCGATTAATGGTGACTACCATGCATTTAGCAAGGATGTAGACCACATTGTTGATGAAAATAGAGAAGTTCAAAGACATTTTTATTACGAAAAACCAACCGAAACCGATAGAGAGAATCAAGCCTTTGATGGAGAAGGCTTGATTACAGCAGAGGCATTAAATCAAATAATCATCGACAAAAATGCAACGATCTATATGTGTGGCCCTGTAAATTTCATGCAAGCAATGTATGATGGTTTGTTAGAAATCAATGTTCCGAAAAAAAACATCCACTTTGAATTTTTTGGACCTGCATTAACCTTTAAAGAACAGCAACCTAGTTAATAATATTTTCATACAAAAGAGGCTGTCCCATAAGGTGCTTGGCACTTGTTTGGGACAGCCTCTTTGTATATTAAAATAAGATTAATCTCTACGTTTACGGTTGCGAAGGAAGGTTGGAATATCTAGAGTTTCCTCCATTTGGGAAGAGCTGTTATTTCTTGTTTGGTCAAAAGCCTGCTCCTCACGTCTTTGCTCTTTTCTTCCGTTTTCTACGCCTGGTTTTGTATTGTTATGAACGGGACGTACGAGTCTTTGTTGTGAATTATCCTCATTGAAACCTGTAGCGATTACTGTAACAACAATTTCATCTTTAAAATCTTCATTAATTACTGAGCCAAAAATCATATTAACTTCTTGATCGGAAGCTGAGGCAACAATATCAGCAGCTTCTTGCACTTCATAAAGACTTAAGTTTGTTCCACCAGTAATGTTCATAAGAACGCCTTGAGCACCATCAATAGATGTTTCTAGTAACGGAGAAGAAATTGCCTTTTTAGCAGCTTCTGCCGCACGGTTTTCACCGGAAGAAACACCAATCCCCATTAATGCAGAGCCTTTATTTGACATAATCGTCTTCACATCGGCAAAATCAAGGTTGATTAATCCAGGGACAGCAATTAAATCTGAGATACCTTGAACCCCTTGTCTTAATACGTTATCCGCTTCACGGAAGGCTTCTAACATCGGTGTACTCTTATCGACTATTTCTAAAAGACGATCATTAGGAATAACGATTAGTGTATCAACCGCTTCTTTCATTCCTGCAATACCACCTGCAGCCTGTGTTGAACGTTTTTTCCCTTCAAAAGTAAAAGGACGAGTTACTACTCCAACTGTTAGAGCGCCTAATTCCTTTGCGATTTGAGCAATCACCGGAGCAGCCCCTGTTCCTGTTCCACCACCCATTCCAGCAGTAACAAACACCATATCAGCGCCCTTTAGGGCATCTTCAATTTGTTCCTTGCTTTCCTCGGCAGCCTTTTTTCCAACCTCTGGGTTAGCACCTGCACCAAGACCTCGAGTCAGCTTCCCACCAATTTGCATTTTTATTTCAGCCTTTGATAGGTTTAAGGCTTGAGCATCTGTGTTAACAGCTATAAATTCAACACCTTGAACTCCGTGTTCTATCATACGGTTTACTGCATTATTACCACCGCCGCCAACGCCGATGACTTTAATTGTTGCTAAAGATTCTAAATTTGTATCAAATTCCAACATGATAAATCCTCCTATTTCGACGTATTCCTGATACCATCTTACTCAAAAAAGTAACCTAGGAATTTTTTTACTCTAGATGACATTTTTTCCTCCGGCTGCTTCACCGGCTTTTGTTTTGGTTGCGGTTGTTTTTGTGTTCTTATTTCCTTCTTTTCTCCAGGGCTTGCTGCATTCCCTATTTTTCTGCCCTGTACTTTTGCATTTTTATATGCAAATTTGATAAGACCGACTGCTGTCGTATATTGAGGCTCTCTTACCCCGATATAATCAGGAATCGCAATTCTAACGCGATTTTGTAAAATAGCTTGTCCTAATTCTAAAATCCCTTCAATATTGGCTACACCGCCTGTCAAAACATATCCTCCAGGCAGGTCCCTAACCCCCAATCTCTTGAGCTCATTTAGAATTAATTCAAAAATTTCTTCCATTCTTGCTTCAATAATATCTGAGATTTCACGTTGGTTATACTGCTGATGTTGATCACTGCCAATAATTGGAACGCTAAAGACCTCTTCCTCAGAAGCGTGATCGTAAAAAGCATGACCGTATTTTATTTTTATCCGCTCAGCATCTTCTGTAGATGTCTTCAAACCAATGGACAAATCTTTGGTAATATGGTCACCACCAACTGGCAAAACACTTGTTCCTCTTAAAAAACCCTGTTCAAAAACAGCTATTGTTGTTGATCCACCACCGATATCGATTAGGGCTACGCCAAGGTTTTTTTCATCCTTGGATAATGCTAAAGAACCAGCTGCAAGAGGTTGAAGAGTAATATCTAATATTTCTAGTCCAGCTTTTTCTACACAGCGAAGAGTATTATGTAGGATTGTTTTTGACCCTGTAATTATGATGCCCTCCATTTCAAGGCGAACACCAATCATCCCTCTAGGATCATTAATTTCATCAAGGCCGTCGACAATAAACTGTCTTGGAATAACATCAATAATTTCTCTTTCTGGAGGGATAGAAACCACTTGGGCTGCATCTATTACCCTTGCAATATCCTCATCTGTTATCTCCCGGTTCTCACTAGATACAGCGACAACACCGTGGCATGCTTGAAGCAATACATGGTTTCCTGAAATTCCAACGATTACCTTATTTATATGCATACCTATCATTCTCTCAGCCTGTTCAATAGCCTGCCTTATAGAATGAACGGTTTCATCAATATCTACAATCGAACCTTTTCTTAATCCTTCAGATTTAACATTACCCACACCAATAATATTTAAAGAGTCATTGACCATTTCACCAATGATTACCTTTACACTGGATGTACCGATGTCAAGACTTACATATATTTCATTGCTGTTCATTCTTTGGCACCTCCCTTTTAAGACTCAAATAATTGAACAACAACAATCATTATAATCATTGCGTTTTTTTGTTTATAAATAAAATTATTCGTCAAAACTAATGTTTTCCCTTTTTATTAAAGCATTTTTTTTCTAATTTTTCATGGTTTTGACGACCATTTTGACAACAGTATTCTACGAATTACGGCGATATTTTGAAACAATCTGACCCCAAAAGCAAAAACTGCTGCTAAATACAAGTCTACACCAAGATGAACGCCTAGAAAAGCTAAACTTGCTGCCAAAATGATATTAAAAAAGAAACCTGATACAAATATTTTTTCATCATAAATATTTTGTAAATGCGCCCTTACTCCACCAAACAATGTATCTAAAGCCGCAAGAATTGCAATGGATAAATAATTTGAATATTCATCCGGAATTCTTATATCTGTTAATAATCCAAGAATTACCCCAACTATTAAACCTAAAAGAGGAAGCCACATGCTTTCTTTACTCCTTACGCTATTGTTTAACGGGCTCCATTTTTTGAATCCGTATCGTATCCTGATAACCAGGAAGTGTTATCTTTGCTTCCGGTTCTAGTACACTTATTTTTAAGCTGTCGATGAAAAACTCTTCCGCGATTTTTGATACTTTCATCTGATTATAAAGCTTTTCCGCATTTTGATAATCATCTGTAACCACTTTTATTTCAATAGGAAAGTGATTTAATGAATGACCATCAATTTTTGCTTCCCCATTGATGTCCCTTATGACTGTTGTATTAATAATCCTTTTCCCATCAATGGATATTTCCTTTGCATCATAAATATTCATTTCATTGATTAATCTTTTTAATAGATCTGGAGAAATGACTGCCTTTGTATGATTTAAAAGCAAATCCTCATAGGCAGGTTTTATTATCAGTGTAATTCCTGGACCATTAACCTCTTCAAGTCCTGCTTCCTTCTTTAATTCTTTTATTGTATCAATTAATGCAGCCTCTTTACTTTGCTTCCGCTCGGTTTCATACATAGCAAGTTTCTCTTCATTAGAAGTGATTTCTAATAATAGCTCTGATTGTAATTCCTTTGCCGATGCCAAATCCTCTCGAAGCTGCCAAGTATCTCTCGTATCCCTAACAACTGGTTTTTGTACCGTTTGAAATTGTATAGCAATCATAAATCCAATCACAATGGCAATTATAAATAAGTTTAGAGTCTTTTTTTTATCCACATTCCTCACCTTTAAGGAAATAATAAGCCTTAACTTCCTAAAATGGGTTCCATTATTATTTCATCTTTCTTTTCTAACGAAAATTCAACATTCTCATTGACTAACATATCTTTTACACCGCCATTCAAATTTAGCGATGAAGATAAAATATCGGGATCCCCAATAGCTGTTATAACAAATGGTGCTGGATGTTGATTTCCGTCTATTTCAATCACTGGTCCATTGCACATAATATATGATCTATGATTAATTCTTTGGCCATTAATGGCAACTGCGCTAGCTCCAGATATGTACAACTCATTGATTACCTTAAATACATGGTGTTCATGGACAATATAGTTATTAGCATTTTCGGTTGAAGGGTCATATTCTCCATCGGCTAATGTGACCTCAACACCCTTACCCTTTACCTTAACTTTACCGACAAACATCCGATATTTTTCTGCATCCTCTGCTAGATTGAAAAAGACTTGTTCTTCCTTCGCTAATTCTTCTTCAACTTCTAAGACCTTTCTTTGCTTCTCCTTCAGCTCCTTTTGAAGCTTTCGATTTGTTTCTTCTTGATCAATAATCTGATTGTGAAGATCCATATCTCGATCCCATTGTTTACTTGTTATATTTGAAGATTGATTTTCTGTTTGTGTAATGTGGAATGAAAATGCCATCATATAACCTAATACTAAAAAGATTAATGAAAGGATGACATGTTTCCCCTTTCTCTTCATCTATTTACTCCTTCCTACTCAAAAGCCTTAAAATAGGAACCAACCTCTAAATCAATAATCCCTTTTTTATCCGGGTTTAATTGGCTAACGATAGAAGGGTAATGAGCCATTTTGGATGAGAAATTATGTAGCGAGGCACTAACTTCAAATCCATCATTCATATATAGCATAATATGGTAATCATCTGTCTCTTTAGGAGAATAGTGTATTTCTGAGATTGCATTTTTCACTTCAATTGGCATTTGGCTTAGTCCAGATAGTAACTCCTTCATAATATCACCTTCAGAAAAGCCCTTTAATACCGGTACATTCATTGGAATATTTTCCTTTTCATGCTTCTTTAATATTTTGCCATTTTCAAGCACAGGATAAAGTACATTCTCCTTTGCCACGTAGGCTACTCTCTTTTCCTCAAGCAGTTTAACCATAACGGTATTTGGCCATTGAATAGAAACCTGCACCTTTTTTATTTCAGGAAGTTTTCGGATGCTTTTTTCCACTTCATCCTCATTCACCTTCCATATATTAGTCTTTTGGCTTACCCCACTAATATTGATGATTTCAGATTGTGTGTATACCTTATTCCCTTTAACGGTTATCGTTTTTACATGGCTCAACGGTGATTGGAAATAAACAACGCAGACAATTAGAAAAAAGAATATGAATAATAGAAAAATTAACCTTCTATTTGCCTTCCTTCTCCTTTGTTGCTTTAATTTAGGAATTCGATCTTCAAGCGATACGACATTTCCTTGCTTCATCTCCTTCACCCCAAATTGCATCAATTTCTTTCACCTTATCAAGCTAGTCCATTTTTTGTGAAGTAATCATTGACTTTCTGTTAGTTAATAAACGGCACGAGATTATCATGCCGTTATACTAACATTGAAAAAGTTATCTAGTGACATATTATAACACAATATTTGACATTCGAAAGAGGAAAATACTGCTACTTTCTACCAATTATTTCGACTTCCGTTTCCATTTTGATTCCATATTGTGTATCAATCGTCTTTTTAATATAATCAATAAGTTTTAGTACATCACTTGCCGTTGCGTTCCCAGCATTAACAATGAAATTCCCGTGCATCTCTGAAATTTTTGCTCCACCAATGGAGTAACCCTTAAGTCCTGCCTCCTCCACCAGTTTACCGGCATAATTTGGCAATGGGTTTCTAAAAATGCTCCCTGCACACGGGTAATTCCAAGGTTGAGTGACCTTTCGATAGTCCTTGTTCTTTTGTATCTCTGCAATGATCGTTTCCCTATCTCCCGGTTGCAGCTTAAATACAGCCTCCACTACAATTCCTGGACGCTTACTTTGAAGGATGGATGTACGATAGCTAAATTCCATTTCTTCATTTGTCAACCACTCGAGCTTTCCATCATTAAATAATATAAGAGCCTTAGTAAGAATCTTTGAGATGTCTGAACCATGGGCACCTGCATTCATATAGACTGCACCACCAACGGAGCCTGGAATTCCACCGGCAAACTCTAAACCAGATAATCCTTTTCGGCTTATGGATGTGGCAAGGCTAACAAGGGAGTAACCACCTCCAACCTTTACTTCATTCTCGTTGATCTCTAACTGGTCGAGACCAGAGCCTAGTTTGATAACCACTCCTTCAATTCCATTATCAGAGACAAGCAGATTTGAACCTCTGCCAATGGCTCTCCACTTTATGTCGTACTCATTTATCAACTCCATTATTTTTTGCAAATTTTCCGGCTTTGATGGCTCAACAAAAATATCAGCAGGGCCTCCAATTTTTATTGTTGTATGGTTGGACATAGGTTCATTTTCTCTTACTTTTCCTATATTTAAAGCATATAATTTCGCTAAAAATTCTTTCATCTTAACCTCCCTTTCTCTCTCTTTCTGTGAAGTTCATTTATTTTATGCAAAAGAATAGAAATGGGCTACTTTTGATTTTTCTTCACAAGATCTTCCATTAGGTTATACATTCTTTTAGCTGCATCAGGAATCCCTAACTGAATGGCCGCCTTCTTCATATTTGTTAAATTTTCATTATCCAATAGGATTTGATCAATTTGTTCCACAAGTTTTTTTCCAGTTAACTCTTGTTCTAATAAAATGAAAGCTGCCCCATGATCACTTAAAGCCCTTGCATTCTTTTCCTGATGATTATTCGTAACATATGGACTTGGAATAAGAATACTAGGTATCCCTAAAGAGGTTAATTCGGCCAGCGTCGTTGCACCTGCACGGGCAACGGTCAAGTCAATTCCAGCCAAGACCTCGGGCATATTATGGATAAATGGCTTAATGATTACATTTTCTGGATTCCCTACAAGTTGAACCTCCCTTTGAACCTCCTCAAAGTGGGCATCTCCAGTTACATAAAGAACTTGATATGGTCTAGCACCAAATTCGGTTAATGATTTCAAAACAGCCTCATTAATCGGTCTTGCACCTCTGCTACCCCCAAAAATTAATACTGAAGGAACCTTTAGTTTAAGTCCAACAGAAAGACGCCCCTTCACTCCATCCTGCCCCAATACTTCAGATGCACGTGGATTTCCTGTCATCACCACTTTTTCTTTAGGAAAAAAATCGACAGCTTCTTCAAAGCATACGGCAATCCGATCGACGAATCTACTTAAAAACTTATTTGTTAACCCTGGAACACTATTTTGTTCATGAATAATCGTTGGAATTCCTAACCTTGACGCTGCATATACGACCGGTCCACAAACATAACCGCCAGTCCCAATGACAACATCAGGAGAAAATTGTTTCAGTATCTTCTTGCTATCGTGGACACCCTTGAAAAATCGATAAACAGTCTTAAGGTTCTCAAATGATAATTTTCGTTTAAATCCTGTAATATGTATCGATTTGAAAGGAATTAGTTCCCTTCTTACAATTTTGCTTTCCAACCCTTTTTCTGTTCCAATATATAAAAATTCAGCATCTTTTGATTCCTTTTGTATTTCACGAATCAAGGCAAGAGCCGGATAAATATGACCACCGGTTCCTCCTCCACTAACTACAATACGCAATTTTTTCACCTCGTTAAAGAGTGTACATTTTCTGATGGAGAATAACAATATATTAATCCATTCTTATTTCTCCCCTATTCTACTATACTCTAGACTTAAACTTGGTTTCTACATAAGAATGTCACTTAAATGTAATATTTATGGAAAAAGCAATCATCTTACATACAAATAAAAAATAAAAGAACCCTGCTCAAACAACAGGGTTAGGTTAACTATACGGAAAAAGGAAGAATGGAAAGCTCTCTAATATCTTGAATGCCTGCTAATATTCAACAAAACGCCAATCGCCATCAACATTAGAGTTAAGGAAGAACCACCATAGCTTAAAAAAGGAAGTGTTATCCCCGTAACTGGCATTAATCCAGTTACGACTCCTACATTAATCATAACTTGTATGGCAACCATGGCAATGATTCCGACAGCAAGAAAACTCCCATAAAGGTCTGGAGCCCCTAAGGCAATTCGAATGCCTCTCCATAATAGCAAAGCAAATAATAGCAGAACAAAAGAACCTCCAATGAAACCTAATTCTTCTGCAACAATCGCAAAAATAAAATCCGTTTGCGGTTCAGGAAGGTAGAAAAATTTCTGTCTACTTTGACCAAGGCCTAAACCAAATAACCCACCTGGACCAATTGCATAGAGAGATTGGATAATTTGAAACCCGCTCACGAGTGGATCCTCCCATGGATCAAGGAAAGAGGTAATCCGTTTCATCCGATACGGAGCAGAGATGACTAAACCAACAAAACCAGCGATTCCTAACATTCCTAGCCCTAAAAAATGACTTATTTTTGCACCTGAAATAAAAATCATCACTAAACATGTTCCAACCATAACCGTTCCTGTTCCTAAATCTGGTTGAAGCATGATTAACCCAAAGGCTAGAAATACTAAACCTAAGGAAGGAGCGAGTCCATTCTTAAAAGAGGTAATCTTCTTTTGATTTTCTGAAAGAAACTTTGCCAAAAAGGCAATCATCGCAAGTTTCATGAATTCAGATGGCTGGATGGAAAATGCACCCACACCAATCCAGCTTCTAGAACCATTCCGCTCGGTTCCAATCCCAGGTATTAGAACAACCACTAATAGAATAAAACAAACAATTAACAGCACCTTTGACCAATTACGCCATGTCCAATAATCCACATTCATAAAAAAGAACATCGCAGCTATACCCACTCCTGCAAACAGTAGCTGTCTTTTGGCAAAGAAAAAGGAATCGCCAAATTTATACTCTGCCCAAATGGCACTTGCACTGTAGACCATAATTAGGCCTACAGCAAGTAGGGTAAAAGTTGCAATGATCAGAATCATATCGGGAGTCGCTTTTTTTGTCGGCAATGTTCACACCTCAAATGCAAGTTTTAGGGCTTGCACGAGAGTGGACAAGCCACGCCCGAACATTTTCAGTGATGAGTTTATTTCATGTTTCTTTTGTTAAGACAAGCCCTTACTTAAGCTTATGCACCGCCCGAGTAAAAATGTCTCCCCTTACCTCAAAAGTTTTATATTGATCCCAACTTGCACAGGCAGGGGATAATAATATTACATCTCTCGGATTAGACAGCTCGAATGCAACCGGTACGGCTTTTTCCACATTATCGACACGTTGAATCTTTTTTATTCCAGCTTCTCTTGCAACACGCTCTAATTTTTCAGCGGTTTGACCAAAGGTAATGATTGCCTTAACTTTTTTAAATAAAGGTAATAATTCATCAAATTCATTGCCGCGATCAAGCCCCCCTGCTAAGAGGATAATAGGTTCATCAAAGGCTTTAATAGCATTGGTCGTAGCTAAAATATTAGTTGCTTTTGAATCGTTATAGAATCTTCTTCCTTCGATTTCTTCAATGAATTGTAAGCGATGCTTAACACCCTTGAATGTTGTTAAGACTTTATAAATTGAATCGTTGTCAACACCTGAAATTTTTGCGGCAGCAACAGAGCATAGGATATTCTCTAAATTATGGGCTCCTGGAAGAACAACATCCTTCGTTTCCATAATTCTTTCTCCCTGCAAACAAATCCACCCATTTTCCATATACACCCCATTCTCAAGCACTCTCTTTGTTGAAAAAGGGATAATCTGAGCCTTGGAAGCCCTCGCAATATCCATAACCTCTTCTTGTTCCGCATTAACAATTAAATAATCTTGTTCTTTTTGATTTTTTGTAATTCTTGCCTTCGCTTTTTCATATTCTTCTCTTGAACCGTGATAATCTAAATGCGCATCATAAAGATTTGTAATTATAGCTATTTTTGGTCTAAACTCATCAATTCCCATTAATTGAAAGGATGAAAGCTCAATGACAATGTTATTGTCTTCATGGGCCCTTTGTGCTACATCAGAGGCTACCGTTCCGATATTTCCTGCAATAAGAGGCTTTTTTTTCCCAGTATGCAGCATTTCATATATTAAAGTAGTTGTCGTTGTTTTTCCGTTTGTTCCAGTAATTCCGATAAAAGGAGCTTCAGACACCTGATAAGCAAGTTCAACCTCCGTAATGACAGGAATGTCCCTCCTAAGTGCTTCTACAATCATCGGATTATGATAAGGAATTCCAGGATTTTTCACAACCAATTCAAACCCATCTTCAAGTAGTTCAACTGGATGCTCTCCACATATTACTTTGATCCCCTGCTCAAGGAGTCCCTGGGCAGCAGAATTTTCTGATAAAGGCTTTTGATCATTGACTGTTACAAATGCACCAAGCTTATGTAAAAGGGAAGCCGCTCCAACACCGCTTTTTGCTAATCCTAAAACCAATACTTTTTTGTGACGATACGTATTTATCTTTTTCAATTACAACCACACCTCGATATAAATTCCAATAATTGCAAACAATAAACCTACCGTCCAAAACGTCACCACGACTCGCCATTCAGACCAACCAACAAGCTCATAATGATGATGCAGTGGGCTCATGCGAAAAATTCTCTTTCCCGTTGTTTTAAATGATATGACCTGAAGAATAACCGAAAGTGTTTCGATTACAAAAACTCCCCCGATGATGATAAGCAAGATTTCCAATTTCGTTAAAATAGCTACCGTTGCAATGGCCCCCCCAAGGGCTAGCGATCCAGTATCCCCCATAAATACCTTCGCAGGATGAGCATTAAACACTAAAAAGCCGAGTACAGCACCCACCACGGCAACGGAAAAAATAGAAACTTCAAATAACGATTGATTCCATGCAAGAACGGCTAATGCTCCAAAGGCAATGGCTGCGGTCCCTGACACTAATCCATCTAATCCATCTGTTAAATTGACCGCATTCGAAAAACCGACTAGCCAAAATATTATGAAAAAGGCATAGCCCCAGCCTAAGTCTAATGAATAATCAATTAACGGAATATGAATTTCAGTTGAAAAGTTATTTTGTTGTAATATGAAATAGGTAATGACAGAAATCACAATTTGACCTAATAATTTCTGTCTGGAAGTCAATCCGAGATTTCTTTTCATTACGACCTTAATAAAATCATCTAGAAAACCTAAAAGTCCAAAACCTAAAGTAACAAGTAAAAGTACAAAGGTCTTTACAGTTGGTTCTGAAAATTTTTCAGTCATTACCAAAGTTGTTACTAAAATTGAAAAAAGGATGATCACGCCACCCATCGTCGGAGTACCGGTTTTCTTTTGATGGGACTTTGGTCCCTCTTCACGAATGCTTTGTCCAAATTTCAACCTTCTTAAGAAAGGAATAAAAATTGGAGAAAGTAACACAGCGATTAAAAATCCAAGTAAAATGGTGAAAAATATAACCTGCTCCATCATTTTTATTCCCTCCCTTCCTGCTTATCTAGTTCGATTAGTTCTTTAAGCTTTTTAGCCATCACAGCTATATCATATGTCTCATCTGTTTCATTCAGAAGATTTTCCTCTAAAAAAATGAAATTTGTTTTCTCGTCTTTATCTGTCTTGTTTTCTTCTATCTTATTTTTATATAGTTTTATCATGTTCATTAAGCCTTCCAATAAATCATTTGTTAAAAAAATAGGGAAATCATTCGGTGTATATCTGGGTATGTCTTTATTTTTATCCCACAAAGCTGCAATTGCACCATTTTCTATTGCTTCTTGTAATTCACCTGAGTCATGAAAAACAGGGATAAATAATCCCTTTGGTTGTATATATGATGAACGAAATGCAACGGTTTGAAATGACATACTCCCATAAACAAATCCCTTAGATTGTGGGAACAATTCCCTTAAATCTGAATTGGTCAAAAACATGTTATCTCTCCTCAATTGCCTCTCTAGCGACTAGACGATCATCAAAATCGTGAAACTCCTTACCAATTTGCTGATAGGTTTCATGTCCTTTTCCAGCAATTAAAATAATATCCTTCTCCTCTGCCTCTTGGATGGCATGAAAAATTGCTTCTTTTCGATCAACGATGACCTCATATTTTTCTCCTTTTACACCTTCAGTCATGTCTAAGAGGATTTGTTTTGGATCCTCACTCCTTGGATTATCTGAGGTGAAGATCGCATTGGTACTATATTTACACGCGATTTTTGCCATTAACGGTCTTTTGGTTTTATCTCGATCTCCTCCACAGCCAACAACGACAAACACTCTCTTCTTGGAAAATTCCTTAATCGTTTTTAAGGCATTCTCGAGACTATCGGGCGTATGGGAATAATCCACGATGACCGTAAAGTTTTGGCCCGCATTAACTAATTCAAATCGACCAGAAACCCCTTCAATGCTCTCAATACTTGAAATAATGGATTGAATTGGAATACCCGAAGCTAACCCCGCTCCAATACTTGCTAATACATTATAGACGCTGAATTTCCCTAAAAGTTGCATCGAGATCTTATGAATTCCAAAAGGACTATGCAGTTCAAAAACAGTCCCTTTTGAATTTATTTCAATGTTTTTGGCTGTTAAATCCGCATCATGATCGATCCCGTACGTAATGATATGTGCCGATGTCGAGCGAACATATTCCTCACTTGCAGGGTCATCCATATTTAACACAGCAAATTTCGGGTGGTTATGTTGATATACATTTCCTAGCTGTGCAAATAATAACCCCTTCGCTCTTCGATACTCCTCCATCGTCTTATGGTAATCCAAATGGTCTTGAGTAAGATTTGTAAAAACCGCCACGTTGTAATCAACACCATGAACCCTTCCTTCATCAAGGGCATGGGATGATACTTCCATGGTAACTGAATTCACACCTGCTTCAACCATCTCCTTCAATGTTTTTTGTAAGGTTAAGCTTTCAGGTGTTGTGTTTTTCGTTTCATTTATTTTAGCGCCTATTTTTGTGTACATCGTCCCTATGAGACCTGTTTGCTGTCCGGCATCCATCAAGACTTTATCAATCAAATGACTTGTTGTTGTTTTCCCATTGGTTCCAGTAATTCCTATTAGGTGCATTTTATGACTTGGCTGACCATAAAATGCATCCGCCAATATTGCTAATGCTCTCTTTGTACTTCTGACAATAATGACTGGAACACTAAGATCAAGATGAGTTTCAGCCAAAACAGCTACAGCCCCTTTTTCTACTGCATCAAAAGCCAGTGTATGCCCATCAACTGTGTATCCTTTAATACATACAAACAGGCTTCCTTCCTGAACCTTACGATGATCATTTTCAAGCGAAGTAATTTCAGGATTTCCACCACTGAAAGGAACAAGAGGGTGTAACTTCTCTAGAAGAGTATGTAATTTCATTCTTTATTCAATCCTCTCAAAAAGTAAAAACTAAAAAGCTGTGTAGAAACATGCGACTATTATTTTACATGAAAAATGAACTTTTAGCCATTTATTATTCAGTTTTTGAGAATGAAGTGAATTTATTAATTGGAAATATGAGAAGAAAGATTTTTCCCCCTTTATCTGTACGGGTAAAATGCTTTATTGCACAAAATAAGGTGGGCTGTTGGAGCACCACCCACCCTTATATTATCCTGTTAATTATCCTTTTTTGTATCATTAAAATACAATCTTATCGTTGAGCCTTCTTTTACCTTTACACCCGGTTCTGGAGACTGTTTTATGACCATATCTCCGTCTCCACTTGCATCAATCCTTAAGTTTACAAACTGCTCCTGTAGTTCTCTTTTGGTCATTCCCACAACGTCAGGGACTTGGATTAATGGAGTATCTGGCCATGTTATTTCTTTTTCTATTTGTTCTTTACGTGGTTTTACACCCATACTTCTTAGACTATCCTCCATAATATTTCCAACAATAGGGGCTGCGACGACACCCCCAAATTGGACGGTACCCTTTGGATTATCTACAGCGACATAGACAACAAGCTGTGGATCATCTGCAGGAGCAAATCCAATGAAGGATACAATATGGTTATTCTCCAAATATCTACCATCCTTCGCTTTTTGTGCGGTACCTGTTTTTCCTCCGATACGATACCCTTCTACGAAGGATTTCTTGCCCGATCCTTGTGCAACTACACTCTCTAATGCATATCGAATTTCTTTAGATGTTTTTTCAGATATCACTTTTCTTTTCGCCTGTGGTGAGTTCTTCATTACTACTTCACCTGTTGTTGGATCAACTAACTCCTTCGCTATATATGGCGTGTATAAGGTCCCTCCATTGATAGCCGCTGATAACGCAGTAACCTGTTGAATCGGAGTAACAGAAACACCCTGTCCAAAGGCTGTCGTTGCTAATTCTACAGGGCCTACTTTATTTATATTAAATAAGATTCCCTTTCCTTCCCCTTGAAGGTCAATGCCTGTTTTTTCTCCAAAGCCAAATTCCTTAATATATTTAAATAAAGTATCTTTACCGAGTCTTTGGCCAAGTTCTACAAAGCCGGGGTTACATGAATTTTGAACGACTTCTAGAAAGCTTTGATCCCCGTGTCCGCCACTTTTCCAGCAGCGAAGTCTCGCACCATCAACAGCAACAAAGCCAGGATCATGAAAATGTTCTTTTTCTAAATTCACCTTTCCTTCCTCTAATGCTGCTGCAAGAGTAATAATCTTAAAGGTGGATCCTGGTTCATAAGTGCTCCAAACAGGCAGGTTACGGTTATAGATCTCTGGAGCAACATTTTGAAAATTCGCTGGATCGAAGTCTGGTCGGCTGGACATCGCCAGTATTTCTCCCGTATTTGGGTTCATGGCAATTGCTATGACACCATCAGGATTATATGTGGCTTGTGCAATATCTAATTCCCTTTCAACAATCGTTTGAATCTTAGCATCGATGGTGAGTTTCAGATCAAGCCCTTCAATAGGTGCCTGATAATCATCAGCCATATCATTCATTCTCTGACCTTTTGCATTTGCATAAAATTGTACAGAGCCTTTTTCTCCTTTTAGTTCCTTATCATAATATAGTTCTAAGCCCATCAGTCCTTGATTGTCTATCCCAGCGAAACCAAGAACGTGGGATAAGTAATTTCCAAACGGATAATGGCGCTTAGAATCTTCACCAATATATACCCCTTCTAAACCTAAGCCTCTGATTTCCTTCGCCTTTTCGTGTGATATTTTCCTGCCTTCCTTTATTCGGACAATCGATGTATTTTGTGTGATATACTTATAAACTTTTTCCTTTGAAAGATTAAGTGAAGCAGCTAATTTTTCCGCTGTTTTGGCCGGTTCTTTCATTTGCCTCGGAACGACATAAACGGTAGGAGCACTTATATTAGTGGCAAGTTTGATGCCATTTCGGTCAATAATATCTCCTCTTTCTGGCTCGAATGGAATTTCGCGACTCCATGAATTCCTTGCAAGTCCTGTTAGCCAATCACCTAAATAAAACTGAACATACCCAAGTCGAACATCAATAATGAAAAAAATAAGAAACCCTATTAGTAATGATACAGTTAATCGTTTTCGAACGGTTACATTCGATACTCGCATAATATTCCCGAACCTCCTCCATTTGGCTCGTTTCAATATATGCTTGTACCTTTTCTAATAGACCAGTACAAAAGGCTACAGGGACTTTTTCAAAAAAAAAAATAGAAATTGGCTAAAACAGCCAATTTCTATTTTTATATTTAAAAGCTAAATGATCCCTTTTCTTTTCAACTATTTAATTGGGTACTACTTCTTTATTGTCATCCTTTTTCTTTTTCTTACTTTCTAATTGTTCCTTTGGTGTTTGCATCTCAATAACAAGATAGTCTCCAGCTTTAATTTCTGTGCCCTCTTTAATATTTTGTTTTGTGACATACCCATTTCCAGTAGAATTCACCTTCAGGTTCGCAATTTCTGTAACCTTTAATACATCCCTTAATGACCAGCCTATCATATTAGGAATAGTCATTTTTCCGGTTGCTTTTATAACGACCTTTTCGCCCTCTAGTAGAGTGGAATCCTTAGCTGGGACCTGAGATATGATTTTGTCACCCATTCCTAAAACCTCAACCTCTATACCTTTCGTTTCTAACATGTTTGTTGCTTCCTCAATGGACATGTTTGTTAAGTCTGGGATCGTAATAATATCCTTTTTCTTTTGCTTTGCAGGTTTAATATTCATATACTGAAGACTGTTTTTCATTACCGATTTAAAAATCAGAGATACTGGCTCAGCACCATTAGTACTCTCGTCTATTTCTGGCTGCTGGACGGAAACATACATAATTAATTCAGGGTCATCCTTAGGAGCCATTCCTAAAAATGAAAACACGTAATTTTTATGTCCTTCTAGATAACGTCCATTGGGTCCAGGGATTTGGGCAGTTCCTGTTTTTCCTGCCACATCATATCCAGTAATATTGTAACGTTCATATCCAGTCCCTTTTTCCGAGGTAATAACCGTTTCTAAAATATCCCTTACTTGTTTTGCGGTATCCGCCGAAATAGGTTGTCCTACAACCTCCGGATTTACCTTTTTGATTGTTTTATTTGTATTTGAGTCTACGATTTTTTCAACGACATGGGGCCTCATCATTTTCCCATCATTTGCAATAGCTGTTGCCGCTTGTATTTGCTGGATCGGCGTAATGGCAGTTCCTTGACCAAATGCAGTTGTAACCTTTTCAATAGGATATCGAAAAAGAATTTTTCCACTGGCTTCATTTGGCAAATCAATCCCTGTCGGTTGATCAAATCCAAATTTCGTTAAATATTGGCGAAATCTCGTAAATCCTAGCTGTTCCTTGGCAATTTTTGCAAAGGCCACATTTGAAGAGCGTTGAACCCCTTCTAAATAGGTGATGGAGCCCCAGCCCAATCCATAGTTATGGTCAGGCACGATATTTGGCCCTACTGCATAAGTGCCTGATTTATACCAACCATTAGGATTAAATACCTTCTCCTCAATGGCTGCCGCAAGAGTAAAAACCTTCATGGTAGAACCTGGTTCAAATGATTCCTCTATGGCTAGGTTATGCCAGCTTTCCTCAATCCCATCCCTAGTCATGGGATCAAAAGTTGGTCTTTGACCCATTGCCAGTATTTCTCCAGTCTTAGGATTTGCCACAATGGCAATGACCTTTTTTGGATTATATTTATTCACAACCTTAGATAATGACTCTTCAAGAAAGGTTTGAATTTTTTTATCAATAGTTAAATATACATCATTTCCATTTTTAGCTGGTGTGACCTTTTCTTTACTATTTGGTAGAAGGTATCCCCACAAATCACTTTCGAAATCCATTCTTCCGTTCGAACCAGTTAAGACTTTATTCATGCTTTTTTCAATCCCAAGCTGTCCGGAAATTTTATTCTTATTCTGGTCAGCATATCCGACTAAATGAGAGGCAAAGTAACCGTTTGGATAAAAACGTTTCGTTTCCCTTAAGAAAATAATTCCAGGTAACTTTAATGCCTCTATATCATTTTTTTGTTCATAAGTAAGACCTCTTCCAGCCTTACCGAACTCGACCTGTTTCTTCTTCTTTGTTAATATTCGATAGATTTCAGATTCACTTAAATCGATATATTTCGAAAGTTCCTTTGCCGTTTTTTCAGTATCTATAACGTGTTGTGGCTTCTTCGGTATAATGGTCATTTCTTTATCAAGAATCGCAACCATCGTAAAGGAGGATGTATCCTCAGCAACAACCTTCCCAGTACGGTCATAGATCGTTCCTCGTTTTGCCTCTAACGGTTCTACCTTCATGTATTTCTGTTGTGCTTTTGCCTTAAGGTCAACCCCTCCTACCTTACCTGTAACCTGCATACTGAAAAACCGAAACAGTAAGACAAAAAAGAGCAGGCTAAATATTACTAATAATATCGCTGCTCCTACATTCATATTTTTTTGTTTTTTTATCATCTTTCTTGCACAACCTTAACATTGTTCTCATTTAATTTAAGTCCTAAGTTTTTAGCCTTTGCTATTATTCTATCATATGTACTCAGTTCACTGACCTGCATTTTTAAGTCATTATTTACCTTTTGTTGGTTTTGAATGGAAACTTCTGTTTTTTGAATATCTTTGTTCATATTATAAATGATAGCTTGGTTAGAAACAAGATGGATTCCTCCGAAGCATAGGGCAGCTCCAAAAATCAATAATAGGATTTTTTCTCCAGGAGAAAGCCACGATTTTGAAATCCTTGCTTTTTTTGATGACTCTTTACGCTCAATTTTACGTCTGTGCTCTTGCTCTTGTTGTAGCTTCCTTGCCAGATTACTCATGAAATTCGCCTCCTAATAAATGAAATGATTCTAAAAAAATCCATCTTGCCGTTCTCCCTTTTTTGTGGGGAGTGGATAAAAGCCTAAACTCTGTACAGTGGAATAAACCATGGTAATTTCTTTTCTTTATAACTTTTCTGCGATTCTCAATTTTGCTGATCGAGCCCTATTATTGTTCTCTAGTTCTTCTTCCGATGGTAAGATTGGCTTACGAGTAATGAGCTTTAAGGTTGGTTTATATTCATCAGGTATTATAGGTAAATTAACTGGTAAATTTGGTGTTTCACTTGCTTGTTTAAGTGTTACCTTACAAATTCGGTCTTCTAAAGAGTGAAAGGTAATAACACTTATCCTGCCCTTTTTATCCAATAGTTCAATTGCTTGTTTTAATGATTCCTCAAAAACACCCAGTTCATCATTCACAGCTATTCGTACAGCTTGAAAAATTCTCTTGGCTGGATGACCACCTTTTCTTCTAGCAGGTGCGGGAATAGCCTCTTTAATGATTTCTACTAATTCATTCGTTGTTTCAATTGGCTTTTTCTCTCTTGCATTCTCAATTTTGCGTGCAATTTGTTTAGAAAACTTCTCCTCACCATATTTGAAAAATATTTTTACAAGGTCCTCATACTTCCAATAGTTAATCACATCATAGGCAGATATTTCTGCCTGTTGATCCATCCTCATATCTAAAGGGGCATCATTATGATAACTAAAGCCTCTTTCTGGAGTGTCTAATTGGGGAGATGAAACTCCCAAATCGTAAAGGATTCCGTCAACTTTATAAATTCCTAGTGAGGCAAGCTCTTCTTTTAAATATTTAAAATTGCTTTTAATAATTGTTATTTTATCTCCATATTGGGATAGCTTTTCCTTGGCATTTGCAATAGCTGTTTCATCCTGGTCAAACGCAAATAACCTTCCCTTATCGGAGAGTTTAGATAATATTAATGCCGAATGCCCTGCACCACCTAGTGTGCAGTCCACATAAATACCATCAGGGTTTATATTTAATCCATTAACCGCTTCTTCTAATAAAACAGTCGTGTGTTTAAACATGCTAGTCCACCTTTTTAACCGAAAAATCGGGAGTTTTTGATTGTCTAAAGGAATGAATAGTCAGGAGGGTCATTGATTTTAGCCTCGAGCCAGACTTGTATATCCTATTAGAGTGAATGAGGTATGTACCTATTTACAAAACATTCCCATTATATATCGAATCCAATCATATTTTCTGCTATTTCTGCAAAAGAATCTTCAGATTGAGCAAAAAAGTCCTCCCATAAAGGCTTGCTCCAAATTTCAATTCGATTGGAGACACCGACAATGACGCATTCCTTTTCAAGTTTTGCGTACTGTAATAGAGGAGTTGTAATATTTATTCTTCCCTGCTTATCAAGTTCGCACTCGGTTGCACCGGAAAAGAAAAAGCGGGTAAATGCACGAGCATCCTTTTTTGTAAGGGGTAGACCCTTTAATTTTTCCTCTAGGATTTTCCATTCCTCAAGTGGGTAACCAAATAAACATTGGTCCAATCCACGGGTAATAACAAAGGTTTCTCCCAAGTCATCACGGAACTTAGCAGGAACGATTAATCGACCTTTCATGTCAACGTTATGATGATACTCACCCATGAACATACCCACTACCCCCACTTTCTATTTCAAATGTACCACATCCCCCCACTTTTCACCACCTATTTATAAAAATTCTACCACAGGAATTATTTTCCTCCATTACTTTGTAATATTTTCAGACTTTTTTTAAGCAATACATGCGTTTTCTATAAAAGCAAAAAAAAACGACAGCCCAAGGTGAAAGACACCTTATGGGACAGTCGTTTATATCTTAATTACTTTATGTGTGCCATCAAACTCAAAATGGAGTTTCATTACTTCGTGAATAAGCTGAAATCCATATTGATTTAAATAATAATAGATATTCCAAATTCTTTCTTGTGGAGAACCCAATGGTTTTAAAGAGTTCTCTATCGCAGTGTATTTATTCAAGACAACAAGGTTCTTGCTTTGAATGGATTCTTCAATCCTCTTCCTCATGAATTGAAGCTGTTCACCCAGAATGCTGCCGTTCTTCTCTATAAGAGGAATCAGCCCTTTGTCTTCCATATTGGCGCATTCTTTTATTTGCTCATAATTTTCAAGTAGCTGCTTGCTTGTCTTTTCAAATAGCCTCTCTAGATTTTTATTCTTAAGGGATTGCAAAAATTCCTCCCTGCTCTTGGATATCCCCTCAATAAGTACTTTTTCAACGGATAAGTGAAAAGAATCTACGTCTGAATCTATATGTCTCTCAAGCAAAGTAATATTTAATCTAGGAACAATTATGGGCATTTTCATGTCAAAGTATTCGAATGCTTTTTTGAGTTCAGCCCAATAGGATATTTCCCCAGGTCCTGCAATAAAGGCTAAGGTTGGAAATAACCACTCCTGCATGATTGGTCTTGTCACAACATTATTGCTTAGCTTTTCGGGATATTCTAATGCAAGCTCAAGTAATTCATTCGTTGAAAACTGAACCAAATCATTTTTCCCTTTAAAAAGAGCCGCATCTGGATCATATTCTAGCAGTATTCTTTCTTGATCTTGCTCGTCATAATAAAAGAGATTTCCTGCGTGATCAGATAGGTCAATGGCCTGTGGAAAACCAAATTGCTTAATTTCCTGCTGCTGTGACTTTACCAAATGAGTAATTTGCCCTGCATTACTTATTTGTCTCAAAAAGTATTCACTCTCAAGTCTCCGCAGATTCGGGTCTCCTGAATCAATAATGAGAAGGCCGTAATCTTTAAAAAGCTCCATGACAATATGGGCAAAGAAATCAACAAACGTATGAGATTGTTGAAGGGCTTGGTTTGTAAATTCGATTAACTCATTTGTATACTGGGTCTCTCCGAATGTTTCAATCAGACTCATAATCCAAGCAGAACAGACATCCTTGTTTAATTTAATGTCTGACACCATTTTCTTTTCCCTGATCTTTTCAGGATATATACTTTTCTCGACTTTTTTGTCTTTGTGAATATAAACATGATTTACTTCTTGGTAGTCATGATCCTCACCAGCAATCCAAAACACTGGAATAACCGGTACACCCAGCTTTCTTTCTTGTTCTTTTGCTAAAACGATAATCGATATGACTTTATGTATGGAGTAAAGTGGGCCTGTCAGTAATCCTGCTTGTTGTCCACCTATAACGACTACACTATTATCCTTTTTCAACTTTTCTATAGACTCTTTTACTTGAAAAGAAGATGGGAATCTGCTCATAAAATGTTCAATATGTTCTGCGAGCTCGCTCCTAATAAAAGTTCTATTATTTAGTTCAGATAATCTTTCCTTATATTCAGAGGATTTAAGAAAATTATAATGAAAAAGGCCTTCCATCGTTTGATTTTGAGCTAAATATTCCGTTGCAAATCGATTAGTTGCAGGGAGAGAGAGATTCAAAATCTCCATTCATGTACTTCCTTTCTAGTCAACTTGTTTTTTCCTTCCATGAGTATAGCATTGAAATCTTAAAAAAGGAAAAAACATGCTTATCTCACATGATGGATTGACTAATACTTTTTATCACTCCAAATAGCATTAGCACAAAATAGATTGAAAAAAAGACTAAGAAATTAAATCGCCAATACCCTTTAAGCACATGTGCAAAATTTATTTCTTTTTTCACCTTCCAATATACTATGACAAAAGCAATTGCTTCAAATAGCATAAATAATATTACAATCCAAAAGTAGGATTTATTCCAAATTGTTAAAATTAAATAATGGACAGATATAATTAGAAGAAATGTGCTTATATCTAAAGCGATATGTACAGACTTTTTATGCTGCCTGGTCATTAGTTTGCTAATGATAAATACAAGGAGGTATCCAATTAACGGGATGATTATTAAGATAGATACAACTGCCGAAAGAAATGAAGCCATCCTATTCCCCTCCCCTTTTATTCACTGCCCTTTACACAATGATAAAATGCTGACATTAGTGGCGCTTCTTTTTCCTTCATATGCGCCAGTTCTAATAAATATCCTAATATAGCGTCAACTTCCGTTTGCCTTTTTTCTTCAATATCTCTTAACATAGACGAACGATTTGTTGCTGTGTTCCTGCATACAGAAACGAGCAAATCAAAGTAATGTGACTTATTTCGTACATCTAACACTTTCATTATTTCTTCAAAAACCTGAATAAAAACTTTATTATAGTGAGGATTTTCTATTAGCTCACCATTCTTCACTTTAAGAACTGCAGTTAGCGGATTTATTACCGCATTAACGATTAGCTTGGAAATTAACATTTCATAGTAATCTTCCTCAATTACAAAAGGAAACCCCTGTTTGTATGGGTCAATCATTTCTAAAATTAGCTGAGCTTCTCCTCGAAAAACCGCGAGCTTCGTCTTACCCTTTCCTGTAAACATCACATGGTTCATGCTTTCTCTCAGAGCTCCGTGTTCAACAGACCCAACAAAAATATTCTTGGCCTTTAACTGATTGATCCATTTAAGATGCCCCATTCCGTTTTGTAGAAAGAGAAATGAACCTTCCTCCCCACGGCAATCACTCTCAAGCTTCTCCATCACCTTTGGGAGCTGGTATTGCTTGACAGTTATTAATGTCAAGTCTTCCTTGCAATGCCAATCATCAATGCATCTCGCTTCAACAAATGCTCGGTATTCATGTCCATTCTCTGATAGATGTAACCCGTTTGAAGCTATTGACATTTTTTGTTCTAATGTTCTTGTATAAATAGTAACCTGATGGTGTTTTTGCAAATAATAGGCAAATAATAGTCCGATGGAACCTGCGCCTATAATTCCAATTTTCATATCATTCTCCTCTTTTATAAGGACTAATTATTAAAATGGTATTAGTTTAAATGAAATTTCATTGTATTTTAATAATAATCATGAAAAAAATAGGTTATTTTTCTATTGGCTTGTAAGTCATATTTTAACAGATGTATGACAGATTTTGTGTACACAGGAGCAAAAAAATGAATTTCCTTTCATACCGCCAATAAACTTTAGAATAATTTCTTACATCAATTAAAATAATCTCTCCTAATTTTGTAAAAGTTTTCAATATTATGTGCAGAATTTTTTGTTTAGTTAGTATATAATGTTTAGTGAAAGCGTTTACTTCGAAACCATAGCCAATTTTCTTTTGACTTATCACTCTTCTTCGAAAGATGTTGAACGTCATAATCAGCAAATGATACTTCCTTAAATGTTTACTCCTACTAAACTACTTTAAGTAGAATTTCAAAAGGTAAGCCCATAGTGTCAATGATAAGGAAAAGTCATTGTTTCATTTTTTCACTCCAATATATTTATAACTTCAATAAAAATAAGCCTAATTCATTAACAAAATAATGGGATCAATCTACCCAGGATTGCAATATTACTTCGAAAGTAAACGTTCTCTTGTTGGAAGTTATTCTTTTTACTACAACATTGCAAAGGGGAAATTAAATTGAGCCTTACTGTCGAGAAGCTAAAAGTTAACTTTAAAACACTGGAGGAATTTAAAGAATTTAAGGAGTATGGACTGCAGGAGCTTTCTATGCTAGAGGATCTTGAGGCAAATATCATTGATAATGATAGTGATTCTCCTTTTTACGGAATCTATTATGGGGAGAAACTAGTTGCCCGGATGAGCTTGTACAAGATTAACGCTAAATTTGATCGTTCCTTCAAGTCAGCCAAATATTATCTTGAGCTTTGGAAGCTTGAGGTATTACCCGAGTACCAAAACCAAGGATTCGGTACCGCTTTAGTGGAGTTTGCAAAATCAAAAGGATTGCCTATTAAAACTAGTCCACGGGTTAATTCAAAAAAGTTTTGGGAGAAAAAAGGCTTTTCACCTATTGATAAAGATGATGAAAATGATTTTCTTGTTTGGCTTCCAGATGAATTCCCTGAAGAGCTTCAAGAAAAATCAGCAAGTTAAACAGCCTTATATGGTTAAACCATACACTTGCAAATCACTTATTTAAATAAAAATTGGGACTGATTCTTCTAACTTGAATCAGTCCCTTTGTTTATTAATATTTGAGTAAAACTCACTTTTCAACACGTTCTAAATTCCCGTTTTTGTCCATTTGAAATTTGACCTTTTGCTGTCGATCTTCTTCTTGTAGAACAACCATCTTTCTCGCTCGTTCCATTATTTCTATTAGAGCTTTATAGTCGGATTCAATCATCTTAATATCTTTTGTTAATTTTTCATTCTCGGCCACTAGATAATATATTTGTTTTTCCAATGCTTGTATTTTATGATCATATGCACCGATTTCTTCTTCATGATTCATTGATTTCTTAGCTTCCTGATATATAGATTGCAAATAATTAATGACTTCATCAAAGGTAAGACTGCTTTTACTATCCTTTCCAGTCAATTGAGAAGTTGATTCCTCTACAAATTCATTGGATTTTTTTGTTACAGATTCATTAGACATGAGTACAGGTGAAGCAGATTTCTTTAATTCCTTTCTTTGCTTCTTCGCCAAATCAATACCTGATTTATATTGCTTTCTAACAAAAGAATTCCACCTGAAACCACAAGCAGCTGATGTACGAGATAACTGTCTACCTACTTCCTCAAATGCTTGTAACTGTGTACTACCCTCTCGAATATGTCTTAGAACTACTTCTGCAAGTAGTAAATCCTCATCTTGAGACCATGCATCTTGACGAGTTATTGGCATACGTCAATCCCTCCTAGTGTTTTTTATCATACATATGCATCTACTAGAAAAGATAGACTCGAATCACTACTTGAAGATAAACTATTTTCGATTTCTAAAGGAGTCTACTTGTTGATGATGTTTATCCCCTTCCCATAAAATCGCACAATTCCTAACCTCTTTTTCCATCCGCACCCACAAATTGCTTGAGTTCCATTTTTGCAGTAATAAATTTTTATAGGCTTGTAAAACCTCAGGTTCTATACTTAATAGTGGGACTAGCTTATTCTTCCATCCTCTCTCTTCGGTTCCCTCGTAAGTTGATTGAACAAACCCTAGATCGACTAATTGATCAGCTTGATAAACACGTGCTTCCATCAGCATCTTCAATGCATTTGCAACCGGAATTTTTTCTAAAAGCATTGTTCCACCGCCCCAGCCGGTTGTTATACATAGGGTTCCCTGTACAAAACCAGCCTTTATTCCTGTTTTGGCCATTCGGAAGTCACACGCAGTTGCTATCTCACAGCCTCCACCTACGGCTGCCCCATTCATAACAGCAATGGTTGGTTTATTTAATGTCAGTAATCGATAGAGAATTTTCGCCATTTTTGAAAGCATATGATAGGCTTGCTCTTCCGTTCTAAGCTCATGAAAAACCGAAAGATCTCCCCCAGAACAAAAGGCTTTTTCACCTGCACCGGTAATGACAAGAGCCTTCGCTGAAGATTTTTCTGTTTTTTCGATTGCTTCTGCCAATCCATTCATAACATCATCATTAATTGCATTCCGCTTATCCGGTCTATTAATGGTAAATAAAATATATCCCTCTGGCTCCTCGCTAATAAGATACGGTTTCATGATACTCCCCCTAAAGAATATGAATATTCTTTATTTTATATACAAAAATATATATTTTACAAGAGGGTTCTACATAAAACGACAAAAGCACAGGAACAATTATGTTCCTGTGCTTCTTATCTCAGTCGAAGAAATTAGTCGTTTACAACTTCTTTTCCTTTGTATGTTCCACAAGCTTTACATACACGGTGAGCAAGCTTCATTTCACCGCAGTTTGGGCATTCCACCATACCTGGAACCTGTAATTTAAAATGAGTACGACGCTTTCTTTTCGCAGTTTTAGATGTTCTTCTAAAAGGTACAGCCATTATTCCCACCTCCTTAAAGAGAATTAAGAAAGTTATGAAGTTCAATTTCAAAACTTCATTTGCTTCTTTGTTTCTTCCGATATTCAATCAGAAGATGAATGATCTTGATCGAAAAATTTCGCAAGTCCAGCAAGTCGTGGATCTACTTTTTTTGTTTGATCCGCTTCTTTTATGACTTCCCAATCGTTACCTGATTGAGGAGCCCCTTCCTCACTGCTATTTTCATCGCAAAAAACTTGCATAGGTACTTCAAGTAAAAGAATTTCTTTGATAACCGGATAGAGATCGATTATATCTGCCTTTACTTGATGAACTTCCTCTTCGGTTTCGTATTCGAAATCCTTTAAGAGAAAGGTTTCTGTTGTTTCAACATTAATTGGATAATTCACATCAACTAACGTACGAGAACAAGGCAAAACAAGATGACCATTTATTTGTAAATGAAAAGTCACTTTTGTCGAGTCGATATCAGCTCGACCCGTTATATGCATTGGTGAAACATCTCGTATTGTTTGATCGACTTCTTTAATATCGTCTACAATGATTGTTTCATCAATCGGTAAATCCTTGCTTCGATATTTTGATAATTGACTTAACGTCCATTTCATACGAATCACCCCAAAGGCAACAAAGGTAATTATAGCTTTCATATAATTATTTGTCAATATTTTTTCTTTACAGTATAATGTGGTCATTATCCTGCATCTTTAATCAAATATCTTCTATATTAACACAAATTAACATTCGAATGAACAAGGAGTGAAACTATGAAAGCAGTCGGTGTGATTGTTGAGTATAACCCTTTTCACAATGGACATGCTTTTCATCTAGAACAATCAAAAGAAATTTCAAAAAGTGATATTGTGATTGCAGTTATGAGTGGGAACTTTCTCCAGCGCGGTGAGCCCGCCTTAGTGTCCAAGTGGACTCGAACAGAGATGGCTTTAGCTGCTGGTATTGATATTATCTTTGAACTCCCCTATCAGTTTGCTACGCAAAAGGCCGAAACATTCGCAAATGGTGCAGTGTCTATTCTCGCAGCAGCTGGCTGTGATTCCCTTTGCTTCGGAAGTGAAGCCGGTAGTATTAATCCTTTTATTCAAACTCTGAGCTTTCTAGAGGAAAAAAATGAAGAATATCAAATGCAAATGAAGAAATTCATGAATATGGGTTATAGCTACCCTAGAGCAGCTTCTCAGGCGTTTCATGAATTAGGTCCGAATGAAGATATCCTAGATCTTTCCAAACCCAACAATATATTAGGATATCACTATTTGAAATCCGTCCATTCGCAAAAGCTTCCCCTAAATGTATTAACAGTTTCTAGAAAAAATGCGGATTATCATGACGAGCATTTCTCCTCTGAAACAATCGCAAGCGCTACAAGCATCCGGAAGGCCTTATTTGAGGATAAAAATGAAATGAATCACATCCGTAAATTAGTTCCAAATTCTACCTTTGAAAGGCTTGTTCAATATAAAAAGGAAATTGGAGCATTCCATCAGTGGGAGGATTATTGGGATTTATTTAAATATCAGCTCATTAGTTTGTCAGCAGCTGAATTGAAGGAAATTTATGAGGTAGAGGAAGGAATAGAGAATCGGGTGCTTTCTGCGGGATTGAAGGCCACCTCATTTACAGATTTTATGAACCTATTGAAAACGAAAAGATATACATGGACAAGACTCCAAAGAATGTGTGTCCATATCTTAACTAATACGAAAAAAGAAGAAATGAGAATCGCTGAGGAAAACCCAAGTTACTTGCGACTCCTGGGCATGTCAGATAAAGGAAGAAAATATTTAAAGGGAAAAAGGGAACAATTATCTTTACCACTAATTTCAAAGCTATCATCCTTCCAAAAGGACACTATTCAACTTGACATAAAAGCTTCGAGAATATACGCATTAGGGGCTAAAGGCGATGCAAAACAATTACTACTAGAAAAGGAGTATTCACAACCACCTATATACTATCAAGCGCATTAAATTGCCAATTTTACATCAAAAAATGGGAAGAAGTGACACCTCTCCCCATTTTTTTGTTTATTTAGCTTTAATGGAATCCAAATATTCCAAAGCATCATCAAATGTATCAACCGGTACAATCTTCATATTCGTTCCGATATCCTTTGCTGTTTTAACTGCATCGCGATAGTTTGAGTTCTTCTCACCATTTTCATTTGGCGCAAAAAAGATTTCAGCACCGGCTTTATCTGCTGCTATGATTTTCTGCTCAATCCCTCCGATAGGTCCAACTGTACCATCAACTGAAATCGTCCCTGTCCCTGCAATCTTGTAACCTTTTGTATAATCCTTCTTCGTCAATTGATTATATATTTCAAGTGAGAACATTAGTCCAGCTGATGGACCACCAATATCGCTAGTCTCTACGTGAACGGTTGGTTCCACTTCAAGTTCTTTGTCATCTACTAGCGAAATTCCTACCCCTACCTTTGATTGGTCATCATGAAACTTTTTAAGTGAAAGGGTGATGTCCCCCTTTTGGTCATTACGAAGAAAAGCTAATTTTACTCGATCGCCTTCATTTTTCTTGCTTACGTAATTAATAAACTGTTCAGTAGAATCAAAATCCTTGCCATCAACCTTATAAATTCGATCACCAGGCTTAAGCTTACCTTCTGCGGGCATGTCATCAACAACATTTAATACATAAACACCCTTGTAATCATATTGGATGGGGATATCTGCTTTCTTATAAGCAACTTCAATGGCATTTGTTTTAGAACTTGACATTAAATAAAGCTGACGTACATTATATTCTTCTTCAGATTCATCCTTTGCTCTAATGGCTTCTAATGGGTAAATATCTTGGTACTTGCTTAATTTTGCGATTACATAAGAATAGATATTGGCTCTTCCCATTCTTACAGTTGTTAGCATAAAGCTTCCTTCTTCTTCAAAAGCATCCTCAACTTTAATAATTGGCTCGAGCTCCTTTGCCATACCAGGTTTAGAAACATAAAACGGCAAATAATAGAACGAACTTGCTAAAAAAATGAGTATGATGATAATGCCAAAAGAACGGATGTAAATCTTTTTCCTCATTAACTACTGCTCCTCCCACTGCTCCAATAATTGTTTAATCTTTGGAATATGCTTCCTAGTCTCTTCCTCACCCATTTTAATAATTTCATCGATATTTGTAAAAGCTCTTGAACTATAATTTTCTACTCTAGGGCGTATCATAATATCAGATGCGATTTCACGGTTGGTAACAAGCTCCATTTGCATGATATCGATGCTTTGCATAATAACATCAAAAATGGAAGTAATCTCTGTATTTGTTTTAACATGTGCAACATCCACTGCAATGACAATATCTGCCCCCATTTCCTTCACAACAGAGACAGGAACCCTGTCCACTACACCTCCATCAACAAGTAGGCGGCCATTATGCTTTTCTGGAACAAAGATTCCTGGTATCGCAATACTTGCTCTTACTGCATCAGAAATGGAACCTTGATTAAACACCACTTTTTCACCACTTAATAAATCTGTAGCGATTACAGAAACTGGAATATCCAGTTGTTCCAATGTTTTGCCGTGTGTAAACATTCGAATAAACTCTTTCACCCTTTTACCTGCAATAAACCCCATTTTAGGGACAGTAAAATCCAAAAAATATTTACGTTTGAATACCTTTGATAATTTATATAATCGCTCAATATCTAGTCCTGCGGCATAAAAACATCCTATCATTGCGCCCATACTGCTTCCAGATATTAAATCAATAGGAATCCTTTCTTCAACTAATACCTTGATTACACCCAAATGAGCAAACCCGCGTGCACCACCAGAACCAAGAGCAAGGCCAATTTTAGGTTGATGCATTCAAGGACCCTCCTTACTGTGTATCAATTTTCCTCTGACTAATTCAATCTTATGGTCTAATTTCATTTTCTATGAGTATATTGAAATATATGAGGACAAGGCATAATACAAAAATTATTACAAACATTCTATCATTGTTTATAAAAAGTTGCACGGTAAGTTCACCTTTGAGGGAGGCAAAGAAAGCGTGTTTCGATCCAAACTTAAAACGATATTTCTATCTATTACTGTACTAATGATAGCCATTTCAATGGTTTCATTTCCCCAAGAGTCAGTAGATGCTTCAGTAAAAGGTCTGAATATGTGGTGGATGATTGTTTTTCCATCCCTCCTGCCGTTTTTTATTGTGACAGAGCTGTTAATAGGCTTTGGAGTAGTAAAATTTATCGGAGTTTTATTAGAGCCCTTTATGAGGCCTTTGTTTAAAGTTCCTGGTGTAGGTGGATTTGTGTGGGCGATGGGGATGGCATCAGGTTACCCAGCAGGTGCAAAGCTCACCGCAAGACTAAGGCAGGAAAAGCAACTAACAAAAATCGAAGCGGAACGGTTAGCCTCCTTTACAAATTCGTCAAATCCCTTATTTATTTTTGGTGCAGTATCTGTTGGCTTTTTTAATAACCCTCAATTAGGGATTCTCCTAGCTTTATCGCATTATTTAGGAAACTTAAGCGTCGGTTTCATGATGCGTTTTTACGGGAGAGATTTAAAGAGTAAAAGAAGGAAAGAAAGTAGAAGAATTTCAATAAAAAGAGCCTTTATCGCCTTGCATCGAACGAGGATTAACGATAAGCGCCCCATTGGGAAACTTTTAGGTGATGCAGTCATGTCATCTATTCAAACACTATTAATGATCGGCGGGTTTATTATTTTATTTTCTGTAATAAACAGGCTCCTAACTCTTTTACATATTACAGCTATTTTGAGCTTGGGCGTCGAATATATTTTTCAGCTATTCCGTTTACCAGAAGAACTTAGCATCCCGTTTATTTCTGGATTATTTGAGATTACGTTAGGAAGTAAATTGACTAGTGGGGTCGAGGAAGCTAGTTTAATGCATCAGGCCATTGTCACAAGTTTTATTTTAGCTTTCAGTGGTTTTAGTGTTCAAGCTCAGGTTGCCAGTATACTTGCACAAACTGACATTCGCTTCAAACCTTTTTTCATTGCCCGAATATGTCACGGCTTTTTCGCCAGTATATTTGCTTTTCTCCTTTGGGAACCCGTCTATACTCGAAATAATCAAATAGAACAACAATCGAATGCATTACCTGCCTTTATGATTAATGAAAGCTCTTGGATGTATGATTGTTTGATAATTATTAAGGATACAGGTCCATTATTAACAATAATAGCGTTAATCATTTATATTCTCATTTATTTTAAAAGAATGAAGAAGGTAGAAAATTAGATTTAAAGCATAAAAGGATGAAAGAAGGCTGATGATTTCTTTAGCCTTTTTTCATCCTTTTAAATATCAATTATTTTTATTTTGCATACTTCTCATTTAATGCAAGCTCTACATAAGGCGGTACCAGGGATGAAACATTCCCATGATATTTGGCTACTTCTTTCACTATACTAGAGCTTAAAAAAGAATATTGGTTATTAGTCATAATAAAAAACGTTTCTATATTTTCTTCTAATACCCTATTCATTGACGTAATTTGCATTTCGTATTCAAAATCGGAAACTGCTCTCAAACCCCTAATAATGGCATTAGCATTTACACTTTTTGCATAATCCATTAATAACCCACTTGAAGTATCGACCTGGACATTAGGAATATCCTTTGTCACTTCCTTTATTAAATCCATTCGTTCTTCTGGTGTAAAAAGTGGGTGTTTAGATGAGTTATGCATGACAACAACTTTTATTTGATCAAACACCTTTGCTGCTCTTTTAATAATATCAATATGCCCGTAAGTAATCGGATCAAAACTACCTGGACAGACTGCAATACGTTTCACTGACATCCCCCTTATTGTTCGAACTCATATGTATAAATTGAAATGGCGATAATACCATATGTTTCATGCTTAGTTTTATTAAAATCTCCAATTTGAGTGGGCATGGTAATATCTGAACTATGCTCACATACGATTACACCATTTTTTTGCAATAATTTATTTTTATCAATAATCCCTATTATTTTCTCTAGCTGTTGCTTTTTGTATGGTGGATCTAAAAATATATAGTCAAAACTTAACTCTCTTTTAACAATTGCCTTCAATGCTCGATCCGAATCATTTCGGTATACTTCAACTCTTTCATCAAGTCCACAATTTTTGATATTTTCCCAAATGACTTGAATCGCTTTGCCGTCACGATCAATGAAAATTGCCTTTTCTACACCCCTGCTTAAAGCCTCAATGCCAAGACCCCCGCTCCCAGCAAAAAGATCAAGAGCAATCCCTCCGTCAAAATAAGGACCAATTATATTGAATATGGCTTCCTTTACTTTGTCTGTTGTTGGTCTTGTTGAAGAACCCGGAACAGCCTTTAATGCTTTTCCTTTAAAGTCTCCGGACACTACTCTCATTCTTATCACCACAATCATTATTAAATTTCATTCCCACTTATCCTAACATAATTAGATAGGAATCGACAATATCCAAAATATTCAGAAATAAATGAGGAGATTGAGATGAAAAAATTATCCCACCCCATGTATAACCCTTTGGTTTGTGGAGATAATGTAAGTAACAACATCTATTCGAGGGTGTTGTTGCCAACCGCGGAGAAGACTTACGTTTCCCCATAAGTTCTTCCTCCGGTTTCTCCTCTCCCTTTGCCTTCTTTCCTTACAGAGGATATAGAAGGACCCTGCAGAAATGCAGGGTTTTTTATTTTTGTAGTAAAATTTTATTGAAATTAAAAAGCTGTAGATGATTATTCAAAAATGACGTCTATTCTATAGTTGTTAAGCGAATTTCCTCATTAGACTCTGTTACTCCGATTTTAAAGATGGATTGTAGCCATTTTTGTTCTACATAAACCGTACCATTTAATATTTTTAATGGTTTTTCTAATAATCCATATGTCCCTTGATTATAGACAAAAATGTAATCATTTAAATATAATCGGTAGTTATTATTTCCTTTGCTTAGGAGGATGGATTGTTTATCTGGCATCATTTTCACCTGATAGCCTAATTCCTTCATTGTTATTTCAAATGGGAATAGTTTCGTTTTATCCTGATATATTAGGTGAACATCCTTTTTAATTTCATCATTAACCAACACTTTTCTTTGATCATAAAGGTAAAGCGGGATAAATTTCGTAGCTTCATTTTTATTTAATGTAAAGAAGTGTGTATCCTTTCCTAGCATTTGACTTAGGAGCTCATCCATTTTGACAGTTGTTAAAAGTGCTTCTTCTCTTTGAATGGCCTTTAAAAAATTTTTGATCTCCTCACTCGTGAGATTTTCTCTTATTTCCTTTATCATCCTATTTCCCTTTTCTGTTTTACTTTTTTGATTAACAGATAAGGAAGCAAGCGTATCCAACAGCCAATTTTCTTCTAGAGGTAGTTGATCAAATTTTGTTAAATAAAAAGAATAAGCCAGTCTTTTTTCCAACAATTTAAGCTGAGTCGTTCGGTTAATTACGATGACCCCTTCTCCATTCGATTCGTTATAATTGCTCGACACAACGACAGAAACATAGGGGAATTTTGCTATATTCTTCAAAGAATCAAAATGAAAATCCGGGCTTTTCTTCCCTTCATAAAAAACTGTGATTCCAACAGGGTAATCCTTTTTCTTTAATGGCTTTGGTTGCCAATAAAGTGAGCCGGGATCATTAGCGCCTTTATATTGGTAGTAACTGATATAATCTAAATTCTTACTTCCTTTAAGAGGCAGGCCTGTAACCCAAGAACCCTTCCTTTTTGCATAATCAATAATTTTCACAGTAGAATTCTCTACTTTTGTATTAGGGATCGTCACAAACCAATCACTTAACAAAAAGGAGGAATTTCCATACCTCTTCATAGAAATATTTATTTGCAGCAGCATTTCCCCATTTTTTGCAAGAAAAGTATTTGGGTTTTCATCCTTTGAATTGCATGCTTTTTTATCATTAATCATGCATTTCCACTTTTTAATCCGATCAGGAGCGAGAATTCGATATTCCTTATTTGAAGACAGACCTGAAATCTTTTGAGTAATTTTAAGCTCCCTTTTTTGGGCTTCGACTGTTATTTCTTGCTCTACTTTTTCCAATTCAATATTTTTTGTGTCTGCCTTTTTATCGGAGTATGTGCTCCATTGCCAAAAAAGCACGCCTCCTATGATAAGAGACAAAGCAAAAAATAAACTTAATGATATTTTCCACATAGGATTTTTCCTCATTTTCCATAACTCCAGTACTATATGCAAAATAATTTGATTATTTTTTCAAGCGATTAGACTATTATATTATAGAACTACCTTATCAAATCATATAAAAAACGTCACATGAAATTTTTTAAAAACAAGGGACTTTATTATTTTGAAACATTTTATTCTTTGAAGGTTTCTATAAAATTCTTCTATATTATGATTGAAAATGATAAAGTAGAGTTTAGAATTTGAACATGAAGGAACGAAAATAAGGGAGAGATTATTTTGATTCAACGATTTATTGAACTTGGGGAAGGATATTCTGACCTTTATGAATTAATTGAACTTACAAGAGCCAATAGCCACCGCCTTCAGCATATGATGGCCTTCCATACTACCATGGATGAGAGAGAAGTTACATCTCTTGTTGTAATTTTGCAGCCGACTGACCCTGGGAAATTTCAGCCCCTTTATATTTGTCGAGAAGGGATTCCAAATCCACACAGCACCCCAAACAAAAGATTTGAATTATTTGCTGAACTGGCAAATGAATTACAAAAAGAAATTATTGAAATAGATGTAAAGCCTTCTGTGCAGTTTGCTGAAAAGGAATTGTTTTACCAGCATTTAATTGGAATATTAAGGATGAACCGATTTATTTTGCCTATGCAATAATAACCAAGGTGAAAACACTTCTTTAAGCATTTTATTTATATAGAAGTGACGAAAAAAGGTGAGACACTTAGGTCTCACCTTTAAATTCCCATCTTATAGTCATATTCTTTTGCTTTATCTGGCTTAGAATTTTCATATTCTATTTTCAAAA
Source organism: Bacillus massilinigeriensis (assembly GCF_900117315.1). GTDB lineage: Bacteria > Bacillota > Bacilli > Bacillales > Cytobacillaceae > Bacillus_BE > Bacillus_BE massilionigeriensis. Next base: position 1,458,066 of record NZ_LT630337.1, read on the forward strand.
ACGGTTTAAAGGAAGGTTCTACCTTTTTGACAAAGTTATAGGAATTTATCTTTTCCATAATCCCTTCTAGATCCTTCTGATCACAGTATAGAACCACATATTTGAGTCGTTTAGATACATAATGTACATTTCCGAACTTTCGAAGCATTTTTGCTTGTTTAAGAGAGTGTAGCCAGATAATCATTCCTTGGCGCTGACCTAGCATTATTCTTTTCCCCTTCTTAAGACTTATTTTAATAAGTCTAGCATATGAAAACTGTTAAAAGCAATCAAAGAATAAGGAGGATGGGAGTTTTATGAGCATCCACAGCTTCCACCGGAACCACATCCGCCACTACTACAGCTTGATTCAAAAAATGGATTACCAGTTGGAACTTTGATATGCTCTGAAACAGAATGACCTACGATAACACTTACTTCGTCTAATAAGCTTTGAAGGTCATTTTCAGCCTTTTTGAAATTCGCAACATGCTCATCAAGATCCATCTCCCGTTTTGTCTCCCGGATGGACATCATTACCTTTTTATAATCTGGATGGTAACGGCCAAATCGCTGTACTTCCTCATACAAATCCTTCATTTTTACAAATGCTTGAATCTTTTGCTGTGTGCTTTTATTAGTTTTCATTCTATATAAATGAGTACGATAGTTTTCAGCAACATCTGACTCTAAAATCATCTTTGCCAATTCATTTGCTTCGTCTAAAATCTTTATACTTTCTAATGTAGCAAGCAAATAGCTCACCTCCGATTCATATTTTATCATGAATCGATTCAACAGAAAAGAATCCAACCTTAGGAAGGAATTTCCACACTAATGGTTTCAGTCTGAACCAGTTGATTCTTTGTTCCAATAACCTCTAATTTAATCGTATGGGTGCCACTTGAAAGCCCCTTTATAATAAATGCTGCACTAGATACCTCCATTTCTCTTTTTCCATCAATATAAACAATGATTTTCCCAGTTTCCTTATCTGTATTATGTCTAAAGGATATTTCAGGTATCATGCATTCAACAAGTACATGATTTTGTTTGACTTGGTGTTGTACATGAAATGGTTTTGTCTCATTTATTCGAAAGACTGGAGAAACATGATTATCGGATAGATTTTGAACAGATACTTTTCCTTCACTAGCTTCGGGTTCAGGGATATCTCTATGACAGCCGCTTAACAGAACGGACGGGATAAATAATAGATGAACAATCCAGATTCTCATACTCATTAACACTCCTTTTTGATTTATTGTTTGCAACCCCTATCTTTTTAGTCCAAATAAAAAAGCCCTCTCTAAATCGAGAAAGCCAAAATTTAAGATGGATTATTCATTGACTGAAACATGCTCATCATTAATGACGCCATTTGTACACCAGAAGTGAATTTTTCCACCTGATGAGGAATGGTCTTCTTATAGTAATGGAGAGAGGCGATTTCAAATGCTTGCAATTTATTCGGATTTCTTGAAAGCTCCCGATACCACCTGGATTGTTCTCTTAAAAACTGCTTAAGCTCCTTATTCCTATAGATGTACTCGATTACATCCTTTCTCATCTCATATCACTCCGGTATCATTAGTCTTTCCTAAATGAAAATGGGTGTTTTGGTTGTGAAGGCTGTTTTTGATGATTTGTTTGGCTTGAACCTTGAAATTGAGAAATGACACCAAGAATGGAGGAGATTGCCTGGTTCGCTTGATAAATATAAGTATTTAGTTGGTCCGGATCAACCTTCGATATATTCCTCATAATTTTTGATACCCAATCTGCCTTTTCATCATCAATTGAAGTTTCTTCGGGTTCCTCCTTACCCGTTATTAATGCTTCCCATTTTGGATCATCTTCCCCTAATAAATACCAATCCTCATATAGCTCTTGTAAAGTATACTTACCATTTCTAACTTCCTGCATAATTTTTGGATTTGCTTTAATAAATTCCTTAAATTTAATAATAGAGGGATGAAGACTCTTCTTTTCCAATGTAGTCACCTCGAGGTCAATACATTTACCTATATTACCATATGAGTAAGTTATAAAAAGGTGATTCTGATGGTTTTCAAAAATCCTTAAAAAGTGATAAGATATTTTGCAGATATGATTGGAGTGTGCTTAAGTGAAAAAACAGTTAGAGCAATTATTTAATGATTATGTTGAGGAAGCGAATGAAGAAGAGCAAAGGGTGTTAATGGACCTATTAGAAAGTTTAAACAGAAAAAGAAAGGAGTCATTAACTACCTATATTAGCGAAATAATGAAAATGGAGCGTTCAGGGAATGGTGACGGTTTTGAAATTAAAATACCGATTACACCTTTATTAAACAATACTCTTGGAATTGTCCACGGTGGTTTCACAGCAACACTAGTTGACACAACAATGGGCGTATACGCTAATATGATACTACCTGAGGGATACGGGGCTGTTACTTCAAGTTTAAATATCCATTATCTATCACCAGGCATTGGGGATTACCTTGTTTGTAAAGCAAAAATGGAGCATAAAGGTTCAAAGACGATGGTGCTTTCATCAGACGTTTTCCGTTCTGACGGTAGAAAGATTGCCCAAGCTACCGGAAGCTTTTTCGTTATTGAATCAGGAACGATTAATTGATAAGGGAAAATTTATTCTCAAGAAAAAACAAGACTGATTGCAGCAAAGGCAATGGATCAGCCTTGTTTTTTTATCCATCATGGCTCCCATTTTTGAATAAAGTTTTGAGTATAATGTTTTTTATAAACACCAACACCCAGATGAGTAAATCTCTCATTTAACAAACTCTCTCTATGTCCTTTACTATTTAGCCAACCTTCTACTACCGCTGGGGCATCAATATAATTGGCAGCAATATTTTCTCCGGCTAATTGGTAGAATACTTCTCCTGCTTTTAAGCGATCAGATAATTCCCCATATCTCTTTGAATCATGGGAGAACACTTTACTTTCATACATATCCTTGCTATGTAAAAATGCAACTTTTGCTGTTTTCACATCCCATTTCAGCGGGTTTGCCTTCTCCCTTTTTCTGATAATATTCGTAATATCTAATATTTGTTTTTCATTAGCTCGCTCAATCTTCTCGATGTTATCTTCAATTTTTGTCGTGTTTTCTATTAAATCGCCTCTGTAAAATAGCTCATAAGGCCTTTGTTTTATCAGGTTATTCTTATCTAAAATACGGATACCTGATAGTTTTTCTGTAAATTTATCAATATATAATTGTGCAAAAAAATCATTGATAGGCAGTAGCGGCTGTGTTTTCAAATCTTCATCAGATAATTCAAACCGATAGGACCCCTTCTCATGTTCAAAGCTTACTTCTGTTTGCAAGTTATATTTTGATATGATTTCCTCATAATTATCCCCAATCTGAAAAGGTTTAATATTAATATTTCTCCCATTCAAATACATCGTTACGATCTTATTTTGACTAACACCAATCTGAACATATGATTCTAAATCCTGATTATATACCCACCAATTATAATCATAAAAGGATGGCTCAATTCTGTTGGGCTTTCCTAGTATAGGGTAAAGCTCTTTCACATCTTTTCCTATCAAATTGAGAAGGCTATCATCTGGAAAATCCCATTCGAAGTTATTTTTTCCTGTTTCTGACTCTTTAGTCACCTGCTCTACGGCATTTGCTTGACTATCCCTTATAAAAAAAGGATTCATCTTAATTGAAATCACCAAGAATAAGACAATTGTAAATGCGGTAAATACTATCCTTCGGGTTCCTGCCTTCATAATAATTCCCCCTATCAATCCGCTTTTCTATCATTATATGATTACTAATGGAAATTATTATTCTTTTAGTAGATTTCATTCAATATAATGAAATCTACTTGTGAGAAATTAGTAGCAATAAAAAGACACCTAATAGGTGCCCTTAATGTTGAAAATCTTGCGCTGCTTGTTCTGAGATTTCTGAAAGAGCTTTTCCTGCTTGTTCATCTGATAGCTTCCGTATCGCAAAATCACCAAGAGCAACAATCCCAACTAATTCATTATTATCCACCACAGGAAGTCTCCGAATTTGATGCTTCGCCATTAATTCAGCCGCCTCCTTTGTACTTGTTTCTGGTGAAACCGTTATTAGTTGATTACTCATTATGACTTCAACCTTTGTAGAACCTGGATGTTTTTCTGCCACCCCTCTTACGGCAATATCACGGTCAGTAATCATCCCAACTAATTTCCCATTATCCACTATAGGAATTGCACCAACATTAAATTCCTTCATCTTTGTTGCTACCTCAAAAACATTATCGAGTAATGTACAGCATTCAACCTCTTTAGTCATAACATCTCCAACTCGTTCCATAACCTATTGCCTCCCTTAAACATATTTTTGAGTATTCAGTATCAAGGAAAACTAAATATTTTTTCATTTACCGTTTACATATGATTCCCTCACCTGCAGGAATTATGCAAAATTTTCTAGCGCGGTATATTTCCGAAATATCAAAATCATTATAATTTATAGAAAAATTGTGAAAGTACTGTGTTTTCTTTCATGTTGTGATTGCAACTTCTACATTTTTCTACTATCATTAAATTTGAATAAAAAGGTCAGATTCTGACTTCTAAATTTTTATTTTATGCTCGCTGATTGTACTGTAGGAGGGACAAAAAATGAGATTCGAGAACACAGGGATTGAGAAATTTAAGGCAAATCTAACTCGTTTAGATGAATTAATGTCAGATTACGGTCTAGTACGTGAAGGACAATGGGATTATGAAAGAGTTACATACGATCGTAAGTTTGATATAAAAGAAGGTATTTTCTACCTTCGCGTTCAAGGGTACGCAACTGAAGGGGATGTAGGGGCTAATAAGGCAGTAATTCAACTGATGACTCCTCTACTAGGAAAATACTATTACCCACACGGTGTTGAATACGGAGAAGGGGAATCCTTTCCAAAGTCTCTTGTAGATCAATCCGAAAAAATTCTTGCTGAACTCAAAGCTAAAATCGAAAGTTTTGCATTGTAGTTTTCGACGAATCATAAAAAATAAGGATGTCTCTTAAGATGCATAACGCCTTAAGAGACATCCTTTTTTCATTAGTCGTAAGTAATACTTTTATCTAAGTTTACTAAAATCCTATAATAGCTTTAATGACAGAAGTCGTATCTCCCCCGTGATAAATAACATAAAGAAGTAGATATACAGCTATCCCTGTTACTGCTGTAAAAAACCAAATGATACTAGTGATGGGTCCTAGTTTTTTGTGTTTTGCCAATTTATTGGTATACCCAGTTAAAAGGGTTACAATTCCAAAAACTGCACCAGTGGTAGCTAACAAAATATGAAAGAATAAAAAGAGAGTATAGTATATCTTTACGTCTTTTGGTCCACCAAATGCTGTATTTCCTAAGAAAATTGTTCGTGTAGCATAGATAATAAAGAATATTAGAGCAAATACGGCAGCTGTTATCATTGTTTTTTTATGGGCTTCAACCTTTTTTTGACGTATTAAGCCCCACCCAATTGCAACTGTTATCGCACTTAGTACGATAAAAGAAGTACTTATCGTTGGTAAAACTGGCAGCGAATTGTTCATTATGTTTTCCTCTTTCCCCCATCTAAAGTTATAGTATGATAAATATGTATGATTACCTAAGCAAAACAGATTGTTTTGTAATCAACTTTAATATTAATGGACATTCCTTCATAATTCAATAAACAAGCAGATTGTGAAAGGAAGATTGCTTAAATTGACAAAATTGTAAAGATTGTGTGAAATTCTTGAATAAATGATGATTGTGAATGCTAAAAAGGGCTGTCTATATAATATGCTTAGCAAATTATATAGACAGCCCCTCGGTTCACAAATGATTATTCTACTGGGCGGGGATTTATATAGGCATTTTGCATTTCAATGTCAATTTCATCCACTTTTTGTTCTTTTCTATACCATTCGAAGAAAACCCTACCTAGAACAACTCCGTAGACTATTTCTTGTATGATCTTCATAATAACCCCACCAAGCTGCTGATCATGTATAAGAGACATGGAATTGAACATTTCAGGTCCACTCAATTCTATTCCAGAAAGAGTTCCATATGGTACACACAACTCAAGGGCTTGGGCCCAAGAGTTTGGGTCGGAAAACGTATGGTACATAGGTGTATCGGAGAAGATAATTAGAGCACATGCAGGAGTTAATAGTACTCCATTAGCAAAAATATAACCAACCTTCTTTATCCCACTTAAAGATGCCTGTTCCTCAAGATTGTTTACAATTGGCCACCACATGGTTACAGCTAAGCAGAACAATATGCTCGTATATGCCCCATGTAGCCACATATTTGTTTTTATCACATCAAATATTAATGGGATATGATAAAACGAGAATACCCCATTAAATAAGATTAATGCCAATAATGGCTTAGTAAGAATTGCAAATACTTGTTTTATTACTGGAAGTATAAGAACTTTCCTCCATATCCACTCCGGAATACCAGCGATAATAAGCTGTGGAATAATTAAGTATAGAACAGCCATTTGGATCATATGAACATAAAACATAATATGCCCCATCAAATCAATGGGAGACCCTTTAATAATATAAATAAATAAAATACCAAGTATAAACAATGTGCCTTGGGTTTTCGTCAACGGTTTGCTTGATTGAAACCTGTTTCTATATTTAACTGTAATTAAAAAATAACCTATCGATAATAGTATTAAAACAAAAAGGAAATATGGGCTCCATAGTGCTCTGAATCCGAATATTTCAAGTGTTAGCATTACATAATCCCCTCTTTATATAAAAAGATCTACAACATCATTTGAATATATATTCATGATTATGACTGCATTCTCTTATTTTCGCTAATAAATTGACCTAATAAATCCTTATTTTCAATTTCATTCCATTGAAAAATGGATATTTTTATCACTTCAATGTTATAAAAAGAAAATCGGCCAATAAAAAGCCGATTTTCTGATCAAACTACCACCAAACAATAGTCATAAACGCTAATATCGTTACTAATCCAACAAGTAAACCAGAATAAAGGAAAAGAGAAGGTGCTTCATGACCTTTATGGCTCATGTGCATAAAATAGTACAATTGAAACACCACTTGCACAGCTGCTAAAAGGATAATAAATGGAACAATAAACCAGTTTGAAAAGCCATCATATCCTACAGCTATAAATGCAATAAGGGTTAAAAAAATCATCAAGGAAAAGGATACCACTTGATATCTCATTTCTTCCGCGCTTTTTTTACGACGATATTCAATGTCTACTCTTGGGTTTCCTGAATTTGATTGTTGGTTCGCCATCAGTTTATCCCACCATTCCCATTAAATATACTACAGTAAAGATGAATACCCACACAACATCGATAAAATGCCAGTAAAGACTAGCTACATAAAACTTCGGTGCATTATAAAGGCTTAAACCCCTACTAGCATTTCGAACAATTAGCGTTGTAATCCACAAAAGTCCAAAAGCTACGTGACCCCCGTGAAAGCCAACTAATGTGTAAAATGCTGATCCAAATGCACTACTTGAAAATGTGTGATGATATTCATGAATATAGTGTCTGAACTCATAAACCTCAAGGCCAAGGAATCCAGCTCCTAATAATACAGTTACGAGTAACCAGGCTTGCATTTTCTTAAAACTAAAGTTCTTCATATGATACATCGCATAAACACTAGTTAAAGAACTTGTTAATAGTAACATCGTTGCAACAAAAGTCAAAGGCAACTCAAACAGATCCTTTGCTAACGCATGGTCAGCATTTGGCACTTTATCTTTCAATGCAAGATAGGTTGCAAATAGGGATGCAAATAGAACTGTTTCTCCCCCTAAGAATAACCAAAAACCCAAAAACTTATTTTTCCCCTCGAGGGTTGATTTTTCAGGCGCAGCTGGCCATGTTTCATAATTCAATTTTTCCTCAGCGTGCATTATGCCTTAACCCCCTTATCATCCTCATCGATTAAATCTTCTTTATGAATATGATAACCATGATCATCCTTCACTGAACGAACAAACATGGAGATAAATGTAATAGCCATTCCTACGATAAACACAATGGTAGCAGTAGAATTAGCGAATACATCATCTGCCTTTTGATCAAATTGATACATTGCACCGAAAGCAGCTATGAATAACCCCAATGAAATCATAAACGGAATGAAAGAAGAATTTGGCATATGGATATCACCTAGTGGTTCAGCAGGAGTTAATCCTTTTTTGCCCTCCATTTTTTCAATCCAATAAGCATCTAACCCACGAACAAGTGGAGTTTGTTTGAAATTATAATAAGGTGGTGGTGAAGAAATAGCCCATTCAAGTGTTCGGCCGTCTCCCCATGGATCGTTACCAACCTTAACATTTTTAACGCTTGTAATGATTACATTCAATAACAGAAGAATTACTGCAACTGCCATAAATGCTGCACCAACAGAACTTACCAGGTTCCCTGTTTCTAAACCTTGACCAGGTAAGAAGGTGAAAACACGTCTTGGCATACCCATTAAACCTAAGAAATGTTGGACAAAGAATGTTAGATGGAATCCAATAAAGAATAACCAGAATGTAATCTTACCAAGAAACTCATTTAACATCGTTCCAAACATTTTTGGCCAATAGAAGTGAGCAGCAGCAAGTAAGGCAAACACTACCCCACCAACGATAACATAGTGGAAGTGAGCAACAACGAAATAGCTGTCATGATATTGATAATCCGCTGCAGCCGTAGCGTTCATTACCCCTGTAACCCCACCGGCAACAAATGAAGGAATAAAGGCAACTGCGTACATCATTGGGGTAGTAAATTTAATACTTCCTCCCCAAATGGTGAATAACCAGTTAAAGATTTTTATCCCCGTCGGAACTGCTATTGCCATTGTGGCAACAGAGAAAATTGCGTTTGCAACAGGTCCTAAACCAGTGGTAAACATGTGGTGAGCCCATACCATGAACCCTAAGAAACCAATTAATACAGTAGCGAATACCATTGATGAATATCCGAATAAACGTTTTCTAGAAAAAGTTGCAAAGATTTCTGAGAATATACCGAATGCTGGTAAAACAAGAATATAAACCTCAGGGTGACCGAAAATCCAGAAGAAATGCTCCCAAATTATCGTATTCCCACCATTTGCAACATCGAAGAAATTTGATCCGAATAAGCGGTCAAAGATCATTAAGAATAGTCCAACAGTAAGCGGTGGAAAAGCAAATAATATTAGTGCTGATGTTACAAATGATGCCCATGTAAACATTGGCATTCTCATATAAGTCATACCCGGGGCACGCATATTAATAATGGTTGCCAGGAAGTTGATACCACCGATTAGCGTTCCAGCACCTGAAATTTGTAATCCAAGAGCATAAAAGTCAATTCCATGACCTTTAGACGCTAATGATAAAGATGCATAAGATGTCCACCCTGCATCAGGTGCGCCACCTAAAAACCAAGAGCAGTTTAAAAACACTCCACCAAAGAAAAATAGCCAAAAACCTAATGCATTAAGAAATGGAAATGCAACATCTCTTGCACCTATTTGCAAAGGCACAACCGCATTCATAAAAGCAAATACAAGCGGCATTGCAGCTAGGAAAATCATCGTTGTACCATGCATTGTCATAATTTCATTGTATAATCCGGCACTTACAAAGTCATTATTCGGTACCGCTAGCTGAATGCGAATAAACATCGCTTCTAGACCACCGATGACAAAGAAAAGTCCACCAGCTATTAAATAAAGGATTGCAATTTTTTTATGGTCAACTGTTGTTAAATAGTCCCATATTGTTCCCGCGAATCCTTTCTTCTGTGCGTAGGTACTCACAGTTTTACCTCCCTTTCAAACTTATCCCCTATTAATCCTGAACTTTAAGCCCCATTAAAAACTCTGTCAAAGCATCGATTTGTGTATCTGTTAGATTTCCGTATGTACCAGTCATTTTGTTCGCTGGCTTATAGGTTTCAGGATCTTTTAACCAATTTTTTAAATCTTTTTCACTGTGATCAAGAACACCCGCGATTCTTGTGCGTTCACCAAAGGTTGCTAAATTTGGTGCTTGGCGTGCTGCTTCAGGTCTTGCATCTTGTGGAGTTACCGCATGACAACCGATACAGCTTTTGTTAAACACATCTTGACCTTCTTGTGCGAGAGGCGTCGTTGGGCTTGGCTCTTTCGCATTTTGCATATTATTCAGCCATTGATCAAAGTCTGATCTTGAAAGGGCTTTTACTTTAAAATCCATTAATGCATGTGATGGACCACAAAGCTCAGCACATTTGCCATAAAATTGATCCTTTGCATTATCTGCACCCTTTGAATCAAACTCTAGCCAAAATTTATTAACCACTTCTGTATTCGTATCCATCTTTCCTCCAACTGCAGGAATCCAGAATGAATGCTTAACATCTGATGCTTTTAAATTAAAGTAAACCTTTTCATCTGTTGGAACAACTAACTCCTGACTAGTGACAATTTTGTGATCTGGATACTCAAATTCCCACCAGTAGAGGCTTGCTCTAACGTTGACAACCAATGCGTCTCTTTTTCCATCTTCATTCTTTTTATCCATGTCTGTAACATCTGCAAACTTGAATGTAGCAGCAACTGTAGGTACCGCTAATACAAGAAGTAAAAGAATTGGAATAGTAGTCCAAATAATTTCTAGCTTATGACTACCTTCGACTTGCTTTGGTATTTTTTCATCCTTTCTACGAAATTTGATAATAACAATGAAGAAAATCACTGTTACTACCGCAATTACCCCCACCATAATTGCCGTACTTAACATCATTAAATCATATTGCGTTTTCGCAACTTCACCGGCTGGTGTTAACGTTGAAAGGAACGGTTCACCACAACCGGAGAGAATGAGCGTCAATATCGCAAACAAGGATAGATGACGCCATTTCGAAAGCCTTTTCATAGCTTAATCAAACCCCTCTTTCCGTGAATTATTTCTTTGAAATGTTAAATCAAAAAAAATAATTATATAGATAAATTCTTTTTTCCATTTCTGGAAAAAAGAATTTTCTACCTGATTCAAATGAAAGTTACTAAGACCATAGCAACAAATATGATTGTCAAATACTGCAATGAGTAAATAAACATTAGTCTGGCCCATTTAAGATCATCTTTCATCCTGTAACCATATAATCCAAGAAGAAGCCAACCAATATTTAAAATACTTGCTAAAATAACAAACGGAATCCCCAGTGAAGATAGTAAAAATGGAATTGGTATTAAGGCTGCAACCCAGATAACCATATGATGCTTTGTGACTTTAAATCCTTTTACTACAGGAAGCATAGGAATTTTTGCTGCCCTGTAATCCTCCACTTTTCTCATCGCAAGTGCGTAAAAATGAGGAGGCTGCCAAATAAACATTATTAGGAATAAACACCAAGCAATAATATCGAGATTGGGATCAACAGCTGCCCAACCGATTAATGGTGGAGTTGCACCTGAAATACTGCCGATTACAGTATTTGAAACAAAGTATCTCTTTGACCATAAAGTATAAAGGCAAATATAACTAAAAACTCCAATTAAACCAAGGATGGTTGCAGATAAAGTAGTAAATAAAAGAAAAATGGTACCTATAACAATAAAGGCAGTTCCAAGAAATAATACCTTTCCATTGCTGAATTTCCCAGTTACAGTTGGCCTCGACTTAGTTCTATTCATTAATGGGTCAATGTCTCGATCAATATAGTTATTAATCACACAAGAACCAGCAATAATAAAGGAAGTACCCAATAATGTGAAAAGAATAATATCTAAATGATTCAGAAATCCATTCCCCGTAAAATGTAAAGCAAGCCATATGCCTGTAAAGGCTGTAATAACATTTGAATTAACAATACCAATCTTAATTAATGCTAGGAAATCCTGCAAAGCTGTCGCTTTTGGTATATCCTCATGAAGGTTTTGCTTGTTGTCGTTTAGTCCAACGTCATTCAAAACCCTTGAATTTGACATATTTTTTTCCTCCTCCATCCCTTATCACCCATACAGCAAAATACTTCTACTTTTAATATAAATCATATTAATAATCAATGCTATATCAGTAATAAAAAACCAGGGGATGATTCTGCTTAGATATCCTTCATGATTTCTACTATAATGAACATAAAAATGTTGTTAAACGTTTGTGTAGAAAAACATTCCCTCTTCTGTCTATTAAATCACACTTTTGGTTGTTTTTGTGAATTTTTTTTGAATAAATTTTGAAAAATTTGTGTCAGCTGATAACCATTCTTACTTTATTTGCTTTTTGGGATGCATTAATTAGATCTTACCATTGCTTCTTGATACAATAAAACCATTAAATTATAATATTTTGAAATATTTGCAAAATAGTATTTTCTTCCTATATATTTCTAGCAAAATCTACACTTTTATTCAACCATTTTATTACCATTATTATAGTAAAAATTATTTTTATTGTATTATTTGATTTTTTTGTGTACTATCAAAAATGGTAGAACTATGTCGTCTATTCAGATTTTTTCGTCAAAATCAGATATAATATTTATCATTTATTTTTGAATAAGTTTAAATATTTTTTTGTAGTTCTCGTTACTTACACTATCATTTATGAAACATATAATTTAAGAGGGTGGAATTTTTTGAGGCGTTCACTTAAGTGGTTTGCTGTTTTGACAACAATCGGGATGCTTTTCATATTAATAGGAGGTGCGCTTGTTACAAAAACCGGTTCGGGAATGGGATGTGGAAGGTCCTGGCCACTTTGCAACGGTCAGCTCATTCCTAGTGAAATTACTCTTGAGTTGGTTATTGAGCTTGCCCATCGAGTAGTTTCTGGTGTTGTTGGCATAATGGTACTTACCCTAGCCATCTGGTCATGGCGTTCGATAGGTCATATTCGTGAAACTAAATTTTTATCTTTACTTTCATTTGCCTTTCTTGTGATTCAAGGATTAATTGGAGCTGCAGCAGTTGTATGGGGGCAAAATAGTTTTGTTCTTGCACTTCATTTCGGAATTTCATTAATTTCTTTTGCAGCCGTTTTTCTTTTGACTCTTCTTATTTTTGAAATTGATAAAAAATTTGAAGCGGATAAACTAATACTTGATAACAGGATGAAAAAACATATCGTTTGGATTACGGTCTATAGTTATGCGGTGGTTTATACAGGTGCCTTAGTACGACATGTAAAAGCTAGCCTTGTTTGTCGGGATTGGCCGTTATGTGTAAATAGTGCACCGTCTCTTCCAGTGAATTTGCATGAATGGGTGCAAATGGGGCATCGACTAGCTGCTGGTATCATTTTCTTTTGGATTCTTTATATTATGATTTTAAGTATCAAACATTATAAGCATCAAAAAGTAATTTACTGGGGATGGATTTTTGCCTTCATTCTTGTTTCATTACAAGTGATTGCTGGAGCATTGATTGTTTATTCTAGATTAAATCTTTACATCGCATTAGCTCATGCATTTTTCATTTCTTGTTTATTTGGAGTATTGAGTTACTTTTTTTTACTCGCAACTAGAAGTAATAAAAATTCCATTGCAATGGCAAATATGAAGAAAGATATGAAAAACAGTCAAAAGACCATCTCACACTAAAAGGAACAAAATCCAATGATAAAAAAGTTGCAGTTAATTATAACTGCAACTTTTTTTCATCTATTTACTTAACTCAATTAATAGGTCTCCAGTTTGAATTGCTTCCCCATTTTTCACATAAATATCTTTCACTACTCCTGAGAAAGGAGCTTGTACGGTTGTTTCCATTTTCATTGCTTCCGTAATAATTAAATGATCGCCACGTTCAACCTTTTCTCCCTTTTCAACAACTACCTTAATAACAGTTCCTGGCATAGTAGCGGAAATATGGTTTTCATTTTTTGGATCTCCCTTAATCTTCGTTGCTACTGTCGATTTAATACTTTCATCCTTGATATTGATTTCACGACGCTGACCGTTTAATTCAAAATAAACGACACGAGTACCATCTGCTTGAGGTTGGCCTACTGACACAAGCTTAACGATTAGCGTTTTACCTTTTTCAATTTCTACTTCGATTTCCTCACCAAGTCTCATTCCATATAAGAATGTTGGCGTATCTAGTACAGAAATATCACCAAAACGCTCTACCATTTGTATATACTCCATGAAAACCTTTGGATATAACGCATAAGAAATGACTTCAAAGCTAGTCACCTGTCTACCTAATTCTTTATAAAGGGTTTCTTTTATATCTTCAAGATTAACTTCCTCTAAAAGTTCACCCGGACGAACAGTAATTGCCTCTTTCCCTTTTAGAATAACCTTTTGTAATTCTTCTGGGAATCCACCATATGGTTGGCCGAGATATCCTTCAAATAATTCAACTACAGAATCAGGAAAATCAAGTGTCCAGCCCTTTGTTAAAATATCCTCTTCATTTAAATCGTTTTGAACCATAAATAGAGCCATATCCCCAACAACTTTAGATGATGGTGTGACTTTTACAATATCTCCAAACATCTTATTGACACGGGAATACATATCCTTTACCTGATCCCACTGATCACCCAAGCCAACAGCCTTTGCTTGCTGTTGTAAATTGCTATATTGTCCACCAGGCATTTCATGCTGGTAAACCTCTGTATGTGGAGATACCATTCCACTTTCAAAATCTTGATAATACTTTCTTACATCTTCCCAATAATAAGAAAGTTCCTCTAACGCTTTAATATTTACATTAGGCTTCCTATCTGATCCTTCTAATGCATAATACAAAGTATTTGCACTTGGCTGTGAAGTTAGTCCAGCCATTGAGCTTAAGGCAACGTCCACAATATCTACACCTGCTTCAATTGCTTTCGCATACATGAAAATTCCATTTCCACTCGTATCATGCGTATGAAGATGGATTGGAATATCGATTGTATCCTTTAATTCTGAGATAAGAGTGTAGGCAGCTTGAGGTTTTAATAGCCCTGCCATATCCTTTATCCCTAGAATATGTGCCCCTTGCTGTTCAAGCTCCTTCGCTAAATCCTTATAATATTTTAAGTTATATTTCATCCTTGTTGGGTCAGAAATATCCCCTGTATAACAAATGGCTGCCTCTGCAATTTTCCCATTTTGTCTAACAGCATCAATGGCAACTTCCATTCCTTTTGCCCAGTTGAGACTATCAAAAATACGGAATACATCAATACCAGCATCAGCTGATTGCTTAACAAATTCTCTTATCACATTATCCGGATAATTTTTATATCCAACAGCATTGGAAGCTCTTAAAAGCATTTGAAACAACACATTCGGAATTTGTTTCCTTAATGTTAATAGCCTTTCCCATGGATCTTCTTTTAGGAAACGATAGGCAACGTCAAATGTTGCACCACCCCACATTTCAAAAGAGAACATATTTGGTAACAGCTTTGCTGACTCTTGCGCAATATGTTTAAAATCTGTCGTACGGACCCTTGTTGCTAGTAATGACTGATGGGCATCACGGAAAGTAGTATCAGTTAAAAGAACTTCTTTTTGATCCTTAATCCATCTAGCAACCCCTTCTGGTCCTTGTTCATCTAGTATTTGCTTTGTTCCATTGCTATACTGATTATCCAAAGAAAGTTTTGGAATACGTGGTTTATCAAATACCGGTCTCTTCTTCTTCTCTATTCCAGGGAAACCGTTGATTGTGACATTCCCAATATAAGAAAGCATTTTTGTACCACGGTCTTTTCTAACTGGGAAAAAGAAAAGCTCAGGTGTTTGGTCAATAAAAGAAGTATCATATTGTCCAGTAATAAACTTCTGGTTCTTCACAACGTTTTCCAAGAAAGGTATATTTGTTTTTATCCCACGAATTCTGAATTCCTGGAGATTTCTGACCATTTTTGCTGCAGCTTGTTCGAATGTCATTGCCCAGGTTGTCAATTTTACCAATAAAGAATCATAATATGGCGTGATAACAGACCCTTGAAATCCGTTCCCTGCATCTAGACGTACTCCAAAGCCACCGCCAGAACGATAGGCCATGATTTTTCCAGTATCAGGCATAAAGTTATTTAATGGATCCTCTGTTGTGACCCTTGATTGTATAGCGTAGCCATTGATTTTTATATCCTCTTGATTTGGTATACCAATTTTCTTGCTATGAAGATCAAATCCTTCTGCAACATGAATTTGGGTATGAACAATATCAACACCTGTAATCATTTCCGTAATAGTGTGTTCCACTTGAATACGAGGATTTACTTCAATAAAGTAAAATTTATCATTTGCTACAAGAAATTCAACAGTACCTGCATTAACATAATCGACATTTTTCATTAATTTTACTGCTGCATCACATATTCTTTGGCGGAGATCTTCAGAAATTGATACACAAGGTGCTACCTCAACTACTTTTTGATGACGACGTTGAACGGAGCAATCCCTTTCAAATAAGTGAATAATATTACCATGGTCATCTCCAATTATTTGAACCTCGATATGTTTCGGTTTTTCTACAAATTTTTCTACATATACTTCATCACTACCAAAAGCAGCCTTCGCTTCTGATTTTGCTCGGTCATAAGCCTCACTGACCTCATCAATGCTTCTGACGATCCTCATTCCACGACCGCCGCCGCCTAATGCTGCTTTAATAATAATTGGAAATCCATGAGATTCACCAAATTCAATTACTTCTTCTAAGCGTTGAACAGGTCCATCGCTACCTGGGATAACCGGAATATCTGCAAGCATGGCTTGAGTTCTGGCTTTCACCTTGTCACCAAACATATCAAGATGTTTTGATTTTGGACCAACAAAAATAATGCCTTCCTCTTCACATCTTTTCGCAAAATGAATATTTTCTGATAAGAATCCATATCCTGGATGAATGGCATCAACGCCAGTGCTTTTAGCAATTTCGATAATCCCATCAATATCTAAATAAGCATCAATAGGCTTCTTACCTTCTCCTACTAAATAGGCTTCATCAGCTTTATATCGATGGTAAGACCCTGAATCTTCTTTTGAGTAAATTGCTACTGTTCTAATATTTAGCTCAGTACATGCACGAAAAACGCGAATAGCAATTTCTCCTCGGTTGGCTACCATAAGTTTTTGAATTCTTCTGCTCAAACTACTACACCTCTTTGTATATGTATTTTCTGTTTCAAACTACAAATATTATTATTCCTAGCTTAAAACTTGGTAAATAAGAAAAAGATATTTTTTTAGATTAATAAGTTATTTTAGAAACATTTTTATAGAAAAGCAAGTAATATATGCTGATCTTTCTACTGTGGATAGAGCGTTTTGTTTGGATGTCGATTGGCTTTAGAGGATTGAATCTTTCGTTTGTCCTGTAGATTTTTGTAATTTCTTTCATAGTTCACAAACATGGATACATTCATTAATATTCCAATAGCAATCGCTAACTGTAATAGGGAGGAACCACCATAACTAACAAATGGTAACGGTACACCTGTTAAAGGAATAAGTCCTGAAATCCCTGCTAAGTTAACAAATGATTGGATACCAATCATGCTAGAAATTCCGATAGCAAGAAGACTTCCAAAAGGATCCTTACATCTTATTGCAACAATGATACCCTTTAAAACAATAAATCCTAGTGATAAAAGGACAAAGGAAACTCCCCAAACACCTAATTCCTCTGCAATGATTGACATGATAAAGTCAGTATGTGGTTCTGGTAAATAGCCAAGTTTTTGAACGCTTTGCCCAAGCCCTAATCCATTTACTCCACCTGATCCAATAGCTAAATAAGAATTAACAAGATGATAACCATTATCCTGTTCAATAGCAAAAGGATTTCCCAATGCTTCAAATCTACCCAATCTTTCTTTAGAGAATATCTCATCCTTTAAGAAGAGTATAAAAGGAAGAATGATTACCACTCCGATAGTAACTAGTTTTGCAATATTTTTCATGTTCATTCCTGAAGACATAATAATAGTTATGGAGATAGCAAAGATGATGGCAGCAGTACCGAAATCAGGCTGAAAAGCAACAAAGATACATACAAGTATTAAATATAATAGCGGTGGTACAACACCTTTATTAAATTGGTTAATATAAGACTGCTTTTTTGCATAGACTGCTGACAAATAAATGATCACGCTAAGCTTGACAAATTCAGAAGGCTGTAGGCTACGGGTTCCAAGCTTAACCCAGCTTAATGCACCACCAGCAACATGTCCAAAAGCAAAAAGAGCGATTAATCCTATTAACGATAAAGCGACCATAGGAATAAGAACCTTATTGCTCTTTAATGCTTTATATGGAAAAAGCGCTACTAGAACAAAAATGGTACCCGCGAGTAGTAAATTAAATCTTTGTTTCTGGAAGAAAAAATCACTGCTATAGCCATATCTTTGTACTGCGGTTACCATACTAGAACTATATACCATGACTAATCCAAAAATTGATAAAAGAACAACAACTATTAATAATGAGTAATCGTACGATTTTAAAATTTTCTTAAACATACAGCTTCTTCCTCATCTTCTAACATCCTAATATTTTATTCTACTATAACATTATAAAATCCTTCTTTGAAGAAAAGAAAAAAGTTAAAAATAATATATCACATTAATCCAAATTTATCTATATTTATGTCATACTAATTAGCCGATTTTATGTTATACTAATCGCCAAATGTGATATACACAACTCATTCAGTTCAACGGTATGGGCTAAATTTTTCAGGATTCCTTATAGTATTACAGCCTATATCTTTTAAAAAAGGTTCTACGTCAAATGTTGGGGTAAAGGCTACCGCGCTACGCTTGGTGGCCTTTCATTCTGATGAGGAAAAGTTCTTTTCCTCATCAGAATGAAAGGTAAATCGTAAGCCCTTATTGAAACAACTTAACCAATGTTTACCCCAATTCTTTTAAACTTGTGTTGTAATAATATTTTCGCCCGAAAACGCTCATAGTTTTTAAATCCAAATGCATTTCGTTTGAGGACTTTGGTGGAGTTATTAATTCCTTCAAGAAAGCCATTTGAGTACCTATAGACAAAACTGTTAAGTATTTCAATCTGCCAATTTTTAAATGTTTTCACTGCTTGACACATTTCCTTAATTCCAGTATCCTCCACCATTTTATAAAACTCTTTTAGCTCTTTTTTGACAGTATAAATTTGATCTTCTCCTATCTCTTTTGCGTGTAAGAACCAAGCACGATAGGCTTCCTTTAGTTCGTAAGCTTTTCTTAATTCATCAGACATTTTCAAGTAACGATCTAAATACCAACGTTCTTCCTCTGTTAGACGCTCGTTTGCTTTATAAAATATATGTCTCATTCTTTTACATTTCTTACGATCGTAGCTATGAAAATCCTTCTGTACCCTTCTTCTTACCCCATCTAATGCCCAATAAATATATCGACAAAAGTGAAAATGGTCTGCAATAATTACCGGTCTTCCCAAAGCTTCTTGAACTGCTGCTTTAAACGAGGGACTCATGTCCATGATTACTACTTGAACATTACCTCCATGGGCCTTCAAATACTGTTTTATCGTTTTTTTATTACGATTGGGTAAGATATCAATAGGTTCTTTTGTAATCGGATTTGCCACAATCAATTGGAACTTTCCCTCACTGGTATCACCTTTGTATTCATCTATGGCTATGACAGGAGGTAATTCCTTCACTGGATGGATTTCACTTTTGGATATTTGATCGAATCGACGAACTACTGTTGTTGTTGAACTTCCATAATTTTCAGCGGTTTCTTTAAAAGTTTTCCCCTTAATTGATCGAATGGATATGACTTGATTCCACTCAATCGAAGTCCGTTGATACCTTTTAACAAATGGATTATTTTCTGAAAAACGTTTTCCACACTCACATACATAACGACGTCTTCTATAAAAAAGATGGGTCTTCCTCTCAAACCATTTCAAATGTTGAATCTTTTGGATTCGATAATCATGAACCTTAATCGTTTTTTTCTGACATCTAGGGCAGAGATGCACCTTTAATTCCATTTCAACATGAATTTGAACAACTTCACCAGACTCCTCAACATTAGTCACAACTACATCTTTTAATCCCGGAAAATACATGTTATTATTCATTTGCACGCAACTCCATTCTTTTGACTTGTTTCTAGACAATTCAAGTATAAAAGAAATGGATGTTTGCGTGTTTTTTATTGTTTGAAAAGTTGTGTCTTAACCCCAACAAATATTATAGAGCCTTAAAAAAAAACTCAAACCATCTACTATTAGACGTTTGAGTTTTTACGCTATTTTCTTTGAGACGCTTCATGAAGTGCTGAAAGTTCTCTTTCTAATTCTTCTAAAATAGTCTTACCTTCCTTCTCTGAAATTAATTCGAGCCGAACAGCAAAGTCTATTTCACGAGATAAGCCAAACATTTGAGTATCCAGAACTTCTTCATATAATGGACATTGTGGCATTGTTAGGTTATCCATCTGCACTTTTATTAGTTTTAAAATTTTATCAGCGTCAGCCTTTAATAACGCGCTTGCCTTTTCTCGATGATCTATTACCATATCAGACGCCAACACGATCCCCCCGTTTCCGAGCGATTATCTTATCTTTAAATTTTATACGGTTGATATAAAAAAAGCAAGAATTATAAGCGACTTGATAAAATTCAACATCTATTGACTGCTAAATTTATGGGATGTCTTAAAGACGCACAGAACTAGAGGAATATCAATTTTTAGAATCATTTAACACGTATTTACACTAAATATTGTGTCGATGTTTTCTGATTGCTTAACGACATCCCATTCTTTTTCATTTTAGTCAATAATGTGATGAAAAATTTCTCAATTATTTTCCGCTCATAATATATCGGCTGCCAGCTGGGCAAGCCCTGATCTTTCCCCTTTTACGAGTTTAATATGCCCAGCAATGGCTTGATCCTTAAATCTTTCCACTACATATGTAAGCCCATTATTATAAGCGTCTAAATAAGGATGATCGATTTGTTCAGGGTCCCCCATTAAGACAATTTTACTTCCTTCTCCAACACGGGTTAATATTGTTTTAACCTCATGCTTTGTTAAATTCTGGGCCTCGTCAATAATAATGTACTGATCAGGAATACTCCTACCCCTAATATAGGTTAATGCCTCAACCTCAATTGAGCCCATTCCTGCTAGAATAGCATCTAATTCTCCTGGTTTTTTTGTATTAAATAAATATTCGAGATTATCGTAAATCGGCTGCATCCATGGTCTGAGCTTTTCTTCTTTTTCACCTGGTAGGAAGCCGAGGTCCTTTCCTACTGGAACGATAGGTCGAGCAACTAATAGCTTTTTATACTCCCCTAAATCCTCTGTCTGCATTAAACCAGCAGCTAATGCAAGCAACGTTTTACCTGTACCAGCCTTTCCAATCAATGTAATTAAAGGTAAATCCTTTCGTAAAAGAAGCTCAATCGCCATGGTTTGCTGAACATTTCTAGGCCGAATCCCCCAAATATGGTCATATTCAAAGATGAGTTTCTTTACTTTTTTTCCTGTCCTTTCAACCATCCCAATGGCAGAGGATGAACTACCCAATGCATCCCTCATAATTAAAAATTGATTTGGATAAAATGGGTGATTTGTTATTTCTGAAAGGGGCAACTCACCCTTCTCATAATATTTATTTAATAATTCCACGTTCATATATAATTCGATAATTCCAGTATATATGTGGTCATTTTCCACTACTCTGTCACTCAAAAAATCCTCTGAATGTAATCCAATTGCATCTGCCTTCACTCTGACAAGAGTGTCCTTACTTACTAATATGACAGGTCTACCATTTTCTTTTGTTTCTTCCTCAATAGATAAATTTTTTGCCACGGCTAATATACGGTTATCATTGGTCTTTTCAACAAAAATATCCTGAAGCTGCTTAAAGGAACGGTGATTCAGTTCGATTCGCAATACACCACCGTTTTCAAGAGGGATTTTTTCATGGAGCTTGCCGGTTTGTCTTAAAGAGTCAATCAGTTTAGATACATGTCTTGCATTCCTTCCGATTTCATCCATATACCTTTTTTTGGAATCCACCTCTTCTAGAACAACTGCCGGAATAACCACTTCGTTATCTTCAAAGGAAAATATTGAATACGGATCCTGTAACAAGACGTTTGTGTCTAACACATATATTTTATTCAATCTGATGCCTCCTGCTCCTCTTGGGGTCTTTATTTGTGTATGAACTAACCGAGTGGACGGATAGACTTGGTAAAATATATGTATTTTCGAATAAAGATAGAAGAAATTTTACACAATAATTGATAACAGAGATCACGCAAATGAATTTGCGCATTAGTGAATGAATTAACTGAAATAAAGTATCCACAGTTATTTCAGGGAAGAACCATTACTTATTATTTTTTTGAAGGTTGATAAAGGAAAAAACAATGTAAACAAGTGTTTCATTTAAAAGGAAAATTGCATGAACATACTTGGAGGTGCCTTATGAAGATTTGGTTAGCCCTATTTCTCTCTATACTCTTCCTTTCTGGATGTGGCTTCAATAATGGCAATAATAATCAGGACAATAATAGTAAGGTTAGTGTCAATAATTCAACCATTCAAAATGTGGATCGAAAAACAGGGCAGCAGATTTCAAAGCATTTAGTCAATTTAGCAACAAGCATTAAAGGAGTCAACGATGCAACAGCTGTTGTATTAGGAAAGTACGCAATCGTTGGTATCGATGTAAATAGCAATATTGATAGGTCACAGGTTGGTTCCATCAAATACGCTGTTTCTGAAGGCCTAAAAGATGATCCTAACGGTGCAAATGCTATGGTTGTCGCTGATCCCGATATGACAGCAAGGCTTAGAGAAATTTCTGAGGATATTCAAAAAGGAGAGCCAATCCAGGGGATTATCAATGAATTGGCGGATATTTCCGGTCGATTAATGCCAGAAATCCCTGCTGACATTATTGATCCTAATACAAAAAGTCAAACGGATAAACCGAAGAATAAGCAAAACAGCAATGATAATAGACAGCTCGAACAAAAACAGGATAAACAATCGAATCATCAAAAAGACTAATTTCATACTCAATTAGAAGAGACTGCCCAATTGGACTGTCTCTTCTAATTATGTAACCCTATAATAATAACTTAAACAAAAAAGCTTAGAAACACCTAAGCTTTTCTTCACATTCTAATTCACATTATTCTTTACGATCCATTTGAGCTTCCCTTTTTAATGCATTCATCACTTGTTTATCAAGCCTCTCAGCTGCAACTTTATCATATGTCTTATCATATTTTGGCTCAACTGAAATCTTTGAACCGTAAAACATAACATCCCGTACTTCATTGATTTTCATTTCAATCAAGGCAAGCTTTATTGGAATTCCATCAATCTTTTCGACCTTAATCACTGCGTCCCCACTAATAGAATAGGTCGATTCATTAGCAATCAAATGAAGAACAATCTTTTCATTATGTTTAATATTTAAAACAATTCTTGATCTATTGTCGACAGCAAAAAGAAGAGTCATGTCGTCACAAGCAAAAACCCAAGAAATAGAGTTCACATTTGGACCATTCGTTTCATAATCCACCGTTGCTATGGTACAAAAATGCTCTTTTTGTAATATTTCATACAATGGTGTAATTAATTTGGGTTCTATCCGATTCGGCATAACAAATCCTCCTTTGATTTTTCCATTATTTTACTACAAAATAAAGAAATCAGCAATTTAGTATGATAGGGCTTAAAGAATCTTCAGAGCTTTCGTGTTATACTATTCTCTAGTAGTATTGATTTTTTTATAGTTGAGGTGTGTAAATGAGAGTTAAATGTGTTCTCTGCGATAAAATTGAAACAATAGAAGATTATTCATTCCAAGCAAAAAGGTTACGAAATCGTCCAATTCACACATATATGTGCAAGCCCTGCGAAGAAAGAATTACAGAGAAAACAAATGAAAGAAAGGCTACTGGTAAATTTCAGTTATACCGACCTAGAGTAGAAGAGGATGAATGGTAGGTCGTAATCTGCCATTTTCCATTAATCAAAAACCGCTTTGAAAAAAGTCCCCCATTGATGATATGAGGTACCATATTTTGAAAAAGCGGTTTTTGGACATATGTATTTCTTTTTTAATATTTAACTTTACTCATCTGGATAATTTACATATTTATCTGGTTCTTGGTTAATTTGATTTAACATGACATCAATTAACTCACGCGGAAAACGTTTGTTATCTGATTTTCCATTTTGACTATACTTCACGAAATACATTTCCTCATCCATTATTATTTCAATATTCGTTAATCCAAATTCAGCAATCAATATTTCATAAAATAGTCTCTCTGTTTCAACTGCAGCTGAATCATCCGGCCTTTCATTCGTTACAACTTTAATGGTAAGCCAATTATAAATAGCGTCTTGTAAGGATTTCATTTCTTCCCCCTAATCCTGATTAACCCGCATGCTTTTGATGATAGCGAAGTCGAATTTTATATATAATAAGAATGACGGCTGCAAGCACTAACCCTTCAGCAACAGGTAAAAATATACCAAGGAATGAAAGAATTGTGCTGCCTAAAGCAAGAAAAATATAAATGATTACAGATTTTAATACTGGCAGTTTTTGTGCAAATCCTAGATTATAGACCAAAATGGAAAGAGCTAAGATGGTTAGATACAAAAGCCACATGCCTACTTCTGGATTTTGTTCTACTTGAAATAACGCTGCAAAAAATGATAGTCTCGAACCAACATCCATGTCCCTTATGCACTCCCTATTTAAAACGTTTGTTTGTTTTTCTACATTTCCCGAAATACTCACGAATATGGCAAAACTTATGTATCGTAAATTGAATAATAGATTTTTATTAAATTTAAAATACACACTCTATACAAAAATAAATAGAGATTTTAAAATATTATATCAAAAAGATCCTCATCCTTCTATTGCTTGGCTTACTTTTTGTTATATGAACTAAAAATAATGAAATATTCCTTCTAAAATTACACAAAACAAAAAACAGACTCAAAAGAATCGTGTTTTACGACCTTTTGAGTCTGTTTCATTTTTCATTATTAATTAATTCATTTCAGCGTATTTTTTCTTCTTAGCTACTCTTTCACGTTCGCTCTTATCGAGGATTTTTTTACGTAAACGAATGGAATCTGGTGTAACCTCACAGTATTCATCTTCATTTAAGTATTCTAATGACTCCTCAAGAGACATGATTCGTGGTTTTTTCATCGTCGCAGTTTGGTCTTTCGTTGCTGAACGGACGTTAGTCTGTTGCTTAACCTTGGTTATATTTACAGTAATATCGTTTTCGCGATTATGCTCCCCGACGATCATTCCTTCGTAAATTTCCGTTCCAGCTTCAACAAAGATTGTTCCTCTATCTTCGACCTGCATTATTCCATAAGTAGAGGTCTTTCCAGTTTCCATGGAAACTAGTACACCTTGTCTTCTTCCACCAACTTGTCCTACTGCCATTGGTTGATAACTATCAAAAGTATGGTTAATGATTCCATATCCGCGAGTTAACGTTAGGAATTCGGTTGTATATCCAATTAATCCACGAGCTGGTACCATAAAGATTAATCTTACTTGACCAGAACCATTATTAATCATATCCAACATTTCACCTTTACGAGCACCAATTGATTCCATAACCGCACCAGTATGCTCCTCAGGAATATCAATTTGAACACGTTCAACAGGCTCACATCGAACACCATCTACTTCTTTTACAATAACTTCTGGCTTAGAAACTTGAAGCTCATAGCCTTCTCTACGCATATTTTCAATTAAGATGGACAGATGGAGCTCTCCACGACCAGAGACGATCCATGCGTCTGGTGAATCTGTATTTTCTACACGAAGGCTGACATCAGTTTGTAATTGAGAACGCAGTCTTTCTTCAATTTTACGTGATGTGATAAACTTCCCTTCTCTTCCAGCGAATGGACTGTTGTTGACTAAGAAGGTCATTTGTAGTGTTGGTTCATCAATTCTAAGAACAGGTAGTGCATCTTGATGCTCGATGGGACAAACTGTTTCACCCACATTTATATCTTCCATTCCCGATACGGCAATCAAATCCCCTGCAATAGCTTCTTGAATTTCTTGTCGCTTTAATCCAAAGAAACCAAAGATTTTTGTCACTCGGAACTGCTTAACTGACCCATCAAGCTTCATTAATGCAACCTGTTGTCCTACCCTCATAGTTCCACGGAATACTCTACCGATTCCAATTCTTCCAACATAATCATTATAATCTAATAATGCTACTTGGAACTGTAATGGTTCTTCTCGATTATCTATTGGAGCAGGAATGTTCTCAATAATTGCTTCATAAAGTGCTTCCATGTTTTCATCCTGTTTTTGAGGATTCGTACTAGCCGTACCATTAATCGCAGAAGCATAAATCACAGGAAATTCAAGTTGTTCTTCCGTTGCATCTAACTCAATAAATAGGTCAATTACCTCATCAATAACCTCTTCTGGACGAGCAAAATCCCTATCAATTTTGTTTACAACGACAATCGGTGTTAAATTTTGTTCTAATGCTTTTTTTAGAACGAAACGAGTTTGTGGCATACAGCCTTCGTAAGCATCTACAACTAAAAGAACACCATCAACCATTTTCATAATCCGTTCAACTTCTCCACCAAAATCAGCATGTCCTGGTGTATCAAGGATATTAATTTTCTTATCCTTATATTGAATAGCAGTGTTTTTAGCTAAGATGGTAATCCCGCGTTCTCTTTCCAAATCGTTTGAATCCATCGCCCGCTCTTCCACATGTTCATTTGAACGAAAGGTCCCAGCTTGTTTTAATAATTGATCGACCAAAGTAGTTTTCCCGTGGTCAACGTGGGCAATAATGGCGATATTTCGAATATCTTCTCTTAATTTCAAGTACGTTCACTCCTATAATAAATTCATTAATATCATGAATACATAATTAACGTTCTTTTCACAACTAAAGTATTATATCACTTTCCTATAGAAAACAAAAAGCTTTTTGTGTAAAATGATAAGAAAAGCTTTTTGACAGCAGAAATTTACATAAAACATAAAAGATTCTTTCAAGTAATTTTCAATTACTAAAAAACGTTAAAGGGATGGGTTGTTTTGAAAAAAGTTAAGTGGCTCTTTTTATTATTTGCAATCGCTGCTGCTGCATGTATGATGGGTACTGGAATTGCAATTGGACAAAGAAATGCTCCAGGTATTTTTATTACCCTCTTCTGTTTAATTCTTGTCATGGGCTTTGGTTTTTCATTGAAGAAAAAAATGAGAGAAAGTGGAAAACTATAATAAAGACTAAAAAAAAATTGGGATATATCATCCCAATCTTTTTTTACCAGTCCCCATTATGTAAATATTTCTCCATTATCTCCTGATGCAGACCTGGTTTGGAAGCAAAAATAGAATTTTGCTCCAACAAATTAAGCGGCTCTCCGTTTAATGTCGTTACTAATCCACCAACTTCTTCAAGGAGAACAAGTCCTGCAGCAAAATCCCAAGGAGAAAGTCTTAACGTAAAATAAGCATCTATTCTTCCTGCTGCAATGCTAGCTAATTCAATGGCAGCAGAACCGTAAGAACGGGTACCACGTACATCAAGAGCTAATCGCGTTAAAATAGAGGGATCAATCCTATTATTTTTAATAACCCAAGTAACGTTTAAAGCAATAATGGCTTCTGCTACCTTTGTTTCCTTTAGTGGGTGAAGTTTCCGATTGTTTAAATAGGCCCCTTCTCCCTTTATGGCATGATATAGCTCATCATTTACAACATCGTAAATTAACCCAATATATCCAATTCCATCCTTATAAATTCCAATAGAAATCGCAAAGTTCCTTTGTTGATGGATGAAATTCATTGTTCCATCAATTGGATCGATAATCCATATGATACCATGAAGTGAGTCAAATTCGTCTCCAAATCCTTCTTCACCAAGAATTTTATGGTCGGGGAATACTTTCTTGATTTTCTCGATAAAAAATTGTTCTGTTTGCTTGTCAATATTGGTTACAAGGTCATTTCGATTGGACTTTGTCTCAATATCCAATGTATGATTAAACGAATGTCTAATCTCTTCTCCAGCTTCTCTTATCCAACTTTTAGCGTAAGTATCGATTTTTTTCCAATCCACCATAAAATCAACTTCCTTCACAAATCTAGATCAAAATTGAATGGTAATTAGTACTAGTTTTATTTTAAGCTTATAGGATTTTATTAATCCCTTCAAGTTAATCGCGCTATATTTCATGAAAAACAAAAAACGAACCCTCACCATTTCGATAAGAGTCCGCTTGTTATTCCAAACGTAATGTATAAATAATAATCAAAGTTTTCATTTTCCCTATCCTTATGTTTGTACTTATAAAGCCTTAAGCCTTAATAATTCCTGCCTGATTTTAATTAATTTTTGCTTGCTAAGATTTTTTTGATCTTCATTATTTTCCTGTATCGCATCAAATAAGGTTGCTAATTCGTAATCTAATTCTAGGCGTAAAACGGCTCTTCTTTCCTTCTCTTTCTTCTCCATTTTTAATGAATTAACTACTTGTTTCATATACCGAGGCACTCCTTTCGTTAATTTTCAGACTATTTTAACTACTTATGCTTTATATTATGAGTTTCAGGTTGTTGTTGCAACAAATTTGTGCGATAACCTAGCAGGTTTCATGTTTTAATGGATGTCTTATTTTTTTCTTTTTTATCTGATTATGCTACAATATTTGACAAAATGGAGAGGGGGATAACGATGACATTTACCGGATTTACTCAATCAGATTTTGATGTATTTAATATAGATGGTTTAGAAGCTAGGATGGATGCAATAAATAAGCAAATTCGACCAAAGCTTGAGGAATTTGGTACATATTTTGCTCCTACACTTTCAGTACTGACTGGTGATGAAATGATTGCACATGTTGCTAAACATGCGCGAAGAACAGTCAATCCACCAAAAGATACATGGGTTGCTTTTGCGAATAACCGAAGGGGATATAAAATGCTGCCCCATTTTCAGATAGGATTATGGGAAACCCATATTTTTATTTGGTTTGCCATTATCTATGAGGCACCTATGAAAGAAAAATACGGAACAATATTTGAAGCGAATACTTCGAAGATTCATAAAGATATTCCAAAGGATTATGTTTGGTCTATGGACCATACAAAACCTGAGGCAATCAAGCATGGCGAACTTTCTAAGGAAGATTTACTCTCAATGTTTGAAAGATTGCAAAGTGTAAAAAAGGCTGAAATACTATGTGGTTATCATTTAACAAAAGAGGAGGCAATTGGGTTATCTGGAAAGGCATTTCTTGATAAGATAGATGCTGTTTTCCAACATTTAGCTCCTTTATATACCATGTTAACTGAAGAGTAGTTGGTAAGAGGTTGACAACCTATAAATTTTAGGGTGTATATCCATTATATGTCAACCTCTTCAAAAACATTATTTTTTCATTTTAATTTTTTCACCTGAGCTTGATTCTTTTACCTTTTTCACCGTATGATAGCAGGAATATCCACTGATTTCTTCAAATTCACCACATATTCTTTTTTCTTCTGCTTTACTCGGTACAATTTCCTTAAATCTTCGATAAATTTCTAATAAAGAATCACGGTCAACACCGCTTTCATAAGCCCTTTCAACATTTTCAAAAAATTTAATCACATCAATTATTTCTTCTGTGGACCAGTCCGGTTCTATTGGATATTGATATTCCACTAAATCACCTCATTATGTTATTCCTGTTGAATTTTCTTATCATTAAATACTATACTTTCCATCTATTACGAATCTTTTCCCCATCATTAATCATCTGATCTATAAGCTCTTTAACGGTTGGTACATCTTTAATAAGGCCCATAACCTGTCCGGCCCAGGCAAATCCCTCATCCATTTTTCCTTCATAAATATATCTTTTATTAGCCTCACCACTAATAAAATCCTTAAGCTCCTCGTATCCTCCATTATTTTTCTCGATATTCATAATCTTTTCCGTCCATGAATTGCTTATTGCCCTTGCAGGAGCACCAAGGCTTCTTTTGATGACCACTGTATCATTTTCTGTCCCGTTTACTAATTGTTCCTTATATCGATCAGAAGCATGGACACATTCTTTTGTAGCGATAAATCTGGTTCCCATTTCAATTCCTTCTGCACCTAGGCTTAATGCAGCCATTAAGCCTCTGCCATCTCCTATCCCTCCTGAGGCTATTACTGGGATATTTACCGCATCTACAACCTGTGGAATTAATACGAAGGTCCCTGTATCATTCCTCCCTAAATGCCCACCACCTTCTTGTCCCACAACCATAACTGCATCGGCACCTAATTGTTCTGCCTTTTCCGCTTGTCTTCTAGCAGCTACCAATACTAGCTTTTTAATATTGGTTCCCTTTAATTGATCAAAAATGGGTGCAGGATTTCCACCTGTCATTGAAATAACAGGAACCTCTTCCTCAATGGCAACATCTAAAAAATGGGAATATTTTCTTCCATGTTGGCCAATAGCAAAATTCACTCCAAAGGGTTTATCTGTTAGCTCCCTCACCTTTTGTATTTCTGCTCTTAAATCCTCCGGAGTTTCTAATGACATAGCTGTTATTTGCCCTAATCCACCTGCATTAGATACCGCAGCAGCTAATTCGGAGTATGCTAAATAGGCTAAACCACCTTGAATGATCGGATATTGAATTTGGAGTATATCCGTTATTCTTGTCTCCCAATTCATTTTCTCCCCTCCCTAAAAACGATATTTTTATTTAGTTCTACTTTTATGTTTTATTTTCCTCTTGATTCCTAAAACTATCTATAATGTGACATGAAGAAAATCACTAGGCAAAGAAAATGAATAATGCTATAATGCATTTGTTTTATTTTTTTTAGATATTATTTTGAAGAGGTGTGGAGCAGAATTGTTACAAAATGAAACACCGTTATTTAGCGGCTTACTTAACCATGCAAAAAAAAATCCTGTTCAATTTCATATACCCGGGCATAAAAAAGGAGCAGGAATTGACCCTGATTTTCGAGAGTTTATTGGTGATAATGCTCTATCAATTGATTTAATCAATATTGGACCACTTGATGATCTTCATCAGCCAAAAGGGATGATAAAAGAAGCACAGGATTTAGCCGCTGAAGCCTTTGGGGCGGATCATACCTTTTTCTCTGTACAGGGAACTAGCGGAGCCATAATGGCTATGGTCATGGCTGTTTGTGGACCTGGAGACAAAATTATTGTACCTAGAAACGTTCATAAATCCGTTATGTCAGCGATTGTTTTTTCCGGGGCAATCCCCATTTTTATTCACCCTGAAGTAGATAAAAACCTTGGGATATCACATGGAATTACAATTCAATCTGTAGAAAAGGCATTAGAACAACACCCCGATGCCAAAGGACTGTTAGTGATTAATCCTACGTATTTTGGAATTTCTGCCGATTTAAAGAAAATCGTGGAACTTGCACATTCTCATAATATTCCTGTACTAGTTGATGAGGCACACGGGGTTCATATTCATTTTCATGAGGATTTACCATTATCCGCTATGCAGGCTGGAGCTGACATGGCTGCAACAAGTGTCCATAAGCTTGGTGGTTCAATGACCCAAAGCTCCATCTTAAATGTAAAGAAAGGGCTTGTCTCGGTTAAACGGGTTCAATCCATTTTAAGTATGTTAACCACGACTTCCACTTCCTACCTTTTATTAGCTTCCTTAGATGTGGCTAGAAAAAGGTTAGCCACTGAAGGAAAAGAATTGATTGACCGTACAATTAATTTAGCACAGTATATACGAAAACAAGTCAATACAATTGATCATCTTTATTGTGTTGGGGAAGAAATTTTGAAATCACAATCAGCATTTGATTATGATCCAACCAAATTAATCATATCAGTGAAAGATCTTGGCTTAAATGGCTTTGATGTAGAAAGATGGTTAAGGGAACATTATAACATCGAAGTAGAAATGTCGGATTTATATAACATTCTCTGCATCATAACTCCAGGGGATACAAAGGAAGAGGCAGAAACATTAATTAAAGCTTTAAAGCATTTATCTGATGAAAGAAAGGATGTAGCTGAAAAGATCCATACATCCGTCCTATTACCAGAAATTCCAGTATTAGCTTTGAGCCCTCGAGATGCATTTTATGCTGAGACAGAGCTAGTACCTTTCGATGAATCCGAAGGAAGAATTATTGCTGAATTCATTATGGTCTACCCACCTGGAATCCCTATTTTTATTCCAGGAGAGATTATTACAGAGGATAATCTTGTTTACATTAAAAAGAATATGGAAGCTGGATTACCAGTCCAAGGTCCAGAGGATTATGATTTAAGTATGTTAAGAGTAATAAAGGAACATCGGGCAATAAAATAAAAATAATTATTACTACTATTTCAAGAAGCAGATATTGAATTTTGATATCTGCTTCTTTTTTTCTATTTCAACAATGAGCTTTAACACAGCCATTTGAAAAATGTATGTAAAATAAAAATAGGCCCATCCATTATGAATAGGTCTAATAAAATCGAAATATATATACTATTTTTCTATACTAATTACCTTCAAACAATCGGAAAGTACTTCCCCATTTCCTAAAACCTATTTTTCGTGATGATGTTTTTCCTTGCAATTTGGACAATCACATTTTGAATATAAAACAGTTACCTTTTCATCTTCAAAATAAGCGATTGTTGAATCACAATTTTGGCACACGATTGTTCCCATTATTAATCCCCTTTTCATAAGTAATTTTTCATTAAGAAAGCGTTTTAAATATTATTTATTTAAATAATAATATAACACTTTTAAAATTTCAAGCCTAAATTGTATAACACATTTAATTTTTTATTATCGATTTTTATATTTTATTCACCAATTTCACTTTGTTTGAAAAATAGTATGACATATTTTACACATAAAAAACCAGAAAGGAAAATCCTTGCTGGTTTTCTTCAGTGTCTTTATTCATACTGAGTGTGGAATGGAATGCTTGGTAAAGCGGATGAAAAGAACTCTATTAATTCTATAGCCTGCTGTTCATCTTGGATATGAAATGCTCTCTTGATATAATCGACATCATCGAGGTCTTTAGGGTCGAGGAGAGATGAGCGGCCAGTTTGCATGCAAACAACTAGAGGTTTTCCGAAAAACATATTGGTGAAAATAATTCCGAAGTCATATCTTGTATTCTCGGTGGTAAAACCAACAAAGCGAACATTAGCATTTTCAAATTCATCATACAATTTGTTAAATAGCTCCATATATTTCCTCCTTCGATGTTTAAATATTTAGAATTTTATTATAATTGATATTCCCGATTTTTTCAAGCACTATTTATTTCAAAATAACACATAGTACTCTTTTCCCATTTGGTTTATATGTATTTATATTGTCTAAAGATTTTAAACAATGCTAGAATATACATGATCAAGGGAAATCGTTGGGAAAATTTTTTTCACACGGGAGGATGGAGAATGACTAATAATGCCTATATAAAATTAGTTCCCGCTTCTGCAAAAGAGAGTATTTCTAAAGAGGAACTAAAGAATCTTTTTCTATATTATAAAGAAATAACTGCTAAAACCGGTAAACAGGTTGGTTGGAACTATGATGCAGCAGCTTTTCCATATGAAATCGAAGAAAAGACTGGCGAAAAGGGTGATTGGTTATACCTTTATTCCAACCAGGACCGCTATCACGCTATCCTAGTAGGGATTGTGAATAATGAAAAAATAGAAGGGGATGGTACAAAGAGTGAACAAACAGTTATTCAAGTCACCCTCCCCCCTACGTCAACCTATGGAGATAAAGGGAAAGCGACCGAATTCTGCAAGTTTCTAGGAAAAAAACTTAAGGGTGAATTACATTTATTTAACAGTAGAATTATGTATTACTACCCTCGAAAGTAAGTTAAATCAACCAAGGGCAGCCCCAAGTAAATGTGCCAGACTTCAAAGGGGACTGCCTATTTTTTGTCATTAGATAACTCCATATTTCAATCCCTAATTCATATAGACTAAGGTGAGATGAAATGAGCTGTAGATGATTAAACTTAAAAACGTAAGAACAAAGGTTTTTTTAGTCGATCTAATAATCGTATTACTAATCATAATAGCAAGATAGAAAAAGATTAGAAACATCAAGATATTATAAATAGGCTGATCTCGTTTGGATAGCCACTCCATTAAATTATAACCACTCCAAATAATCAATTGAATTAGTATTACAGTGTAGCTCTTCATTTCACACCACCTATGTCTATAATTACATTTCCTTACTAGGATGAAAAAAAGAATATCAATGTATGTATGAAATGTGAAATCTATTATTTAATAATTCATAAACAACTTTGATACTAACAGACAACCGGTAAAATACTACTTGATTCCCCACAATATAACAAAACTTATCATTTATGTAACATTTAGATTAAATGAAATATTTATAATTCATCTTATGTTAAAATATGATGAAAAATGAGGCTAAGTTCGGATAAGTAGTATTTATATAAAAAGCGGGGAACCTATTATGAAAGGATTGCTAGTACTAGTAGTTGCATTATTCATCTATTTATCCATCCTTTTCACAGATGAAAAAACAACAGATGAAATTGTCATTGATAATAATATTAAGCAAATACTATTTTTTTCAAAGGAAACAAACTTTGATGATGAAGCATCCTATTATGATGCAATTATTGAATTGAAAAAACAATTCCCTAATGAAGTAAATAATATGTTGATTATTTCTTCTGATGACGCAAAAGAATACTTAGACGAATACGATGTAAAGGAATGCCCTGCAATAGTTGTTGTATATCAAAACAAGGTTTTAACAAGTGTAGATGGACAAATTTCTAAAGAAAAAATCATAAAACCTATTAAAAATGCATTATCAAAAGAATTATATTGAACAATTTCAAATTGATAAAAAAAGTATTTCTTTATTTACATAAAAAGAGGCATTCCCGTAAGGTACTATTCACCTTATTGGAATGCCTTATTTTCATATTATTTTACGATATGAATAGGAGTTCCTAATGCAACCTCAGCTGCTTCCATTGTAATTTCACCCAATGTTGGATGAGCATGGATGGTCATTGCTAAATCTTCAGCAGTCATTCCTGCCTCAATTGCCAGACCTAATTCAGCAATCATATCTGAAGCACTTGGTCCTGCTATCTGAGCACCAATGACTAAGTTGTCATCTTGACGAGTAACAATCTTTACAAATCCATCTGTACTATCTAATGCTAATGCACGTCCATTAGCTGCAAATGGGAATTTAGCTGCAACAACACTTATTCCTTCTTCTTTTGCTTGTTTTTCCGTATATCCGACAGTTGCAAGCTCAGGATCTGAGAATACAACCGCAGGAATACCGAGATAATCAATTTCTGCTGGGTGCCCAGAGATGGCTTCTGCAGCGATTTTTGCTTCATAGGAAGCTTTATGTGCTAGCTGTGGTCCAGCAACAATATCACCAATTGCATACACATTTGGAATATTGGTACGGCATTGTTTATCAATCTGAATAAGACCACGGTCTGTTAATTCAACTCCGACCTGTTCAAGTCCAATTTCATCGGTATTTGGACGTCGACCTACCGTTACAAGAACATAGTCAGCTTCAATGGACTTTTCTTCTCCTTTTGCTTCATAGGTTACTAGAACGCCATCTTCTTTTTCAACGACACCCTTAGCCATTGCTTTCGTAACAATTTCTGCACCCTTTTTCTTCAGGTTACGAGAAACGATTGATGACATTTGTTTTTCAAATGCACCCGCAAAAAGCTCATCGCTTCCTTCAAGAATAACAATTTCAGTACCGAAATTCGCATAAGCAGTTCCTAGCTCAACCCCAATAACTCCGCCACCAATGATGACTATTTTTTTAGGGATTTCAGGCAGACTTAATGCTCCAGTTGAGTTCAATACTCGTTTTGAATATTTAAATGTAGGAAGCTCTATTGGGCGTGAACCTGTTGCAATAATCACATTCTTAAATGTATAAGTCTGTGCTGAATTCTCAGTCATTACACGGATATTATTAGCATCAACGAAATAACCTTCTCCACGAACGATATCAACCTTGTTCCCCTTTAGTAATCCTTCGACACCGCCAGTTAACTTTTTCACAACGCTAGCTTTCCACTCTTGAACCTTAGTAAAATCAACCTTTACATTTTCAGCGGTAATCCCCATTGATTCAGAATGTAAAGCATGCTCATAACGATGCCCAGCTGATATCAAAGCCTTTGATGGAATACAACCAACATTTAAACAAACGCCACCAAGATTTTCTTTTTCTACAATAGTTACTTTTTGTCCTAATTGTGCTGCACGTATAGCAGCTACATAACCACCAGGTCCTGCACCTAGAACAAGAGTATCAGTTTCAATTGGGAAATCTCCTACTACCATTTATTACGCCTCCATTAACAATAATTCTGGATCGTTCAACAAACGCTTAATATGGTTAAGAGCATGTTGAGCAGTTGCTCCATCAATAATTCGATGATCAAAGCTTAATGACAATGCAAGGACAGGGGCTGCAACAATTTCTCCGTCTCTTACAATCGGTTTCTCGGCAATTCGACCAATTCCTAAAATAGCTACTTCAGGATGATTGATAACCGGCGTAAACCACTGACCTCCAGCTGATCCGATATTTGTAATCGTACAAGAAGCACCTTTCATTTCATTTGGTGCCAATTTACCTTCACGCGCTTTGGTTGCTAACTCATTTATTTCATTTGAAATATTAAACACAGATTTACGATCTGCATCCTTCACAACAGGGACTAAAAGACCTTTTTCAGTGTCAGCGGCAATCCCAATATTGAAATAATGCTTATGAATAATCTCACTAGACGCATCATCAATGGATGTATTCAAAGCAGGGAATTCACGTAATGCACTGGTTAAAGCTTTTACCACATATGGTAAGAATGTAAGCTTAATGCCCTTATTAGCAGCTACCTCTTTAAATTTCTTCCGATGAGCAACCAACTTAGTTACATCAACCTCATCCATCAAGGTTACATGTGGAGCTGTATGTTTTGAATTTACCATTGCTTTGGCAATAGCCTTACGGATACCACTCATTTTTTCACGAGTTTCTGGATATTCTCCAGCTGGAATTGGTTGAGCCGCAGCATTTGTTTCAGCTATCTCAGCAGTTTCCTCAGCTTTGGCAGGTGCTTCTGTCGCTACTTGTGAACCACCTGTTAGGAATGCATCAATATCAGTTTTTAATACTCGTCCATTTTTCCCTGTTCCAGCAACATTTCGTATTTCAACACCTTTTTCACGCGCATATTTCCTAACTGAAGGCATAGCAATCACACGTCGATCAGGATCAACCGGCTCAGGATTTTGACCATTTGCCACCGGTGCAGTTGCTTCCTCTTGAGCAGTGTTTTCTACTGGAGTTTGTTCTTTTGGTTGCTCCTTCGATGTCTCATCATCTTCTTCACCTTTAAATTTTAAATCTTCATAACCCGGTGCGTCAAATGTGATAAGAACCTGACCAACAGTGGCAACTGTACCCTCATCAACTAGTACTTCTAGTACTGTACCTTCCACAGGTGAGGGTATTTCTACTACTGCCTTATCATTTTGAACCTCACATAAAATATCGTCTTCTTGAACCTTATCACCCGATTTTACAAACCATTTAACAATTTCACCTTCATGGATACCTTCACCGATATCAGGCAATTTAAATTGAAATGCCAATGGAATTCACCCTCCTATTTATGCAATCTGTATTAGAGTCAATTTAAGTATAAAAGGGGGTTAAAACGCCCCTCTAATATTTTCATATTAAAATTCAAGTATCTTTTTCGCAGTTTCGATAATATCTTTGAAGTTAGGAAGCCATACCCCTTCAGCTTGTGGGAAAGGAAAGACAGTATCCGGACCAGCTACACGTAATACTGGAGCTTCCAGACTCAAAATTGCACGATCGTTTATTTCAGCAACCACATTTGCCGCTACTCCTGCTTGCTTTTGTGCTTCTTGAACAACCATAGCTCGGCCTGTTTTTTCTACCGAAGAAATAATTGTATCAATATCTATTGGGCTAACTGTTCTTAAATCGATCACCTCAACTGAATGACCTTCTTTTTCAAGCTCTTCAGCCGCTTTTAAAGATTCATGTACCATGGCCCCGTAAGTGACAATTGTTAAATCCGTTCCTTCACGTTTAATCTCAGCTTTACCTAATGGAATGGTGTATTCTTCTTCAGGTACCTCTTGACGGAAAGAACGATATAGTTTCATATGTTCTAGAAAAATAACAGGATCATTATCACGAATAGCAGAGATTAATAGTCCTTTTGCATCGTAAGGTGTTGATGGAATAACAACCTTCAATCCTGGTTGTTGAGCCATTAATCCTTCTAAACTGTCCGCATGCATTTCAGGAGTATGAACTCCTCCTCCAAAAGGAGAACGAATTGTTACAGGTGCGCTGTAACGACCTCCAGAACGGTAGCGCATACGTGCTAATTGACCAGAAATAGAATCCATTACTTCATATACAAAACCGAAAAACTGAATTTCTGGAACAGAACGGAAGCCCTGTAAAGAGAGACCGACAGCTAAACCACCAATACCAGATTCAGCAAGTGGTGTGTCAAAAACACGATCTTCACCGAATTCCTTTTGAAGACCTTCCGTTGCACGGAAAACCCCGCCGTTCACTCCTACGTCTTCTCCAAAAACTAACACATTCGGATCATTTCGTAGTTCTGTACGTAAAGCGTCCGTGATTGCTTGAATCATTGTCATTTGCGCCATGGCCTACTTCGACTCCTTCTCTTTATAAATTTCATATTGTTCCTTTAAGTTATGAGGCATTTCCTCATACATAATTGACATTAAATCAGTAACTTTTTGTTTAGGAGCATTATCCGCTTCCTTTATAGCCACCTTAATATCTTCTTTTGCCTTTTCTATTGTTTCACTTTCCATTTCTTCGTTCCAAAGTCCCTTCTTCTGAAGGAAATGACGGAAACGAACAAGCGGATCCTTTTTCTCCCACTCATTATCAAGATCAGAGGTACGATATCTTGTAGGGTCATCACCAGCCATTGTATGTGGGCCATAACGGTATGTTATTGTTTCTATGAGTGTTGGACCTTCCCCATTAATCGCACGTTCACGAGCTTCCTTCACAGCAGTATAGACAGCCAATGGGTCCATACCATCCACCTGGATTCCTGGAATACCTGCTGCAACTGCCTTCTGTGCTAGTGTCTTTGCTGCAGTTTGCTTCTCACGAGGAGTCGAAATCGCAAACTGGTTATTTTGAACAATAAAAATCGCTGGAGCCTTATAAGCACCTGCAAAGTTTATTCCTTCATAGAAATCACCTTGTGAAGTACCGCCATCACCTGTATAAGTAATTGCAACTGAGTTGGCACCGCGCTTTTTCATTCCTAATGCAACTCCAGCTGTTTGGACATATTGTGCACCAATAATAATTTGTGGAGCAATAACATTGACGCCTTCAGGAATCTTTCCACCTTGGAAATGTCCACGAGACCATAAGAATGCTTGAGAAAGCGGTAGTCCGTGCCATACCATTTGTGGTACATCACGATAACCCGGAAGAATGAAATCCTCCTTTTCTAGTGCGAATTGAGAAGCTAGTTGAGACGCCTCTTGACCAGCAGTAGGAGCATAGAAACCCAATCTTCCTTGTCTATTTAATGATATTGAACGTTGATCTAATATTCTTGTGTATACCATTCGGCGCATTAATTCTTGAAGTTGTTCATCACTTAAATCAGGCATTGCAGCTTCATTAACTACATTTCCTTCTTCATCTAAGATCTGTAGGGTTTTAAATTGATCTTCTATTATTCCAAACTGATCTTCAGCATTTAAAAATGCCTTCTTTGTTTCAGAAGCCATGTAAACACCTATCCTTTCTTAATAAAAAATAATAATTAATAAGTAAATACAAAAATAGGATACCCAAACTATCAAGTAGTTAGTAACTACATAAAATAATTATTTCCCGTTGTTCTTCTATATGTAATGCATTTCGAGTAGATTATTGGATTCATACTTTTCGTCATTAATCGTAGGTCCATAGAATATATCACAGGAAAGTAATCTGTATCACTATTTTAAAAAATACTAATGTAACACACCAATTGTTTACATCATCAGTTTACAATACGATTTTTATCCCGTCAAATATATTGTTTTAAGTTTCTTACGTTTTTCACTATGAAGATGTAATATTGATTTTATGTTATCTGTTTCACATTTTATATTAAACTGTTATATAAAAATAACACAATAATCCTAGCTGTTATAATAAAGATAATTAAATAATAATTATACCAAAAACATAATTATTCTTTGGTCTTTCCTTAGATTACGAGTCAATTAACCTTTCCCCATTTCAAATATTCTTTCTTTAAATAATTCTTAGAGAAATAAAAAAATCGGCTACTATTTATAGCCGATTCTTTTCTAATTCGTTTTAATATTTAATTCTGCTTGTTTATAAAATAATAGCTTAGTTTCATTATATTTTTTTGTTAATCGATTGAAATCTTCTTTATTTTTAATTACTTTTCCATAGGTTTTATTAATCTTAACGATTTGATCCTCAAGTTGATTGATATTCGTTGCTTTATTTTTTAATAAAAGATAAAGCTGTTGATCATATTCCAAGCCCCGATTGTAGTTCTCATATAATGAATCATGGGTTTTATACCGGTCTTGCATAATATCTTGAAGCTTTTCTACTTCTTTTTTCGCTTGATCATTCTTAATATCATCAATTAATTTCTCAGCCTTCTTAAATTCTTTTTCAGAGCTGTCCATACTCTCTTGTTCTTTTTGCATGAGATTTTTTCTTTTTTCTATATTATCTAACGCAGTATCGGATAGTTGATTTATCTGTTCCTGGTCTTTCTTTCCAATTGAAATAATTTTATCATATAGAACCTTTTCATCTTTTTCCAATTGAACTAGAGGATCCTGCTGTTCTTCAAAGGTTTTTTCAGCTGTTGCAACTAATTCTAAAACCTCATAAATTTTTTCTTCAGGTGATTGACCAAAGCACCCTGTTAATAAGAATACACTACTCACAAACATCAGAATTAGATGTTTATTTCTCAACATTGACACGCCTTCTCCCCCTTACTAATACGATATTTACTATAGCGATTATCGACATATTTGACAATATAAAATGGAAGTAGAAATTGAATCGTGTTCAAAGCTTGTCCTTTTTAGAATAGTATGTTTAATTCACTTGAAATATGATGAAATATTAACAAAATCCTTTGGTTCTGTTAGACTTATTTTAATACCTGAAGTAATAATCGTTATTAGGGAAAGATTGCCTGTAAACTTAATGTCAATTAATTGAAATATTGGCATATTGTAAGTTTTAATCTTAGTACTCACTGGAGGGATTAACAAACATGTTAACAATGGAAGATATCGTACGGGATGGACACCCAACCCTTCGTCAAATAGCTAAAGAGGTACCTCTCCCTGCTTCTTCTGAGGATAGAGATATTTTAAATAGTCTCCTTGAATTTGTAAAAAATAGTCAAGATCCCAAGATAGCAGAGGAATACGGCTTGCGTCCTGGAATTGGATTAGCAGCACCACAAATTAATGTTTCAAAGAGAATGATTGCCGTTCATTTACAGGATGAAAAAGACAACTTAATCAGTTACGCACTATTCAATCCTAAAATTGTAAGTCACTCAGTAGAACGTGCTTATTTAACCTCTGGAGAAGGATGTTTATCAGTCGATGAAGCGATTCCCGGTTATGTTCCGAGACACGCGAGAGTAACCATCAAAGGGGTAGATTTGGAAGGAAAAGAGGTCAAATTACGATTAAAGGGTATAGCAGCCATCTGTTTCCAGCATGAAATTGATCATTTAAACGGAATTATGTTCTATGACCACATTAATAAAGATGATCCATTTAAACCAGTGGAAAATGCAATACCTGTTGAAAGATAATCCATAAACGTCATACCTAGAATGCTCAATATCGGGCAAAACAGAAGAAAAATTCAAAAAGCTAACAATCTAATTTCTTCTTTATAGGACAGATTGTTAGTTTTTTTGTGTACTCATTAAAAATAAAATGATTATTCCATCTTTAACCATGAGAAAAATATCTATTTTATCATATAATAGTAGTAAAATAAAAGAAAAAGGCTTATTAAAAATCAGGCTTTTACTTTGGACAAGTATCGTATAAAATTAGAGTAAGGAGATGTTCCACTATGTTAAAGAACCTTAAAAAAAAGCTTCTAAAACAGTGGAGAGATTTGCTTAGAAAAAAATCAATTGCATAATATTAAAGCCCTTCATTTTTCGAAGGGCTTCTTCCTTCTAACATCTCAATACATATATACTTCTTACCACTTACTTCTAATTGAGGAGAATTTTCAATAATAAATGAAAAAAAATGAAATAAGTGTTATTTTTATATATAATAGAAAAAGTTATACGGAATAAGGAGCGAATAAATCATGATTTTTAAAGTTTTTTATCAAGAGACTAAAACAGAAATACCTGTACGTGAAAATACGAAAACGTTATTTATTGAAGCAGAATCTGAACGTGACGTTCGAACAAAATTGGCAAACAAACCATTTAATATTGAGTTTGTTACCGAAGTTAAAGGAGCATTCTTAGAATATGAAAAACAAAAGGAAGAATTCAAAGTATTGGAGATTGGATAACGTATGAAATTTGTAAAAAATGATCAAACTGCTGTATTTGCTCTAGGAGGACTAGGGGAAATCGGTAAAAATACTTATGGCGTGCAGTTTCAAGATGAAATCATCTTGATAGATGCCGGAATAAAATTCCCTGAAGATGAACTGCTCGGCATAGATTATGTCATACCTGATTATTCCTACCTTGTCAAAAATGAGGATAAAATAAAGGGATTATTTGTTACTCATGGTCATGAAGACCATATTGGAGGAATTCCTTATCTTCTTCGTCAAATCAATGTACCAATATACGGCGGGAAGCTCGCATTAGGTTTAATACGTAACAAATTAGAAGAACACGGTTTATTAAGACAAGCTAAGCTTTACGAAATTAAAGAAGATGACATCATCAAATTCCGCAAAACCTCTGTCACTTTTTTTAGAACAACCCATAGCATTCCTGATTCTTATGGAATTGTTGTCAAAACTCCTCCAGGACAAATCGTTCATACCGGTGATTTTAAATTTGATTTCACCCCTGTCGGTGAACCAGCTAATTTAACCAAAATGGCTGAAATAGGTAAAGAAGGAGTCCTATGCTTATTATCGGATAGTACAAATAGTGAGGTTCCTGATTTTACTATGTCAGAACGTCGTGTTGGCGAAAGTATTCATGATATTTTTCGTAAGGTGGATGGCCGTGTCATATTTGCAACCTTTGCATCCAATATCCACCGGCTTCAACAAGTTACAGAAGCTGCTGTGATGAATGGAAGAAAAGTTGCCGTATTTGGACGCAGTATGGAAGCTGCAATCGAAATCGGTCTTGAACTAGGCTATATTCGTGCACCTAAGGATACTTTTATTGATGCTCAGCAGATCAATCGATTACCTGCAAATCAAGTCACTATCCTCTGTACTGGAAGCCAAGGAGAGCCAATGGCTGCATTATCGAGAATCGCCAATGGAACGCATAGACAAATACAGATTAATCCTGGTGATACAGTTGTATTTTCTTCTTCTCCTATTCCAGGAAATACAATTAGTGTTTCTAGAACGATTAATATGCTTTTTAAAGCTG
The DNA here is from genome assembly GCF_900117315.1 of Bacillus massilinigeriensis. Classification (GTDB taxonomy): domain Bacteria; phylum Bacillota; class Bacilli; order Bacillales; family Cytobacillaceae; genus Bacillus_BE; species Bacillus_BE massilionigeriensis. The sequence continues at coordinate 1,501,846 of NZ_LT630337.1, forward strand.
GAGCAGATGTAATCCATGGAAAATTAAATAATATTCATACATCTGGTCATGGTGGTCAGGAAGAACAAAAATTGATGCTTCGATTAATCAAGCCTAAATTTTTCATGCCTATACATGGAGAATATCGAATGCAGCTAATGCATTCTAAGCTTGCTATTGATTGTGGAGTCAATGAGGAAAATTGTTTTATTATGGATAACGGTGAAGTTTTAGCGTTATCAGAAGATAGTGCACAAGTAGCTGGAAAAATTCCTTCAGGCTCCGTTTATATCGATGGTAATGGTGTCGGTGATATTGGAAATATAGTACTGAGGGACCGCCGCATTCTTTCTGAAGAAGGGCTAGTGGTTGTGGTAGTGAGCATCAATATGAATGACTTTAAGATTGCTGCTGGACCTGATTTAATTTCCAGAGGTTTTGTTTATATGAGAGAATCTGGAGATTTAATTAATGACGCTCAAAGTTTAATAACTAAGCATCTTAGCAAGGTTATGGAACGAAAGACTACCCAGTGGTCTGAAATAAAAAATGAAATAACAGAAACCTTGGCACCTTTCCTATATGAAAAAACAAAGCGTCGACCTATGATTTTACCTATTATTATGGAAGTTTGAACAAAAGCACCAAACCGCTAAGTTTGGTGCTTTTTGTGTATCAATTTTTAGTCTGTTTAGGCCATGACCTTCTTTTCAAATCGATTAATGTCATTGTCTGCTCCAATTACAATTAGAATGTCATCTTCTTCAATCGTTTCATTTGCTTGTGGAGAGACGATTATGTCGTTGTTTCTTTTAATCGCAACGATATTGATTCCATACTTGGCACGAATATCCAAATCAATAATTGTGTGTCCTGCAAGCTTTCCCCTTGCAACAATCTCAACAATACTGTGTTCGTCAGAAAGCTCCAAATAGTCTAAGACATTATTTGAGATAATATTATTAGCGATCCTTCGTCCCATGTCCCTTTCGGGGTGAACAACATGATCTGCCCCAATTTTTCTTAATACTTTTTCATGATAATCATTTTGTGCCTTAACAGTTATATTTTTAACTCCTAATTCCTTTAAGATAATAGTCGTTAAAATACTTGCTTGAATATTATCACCAATTGCAACAATGACATGATCAAAATTGCGAATTCCAAGGCTTTTGATTACTGATTCATCTGTTGCATCTCCTACAACAGCATGTGAAGCAATCATGGAATACTCATTTACCCGATCCTCGTTTGTATCTATAGCCATAACCTCCATACCCTGCTCTGAAAGTGTACGGCATATACTCCCCCCAAATCGACCTAATCCAATGACAGCAAATTCTTTTTTCACGATGATTCCTCCGGATAGTACTTAATCAAATATGTACTCATTTTAGCATAATAAGTTAAAAAGAAAAGAAATAATATCATTCAACAAAATAAAGGTGAATGGCATTTTTAAGATACCAGACACCTTTAAAGATAAACTATACTAGTTTTTATTCAACGTTCTCAGCTTCATTTATTAATCGGATAACACGCCTTTCAAGCATTTTTATTCCACCACTGCCAACCTGAAAGTGACGTAACACACCATCCTTATCGAAAACATAATAAGCAGGGACGCATCGATTATCCATTGTATCACTCAATTTATGTTCACCATCAACTAATATAGGTTGTGTAATTCCCTCTTTTTCAGCTGTAAGCTTAATAAGACCCTCATCTAAATCATCTTCTGAACGTGGCATATGAACAGCCACAACATTTAATTTACCCTTATATTGGTCTCTTAAATTATTTATATTAGACATGTATGCTTTACATAAATGACAGCTAACGGACCAGAAATGGAGTAGTGTCGGTTTTTCACCAACAAGTTGATCTTTTGTAACCTCCCCATTGATCCATAAGGTAGATCCGGTTAATTCCGGCATTGGTTCTCTCAATTTCATGATTATTCATTCCCTTTAAACTGAATATACTTTGTTATCGTTTTGATGGCCACATCAATTGCATCCTCTTTAGGATTTAATTTTGCGTGGTGTAGTCCATATTCAGAATCAACACCAAGCCAAAACATAAAACCAGGTATTTCAGCAAGCATATATCCGAAATCCTCGCCTGTCATTGCTTCTCTACATTGGATTAGGTTAATATTCGTCTCTTCCTTTAAGAATCTCATAAAATCACTTGTGAGGTTTTTCTCATTATAAACCTGATGATATTTACAGCCATAATCAATTTCCGCCTTACAATCATATGCAATCTCTATCCCTCTTACCAAAGCCTCAATCCTTTGTTTAACCTTTTTCATGGAATCAACCGATAGTGTCCGAATGGTTCCCTCCAGTCTTGCCTTTTCCGCAATGATATTTTGTACTGTACCTCCAGTTATTTTTCCAATGGTGACAACAGCACTGTCAAGAGGATCGATATTTCTTGCAATGATTGTTTGAAGCTGTGAAACAAGGGAACAGGCAGCAACAATCATATCATTTGATAGATGTGGGTATGCTGCATGACCTCCTAATCCTTTAAGGTCTATATAGAGCTCTGATGTATTCGCAAACAGTAATCCCTCTTTAATGGCAATGGTTCCTACAGGATACTCTGGGGCTATATGCAGAGCAAATATCATATCAGGCTTCCATTCGTTCATAATCTCTGTTTTTAGCATCGGTTCGGCTCCACCAGGACCTTCTTCAGCGGGTTGAAAAATAAAAAGGAGATTATCATTAATCGGATGGTTCACAAAATGGGTAAGTACTCCTAAAGCGATACTCATGTGAAAGTCATGACCACAAGCATGCATTTGCTCCAAATGGGTAGAACGAAAAGGTAATTCTGTTTCCTCAGGGATTGGTAAACCATCAATATCTGTTCTATAACCAATTGTTTTTGTAGGATTTAAGCCTCTAATTTTAACAAAGATTCCTGTTTTCCATGTCTTTATCTCTAGACGATCCTGAGACAATTCCTTTAAGTAAGAAAGCAAATAGGCCTGTGTTTTATATTCTTGAAACCCTAGCTCGGGAATTAAATGTAGCTCACGTCGAATTTTTACAAATGGATTCATATGCTCTCCCTTTCCTATTTGAAAAAGCGCGGAAAGGTTTTCCACGCTCATCTTTTACTACTATAGTTGACGCAATTCTTGTTTAATTTCTGTTTTGGATTTTGTCTTCTCATCAATTTGTTTAATTACTCGAGCTGGTGTTCCTGCAACCACAGTATATGGAGGAACATCCTCTATAACAACTGCTCCAGCTGCTACAACTGCTCCCTTCCCAACGGTTACGCCTTCTAGAACGACAGCATTGGCACCAATAACCACATCGTCTTCAACGATTACTGGCTTTGCTGATGGCGGTTCAACTACACCTGCAAGGACCGTACCGGCACCAATATGACAGTTTTTCCCTACTGTTGCACGGCCTCCAAGAACAACATTCATATCAATCATTGTTCCTTCGCCAATTACTGCCCCTATATTAATGGAAGCCCCCATCATAATAACAGCATTATCACCGATCTCAACATGGTCACGAATGATAGCACCAGGTTCAATACGAGCTTTAATATTTTTCATATCTAAAAGTGGAATCGCAGAATTGCGGCGATCATTTTCCACCACATAGTCTTCAATTTTATCTTTATTTTCCTCCAAGGCAACTTTTATTTCAGCCCAGTCCCCAAAGACAATCCCTGTGGTTCCTGTAACAAAAGCCTTTGAAGTACTACCAAAGTTAATACCTTCTAGTTGACCTTTAATATATACCTTTACAGGTGTTGTTTTTGTACTATTCTGAATAAAAGAAATAATTTCATTTGCATCCATCATTTTCATAGACGAGCCTCCTATTATGTATATTGTTAGAATTACTTTAACAAACAAAAGTGTCGAAAACAAGAAAAAACTATTTTCCTTCTTCCTTGATATGCTCTTTTATCAGCTCAACAAAAGCTTGGACTTGTTTTAGTTGAAAGGCTGATTCATATCCTAGAAGCCATGTATCGCGACTTAACGGTTGCTTAAATTCATCTAGCAGAGGAATCTTATATATGTTTTGCTCCCCAGACATTAGCGTGATGGCTGGTAAAATAGCATAACCAATTCCATTAAAGGCCATCTGCTTGCAGGTTTCGATTTGATCAACTATAATGGTTCGCTTCGGTGAATTTTGAAAATGCCGATGCCACCATTCCTGGATTTCCTGGTAGTAATTAGAATCACTCTTAAACTGAATAAAGGGTCGATCGGTATCTAGTATTTGTTCAGGTTTTGTAATTTCTTTGTCTACCAAATAGAGACTATCTTTAAAAAGATGAATTTTTACACCCTTCCAATCTGGTGTACCTCTAATGATTCCAATATGGACTTGGTCATCATACAGGTGTCTCAAGATTTCACTACTCCAACCGGTAATCAAGGATATTTTCGCTTGTGGATAGCGATTGACATACTTTTTTAAAACCTGTGGCAGCCAATTTTGACCAACAATCGAGGCAACAGCAATCTTTAAGGTACCATGAACCTCAGAGTTTAATGCTGAAATGGACTCCCTAACTCTTTCCTCTTTTTGTAGAACATCATTGACAAATTCAATGACAATTTCACCTGCAGGAGTTAATGATAGTCCTTTTTGGGAACGAACAAATAGTTTTGTACCCCATTCCTTCTCAATCGTTTGTAAGCGTTGAGACAAAGCAGGCTGTGAAACGAATAATCGTTCTGCAGCCTTTCTCATATTCATCTCTGATGCCAATATGGATAATAATTGAAATTCAGAAAGTGTTGTCAAAAGGATTCCCTCATTATCTTTTTGTGTTCATTATATCTCAAATGAAGATTGAATTTTAATGTTAATGGTAAAAAAAGAAAAAAATAGGCCCTATAAACTTGAGCCTATTTTCCTCGTTCATTTGAATAGTGTACATATTGATTTAATTGATCTAAAATCGTTCTTCTTGTAAGTATACCTTCAAAGATGCCATCATCTGTTTCTATGCATAGAAAAGGATGATCAACGAGGTAGTTAAGACTTTCCTCTACAGTTGCCGAAATGTTAAGTCTTGGTATTTTCCGATTCATTACCTCTTCTACACGTCTACAATCTAATTTTTCAAATTCTATACGCTCAATACCCAAAATCGAATCCATAATAATTGGAGTACTTATTAATCCATGTAATTTATAAAAAGGATCTAATACAGGAATCGCACTATACCCACTTTTAGTAAGTACTAATAAGGCATGCTCTAGGTTATTACCTATTTGAACATGGGCTACACGTTCAGAAGATATCATAAAACCTCTAATATTTTTTTTCAAAAATTCCCCACTGTGAAGACTATACATAGGCCGAAAACTCCTCTAATTGGTTTACGATCTATTCTATTTTATCACAGATTCATGCCTGTTGCTCCTCTTATACCCTATCCTTTACTTGTTTGAATATTTCTTAATTCATATTGACATTTTGGGCAATGAAAAATCACGTTTTGATTCGACTGAGCTGTTAACACATGATCCATATCTGACTCGAAAAAACATTTTGGACATTTCACTGTCGGCATCATTATTTTCACCTCATTAATAGTATGCACAGATTATTTTCAAAAATAAAAGGAACCACTAGGGCTCCTTCCTTTTTCATTATTGAATTAAATCAAAAATTTCAATCGTAATCATATCAATATTATCAAATTGATATCTTTTTGGCTTTTCCTTATCGTGGTATACCTCTAATTCAAATGTCTCCGTCTTTGGGTGATACGTCACCTGACATTTTCTTTCACCATTGACCTCAAAAAAACGCCCTGTGGCTTCTCCGCCAACAGACTGTTCTTGTAAATTTTTTAAACGAGAAATAATTCCTTGAAGCTGTGACATAGTTCCTCTCCTTTCAAAAACAAAACCTAACTCTGTATATAAATAGGTTTCTCTTTTGACATGTTTCTATCCATATAGATTAAATTCAGAATTTTTTACCATTTTACTTTACATGCCAATATTAACAGAATAAAATAATCACATGTATTTGTACAAGTAAAAGCTGAAAAAAGGGGAGATTTTTTTGAAAAAGCCTGCACATTTAGCTGAAAATCTTTATTTAATTGATGATTTTGATCTAGGTCAAGAAAATCGAACAGGTACATATGTACTAACCGAAAAAGAATTAACCATCATCGAAACCTCCGCTAGCCCGAGTGTACCTTACATTTTAAGGGGCTTAGAATCCCTTGGATTAAAACCTGAAGAAATTAAGTATATAATCGTCACCCATATTCATCTTGACCATGCAGGGGGTGCAGGACTTTTTCTAGAGCATTGTCCAAATGCTACAGTAATTGTTCACCCAAAAGGTTACAGACATTTAATTGACCCATCCCGCTTAATCGAAGGAGCAAAAGCCGTATATGGTAATGATTTTGATCGATTATTCCAACCTATTTTGCCTATCCCAGAAAATCGGTTAGAAATAAAAGATGATCAAGATGTGTTAATTATTGGTGATGATTGTACATTAACCTTTTTTGATACTCCGGGGCATGCCAATCATCATTTCAGTATTCATCACTCCCGCCTAAATGGAATGTTCACTGGAGACACTGTGGGAGTATCCTATCCTGAGCTCGAACAGGATGGAATCGAGTTATATTTACCGAGTACCTCACCTAACCAATTTAACCCTGTAAAGATGCTGCAATCCATTCAGCTATTTAAGAGTAAAAATCTTCAATACATTTTCTTCGGTCATTTCGGTTTATCTTCAAATCCTAATGAGGTATACAAACAGGTTGAAACATGGCTTCAGGTTTTCCTTGACGTTGGACAAAAAGCGATTCAAGAAGGAAAAAGCCTTGAGGAAAAGATGAGTCTAACAACGGAAAGAATACTAGCATTAATAAAAGAACAGTTATATGATAAAGGAGTTGCAGAGGATCATCAAGCATTTGAAATTATTGCATTAGATATTAAGGTATGTACGATGGGGCTTATCGATTACTTACTAAAGCAGATGCAAAAGCTTTGAATCGATTCACCAAATACTCTAAGTTCAAATAGGATCAATAAGGGAGGTAGAAAATGTCAAAATTAGTTCTATATAGCCAACCAGATTGTCCACCCTGTGAGTATGCAAAAAGATATTTTGAAGACTCCGGAATTCCCTATATAGTTAAAGATATAAAAAAGGATAAGGAAGCTCGAAATGAATTAATTCATAAATATCATTCCTTCTCCACTCCTACCTTTGTCATTAATGATGATGTCATCATTATTGGATTTGACCAAGAAAAAATAAAGGAAGCCCTGAATATTGAATAATCATTGAATAAATGAAAGGAGCTCTGATTAAATGGGAGCTCCTTCATTCGTATATTTAATTTACGGATCGTTTTGCTTTCTCTATCACACGTTTTGGTATGGTGTCGTACAAATAATTGGAAATTTTCCATTTTCCTGAAATCTTCTTAAATAATAATCCTTCATAATGACTTGGATAAGTCACTGGTCCAACATCACTATCTGGAAAATATTCAAAGACATAGCTCCTTTTTTCTTCAATGACCACCTTCGTTCTATTTGTGAATGCAAAAAATGGAACATAATATGGTGCAAAATCTGAACCATAGGTCAAATATTTCCCTTTCTCTGATACCAAATTTTCCTTAAGAAAAAGCTTCATATAACCTTCAGTAAAATATGGAGATAAGATTTGCTTTATTTCTTTCATACTTCTTGGTTTTTCATTTAAGGAAACCTGCGCAAGATATGCGTCTTCTAGAAGCTTCATAACCTTTTCTCTCGAATCGATGTCCCCCTCTGCTTTATCTGCCCCTGGAAAAATAAACATAACACTGGCAACAATGATAAGTTTTAATAATAGCCTCACATTTTTTCTCCCTTTTTCATCAATTTACCTCTCCTACTAAATATTTTACCAACATATATTCCAACATTTGGACGTAATCGTTCGAAAAATATAGGCATAAATTGACTTTACCTCTCTAAAACCTACTAGATATGACAAGATTTTTATAAAAGAAAAGCGAAAAAAAAAGGCCTCAATAGAAACATGAGACCTTAGTAATTGACAGTTAGCATAACAAAGACAATAGTTAAAATCAGTAAGGCAAAAAAAATTGCATATGCCAAGAAGATAGGATTTCGAATATAAGCATGATCCTGTACTTGCTGAGAGACTTGTGAATCAAGATTCCCTTTGATTGCCTTCTGCTCCTTCATAATTAGCATCGTATAGATTAGAGAAAATAACAATATTCCTAAACTAACTAATAATAAAATCATTGTGTACATACTCATGATTTTCTTTCTCCTTTAGGAATTAGCTATTAATAGAATTCCTAAAAAGGAATACATTTATTCTTAGATGGTGTATTCAAATTTGTTTAATAAAGCAATTCCTCATTTTCATAAAGAAACTCATAGGTGATATCAATAAACAAATATTCCTTTGGACTTAGTGGATAGGAAAAGGTACGAATCGTATCACCTGTTTCAATATCAATATAAAGATCAGACAAAATCCCCTTCTTTTCACTCTTCATTTTAAAAATGTTCTCCAGGAAGTATGGGCGCCAGCTCCAGTTTTTTTGCATGTACTCATTCTGGATCACCCATTCCTCATCCCTTTTTAGGATATTTGGGGATCGTTGAAACCCATCTTCATCACATATATATATTCTAAAGGCAATATTATTCATTTCTTTTGCCAGATTCTTTAATAAAACTTCATAATCCTCGAAATTTTTGTTTTTCAAAAGGAGTGAATGGATTCTCTTTTGAAAACGATCTGTAATTGAGAAGAGAGCTTCTATTTTTTTCTTTTCATACATAATAAATTGATGAAATTCAACCTTTAGTTTACTTTTCAATATATCTCGATTAACAAAGGTGCCATCTGGTTTATGCAAATAATATCCTTGATAATAACGACCACCATGCTTCCATGCAAATTGAAGTTGATAGACGGATTCAATGTTTTCAAATAGTAATGTCGCCCCAATTTTACGGGCCAAAATCGATAAAGAATAGAGTATATCCTGAAAAGTAGATGTTGAATTCATGGAGCGCAATTCCATAAGGTTGATTTTTAAAATGTTAGGAGAAATTTGACCAATTTGATCTAACTGGCTGCTATCCTCCCCTAATTTATCTATGGCAATTTTTATCCCGTAGGTTCTGTAATAATTAAGAAGGTGGCATAAATGCTCATAGTCCCCGGTAAAGTTGCGTTCTGTAATCTCTAAAACGATTCTTTCAAGTGAAATACCCTTATGCTCATAATCGCGAAGAATATCTAATAAATGTTCCCCATCATCAATCATTAATAATTCAGCATCTCTATTTATAAATAACAAGACATCATCATCAAGTATAATCGCTCTTTCTAATGCTTTTGTTAATACGATGTTATCTACTTCCAGACGATACTCATCAGGAATATTTTCATCAAGAAAAAAAGGACCAAGGCTTTCATATCCAGATTCAGTCCGAATTCTACCTAAAATTTCATAACCGATAATTCTGTGCTCATCAGCGCTAAAAATTGGTTGAAAAAAAGGCACCACATGTTCCAAATTCGTAAGTATATCTAAAGCATCCAAAAATGAAATCCTCCTCTCTCGTTGCTATTATTCAGAATAGCATGTTAACACTCCACAGTGAAATTATAATGAATTATATCATTATATTTCTGAAAATTCACACCAAACAGTGGCAATATGTTACTCACATATAGGATCACATCTTTTGTGATAATAAAAAGGAGTAAATGAGAAAGAGGGTTCATAAATGAAGAGACTTTCTATTCTTTTCGCCCTTTTTCCTTTACTTGGTTGCGATTATCATGATGATTTCAAACAAAAACAGGCCAATTCTAATAAGAGTCAATTAGAGAATCAAGTCAATATTTCGGGTAAAACCCAACCACAAACAATCAAAAGCAAGAATGATGCTATGTTGGAAGACAAACAGAATACAAATTCAGATAAGTCAAAATCTATAGTAGCATCAGCTAGAAAAAGTCATGTTTTATTAAATGTTCCATTAGTTAAGCAAAATCCAGAACTAAAATACGGCTGTGAGGTAACGTCCTTAAGCATGGTTCTGAAATATGCCGGTGTAAAGACAGACAAAATGGAGCTATATCGTAGAGTAAAAAAAGATCCTGATCAATTAGTTCGAGCAAAAAATGGCGATATATTAAGATGGGGAAATCCAGCTGAAGGTTTTGTTGGAGATATGACAGGACGACAAGCAGGATATGCTGTTTTCGATCAACCTATTGTCAATCTTGTAAATGAATTCCTGCCAAAAAGAGCAGTGAACCTCACAAATAGGAGCTTTGATGAGGTACTAGACCATGTTTCAAAGGGCTATCCTGCGGTTGTTTGGACAACTGGGGATTATCGCTTACCTGATCGTTGGGAAGGGTGGATTCATGGAAATCAGTATATTAAAACCCCACTTGATTTGCATGCGGTTGTTTTAGTAGGCTATGATCCAACATCTGTGTACCTTAATGATCCACTCTCAGGAAGAAAACAAGTTCGTGTATCAAAAAGTAGATTTATATCCTCCTGGAAGGCCTTAAAAAGTAGAGCAGTTAGCTACCATTAAAATCATTTGTTTTGAGTCAAATTTCTTTTAGAGAATTTGACTCATTTTTATTTATATAAATACCCTTTATTGGTCATACATATAGAGTTTTACTTTGTTACAATCCCCTTGTTCTTTAGATAGTCAAAAAAGATTGTCGAAAATCCTTCAATTCCAATTCTTTGTTTGTTAGTATTAGTAGGTACAAATGTAAGATAGGTTGGTAGATTATATGCCGAAGAAGAAAATGAATAGAAGATCTTTTATGAAAAAGATGCTTGCCTCCTTTCTCTCGATAGTGGGAATTAGCGTAGGTGGATATTACTATGCCAATAAGATCGAACCCAATTTACTAGAAATCAATAAAGTTAACATAAAGCATACCAAAATCCCTAAAGAATTCGAAGGATTTAAAATCGTTCAATTTAGCGATACCCATTTAGGATTTCAATATGACCTTACTCAATTACAAAAAGTAGTCAATCGTATAAACTCATTAAAACCCGACCTCATTTTGTTTACCGGTGACTTAATGGATGCTCCAAATCAATATGGAAATCCAGCAAGTATTATTCCCTTATTAAAACAGTTGGAAGCACCCTTTGGAAAATTTGCTGTATATGGGAATCATGATCATGGTGGCTATGGATCAAATATTTATAAAGAGATTATGAATAAATCAGAGTTCACTATTCTCCTAAATGATGCACAAAAAATTCAAACTTTAAATAAAAGTAGCATTTATATTGTGGGAATTGATGATGCTATGCTAGGAAAACCAGATATCAAAACAGCCTTACAAAATGTTCCAGAAAATACCTATACAATCCTGTTGTCCCACGCACCTGACCTTGCAGACCAAGCACATCCTTTTGGAGTCAACCTTCAAATAAGCGGTCATAGTCATGGAGGTCAAATCAAAATCCCATTTTTTGGAGCCCTTGTTACTCCTCCTTATGGCGAAAAATACAAAGAAGGATATTATACTATTGGTCAAGATAACCCTCTAACTCTTTATGTAAATCGTGGTTTAGGAACAACAAGATTGCCTTTTCGTTTTATGTCTAAGCCTGAAATAACCGTATTTTCTCTAAAAAATACGCAATGATAAAGGAATCTTCCCCATCAGGTGAGAGAAACTTGATGAGGAAGACTTCTTAAAGACAAAGAATTTTACAGCGTTTTCTATCATAACCTTTTAACTTTTTAAAAAAAGGAGTATAATAATAGCAAAAAAATAAATCAATGGACTGAAAGGAGTCTCCAAATTGAACCAGGACAGTTCCAAGCCCTCTTGTTTAAAACCGACAACAGAAAACCTCTCTCAAGCAATCTTCATCGTGAACCGTCATGCAAAGACTGCTCCAAACCCGAAATACTTATATAAGCTAAAACATCAAGCATTACAAAAGCTTTTAATAGAAGGTAAGGCGAAAAAAGTTGGATTACACTTTTCTGCTAATCCTAAGTATAGCCAACAACAGTCAGATGTATTAATTGTATGCGGGGAGTATTCATTTCATCTTCCACCCTCAAAAAATGATTTTGACTCTTTACCCCACTTAGGCAAACTGGATCAGTACGTTCGGAACCCAAAATCCAAACTATCCTTAAGTCAAGCCAAGAAGCTTCTGATTTCTTATACCGGATTTAAAGAAAGTAATTTTAACACCCCTACTAAAAACAAACCAAATTATCATAAGCCCGTATTTAAAAAGCTTGGAGAAAGCTATTTTTAAGATAATCAAAAAAAGAAGCTTAACAATTTGTTAGCTTCTTTTTTGATATGCCTTTTTCAAATCTCCATTATTCTATAATACATGTTGATCAATTAGCAATACAAGCTCTGCAATATCCGGTTTACTTACCTGAGCTTCGGCTCCAACCATTTGTCCCTTATGTTTCAGATCATCCGTAATTAAGGATGAGAAGATAATGACCGGGATTGGGGCTAGATTTGGATTATCCTTTACCCTCTTTGTTAAATGATGTCCATCCATTTGTGGCATTTCAATATCAGTGATGATCAATTGGACCTGGGAGGTAACATCCTTTCCAGTTTCCGAAATATTTTCCAAGTAATTTAATGCATCACGTCCATTTTCAAAAAACTCCACATTATGATAACCAGCTTCAGCTAAAGTGTCATGTAGTAGTTTTCTTAATAATGGAGAGTCCTCAGCGACCACAAGCCTTTTGTTAGACCGCTCACGAGTCCCCAGCTTTTGTACTTGCTGTATATTGATACCTGATTCAGGATTTATTTCAACAACAATTTTTTCGAAATCTAATAAAAGAATCATTTCTCCGTTTAGTTTAATGACACCGATGATTTGACTTTCTGGTCCTTGATACATTTCTGAAGGCTTCTCAATTTGATCCCATGAAATTCTATGTATTTGAGTTACACTATGAACATGGAAAACAATCTTCTGCTTGTTAAATTCAGCAACGATGAACTTATCTTGCTCTGGATGATCAGAAGGAGGGAAACCTAATGCAGTAGCGACATTTACTATCGGTAATACTTCACCTCTTAATTCAATGATTCCTTCTACATTTTTATGTGCATGCGGTACTTGAGTAATCGTAACAGGATTAATTATCTCTTTTACTTTAATAACATTTATGCCAAATTTATTAGTGCCAATTCCAAATTCGACGATCTCTAACTCATTGGTACCACTTTCTAATAGAATACCTTTTTTATTATCCATTCCCTGTTTCGCCCTTCCTAAAAATAATATATTAATACTATATCATGAATGGATATTTTACCTTAAACCATTTTTTTGCTAAAAACGTAAAATATTGTGACTCGTGATTTACTTTAATTACTTGATAAGAGCAAAACAACTTCAATTTGTTTCAGATGATGTAAATCATGTTCGACAAAATCCCTGAAATAATCGCGAATGGTTAATGGATGCTTACCAATGGTAAAGGAGATATCCAAGTCGGCTTCAGTATATTTTTCAATTAGGTTGATGAATTCCAATCGAATTTTAAGAAGCTCTTCAATAATATCATCCTTCATTCCACTACCCTCTGCATATTCCTTTGCAGAATCATTAATGATTTGATAATCAGGAAAACCTTCCAACTTGGCACCTTCGAGAAATAACGGAAAACGTTCCTTCAAGGAATACCTATCCCAAAATAGCAAATGAGTAATGACAGCCGCCACTGACCACTTTCCTTCCCCAATAGGCATTTGCCACTGAGTTTCATTGATTTTCTTCAATGTCTGAAGCCATTCGTTCATCTCATGATAATGATTTATTATTTCTTGTTTCAGCATATTTCATCCTCCTATTCCTCCTCCTTTATAATTCCACATATAGGAATAATCACCTTTTTTATGAGCGTATTTTTAACAACAAAAAAAGACTGTCAGATAACCATTTTCCGCAGTCTAATTATATTCATTTCATTTTGATATGATGATGTTTCCTCTTTGAATACCTTCTCCCTAAACCAAACCAACCCTTGATTTTAAAAATCCAAACCATAATGATTGCAATCAGACCCATTAATCCCAAAATTAGAAAATAGCCATATTTCCATTCAAGCTCCGGCATGTTATGGAAGTTCATGCCATAAATGCCAGCAATAAAAGTCAATGGCATAAATATTGTTGTAATGACAGTTAGTGTCATCATAATCGTATTCATCGAATTTGAATTGAAGGATAAATAATTATCCCTAATGTCAGCCGAAAATTCACGATAGGATTCTAGCAACTCAGAAAGCTTAAGCAAATGATCGTGAACATCATGAAAATAAACTTTATGTTCACTCAAATTACTCATCCTTTCAGAATGGATTATTCGGTAGATTAAATCTCTCATTGGAAGAATAGTCCTCCTTAGACTTGACAATTCCGTTCGAACCTCAAATAAATATTCCATCAATTCATTGATTGTCTCATCCTTTGAGTTTTCCTCTATAGAATTTAACTCATCTTCTATTTGATAAACTGGGGGATAGTAATCATCGACTAATTTATCAATAATGGCATGAAGAATAAGAAAAGGGGATTCCCTCAATTTTTCATCCTTCCGAACTCTTTCCCATAAGTTATTTAATTCTCTAACAGGTGTTTGATGAAAGGTGATAATATATTGGTCGCTAACAAACACATCTATTTCTGTAGCATTTAATGTTTCTTGATGAATAGCATGAACAATAAAAAACATATATTTCTCAAAAAAATCCACCTTTGGTCTTTGACTGAATTCATCAAGACAATCCTCTACAGATAATGGGTGAAATTTAAAAACTTTTTCAAGGAGCCTCGATTCCTCTTCTGTTGGGACATTAAAGTCGACCCAAAACCATTTAATATCAGGATGATGTCGTTCCTTCATTGGAACGTTGAATAGGACTTCATTATCGCCTTTTATAACCGTTGTTCGAATCATATTAAACACCAGATTTCACGAATTGTTTATTATCCATACACAGAATGCTTTCAGCATCATAACTATCTTTTCCCCAACTTACTCTTTTTTTGATAAAAAGACAACTAAATATTAACATTTGAAAGGGATTGATGAACTATTACCTTTTTTCATGATTAATACATGTTAGAATAATACTAGAAAAAGGAGGGCAATTACTTTGGAGAACTTAATAAACAAAAGGGTTAAAGAGATAGAAATATCAGGGATCCGAAAATTTTTCAATATGGTTGCAGGAACGGAAGATATGATTTCATTTACTATAGGTCAACCAGATTTCCCAACTCCAGAGCATGTGAAGGAAGCAGGTAAAAGAGCTATTGATCAAAATATTACATCCTATACTCACAATGCAGGTGACATAGCATTAAGAAAAGCTGCCGCCAATTTTGTACACCAAAAATACGGTCTTACATATGATTCTGAAACTGAGGTTATTGTAACAGCTGGAGCAAGTGAAGCAATTGATATAACATTTAGAACCATCCTGGAAGAAGGATCTGAGGTAATTCTACCTGGACCAGTTTACCCAGGTTACGAGCCAATTATACGATTATGTGGAGCTGTCCCAGTTCACGCTGATATAAGAGAGAATCAATTTCGCTTTACGGCTGAGATTATCGAAAAATACATTACGGATAAAACTCGATGCATTGTTTTACCATATCCATCTAATCCGACTGGAGTGAGTCTTACAAAGGAAGAATTAAAGGATATTGCCCTATTGATAAAGGATAAAGAAATATTTATTCTTGCGGATGAAATTTATAGTGAACTCGTTTATGATAAACCACATATTTCAATCGGGACCATGCTAAGAGAAAAAACGATTGTCATTAATGGTCTATCTAAATCACACTCCATGACTGGGTGGAGAATTGGTTTCGTCTTTGCTCCAAAATATGTGTCTAAAGAGATGTTAAAGGTACACCAATACAATGTAACCTGCGCAACCTCCATTTCACAGATGGCTGCCATTGAGGCTTTAACAGTAGGTATGAATGATGCGGAAATAATGAAAATCGAATATATCAAACGAAGAGAATATGTTTATAACAGATTAATTGGTATGGGACTTGATGTCGTTAAACCGGACGGTGCCTTTTATTTCTTCATTAAACAGCCGGATTCTACGATTCCTTCTTTTGATTTTTGCTTAGATTTAGTGAAAAAGGCCGGAGTCGCGGTTGTTCCAGGAAGCTCCTTTTCTCCTTTAGGTGAAGGATACTTTCGTCTTTCTTTTGCTTGTTCAATGGAAACACTAGAAATTGGTCTAGATCGAATCGAAAGATATTTAAAGCAAAAATGAGGCTAAATTGCTTAGCCTCATTTTGTATCTTTATTATTGTCCCTTATACTTCCCATTATTTTTTGCCATTTTAACCTTTTTTGCCTTGTCATGATGGATTTTATTTGTATCCGCACTTCCCATTTCATGGGCAAATTCTTCATTTATGACAGCGGAATCAAATCCTTTTTTATTCTTTTGCTGTGGATCATTTTTCTTCGTTCTTTTAGCCATAAGGCCTTACCACCTCTCTCATGATTTCCTTAGTATTTTGCCAGAGATGGCCCCTATTCTATTCAGTGGTTTCTTATCCTTTTTAGGTATTATTTTTCACTTATAATATTTATATAAGGCTTGTGTCCCGTTGTTTTCTTCTCCCTGATCAGCGAGTTCACCATATAATTTCCGAGAAAGTGCTAATCCAGGTGTATCCATTCCCATTGTTTTTGCTTCTCCTAAAGCAATATCCATGTCTTTAATCATATGCTTAATATAAAAGCCTGGGTCAAAATCTCCTTTAACCATTCTTGGTCCTAAATTGGATAATGACCAACTACCTGCGGCCCCTGAAGAGATGCTTTTTAGCACATTTTCTGGATCTAAACCTGCCTTTTCTGCATAAGCGATGGCTTCACAAACACCAATCATATTCGATGCAATAGCTATTTGATTACACATTTTTGTATGTTGACCAGCCCCGGACTTTCCTTGATAAATAATATTTGTACCCAATACTTGAAAAATCGGGTAGACAGCATCAAAATCCTCCTTGGTTCCTCCAACCATGATGGAAAGACGTGCTTCTTTTGCTCCAATATCTCCACCTGATACAGGTGCATCAATTGCATGAATGCCTTTTTTCTTTGCTTCCTCAAATATCTTGATGGCAAGTGATGGAGTTGAAGTGGTCATGTCTATGAGATAAGTATGCTCCTTACCGTTTGGAACAAGTCCATTTTCACCTAAATATACTTCTTCCACGTCATAAGGGTATCCTACAATTGTAATAATCACATTTGCTTTTTGGGCCATCTCCTTTGGAGAGCTTACCCATTCCGCTCCTTTTTCTAGCAATTCAATAGCCTTTTCCTTTGTTCTTGTGTAGACAACTATTGGAAATCCTGCTTTTAACAAATGGCCTGCCATGCTTTTTCCCATTACACCTGTTCCAATAAATCCAATAACAGTATTATCTTTAGTTAACACGTTGAAATTCCCCTCTCCATTCTTCTATCTGTTATTTCATTAAACAAATAAAAGGTTTATAATATTTTTTATAATTTAGCAGAAAAATTGGTTAATGGTGCGTTTGCTAATATTCTTTGATTATTATAAATCTGTACCGTGATAGCATGCTCGCCTTCAATTAGTCTCTCTAATTCAAAAGTATGTAAATCCTTCTTCAGAGGGATTGGGTCCATTATGATCACATTTTGCTTATCCTGTTTCACCTCGACATATTCTCCATCAAAAACAACATCCTCACCATAAATAATCTCATCACTACCCAAGGCTGAAGCCAATTTTTTATTGTGAATAGATATTTTAAGCTTGTACATGGATACACTGCCTAAGGTTTGTTCATTAAGCTTGAAGCGAAATTGTAGCTCATTATTTTTTGTCAGGATTACTTCAGAATGATTATTAATGACCGATTCCCTCTGTTGCTGACCACAACTGTTGAGAGACAGAATGATAATAACAATGAAAAGAAGTTTTAATAGATTTAACAAATCTCATTCCTCCTTCATTGTTACCATATCCTATTTTAATTTCCACTAAACACCATTTACTATTTTTCCTACCTCTATGTAAAGATGAGATTATTATACATAAGTTTTTTCAAACTCTAAAGGATATCGCTTCAAATTATCGAATTATTATAATTTTTTTCAAAATGAAAAAGGCTAAAATAAATTTAGCCCTTTTGTTTTTCATATAGTTCAACCAATGATTCAAGCATTTCAATTTGAATTTCATACTGTTTATACATGTTTTGAAAGGTTAACTCTGATATTTCATCAATTGGAATATGCTTTCTCTTCACCTCTATTCCTTGTTTTTGCCTCTCTAACTCATGAATTAAGTAATCTTTTTGTTTTAATAATGCCTCTATCACTACATCTTTAGGTAGATCTTGAACAAAGCTTAATCCTGTATAAAGGGTGCTAGGTAAATGGATAGATGAGATTTCTAGTGATTCCTTTAACAATTGTCGATATTCTTCTATACCCTCTTCAGTTATTCTATAGATAGCCTTAATTCGATGTCCAGTTTGTTCCATCGTCTCAACTTCGACAAGACCTTCCTTTTCCATTTTTTTTAAGGCGTGATAAATGGAGCCTGGAAGTATACCAGCCCAGCGATCTACTTCGCTTAGTTGTAATATTTGTTGTATTTCATATCCGGACATAGATTTTTTCTTTAGCAAACCTAAAACCATTAATCTTGTCATTTATTATCTCTCCAACAAAAAGTATTCAGCCTTGACTATTATTGTAGCATAAATGTAAAAATGAGTAAATTTTTTAGGATGCTATTTTTCCCCTTTTATTTCCTATTCTCATATTATTGCCTTCCCATTTAAAAGTAAGAGCTGAGAGAATCAATGCCACAAACATGTAGATTATCGGAACCATTACTCCGAGTAATAGTGTATTTTCATCCCCATTTACGATTCCTCTTAAGCCCAACACATAATATTCAAATGGGAATAGTTTTCCTACTGTTGCAACCCAATCCGGGGCTGAATTAAGAGAATAAAAGGCTTCACTCATAAAAATCATTGGAATTTGAAGTAAATTTGAAAACATGTTAATTTGCCCTTCATTATTAGCCATATTCGCAATGAAAAAACCAATACTTGTAAAACAAAGAGTGCCTATCACAACTAATAATAAAGTCGCAGCAAAGGTAAGAAAACCAAAATCAATTTGAAGAAAGAACATCCCTATAAACCAAACCATGATATTTAGCATAATTCCAATAAATGTTCTTGCTAATATCATAATGATAATGAAAGAAATAGTTGGCATCGGAGTCAGCCTTAATAGTTTGTAAACCCCTTTATTTCTTTGAAAATGAACTTGAAATGCAATTCCTTGCATCCCCCAAAAGATTGTACTGATAGCCGTGACACCTGTTACAATTCTTACTGGCATCTCACCTTCATCAAAGTATAATCCTAATCCTATCATGATAACTAATGGAAAGGCTAAAGAATAAAAGAGGGTAATTCGATCCCTTAATGACGTCACTAGCATTGAACGAAAAATTATCGTTAACATATTAATTCCTCCTTAGTAGTTAATTTTAAATATAAGTCTTCTAAATCTTTGACATTATGCTCTCTACACAATGCACTTGGTTCACCTTCTGCGATTAGATTTCCGTTATCTATCATGATAATCCTTGTGGCTAATTTAAGAACCTCATCCATATCATGGGATGTAAATACAACCGTTTTTCCCTCCTCATGTAGCCCTGTAATTAGCTTATGAATATCCAATCGAGAGCGCGGATCAAGCGCAGCTGTTGGTTCATCCAAGAAGATTAACTCAGGGTGATGAACGATTGCAGTAGCTATTGCTAATCTCTTCTGTTGTCCACCAGATAACTTTGAAGCCTCTGTATGGCTACAATCCCCTAATCCACATTTTTGCATGACCTTCTCCGTTTCTTTTGTAGATAACCTTTTTTTATAAAAAGCAGCAAATAGCTTCAAGTTCTCTAAAGCCGTTAATCCTGGGAAGAATGGGACGGATTGAAGCTGTACCCCAATTAGAGATTTATAACTGTTCCTCCAATAGCTTAGCTCTCCTGAATCTGCCTTCCTTAATCCAACAATTATCTCTAAAGTTGTTGATTTTCCTGCCCCATTTGGTCCAATTACAGCAAGAATTTCGTTGTATCCAATCTTAAGGTCTATTCCCTTAACAACTTTCCTTGAACCATAACTTTTTTGAATTTGATTTGCTTGAATATAATACATGTTCATCCTCCTTCAATCATTAAAACAAACTTGTATACTCAATGTTGAGTAATTACCTTTGAATACATCTTACATGAATTTCTGGAAAATGTAAACAGTATAAATATAAAAATCACTCGACATTATTAGACAAAAAAAGAGATGTCTCATAATGAGACATCTCAGAAATGTTTTTTGTGAAAATACATTGATCCTTCACAATAAATTAGAAGCTACTATTTATTTGTAATTAACAGCAGATTTAACGGCATCTACAATTTCTGCCATTGTACTCATATTGAGTGCCTTTTCTGCTAATTTTTCCATGTCAGCTTTATTTAAGCCTTTAATTAAAGAGCGAGCTTTTAATATAGAAGTTGCGCTCATTGAGAATTCATCTAACCCTAATCCTAAGAGTAGTGGAATGGCTGTTTCATCTCCTGCCATTTCTCCACACATTCCAGCCCATTTTCCTTCTTTATGAGCAGCATCTATAACCCTCTTAACAAGTCTTAAAATAGACGGGTTATATGGCTGATATAAATAGGAAACGCGCTCATTCATACGGTCAGCCGCCATTGTATATTGGATTAAGTCATTTGTACCAATACTGAAGAAATCCACTTCTTTTGCGAATAAATCAGCAATTACTGCTGTAGATGGAATTTCGACCATAATACCAACTTGGATATTTTCTGAAACTTGAGTTCCTTGTTGAATAAGTTTTTCCTTTTCTTCTTCAAGGACTGCTTTTGCAGAGCGGAATTCATCAATCGTTGCAATCATCGGGAACATAATTCTTAAGTTCCCGTAAATGCTTGCTCTTAACAATGCTTTTAGTTGAGTTCTAAAAATATCTTGTTGCTCCAAGCATAGGCGAATGGCACGGAAGCCTAAGAAAGGATTCATTTCTTTTGGTAAATCCAAATATGGAAGCTCTTTATCTCCACCGATATCAAGAGTTCGAACAACAACAGGTTTGCCGTTCATTTCTTCTAGCACAGCCTTATAGGATTCAAATTGCTCATCTTCTGTTGGCAACTGGTCTCTCCCCATATAAAGGAATTCAGTTCTATATAGACCAACTGCCTCACCACCATTATTTAAGACTCCTTTTAAGTCTTTTGGTGTACCGATGTTTGCAGCTAATTCCACATGATGTCCATCAGCAGAGACTGTTTTTTCATTTACTAATTTTGCCCATTCTGCTTTTTGTGCTTCATATGCAGCATGTTCATTTTCGTATTGCTTGATGACCTCAGGTGAAGGGTTAATATGTACCTCTCCTTTTAGTCCATCAACAATAACTAAATCACCATTTTTAATTTCTTGAGTAGCTGTTTTTGTCCCTACTACAGCAGGGATTTCTAATGAACGAGCCATAATTGCTGAATGGGATGTTCGACCACCAATATCAGTTGTAAAGCCCTTTACATATTGGCGATTTAATTGGGCTGTATCAGAAGGTGTTAAATCTCCTGCTACGATAATCGTTTCTTCGGAAATCATGCTTGGATTAACAATTTGAATTCCTAATAAATGAGATAAAACCCTTTTTGTTACATCACGAATATCCGCAGCACGCTCTTTCATATATTCATTGTCCATAGTTTCAAACATGGAAACAAACATATCAGCCGTTTCTTTAAGAGCGAATTCAGCATTTACACTATCAGTTTTAATTTTATCTTCAATAGGTGTTATTAATTCGGGATCACTTAGGACAAGCAAATGTGCTTCGAAAATAGCAGCCTTATCTGCACCTAAGTCCACTAGTGCTTTTTCTTTAATTGCTTCTAATTCAGACTTCGATTGGTTTAAAGCAGCTTGAAAACGTTCAACTTCTTTAGCTGTATTCTCCACTGACTTTTTCTCAAAAGAAAGGTCAGGCTCTACTAAACGATAAGCCTTTGCAATTGCAATTCCGCTAGAAGCAGCAATACCATTCAAAAAACTCATTATTCTGCTAAACCTTCTTTTTTCATTGTTTCTTCTAAACCTTTAAGAGCAGCCGCTTCATCACTGCCTTCAGCAGAAATTGTAATATCTGCACCCTTACCAACACCTAAAGACATAACACCCATGATGGATTTTAAGTTTACTTTTTTACCTTTATATTCAAGATTAATATCAGAATTAAACTTACTTGCAGCTTGTACTAGTAGTGTTGCAGGTCGAGCATGAATACCTGTTTCAGCAATAACTTTAAATGATTTTTGAGCCATATTAATGAAATCTCCTTTCATATTTCCAAAATGATTTTAAAATGTATCAATGTCTGTCTAATAACTTAGAATACGTCTTTTTGCAATAGTTATTCTACAATAACTATTGCTTTCTGACTTTTTGTTATTTTTTCCACCCGTAGATTGAAACATGTATGTAAAAATGAAATAGTATTTTCAATCCTATGTTTAAGTCATCAGACAACCTACATTACTAAAAAAGAATAGCATCCCAGCAGGATTTGGGCAATGAATTTTTTAAGGATTTTTTAAGTTCTTTCATAAAAAGCGCTTACATTTGTCAAAAATGTCTCCATGGATTTATTTTTTTGAAACTTCTAAATATTAACATTTTTTTCGTTTCTTTATATAATATTATTTTTGCTTTAATTTATTATTCTTTATTAAGAAATGGTTAATTTATGCAAAAACAGAATATTTCTTTATTTTACTTGATAATCATTCGTTTAAAAGCTATGATTTTTTATAGAAGTATGGAAATATTTTTCTAATTCAGGTGATTCTAAATGATATACAGAAGAGACGAACCCTTTCGTTTTCAATTTAAAAAGCCGATTCTAGGTCAATTTAAAATATTAAGTATTAACGGAGAACGCCTAAATGAACCAAAAATGGCAACAGCCGAAATTTTAGACTTAAGTCCAAATGGGTTAAAGTTCTCAACAAAGCTTGTTTTACCTTTTGATAAAAAGAAATTATTGCTTGAGGTTTCTTTTATATTAAATGATAAGGTGATAAGGATTCTTGGAACCCCCATTTGGAAAAGAGAAGCAGGCCCACATTTCATCTATGGTTTACAGGGTATTGAAGATCAAGAAACAAAAATTGAAATAGTAGAGGAACTTAAGGAATTTTCAAGAAAAAGCATACATATAAAATAACTGTTAGATTAACTGAAAAAGGAGGTGTCCCATTGGTAAATTTCGGGCACCTCCTTTCTTACATTCAGTAACGTTTTATACCAGAACGGCTATTCTACATACGAATGCATCTAATATTCAGCAGAATGTATGATATATTAATCATATATACTGGTTAGTTAATTAAATTAATAAAGTATTTTATTTTTGATAGAAATGCTCTGGGAGGCTGCTGTTATGAGTCATCATTCAAATTCTAAACCGTTGGGAAGACCGAGAACAAAAGAAAAACCAATGCCTACAGATGAGCTCATTTTACAAAAAGCTGCAAGCCTCTTTCTTGAAAGTGGGTTTCAACAGGTTTCAATTGATCATGTGGCAAGTGAAGCAAATGTAACGAAGGCAACCATCTATTACTATTTTGAATCAAAATCTGAATTATATAAGGAAGCTATTGTTTCTTTAATGAGGCGAATTAAAGAGCAGGTTGAAAGATTGATGAGCTCGAATAAGCCTTTATATGAACGACTTTATGATGTAACGGAAGCTCATTTAAGATCAACAACACCCCATAATCTTGATAGCTTTTCTAGGGAAGTTAAGAAAATGCTATCACATGAACAAATTGATTATATGAAACAGGTAGAAGAACAGATTTACGAAGGGATAGAACTCGGTTTACTTGAAGCAGTGGAAGCAGGAGAAATCCCTGAAATAAACGTCAAATTTGCGACTAAAGCCTATCTCTCTCTCGTCCGTGTTGGAAATATTGAATTATCCGAGGACTCCCAAATTTTCACTAGTCTGAATGACGCGGTGGATAGTATATTAAATGTATTTTGGAGAGGATTTTTCGGTGATCAAATAAAGTCTTGAAAAAATTCAAATGACATACTCCATTTGATTAAAAAAAGACTGACCACGAAAAGTCGTTTATTACGACTTTTGGGGTCAGTCTCTTTGTTATCTTACTTCGCAAAGCGATGATTACCTATCGTTAATGTTACTTTTTTTGATAAAATCCAATCACTTTTGGCCGTTTTTGGATTATAGAAATATAATGAACCATTTCCTTTTCCACTAAAGGCAATTGCCTCATTTACTGCTTTTTTAGATATAGCATCCGCAGGTTTGTTAATCGATCCATTTTGAACGGGAGTAAAAGCATAGTAGCCGGAATCAATTTGATATATCACGTTACGTACTGTTGAAGGGAAATCTGGGTGCTTCACTCTATTTAAAATAACTGTTGCCACTGCTACCTTCCCAGCATAAGGTTCCCCTTCTGCCTCAGCGCGAACTAAACGTGCAAGTAGATCCTTATCTGTAGCAGAAATTGTAGAATTAGGGATTACTATATTTTGACCAGCATATAAAGCTGTACTGTTCGTGTTATTTACTTTCAATAAGTTATTAATAGGAACACCATATTTTGTTGCAATTTTCCAATACGTCTCACCATATTGTACCTTGTGTGTTGTTGCTGCTTCCGATTTATTTGCAAAAGTGAATGATGACATGGATAGGATTAGTCCAGCTGCGATGACAATCTTTTTAAGTTTTTTCATTTTGGAACCTCCTAGTAGTTTTCGTTTGTTGCTCTACTACTAGGCTAACAATTGTAACAGTAATAAGCATTAACCAATAAATGGATACATCCCTTTATGTACGTTGAGCATATATGTATTATAGCTTTAATAAATTCTTGGAAATAAAATCCCTTTATATGAGTTTACAGAAAAAATTCCTTTAGTGGTTGGATATGGTCAATATTTTACAATATGTATCGAATTTGTAACAACGAACAACTCATATCTTTTCCGTGAAGAAACTATACAATTAGCTCCTTGGCTCCTGTAAATACTGATAAATGACATCTCCGCCCCGCTTTGCTACCCCACGAAAATGTTTAAAGTCTGAACGCTTTACTAAAGTTTTTCTAAATTCTAGAAATTCCTCTTTCTTCACATAGTATTCGGATATCTCCCCATTCTTAAGCTTTTCAAGCACCTCATTAACTAAGTCTTCTTTCATTAAAAACACCCTCTTCTCTCTATTTCGTTATGAAATTCCGTCTAATTAATATTTACCATAAAGCCGACACAAATAGGACGATAGGATTATAAAATAACGTAATTGTTTATATTCTAATCTTTATTCAATCTTAATTTAGTAATCGTAAGGCTAAGATTTTCACAAAGTTCTTTACAAATTTGAGGAAAGTAGTCAAACTGTTATTAAAGATAGAAACTGGAAGGAAAAGGAGAGAGACATTTGAAGAAAGCCGGAGTTGGAGATGTAATTGAATTTAGAGAAGGACTCAAAGGGATCGTCGAAAAGGTTAACGAGAACTCTGTTATTGTTGACTTAACTTACATGGATAATTATCGAGACCTTGAGTTAGACCAAAGAACAGTTGTAAACCATAAAAACTATAAAGTCATAAAAGAAGCGACTCAATCATGAATGAAAGGGGTCTACTCAAAACTGTATTCGCTTTCTCATTACTTTGAGAATAACCATTGAATAAAAAGAGTAAGACCCCTTATATATTCCTCTATTTTTATAAATCCTCTTTATTTGTCCTTGTTTCCTTTGATAATTCCTTTAATGATTTTACCTTACCATGTGGATGCTGATCTTGCTTCCTAACCGTCCATTCCCTTTCCTGTTCCCTCTGTGATTTAGTCATATAATACCCTCACCTTCTTATTAATCAAATACTATGTTTTTTTACTCGTTATCTTATTATTGAGTAATGAGACACGATTTTAGCTTGAACCATTTTGCTTATCTTTATTACGAATTCATTCTCACAGTTTTCTTTTGATTAAATCATATCGATATGAAATATTGGATATATTAAGGACAGTTCATTGAACAAGGTATAATCCACATTTTTCTTTTCAACATTTTTTGCTACAATAATGTTGTTTGTAAGAAAGGGGTTTTCCTTATGAAAAGATGCGCATTGGATTTGCGCTTAATTGTAGGATTGTTAATGGCGCATCTATTAATCCTATTGACGTTTCAAACTACTGTTGTTTTTTGGTATCTTTTCACAGCGTCCATGCTATTTTTGATAAGCTACTCTACTTTTAGGGATGAATTAGATAAGGAAGCCCCGTTTTTTTATGCATTAATCATTGGATTGATTTCTGGAGTTATTCTTTTTGCTGTTTTCTGGGTTGGTAATGCGCTTATTCATTGGTTGCATTTGCCCCTTCAATCTCAAATTGAAACTTTATATGATACATATTCACCAAAGGTGGCCTGGCATTACATTGTACTTGTATTAATCATTATTCCTGGAGAAGAAATCTTTTGGAGAGGATTTGTTCAAAGAAGATTATCAAAATATTTGAACTTCCCGACAACCGTTATCCTTTCCGTTCTTTTATACACATCAGTACAATTTTATTCTGGAACACTTATTCTTCCACTTGCAGCAATGATCTCTGGCATTCTTTGGAGCATGCTCTATACATGGAAGAAAAGCGTCCCGCTTGTTATTGTATCCCATTTAATATTTGACCTTTTACTTTTTATCCTTTTCCCATTCTATTAGGTCAATTTTTTAATGGTTTAATCCACAATAGAATAATAAAAATGATACTGATATAACCAAAGATTGGGTAAAGGTGAGCTAACAAAGTCCCATATTTAATCAGGCTTATCAAATAGGTAATGAGATAAATGAGTGAGAACGTAATAATACTACGTAATGGATAAATCGAATGAATTTGTCTTTCTAATCCAAAGATATTGCCAATCACCGATGTGAATACTTCACCGTAAATAACAAAAATAAAGAGCCAGTAAAGCCCTTCGGCTAATTTTTTTATGATAACGGCCATCGGTATTTCATACAATTCGAGATTTGGTAGCATGACGAGAGTCGTATGGCTTGAAATTAAAATAATAGTAAGGAGTATTCCTCCTAATCTTCCTCCCCATTTGACCGTTTGATCATCCTTTATTTCAGCTGCAACTGGGACTAGTACTGCTTGTGCTAGTCCCAAATTGAATGCTGTGTAGGAAAACGGAGCAATTACTGATTTCCAACCATCCTCCACTTGTGGAATGACTAATTGCTGCTCTAGAAATCCAGGTATTGAAAAGGAGAGCAGCATAAGTAGAAAACTAAACATAACCATCATCGGAACAACAACTGTATTAACCGCAAATAACCCCTTAATACCAACAATCATTACAATAAAGGATAAAGCTAAAGTAACAATAATTCCTGTCGTTTTTGGTAAACCAATCTGTTCTTCAAAAATCGCACCAGCTCCTGAGAGCATGACTGCTGTTACACCCAAAAGCATAAAAAGCATGATGATATTAATGATTGGTCCAAAAAAACTCCCAAAAAGATAAATGTTAAACTCTTGATATGAATTTGCACCGATACTAGCTGATATTCTCATTAGCTTTGAACCTAAAAAGGTTAAAATATATCCACTCATTAAAATTCCTAATAAACCAATAAAACCAAATCTCGAGAAAAACTCGACAATCTCTTTACCGGTGGCAAACCCAGCACCCACAACGGTACCCACATATACCGCTGCAATTTGAAAGGCCGCACCCCAATTCGTCTTCACCGGAATCTCCTCCTTCCCTTTCAATATATGAAAGAGAAACTCAAGTAAGACGAGCTTTTTTTCATAACAAGGTGGAACAAAAATGTTAATCAAAATACTTGAAAGTCAAAAAAGGTCAAAGTATAATATGAATCAAGGAAGGTCAAATATAGTCAAAGTCAAAACACCTTTAACTTATTAAATAAAGGAGGAAAACAAATGCTTTGTCAAAAATGTCAACAAAATCAAGCCAATGTTCAGCTAAGAATGAACTTGAATGGAGATGAAAAACAGCTATTCCTTTGTCAAAGCTGTTATCTATCCGAAAGAGAAAAAATCGGTTCCACTTTTCACACAAATCTAAACCATTTTTCTGGATTCTCTCATTCACCCTTTGAGGATCTATTTATGAAGAATAATGGGGCTGAAATGAACCAAACAGGTTTTAACCCTTCAACACAAGGGAATAGAACAAGGGATGGACTAATTGACCAATTCGGCAGAAATTTAAACATTGCAGCAAAAGCAGGGTTAATTGACCCAGTCATTGGTCGTGAAGATGAAATCAATAGAGTTATTGAAATATTAAATCGTAGAAACAAGAACAATCCTGTCTTAATTGGTGAACCAGGTGTTGGAAAAACAGCAATTGCCGAGGGTTTAGCAATGATGATTGTGGATGGAAAGGTTCCTTCCAAGCTTATTAATAAAGAAGTTTATTTACTCGATGTTGCCTCACTTGTTGCCAACACAGGAATTCGTGGGCAATTTGAGGAAAGAATGAAAGGTATCATAGCTGAACTTCAAGATAGAAAGAATATTATTGTTTTTATCGATGAAATCCATTTACTTGTTGGTGCAGGTTCTGCAGAAGGCTCAATGGATGCAGGTAATATATTAAAGCCTTCACTTGCTCGTGGAGAGCTTCAAGTACTAGGAGCTACAACCCTTAATGAGTATAGAAAAATTGAAAAGGATCCTGCGCTAGAACGTCGTTTCCAACCAGTATATGTCCACGAACCAACTGTTGAACAAACGATTCATATATTAAATGGTCTGAAGTCAAAATACGAAGGCTATCACGATGTTAAATTTACTGATGAGGCAATTAAAGCTTGTGTTACCCTATCACATCGTTATATCCAAGACCGTTTTTTACCTGATAAAGCGATTGACCTAATGGATGAAGCGGGATCAAAATTAAACTTATATTCAACCTATTCATCTACTGAAAAGATTGAACAAAGATTAAAGGATATTGCAAAAGAAAAAGAAGTAGCCCTCAAAGAGGAAAATTACGAACAAGCAGCCAAGCTCCGTGATGAAGAGGAAAAGCTTGAAATAGCACTTAATCATAAAATAGATGACCTTCCATTGGTTGAAGTGAAACATATCCAAGAAATTGTTGAAAAGAAAACAGGAATTCCTGTTGGTAAGATTCATGAAAATGAACAAATGAAGATGAAAAACCTAGAATCACGCTTAAATCAAAAGGTCATCGGTCAAGAAAAGGCTGTTCTAAAGGTAGCTAGGGCAATCAAAAGAAGCCGAGCAGGTCTTAAACCAAAGAACCGTCCAATTGGTTCCTTCCTGTTCGTTGGGCCAACCGGGGTAGGTAAAACTGAATTAACCAAAACCTTAGCTGAAGAACTATTTGGTTCAAAGGATGCTCTTATTCGATTAGATATGAGTGAATACATGGAAAAGCACAGCGTTTCTAAAATCATTGGTTCTCCTCCTGGCTATGTTGGACATGAGGAAGCTGGCCAATTAACAGAAAAGGTACGTCGTAATCCTTATAGCATTATTTTACTCGATGAAATTGAAAAAGCTCATCCCGATGTTCAGCATATGTTCCTGCAAATACTAGAGGATGGTCGATTGACAGATAGCCAAGGTCGTACAGTTAACTTTAAAGAAACTGTCATTATCATGACAAGTAACGCAGGTTCAGGCTTCAAAGAAGTGCATGTCGGGTTTGATCAATCACAAAACACGAATGACTCAGACCTCCTTCAAAAACTAGGAAGCTATTTTAAACCTGAATTTCTCAATCGTTTCGATAATATCATTGAGTTTAGCTCACTTGAGAAGGAACATTTATTAAAAATTGTAGATTTAATGCTTAATGAACTCAAAAATTCTATGAAGGAACAAAATATTGACCTCCATGTTTCAAATGAAGTAAAAGAAAAATTAGCTCAGCTTGGATATCATCCGGATTTTGGTGCGCGCCCTTTAAGAAGAGTAATTCAACAGCAACTTGAAGACAAACTGGCCGATATGATCATTGATAACCCTGATGCGAAAGATATCCATGTTATCATGATTGATGATCAAATTACACTCCAATCAAAATAATCAATAAAATGAATGAAAAAGAAGGCTGACTCCAAAAGTCAACCTTCTTTTTCTATAAGCATTTATCATCGATTTGATTTAACCATCCTTCAATTTCCCCAATAACTGACTGTATACAGCCTTCTTCAAAAGGAGAAATTAAGTTAGCCTCCCTGACAAGCTCTGTAAAAGGTAGGCTTCCTCCTAGCTTACAAAGCTTTACATAATCCTCCCATGCCTCAGCCTGATTATTGCGGGAACGAACCCAGAACTGAAACGCACAAATCTGTGCAAGGGTGTAATCGATATAATAAAAAGGATCATTATATATATGCCCTTGTTTTTGCCAATATCCCCCGTTTTCTAAGTAGCTAAACCCATCATAATCCTTATGGGGCTGATATTTCATTTCAATTTTTCTCCATGCAGTTTTTCTTTCCTCTGGAGATGCATTCGGATTTTCATATACCCAATGTTGAAATTCATCAACAGACACACCATAAGGTAAAAATAGTAATGCCGAGCTTAGGTGGGAAAACTTATATTTGTCTGTTTCCTCTTTAAAGAATAGCTCCATCCATGGCCAAGTGAAAAATTCCATACTCATAGAATGAATTTCACATGCTTCATAGGTAGGCCAGTAGTATTCTGGAATTTCAAAATATCGACTCGAATAAACTTGAAATGCATGACCAGCCTCATGTGTTAGAACGTCAATATCACCAGATGTACCGTTAAAATTAGAGAAGATAAATGGTGATTGATAATCCTCAATGTAGGTGCAGTATCCACCACCTGCTTTTCCTTTCTTTGCAACAAGGTCCATCAAATGATTTTGCCTCATAAAGGTAAAAAACTCACCCGTTTCCTTTGAAAGCTCATTATACATTTTTTGTCCATTTTCGATGATCCATTCAGACGAACCCTTTGGTGCAGCATTTCCCGTTTTGAAATTAAAATCTTCATCGTAATATTTTAGCTTTTCAACACCAATTCTTTCACTTTGACGTTCTCTTAGCTGAGTGGCAATTGGAACGATAAATTCCTTCACCTGATCACGAAATTTTTTCACCATTTCGGCATTATAATCAGTCCGATACATACGATAATAAGCCAACGGAACAAAATTATCATAGCCTAGCTTATGGGCAATCTCTGTTCTAACTTTTACTAGTTCATCATAAATACGATCTAATTCCTGTTCATGCTCTGCTAAAAAACCAAATCGAGCCTCGCTTGCCTTTTTCCTCATTTCCCGATTTTTATTTTGTATAAAAGGCTCAAGCTGAGCTAATGTTCTCTCTTCACCTTCAAACATAATCTTCGCAGAAGCGATTAACTTTGTGTATTCAGTTGATAACTTATTTTCCTTCTGCAAAAGAGGAACAATCTCAGGTGCAAAGACCTTTAACTGTGCTTCTGCTAAAGCAAATAATTGTCTCCCAAATTGATTTTCTAGTACACCTCGAAATTTCGAAGTAACAAGGGCTTGATAAAACTTAGTCACTAAACCTTCAATTTCTGGCTGAATCTCATCAATATAGTTCTGTTCTTCCCTGTAAAACTCATCATTCGTATTAATAGAATGTCTTATGTTCACAAGATTTATCATTGTACTAAGATTATTTCGAATTTTATTTATTTCATTCATTGCAGCTATCTGCTCATCGACTGTGGAAGCATTGATAAAAGAATTCAAGATACTATTAAATCTTTTCTCAACCTCTTCCATATTCGGCTTCATATACTCATAATCCTCAAATTTCATAAAAAAACCTCCTTGGCAAATGGTGGTCATACAATAAAAATATATGTTTTAGTAATAAACCAAAAGACGCTATTGCTTACCCTGAGAAAGGCCCAGCTTTTTAAGGAGGTTAATCATGGATTCCTTCTCATCAGCTGTTAAATTAGACATGCATTCATGAATTTTCATTTCATGTCCTGGAAAGACATCTTCAATAAATTTCTTCCCTTCCTCACTAATTTGAGCGTAGGTGACACGACGGTCATTTGGACATGCTACTCTATTTAATAAACCCTTCTGTTCAAGCTTATCCACAACATAGGTAATACTGCCACTCGCGAGTAAAATCTTCTCACCAATCTGTTGAAGTGGCTGATCCCCTTTATGATACAACAGTTCAAGAACAGCAAATTCTGTTGGATTTAAGCCATAGGTTTGAATAAGCTTATTTACATTTTCATTCAATGCACGGTAGGCTCGTGACAGAACAATAAATAATTTTAATGATTGGCTGACTTCATTAGAACTCATATATATCCATTCCTTTATTTTTGTTGTCATTCATTAATATCTATCCTTCATTATAAAGTATTGAAAATCTATGTCCAGATTGAATGCAGTTACTGGTTTTATTATTCTATTCAACAAGAATGTTGTTTTACATTATTGTTTATCATTCACTTAAATGATGGTCATGATAGTGGTATAATGATTCAATATCTGAAAGTAATGGAGTTACAATAATGACTAGAAAAATCCATAGGACCATTATTTACTTTATTGGTGTAATTTTACCTACAATCATATGTAGTCTTATCTATATTGATTATCAAGAGGATAAGGATTATGAAATAAGAAAGGCACATGCCCAATGGATTGCTTCCATCCATGAAACTCATTGGGATCAACTAGTAAGTGAAACGGTAACCACATTAAAAATGCTATCCATCGCTTTTGATACAACCATTCACAACCCAGAGCAAATGAAACCACTGTTAATAAAAGCACAGCAATCTGACCCACGTTATAGTGGACTATTAATTCTCGATTCTAAAGGAAGAATGATAACTGGATCGAACTCAAGCATAAATGAACCAGATCAGTCAAATAAGAAATATATCCAAGAAGTAATAAAAACGAAGGACATTATCATCTCAAATAATGAGGAAATTCTAAATAATGGTCAAAAA
The DNA here is from genome assembly GCF_900117315.1 of Bacillus massilinigeriensis. Lineage (GTDB taxonomy): Bacteria > Bacillota > Bacilli > Bacillales > Cytobacillaceae > Bacillus_BE > Bacillus_BE massilionigeriensis. The sequence goes on from NZ_LT630337.1 coordinate 1,535,145, forward strand.
GTCATTGGAGTTGCACAGCCTCTGATCGATAAAAAGAACCAATTAGAATTTATCTTAATTGCACAAATAAGAGTTGACTATGTCATTAATGTGATGAAAGTTCTAACACCCGAATCCGAGCTGATAGTCACAAATCAAAACGATAAGGTAATAATGAACTTTAACGTGGATAATGGTGAATATTTCAATGATAGTCACTGGTTAACAATACCCATCGACCGACTTCCTTGGAACATTAAAATAAGGATTATGGATAAAAATGATCAAAAATTCATTATAGATTCAATCTCATCTATATTAGTCATTACAATACTTTTCCATATTTTCTTTTTGATTATAAAATACTATTTGTTCCGAAGACAGACCGCTAAGGAGAAAAAACAAAATGAAGTCCAGAAATTAGAGCTTGTTGGATCATTAGCTGCAAGCACTGCCCATGAAATACGAAATCCATTAACAGGGATCAAGGGATTGGTGCAATTATTAAGCGAAAAATATAAAGAACCAAGTGATCAATTCTACTTTTCAGTTATTCAAAAGGAAATTGAACGAATTAATCAGATAGTTAGTGAATTTCTAATTTTAGGGAAACCAACGATTCAAAAATTGGAGATTATAGATATCAGAGAGATAGTGGAAGAGGTTAAGCCACTCATCACCTCTGAAGCAAATTTATTTCATGTTTCTTTAACCTTTCATACACCAGATACACCAGTAATCATTAAATGCTCAAAGGATCAAATGAAACAAGTAATATTAAATTTATCAAAAAATGCTCTTGAAGCAATGCAATCTGGAGGTCGACTAACCATTCAGGTTGAGATAGTAAAAAAATCATGTAAAATATCGATTTCAGACACTGGGGTAGGCATACCTAAAGATAACCTTGATAAAATTTTCCTTCCATTTTATACATCAAAAGAATCCGGTACAGGGTTAGGTCTTGTAGTATGCAAAAGAATTATACATGAATTTGGTGGAGAAATTTCCCTCTCAAGTAAAATGAACGAAGGAACAATAGTGGAAATTTCCCTTCCACTTATTTAAAAAAGTGAATAATGAATAAGGCATATTGCACCAACTTCTTTCTTGTAGGACAACGGAAGTAGTTGCAGTCTGCCTTTTTTCAATATATATTACAAATTAATATCTTTTTGTTTAATTTAAATAATTGAAAAAATAGAGATTGGAAGAGTTATAATATTTCTTATCTTTTTATTCAATTGGAATTTAGGGTTATCAATATCATATTTAGGAGCGTTAACAATGAGTCAAACAGCAAAAATTGAACAACCTTTACTAAAAAGCCAAGAAACAACGGCGTATAGAATCCTACTGATTATGGGCTTTTGTCATCTATTAAATGATTCCCTTCAGTCAGTTGTACCGGCCATGTTCCCAATCCTTGAAAAAACTATGAATTTGTCCTATACCCAGCTAGGGATGATCGCCTTTTCCTTAAATATCGTGGCCTCTATCTTACAGCCTGTTTTTGGTAGCATTACCGATCGCAAGCCCTTCCCTTTTGCGTTGCCTATCGGTCTAACCTTTACTCTTTTTGGAGTATTTGGACTTGCCTTGGCTCCAAAATTTGAATTTGTTGTTTTATCCGTCATATTTATTGGATTAGGTTCAGCAGTTTTTCATCCTGAAGGATCAAGAGTTGCCTTTTTAGGTGCTGGTAACCGTCGTGGACTAGCACAATCCATCTACCAGGTTGGTGGAAATACCGGTCAAGCCTTGGCGCCACTTATCACTGCATTAATTTTGGTCCCTTTTGGTCAAAAAGGTGCATTTTTCTTTACCATTGTCGCAGCTATTGCTGTATGTCTGCTAATCTATATAGCCAAATGGTATAAAGAGAGGATTAAGCTACAACCAATAAAAAGCAAAGTAAGAAATGGACTTAATAAAGAAAAAGGCCTTTCTAAATCTATATACTATGCCCTTATATTAATCTTGTTCCTTATCTTTGCACGCTCCTGGTATATATCAGGGATTACAAATTACTATGCCTTTTATGCAATTGATAAGTACGCTTTATCAATCAAAGAATCACAAATACTCTTATTTGCCTTTTTAGTCGCTGGGGCGGTTGGAACCTTTTTTGGAGGACCTTTAGCCGACCGTTTTGGCAAAAAAAATATCATTTTTATTTCACTTATAGGGGCAGCTCCCTTTTCCATTCTCATCCCGTTTATGCCTCTAAGTATTGTAATTATTATGTTATTAATCACTGGGTTTATTTTAATGCTTAGTTTTTCCGTAACTGTAGTGTATGCACAAGAACTAGTACCTGGAAAAATTGGCACAATGGCTGGTCTAACGGTTGGTCTTGCGTTTGGTATGGGTGCAATTGGTTCAGTTGGACTTGGGGGCTTAGCTGATACTATCGGCCTATCAAAGACAATTATCATGACCGGCTTTTTACCATTACTCGGAATGACAACTATGTTTTTACCCTCTGATCAAAGGCTGAAGGAATGGAATAACTGAAGGACAAAGTAGCTCTTGTTGATTTTGAAAATAATCATATTTTTATGAACCTTTTTTTGCATATAGTATAAAATGATTGTGTGTTTATCTCCCCTTAAATGAATAAATGTATATAGATGGGATTAGTTCATTAAAAGGAGTTCGAATTATGAGTCAAGTAATTATTGGCAGTACCCTTTCTGCCCTTTCAACAGGGTTAGGTGCGCTCATCATTTTATTTATGCATCGGTCAATCGCTCATCGATGGCGTGACTTGTTGCTTGCATTTTCTGCAGGAATTATGATGGCAGCATCTACTATGGGATTAATACCTGAGGCCTTAAAATACGGGGATTTTCTCCAGCTTACAATTGGCATATTTCTTGGTGTATTTACTTTAACTCTTTTAGAAAAAAATATTCCACATATGGACCTGCATCATTCACAAATGGGGATTGAATTTGATAAAAAGGCGATGCTGATTATTGCGGCGATTACTCTACATAATATTCCTGAAGGTTTATCAGTTGGAGTAAGCTATGCCTCTCAATCCCATCATGAAACAGGGAATTTAATTGCATTGGCTATCGGTTTTCAAAATGCACCAGAAGGATTTTTAGTAGCGCTATTTTTAGTTAATCAAAAAATAACGAAAGTAAAAGCCTTTATTGTTTCAACTCTTACAGGTGTAATTGAAATCGTCACATCATTAATAGGCTTTTATTTAACCTCACTTGTAGATAATTTAGTTTCGTACGGTCTGGCATTTGCTGCTGGAGCCATGTTGTTTATCATTTACAAGGAGCTCATCCCAGAGAGTCACGGAGATGGAAATGAACGTACCTCTACCTACTCCTTTATTGTTGGACTTTTATTTATGGTTTTATTAATTGACTTATTTTAAAAAGAGGCTTTCCCAAAGAGAAAGATGCCGATGGTTTGGCACCTCCTTAAGACAGCCTCTTCATTCTTTTATTAGCTATGTATTGATTATATACAAGCCTTTGGCCAAATTAGTATCATTTGTTTTATCGAAAAATTAACTTCAGTTTCTTGAATTTCTTCTTTATAATTGCTTTGATATTCAAAGATTAGTTTATCCAACTCCATGCTATATCTCAAAGTATCATCACTAGTAAAACCATTTTTTTCAGCAGAAGAGATCATTTTCTCCCTTTTTCTTTGAATTTCATCAAGTATACGATATCTTGTTTGACACACCTTTATTTCCTCCCAATATACCCTTATGCTTTATCCACATGAAGCATTATGACAATAATTTCAAATAATGTAAATAGAATCGCAAAATTAGACAAAATTTTTTAAAAATTTCGCCAATCGACAAATTTTTATAGGTAGAAACACCTAAATTTCCGACATAATAATCATGTATATTTATTTGGAGAATTGTATTTTTTGGTATATTTATAGGTAATATGGTGAATAAAATTTCTCTGGAGTGATCATATCAATGAAAATAGCAAATATTCAACTTGATGTCGCCTTTGGAAATCCTTCTGAAAACTACAGGAGGGTAGAAAACTATATTGAAACCGTTTCTAATCATAGACCAGATATTATCGTTTTACCTGAACTATGGACAACAGGATATGATCTTACGAGATTAGCAGAAATTAGTGACGATTATGCAAAAACAGCACTCTCTTTTTTAAAAGACCAAGCAAAAAAATACAACGTTTCCTTTGTTGGTGGTTCCGTCCCTAAAAAAACATCAAAGGGGATATATAATACACTTCTTATTGTGGATCAAAACGGGAATGAGATTCATCAATATAGTAAGCTACATTTATTTAAACTAATGAGTGAGCATAAATATTTAAGCCCGGGAAACACCAATGGTCTTTTCGAATTAAATAGTGAACTGTTTGCCGGGTTCATTTGCTATGATATACGTTTTCCAGAATGGATAAGGACTCACACAGTTAAAGGAGCCAAGGCTATCTTCGTTGTTGCTGAATGGCCGGCACAAAGACTATCTCATTGGCGTGCAATTCTTGTAGCAAGGGCTATTGAAAATCAATGCTATGTGATTGCCTGCAATCGCGCTGGGTCAGATGATAGCAATCTTTTTGCAGGACATTCAATGATTATTGACCCTTGGGGAGAAATTATTGCAGAAGCTGATGGTAATGAGGGGGTATTAATGGGTGAAATTGAATTAAACAAGGTAACAGAGGTTAGAAAGACCATTCCAATATTTGAAGACCGAAGACCAGAGTTTTATTAGTGAAGCTTATTTTTATATAAAGCTTCACTAATAAAAAATAATACTATATATACCATTCTAGGTAGAATAGAGTCACCTTTTGGGCCATCCTTATTTTATTATGATAATTTAAATTTTGATATCATCGAATTGAGCTGAATAGCGAGCTCTGAAAGGGATTGTGCACTGTTAGAAATTTCCTCCATTGCATAGTTAGTCTGCATAATAGAGGCACTAGTCTGTTCAATTCCAGCAGCGGATTCTTCAGAAACGGAAGCTATATTTTCAATTCTCCTATCCATTGCATCCGATCCTTCCACTATTTCTTTCAAATTATTCGCAATTTCATTAATATTATTGGTCATATGGTCAACAGATTGATATATGTCTTTGAAGGTTTTTCCGGTTATTTCTATTTGGCTTGTCCCTTCTTCAACAGAACGATAACCAAGCTCGAGTGATTGTACGATAATACTAGAGTCATCCTGAATTTCATTTACGATATTTGTGATATCTGAAACAGATTGGGAAACTCCTTCAGCTAGCTTTCTTACTTCATCTGCAACAACAGCAAATCCCCTGCCGTGTTCTCCTGCTCGTGCCGCTTCAATAGCCGCATTTAATGAAAGCAAATTCGTTTGGTCGGCTATTTCTTGAATAACTTGGCCAAGCTTTGATATTTGCTTTGTATTTTCATTAAAATCTTTAACCTTTTGAACTGAATCCTTCATTATTTCATTTATCTTTTGCATTTGAATCTGAGATCCATCAATTAGGATATTCCCCTGTTTGGTTAAAGATAATACTTCATTTGATACATTTTCGATGATGGAACCACTATTAGAAGCATTTTCAACCTTCACTAAATACCCTTCCATCATATGTGCTAATTCTGTAGAAGATGTGGCTTGCTCTTCTGCCCCCGCTGAAAGCTCTTGTATTGTTGAAGCGACTTGCTGACTAGAGGCTTTGACTTCATTCGCTGAAATATTCAATTCTCCGCTTTTTTCGCTAACAAAATGAGATACCGCAGAGATTTCTTGAATCATCCCTTGTAGCCTTTCTTTCATCGCATTCGTTGATTTGCTTAATTCGGTTATTTCATCATTGCCTTCATATTCATCACATTCAATATTTAAATTACCTGAAGCAATTTCATTTGAAACTTGAACGATCTTTGAAAGCTTTCTGGAAATCGATTTTCCGATAATTAGAATCGTGAGAATGCCAAGGAAAGCAGATACAATGATAGAAATGACCAATACAATAATGGTAGTTAGTAAACCGGATTTAGCAGAGCTAATGGCATCCTTCTGTTCTTTTTTAAATGTCGTTCTTAGTTCATTTATTTTTTTATCTGTTTGATTGACAATGTTGTCGACTTGCTCCTTACCAATTCGAACTTTATAGGATTCTCCGTTTTGCAGCGCTACCTTAATATCATTAATAAATACGTCAGTTACCTTTTTATCATTTTCATTAATATCTTCTAAAATTTCTTTAGAGCTGGAGGTTGTTAACTTTGGCTGAATCTCCTTTTTTATTTGGTCAAATTCTTTTGTTACATCATTAAATTTGTCTATGTACATGGGCTTTGAATCTATTATATAAGTTCCGATAATACTCCCTTTATTATGGAAGGTGGAAGCAGCCTCAGTTATGGAAACCGTTTTTTCTCCTGTATTCTTAACAACCTCCATCTTGGCATTAGCAACCGTGAGCAAAATAAATGTAATCAGGGTTGAAATCGTGAATAACCCTATAGTTAAAGCAAGTGCTACCCCATACTTTTGACCAAGCTTTAGCCTTAACCACAATCGATTTGTTGATAGAGAAGAGGAAAAAGTACGTTTTTTTTCTTTACTTACATTTCTTTTCTCTATTGTTTTATTTGGCTTTATTTTAGTAATCCTTTTCAACGTTTCCCCTCCATTTTCATTTTGTAGACAATATTTTCACAAATATTAGTCTATTTAATTAGTTTATCACTTATTATACTAGAAAATTAATTATTTTTGGAGAAGAAATATAGTTTTAAACCATTTAAATATTACAAAAACTAAAAGGAACAAAAAAGAGGCCTCCTCTTTGTGCTAGCACTTAAGGAGGATTCTCTCCAAAATGATTAAGCAAACATTCTCAAATTACAATAATGGATTTTCATGTTTTGCTTTTAGTCGATGCCATCTCTTTTCGATTTCTTGATCAAAGTCAGCCAATATTTCCTTGTTTTCCTCTTTTAATAGGTGTTTGGTTTTACCCATATATTTGAGCCATTCAGTTAATGGGACTCTTTTCTTCTTCGCTTCTGGATCATAGGTTATATTTGTTACGCCTTGTTCAACCTCATATAGTGGGAAGAAACAAGAGTTAACAGCTGCTTCCATAATGGTTCCCCCAAAGCGGTCTTCTGATTTCCAGTTTAATGGGCATGTGATCAGTATTTTACCATAAACCGTACCTACATTTTGCGCGTACCACTGTGCTTTTGCTGCCTTTTTAACCAGGTCCTGAGGGAAGGCTTCTGTACCAGTGAATACATACGGAATATTGGATGCTGCCATAATTTGCGCTGTATCTTTATGGTGGAATGCCTTTCCTTTTTGGGTTTTTCCAACACTTGTTGTACTTGTCATATGGCCAATTGGTGTTGAGTAAGACATTTGAGAACCTGTGTTCATATAGCCTTCATTATCATACTCAAGCATGATTAGTTTATGATTTCGTAGGGCTGTTCCTAGTGCTGACCCCATCCCAATATCCATTCCTCCGTCACCAGTAATCATGACAAATGTAGCATCCTCAGATACTTCAATTTCCCCACGACGCTTCAATTCCAGAAACGCTTCAACAGTTCCAGAAAGGGTAGCCGCTCCATTTTGAAATAGATTATGAATCATCGTCTGTTTGTGAGATGTATACGGATAAGCAGTTGTCGTTACATAAGCACATCCTGTTTGGTAAAGGACGACAACGTCCCCTTCGATACCTTTAAAGAACAACTCCAAACCAGGGAAAATACCGCAGCCCGGGCATGCACCATGGCCAGAAGCAAGTCGTTTTGGTTTGGACGTCAATGCTCTTAATGGCGGAATTTTTACCTTTAATTTGTTGGTTTCCTCATCCATATTCACTTGGATTAACCCTGTTTTAAAGGCATCTCCTGATTGAGGATTGATAACAGGCTTTAATACTTTTTCCGGATCGCCTGGAACATGGCCATAATAATCAAATGACTTCTCAGCGTACCCTTTTTCCATAGCTTCTATCGCCATGTTGAAGAAATTCTCTGCATCATCGGCATAGAAATCCTTACCTCCAAGGCCAAATACTCTACTTAGGACGATGGTTTGGTTTTCTTTATCCTCTTGAATAGCAGATTTAACCTCTTGTGTTAAATTTGGACCATGAGCTCCATAGGAATCCGCACGTTCTCCTACTAACAAGGCTTTCACATTTTTCAATGCCTCGCGAATTTCCTTTGCAGGAAATGGACGTATGATATTTGGGCTTATTACCCCAGCTTTTATACCTTTTTCCCTTAGCTTGTCGACAACATCCTTTGCAGATTCAGCTGCAGAATTTAATAGGAATAATGCGACATCTGCATCATCCATTCGATAAAGATCAAGAACCTTGTAATCCCTGCCGGAAATTTTTGCATATTCCGCAGCAACCTCTTTATATACCTCTCCTGCTGCATACATTGCTTCAGACTGTTGGTAATGGTTGTTGATTAATGCTTCACCATTCATATGTGCACCAATGGTCACTGGTTTTTTCGTACTTCGGGCATAATTATAATCCGTTGGACACTCCCCAACAAATTCCTGAACCACCTTACGATCTTTAAAATAGTTCACCTTACGCTTTTGATGGGAAGTAAAAAATCCGTCATAAGCGACAATGACTGGTAGTCGTACTTTTGAATGCTCAGCAATCTTCAATGCCATAATATTCATATCATAAACAGCCTGGGGTGTTCTTGCCGTTAAGATGACCCAACCTGTATTAAGAGCAAAATACAAATCAGAATGATCCCCACGTATATCTAATGGTCCACTAATCGCTCGAGTAACAAGGTTCATTACCATAGGAAAGCGTGTTCCGGATTGAACAGGAAGTTGTTCAAGCATATACATAAATCCATTTGCACTCGTGGCATTGAATACACGTGCCCCGGTTGCAGCTGCACCGTAACAAATACCTGCAGAACCATGTTCTCCATCGGCTGCAATTAGCTTAATATCATGTTCACCGCGAGCTTTCATTTGATCAAGAAATTGTGCAACCTCAGTTGAAGGGGTAATTGGAAAATACCCCATAATGTGATAGTTTATTTGTGCTGCGGCCATTGCGGCCATTTCGTTGCCTGATTCAAATGTAGTAATTTGTTCAGCTGAAATATTGGTTTGTAGTTCTCTTTCCATAATAGCCATTTATTGTACCCCTCCTGTCACATAGGGAAAGTTTTGTTTTACTCGATTTTTTTCGGCATATCCTAGCATTTCACGGAGATCTCCTAGGGCATCAGTAGGACATGCTTCCACACATTTTAAACATCCTTTGCAGTATTGATAATCTATTCCTTTAAGAAACATCTGTTTTCTTCCCCGTTTATCTTCTCCTTCTTCCCATACAAAGCAGAAGTCTGGACATGCAGTATCGCATTCTGCACAATGAATGCATTTTTCCTTATGCCACTCCGGTAAAAAGCCTTGGCGAGAACCGCTTAAATCTTTTAAAATACTATTTCCTTGAGTTGTAATCACCCCGCCTATTTCTTGTGTCTTATAGCCCTGTAATGGTCTTGGTCTCACAAAATCTTTTCCTACAGCATCTACAGGTGTTTCATAAGTTTTAAATTTTACTTCGTCATAACCTCTATTAAATGTTCTTATATTCGGTTCAACTAAATGTGGATATTTCTTTTCAAATGTCTTTCTAATTACATCCCTCATTGCATCAGGGTCTAGAAAGTCGCAAATACGGAAAAGCGCTCCCAACATAGCGGTATTAACCTTTGTCTTTTCCTCTACTGCGATTGTTAGTGCATCAATAATGGCCAATGTTCCATATTCTAAGTGAAGGTCTTTCTTGATCTCATCAAATTCCCTGGTTGAATTAACAAGAACGATTCCATCAGGTAATAATCCACTTACAACATTCACAGTTTTATATAATGCCTCATGAAATACTCCGATGACATGGGGCTGTTCGATTGGACTATGTGCTCTTATTTCTGTATCAGAATCACAGAAACGAATAAAGCTTTTCACTGGAGAACCTTTTTTCTCTGAACCATAGGAAGAAAAGTTGGACCCATTCAACCCAAGCCCAAGAACTCCGGCTTCCGCTAACATCTTTCCTGCAAGATTTGCACCTAAACCACCAATGGATTCAAGGCGAATCTCAAAAAAGCCTAAATCATTTTTTTTCGGTAAAAAGGACATGTTCCCCCTCCTAAATATGTAAAAATAAGTAAATAGAAATTTAAATCTTATTTAATATTTTAGGTTACCGAAATATGTTTTGCTGTGATAAAAATCAAACATTCTGTGATTTTTTTTGAAACACATAATTAATATCCTCGAAAAACCTAATAAAACACGGATACATCTAATATATAACAGTTTGAATTTTGTAATACAACAGGTGTGTTTCCAATTTTTTAATTCATACTTTTGTAATATTCCTTTCACATTTAAGTGCTATAGTATTAAAAGGTTATAGAGTGGTCTTTTGGGAGGAATTATGTTACAAAGAGAAAGTTATTTTGATAATGCTAAATTTATATTAATTATCTTGGTTGTTTTTGGACATTTACTTCGTTCATTTATTGGAGATAGCGAGGAAATATATACCATTTACAAAGTAATCTATACCTTTCATATGCCTGCCTTTATTTTGGTTTCAGGATACTTTGCGAAGGGTTTTCAAAAAAAGGGGTACTTGAAAAAAATTAGTAAAAAAATAATTTTACCTTATTTAATTTTTCAGCTTATTTATTCTGTTTTTTATTATTTTCTCTATAATCAACCTGAGCTAGAGGTGGACCCACTTACACCACATTGGTCCCTTTGGTATCTATTAAGTTTGTTTTTTTGGAATATCATGCTTTATCCCTTTGCAAAAATGAAAGGATGGATTTCATTTACCATTGCGATCATTCTGGGGTTAGGAATTGGGTACTTAGATACATTTTCTGAATTCCTTAGCCTTTCAAGGACATTTGTCTATTTTCCTTTTTTCCTAATAGGATATTTGATGCAGAAGGAGCATTTTGCTTACCTTAGAAAACCGATGGTAAAAATGATTTCTTTGGCAGCATTTATTACCATTAGTGTGTTTTTCTATTTCCAATCTGATTTCGATTATGAATGGCTTTTAGGAAGAAAATCCTATCATGAAATGGACTCCTTGAATAATCTGGCTATTTTCATGAGATTGGGTTTTTACTGTTTAAGCTTTTTAATGGTTTTTAGCTTTTATGCAATTGTTCCAAGGAAAAAGTATTTTTTCACGAATCTAGGAAAAAATACCTTATACGTGTATTTACTTCATGGGTTTATTGTTCGCTTTTTCAGAGAGAGTGAGATTCAAGATTATATTCATTCACCTTTAGCATATTTAATATTAGCAGGGTGTTCATTAATATTAACTCTCTTATTATCTAGCAAAATATTAACTACCTTTGCGCAACCAATTATTGAATTAAGGTGGACAAAGCTGAAGGAATTCTTTATGAAGACAAAGGATTATGCACATGTATATATGAATAAACTTTCTTAGCAGAAAGGGATGGCTTATTGCCATCCCTTTTCGTTTATCTTACAAATCTTCAACTATAATATACGATACTTTTACAGGGCCATGCACTCCTAGTACGAGCATCATTTCGATATCGGCGGAGTAGCTAGGGCCTGAGATGAGGTTGATACAAGATGGTAGCAATTCCCCTCTTCTAACCTTCTCGCTCAAGAAACGTGTGGCTTGAGTTAGCCTTGGTACAATGGTGCTTTTGGGAACTATGATGACTGAAGTAGTCGGTAAAAAACTAACGGTTCTTCCTCTATGCTTGTCACTTAAAAGGATGATCGTTGCTGATTCAGCGAGAGTCAAATCGCTGATGGCTATGCCCACATTCGCCTTCTCCGCCCTCTCAATATTTTCTCCTTTTACTGAAGGGTCCCAAATATGAACCTCCACGTTTTCATTGGGCCATTCTTCATTAAGTAATGAAGAAAGTCCAAATTTTTGAAATTGATCATCCTTCCAAGCAACGATTGGACCGCCGCCATATTCATCAACCATTTTTTTAATTGTTTGCTTTAAATCATCCTTATTTGCAGTTACAAATTGTGTATGAATGCTTTTGCATTGCTCTTTTAGTATTTCAACAAGCTCATCTTGGGTTACATCCTCTAAAATGTGCTTTTCCGGGTGATACTTCCATTCCGATTTCTCCGGCTTTTTCGCCACTTGAGATTTTCCTAGTTGATTGGCAACTTTTGTTAAAAAGGGATCCCTATTATAAATCTTTCCTTGCATAATCTATTCCCCTCCTTTATCGCGATTTTTAAACCAATCACGAAATCGTTCCTTATTAGGAGCAGGGAAATCTCGAATTTCAGTCCATGCTTTTAATGGACCTGGTCCTTTTGAAATTTTCTCCCCGTCAGTGTATGGATTCATTGCAGCTGGTGCTACCTTTGATCCTATTTTATAAGCAAAGGAGGAAGCAGCTCCAAAGCCAAAGGCCTTCATGAGTAATTTTTCTGAAATCGGTGCACGTCCCTCTTTTTCAACTATTACTTGACGATGCTTATGAAGTAATTCATGTAATGGGATCTTTACTGGGCAAGCCTCCGTACAAGCACCACATAAGGTAGAAGCATAAGGAAGCTCTTTATATTTGTCATATCCAAATAATAATGGAGATAACACGGCTCCTATTGGCCCAGAGTAGACAGAATCATAGGAATGCCCGCCTATATGACGATAAACTGGACAGACATTGACACATGCAGCACATCGTATACATTGAAGGATAGGTTGAAACTCACTGCCCAATATATCCGATCTGCCATTATCTACTATTACAAGATGAAAATCCTCAGGCCCATCAACATCCCCTTCCTCTCTAGGACCCGTGAGCACGGTTACATAGCTGCTTAGCTTTTGACCAACTGCACTTCTCGTAAGCAGAGTTACAAGAATATCTAATTCCTCAAAGGTTGGGACAATTCTTTCCATCCCCATAACGGTAATTTGTGTCTTTGGTAGCGAGGTAGAAAGGTCAGCATTTCCTTCATTTGTTACGATAGTAATGGAGCCTGTTTCAGCAATAGCAAAGTTACATCCTGTGATTCCAACGTCCGCCGTTAAATATTCTGGGCGCAGCATTTTTCGTGCGTGAGCTGTCAGTTCTTCTGGTTTCTCCGTATTTTCATATCCTAACTTTTCTGCAAAAATATCCCTTACTTGCTCTTTGTTTTTATGTATAGCTGGAGCAATTATATGGGAAGGTCGATCATGATTATCCAATTGCAAAATATATTCCCCAAGATCGGTTTCAATTACTTGGCAACCAGTTTTCTCTAAACAAGCATTCAATTCAATTTCTTCCGTCATCATGGATTTGGACTTTACAATTTTTTTTGCGTTTTTCTTTTTTATTACCTCTGTAATATAATTTCTAGCATCCTCAGCCGTTTGGGCAAAAAACACATGCCCTCCTCTTTTAGCAACGTTTTCACTAAGCTGGTTTAAATAGTAATCTAAGTTTTCAAGAACGTGTTTTCGGATTTCCTCTCCATGTGAACGCCATTCTTCCCAATTTCCTATTTCTTCAGCTGCGACTAAACGAAATGATTTCAATCGATCTTGGCCGCTCGCAACTGCTCCGCGCATAAATGACTTTTCTAGTTCCCTTTCCACTCGATTTTTAAAGCTGTTACCCTCAAGTTTCGTCGCCATTAATTTGGTCCCTCCCCTACATGACTTTCTTTCACTTATCCCTCTATTTTATGGCCGACTATTTAAAACCTCAGCTATATGCATAACCTTAATTGGCTTTCCTTTTCTCTCTACTCTACCTCCAATATTCATAAGACAGCCTGTATCAGCACCAATAAGATATTCCGCCTCGGTCTCTTCAATATGCTGAATTTTCTCATCTACAATTTGTTCAGAAATTTGCGACATTTTAACAGAAAAGGTGCCCCCAAAGCCACAGCAATTCTCCTTACCAGGAAGTACGGTATATTCTAACCCCTTAACATTTTTTAATAATATTAGAGGTGCGTCTTTAACCCCTAAGAGACGGGTCATATGACAGGATGGGTGATAGGTGGCACTACCTGTAAAACTTGCACCAACATCTTGGATGTTTAATACCTCAACAATAAATTGTGTTAGTTCAAATGTTTTTTCAGCTAAAGCTTTTGCCTTAGGTTCCCAAATTGGATCCCCTTTAAATATTTTTGGATATTCCTTAAACATATAAGCGCATGAGCCAGAGGGAGAAACGATGTATTCGGCATCATGAAAGGTATCAATCATTTTTTTCATTGCCTCTTTCGTTTCTTTTACGTAACCGCTGTTATACGCCGGTTGTCCACAACAAATTTGTGAATCAGGATACTCTACTTCACACCCAAGGTACTCTAACAACTCCACTGAAGATTTTCCAACATTGCTTTTAAACATATCTACCAAGCAAGTTGCAAAAAGAGTAACTCTCATCCTTTCCATCTCCCCTTTAACTATCAATCTACTATTATAACTTTACGCCTTTCATCCTTTCTATTCAACCTTGTATTTTCAACTGTTTGCACCACTAGTCAAGGCTTTTAACTTCTATGCTTTTTGGGGATAATAAGATATAATAAAATGTTGTTATTTTCTACTCACTATTGTTTCTAAAGGAGTTACCCAATGAACATTATTTGTACTACACTTAACGCAAAATTTATACATACAAATCTTGCAATTCGTTTATTAAAGGCCTATGCGCAACCTGAGTTTGACATTGAATTAACCGAATATACGATTAAAGACCCCGTGATGAATATCGTAACAGATTTGTATAAGAGGAAACCGAATATTATTGGATTCAGCTGTTATATATGGAATATTGAAGAAACGGCAAAGGTTGCCCAAATGCTAAAAAAAATTGACCCTTCTATTTTTATCGTAATAGGAGGGCCGGAAGTAACTTATAATGCCCAGGAATGGTTAGAAAGGGTTGAATATTTTGACGCAATTGTCATTGGTGAAGGAGAAGAACCATTTAAACAATTGCTTCATGAATTAAATAGTGAGCAGAACCTTGAAAAAGTCCGTGGGATAGCCTTTCGCAAGGATGGGCAAATCCATATGAATTTACCACAAAACAAGCTAGATTTACGAAACATTCCTTCCCCATTTCGATTTGAAGAGGATCTTCCTCACCTTTCTAAAAGAATTGTCTATATCGAGACTAGTCGAGGATGTCCATTTACCTGTCAATTTTGCCTATCCTCGATTGAGGTAGGAGTTCGC
The DNA here is from genome assembly GCF_900117315.1 of Bacillus massilinigeriensis. GTDB lineage: Bacteria > Bacillota > Bacilli > Bacillales > Cytobacillaceae > Bacillus_BE > Bacillus_BE massilionigeriensis. The sequence goes on from NZ_LT630337.1 coordinate 1,550,392, forward strand.
TATTTTGATAAGGCAAAAGTAAAAGAAGACATTCTGTATTTAATGAAAAATGGGGCAAGGGTGTTTAAATTTGTTGATCGAACCTTTAATATTAGCCGGAGCTATGCTATGGATATGTTTCGTTTCTTAATTGACGAGCATCTTCCCGGAACGGTTTTTCAGTTCGAGATAACTGCAGATATTATGAGACCTGAGGTCATTGAATTTCTAAATAAAGAGGCACCACCTGGGCTTTTCCGTTTTGAAATTGGAGTTCAATCGACCAATGATTATACCAATGAGTTAGTTAAGAGGAAACAGAATTTTGAAAAGCTAACACGAACGGTAACTATGGTAAAAGAGGGCGGAAAGATTGATCAGCATTTAGATTTAATTGCAGGTCTACCTGAAGAGGATTATGATTCATTCAAGAAAACATTTAATGACGTCTTTGCGTTGAGACCTGAAGAGCTCCAACTAGGCTTTTTAAAAATGCTGCGAGGAACTGGCTTAACCCAACAAGCAGATGAATACCAATATGTATATAGTGACTTTCCACCATATGAAATGGTCAGCAATCGCATTCTCCCTTTTAGTGATGTCATTCGTATCAAGCAGGTTGAAGATGTTCTTGAAAAATATTGGAATGACCATCGTATGGATCACACCGTTGAGTATCTAGTTTCAAAGGGATTTGATACTCCATTTAACTTCTTTCAGGATTTTGGTTCCTATTGGGAAGAAATGGGCTGGTCAAGGATTGGTCATCAGCTAGAGGATCTTTTTAGACGTTTATTCGAATTCCTCAAGAGTATAAACTTACCAAACCTTGATATCGTGGAAGGCTTAATGAAACTCGACTATCTCGAAAAGGCAAAATACAAGCCAAGAAAACCTTGGTGGTATAGAAGTTTCGACAAGAAGGATCGATCTGAATTTTACCAATCTCTGATGAACAACCCGTTCCTCCTTGGAGAAGGCTTTGCTAACCTAGGATTATTAGAGAGGGATCTTTATAAGTATACCCTTTTAGAAGAGGTTCCCTTCGATCTATCAGAGTATCTTAAATCAGGAAAAATCATTGAAACACCTTCTTGTTTACTCGCCTACTTTGATAGCAAGAATGAAATAACAACCATCTATAGCTGCATCTTTAGCATGATTAACAAATAAAGATTTCATTTTTGTACCTTGCTGTTCATTAACATTTCAGCAAGGTACAATTCAACTCTAACTTATTTTTTCCTCTTTTTATTTTTTTCTCCAAATTTATTTGCTATGACTGATTCCATTTGCTTTGCAGAATTGACATCTCCAAATTCCATCCCAAATTCAACATTCGCTTGTTCCTTTCCCTTTTTCTTACCCATTTAGGATCGTCCCTCTCTGCCTTTTTTGGAATTGCGATTAGCACCCTTCATTGGATTTTCACCATGTATATATTCAGCAGAGAATTCCGTTTCCTGTAAGTTTTTTCTTGGCGTTTTACTATGCTTTACGGCTGCATCATATTCTGCTTTTCGTTTTGCCATGAAGATCTCCTCCTTACGTGTTTACCTTATTATTTTAAACATTTCAAATCTCAACATGTATTTTACATTGCACCTTATTTTCCCAATCCAATTCAATCATAAAATGTCCATTGCTTCGGATAATATAGTTAAAACACAGTCAAAGGAAGAGGTATATTTGAAGAAGAAAACCTTAAATGTTCAACTAGATATTGATAATACTTTGCCACATCAAATCAATTCTCCAGACTTTAAAGGAACAGGAATGAACATAGAGCCACCTTTTATAAACAAGCACGGTGTAATTATTGGTGATAGTCACTATTCCTCACCTAATTCCCCCTTAGAAAACTGGAATGTAAACACAGATCCTGCAATCATGTCTGGTGATGAATGGGTTCACCCAACAAATGATATTGGTTGGAATACAGAGGAAAACAAAGAGCTACTGGAAGAGAGGAAACTTCCAAAAGGGTACCCTTTCATGCACCAAACGAAAGATGTAAGTCATGGAACGGATTAAAAGAAAAAGGAACAGAGTACCATTATTTATGGCTCTGTTCCTAAAAATTTTATTTATCCAATAATGACTCTTTCCTTTGGATAATGATAATTCACTTTTTTCTCCTTTCCACCCATCATAAAGATAAAGGATGGCAAACCAATTCTTCCAATAAACATTAGAATCATGATCACTATCTTTCCTACCACTGAAAGATCTGCAGTTATCCCCATGGATAACCCGGTTGTTCCAAACGCTGAACACACTTCAAAGAGAAGCTCTAAAAGGGATTGGCTTTCAGTAATGGATAGAACAATAAGGGCTGAAAAACACAGGCAAATAGCCATTAATGAAACAGCTAAAGCCTTCGAAATATCTTCTTCATGCAGCTCCCTATTAAAAATCTTTATATGTCTATTCCCATTTGCAAAATGGTATAAAAATAAAAGGTTTAGAGCAAAAGTTGTTGTTCGAATCCCGCCTCCAACAGAGCTAGGAGATGCTCCAATAAACATCAGAATACACATAATCAACAAAGTGGGATCTGCAAACTGGCTAACATCTATCGTGGACAGGCCCCCACTCCTTGTTGAAGCAGACTGGAAAAACGCATAAAAAAATGTCCGATGCCACACTTGACCTTTCAATGCATGATTAAACTCAAAGATTATTATTACAAGTGTACCAATAACTAATAATCCTAAAAAGGTAATGGAGGTAATCTTCGTAAATAGTGAAAAACGAAAGTTCTGGTTTAGTTGCTGATTACTAAATAAATACTGCTTTAACTCAATTAACACCGGGAATCCGATAGCTCCTAGTGTGATTAACACTATAGTAATCATTTGAACAAAATAGTCTCCCGCATAAGGCTGCATGGATGCACCAGTGAGATCAAAGCCCCCATTTGTTGTAGCACTGACAGAAAGAAACATCCCATGTAGAAAAGCTTCCTTCCAGCTTGGATAAAAGTTGATAAAATAAAAGCCAAGAACTAATGTACCAATAATCTCTATCACAACGATAATCTTTAAGATTTCCTTGATAAGATTAACCAAACCTGACAAGCTAGTCTGATTATGGTCAATCATAATCAATCTTCTTTCTTTAAAACCAATTTTCCGACCAAATATTAGCCAGAAAAAGGTTCCTAAAGTCATAACGCCAATCCCACCAAATTGTAAAATCAGCATGATAGCAAATATTCCAAACAAACTATAGGTTTCTGAAATATTGATTGAAGTTAGACCTGTCACACTTACCGCACTTATTGCAGTAAAAACTGAATCAATAAAAGCCACTTTTACACCAGGTTTATGGACATATGGAATCCTTAAAATCAAAACAGAGATCGATACTGCAATAATATAATAGCCGACAATAACTTGAGCAGGTGTTAATATTTTGATTGCTTTCTTTATCTTTCCCAAATAAAATCCAATCCTTTCGAGACTTACCTATAATAAATATAATGAATATCAACGAATTTTAAAAGCTGAAATTAAATGGCAGAATATTCATTCGATCGAAAAACTAGATTAATTCTTTAAATCTTTTCCACTCATGATTATGTAATTACGTGAAATACTACGACTACAGAGACAACACTCTGTAAAATATATTGAAAATAAGGAGATAAACTCATGGCTAGAAGTTCAAATAAATTATTAGTTCCAGGGATTGAACAATATTTAGACCAAGTGAAATATGAAATTGCACAGGAGTTTGGTGTAAACTTAGGTTCAGATACCGTATCACGTGCAAATGGATCCGTTGGTGGTGAAATCACTAAAAGATTAGTCCAACAAGCTCAAGCTCAACTTTCTGGACAAAATAATAATCAATAAGATGGACAGGAAAAAAGTCCGGCTTAATTGCCGGACCTTTCCTTTAATTATTATTAAAATTATTCTTAGAAGAATGCACTTTTGACTTTTTATTTTTATATTTCTGATCTTTCTGGTAGTAGCCTGAATTTCTTCTTTTAGTACTTTTTTCATTGTTCTCTCTGTTATGTTTCACTTGCTCTCGTTTATTTTTCCATTTCTTCTCAGACTTCTCTTTTTTATTTCCTTGACCATTATTGCTTATACCTTGTTTTGTTCCCTTCGTATCCTTTTCTTTCCTTACTTCCATGAATATATTCTTTTTTGACTTTTCCTTTATTGAGGCATTCTGTAATTCTTTCTTCTTTTTCGTTTCATATTTATTTTTATTTTCATTAATAAGCTTTGATGGATGCTTTACAGCTTTTTCAGTCTTTTGATTGGATTGTTTTTGCACTGAAGGCTTTGATTTTAGTGTTTGTGTGCTCGAACTTGTTGTCTTCTGCTCAATATATTTCCCAGTGGTTAATCCTTGTTTTTTGGCTTTTTCTCTCTCTTCCTGAGTTGCTTCAACGACATTTACATCGATTTTTTCATTTTTAACTTCATTCTTGATATGTTTAATTTGGTTATTTAGCTTGCGGTCAATAACCTTTTCTCTTTTTCCGGCATAAACCTTTGCAATGATTATTTCCTGATTCTTATCCGTAAACCCTTTTTCATCTATTTCACTTAAGATTTTCTTTGTTACTTCTTCGATATTGCTTTTTTTCCAATCCTTAATTTCTTCAATGATTTCTTTTCCTTCATTATTATATGGAATAAGTTCTACAACCTGAAGATCATCATTAACCGCTAATTCAATACTAGGGTTAACGTCGATGGACATATAAGCATATACCTTATTGTCCTGATACATAGGAAGAAAGGTACTAACAGCTAATATTATGGCAAACCCTGCTGCAACCACTGCTTTCCCCTTAAAGGTTTGAAAAAACGGTAGAAATGACCACCTTTTACGTTCTAACTCCATTGGAGAAAAGGAGATTTCTTCGCCAAGGGTGTATGGTCGATTGTGCTTTAAAGCACGCATGAATTCACCATCAGGGGTTAACAATGTTAAAAAACGTTCGTTGATTTCTATTATGATTCCTGTTTTCACGTTTCCAACACCCCTTTAATATAATCCTTAAGATAAATAAAATCACTTATCATAATTAATGATATAGCCATAATATATTTTCGATTTCTCTCTATAGTTTTTCTACTTACATTGACCCTTTTTTCTAACTGCTTAATTGGCAGCTTCTTCTTTTCCACAAATAAAGACTTCATTTCCTCATCATGTACCAATGTTTTTGCAATCATAATTGCATTTATTCTTGCATCCGAATGCTTTGGTGATTGCTCAACCAAATCCTGAAAGGATAATCCATATTGGAGTAGCAATTGAGAAAATTGAACGATTTCATCCTTTCTTTTTGAGTTATCTTCTTTTTCCTGATAATCCTTTATTGATAACTCATCCTCAAAGTATGAATCGCTGCTTTCGTTTTCATGCTGCTCGTTTTTTTTAACAGGCTGATGATTCGTTTGATGTCTTGATTGTCCTCTAATATAATCTATAACTCTTCGTTTAATAACGATTTCCGCAAAACTTAATAAAGAACTTCCTTTATTAGGACTATATTTTTGAATGGCTTCATTAAATGCAATGAGGCCAATACTAAATTCATCATCAGATTCGCTAATATACCTCTTGCAAATAGCAGATACATTTTTTGCAATAAATGGTTTATAGGATTCAATCAATTCGTTTTGTAAACCGACATCACCCTGTTGTATGGAAATTACCTTATTTTCTAAAGTCTTTTCACTTTTTTTAGTTTTGGATAGGAATAATAAACTTAGCAGGTAGCCTCACCTCTCAATCATTACATTCTATCATACGATAATTTGGGCAATTTTTTAAGAGGGGAGGTATTGGAAAGAAGGGCTTAGCTGCTTTCTTTCCATTGCTTATGATCCATATTTTTATTAATGTTTCTCTTGACCATTATGCTTTCCATTGCCTTTTACAGCATGATTATGGGATTGTTGTTGACTCTTATTTCGCTTTTGCTTTTCCATCATTTTCTTGCTTGTTTTCTCTTTTTTTACTTGTTTAATATAGTTCTTTTTTTGTTGCTTGACCTTTTGCTTTATTTCTTTTTTATTGCTTTTCTTTACTTCTTTTGCAGCTTTTTTTACAGCCTTTTTCGTAGCTTTCTTTGAAGAAGTAGAGATTTCTTTTTCTTGTAATGCATCTTGTTTTTTAGTTTCATCTTCAATGGAAACTGTTTGTTGTGATGTTTCAGTGGGTTCAGTTGTTAAAGTAGAAGGAGAAGTTGTTGTTGATCCGTCATTTCCAGGAACTTTTTCCTCCACCTTATTTTCTTGAGAATCCTCATTTATTTCTTTTTTCGCTAATTTTGCTTGTTTTTTCAGAAGCTTTTTATAGGCTTTTTCAATATTTTTTTGCAATGCAGCCTTAGCTGTTGGATTTTTCACCTTGTTCATTGCAGCTGTTAAAGCAACAATATTTTGTGATATTAGAACTTTAACATCATTAACTGATTCTTCTTCCTTATTGATTTCCTGGTCTTTATTTTCCTCTACCGCTTTTTCTTCCTCTGTTGGTACTGGTACAACACTGCCTGTCTCATTTTCATTTGTAGTTGTTTCATCTTTTGTAGATTCTGTTCCTTCTGTATCTGATTTTTCCTGACGATCATTGACAATGCTTTCTGCACTTTTCATATATTCCGTTGCCTTTTGTAAGGTTTCAATTGCCTTTTGCTCATCTCCGGAAGAAAATAAGCTTTCTGCCTCTGCAAGACGTTCAGCTGCATAAGTAGCTAATAGCTTTGCATCATCAACTTTATCAAGTGTAAAAGCTAGTTTAATTTTCTCAAATGCAATTTTTGCAAAATAAAAGAAATGACCTGGTAATAATGATGGTGACTCTAAAGTAGACGGGTTGGTCTGTGAATCTTCATTTAGCTGCACAGATTCATTTTGAGTATTGTCACTTGTATTATCAGCATTCGTATTTGGCATTTCAACTACAGGAAGGTTGTTATCACTTATTGTTTCTTCAGCAAAAGCGAAGGATGGTGAAAATGTGAAGGCACCTGCCATGGCAATGGCTACAGATCCTTTTAATAATTTATTTATATTGTTTTTAGTTAGTTGTTTCATAATTTAAGTTCACCTCATTATTTTTTTAGCGGCCGCTTTCTCACTAAACTTTACGGATGATTATATTTTCTTTGTGGGGGTTTGGATAAAATATTTTTTGAGTTTCTCTATTGAACTTGAATTCCAATTGTAACGGAAGGCATAAAAAAAGCCTTATAAACCGAGAATATATGAACTTTTCTCAGTTTATAAGGTTTAGATTTTTATAGATGACTCTCTGCTTCAACCTGCTTTTTATTTGAAACTAGGAATCCACCACCAGCGATAGCGATTAGAATAACCCAGAATATCAATTTCCATGTGACTGATTCTGGAAAATGCTCATCAATCAATGCAATTTGCGGATGGGCTAATGTCAAAACAGATAGCTTTACACCGACCCAACCAACAATTAAAAAGGCAGCTGTTTCAAGTTGTGGCCTTTTATTAAGCAATGACACAAACCAACTTGCCGCAAATCTCATAATTACTAATCCAACGAAGCCACCGAGAAACATTACTAAGAATTGACCACCGTCAAGTCCACCAATATGAAACCAACCAGATGGGGTTAAAGTTAATGCTAATGCAACAGCGGCAAGCATTGAATCGATTGCAAAGGCAATATCGGCTAGCTCCACTTTTAAAACGGTAAACCAGAAGGATGAAGTTTTGTTTTCGACAGGCTTATGTTCCTTTTCCTTCCCTCTAAATCGAATATACAAATGATGTCCGGTTAAAAAGAGAAGATAAAATGCTCCAAGCGCTTGAACCTGCCATACATCTGCTAAAAATGAAATCATAAATAGGGTGGCAAATCGAAAGATAAAAGCTCCAAACAGGCCATAAAATAAGGCCTTTTTCCTTTTTTTATCTGGCAAGTGTTTAACCATGACTGCCATAACAACAGCGTTATCTGCTGCTAAAATTCCCTCTAAACCTACTAGAACAAGTAATACCCAACCGTATTCTACTAATATTCCCATATCCATGTACTTTCCCCCTCCAATAAATTTTTTATGAATGCTTTGTTGGCAGAGGGCTACATGGGCTTGTTTGGGACATTTTTGCATTAAAAAAGACCTCTGCCAACAGGCAAAGGTCTTGCAAGACATTAGTAAATGCCAACAAAGCCGATGGATTATGTATCCACGAATTGACGACTTTGTTTTAGGTTTCCCTAAAAGCTACTCCCCTTTGATAAAAGGATTGGATTTATTAAGTTGTATTTATTGTATAATATCCTTGGAATTTATTCAAGGAAATATATGATTATCCATTAAAGAAATCACTAATTATAACATTACTTTGCATTATTGATAATTGTCCATTGGATTAAAGAGATGGACATCTGGATTCTTTTCCTGGAACCATCTTAATGCAAAATCATTTTCAAATAAAAACACTTTTTTATCATAACGATCATTTACGAGTAAACTTCTAGAGCTGGACAAATTCTCATTGACCTCATCCTTTTCGACCCAACGAGTAATTTTTGAGCCTAATCTTTCCATTAGAACTTCAACATTGTATTCATTCTTCATCCGATGCTCAAACACTTCGAATTGAAGCTGCCCAACAGCTCCAAGTAAGTATTCTTCCGTTTTTACCGTTTTGAATAACTGAATAGCTCCTTCTTGGACTAACTGTTGAATTCCTTTATGAAAATGCTTTTGTTTCATGACATTTTTAGCAGTTACACGAACAAATAGCTCAGGTGTAAATTGAGGGAGACGCTCATATTGGAATGAGTTTTTTCCAACCGTTAATGTGTCACCTATTTGGTAGGTACCTGGATCATAAAGTCCAATGATATCTCCACTTACGGCTTCATCCACCGTGCTGCGATCATCCGCCATAAATTGGGTAGATTGAGCTAGTTTTATTTGTTTACCTATCCTCGGAATATTGACTGTCATCCCTCGTTCAAATTTACCAGAGCAAACTCGAAGAAAGGCAATACGATCGCGGTGAGCTGGATTCATATTAGCTTGAATCTTGAAAATAAAGCCTGAAAACTCCTCTGATAATGGATCGATATCTCCTTCAGATGATTGACGCGGCTGTGGAGAAGGTGCAAATTGTAAATAGGTCTCTAAGAAGGTTTGCACCCCAAAGTTTGTTAAAGCACTACCAAAGAATACTGGAGTTAATGATCCATCTTTTATCCTTTCTTCAGAAAAATCATTTCCAGCCTCATTCAACAGCATAATCTCTTCTAACGTTTGATCGTATAAGGAAGAAACCTTCAAAGGATGATCCCTTTCAATTTCCCCATCTTCATTTAATGAAATATAACGATCACTCTCATCTACTCTGAATTGCTCTATCCGATTATAGAAGCGGTCATATATACCTAAAAACTCTTTTCCCATTCCAATTGGCCAATTCATTGGATAGGATTCAATGTTCATAACCTCTTCTAATTCAGCTAGTAGTTCCAATGGTGGTCTACCTTGGCGATCCAGCTTATTAATAAATGTAAAAATTGGGATTCCTCTCATACGACATACCTTAAATAGCTTTAATGTTTGTTCCTCAATCCCTTTTGCAGAGTCAATAATCATGACCGCACTATCGACAGCTGTTAAGGTACGATAAGTATCCTCACTAAAGTCTTGATGTCCAGGGGTATCCAATATATTCACACGACATCCGTGATAATCAAATTGCATTACACTTGATGTAACAGAAATTCCTCTCTGCTTTTCTATTTCCATCCAATCGCTTGTTGCATATTTTCCTGTTTTCTTCCCCTTTACTGTTCCGGCGTCACGTATTGCTCCACCGAATAACAACAATTTTTCTGTTAATGTCGTTTTACCCGCGTCAGGGTGGGAAATAATTGCAAACGTTCGACGAGATAAAACTTCCTCTTTAAAATTTTTTGCCATATATTTCTTATCCTCTCTTCATGCAAACAATAATCATACGCATTTTTAATCTTATCTTTCTCGTGGAAAGTTTGCAATGTTGGTTTAATGAATTTCCTATAGTACTTGAAAAAATTTTTATCCAATTTATAAAATGGATGGTCATAAGTGCAAAAAAGAAAGGAGGCCTAGTTTGACCTCCCCCCTTCTATTTGTATTGTAAGATAACATCCTCTAATGGCAATCTTGTCGTTTGAAATGCTGATGCATCAGCTTTTCCAAGCGAAATTAACACTACAGGGAAAAATCGCTCATCGACGTTAAACTTTTCAATAAATTTCTCTTTATCAAACCCACCCATAATTACTGTATCATAGCCCCGTTCTTTGGCAATCAAAGTCAATTGCATGGTAACAAGTCCGCAGTCAAAGGATGAGATATTTTTACGGGCTTCCTCAGATGCATGTGGATAAGTATTATTGGTGCTGGCAATTAATCGATTCATATTGGCTTCATCCATGAATCCTGCTTCATAGGCACTTCTATATACCTTTTCCACACTTTTATACATTTCCTTGTCACCTAAAACAGCAATAACTGCTGAAGCTGTTTCAACTTGCTCTTGATTATTGGCGATCGCTCTAAGTTCTTTCTTTGTCTCTTGATCTTGAATCACAATAAAGCGCCAAGATTGAAGGTTACTTGATGAAGGGGCTAAAGTTGCTTCTTTTAGCATATCTTCTATTTCCTTTCTAGAAATAGAAAATTGTGAGTCATATTTTCTGACAGAATGACGTTTTTTTATTACCTCTGATAACGTTTGATTCGCTACAGTTGTCACTTCGGATGCCTCCCTAGTATCGTTAACTTACCTTTAGTAATCACATTACATTCTTACATTACACAGTTTCCCTTGGCAAGTCAAGATTAATGACTATACTACTATAAGAATAAACGTACTACTAACGCTAAATGACATAAGGTATTATTTATTGTTTGAAAATGGCTATGTAATCATACTTACTAAATCCTGAAGTGAAAATGATTAGCAATAGTCCCAATTGAAGATCAAATATGAACATGACCATGTTAGATAATTTCAAAAAAAGTATTATTCTGACATACGAAAAAAGCAGGGGTTGCCCCTGCCTCTTTTCTAATCTTCTTACCACTTAAAGCATGCTGCCCCTACAATAATGAGAAGGATAAATAATACAACGATTAGCGCAAAAGCACCACCGCCACCAAATCCATAGCCACCATAACAGCAGCCACCGTAGCCCCCCCAGCCATGACCATATCCGTAACCAAATGGCATAATTAAACCCCCTTATTTATTATTAGCAAAATCCTCCGTATCCCCATGAAGCACCAATTATAATTAAAAGGATAAACAAAACCACCAATAAAGCAAAACCAGCATTATATCCTGCTACTCCTGACATGCTCATACCTCCTTAATTGATTTCCCTATATCCTATTCCGTACACCCAGTATTTGCGATAGACAAACACACATTTTTCCGCAACCACCTATCTTTTACAATTTTTAAGAATAATGCAATTTTTATTCATTTAATGCATATGTTTATCAAGGGAAAAAGAGATTTACAGGGGGAAAAGGATAAAAATGAATAGGTCTGATCGTCACATTAATAACAAGAAACTCATTTACCAAAGATTTTCCTTAAACTTGACCATTGTTATAGTCATTATTGGATTTTTTTCTATTCATCTTTATTTACAAAGCTTAATCAAAATTGAAGCTCCAAATAAAGAGCTGGGCAGAAAAGTCATTGTTGAGATGCCTAATGGGAAAGATATATATACTTATGAAAAGTTAATTGTTAAGAAGGAAGGAAAAGTCCTATATAAGGGAGAACGAAACACGATCGATTTAACAGGGGGAAAAATCATTTATAATAATTGGAAATAGGGCAGGAAGATCCCTGCCCTATTCTTGTGTACTATAATTTAAAATTAGTTGGAATAATATTTGCTTTTCTCAAAGTGTCAAAAACAATGACAATAGCCGGACCTACAAATAAACCAATAAATCCAAGGATTTTAAACCCAAGGTAAAGGCTAATAAGAGAGGCTAGAGCAGAAATACCTAAATTGGATGCATAAACCTTTGGTTCAATTATCCTCCTTACAACCGTTATGATAGCAAATAGAATGATTAAACCAACTCCGAATAGCTCTCTTTGCTGTAAAATGGCAACTACACCCCATGGTACAAGAACCGAACCAGTACCCAAAATTGGAAGAATATCAACAACAACAATTAACAACGATAGAAGCACAACATGTGAGGCTTTAAGAATGGAAAGCCCGGCAAATGCAAGAATGAATGTTAATAAGCTGAAGATAATCTGCGCTTTAACAAAACCAACTCCAGCTTTTGTTAATTGATTTAGTACCAGAGATACTTTCTTTTTTGTTTCTAAGGTTAAATGGTCTTTAATATTGTTCTTTATTTTCTGCAACTCTAAACTAAATAAAAATAATGCAACCAAATATATAATAAATTCAATTAGAAATCCAGGAATAGCTGTCACTAAATTGATCATTGCTTGGAGGATACCCTGTAGAAAGGAGTCTAAAGAGTTTACGGCATTTTCAATCGTTTTCTCCGTAGATGTGATTACTTCCGTTGGGAGAGTTTCTGAATATTTTTCCCATTTTCTAATTAATGGCAATATGGCAGTGACATAAAAATCTTTGACAAAGGTTGGTGTATTTTGAGAAAGATTTATTATCTGCTTAACAATAGTAGCAAATAAGTTATAACCTAATATCATCAGAGCAATAATATAAGACAGGAAGGTAGCAATAACCGCCTGTAGACGACTGAATTTGAATCTTTTTTGAAACCATCCAACTAATCCCTCAAGCAAGACCGCTGTAGCTAATGCAAAAATTAACGGCAGCCCGTAAGGTATTATTAAAAATACTATTACAATTGAAACTAAAATAATAATTCTTTTTTTCCACATGATGATACCCCTCTGTGAATCTCAGTTCCTTATTATTTATTGTAACATTAATTCATTACTAGACGTTGAATAATATGTAAAAAAGTTTTCTTATTTTCTACCAAAAGTAATGTGGGGCTGCCAATATGTCAGCCCCACTAGTAATTGGATGTTTAGAACCATCCACCATAGCCATATGGATAATATGGATAACCATATCCGTAATACGGTGGAGCGATCAAGGAGCCAGCAGCAAGACCTCCTAAGAAACCTAACGGAAATCCAAAACCAAACCCAAATGGTCTTCCGAAGCCAAACCCAAATGGTCTTCCGAAGCCAAATGGTCTTCCAAACCCGAATGGTCTACCGAAACCGAAACCAAAGGGTCTTCCAAAACCAAACCCGAATGGTCTTCTTAACATTGCTTCATCGGCAAAATCAGGATTCATTAAATCTGAATAATATGGCATGCTTGAATTCATACATATCCTCCTCAATTCATTCTAAGTTTTAATTACACTAAAAGAATATGCATTTTTTAGGAAAAGGCTTGGGCACTTGCCTGATTTCGCATGGTCAATCTTAGAGAAAAGAGCAAATTTCCATTCCAATTCTTAAGTAATAAACTGATAATTATCCTTACATAAAAAACTACAATAAACTTAAAGTTTTATTGTAGTTTTTCTATCAATTTTCGTGTTAAAATAATACTCTATTGTCACAATGCCGTTCTCTGATGCTATTTCTCTACTCCAATTAGAGAATTACATCGTAAGAGAACGGTTTATTTTATTCCTTCTTGAACTTCTTTTACCATCTCTGCTACAGATATTAACCCACCACCCGATAAATACCAATAATTTGGATTAAGATAATAAATTTGACCATTTTTATACGCATTTGTTTTCTTCACTAAGTCATTTTCAATAACTTCTTTTGCACTTGCGCCATTTTCTCCTTGACTTACAACAGCATCACGATCGACAACATAGAGAATATCTGGATTCTTTTCAACGATAAATTCAACGGAAATCTTTGTTCCATGAACAGCAGCAGCATCTAGTTCTTCAGTTACAGGTTTAACTCCCAAAACATCATGAATGATTCCAAATCTTGAGCCTGGGCCATAAGCAGAAATTTTCCCACCTGTTACAAGGGTAATTAAAGCTTTGCTTTCAGTTTCAGATACATGCTCCTTTAAACTATTAATAGAGTTTTCAATAGCAGTTAACTCCTTACTTGCTTCAGTTTTCTTCCCAAAAATTTCTGCAATAATATTTACATTTGATTTAAATGATTCAAGATATTTCTTAGTGTCAACACCCAGATAGATGGTTGGTGCAATTTCAGCAAATTGATCATATGAATCTTGTTGTCTCCCAGAAATGATAATTAAATTTGGTTCCATTTCTTTAATTGCTTCAAAATCAGGCTCCATTAATCCCCCAGCATTTTTGTATTTATCATCTTTGTATTTATCTAAATAGGCTGGTAGATTTTGTTTTGGTACACCTGTTACTTCAACTCCAAGCTTATCTAATGTATCTAATGCTCCAAAGTCAAATACAACAACCTTCTCTGGATTTTTTTCTACTTCTGTCTCACCAAGTTGGTGTTTAACAGTTATGACTTCTTTACCTTTTTTCTTTTCTGAGTCTCCTGTGCTTGATTGACTACTTGAACCACAGGCAGCGGTAAATATAGCCACTACTGCAATAAGAATCATTAAGGATAATTTCCTTTTCATTTCTACACCTCATTAAAATATTTTTTATATAAAGTTATTTTTGGATGTCCTTTTTGAATTAACCTTGAAGCATTAAAAGTGAAAATGAGAATATTTTATCGGGCCCACTCATTTTATACTTTTAAGCTGCCATTCTTACTTATGCTCAAATTTAGACTCCTAAATAACTTCTTACAAAGGAAATAGATATGAATTATGCATAATATACACATATTTTGTTCTCATTGAAATTCTCAATAGCAATATCCATATCATAAATATTTTTCAGTACGGAGTGGCTGATTATTTCTTCTGTCGGACCTTCATGTATGACCTTACCATTCTTTAAGGCAACTATATAATCGGAATAACAGGAAGCAAAATTTATGTCATGAATGACGATGATGACGGTTTTACCTAATTCATCTGTTAATCTTCTTAACACCTTCATAATTTGAACAGAATGCTTCATATCCAGGTTATTTAGTGGTTCATCTAGTAATATATAATCTGTATTTTGTGCGATGGTCATGGCAATATATGCTCTTTGCTGTTGGCCTCCACTTAATTGGTCCAAATATTTATGTTGAATCTCCCTAAGTTCCATATAATCAATTGCCTGTTCCACATATCTTATGTCTTCTTTCATGAGCCTCCCCTGTGAATAAGGAAAGCGACCGAAAGAAACTAATTCGCGAACCGTCAATCTGACATTTAAATGATTAGACTGCTTTAGAATGGAAATTTTTTTCGCTAGTTCATTACTTTTACATTGACCAATTTCCATACCATCGATATAAATCTCCCCTGAATCCTTTTGAATTAGGCGACTGATCATTGATAATAATGTGCTCTTTCCAGCACCGTTTGGTCCAATAAAAGATGTGATGTTTCCTTTATTAATTTGTAATGAAACATTTTCAATGACATTTTTATTCCCATATTTTTTCGTAACATTTCTCACATTTACCATTGCTTACTCTCCTTTAATAGAAGGTAGATGAAGTACACTCCACCAATGAAATTTATGATTACACTCAAGGTTGTCGAAAATGTAAACACTCTCTCAACGATTAACTGACCACCTACTAAAGCAATGACAGCAATGAATATGGAACTAGTAATTATGTAGGAATGTTTATATGTTTTCATAAATTGATAGCTGATGTTGACAACCAATAATCCTAAAAATGTAATAGGACCGACTAATGCAGTAGCAATTGAGATGAATATTGATACGAGAATTAATAATTGTTTAACCACAAGATCATAGTTCACTCCAAGGTTAATCGCTTGATCTCTACCAAGTGAAAGTACATCGAGAAATTTTATTTTTCTAATGAAGTAAATTACCACTATTAATATTGTTATGATTGAAACAAAAAGGAGATCAACATTCACATTATTAAAGCTTGCAAACATCCTATCCTGAATTACGAGAAATTCGTTTGGATCAATGATAACCTGCATAAAGGAGGAGAAGCTTTCGAATAGTGTCCCCATAATAAAGCCTACAAGGAGAAGAAAGTATATATTTTGCCCTTCCCTTTTAAACAAGATTTTATAAAGTAGGCCTGCAAATAATATCATAGCTCCGACAGATATCAAGAAGTTCGCATTTTTATTCGCAATTATTAGATTATTTGATCCGAATATGAATATTAGAATGGTTTGGATTAACATATAGAGAGAATCTAAGCCAATGATACTCGGTGTCAATATTCTGTTATTTGTTATGGTTTGAAAAACAACGGTTGCAAAAGCAATACATCCTCCAGTTAGAACAATGGCCAATATTTTATATGTACGCTTCGTTAGTGCGTATTCCCAATAGTCCCCTAATTCTGTAAATAAAAAGAGGGAAATCAGCACAATACTTACAAGGAACAACACTACTAATTTTGTTTTTTTATGCATTTGCTTTGCTCCTAAATAATAAGTAAAGAAAGAACCCACTACCAATTACCCCTACTGTTAAACCAATAGGTATTTCATATGGAAAGATAATGATCCTCCCCAATATGTCACAAAAAAGCAAGAACACTGCTCCTAGGAGGGCTGTATGGGGTAGATTTTTCTTTAAATTATCTCCTTGATAGATGGAAACCATGTTCGGTACAACTAATCCTAGAAAGGGGATTGCCCCAACTGTTAATAAGACAACGGTTGTAGAAATCGCAACAATTACAAGTCCAAGATTGACAACAAACTTATAATTTAGTCCTAGATTAATAGCAAATTCTTCACCCATTCCAGCAACTGTAAACTTATTGGCAAATAGATAAGATAAAATCATTAATGGGATGCTGATATAAATCATTTCATATCTTCCAGACATAACCATGGAAAAATCACCATGGAGCCATGATGAGATACTTTGAATTAAATCATGCTTATAAGCAAAAAAGGTGGTGATTGAATGAATAATACTTCCAAACATCAACCCTACAAGAGGGATAAAAACAGCATCCTTATATTTGATTTTTTCTAAAAGCCTCATAAATAAGAACGTACCTGCAAGTGAAAAGATCGTGGATACAATCAACTTTTCCATCATTGTTGCCGAGGAGAAAAGAATCAAAGAAACAAGAATACCTAGTCTGGCTGAGTCTATTGTTCCTGAAGTTGTTGGTGAAACAAACTTATTTCGACTTAGCTGCTGCATAATTAGTCCACATACACTCATGGTTACGCCAGAAATGATGATAGACATTAAGCGCGGAATTCTAGTCATTGCTAATATTTGTAGTTGTTCTTCATTTAAGTGAAAAAGGTCATTGAAAGAAATATCAGATACACCGATAAAAATAGAACTGATGGAAAGAACAATTAATATAAGGAATAAATATGTTTTTCTCATGACTAACCATGCCGCCCTTTAACGCTTGAATTTAATGTAAATTTTTGGTTTCTTAATTAACAATGAGAATCATTATCAATTCTATTGGTTATATTTTATCATCTTACAACTTATTGTCAATGTTATCATTGAAATTAATTATCATTATCACGTTATCCAACTTCTTTTTCATTCAAAAAAACAGACTCTAGACATTTCCGTCTGAGCCTGTTTTTTATGTTAAAACTACTTGATTATTATAAAAATATACTTGGTTTCTTCCCCTAGATTTTCCACAATATAATGCTTCGTCTGATTGTTTAATTAAATCATCTGTCCTACTATCCGTTGATGGAATCATGGTAGCGACTCCTATACTTACTGTCACAACATTTTTTGTTTTCGATAAAGTGTGCTCTATAGCTAAACCTTCAATTTCTCTTCGTATCTTTTCTGCAAATAATAGTGCGATTTCCTTAGTTGTATTTGGAAGAATAATAGAAAACTCCTCACCACCATATCGAGCAACTGTGTATTCATAGATACTTGCAATTTCATCTAATTTCTTCGCAACTTTCCTTAAACATTCATCCCCACCTGTATGACCATATGTGTCATTATAGTCCTTAAAGTGATCAATATCTAAAAGAATAAGGGAAAGAGGTTGAACATTTAACGAATGGTCCCATTCCTTTTCAAGCTTATAATCAAAATATCGACGATTTGATATTTCTGTTAATCCATCAACATTAGAAAGAATCTTCATTTTCCGGACAGCCTCTTTTCTCTCTGTCACATCAGTCCTAACAGAAACATATTGATAGATTTTTCCATCCATTATAAAGGGAACGATGGTCGAATCAAACCATTTATACTGTCCTTTTTTTGAGATATTCCTTATTTCACCTCTCCATATTTTTCCTGACCCAATGGTCTCCCAGAGATCTTTAAAGAAGGAATTTGTATGATATCCGCTATTGATTATTTTATGGGTGGTTCCAATCAATTCCTCGCGTGAAAACCCTGATATTTCAACAAATTTATCGTTTACATAGGTTATTATCCCATTGGGATCCGTAATGCTTACAATCGAGGCTTCTTCTAAGGCAATTTTCAAGTCTTGTAATTCTTCTAGACTTTCTTTTATCTGCTTCTGAAGATTGGATGTATGTTTAATATAATTAATTAGCTTAAAAATGATATAGCCACTTACAATAGATAGAAACCAAAAGGATATAAGAGTATTAGTTAAGATCTGCATGTTTTTAACTAAAAATGTGTACACCACTGTTATTGATAGAACACAATATAAGTTCATATAAATCCAATTATTTTTCTTCCAATAGAGAACGATGAGTCCACTAATTATCCCCATATTAATTGCATTCAATGCCCCAATGTATGAATGAATGGTAAAACCATCAAAAAGAAGCAAACGATTAATAGCAATTATTATTCCAGTAATAATACTTGCTAGTAACCCTCCAAAGCTGGCACTCATGATGATGGAAAGATGTCTCAAATCAACAAGTAGCCCATCATCCACATTTATTCCATAAAACATGATAAATGTACCGAATGCTCCAAATAAAATGCCAGCTAACATTTTTTCTATGGGACTAAGAGTCATTTTCTTTTTAGTAATTGTACCAGTCTTTTCATTAACTATTATCCAAATAAAAAAAATGCTGGAAACAAAAATTGCAAGATTAAGCGTTAAATCTTTGAACAATTCTAATTGCATATTTTTTCCACCTTGATGAAAGTAATAAATCAAAAACCATCATATCACATTTTATATATTAGAATAATATTTTTTAACTGGTAGTTCTGTCTATATCATGGCAAAATATTACTTTTCAGCTTCAAACCAAGCTAAGATTTAGTCAAATATCATTATAGGGTAATCATGGAATTTTGATAAATTAGTTGAAACGCTTAGTACAACCTCCTTTATGGACACGTATAAATACAGTACATATGAAATATGAAGACATAATAAGGAGGAGATGTTTATTTTTATCATAAAAGATAACGTCATCTTAAAGAGAGGTGAAAAGTATGAGTTATTTCACCATCTATTTCACAGTCCTCTCTTTTCTATTAACATTGGTTCTCATTTTTTGGAGACCAAGGGGATTAAACGAAGCTATTGCCGCAACAATAGGGGCCATCCTAATACTTTTAAGTGGAAGTGTTACAGTTATTGATCTAATTGATATATCTGAAAAAGTAACAGATGCAGCCATTACAATCATTGCAACTATGGTGATGGCAATAGCATTGGAAAGCTTTGGATTTTTCCACTGGATTGCTGCCCAATTATTTGAAAAATCAAAGGGATCCGGAATTAGGCTCTTCTGGTTAATAAACCTTTTATGCTTTTTAATGACTTTATTCTTTAACAATGATGGGAGTATTTTAATTACAACACCCATACTATTGTTATTATTTAACATTTTAGGTTTAAAAAAACATCAACAGCTTCCCTATTTGCTAAGTGGAGCGTTAATTGCTACTGCTTCAAGCGCCCCTATAGGGGTTAGTAATATTGTTAATTTGATATCACTTAAAATAATAGGCTTAGACCTTTACCTGTATACTGCCATGCTAATCGTACCAGGAATCCTTGGATTGATTTTTCTCTCTACGTTTCTTTTCTTCATTTTCTATAAGGAATTGCCAAAGGAATTACCGAAACTACCAAGTAATTTCAATTTCCTTCATCCGACGAGATTTCATCCCCTACAGCAGCCTACACGAAAACAATTACCTAAACAACAAACCAACTTGATGATTTATGTCTTAATATTCGTATTAATCATGCGCCTAAGCCTATTCATAGCATCCTATTTTGGCATCCCGGTTTCCATTTTTGCTGTTACAGGTTCCGTCGTTATATTGGCATGGAGATGGTTCCATTTAAAGATTGCTCCAGCTGATCTCATCAGAAAAGCACCATGGGATATTTTAGTTTTTGCTTTTAACATGTATGTAATCATATACGGACTGCATAATATTGGCTTAACGGATATGTTGATTAAGTTTTTAGAACCAATTGTAACTAGTGGCCTATTTCATGCATCTTTTTCCATGGGCACTATTCTAACGATTCTCTCTAACATCTTTAATAATCATCCAGCGTTAATGATTGGGACTTTGACTCTTACTGAAATGGGATTAGATTCCATAACGATGAAAACAATTTACCTTTCAAATATTATTGGAAGTGATATTGGAGCGCTCATTTTACCTATAGGAACCCTCGCAACTTTGATTTGGATGCAAATATTAAGAAGAAATCGAGTAAAAATCTCTTGGAAATATTATTTAAGGGTAACACTAATCGCCATTCCACTTACTGTTCTATTCACCCTTATCTGTTTATATTATTGGATTAGCTGGTTCTTTGTCTAATATGAAAAGGTGACCAACAGAATAGGAGAATTTTCTATCCCAATTAGCTTTTTACACAATAATTGGTGAAGAGAATTCTCCTTTTACCCATGGTTCAACCTTTTTTAAGGAAAGTTTACCGTCTTTAAATGCAGTAGCTTCCAATATACAGTTTGACCGTCTGCAAGGACAAGCTCCACAATATTATTCGATACATTTTTCATTAATCCAACTTTATCAGGATTATCTCCAAGATCAAATACAATTAATTGATTTTTATATTTTTTCAACTCATCTTCAAAGGAACGTGCTAAAGGAAGTGTAGATGGAACAATTGGTAATTCTTCTGTATTTAAAGTATATGGAGTTAATTGATTGAAATATGGTGTTAACCATTTTAAATGTTGCATGGATATCAACACTCTTTTATATACTGGAGAATAAAAGACTACATAGTCATTTAAGACACTGGTAATATATCCGTGGATGGAGCGATTACCCGTGACAAAAATCTCGATAAATTGACCCTTTGCATTCATTAAGATTTTTCGATAGGATATCGATTCCTTTTCAAATTGAAGTGGTACTGCTTCTGGTGGCTTTTCGTTGATTTCTTTTATAATCTTTTCTTTAATGTTATGAAGATGCAGAAATGGGATGTACAGAAATTTCTGACCGTCATATAGAACCAGGATGTCTAAACCAATATCGATTAAGATTCCTGTAAAATAGGTCCGACCAGATATCTCCACTTCTACTTCCTTACCGAGAAAACTTGCAATACCCTGGACTTCACCCATCGTAAGCCTCCCTTCTTGACAAAAATGGTGCACCAGCGAAGACTAATGCACCATTTGAGGTAGAATTTATATTGAGCTAAATTCATTTATGCTTTAGCTTCTGCCTTTCCAAACATAATCAATTGTTTTTACTACATGCTCACGGCTTGATGAGCGGCTACGGCGGGATGACTTTTTAGAGGAATCTTCATTTTTATTTGAAGATGAATCTTTATTTTGATTTTCCTGTGAATTTTCTTGTTGATTATTTTGATTGGATTGCTCACTGCTATTATTATTGTTATTTTGTTTTAATGATCCCTTTGGTCCAGCACTGATACTCCTAATATGGTAAGGGTGAATTCTCAAAACCTCTTGATTGCTTACAAGTGTATAATGTCCACCAGCGTTTTCAACAAGAACTCCTTCCATTGCTTCTGGGCCACCCCTGTTGATGGATACCCACTTATGTGTCATATTTCTAAATACATCATGGAAATCGGTACCTACATGGTATTCTGGATAAGTGACAACATATTGCTGATTCATGTTTCCGTTGTTATTGTTATTATTATTTTGATATTTACAAATGCTTTTTACATGATGAATATTGTAATATACAATTCCATCATCTTCTGTATAAAGTACTAGAAAGTCCCCAGCTACTGTTAAGAGAGTACCATTTTTTGATTCAGGCCCACCTTGATTAATCTGAATAGGAACATTGACTAACTGTGTCATTAATCCGAGGAAATTATCTGCCTGTAAAAAATCTACCTCTTCATTGATTGTTTGAGTAATTTGCATAGAGTTAGATTTGGAATCCTCGCTTATACTTTTTACATGCTGAGCTTGATAATATACAACCGTGTTTTGATTATTCTGATTTTGATTATTGTTATTGTTATTGTTGTTATTGTTGTTATTGTTATTATTATTGTTGTTATTTTGTGCATATAGGGTTACGTAATCTGACTGAACATCTAACAGCATCCCCGTTTTTGACTCAGGACCTCCTCGATAAATCGTCACCATTTTTCCTTTCAGCGATTCTAGGAAAGAATGGAAAGAACTTGTGAGATCGTTATTGGAGTGCTTATTTTCTTGCACATTTTGACTGTTCATTAATATCCTCCTTTGTTTTGTTCTGCAATGTGACTTTAGCTTGGTGAATGAACTAAAATGAATCCGAATTCGCTCCTATTATTGAGTGATTATATATTCATAATTTCATGTATGATCACTTTATTCCTATTAGTCATTTTTCCTCACCGTACAGTCGCCTTTGCATTTCATTTAACCATATAGGTTATATATACTGCATATATACGTATCACGGTTGCTAATTGACCTATAGCTATTGCCTATTTCTATAAAAATCAACTGTAGCCTACTAGAAATGAATTCATTAACAAAAGGAAGGGAGAAAGTACGAAGAAGAAGGTAAATGAAGAGAGAGAGATTCTAATCCAGCTTATATATTTGGCCTTTAATAAAATTCGATCGAGCCTTAATGTAGTTCATAATAAATTCAGGTTCTTTATCGAAATCCTCTATTTTGTCTTTTTTATATGGATCCATTAGAACAAAAGGTCTTATAGATTCATACATAGACTCAATTTTTGGTTTTAGAAAATCAATGGTAAATTGCTCTTGTAATATTTTTTCTAACATTGTTTTATATTGTTTTCTGTACTGATTGTTATCAAGTAAACGTGCAGATAAAGTATTAAATCCTTGGATTCGAACATAGTCTTCTTCCATAACCTTTCCGTTTACATCTCTTCCCCAGGTAGCATCATAATCCCAAGGAATGATTTCAAATTGTCCCGTTTCCCCATTCCGATACAAGGCATAATTATGCACAAACCCATCGTAGTTTTGTGTAAAAATAATTCCTGCTAACCACCTAAGATATTTATCTACATTTATATATTTAGAAATGACCTTTTCAAATTCTTCTCTTGTAGCTGTATTGATTTTTATGATCATTTCCTGAAGAAAATCATCATCTTCTTCAGCACCATATTTCCTTTCATACCCCAGTAATAATGAATCTTTAACCTTTTTATCAAGATCACTCATTAGGGATAGATTAGCATCCCCATCAACTGCATAATATATAGTGCCATTAGGAAGTTCCCTCGCTCGCAAAAAATTCTCATCTACGGATTCTATCTCCAAATACACCCCCTCCTTTCTTCCGTTAATGACGAGAAACACAAAACGCGATTGGGGTGACAAGGTACCAATATCAGAGAAAAAATCCAAAGATAACTTATTTCTAATCATGGATGGATCCTTAAACTCTGCATTAAGATGAATTTCCTTACCTTTACGGAAATAACTTGGCTTATGGAATTGAACATAATATGATTTTTTTTCAAACTTACGAATATGAGATCCACGATATACAATATCAATCTCATATTTTTTTTTATTTAATTTCAAGACGGCTGGAACAGGTTCATCATTCCATATATCTCTCCTCAAATCTCCAATATCCAAAGGATGAATAAAGAGGTGATAATGTGGTATTTGATTGTTTCCCATATAAAAATCATCCCTTTTCACTTTTACAATATTCCTATGAAAAAAAGGACGTATTGCCACATATGACATCTATCTATTTTATTTAAAAATACGCTATTTACTCATACATTTTTACCCTAGTGCACGTACCCTAGTAGTAAGAAAAGGGTGTATGGATATTAAAAGGATATGAACATTCCCATAATACCTCTTCTCTTACACAATCAATAAAGGAGGAATTTTTTTTATGGGTCGTTATACCCGTGATGATATTCAACAGGCTGTTCAAACAGCAAATAATTCTGGTCTAGGAGATTTTATGTTCCAAGACCCTCGATCAAATAAGCGGAAAAAGGGTACTCAAAGAAGATCAAGCCGCGAAACTCGATCCTATCGTCATTCAAGAAGAACGGTTGAAGAAACCTACATGGAAATGACCAGTTCTAGTTGTTCTTGTAGAAGTTCAAGACGCAGTTCTCGCTCATCCCGGAGGAGTACAAAACGCAGCTCCCGCAGATCCTGCAGGAGTACACGTCGCAGTTCTCGTACGTCTTCAAGAAGCTCAAGACGCAGTTCTCGTCAATCCTGTAGAAGTACAAGGCGGAGTTCTCGTTGCTCCTGCAGAAGTACTAGACGCAGTTCTCGCCGATCTTGTAGAAGTTCAAGACGCAGTTCTCGTCGTTCTTGTAGAAGTTCAAGACGCAGTTCTCGTTGCTCCTGCAGAAGTACTAGACGCAGTTCTCGTACATCTTCAAGAAGCTCAAGAAGAAGCTCCAGGAGGAGTTCACGCCGTAGTTCACGTCATACCAGAAAAGGTCCAAAACACAGAAGATCACGTTGCTGCTCCCGCTGCAAAAAGCGCAAATCATATGACTTCTATAAAACAAGAAAGAGATATTGGCGCGGAGGAAATATGTGGGAGTATAGATTAACAAACGAAGACGATTAAGTAATGATTGACTATATCCTTTATAAAAGAATAAAAAGAAGAGTATTCCCAGTTAAAAAGGATACTCTTCTTTTCTTGGTTCAATCAGTTAATCAATTATGGATGATTTTAAAGTTGAAACATACTAATAATATCTTTTAATTCTTTTGACATCTTTAAAAGATGAGTGGATGTTGATGAGATTTCTTGCATTGAAGCCACCTGTTCCTCTGTGGTAGCAAGAACACTTTGTGTTGAACTTGCCGATTCATTTGCAACAGAGGAGATATCCTTCATTGATTGAACAACTTGTTCAGCCCCCTCAGACATTGCTTCAATGGCAGAAGCTACTTGCTCCATTTGTAATGTGACAAGATTGACTGATTCTTGGATCTGCGTAAAAGAATCTCCTGCTGTAGTCATGACTTCCATACCTTCTTTTACCTCATGATTTACAGCTTCCATAGTTTGTACAACTTGCTTGGTTTCTTCCTGTATTTGAGATACTAATTGACTGATTTGTAAAGTAGATTCTGCTGACTTTTCCGCTAATGTTCTCACTTCATTTGCGACTACCGCAAAACCTTTTCCCTGTTCTCCAGCACGCGCGGCTTCTATTGCTGCATTTAACGCCAATAAATTGGTTTGAGCAGCAATTCCCGTTATTACCTCTATAATCTTTCCAATCTCTTGAGAACGATGCCCTAATCCCTGAACTACCTTTGCTAATTCCTGAACGTTTGAATAAATCGAATTCATTTGAACTGCTGCAGTTGAAATGGATGAGGAGCCATGATTTGCTTTCTCGGAAGAATCGTTTATAGTACTGGAAACCATTTTTGTATTACTAACAACCTGAGTTAAGTTATTTGACATTTGAGTAATGATATCAGATGTGAATTTCACACCATTTACTTGATTCTCCGAGCCCGCAGCGATTTCTTCAATCGTTTCCGATATATGTTCAGTTGCCAGAGTAGTTTGTTCCGCACTTTCAGATAACTGTAAGGCAATGCTATTTACTTGTGTGGAGGAGTCATTCACTTTATGTAAAACCTTTCTCCAAGCCTCAGTTGCATGATTCACGGCAATTGCAATCGGCTTTAATTCTCCAACCTGGGACGCTTCAATTTCACCAGAGATGTTTCCCTGGGATAATTCCTCTAAAAATATATTAATCTTACTTATAGGTGCAATAAATCTGCGATAATTTACTACAGAGGAAACAATACCTACAACCACCCCTAATGCAACAATGGAAATTAAGCTTATCCAAAAGGCTATTCCATCTACGTGATTGCTAATCAAAACGCCTAATCCAATCAATAACGTTCCAGGAATAACTACTAATGACGTTCGAATAATATAACTGAATAGACTCATTCGTTTTCTCCTTTATGATAATCAAATTCAAAAAAAGACTATTCAACAACTTATCTTTATCTATGTTTATTAATAGTCACAATATTTCATATATTTCTCCTGTTACTAGATTATAAATTATTATAAAAAACGATTTCAATACATCTTACAAAAATAAATGAACCAAATCTTCTAAGTACCACAATTCTAGTTTAACCTATAAAAACATGTATTTATGGGGACATACTCATACTCATCCCCATCATAATTTAAATACTAATATTTTCTATTTATTAGGTCGGTGATTTAGGAAATTTTGGTAGGCGAAGCCTCTAACCTCCTCCTCCTTAAAATACTTTAATAGTTCATTAATCAGATTTTGACTTTTTGAGGCATCCTCTAATCCATGAACAAAGTTAGTAATACCATCAAAATCGGAACCGAGCCCAATATGATTCACCCCACCGAGTGAGCAAAAATGGTCGATATGTTTGACAATGTCTGTAATAGCTACTTCTTGAGCCAAATTAATAAATGGTGGATAGTAGACAATTGAAATTAGCCCACCCTTAGAAAACATTGCCCGGGCTTGTTCATCTGTTAGGTTCCGAGGATGATTGCAAAGCTTTCTCGCATTCGAATGTGAGGCAACTGGATAATCTGCTAACCCCATTACATCCCAAAATCCATTCTCGCTAAGATGAGATACATCTGTAAAAATTCGATGTTGATTATTAAATTGGACAATTTCTTTCCCAAAGAGAGTTAATCCTCCTCCTCTCGGTTCTCCAGCACCATCTGCTGCTAGATTAGCATTGTTCCAAGTTAACCCAACTGACCTGACCCCTAGCTGATATAAGGCATGTAATTTTGTTAAGTCATTTCCTATTGCGTCAACACCTTCAAGTGTTAGCATGGCACCAATTTCATTTTCCTTTAATTGGTCAAAATCAACCCATTCTTTAATATGGCGCATTTCTTGATTATTCCCAAGAACTTCTTTATAAAAGTAGTCAATTTGAACTAGCGCTTCCTGAAACTTTTGGTCAGAAGGAATCTCTGGTTCAATAAAAATAGCAAAGCATTGTACCTTAATTTTTCCCTTTTGAAGGCGATTTTTATTTGTATGTAACTCTGGGGAATCGGCAAAGCTTAATTTTCCCCTTCCTTCTGAAAGCTTTAATAATGCATCACAATGAAAATCAATAATATTCATGCTGTAACCCCTCTCGATGCTCATTTAATATGTTTTACTTATGGGCTTTAATTAAATTTTTATACTGTTCATAAATTCTTGATGTAATTTCACCCGGAGTTCCCTTACCAATTTCATTCTCATTTATTTTTATGACCGGAATGACCTCAGAGGTGGTGCTTGTAATAAAAACCTCATCTGCATGTAATAAGTCCATTTCACTAAATTGCTGCTCAACTAGCGGTATATTTAATTGAGATAACACATTCTTTACAGCCAGTCTTGTAATTCCAGGAAGGATGTGTTTGGTAAGTGGTGGCGTATAAACCTTGCGATCTTTTACGTAAAACACATTGGAACTAGATCCTTCCGTAACCTGACCATCCCTAACCAAGATGGCTTCATAACTACCAGCGTCATGTGCTGCCTGCTTCGCCAAAATGTTAGGTAATAAATTGAGAGATTTGATATAACAATTTGCCCAACGCTCATCTTCAAGAAGAATGGCTGTTACTCCCCTCAATCTTACTTCAGCTGGTAGAGGCTTAGCTTCTCTAACAGTCATTGAAATAGACATAGGTACATCGGGGAAAAGATGGCCACGGACTGCAATTCCTCTTGTAATTTGTAAATATACAACACATTCTTTTAGCTCAGACTCTTCAATAGCTTTAATTATTAGATTGCAAAGATCTTCTTTCGTTTCTGTTATTCGAAGTTTAATTGCATTCCCACTGCGAATAAGTCTTTCCAAATGTTCATCAAGCATAAAAGGTTTGCCATCATAAACTCGGACTACTTCATAAATACCATCACCAAACTGATGGCCTCTTTCGTCAATAGGCAACACAGCTTCGTTTAGCGACACATACTTTCCGTTAAAATACCCAATCTCCATTGAAATCGCTTCCTTAACTAATTGTATTTTATTTCTTAATCATATGTATCTCTTGTTTTCATTATATTGAAATAAATGAAAATTGGGAACAATTAAAGCGAATTTTATCCAACATCTTCTTTACTGTATATCTATGCTAGTGCTTCATTTATTATCTTCAATAGGAGTGTAGTATACATAAATGATTTTATCTTTAGAAAAAAAAGAGAACCATACAAAGGTACAGTTCTCTCGTCCATTTTATTAATATACTTCTATGCCATATATAGATATATATCCTTCGGTACTTTTTGAAGACTTTAAAACTCCTTTATAAATAACCTTTCCATCTAATAAATTTAAGACCACAATATTTGATGGGGATTGCTTCCGGTCTTTATCTTTTAAATAGCTAGCCGCAATATATATTCGGTCACTATGAATAGATATTGCAGGTGTTTCCAATAATTCCATATTTAATGGTACATCATATTTATTTACCAGTTTTTGATTATGATAATTATAGACCTCAACATGATAGCCCTTTTCGTTATTCACTAAAGTATATATATTTTCATTATCATAGTAAATGTTGGTCGTATTAATATTTAAACCTTGCATCGCTTTTGGTAAGTTAATTTTTTCTAATTCATTTTTTTCAACATCAAAAATAAGTAGTTCGTTTCCAAGCTCTTCAACTACAGAAACACCATCCATCCCATCATTTTGAGGTAATTCTTTTGACTTAATTAAATAATAGATTGCATATTTATTTGCTTTAGTCAGTTCTGTTTCTAGTACCCGTACATAATTTGTTTGTGTCAAACTATTAGAAGTAGACTTTTCATAAATGACTTCATCTCCAACGACACTTTTACTTGGTAGATCGATGCTATATACATGAACGGCTTCCTTTGATCCAGAGAAGTTTAACGTTTCTAATCTTAATTCGTCATCAATCAATTGAACGTCCTTTACATCGAGATACAGAAAGTCTTTTTGATTTGGTACTTCAACTTTAAAAGATTCACGGTTCTTTTTCTTTTTATTTAATATATCTATGTCTACAACAAAAGAATTGCTTCCTGGAGCCCCAGTCTTATTTTTAACATTTGCATATACAAGCGTTTTTTCGTCTTCAAAAAGTGATGCTATGTTTCGTTTTCCTCTCATAAAGGAATGGTACTTCTTTTGAAGGTTTTGAATGGCAATATGATTACTACCTTCTAATAAATCAGCGATTGATGAATTGCTCATATAAGACGTAACTTTTTCAGAAATAGTAAACCCATCATGTGCGCTTCCATTTTCATAAAATCCACTAAGACTAATTCTTTCAATCTCTTTTGCGTCACCCTGCAATGTTTGGAAGTTGTACTTAGGTAGTTTAGATGCAGCTATTGCTGAATTTATATAGAAGGTCCCTATACTCCCAACAATAATAGCAAGTAATAGGAGTAGATTTATATACTTTTTCATTATCTTCACCTCACACTGTAATTCTCTTATTTATTAAAAAGCTACTTACCTTAATCGATAGGGAAATGACAATAATACCCAATAAGGTCTGGAGTGAAATGTACTCTAGTGGATAAAGAATATTTTCCATATGTGATAACGCAAGTACTAAAAGAGGTGCTAGAAAAATGACAACCGATATAAAACAAAATAATACTCCCATTAGAATTCCCTTTAAGCGATAGCTTCTTTCAAAAAGGATGGCTGTAAATATGATTAAGACCGCCATAATTCCAATTCCATAGGAAATAAGAAACATGCTAAAGGAAGTTGGAATGATAAAATTCATTACTTGATTGCTAAGTAGGATTTCTCTAATATTCGCATCTATTCGAAAATCGCCTGGAACAAGCATTTTAAAAAGGGAATTTTGAAAAGGGAGCAGGATAAGCTCAAAGGAAATCAAACCTATGACCATCAAGAATATTGCTGAAGCTTTTGCAAAGAATACGTTCATTCTAGATGATGGCAACATGAGTAGTCTGTAGACAAATGTATTCTTCCCGTACCAGTCTCGATACCAGATTACAAATAGGTAAATTACTAAGGAGGCTGCACATAAGGTAATTGGTCCTAGATATAATAGGGTATCTATTATTTGTGAAAAACTCATTAATCCGAACTGTTCAATATATTCGGTTTTTGATAGTCCTTCTTCAAACATGGATTTATTAGCCCTATTAACATAACCCTTTGAAGAAACGATGACTCCAATAAATTGTGATAAGAAAGTGATTCCCAACAATATATAATACAACTTGCTTGAGCGCTTTAACTCGAAGCTTAATAGCTTAAAATAATGATTCATGCTTAGTACACCTCTCTCATTACATCAACAACTGATTTTCCTTCTTCCAATCTAACAGTTTCCGCATTAAACTCTCTTAAAACCTTGCCGTTGTCCAATAAAACAACCTTATCTAATAAATGTTCAATATCATTTATTTCATGTGTTGTTATTATAACCCCTCGGTCTTCAATAAGATGACTAGTAAAGACCTCTGCAATTTGCTCCCTGCTAAAAATATCAATTCCTGAAAATGGCTCATCCATTAATAAAAAGTCTACATCGATAGCAAGCCCCAGTAATAAATTGACCTTTGCGGTATTCCCCTTTGAAAGCTCTGCTATCTTACTTTCCTCCTGCAATTTAAAAAACTTAAGAAGTTCTTTTGCCCTTTCCTCATTCCAGTTTCTATAATAATCAGCCATAAAACTCATGGCATCACGAATGCTCATATTTGGTGGCATAATAAATGCATCAGGAATAAAGGTGATCTTTTCGTAACTCTTTTTTGAAATCTCTCCATTATTTAGTAAAATTTGACCGCTGTTGATGGGAGTAAGATTCATTATTGCTTTTAAAATAGTCGTCTTTCCTACCCCATTAATTCCTATTAAGCAGGTAATTTCCCCCTTATTTGCTGTAAAAGACACACCGTCTAATACTTTCTTACGACCATACTTTTTTGTTATATTTTTTACTTCAATCATGGTTATCCCCCTTATTCACTCTCGTACTTCTCTTTAATGATGAGTAAAAGCTCATCTGTGGGAACTTTTATTGGTTTTATGGCCCGTACAAATGAATCAACTGCTTCAATAATTAATTCCTCCCTCACCGAACTTAACACCTTCTGATCCGTTGTTATTCGGCTTGGAAAATTGCGTTCTGTATGAATCAAACCCTGTTCCTCCATTTCTTTGTACGCCTTTTGAGCCGTATTCGGATTAATCTTTAACTCTGATGCTAGTTCACGACGTGATGGGATTTCTTGTCCTGAAACATAATTCCCTATCGCGATTTGTTCTTTGAAGTATCGGACAACCTGAAGATATACAGGATCCCGGCTATTAAACGTTATGTTCATCACAACATCTCCTATTTAGATGCATTATTTCCTTTTCTTAGTGTGTGTACCATGTAGTTCATACACCATATGTGTACTATACATGTAATACGCCATAGCTGTCAACATATTAAATAAAAAAAATGGACTAATGCTATACACATTAGTCTGTTAGTGTTTATTTTTTATGCATCTTAAACTCTAAAAATAGCTCATTATAGTGAGCAAGCATCTTTTTCCCTAGATTATCATATACTTCCAGTTTATCTGTCATTTCAGGGTCTGGATAAAACCTCTTATCTCCAGATATTTCCTCAGGCAAATATTCCATGGCCTTTTCATTTGGAGTTGAATAGCCAACATATTCAGTATTTTGTGCGGCATTTTTTGGATCAAGCATGAAATTAATAAACTCATGAGCTCCTTCAACGTTTTTCGCTGTTTTTGGAATGACCATATTATCAAACCATAAATTGGACCCTTCCTCTGGAACTACATAATCAAGCTTTTCATTTTCCCACATAATTTCTGCTGCATCACCTGACCAAACAAGTCCAATGGCTGCCTCTTCATTGGCGAGAAGCATTTTTATTTCGTCCCCAACAATAGCCTTAATATTTGGAGTTAATTTGTCCAGCTTTTTCTTTGCCTTCAGAAGGTGCTCTTCATTTGTATCATTTAATGAATAATGAAGACTATTGAGTCCCATTCCCATTACTTCACGGGCACCATCTACTAGTAATATTTGGTTCTTTAAATCTTTATCCCATAAACCATTCCAGCTTTTCAATTTTTGCCCATTGACAAGATCAGGATTATAGACAATTCCTACTGTTCCCCAGAAATAAGGAATCGAGTATTTGTTCTTTTTGTCGAAGGACAAATCTAAGAAACGAGGATTAATATATTTAAGATTTGGGATTTTTGAATGATCAATAGGAATTAGCAAGTCTTC
Source organism: Bacillus massilinigeriensis (assembly GCF_900117315.1). Classification (GTDB taxonomy): domain Bacteria; phylum Bacillota; class Bacilli; order Bacillales; family Cytobacillaceae; genus Bacillus_BE; species Bacillus_BE massilionigeriensis. The sequence continues at coordinate 1,583,236 of NZ_LT630337.1, forward strand.
TTCTTTCATTTTACTAATAGCGTACTCTGAAGGTACGGCAATATCAAATGTCGTCCCACCTTGAGAAATTTTGGTCATCATTGCTTCATTGGAATCAAAGGTTTGATAGATTACCTTTAAACCAGATTCCTTTTCAAATTTTTTTATTAAATCTGGATCAATATAATCGCCCCAGTTGTATACCGTTAACGTATCATTACCTGAAAAGCCTTGACTGGAATTTAGGCGAGAGGTCGTGTATAACAAAACGAAAGCGACAATAAACACTGTTGCAAAAGCACGAATAAGCCCCTTCATTTTCTCGCCTCCAATCTTTTTGGTCGCTGATTCCTTTGATTAATAAAGTAATAACCAATTACCAAAAGAATGGTAAATAGAAAAATCAATGTTGATAATGCATTTATCGTTAGTGAAATTCCTTGTCTAGCTAAGGAATAAATCTCAACAGACAATGTTGAAAAACCATTCCCTGTAACAAAGAAGGTCACAGCAAAATCATCAAGAGAATAGGTTAAAGCCATAAAGAATCCGGCAAAAATCCCTGGTGAAATATAAGGTAAAACCACCTTGGTCATTACATGTAAATTGCTTGCACCTAAATCTCTAGCAGCATCGATTAAACTAGTGCTCATTTCCTGAATTTTTGGAAGCACCATTAAGACAACAATTGGGATGCTAAAAGCAACATGAGATAATAAGACCGAAGCAAAGCCAAGTTTAATTCCTAATATCGTGAAAAATATTAAAAAAGAGGCTCCAATAATAACATCTGGACTTACAATTAAAATATTATTTAAAGTTAAAAGTGTATTTTTCGTTCTTCTTCTTTTTACTCTTGTAATCAGCATGGCCCCACTTACACCAATAATCGTAGCAATGGCAGATGAAAGCAAAGCAATAATCAACGTATTTAGAAAGATGATTAATAATCTGGTATCCGCAAAAACCTCTTTATACCATTCAAGGGTAAATCCATCAAATCCACTCATTGTACCCCCTTTATTAAAGGAGTAATACATTAGATAGAAAATCGGAGCATATAAAAGAATGAAAATGATGATTAAATAGATATTTGCTAGCTTTCTTTTTCCTCTCATAATTCATCCCTCACTTCCGATTTCCTGTTAAGATCATCATTACCGCCATGGCAATAATTAAGAATACAGCAATTGTCGAACCCATTCCCCAATCCTGTGTAACAAGGAAATGCTGTTCAATGGCTGTTCCTAGTGTAATAACACGGTTTCCAGCTATTAACCTTGTAATCATGAATAATGATAAAGCTGGAATAAAAACTGCTTGGCACCCTGATTTTACCCCTTCAACAGTTAAAGGAAAAACAACTCGACGGAACGTTGTCCACGAGGAGGCTCCTAGATCACTTGCAGCATCAATCAGAGAAGGATTAAATTTTTCTAAAGCATTAAAAATGGGCAAAATCATAAATGGGATGAAGATGTAAACAGAAACGAAGACAAAACTAAAATCTGTAAATAATATTTGCTTCGTTCCAATCCCGATAAATTCTAAGAATGAATTTGCCATGCCATAGGTTCCAAATATCCCTATAAACGCGTAAGCTTTTAAAAGTAAATTGATCCATGTTGGGAGAATGATTAATAATAGCCATAACTGCTTGTGTCTTGTTTTGGTCAACAAGTAGGCAGTAGGGTATGCAATAAGTAATGAAAAAAATGTGATTAAAAATGCATACCAGAAAGAGCTAATCGTCATATTTAAGTAAACAGGAGTAAAGAACTTCTTATAATTGGATAATGTTAAATTCCCTTCAATATCAAAAAATGAATAGTATAGGATGAGAAGGATTGGGGCAACCACAAATAATAAAATCCAAAGTAAGTATGGAATTAGGTAAAAATTCCTCGTTCTATTTTGCATGATCTACCTCTTCATACGCTTCGAGACGTCGATCAAATTCTTCTTCTGTTTCCCCAAAACGCATGACATGGATTGCTTCTGGATCAAAATCAAGTCCAATCTCGTCTCCAACATTTGCTTTTCTAGTTGAATGGACTAACCATTCATTTCCTGTCTCATCATAGCAACAAATTTCATAGTGAACCCCACGAAATAGCTGAGAGTCGACTCGAACTGCTAGCTTCCCTTTTCCAATCGTTGTGATTTCTAAATCCTCTGGCCGAATGACAACTTCAACCGGTTCATTTTCATGGAATCCCTTATCCACACATTGAAATTGTTTTCCACCAAACTCAACTAAATAATCATCAATCATTTTACCAGCGACAATATTGGATTCGCCAATAAAGTCAGCAACAAAACGATTGATAGGTTCGTCATAAATATCAGTTGGTGTTCCGCTCTGCTCAATTTTGCCATTATTAAGTACAAAAATTTCATCTGACATTGCCAATGCTTCTTCTTGATCATGTGTGACAAAAATAAAAGTAATTCCAAGACGTCGCTGCAGTTCCCTTAACTCATATTGCATTTCGGTTCTTAGCTTTAAGTCAAGTGCTGATAGAGGTTCATCTAAAAGGATTACCTCAGGCTCATTCACAATGGCACGGGCAATGGCCACCCTCTGACGCTGACCGCCTGACATTTCTCTAATTTCTCTAGTTTCAAAATCCTTTAAGTTAACAAAGCGGAGGGCTTCCCGTACCTTTTCACGAATGGTATTTTCTTTCATCTTTTTTATACGTAATCCAAAGGCTACATTTTCAAACACATTTAAATGTGGAAATAATGCATAATCCTGAAAAACCGTGTTCACTTGACGTTTATTTGCGGGAACATCATTAATTATTTTCCCATGGAGGTACACATTCCCTTTTGTTGGTTCTGTAAAACCAGCTATGATACGTAGAATTGTCGTTTTTCCACATCCTGAAGGGCCAAGTAATGTATAAAACTTCCCACGTTCAATTTCAAAGCTAACATCATCTAATACAACGGGATCATCATCATATTGTTTCGTGACATGATCAAAGCGAATAATTGGATTATCAGCCATAAATGATTCTCCTTCCACCTTATAAGTACAGGATTTTTCTTGAACAATATCCCTATATTATACAAATGTGATTTTCACATGTTAAAATTTTGGATTCACATGTTCATTTAGTCTTTTAATCTATATTACAAGAAGTGACAAAATCCTACTCAATTATTATCCTATCTTTCTCAAGATTCGCAAGTGTTTTAGCGAATTTTGTAATGCATTTTTAAAATTTTAATCGAATTGTCACTAGATAAAGAAAAAATGATGAGAAATAAAGAATTATCTTAATAAAAATGTCATTGAATTTTATTATTATCTTGCTATAAGTTTTCCTATTACCCTTTCATAAGTTTCATTTTGGTGCAATCTGTTATAAAATATATCCATCTAGCAAAAAAAAGCTAATTTTGAATTTTTAGTCTTTAGGATGTGATGAATAAAAAATGGACAATCAAGCCTTGATTGCAATAATTATTTTCTTAATTACCTATGCAGTTATTATTTCTGAAAGAATTCACCGCACCATTATCGCTATCTTTGGTGGAATTCTATTAATCATGTTTCGTGTCATTGACCAAGAAACGGCGATACACCACATAGATTTCAATACGATTGGTTTGCTTATTGGAATGATGATTATTGTCTCGATTACAGCTCAAACAGGTGTGTTTAAATTTTTAGCCATCAAAACAGCGAAGATTGCTAAAGGGGACCCTATAAGGATTCTTATACTATTGGCCCTATTAACAGCATTTGCCTCTGCCATTCTTGATAATGTTACAACTGTTTTACTTGTAGTACCTGTAACAATCAGTATTACATCAAAATTGAAGGTAAATCCCTTTCCCTACTTAATTTCTCAGATTTTGGCCTCAAATATTGGCGGAACTGCAACGATGATTGGCGATCCTCCGAATATTATGATCGGAAGTGCGGTTAAGGAATTATCATTTATTGCATTTATTGATAATTTAACCATTATCTCTCTAATTGTATTAGCTATAACCGTTGCTATTTTTGCTTTGATTTACAAAAAACAACTAAAAACCACTGATGCATTACGGCATGAATTAATGAAAAGCGATGAAAGATTGGAATTAACGGATTCGGTCCTGCTAACAAAATCACTTTTGGTTCTTGCCATAACCATAACGGGATTTTTTGTCCATCAATATATACATATTGAATCAGCAACCATAGCATTATTCGGGGCTTTTCTTTTGCTATTAATCACTGGGGAGGAACATCTAGAATATTCCTTAGAGCGTGTGGAATGGACAACCCTATTCTTTTTCGTAGGATTATTCGTCATTGTTGGTGGATTAGTTGAAACTGGTGTGATAAGTTCACTAGCTAAAAATGCACTAGAATTAACGCAGGGAAATCTTGAAAAAACTACATTTTTAATACTATGGGTAAGCGCAATTGCCTCTGCATTTGTTGATAATATCCCTTTTGTTGCGACCATGATACCATTAATTCAGGAAATGGGAAACATGGGAATTACTAATCTAGAACCACTTTGGTGGAGCTTAGCTCTTGGTGCATGCCTTGGGGGAAATGGGACATTAATTGGGGCTAGTGCAAACTTGGTTGTTGCAGGGCTGGCAGCTGCTGAGGGACATAAAATTACATTTGTAAAGTTTTTATTAATAGGCTTTCCACTTATGATCCTTTCGATTGTTATCTCTTCTATTTATATTTATTTAAGATATTTATTATAGTCTAAAGAAAGACTGACCAAGCTAATGGGTCAGTCTTTTTTTCACCTAAATCTTTATGGGCATGAAGCATGTATGTTTCATTTGTTAATAAGGAACATATTCCCTATTCCTTCATATTTTAAAAATATATATCAAAAAAATGCAGAGGTTTAATTAAACTTAAGGGAAATTCATAGGAATGAGGGAGAAGACCAATGTTTTATAATTATCCACCCTATCATTGCCCTGCCTGCTCTTACCAAGCATTTTACCCTCCACTTTATAACTTCTATCCACAACCATATTCATACCCTTACTTCTTTTCTCCATATGGGCGGACGTTAAGAGAAACTCCCATCAAAGGGAAAGCAACATGGACTTGGGGCGGCATGACAACAAAATGCAATATTCCATGGTCATATAACCATAACATGACTGCGGCTGTTGGAAGAAATAGTCCTTTTCAATGTGGACAAAGGTTAAAGGTCAAAAATATCTCAGTAACCCCCTATACGGAAGTAGAAGTGACCGTTGTTGATGAAGTTGCTCAATACCCAGCAAATAAAATTAGTCTTCACCGGGTAGCTTTTGAGGCATTAGGTATTTCTCCTAGTGCAGGGGTTATTAATGTAGAAATCACTCCAATTCAAGGTTAGATTTTTTATAACTCCTTCAGCTTTGTGGACGATTTATCTGTATTATTTAAGAAAGCTGGAACTATGCTTATAGTCAGAGGTTGACCCATTAGTTGCTTCACGCGACTAGTGGGTTAACCTTTTTTGGTTAACTTATCCTTCATAAGTTTGTCAATTTCCTTTTACAACATTGTGAACTTGTTCACATTTAATACTATTCTTCTTTGAATTTTGTTATTCTACATTCGTAATCATAAATAACTTATTTAACATGAAAGGATGAGAAATCATGTTTGTTAAATTTTTTAGAGAAAACGTAATTGCTTCTGCGTTGCTATTAGTGGCTCGTTTGTATTTAGGGTATGAATGGATGAACGCAGGTATTCATAAATTGACTGGTGGGTTTGATGCTTCCGGTTTCCTAAAAGGAGCATTGGCTGGAGCTTCTGGAGATCACCCAAATGTTCAAGGTTGGTGGGCAGCATTCCTAGAGAATTTCGCTATTCCTAATGCAGACCTTTTTAGTACATTAATTCCTATAGGTGAAACTTTAGTTGGTCTTGGATTAATCTTAGGTTGCTTAACAACAGCAGCTGCTTTCTTTGCAGCAGTAATGAACTTTTCTTTCTTATTTTCTGGTACAGTAAGTACGAACGCTCAAATGGTATTGTTGACTGTATTTATTCTTGTTGCTGGTGCTAATGCGGGAAGATTTGGACTTGATTATTATGTAATGCCATTTATCCGTAAGCAAATGGATAAGAGGAAGGGTGCAGCTGGTAGAGCTGTAAAGGCTTAAATATTATTACGCTCGCTTATATTCGACATGAACTGACCATCATTTTGATGGTCTTTTTTTAATCCCTCATTCTTAACTTTTACCACTATTTTAATAGTTATTATATCAACTGTTCATACCATCCCTTTGTTTTCATAAAGTAAGAATCACGGAATGTTTTGGAAAGAAGTTAACACGACTTTTTTCCTTAGTGGAATTAAATATCTTACGTTCTCGAATTATGACTCCTCTTGAATTATTGTTCCACATATCCAAGTCTTGTAGAGATTTTTTTCCCTATGACGATTAACTGATCCTTCAATTCATCCAGCCTATTCGAGGTCATTCTAATGGATGGACCAGAGATGCTTACAGCTGCAATAGCTTTTCCAAGGTGATCAAAAATGGGGACCGCAATACATATAATCCCATACTCATTTTCTTCCAAATCCAATGCATAACCTTTTTCCTTCACTTGAGCCAATTCTTTCATAAATTCATTCTGATTTGTGAAGGTATTGGCTGTATGTACTGGTAGACCTTTTCGATGAATAATTTCCAATGCGGTATTAGAAGGTAAATTTGCCAATATCGCTTTTCCAACCGATGTACAATGCATTGGGGCTCTTTTTCCAACCCTAGAATGCATCCTTAATGTCTCATTTCCTTCTAATTTTTCAATATAGACAACCTCTCCTTGGTCATATACAACAAGATGGATGACTTCATTTGTTTCTGCTTCAAGCTCTTGAAGAAAGGGTCTTGCCTCACTTCTCAAATCAATTGAATCCAAGAGCTTTGAACTAATTTCTAAAAATTTGTATCCCAGCTTATATCTACCTGATTCAACATCTTGTTCTATATATCCATATTGGCAAAGTGTAGATAAAATACGATGAACAGAACTCTTATTAATATCAATTTGATTGGCAATCTCAGTTACTCCTAAGCCGCCTCTTTTCGCACTAACCAGTTGTATTATATCCAATGCGCGACTTACGGATTTGACCATATTTTCTCTGTCCATTTTTCTACACCTCTACTGAAATATAAGTCTGTTATAACAAATAGTAAATGTTTCCTTATTTACTAATAGGGACTTCAAATTAGGTGCCAAACAATTTTATCTAATGCCTAACACCTAACTTGAAATGGCCCCTCTATTTTGTCAAATTACTGTTTTACTGCAAATTTTGCTTTTGCTTCAATCCTACGGCGATGCAAAATTGGTTCAGTATATCCATTTGGTTGATCATATCCCTTAAAAACTAAATCACAGGCTGCTTGGAAGGCAACAGACTCTTCATAATTAGGAGCCATTGGACGATAGTTAGCATCTCCCGCATTTTGCTCATCCACAACGATTGCCATCCGCTTAAATGTTTCTAATACCTGCTCTTTTGTACTAATTCCATGATGTAGCCAGTTTGCCATATGTTGGCTGGAAATACGAAGAGTAGCACGGTCCTCCATTAAACCAATATTATTGATATCAGGTACTTTAGAGCAGCCTACACCTTGTTCAACCCAACGCACAACATATCCCAAAATTCCTTGGGCATTGTTATCGAGCTCTTGTTGGATTTCCTCTGGAGACCAATCTGTATTTTTAGCTACTGGGATTTCAAGAATTCCATTCTTTACATCCTGGACTTCATTTTTCAACTGGTCTTGCACTTCTTTATAATCTACTTGATGGTAATGTAACGCATGAAGTGTAGCAGCTGTAGGAGAAGGAACCCATGCTGTATTTGCACCAGCTTTTAAATGGCCAATTTTTTGTTTCAACATATCTGCCATTAAATCAGGCATTGCCCACATACCTTTTCCAATTTGGGCTTTACCCTGTAATCCCGCAGTTAATCCAACAAAAACATTTTGTTTCTCATAGGATTGCAACCATGTGGAATTTTTCATTTCATTTTTGCGAATCATAGGACCCGCTTCCATAGAAGTATGCATTTCATCCCCAGTACGATCTAGGAATCCTGTGTTGATAAATACAACCCTATCTTTCACCTCATAAATAGCATTTTTTAAATTTAATGAAGTTCTGCGTTCTTCATCCATAACCCCAATTTTCAACGTATTTGGTTCTAATCCTAATAAATCCTCTACATGACTAAATACTTCACTAGCGAATGCCACTTCTTTAGAACCGTGCATCTTAGGTTTTACAATATAGATGGAGCCTTTTTTAGAATTTTGATATTGTCCATTTCCCAGTAGACTATGCTTTGCAATTAAACTAGTGACAACAGCATCCATAATTCCTTCTGGAACTTCTTTATCTTGACCATATAAAATTGCATTGCTTGTCATTAAATGACCTACATTACGAACAAACATCATAGAGCGACCGGATAATACTAATTCCTCACCGTTAGGCGTTGTATATACACGATCAGGATTCATTGTACGAGTCATGGCTTTTCCATCTTTATTAAATGTTGCTGAGATATCACCTTTCATAAGTCCAAGCCAGTTGCGATAAACATTTACTTTATCTTCTGCATCTACAGCAGCAATGGAATCTTCACAGTCCATTATTGTTGTTGTAGCTGCCTCTAAAAGAACATCCTTCACACCAGCACTATCTGTTTTTCCAATAGGATGATTAGGATCAATCTGGATTTCAAAATGAAGTCTATTATTGATTAATAATACAGCAGTTGGATGGTTGGCCTCCCCTTGATATCCAACGAGCTTTGAATCATCTAAAAGACCAGTTACTTCTCCATTAGTTAGAGTAACTGATAGCTTTCCGTTCAAAATTTTGTATTCTGCAGCATCTTTATGTGAATGATTTTTTAATGGGGCTGCTTGATCAAGGAAATCTTTTGCAAAGGCAATAACCTTTTCCCCTCGAACTGGGTTGTAACCACCAGAACGTGTAGCTCCACCTTCCTCACTAATTGCATCCGTTCCATAAAGTGCATCATATAGACTTCCCCAGCGTGCATTAGCTGCATTTATTGCATATCGAGCATTATCTATTGGTACGACTAACTGTGGCCCTCCTTGCACAGCTATTTCTTCATCAACATTTTTTGTCGTTATTTGGAAATCTTCTACTTCCTTCTCAAGGTAACCAATGCTTTCTAAGAAGGCTTTATACTTTCCAAAATCGAAATTGTCCTTGTTATCCTTATGCCAGTTATTTATTTGCTCTTGAATTTCATCACGGCGGGCTAATAATTGTACATTCTTTGGTGCCAAATCATGTATGAGTTGATCAAGATCTGCCCAGAATTTTTCAAGATCTACCCCACTTTCAGGTATTGCTTCTTTGTTAACAAAATCATAAAGAGATGCTGCTACCTGAAGATTACCTACTTTTACATATTCGCTCATCTGAATAATTCCTCCTAAACCCCAAAATTTCGTTTGAAAACAACATTTGTATTAGTACGTAGGCTGATATGATGAATGACCATTCTTGTTTGCTATTACAAAACGCTGTTTCATATAATTATAAAAAAATAATATCATGGATCATTTTCTTGTTCAATCATTTTGTGAATTTTCTATATATTATTTCGTTAATGAAATGGCCTATTGATAATTTGATATAAAAATGATATCATAACGATAACAAATAAATATTATTAAAAAAGGTGGGAAACGCCATGCAAGAGAAGAATATATTTAAAGTCAATGGTTATATCGGTGTTGTTTTGGCCATCATTTTAGCAGCTGTGGCTGCCTTTTGCTTTAGAGAATTTTACTTCTCGGAAAGTATTGTCATGCTCGTTTTAACCATAGTTTTTGCTTTAATTTTCTTGGTTGTTGCCTCAGGTTTTTCGGTTATTCAACCCAATCAAGCAAAGGTTTTCACTCTTTTCGGAAACTATTTAGGTGTCATTAAGCAGGAAGGTTTCTGGTTGACTATACCGTTAACTAATCGTAATAAAGTATCTCTTCGCGTTATCAACTTTAATAGTGACAAATTAAAGGTTAATGATTTGGAAGGGAATCCGATAGAAATTGCGGCAGTAGTCGTATATAAAGTAATCAACTCTGCAAAAGCGGTATTTGATGTAGAGGATTACCATGAATTTGTCCACACTCAAAGTGAAACAGGATTGCGGCATATTGCGAGTCAATATCCATACGACAACTTTAACAATGATTATGAGATTTCTCTTAGACAGCATTCTGATGAGGTGGGTGATGAGCTAACGAGGGATTTACAGAGAAGATTATCTGTTGCAGGTGTAGAAATTATTGAAGCTAGAATCATGCATCTTGCCTATTCAAGTGAAATTGCCTCCTCCATGCTTCAAAGGCAGCAAGCTAAGGCTGTACTAGCTGCACGTAAGGTTATTGTAGACGGTGCAGTATCTATGGTAAAATCAGCTATTGACCAACTAAGCTCAGAAGGTGTAGTTGATTTAGATGAAGAAAAGAAGGCACAAATGGTTAATAATTTAATGGTTGCATTAGTTTCCGAAAAAGGAAATCAGCCAATTGTGAATACTGGTACCATTTATTAAGGTTGTGATAATGTGGCTGAAAAAAAACGCTTCTTGCTCCGTATCGATCCAAAAATCTATGATGCAATAGAGAAATGGTCAGACGATGAATTACGCAGCGTAAATGCCCAAATTGAAATACTATTAAAAAAGGCACTTAAAGAGGCAGGAAGGATAAAGAAAGAATAATCTGACTACAACTTGTTGATTCACACCCCATTTCCCGAGAAATGACGAAATTTGTAGGAACCAGTAATTTACAATTTCTCTTCATTTCTTGATAAGAGCTGGACAAAAAAAAGGAGGCAGACCCAATAGTCTAACGATTAGGGAGCAGCCTCCTTTTTTTGTTAAATCAATTTTTGAAACTGTCTGTTGATTGGAAAGATGTATTTTCCCTTTCCTTGAGCCCTTAAATTTTATTTTTCATTTTCCTCTTCTACTAGCTGATCCACTAGCTTTTCAGCCGCTCTCCTATATAAATTGCTGATATTTACAAGTGAAGCAATCAATAGAAATCTTTTAAAGTAATCGGATTCATTGTTCTCCCAATTCATTACTTCTTTAGTCGACTCATTTGCACGCTCTATAATATCCTCTTTGAAATTATTGGCATTCTTCTTCGCCAAATTAAGGTAACTATCGTATAATTCCTCAAGGTTTAAATTCCCTTTTAAAAATCTTTTGTTCACTCCATCAAGTGTAGACTTAATATCATTGATTGAGAGAACCCCTTTCAATTGATAGATTAAACTAATCAGGATGAGATGATCCTTAGAATATTTTTTATTTTTAATTGGAATAAACAATTTCCCTTTTGCATAGTTGTTTATCATAGTTTTGGTTAAGACCTTTTCATTACTATCCCGCTTTGAACCACTATAAATATTTTCAAACAATTGAATTACTTGATCCATATAAAGATCAATATCAGGGATATCTTCTAAAGTAATTTGATTTTCTAACCCAAGGTCCTCAATTAAATGATGTATATTTTCCATAATCATTCCTCAATCACAAATTATTTTTTCTTATATTTTATCCTAACAAATTTTATATGTAAATATTGACTACTTAACGCAATGTGTATATTATTATAAGTAGTTATCAAAACTATATATCATAACAGGAGGATTCCTATGAAATTATATATACGAGAACCAGTCAATGGATTAACACATTTAGCAGGTGCTATATTGTCTTTTATTGCTTTACTGGCAATGGTAATTAAGGCCTCGATGACAACTGAATCCCCACTAGCTATTACATCTGTCATCATTTTTGGAATAAGTATGATTTTGCTTTATTCGGCTTCAGCAACCTACCATATGGTCATAGCTAATGATGGCATTATTGCCTTTTTAAGAAGATTGGACCATTCCATGATATTCATTCTAATTGCGGGGACATATACGCCTTTTTGTCTCATCACTCTTAATGGGATGACAGGCTGGGTTCTCTTTTCCATTATTACGGCTATTGCCTTATTTGGAATTATCTTTAAAATGATCTGGTTTCACTGTCCAAGGTGGCTATCTACAGCCCTCTACATCGCCATGGGCTGGATGATTATCTTTGCCTTTTCACCATTGGCAGCAAGAATTGATTCCATAGGATTATTCCTGCTAATTCTTGGTGGTGTGTTATATACGATTGGGGGAGTGATTTACGGAATAAAGCCAAAATTTCTACCATTAAAGCATCTTGGCTTTCATGAAATCTTCCATATTTTCATACTTCTTGGTAGTTTAGCTCATTTCTTATCTGTTTATCTTTATGTCATTTAATCAAATGAATATTTCCACTAAAAAAAAGGGACAAAATTCTTGTCCCTTTTTCTTTTAACCGTGTACTTTCCTTCAGCATTTTTAGTTAAGAGCAGTTAAGATGACTCCTAACGTTATCAATAAAACCCCAATTCCATTAATAAAACTTATCTTTTCACCTAAGAACAAAATAGCTAGTATTGTCGCAATTACTACACTCAACTTATCAATCGGCGCAACCTGTGATACCTTCCCCACTTTAATTGCTAAAAAGTAAAACAGCCAAGAGGTTGCTCCCGCCACGCCACTTAGAGAAATAAACAGAATGGCCTTCTTCTCTCCAATAATATCTGGAATCTTACCTAGGTTTCCTTGGAAAGCGACAACACCTACTAAAAATATTGCCATGATGATCGCTCTAATGGCTGTAGCCGTATTTGCATCAATATTTTGTAAGCCTATTTTACCGAAAATAGAGACCAAAGCAGCAGATACTGCTGAGAGAATAGCAAATAATAACCATGACACCAATATCAACTCCTCTAATTAATCGCTTTCCTTTAATGTGTGTGATAACGTCTTTTATATCGGAGCGAATGACATGCATCACAAATAGGGAAAGCAAAATCAGGAGGAAGATTTCGACCACATCTTTTGCATTTTTTCTTATAATTTTTTATTTCGGTTGTTAAAGATTCATTTGTATCATTGCTAATTTCATCCCTTACTCTTTCCCAGTATATGGCTTCTGTCCGTCGATCAAGCCGATACAAAAATAATAAGTGAAGACCAATTGCTTTATAAGAGAGCTCTAGCTCCTCAAGAGAACGCTTCTTTATGATTGGCTCAGGCAGTTCACTTCCTTCAATAATTGCCTTCATAGATTCAAGCCATTGCTTAGTTAACCCGGGGTCTTTAGTTGAGAAGGGGAGATGTAAGAATCCATAAAGATCCATCATCGAAACTCGGGCTTCAATTTCTGTGTTTCGAACCAATTCATAAAGCTCTTTTTCTTGCATAAGGGTTGCTTTCGATGTACCTTTTGGATTCTCAAATTTATCCCACAACTCAAAGAACTCACCTAAATGATGATAATATTTTTGGAACTTTTCAAATACGGTATTCGTTGGGGCAATGGTGAAACTTCCAATTGGCTGGTCCACCTGCTGTAAGAGCTCCCTCATGATCTTAATATCTTTGGTAAAGGCAACCTTCCCAATATCATAGATTCCCTTTCTTCCAGCTCGACCAGCTATTTGTTTAACCTCTTGTGAAGTTAATCGTCTCCTCCTTGTTCCATCAAACTTCTCATTTTCTAAAAATACTATTCGACGGATAGGTAAATTAACACCCATCCCGATTGCGTCAGTAGATACGACGACTGTCGTTTCGCCTTCAATAAATCGTTGAATTTGTTTTTTTCTTGTTTCGGGAGGCATACTTCCGTAAATCATACTTACTTTGTAACGCTTGTTTTGAAGTTTTGAAGCAGTTTCTAAGACATTCTTTCTTGAGAAACAGACAAGGGCATCCCCTTTTTTCGTTGATTGTAGTTGAAATTCAGTTGTCTCAACCATAAGCGGTATATCACGACTATATTCATGGAGCTCAATATGTGAATCCCCCAATAATTGAAGCAATAGATCTTTAATGTTCCTGCTACCAATAATATGGACTTCTCGTGCTTTTGCTTTCGTTATGGCTTTATACCAAGAAAATCCTCGTTCCTGGTCTGCAATCATTTGTGCTTCATCAATGACTACACAATCGTAATCATCCTTTTCATGAAACATTTCTACTGTACAGGCAATATGGGTTGCATCTGGAATCATTTTTTCCTCTTCTCCTGTTTTCAAAGAGCAAGGAATGCCTTCATTGTTCAACTTATCATATACCTCTAAGGCCAGGAGCCTTAGAGGGGCGAGATATAAACCACTATTTGCCTGTTTCATTCGTTCAAGAGCATCATGTGTTTTCCCGGTATTTGTTTCTCCAATATGAAGAATGTAGTGAGTGGAGGTATTAAGCGATAGACTGTACTCTTGGCCAAATACATCGTTTAAAATCCTTACCTCTTCCTCTTTTTTCCTTCGTTCTTCTTCCATTTCCAAAGCCTTTCTTTGCTCCCATTCGGCACGTTGTCTTTCGTAAATTATCTGGTGTTCCACCGTTTCAAATGGGATTTCCGAAACTGATAGTAGGTCTGAAAGGTATTCATCCTGAACATTAATGAAGAAATCATCAGCTAATTCAAAAAGCAAGTCTTCAAGCATTTCCATTAATATACTGGTTGAAAGGGCTTCACCTGTTGCTTTTTTATACAAATCATTCATTTCATGATTGGACTTTATGAGATAATCTGGAACATAGTCAAACAGATATCGAACAATCAATCTTTCATAAATAAAGTAATAACTTTCATACTCGTAATAGGTTCGTCCCCAATTCACTGTTTGATGAACATCACCTGTAAGCTCATCTAAAAAATCAGATACCTTTTTATAATCTGCTGAAATAAAAGGATCTTCCTGAATCAATTTTTCCTCAAGACGTTCTGGTTCAATGGAACGATACCTTGTATTGTATTTCAAATCATGGGCTAATTGCTTCCCAACTTGATACCGAATATACACATAATACTGTTCAATATTGTTATCAATTGATTCTATTACAGCCTCTTCAATTTTTTCTTGAATCCCCCTTCTTTTTTCTTCAAGAATTCTTTCTGCCTCTCTTTGTTTATAAAGCTCCCTTGCCTTTATGTATTGCTTTGTCCACTCTTCTCCACTTGTTTGGAAGGTCTCAATTACCCACTTTTTAACATCAAACGCAGGATAACTCCTCATCTCGGTCCGAAAAAGCTTGTTAATTATTTTCCTATCAATTCCTTCGACCACAAAGCCCTTTTTACTTAAATATTCTTTTTTTTCGGCTTTTGAAATATCATTGGTTGCTTTATTTACCCATACATTCATCCAAATTTGATCCATATAGCTACTTCTTTGTTCAAGATAAGCCTCGAATGATGGGATATTTTCTTTACTACCTAAAAATTTATTGATATCCTCTATTATTTTTGTTTTCGTCTTCTCTACTGCAATAGGAAATATATTGATTAACTTACTCATTGGTTTCTCCTTTAATAAGAGTTTCAATTTAAGTATATTCGTATGATTTGCTTTTTCCACTCATTTATCCCGCCTTAACGGGCAGTAACACCCCCACCTCAGGATTTTTGAGTATGCAAAGAGGATAGGTGGGGGATCAACTGTCCGTTAATGTCCGATTGGTTCAACAAAAATCAGTGGAGGATGAAGTCAACTAAAAACACCTGATCCTGTGGAAACGTCGACACTAGCACATCCTGTGCGTCAAAAAACACCCACTGATGAAATTTTCACTTTATCCTTAGCTTGAATATTTGAGTCATATCCTTCATACCTTTGTTACTTTATCCCTTTCTGCTATTTATCCATGTTTCATTTATAAAATTGTTTATCAAAAATTGGTTGTGGAACACGAAAAAAAACAGCTAATATTTTTTATCAGCTGTTTTAATAATATAAGAATGCTAGGCCAATTGTACCGCATTAACCAGGGAGTCAGCAAATTGCCGGCCAAACCTCCTGCAATACTCTCGTTCTTCCCCATCAGGAAAATGCTCAATTTTTAAACCGCTATGAACCACATGGGAACCAAGCTCGGTCAATCGATTTGTTAATATATCAACCGCGCGGCAAAAATCAGGGTATGTCTTGTCTCCACTTCCAAATGCCGCAGATATTTTCCCTGACAAATCAAGCTGGTTCAATTCCTCATAAAAGTCAAGGAATTCATCTGGAAGCTCACCTTCATTCCAAGTATAGCTCCCCAGTAGGATTCCATCATAGTTTAATAAATCCTCTGTAAATACTTGTAATGAATCCTTTATATCTACTTCCACATTTTCTTCAATAATACCTTCCTTTATCAAATTAGCCATTTCTTCTGTATTCCCAGTCATGCTCGTATAAACTATGATGCATTTCAATTAGAATCACCCCTCCATTCACTACTGTTCAGCTATTTTCTTGATAGCTTCTATATTAAGGATTCGTATATTTCTTTGACCAGTTTGCTCAATCCATCCCTTATCCTGAAAAGAGGATAATCTCCGACTAATCGTTTCCCGTGTTGTCCCAAGATATGAGGCCAAATCTTTTTTACTCATTGGGAGAGTGATTTCTACCTGCTCATTTCTTCCGTCAGTAAGCTCCACTAAGTATGAGGCTGTTCTTTTCTCAACGTCTTGTAAGCTAAGCTGACCTACTAGTTTTTCTGTTTGTTCAAGTCTATGGCTAAATTGTTCTAATATTTTTAATGAAATGGAAGGAAACTTGGTGATTATTTCTTGTAAATCTCTTCGATGGATGGAACATATTTCAACATCTGTCATTGCCTCGGCAAAGCTATCTGATTCTTGTTTTGAAAATAGGGACAGTTCTCCTAAAAAATCACCCGGCTCAAGAATTCGGAGTAGCTGCTCTTTTCCTGTATCGGATAGATGATAAATTTTCACCCTTCCCTTATGGACAATGTATAAATGATCAGATGGTTCTCCAGCTTGGAAAATAAGCTCTCCCTTTTGATATCTCGTGCTTTTACTAGTATTGGCAACCTCTTGCATTTCCTCATGACTCAAATGATTAAAAATTGGAACAATTGAAATACATAGAGACTTTATAGTACTTTCATTTTGAAAGTGATGACAACTATCCATTACACACTCTCCTCACTAGTTGAATAGGAATTGAATGGACGACTTTCTCCCCGTTTGTAATCAAATTTCATTAGTCTTATAGCATTAAGAATTACTAATATAACACTAAATTCATGAATGAACATTCCTGATGACAAATAAACGGTTTTAGATAATACACCTAGTAATAGAAGCACAACAACAGATATGGCAATAAACATATTTTGCTTCAAATTCTTGATTGTTGCTTTTGACAATTGTAAGGCATATGGTAATCGCTCTAATCGATTTGACATAAGAATCACATCTGCTGTTTCCATTACTGCATCTGATGCTGCACCGCCCATTGCAATACCAATATCTGATGTGGCAATCGCGGGAGCATCATTTATCCCATCACCAACCATAATAACGTTACGATTTTCCTTTTTTAATGTCTTTATCCTACTTACTTTATCTTCTGGTAAAAGCTCAGCATTATATTCATTTACATGAAGCAAACGAGATATTTTATCTGCCGTTCTTGCATTGTCCCCTGTCAACATGATCGTTTTCTCAATCCCTATTTCTTTTATTAATTGAATCACTTGCTTTGCTTCTGGTCGAATAGGGTCCATAATAGAAACCATTCCATGATAAATTCTATCAATCCCCATTAGAACAACAGTATATCCCATGCTTTCTTGATAAAAAATCTCTTTTACATTTTTTTCTTCTATTGGTATTCCATTTTCTTTTAACCATCGGAGATTACCAATGACAATCTTTCCTTCCTCCATTGTTGCAATAATTCCCTTTCCCTTTTCCACTAAAAAACTATCAGGATTTCCATCTAATTGTATTTTTCTTGCCTCTGCTTCCTTTACAATCGTTGTACCAAGGGGGTGTTCAGAAAATTGCTCCGCTTTAGCCATAATCTGTAGAAATGCTTCTTTCTCCATTATCTCTGTTATTATTTCAACCACTTCTGGTTTTCCCTTTGTTAAAGTACCCGTTTTATCAAAGGCGATAACATCTGCCTTTGATAATTTCTCAAACACTTCCCCTCCTTTAATTAATATCCCTTTTCTTGCTCCGTTACCAATTCCTGCAACTATTGAAACAGGAGCAGAAATAACTAAAGCACCTGGGCAAGCAATCACTAGAAACGTAAGTGTTAATGTTATATCTTTAGTAAATAAATAGACAAGTAGAGAAAGTATCAAGATTCCTGGTGTATAGTATTGAGCAAATTTTTCTATGAATCTTTGTGTTATTGCTTTTGATTCTTGAGCTTCTTCTACCAATTCAATTATCTTGGCAAAGGTGGTATCCTCCCCCACCTTTTCTGCAAATATCTCTAAATATCCGTGATCCAAAATCGTGCCGCTATAAACCTTATCGTTGATTTCCTTCTTAATTAAATCTGATTCCCCGGTAATTGCTGCCTCCATTAAAAAACCTGAACCTTTTACCACTTGTCCATCCACAGGAATTTTCTCCCCCGATTGAATGAATACCATTTCACCTTTATTCACTTCTTTAGCAGCTATCATCATTTTATTACCTTTACGGAGAACCCTTGCTTCTAGTGGTGACATTTCCAATAATCCTTTTATTGAGGATCGAGTTTTTTCTAAGGTTCTATTTTCTAAATATGATCCTAAAATAAATAAAAAGGTTACAGCCGCCGATTCTGTATACTCATGAATCACAATTGCGCCTGAAACGGCAATGGTAACTAAAAGCTCGATGCTAATAACCTTCAGGATTAACAGGCTGATCGCCTTTCTAACTATAGAAAAACCCGCAACAAAAGTTGCAATGATTAATATCCAATTTGCAGTCATTTCATATTGTAATAATCTAATAAAAAAGGCTGATGCAATTAATATTCCTGAAAGGATGACAATCAAACCTTTTTTTCTATGTGTCATCATTCTCTCCCCTTTCGATTCCAAACTCTTAACGTCTTATATAAAACAATGATCCTATCTTTGTTTGACCACTGGATATCCTATCTTTTGTAATACTTCAGCATATCGCTCTGGATTTCCAATTTCTGGATCATAAATGACCTTGACCTTACTTGCGTTAAATAATACCTTCACGTCTTGTACCCCAGCTTGTTGAGCTAAAGCTCCTTCAATTCCCTTTACACAGCTGGGACAAGATAATTCCTCAATAGAATAAGTAACAGTTGCCATTTTTTCTTCCTCCCTTTCTTTTCTATATATTTATCTTACAAACCGCCATTTCTAAAAACCTTGATGTGAATCAAGTTTTTTACTTTTTTAGTATAAATTTTTAATGATTTCCATTAACTTTTTCACATTTTTTGAATCCATTTTGCCTTTCAATCGTATATTTATTATCTCCATTCAAAGTGAATAAAGACCCAGCAATTATTTTATTAAGTCATATTTCCTTTAATGTTCACTAGAAAGTATGGAAGAAAAATATGATAATAATTTCATAGGGTGACATTATTGTAAAGAAATGTAACAATATATTGGAGGAGGCGAATTAATGAAGGTTTTTATCGGTTCTTTATTCGTAATAGCTCTAATAGGTTTTGGAGTTTGGCTTGTACTCTCCCCTTCCTTCAAAAAGGTAGGAGATTCAGCAAAGAAGGTAAAGGATTACCTTGATAATGAGGAGGATAATAATGGAACAAAATAACAAAAAAGGCATGAGTCGAAAGGTTCTTGGCGGGGTCATTGTTGCTATTGCATTAGCACTTGCCATTGCAATCACTGCGATGTTCATTCAAAAGATCCCAAATGGTTATGTTGGTGTTGTCTACAGCCCAAATGGTGGGGTTCAGGAAGAAACTCTTGGCCAAGGCTGGCATTTGGTCGGCTTGTTTGATAAAGTAACAATTTACCCTGTAAGAATGCAAACTGTCACATATAAAGATATTCAAGTAGCTACTTCTGATGGAAAAAACGTAACAATTGATTTTGCCTATAACTATAGTATTCAACCAGATAAGGTTGTCGATGTTTTCAATAAGTTCGGTCCAGTTGAGGTTGAAGAAATTGAAGATTCCTATTTAAGAACAAGACTTTGGGATGCAAGCCGTAAGGGGATTGCCCAATACTCTGTTATTGATACGTATGGTGAAAAATCATCTGAGGCTGCTGTTAAGGTTCAGGGGTTATTCGCTGAAGACATCAGTGACTTAGGATTCACTGTCGACAACTTAACATTAGGTGTACCAAAACCTGATAAATCTACACAAGCAGCTATAGATAAAAGGGTTGAAGCTGCCCAGGAATTAGAAAGAAAGCAAATCGAATTAAAAATTGCAAAGGCTGAAGCTGAAAAATTAAGAATTGAAGCTGAAGGTCAAGCAAAATATAATGAAATCATCAAAAAGTCTATTTCAAAGGAAGTCATCCAAAACAAATGGATAGAAAAATGGGATGGACAAATGCCTAAAGCAACAGGCTCAAACCAGCTTATTCAATTACCAATTGATGATACAACTAAAAAGTAAAAATTGAAGACATGGGCTGAATCTTTAAAGATTCAGCCTTTTCCTATATTAGCATTATGGAATAACCATCCCTTCAAAGCCCCCATTTTTCAAAGGAAATCATATGATTACCTTCCCCCTACTCTTCAAATCCAATCATTTAAAACTCTTTGATTCTTTAAATAATAGTGATAAAATAAGAGAAAACTTTGAATATTTATAAAAAAATCTAAATTGGGGGAAGTCATTATGCCTGAACTGCGTAGTAATATGATAAAACAGGGGTATGACCGTGCACCACATAGAAGTTTGCTACGTGCTGCCGGAGTGAAAGAAGAAGATTTCGACAAACCCTTTATTGCGGTTGTCAATTCCTATATTGATATAGTACCTGGGCATGTTCATTTACAAGAATTTGGTAAACTGGTTAAAGAAGCCATTCGCGAAGCTGGTGGGGTACCATTTGAAATGAATACAATCGGAGTCGATGATGGCATTGCGATGGGACATATTGGAATGCGCTATTCTCTACCAAGTAGAGAGATCATTGCAGACTCTGTTGAAACAGTTGTAGCAGCACATTGGTTTGATGGCATGGTCTGTATCCCAAACTGTGACAAAATTACACCTGGAATGATGATGGCTGCCATGCGCCTTAATATTCCAACAATATTTGTTAGTGGTGGCCCAATGAAAGCAGGTCATGATAAAAATGGGAAGCCTATTGATTTAACCTCTGTATTTGAAGGGGTTGGAGCCTTCCAATCCGGACAAATTGGTGAGGATTACTTAGAAGAATTAGAGAAATTTGCCTGTCCTTCATGTGGTTCCTGTTCTGGAATGTTTACAGCAAACTCTATGAACTGCCTAGCCGAGGGACTTGGTCTTGCCCTTCCTGGTAACGGCACGATTTTAGCTGTATCAGAGGATCGAAAGGATTTTGTCAAACGTTCGGCTAAACAATTAATGGAATTAATAGATAAGGATATTAAACCTCGGGATATTGTTACAATCGAGGCTCTTGATAACGCATTTGCATTGGATATGGCGATGGGTGGCTCGACAAATACGGTCTTACACACTTTAGCGATTGCAAATGAAGCTGGAATAGATTATTCATTAGAACGTATTAATGAGATTGCTAGTCGCGTCCCTCATCTTGCAAAAATTGCCCCAGCATCTGAATACCATATAGAAGATGTTCATAATGCTGGAGGAGTCAGTGCAATCATTAATGAACTTCTAAAAAAACCAGGTGCCTTTAACGGGGAGTGTCTAACGGTTTCAGGAAAAACCATACAAGAAAATGTTGCTGGCAGTGATATACTAAATAAGGAAGTCATTCGTCCATTAGACAACCCTCATTCCGAGCGCGGTGGTCTTGCAGTATTATTCGGTAATTTAGCCCCTCAAGGATCCATCATTAAAGTGGGAGCCGTTGACCCATCTGTTGGCGGCTATCATAGAGGTCCAGCAATATGCTTCGATTCACAGGAAGAAGCATTATCTGGTATTATTACTGGAAAGGTCCAAGAAGGTCATGTAGTTGTCATTCGCTATGAAGGTCCTAAAGGTGGACCAGGTATGCCAGAAATGCTCGCACCTACTTCACAAATTGTTGGAAGAGGTTTAGGGGCAAAAGTTGGTTTAATTACTGATGGTCGTTTTTCAGGAGCATCAAGAGGAATCTCTATCGGTCATATATCTCCAGAAGCTGCTGAAGGTGGGCCAATCGCTTTTGTTGAAGATGGCGATATTATTGAGCTTGATTTAAATAATCGGAAAATTATCCTTGAAATTTCTGACGAAGAATTCGAAAAGCGTAAAGCAAATTGGAAGGGCTTTGAGCCAAAAGTTAAGACCGGTTACCTTGCTCGTTATACGAAGCTTGTAACAAACGCGAGTACCGGTGGAGTGATGAAGATTTAATCAAGACCTAAAGGATACAGAGAATAAAAATTAAGGCATTCAAATGAGCTCATTTGAATGCCTTTTTTGTCTTACTATTCGTTACTTTTTAACCAAATTAGTCGGGTATTAATATTTATAAGATTGTCCACCATCAATAGGGATAACAGCTGCATTGATAAATTTAGCCTCATCAGATAATAAGAATGCCACTAAATATCCAATTTCTTCAGGATCCCCAAAACGTTTCATTGGATTCACACTAACAAATTGTCTTCCAGCCTCTTCCCAGTTGTCTCCACCCATTTGTCTTAGTGAAGCTTCCACCATAGGTGTCATAAAAGCACCTGGTGCTATCGCATTAATGTTAATTCCATATTGTCCATACTCAATTCCAGAATTTCTTGTTAAGCCTATTACACCATGCTTGCTTGCAGAATATCCAGATTGATTGCCAACACCACGGATACCACCAACGGATGCTGCATTTACAATAGAACCATACCCTTGTTTTTCCATTACTTCTAAAACATATTTTAATCCATAGAATACACCATTTAAGTTAATGCCAATAACTCTTTCAAATTCATCAGATCCATATTTTGCTGTAGGATTTTGTTTTCCTTCAACTCCAGCATTATTATAAAAACCATCTATTTTTCCGAACTTTTCTACTGTTTCTTTCACATAGCTTTTAACAGACTCTTCATCAGAGACATCTGCTTTTATTAATGTTAATTCAACATCCGGAGCAACTTCTGTAATCATTTTTTTGGTTTCTTCCAAGAATTCGCTGTTCCAATCCACTAAAGAAAGCTTTGCCCCTTCTTTGGCTAATTGTAATGCAGCTGCTTGTCCTAAACCAGCTCCTGCCCCAGTAATTAATACAACTTTTTCTTTGAAGCGTTTACTCATAAGATAGCCCTCCTTTATTAATTTGAAATAACTCAAAGATTTAAACTAGTTATCTCAAACAATTAAATAATACACCTTTTCTTTAATAATTCTTCATTCTTTTGCAAATAGTACTATTATTTTCAAAAATGGATAAATACTGAAATTCGAGAATTCTTAAATTCCCTTCTAAGGTATTTTTAACGTTCTAGATAATTATCCAATCCAATCTTCTTGTGGCCAAAATTCCATAATGGAAAAGAAAATTTTTACAAAAATAATTATATAACAGTGTTGATTTTTGAAAACTGTTATAGTACAATGAATTCAACACTAAATTACTGGAGGCGTTAAAATGATTACAATGGATACGAAACAATCTACAAAAGAATGTCGTGAGTGTGGATGCAAAATTATTGAAAAGGAAGAATCATATTTATATGAATGTGAACGTTGTATTGGAAGATATGAAGAATAATATTGTCATAGATGAAAAGATTCATCCTATCCGATAAAGCACGAAAGGAACTCGGAAACCTTTCGTGCTTTTTTTGTAACCATTAATATCCAATTTCGACTAATAAAATGAACTAAATTTTCCTAATTTTATATTTATTGGAACCTGTTGATTTTATTAAAGGAGGAAGGCAGATGAATTATAGAGTTATCGAACAGCTTTCTGAGAATCAAATCAAAGACTTACATAACTTGTTTCAGTTAGAATGGTGGACTAAAGGACGAAACTTCTCAGATGTTGTATCCATGCTAAAAATGTCAGACTTAATTATTGGTATTAGTGATTCTGAAACAGACACACTTATTGGCTTTGCAAGGGTTTTAACGGATTATGTCTATAAGGCACTAATATTTGACGTCATGGTTAGCGATGAACATCGTGGAAAACATCTTGGCGCAGAGCTAATGAATGTGATTATGAAGCATCCTACATTAGAAAATGTTCAGCATTTTGAACTATATTGTCGACCAGAAATGAGACCATTTTATCAAAAATGGGGCTTTACAGATGAATTAACAGACTTGCATTTTATGAGAATGAATAGATCATGAGTAATCCTACTCTTTTTTTCGTCTATCCTAGATAGGCGTTTTTCTTTTTCAAAAAAAATTTGCTATTTCCTATATAAACCTTCAATATGATAAACAGAATGTGTTGTATAAACCATTTTAACCAATTAGAAAGTAGGGAAAAAAGTTTGTCTAATTTTAAATCATTAGGGATTTCCGACGAAATTATGGAGAGGCTCCAAAATACTGGGGTCGTATCCCCCACTCCCATACAAGAAAGAGCCATTCCTCTTGTTCTACAAGGAAAAGACCTTATTGCACAAGCTCAGACAGGGACAGGAAAAACATTCGCCTTTATTTTACCAATCCTTGAAAGACTTGATTTAAATGCTGTTAATATACAGTCTCTGATTGTCACTCCTACAAGAGAATTAGCCCTTCAGATTAGCGATGAAGTAAAGAAATTGACTAATGACATGGAGGATATTCATGTTTTAGCTGTATATGGTGGACAAGATGTAGAAAAGCAATTAAATCAATTGAAGAAAAATATTCAAATCGTCGTTGGTACTCCAGGACGTTTATTAGATCATATAAAAAGAAAGACCATTCAATTAGGAAATCTTTCTCATCTCGTCCTTGATGAGGCTGACCAGATGCTACATATTGGCTTTTTGGATGAAGTTGAAGAGATTATTAAGCATACCCCTTCAACTAGACAGACGATGCTTTTCTCTGCCACTATGCCATCTGAGATTAGAAATTTAGCCAAAAAGCATATGAAGGAACCGGAATATATTCAAGTTGAGAAAAAACAAGGGCCCGCGCTTACAGTCAACCAAGTAGCCTTTCATACAATCGACCGTGCAAAGCAAGCTACCCTAATTCATTTGATAGAAACCTATCGACCGTATTTAGCCGTTATTTTTTGCCGAACCAAACGGAGAGTTAGCAAGCTCTATGAGGTGCTTAAATCGAAGGGTTTTTCTTGTGATGAGCTACATGGAGATTTGTCTCAGGCAAAAAGAGAACAGGTTATGAGGCGATTTAGAGATGCAGAGGTCCAATTACTGATTGCTACTGATGTCGCTGCTAGGGGACTTGATGTCGAAGGTGTCACACATGTGTTTAACTATGATATCCCCCAAGATTCAGAAAGCTATATTCACCGTATTGGTAGAACAGGGAGGGCTGGGATGACCGGAATGGCCATCACCTTCTATTCATCAGCTGATCGCCCTACTTTAGACATGATTGAAAACGATCTAAGCATCAGAATTCCAAAGCAAAATCTTGAGAAAAAGAACAGCAATGAAAATCAAAATAATAATACTATGAAAAAGAATAATGAACAAAAATCAGTTAAAAAAACAAGACATACCGGTAATACCCAAAATGGAAAACGTAAGAATTCAAGAAAGTCCGATGAATTTCGAAGCGATAAAGGCAAGAATCCGAAAAGGTTCATGCAAGGCTCTAAAGTAAAGGGGAAGTCCCAGAAAAAGCTTGGTCAAAATAAGTCATCCAATCATAAAAATGGGAACAAATCCCGTCGTTCGAAATAGCCCTTCATCCTAAATATGGATAATTAATAAAATTATGGGAATGTTATTTTTGTGAATAGCAATTTTCCATAAAAGGTAGGAGGATGGTTACTTTGATTTTACACACAAATATGGAGTTTGAAATGAGAAATGATTTTATTCCTAACATCAGTAAATCAGACACATTAAGAATTCTACAGGTTACAGAAGGAAGCGTGGTAATCCAAATGAATAAATCGAATTGTAGAGGCGTGTTCCCTACAGATAACTTTCAATACTGGATCAAAAAAGGATCACTTGTTCATATCAATGAGCTTGAACAGCAAACCTCTTAATCAACGAAGGCAATGGAAAACCCCCAGTGTTTTTTTCTTAAAAATATTTTTAAAAGGTCTCATAACGAAAAAAACAGACTCCTTAGAGTCTGTTTTCTATATTTGGTTCATTAATTATGCTTTTTGAACGTTAGCAGCTTGTGGTCCACGAGCGCCTTGCTCGATGTCAAATGTTACTGCTTGTCCTTCTTCAAGTGTTTTGAAACCTTCGCCTTGGATAGCTGAGAAATGAACGAATACATCTTCTCCACCTTCGCGTTCGATGAATCCGAAACCTTTTTCTGCATTAAACCATTTTACTTTACCATTTTCCATGTTTGTTGCCTCCTCGTGTGTAAACACACATTGTATTACTATTCTTGCTCTTATGATATTCAGGCGAAAGCATTAATCTTGTCTTCCCGTACTTACATGCCGAACAAAAATAATTCTTTCTAAGAATAACAGATAAAGAAACAATAGGCAAGGAATCCCTCTTGGAAAATTCATCTATGTTTAAATGTCCCTACTAAATCCTTCCTCAATCAGGTACTGCTTCGCTTCATTATAAGATGGGAAGGTACCATCAAGATTTAATCCTGCATAAACATTCCACATATCATCCTCATTAATGACGATTAAAGTATGCCCCTCAGAATTTTTCCAACGCTCCTCTTCTAATTCCCCTACAATAGCTGTTTCTTCAACAGATTTTGGAGCTAATGATTGAATGGATTTCTCTATAATGGTTCTTAATTCAGATTCAGAAAAATCCCGGATATTGACCATCCCTTTTTGATCTTTATCATACCCAGATAAATATTCAGCATAAACAAATCCATTCCCATTTG
This sequence comes from Bacillus massilinigeriensis, assembly GCF_900117315.1. Taxonomy (GTDB): domain Bacteria; phylum Bacillota; class Bacilli; order Bacillales; family Cytobacillaceae; genus Bacillus_BE; species Bacillus_BE massilionigeriensis. Next base: position 1,610,311 of record NZ_LT630337.1, read on the forward strand.
GGTGTAAATGATACACAACATTCTTTTTTTCACTTACACTTTCTTCATAATGGAAATTGACGCGCTTCAGCGACACATCTTTACGTTTTAATTCAGGATACGATTCAATGATTGCGAGTTTTTGTTCAAAGGTTAGCATGTGGCCTCCATAAAAAAATGTTATAAAATATGTTTTATTATAACACTTTAGAAACTATCTTATAAACACATCACTTTTCATCAGACTTTATCACTCTAATTCATGAATAAAAGGATGTATAACCAGCAGGTAAAGCTGAATTAAACATCCTTTAATATGAATAATCGATCAAAATATTAGCTTTATATTTATTTCACCTTAATAGGGACAATCTTTCCATCTTCAACAGATGCCACTTCAAGGTCAGCTTCAAATCCACCTGATTCATCGATTTTTGGTATGACATATACCTTTTTATCCTCTGGAAGATTATCTAAGCCTTTTTGCATATTGGCCATAATCTTATCTACGTCATCAACAGAACCAGCAGATTTCATTGCTTCAACAAAAATATTTAATCCGATATAATTTAATCCTGCCTCAGATCCTGGAGTTTCGCTAAATTTTGCTTTGTAATTTTCTACAAAGGATGGGACAGCTGGGCCATGGGAATCTACAAGTGGTAGAACCCCTACTGAGCCTTCAAGCATTTCATAGGATCCAGTGACTGCTTTCATCTCATCAAGTTTCGCTTGGTCCATGATGATAAATCCACCTTTAAATCCTAGCTCTCTTGCTTGCTTTACCACCTTTGCTGTTGGTTCAGAAGCTCCACCAATAAACAATACATCTGGTTTATTTTTAAGTGCATTGGTAATTAAAGAGAAGAAATCTGTTTCTTTTGTGAAGTCGATTGATGCATTATGGACCACCTTACCACCTTGTTTTTCCCAATAGGTTTTAAGCTTTTCAGCCCAGTCCTTTCCATATTGTGATGCGGTTGGTAAAAAGGCGACTTTCTTACCAAAGCGATCCATTGTATAGGTTGTGAATGGCTCTAAATAACCGTCATACCGAGGTGGGATTCGAACAGTATATTTGTTGCCAGATTCAGTAATTTCTGGTTCACTCGTATAGGCACCGATGATAAATTTTTGTGGTTGCTGATTAAATACTTGGAGTGCATATACTCCACCACTATGAGGAGTAAAAATAATTGGAGTTTTATTTTCTTGAACTAATCTCTTTGCATTGGCACCTGCCTCATTAGGTAAGTACTTATCATCCAGGGAAACAATATTTAATTTATACTTTTTCCCTCCCACTTCAAATCCGCCGCCTTCATTAATTTCATCTGCAGCCATTTTAAGTCCATTTAATGTTCTTTCCCCGTAAAAAGCAGCTGGTCCACTTAATGGTCCTGTATAACCAATATTTACTGTACCTGAACCTCCGTCAGACTTTCCACCTTTTTCAGTTTCAGTTCCACCACTTTTTTCTGATCCGTTACAAGCTGCTAAGGCTAGCATGAGTGTAAAAATAACACTTACCAAGAAAAGCAATTTACCCTTTTTCATTCTTCTTCCCCCTTTGTTCATTGATTGAAATTTCAGATAATTCTGCGGTGATAAAAACTCATCACCCCCTTTAATTAGACAATCGATTCTATTTAAGCACCAATATAGGCCTTACGAACCCTATCATCGGCAAATAATTCTTCAGAAGACCCCTCCATAACGATGGAGCCATTTTCAAAAACATACCCTTTATTGGCAATTTTTAATGCTGCATTGGCATTCTGCTCTGCTAATAAAATGGTTGTGCCCTCTTTGTTTATTTGCTGAATGACTTCAAACATTTGCTCGACAATTAATGGTGCAAGCCCAACTGATGGCTCATCTAGCATCATCAAATGGGGCTTTGACATTAGTGCCCTTCCAATTGCCAGCATTTGTTGTTGTCCCCCACTTAAGGAGCCTGCTGCATCATTCCTCTTTTCCTTTAAGATTGGAAACAATTCATAAACATGGTCTAAAGATTCGTGTATTTGTGACTTCTTTCTCCTATGTACGTAAGCCCCCATCTTAAGATTTTCGTAGACTGACATGGCAGAAAAGAGCTTACGACCTTCTGCACACTGGACAATCCCGGAACGAACGATTCGATCAGGTGACCATTTATGAATCGGTTTCCCTTCAAAGTGAATTTCTCCATTCGAAGGCTTATTTAAACCACTGATACTTTTAAAAGTTGTACTTTTCCCGGCACCATTGGATCCCAATAAAACAACAATCTCCCCTTCGGCCACTTCGATGTTCACATGATGAATAGCGGTAAATCTTCCATAATTTACTGAGATATTTTTTACACTAAGCAATGGCATTCCCCCCTAGATAAGCCTTGATGACCGTTTCATTGTTTATTATCTCGTCAGGTGTTCCCTCTGCAATTTTTTCCCCGTAGTTGAGAACCATAATTTTTTCTGCGATTTTCATAATCATTTGCATTTTGTGTTCAATTAAACAAACGGTGATTCCTTGATCTACCATCTTTTGCATTAAAAGAGCAAGACCTTCCGTTTCATCTGGATTAACACCTGCAGCAGGCTCATCAAGAAAGACTATTTCTGGATCAGTTGCTAATGCCAAGGCAAAGGCTGCACGCTTTTTCTCTTCTTGGGAAATTCCTGCAACCAATTTATTGGCTGCGTCAGATAGACCAACAAACTCCAATACTTCCATCGCCTTTTCTCTACATTTTTCCTCTTCCCTCTTCAAACGCTTAGTTCTAAAGATTGCGTCAACCAATGTAGATTTTGTCCGAAGACGATGGCCAACAATCACATTATCTAATACAGTCGATTGCTCAAATAAATTGGTTGTTTGAAAGGTCCTGCCAATTCCGAGTTCTGCTACTTTATTGGCAGGGAGCTTTGTAATATCCTTCCCTTTAAAAATCACTTGACCAGAGGTGGGGATATGAAAACCACTGATCAGATTAAAAAATGTAGATTTACCAGCTCCATTTGGACCGATAATTGCATTAATTTTCCCCTTTTCAATAGAGAAATCAACGTTATGAACGGCAACATTTCCTCCAAATCTCTTGGTCAGATTTTTCGTTTCCAAGAACATTTTATCCCTCCTCTACACGATTATTTGAACCAGAATTGTTTTCAAGGATCGAATCTTTAGTTATTGCTCCTCTGAGAGATGATTTTCTCTCCTTCCTTTCTTTAAGCTTCATCTTCCAATTGGCAAATCCACCTACTAACCCCCATGGATAGAAAATAATCATGAATGTTAGAGCTGGACCGAAAATCAACATTCGATAATCTTGAAGAAATTGAAGCTGCTGAGATACCCAAACTATAATAAGGGTTCCTACGATTGGACCTGATAATGTTCCAAGACCGCCCACCAATAAGTAGGTTAATAAATCAAAGGTAATAGATATTCCACCGATATCTGGACCAATAAAGCGAACAAAAGAGGCATAAAGAGCTCCAGAAAGTCCTGCAAAGAAGGTTGAAATAACGAACGAAGCTAGCTTATTCTTTATTGTCGAGATCCCTAAAGTGAGTGCTAAATCTTCACTATTTCGAATCGCAATATAGGATCTTCCCGTTAATGAATGAACAATACGATACATGATAAATACCGTAAACAGTAAGAAGAATAGAACTAAATAATAGAGTGAGACAGGTGTCTGAAAGGTTAACGGTCCAATATCCGCAGGGGCTGGTATCCCAATAAGGCCACGAACGCCTTCTGTTAATGTATCCCATTTATCAATGACAAGGTAAAGTATATACCCAACACACATGGTGTATATGGCGAAAAAATGCTCCTTCGTTCTTAGAGCAACGATTCCTATTAATAAACCTAGAACACTCGTAATGATTAGAGATAATAGAAACGCAGTCCAATAAGGCATTTGTGCCTTTACCGTCAAAAGTCCAAGAGAATAGGCTCCAACCGCAAAAAAACCTGCATGAGCTAATGATAGATAACCGGTATAACCAGCTAAAAGGTTCAGGCCATAAACTGCTATCATCCAAATAAATGATAGAGTCATAACATGGATAAAATAGTCATTTTTTGTTATTAGGGGAAAGCCGATTGCAAGAAGAATGATTACTGTCATGATTGTTTTTTTATTAAAAATAATTGACATTATTGTCCCCCCTTCGCAAATAATCCTGTAGGTTTAACAGACAAGATAATGACAAGGAGGACAAAAGCAATAATATCTTTGTAATCATTCGAAATATAAGTTGCTCCCAAGCTTTCACTAAATCCAAGTATATAACCACCGATAATGGCACCTGGTATACTTCCCATACCCCCAAGGATAATAATGACAAAGGCTTTTAATATGACTAGTTGTCCCATACCAGGAAAAACCAGATTGATAGGAGCTGCAAGTGAAGATGCAATTGCTGCTAATCCACCTGAAATAAGGAAGGTCAACATGGCCACCTTGTTTGTATTTATTCCCACCAAATTTGCTCCTTCTCTATCCTGAGACATGGCAATAATTGTTGAACCTGTAAATGTTTTTTTCAAGAATAAATACAATACAATCATGACAATAATGGCTGATACAACGATGAGGATTCTTTGGACGGTTAAGGTTAATCCAAAAAAAGAAACGACTTGATCATATGGAGTTGGCATTGATTGATAATCCGCTCCCCATACAAATTGTGCGAAGGCTTCTAAAAATAAAAGGATTCCAATTGCGGCTATATTATCTTGAATAGGTGGTGAATCTCTTAATGGGTGGAACACGATTCTTTCCATGAGAACTCCCATAACTCCGACTACGATGATGGAAACAAATATGGCAATCCAATAATGTAGGCCGAATTTGGTCATCATAGTTAATGTAATATATCCACCCATCATATATAGAGCACCATGGGCAAAGTTTGGTATATGTAATATTCCATATACTAGAGTCAAACCTAAAGCAACAAGACTGTAAACACTACCAATGGTTAGTCCATTAAATAACTGTTGTAATAAAATTTCCATTACACTCCTCCTGTCTAATGGTTTTTTTCGTCAGAAAACCTATTTCACCCAAATTAGTTCATAGATTTTCTGACGTATAATCATAGATTTCTCTGTTATTCGTTACATAGCTGGTGACTAATCTTCTCTTTCAATAATCGTAGCAATCCCTTGTCCTCCACCGATACAAGCTGTAATAAGGGCATACCTACCACCAGATCTTTTTAATTCATAAACTGCTTTCGTGGTTAAGATAGCTCCCGTTGCTCCGAGAGGGTGTCCATGCGCAATCGCTCCGCCATTCACATTGACCTTTTCAGGATTCATATGAAGTTCCCTATCACAGGCTATTACCTGTGCTGCAAAGGCTTCATTGATTTCGATTATGTCAATGTCATCTAATGTTAGATCTGATTTTTTCAAAACTTTGTTAGTCGCTGGTACAGGTCCTATTCCCATAATATTTGGGTCTACCCCTGCTACTGCATGTTCTCGAATAACGGCTAAAGGCTTTAAACCTAATTCGCTAGCCTTCTCTCGAGACATAATCACAAGAGCTGATGCGGCATCATTTAAACCAGAACTGTTTCCGGCAGTTACAGAACCACCTTCTATAAATGCGGGAGGTAATTTTGCTAATACTTCCTTTGTTGTTCCTGGTCTAGGATGCTCATCTTGATTAAATAAAATAGGTTCTCCTTTTCTTACAGGAATCGTAATTGGTACTATTTGTTCTTCAAAGCGCCCCTCTTTCATGGCTCTTTCCATTTTTTGCTGACTATTTGCTGCAAATTCATCTTGTTCTTCTCTCGTTATTTCATACTTTTCTACTAAATTTTCTGCCGTAATGCCCATTGGTGGATCCCCTATTTTCTGTGGTGAAAGCTGAGATTTTCTAAACCTTGGTGGTGCGGGGCTATATGGTTTTTCAGCACGATCCATTAAATAGGGTGCCCTGCTCATACTTTCGACACCGCCCGCAATATAAACGTCCCCATCCCCTGCACGAATAGCCTGTGCTGCCAGATTTATAGCATTTATACCAGAACCACATTGGCGATCCACTGTAAGACCAGGTAATTCGAGTGATAGCCCAGTTTCAAGAGCAGTTAAACGAGCGATATTTCCTCCACCACTTAAGACATTCCCCATAATCACATCCTCAACTAGATCAGGAGTAACATTCGCCCGTCTCATGGCCTCTTTAATTACTTCTGCACCAATAACATGCGCTGGAACTGAGGCTAAAGCTCCACCTTGTTTGCCAATAGCTGTTCGAACAGCTGATACAATAACAGCATCTCTTTTCAAATTTCCATCCCCTTTCTTTTTTCGTAATCTTAAGTAATTTTCCTTGAACTAATTCCTTAAATGAATTGTCCGACCTTTACATGGCCTTTTAATAGATTTCTAGAAATAATCATTCGCTGAATTTCATCCGTTCCATCGTAAATTCTCCATAATCTTGCTTCACGGTACCAGCGTTCAATTGGTAATTCACGGGTATACCCCATTCCACCGTGAATTTGTAAGACACGGTCAACTACTCGGTTACCCATATTGGCACCATATAACTTTGCCATAGAAGCTAGGTGACGGTTATCCTCACCTTGGTCAAGCGTCCATGCAGCATTTAGGACGAGCCATTTAGCAGCTTCAATCTCAACGGCAGAATCAGCAATTTGCCACTGAATTGCCTGCCTATCAGCAATCGGGCGTCCAAAAGTAACACGTTCTTTTGAATAATCAATTGCCATTTGAAGCAATCTTTCTGCCATTCCAACTGCACGGGCACCAACTACCCAGCGTGCGAATCCAATCCATTCCAAACCAAGCTTATATCCTCCATGAACTTCTCCAAGAATATTTTCTTCGGGCACACGGACATTATCAAATACTAATGCTGCAGGTCCCCATTCGCCCATCGTATCGATATACTCGGATTTCCAGCCCATATCTCTGTCAACAATAAAACAAGTGACTCCATCCCTACCTGTCCTTTGATGAGCCTCCTTATCAGTGATAGCAATTACCATGACGAAGTCCGCTTCATTTCCACCTGTAATAAAGGTTTTTTCACCATTCAATACCCATTCATTTCCATCCTTAACCGCTGACATTTTAATATTTCTTGTATCTGAACCAGCACCTGGCTCAGTCATGGCGAAGCAAGATTTTTTCTCCCCATTTATGGTTGGAATCAGATATTTTTTCTTTTGCTCCTCATTTGCATAGTAAAGTATATTATCAGCAGAACCTCCAAATCTAAATGGGACAAAGGTTTTTGATACTTCCATATATACTAAGGCCATCATCATTTGACCTAAATCTGCACCACCATATTCCTCCGGTGTATTTATTCCCCAAAAACCAAATTCCTTCGCCTTATTCTGAAGTTCTTCCATTTTTTCTTCTGATAGGCCAGGTTTTCCAGCCCGTTCATTTCTTAGAACATCATTTTCAAGTGGGATTAATTCATTTTCTACAAACCTTCTAATCGTTTGTTGAACCATTCTTTGTTCATCAGTTAATCGTAAATGCATGTTATTCACTCCATCTCTTTTTTAGAATTATCATTTCATAGTCTTACAAACTTCCAAAAAATGAAATCCACTTTTACCTACTAATAGTAGTATCTTTATTAAATGCAATTATTGTGCCAATAATAGTTGATTGAGATACCTTCCTTTATGGTCCTATTTTCTTACAATAATTTGAATTTGAATCAAATGTGACCGTAATTTCAATTCATTAATGAATTGTTAATTCAGTATTAAATCAATTTTTCACCCTATATTCTTTTAATTAGAGCGACCACGCAGGTTCTCAATAAGAAAGGCCATTCCTTGCCCTCCACCTACACAAAGAGAAGCAATTCCATATTTAGCTCCCCTTTTTGCTAATTCATGCATAAGTGTTATGACGATTCTCGCACCAGTAGCGCCTACAGGGTGACCAAGGGCAATGGCTCCCCCATTAACGTTCATTTTCAATGGATCAATATTTAATCCTCGTTGAACAGCAAGGGCTTGTGATGCAAAGGCTTCATTAATTTCAAATAAGTCAATGTCATCCATCGTCATATTAACTCGTTTAAGCAAGGTTTGGATTGCTGGTATTGGACCAATTCCCATTAACTCAGGTGGAACACCGACTGCTGCCCAGTCGAGAATTGCTGCATAGGGTACGATTCCCTCATCATTAGCTGTCTGTTCCGTCATTAACAACACTGCTGATGCTCCGTCATTTCTTCCACATGCATTACCCGCAGTAACTGTCCCATCCTTTTTAAAGGCTGGTTTAAGCTGTTGAAGTTTTTCAAGGGTTGTATTTGGACGTGGGTGTTCATCCCTTTCAAATAGTAAGGTCTTTCTTTTAACCACAATTTCAAGTGGGGCAATTTCAGTTTCGAATCTTCCCTCATCAATGGCTTTTGCTGCCTTTTTTTGACTTTCTAATGCAAATACATCCTGATCTTCTCTTGAAATTCTATACTTTTCGGCAACATTCTCAGCTGTCACACCCATCCCCATGCCTTCCCCGTATATCTCCTTAGGCTGCTGTCCCGCTTCGATATTAGAGTCAACCAAAAAGGGTTTGTCTCCCCCAAAACGCGCACCTCTAAGATAGATAGGAGAACAGCTCATACTTTCTGTACCACCGGCTAGTACAATTCTCGCTTGCCTTGAATGTATTTGCTGGACGCCCGAGGCAATAGCCTGCATGGATGAAGCACATAAGCGATTAACCGTAAAAGCTGGTACTTCAACGGGAATGCCTGCTCGAATGGCAGCCACACGAGCCACATTGGAGGATTCAGTTGATTGTCGAACCTCCCCCATAATTACTTCATCCACCTTTTCGGGTGGGATATTCCCTCTATGGAGAACGCTTTTGATGATATGAGTGGCTAACACTCCCGAATTTACCTCTTTCAAGGCCCCGCCATATCGACCTATTGGGGTCCTTAACCCTTCAGCTATCACAATTCTTTCACTCATTTTAGCTTCTTCCCCCTCTTTACTGATATTCTTTATTCAATTGGCTGATAATAATATTTTTTTGTATTTCAGAGGTTCCTTCATAAATACGAGTAATTCTTGCATCGCGGTAAAAACGTTCAATTGGATAATCGGCTATGTACCCTAACCCCCCGTGTATTTGAACGGCTTTATCTGCTACTCGGTTATATACCTCTGATCCATACAGCTTTAGCATTGCGGCTTCCTTAATTAATTTTTGACCCTGATCAACCATCCACGCAACACGATACGTAAAAGAACGTAATGCCTCGATTTCTAAAGCGATCTCAGCAAGCATATGGGCAACAGCTTGATGCTCAATGATTGGAACCTTAAACTGAATTCTTTCCTTGGCATATCTCATAGATAGATCCAAAAGCTTCTGGCAGGAACCTAAGTTTCGTGCAGCTAAGCCTGCTCTACCATTTGCGAGAATGGTTAATGCGTTCACATAGCCCCTACCTTCCTCACCTAAAAGGTTTTCTACAGGGACTTCACAATCCTCAAAAATGACCTCAGCAGAGTGAGAGCCTCGAAGCCCCATTTTTTTCTCCACTGCTCCAATATGAAAGCCTGGGAACCCCTTTTCTACAATAAAAGAGCTTATCCCCTTTGCACCCTTTGATGCGTCAGTAACTGCCATAACGGTAAAAATATCCGCCACTGTAGCATTAGTGATATAGTGCTTTACCCCATTAAGGATATATTTATCTCCCCTTTTTACTGCTGTGGTTTTTAAATTGGTTGCGTTCGATCCTGCTTCCGGCTCAGTTAAGGCAAATGCACCAATTCTATTTCCTGCAGCCATATCAGGTAAATACTTTTTCCTTTGCTCTTCCGTTCCCATCTCCACAATTCCAACTGTTCCGATACCCGTATGTGCCCCGATTAGGGTGGTATATCCATTATGAGTGGCACCTATTTCTTCATATAAGGCACATTTTCCAACCATCCCTATTCCTAAACCACCATACTCCTCTGGAATGCTAAGTCCGAATAAGCCCATTTCTTTTGACATCTCAACGATTCTTTCAGGGATTTTGTCTTCTTCTTCAATCTGCATGGCCACTTGTTCCACTTCACTTTGGATAAAATCACGAACAATTTGCTTTAAAGAACGGATTTCTTCACTCAATTCAAAGTCCATCTATATTCACAACCTTTCTCTATTTCTGTTAACATTAGGTAAAGTTTTAGCTGTTTCTTTCCTTCTTGCTGAGCTCTTCTTTTATAAGCATTCTTTTAAGTAACTTCCCGACGGTGTTTCTTGGCAGCTCATTCCTTATTTCAAATTCCTTTGGGACCTTATAATGTGTTAGCTTTGAATAGCAATAGCCTTTAACCTCTTCTAGATCAATGGACACATTTTCCTTTGGAACAACATAGGCTTTGACCACCTCTCCAGATACCTCATCGGGAATTCCAACAACCGCAGCTTCCTTTACATCTGGATGCTCATAAAGGATTCCTTCGACTTCCTGAGGATATATATTGAAGCCGTTTACGATAATCATTTCCTTTTTTCTACCAACAATATAAAAGTAGCCATCCTCATCCATAATTGCGAGATCCCCAGTATATAGCCATCCATTTTTGATAGCCCGTTCTGTTTCTATAGGATTATTCCAATACCCCTTCATCACCTGGGGACCCTTAATTAATAGCTCACCTACATACTTTTCTTCTAGTGATTGATTGTTTTCATCAATTATCATGCAATCTGTTAAGGGCAAAGGAATCCCGATACTACCCACCTTTCGATTCGCAAAGGGAGGGTTTCGATGTGTTGAAGGGGAAGCCTCCGATAGTCCAAATCCTTCACCAATAGATACCCCTGTTAATGCTTCAAATCGCTTTAATACTTCAATTGGGAGCGGTGCTGAACCTGAGGAACATATTTTAAAGCAATTTAGCTTGAAAGACTCTATTCCTGGGTAATTTATTATCGTGTTATACATCTTAGGTACGCCTGGGAAAAAGGTAGGTTGATAGCTGTTGATTTGTTCAAGGACCTCTTTTATTTCAAACCTTTTAATCAGCAAAATGGTAGCTCCGAGATAGATTCCTAAATTCATTGCGCTTGTCATCCCATAAACGTGATAAAGAGGAGTCGCAGCTAAGACAGTCTCCTGACCTTGGATGAGCTGATTTCCATACATGAAATGGCTTTGAAGCACATTTGAGGTCAAATTGTAATGAGTAAGCATAGCCCCCTTCATTTTTCCAGATGTCCCACCTGTATATTGGATGACAGCTACATCCTCATGTACATCAATTGGATGGAAATATTGAATTGTATGACCATACTTGATGAGCGTTGGAATACTATTCACGTTCTGTTTGTCATGGATGCTCATACTTAAAGAAAATGAATAAATTGTCTCTACTTCTCTTACTGTTTTCTCTGCGGTTTCATCAAAGACAATATATTGTGGTGTTGAATCTGTGAGGATTTGAAGTAATTCTCTTGAGGTGTAAAAAGGATTGATTTGAACGACCGTCAACCCCAATGCCTGTGCAGCATAATAACAAATGATATATGCTGGATGATTATTCATCATCAAACCAATTCTTTCGCCTTTTGAAAAATTCATACTCTCCCATTTACCTGCTAATAGATCAACCTTTTTCTTCAGTTCTCGATAAGTGATGGATTCCTGTTCAAAGAGGATGGCTAATCGATCAGGGTATCGCTCTTCCGTTTTTTTAAGAAATTCATAGAGTGGTTCTTCTGGAAGCTGAGGGAGTTCTTTTTTGATGTACCATTGATCCCATATTCTATTAGTTGATTGTTCCACATATTCACCTCCATAATTTTAAAATCATATACTTTTAATCCTAGAAAATATGATTATTTGATCTAAGCTAGATTGAATAGATGATTACAAAATAAATAATGCAATTTCCATGCCAATTTGGTTTCCCTTGTTTAAGCTCTTCTTTTTCCATTTACCGTGTTGGTTAATTCAATAATGAATTATGATGGTGTTTCGTAAATTCCTTTGATTCAACAATGAATTAATCACAACAAAAAAACCATCTTAGGTTAGATGGTTTCATGTTTAGGTTTTGTTAAGTAAAAATAACACTTCAGTAACTAATTCACCTCAACTTCATTTGTCAGTTTTATATTATATTTCTTCAGCTTTCTGACAACGGTGGGCTGGCTTGTTTTAAGTACGTCTGCAATTTCATAGGTAGTTTTATATTTCCTTGCCGCCAAAGATAATAGCCTTTCTTCTGTAAGCTCAGTGGCATCTTTTAAAGGCATAATTGCCTCCCTTTCAGGCAATTTTTCTGCAGGCGTATTTCGATATTCTGCAGGCAAATGCTCTACTCCTAAGAAATCATCCTGATTTAATAATGTAAGACGCTCTAATAAATTAGCTAGCTCCCGAACATTTCCCGACCAATTATAATAATATAGAAATGACTTTAACTCGGGAGTTAATTGCTTCATTGTCCCATATTTTTGGTTGATTTTTCCTAGGTATAAATTTGCGAGAGGCAATATTTCCTCTTTTCGTTCTCTAAGTGGTGGAATGGAAATTGGAACAACATTTAAACGGTAGAATAAATCCTCTCGAAATGTCCCTTCCTTTACCATCATTTTTAAGTTCCGATTCGTTGCAGCAATGAATCGGACATCAACTTTTTTCATTGTTGTTCCACCAATGCGAATGATTTCCTTTTCTTGAATAACCCTTAATAGCTTAACTTGTAAATTTAAAGGCATCTCCCCAATTTCATCTAAAAATAGGACACCTTTATCTGCCATTTCAAACATTCCAGGTTTCCCCTTTTTATTTGCACCTGTAAATGCCCCTGCCTCATATCCAAATAGCTCCGATTCCAGGAGATCTGGAGGGATTGCTCCACAATTTACTTTGATGAATTTGCCTGTTCTCCCTCTTTCACTTCTGCTATATATATAATTTGCCAGCACATCTTTTCCGACACCCGTCTCTCCTAGAATTAAGACCGTGGCATCTGTGTCTACAATTCGACTTGCAGTTTCGTAAATTAATTTCATCGATTCAGATTGAACAATTGTGTGCTTATCTGAAAACATGAAGTTCCCTTTTAATCGATTAATCTCTTTCTGGTAACTTTTGTTTAACTCATTTGCTTTCCGAAGGGCCGCCTGCAATTCATTTAGTTCCGATAAATCACGAATATTTGTGACAACGCTTTCAATTTCTCCATTTTCATTAAAGACAGGGTTTCCTGTAAGTAGAGTTTCTCGTCCACAATAATTCAATTGAACCAATGAGACAGTTCTCTTCTTTTCTATCACTTTATGAGTAACTGAATCCTTTAATATCCCTCTTTTCACTAAATCATCGGTTTTTTTGTTAAGGTAGTATTCCTTAGGGATATTCGTAATTCGTTCAATAGCAGAATTGGTTTTAATCGTACGACCATTTTTATCTGTTATATAGATGCCATCATATGAATTCTCTATGATGGCATCCAACTGCCTATTCACTCTTTTCAATTCACTGATTTCGGCAAATATTTGCTCAAACTCATTTGAAAAAACGCCAAAATAGACAATTAAATTTGTCTCCAAACCCATTTTAAAAAAAATGCAACTTTTGGCTTCTATTTTTGCTTGAATAATCTTTCCTTCTCCTCGGATATGCCACTCATCAAAAACCTCAGTTATTTTTTGATGTAATATGTTTTTTGTAAAACTCCTCTTTAATAATTGATTGATTTGTATTATTTCATCATTTTCAAGCGTTTTAAAATAAAGAAAAGGGAGATTGTCTATATCCATCTTTCCACCTCATTTTCTACATGCTACTACTCATAACACAATTCAATCTAAATTTTTTTACCGATTGCCGAATAATATTTATGATTTTCCCTGAGCAAACTTCAATAAATGGTAAATAGATTCAAGAACAGGGGTAGGCACATGAAGCTTACGGCCCCTTTTAATAATAAATCCACAAATAGATTCCAGTTCCATCTCTTTTCCCTTCAACTTATCCTGAAGCATGGATGTTTGATGATTACGAGCGTTCTCAGCCTGTTTGATTATTTTTTCCAAATATGTATCCTCAACTTCAATACCCTCTGCACGAGCCACACAGATGGACTCGTGACCGATCATTTTAGCTATACTTAATAATCCCGGGTCGTCTAAAATGACTCCAGTATTCTCCTCAATAAGGGCTGAAAGAGGGTTAAATATAACGTTCCAAAGAAGTTTTTTCCACTTAACCTTAACGATATTTTCGGAAACACCTGCTTTTATATTTGCCTCATTAAAAATTGTACATAAATACTGAATATAATCCTTATTTTTGCTATAGTCCATTGCACCAATCAGAAATAGCGGTGGGTCACCTATCTGTTTTACAATCCCAATGTCTTTCATATGAACCTGTATGTATGCCGCGGCTGAAATAATTCGATCTCTTCCAAATATTTGAGAAAGAGTTTCTTCGTTATCAACACCGTTTTGCAGGGTAAAGATCATGGCCTCATTCTTTATGATTGGTTGGAGCTTGGAGGCCATTTCCTTAGTATCATTTGATTTAACCGAAAAGATCACGAGGTCTACCTCTGAAAAGTTTTCCAAACCATCCGTAAAGCAACCTTGAACCTTTATTAAATCATTTTCAGACTCTATTAAAAGTCCATTTGAACTCATATATTCATAGGCTTTTCCCCGAGTTAAGAAAGTCACTTCATGTCCAGCATCGGATAAAAGACCACCCACGTATCCTCCAACTGCCCCAGTTCCAGCAATACCTACCTTCATCCCTATACACCTCTAAAAGAATAACAAACCCAGCAACGAAGCAAGGATCATGTCACTGGGTTCTTACCTGATTTATTATTTTGACAACATTAAGAGTTAAATAAATTATATACTACTTTCCCCTTAATAACCTCTATTCCATTCTGATTAACTGCTTTAACAGAGAAATTAAGCTTATTTTCATTTCTTTCTTCTAATACGGCATTTAAGGTGATGACATCTTTTAAAAATACCATTCCTCTAAAACGAATCGAATATTCCTCGATAAATCCTTCTTCAAAATAAGAGGTAAATAGTTTTGCTAAATTTCCCATTGTCCACATTCCGTGAGCAATTACACCTGGAAGGCCCACTTTTTTAGCTTCCTCATCAATTGTATGAATCGGATTAAAGTCCCCAGATGCTCCTGCATATTTAATTAAATCGATTCTGGATACAGGATTCAGCTTGACTTCAGGGAGTGTATCACCGATTTTCAATTCTGTTAACAGGCTCATACAGTCATCCCCTTCCTAACTGCTTCATTAATAATAATGGTTGAACTTGAAGTAAAGATAATATTCCCTTCCAAATCTTCCCCTACAGCATCTGTCACTAGAATGCCCATTCTGCCCTGCTTTCCAGTTTTTTCGGTATAGTCTTTTACCACGGTATAGCAGTACACATCCTCACCAACTAATAGTGGTCTTTCATAATGGAAGTCTTGTTCACCATGGATAAGACCCTTTTTTGGTAGGTTTAATCCTTCAATCACACCATAATCAAATATTCTTGGGAAGGTCGGAGGGGCAATATTTCTACCGTATTTAGATTTCCTTCCAACTTCTTCGTCAAAATATATAGGATGTAGGTCACCAATAGCTTCTGCAAACTTTTTGACCGCACCTCTTTCAACAGTATTTTTCACTTTATTTGATCTTTTTCCGATTTGATCTTGATACATTTCCCATTCACCTCAGCTTTATAATTGTAAACTTTCATGTATCTGTTTTTAGATATAGAACCTACTCATCATCAAATGGCTGTTGTTTATGCCTTTGGTCCACCAGCAACGTAAATAACCTGACCGTTTACAAATGAGGATTTTTCATCTGCATAGAAAGCAACGGCATTTGCAATATCCTCTGGCTTTCCAGATCTACCAACTGGAATCATTGCAATATTTGCCTTTACAAAATCTTCAAATGGATATCCCATTCTTTTAGCAGTATCCCTTGTCATCTCTGTTTCAATAAAGCCTGGAGCTACTGAATTCGTAGTAATTCCATATCTTCCAAGCTCGATAGCTAAGGTTTTTGTAAATCCTTGAAGGCCAGCTTTAGCTGCTGCATAGTTCGCTTGACCTCTATTACCTAGTGCAGATGTTGAGGAAATATTGATAATTCGCCCATATTTCTTTTCCACCATATATTTTTGAGCGGCACGAGCACAATTGAATGAACCCTTTAAGTGAACGTCCATGACGGTCTGCCAATCGGAATCTGTCATTTTGAATAATAGATTATCACGAATAACTCCTGCATTATTAACTAATATATCAACTGAACCGAATGTATCATGAACCTCTTTAACGGCATTCTCCACTTGTTCAGCATCTACTACATTGACAACCTTTGAAAGAACTTCAAAGCCCTGTTCTCGAAACTCACTGGCTGTTTCACCCAATGCTTCCTCATTAACGTCAAACAATGCCACCCTTGCACCTTCACTGGCGAGTAATTGGGCAATCCCTTTACCAATCCCTCTGCTTCCACCTGTAATAACTGCCACTCTACCATTAAATCTTGCTCCCATTTTAATTCCTCCCTTTTACACATTAGTCATATAAAACTCTCAAGTTTTCAATCTTTATGTAATAAATATACTTTTGCCTTTCCATACCAACCAGTTGGTATGTTATCTCTTATTTTAAATTGAAATTTCTGAAAATAAAAGTCTTTTTTATAAAAAATGTTAAAAGATGTATTTCGTTAACAGACGGAATTCCTTTTAATCTACATTTAAACCATCCACCAGAGATCCCAGTGGATGGTCGTTATTAAAACAATGACTGAATTTGATCCTTCCCTTTTCCTAGTCTATAATACTCCCAACTCACTTTCAGTCACTTTATATATTTCTTCTATTTTTTTACCCCTTGCTCTTGCAAGTACTTCCATACGAACAGAAAGCTGCTTCATTGTAAAGTTCATCGTTTCTTCCAGTGTTGCTCCAAAGTCGTTGTCCTGTTTTGCTTCATATCCTTCTTGATTGATTTTTATAGCATATTGCGCGAGCTCTTCCATTCTTTGAACGACAAAATCATAAAGATCTGGGTTTTCACAAATTAATCTTTGAAGTAGGAAGGTTCCATAACCGATGTGACGGGACTCGTCTTTTTTCAGTAGTCCCACCCCTTTTAATAAGCCAGGCATAAGTCCAAGTGTCTCTAGTGATTGATAAAAGGAATAATACCCCGTCTCAGCTAAAACACCTTCAACAAACATATTATATACGACAGATGCCTCTGCAATGGCTTCTGGGGATTGATCATGAATTAACCGCCCCATAGCTTCCGGTAAAATTTCATAAAAAACCTTTTTATAGGTATCTGAATGATGAACAGAGAGATCACCCTTTTCACCAATCGCATTCAACACTAGACGGAAAAACTCTGTATGCTTCGCTTCCTCAAATAAAAAGGTAGTTAAATACATCTCTTCTTCAAGTCTACCTTCCTTTGCAATTGCCATTATTAATGGCAACAAATCTAAGGTAACTGCTTCCTCACCAGCCTGAAACATTGATATTAATCGTAAAATTCCCTCTTGTTGTTCTGCCGTTAGTGTTTTCCAATCTTCGGTATCCTTTGAAAAGTCTATGTCTGTTGGATTCCAAACGCCGAATTTCTTTGCCTTTTGATATAATCGAAATGGAAAGGAATCCTCTGAAATCCCTCTTTCACTTGTAGTTAAATAAACTCGATTTCCCATTCTTTCTTCCCCCTATTTTATTAGAATTTATAAATCTACCATATGTTTGATTTGAAAAAATATGTTTATAAAAAATGAAGATTATATTACCTGATTAGTCTTATGAAGGAGTTTCGTTTGTAGATTCAGCTATGATTTCTGCAGCTGTTTTTCGAAGATGAGTTTTTAATATTTTCCCAACACCATTCCTAGGCAATGACTCTACAAATAGTACTTTTTTCGGCGTTTTATTTTTTGCAAGATGGTCTTGGCAATATTGAATGATTTCTTCCTCTGAAATGAAAGAATCGGTTTTTTTTACAATACAAGCAACCATTTCTTCACCCATCCTTTCGTCTGGGATCCCTACAACTGCTGCTTCAGAAACCAGTTCATGGGCTGTTAATAGCTCTTCAACGTCTCTTGGATAGATATTAAAACCACCGCGGATAATTAAATCCTTTTTCCTATCAACAATATATAAGTACCCATCCGCATCTAGCCTTGCCATATCACCCGTATACAGCCAACCATCCTTTAGTACCCGTTTGGTTTCTTCGTCATTTTGAAAATATCCTGGTGTTACATTGTCACCACGAACAGCGAGCTCACCGATTTCTCCAATAGGGACATTCTCCCTGTTTTCATTCACTATTTTCACTTCTACACCAGGTATCGGTAGTCCTACTGAACCAGGCTTTACAGGCTGATCTTTTAGGTGTGCAGTAACAATCGGAGCGGCTTCTGATAAACCATAACCCTCTAAAACAACGGCTCCAAATTTTTGCTGAAAGGCATTTAGCAATGCTACTGGTAATGGCGCAGAGCCAGAACCTACAGATTCAAGGCTGGATGTGTCATACTGATTTGCTAATGGATAGGCGCACATAGCATGAATCATGGCTGGAACGGCTGAAAAGGTTCTTACTTTATATTTTTCAATGGCTTCAAAAACAGACTTCAAATCAAACTTAGAAAAGATCACAATGGAACTCCCTGTTAAGTAACAAATGTTCGATATGGTTAGACCATATACGTGGGCAAGGGGAAGTACTCCCAGTGTTGTCCCTCGTTCTGTTTCATTATGCTTCACTGAGTTTTCCGCATTTGAGTAAAGATTTCTGTGGGTTA
Organism: Bacillus massilinigeriensis; assembly: GCF_900117315.1. GTDB lineage: Bacteria > Bacillota > Bacilli > Bacillales > Cytobacillaceae > Bacillus_BE > Bacillus_BE massilionigeriensis. Next base: position 1,629,168 of record NZ_LT630337.1, read on the forward strand.
ATAATACTCCTTTAGGGTTTCCTGTAGTACCAGAGGTATATAATATTACTGCTGTGTCATCAGGCTTTACTTGGATATTCTCATTTGAACCCTGATCTTTCATAATGTCATATAAATTGTAAGCCCTTTCATTTGTTGGCTGATCGACCACAATTAAAATAGGTTTCGATGGTAACCCTTCCAAAGCCAATTCAACATTTTGAACGATATGAGAGGTTGTAATCACTGCTTTTACACCCGAATTCAACGCGATGTAGTGAATTTCCTTTGGATGAAGCATATACATAATTGGAACAATAATGGCACCAGCCCTGATGATCCCTTGATATGCAAAAAGTACCTCAGGGCAGTTTGGCATACAAATCATGACCCTGTCACCTTTATCAATTCCCAGCTCCTTTAGACCATTTGCAATAGAATCAGAGTACATTTTTGTTTCTACATTGGTATATTGCTTGTCATGAAAATAAAGGAACGGATACTCACCAAATTGTTCTATATTTGTTTCTAAAAGCCCTTTAAGATTCATCAAATCCTCTCCTTTTTTAAATAGAAGGAATAGCGGTAGTTATTTTCCAGCTTCAATGAAAAGTCCGTATCAATATTTCATTAAAAACACCTGCCTTTACTATCCAATTAAGAGGTATTAGCATTTATATAACCCTATCAAAAAATATATTTTCAATATGGCTATAATATGTAAAAGTTCTTCCATTTTCCTGGAAACCCTTCCTGTTTTCTACTTTTTTCTAAATTTTCTTTAATATCCTCACTCTCAAATTTTAAAATGTAATGCCACTACTTTTAAAGAAACTATTATTACGATTTTATTTTACCTGCTAAGTATATTCATTAATTCAATAATAGTAGGTCTGTCTCATTCGATGCAGCACATCTTATGGGACAGACCCACTATTAATCTATATCTCATTTACAAAAGGATACTCTTTTTTATTGAGGCATCTCATCATTCTTTCTCTAAATATATCTGACGTAATCATTTTTTTCGCTTGGCTGATGCTGAAATAACCTACATCTTGACTCTCATCAGAAGAAGCTAACTCACCACTGACGGCCTTTCCCGAAAAAATAACGATAACTGTTGAACCCTCAACATCCTGTTCAATTCCATAAATTCCTGTCACCTTTATATTAATCCCTGTTTCCTCTTTTACCTCTCTTTTTGCAGCCATTTTCAAGGATTCACCTTGATCCACGTAACCTCCAGGAAACTCCCATCCCCTTTTATAGCTTTTTACTAAGAGGATTTGTTTCTTATGATTCCAAACCATTGTTGCAACTGCCAACTTATGCTTTGCGATTGACAATCGTTTCACTTCTTCCCTTATATTTTGGTCAAATAATCTTCAAGAAGTACTAGAAATCGTTCGATATCTCTTTGATGGATATTACCGATATTAGCCACGCGAAAGGTTTTTTGCTGATCAAATTTTCCCGGGTAGATGGTAAAACCATTTTTATAGAAAAAATCATGCATCTTCTGAAAATCATAATTTGAATGAGCTGGTTCAATAATAGCGGTGATAATCTTTGAATGATGGCTTTTATCGACAATATGTTCAAGACCAAGCCGTGATATCCCATTCACTAATGTCTCCCACGATTGTGTGTATCTTTGATATCTATTTTTAATACCCTCCCATTTTGTTTCTAATATTGCCTGTTTTAATGCATATAGCGTTTGCACTGGAGGGGTGAATCTCATTTGATTGGTTAATTCAAAATGCTCATATTGGGAGTATAAGTGGAGATAATGATTCCTTGGTTTAATATATCTTGTTTCGTTCAACGCTTCCTTATTAGCGATGACAAAGGATACTCCTGCCATACCTTGAAGGTTTTTATTGGAGCTTGCTGCTAAATAATGGATATTCATTTTTTCCATATCAATAGGAATCGCCGAATATGAACTCATAGCATCAACGATCAACTGTATATGATATTTTGCACATAGTTCTCCTATTTCTTTTATTGGATTGAGAAGTCCCGTTGTCGTCTCATTATGAACAACTGCTAGGTGGGATATTGGATAAGAGCTTTGTTGAATAAATTCTTCTAGCTGTTGTATATTGATGGGTATGTCCACAGCGCTTTCAAACGGTAAATAGGCCAAATCGTAGGCATTAGCTATTTGACACATCCTCTTTCCGTATGCCCCGTTATTTATGATGATTACTGCATCTTTACCAATAACCGAGCTTAAGATTGACTCTACTGCAGCAGTTCCTGAACCACCGAATAGGACCGTTGTATATTCTTCAGTTGAAGCGACAAACTTAGTTAATTCCTTTGAAATCCAGCCCATCAGTTCTCCAAATTCCTGTTCTCTTGGGCAGATATCCGCCACTACTTGGGCATACTTTACAGTATCACTCGTGGTGGCTGGCCCTGGATTAAGGAGAATATTCCTTTTAACTGGTGCTGGAATTTCCTCTCTTGCTTGAATGAGTGGAAAAATCACGTTTTCTGCACGCTCCCAATGGGACTCGTCATCCACCTCACACCAGGCAACCTCTTGTAGCTTTAATATATTTATTTTTATGTCCTTTGAAACCCCCACTATCGCCTTCTCATAATCGATGTTTGAATGATTTTCCAGTACTTTCTCTGCATACGAGCACATCTCCAAAAAGGTTCTGTAAGATATTTTGGATATCCCTAATAATTCAGCATAAATGGAGTTTAATTCCTCTTTATTTTTGGACATATTTACTAGATGCCCTGATGAATCCGACTCAATAAAGACTTCATCACCTGAATGTGTAAAGGGGCTTGCAAGAATGACATCTTGGTTCTGATCATCTACTAGACTCTTCAAAGCATTCTTTTCATATATCAAATCAGATTCAAGCAAAAGAAAATCTTCCTTTACATGTTCCTTACATACGAAGAGTGTGTACATACTCCCTGTTGACTCATATAAAGGATTATTCACACATGTAATTTCCGGGTATTTCTTCATCAGGGCATGATACATTTCTTTTTTATAGCCTGTTCCAATCAATATTTTTTCAATACCTATCTCTAATAGCTTTTGAATTGAATGCTCAATAATCGGTTTGTGCTCAAGCTCCAGAAACCCCTTTGGTCGATCCGCAGTTCGATTTCCCATTCGACTACCCATACCAGCTGCAACAATAACGGCCGTTTTAATCATTGAGAAACACCTGCATTCTTTCCTTTACTTCATATGGTTTTAGCTTAGGACGGCCTACACCTTTCATCGAACCTTTCGTAATCCTTAAATATAAAAAGGTTAATTGTGGCTGTTTTTTCCAATCCTGAATAAATTGGGCTAGCTCTACTAGGTTATGAACATATATAGAGTTTTCATAGCCACAGCTAGCTGCAATAGAGACGAAATCAACATTATGGGAAACAGTGGCTTGCCCTCCTGTTGAATCATGGGTCTGATTATCTAGCAGGATATGAAGCAAATTAGAAGGGTTTTGAAATCCATTCGTAGCTAAACAGCCCATGCGCATCAGGAAGGCTCCATCGCCATCAATCGTGACAATTTTTTTATCCCTTCTTACTAAGGAAAGTCCTAGTCCAAGTGAGCTTATACAACCCATCGAACCTACCATATATAGGTTATGATGAGAATCCTCAATCTCAAAAAGCTCCCTGCCTGTTTTACCTGTTGTCGCTAATTGAATGGTATGGGCATCCTTTTGGGAATTAATTACCTTCAATGCATCTATCCTCGATGGGAGCTGATCTTCGTTCGTTTTGACTATTTTCCTTTTATTGATTGATTGTTTGTCCCTCTGGTTAAGAAGTGTGACACTACCAAAGGTTCCTTTTGTTACAATAAAGAAATACGGCTGATTCCCTTCCAATACTCTCAATGCTTTATGAAGCTGCTCACAAGCCACTTCTAAATCACTTGAAAGATAGTCCCATTCAATCTTCATTAAAGTAAGCATGTCGCCAGTAATTTCACCCATAATTTCATGCTGTGGTTCATCAGATAATCCAGGCTCCCCTCGAAGACTGACAAAACCTAGAATGGGAATCTTAAATGGTTGGATAAGCGAGGTTAAGGGTGAAGAAGCATTGGTTAAACCAGAGTTTTGCATGAGAACAATTGGTCTTCTCCCCCCAATACTTGCGCCAGCAGAAATAGCTACCGCCTCCCCTTCATTTACAGCTGTCACATACTCACATTCATTAATGGCATAATTAATAAGGGGCTTTAAAAATGAACAAGGAACCCCACTGTAGAAATCAAAACCATATTTTTTTAATTCTTCACCAAACATTTCCGTAGGTATCATATTTTCTCACCATTTTGCTGAAGCTCGGTATAACCTTTTAAATCAAGCCATCCACCTTTAATATATTGAACAGAAATTGGATGGAAATCCCGAATATAGTTAAATAAATCCTTTAAGGTTAACCTTTGTACGTCTCCATCCTTCACTAGTGTCTTTATTGCTTCCTTAACGATTTCAGCTCCATACTCCGTTACTTTCCAAAGACCGATAAACTCACCATGGATCTCTCGGTCATCCACACAAGTAAAGATATCAATTAGATCAACAGTTTTAGAAAATAATTTTTTAGAATAAGGATGATTAGTAGTTACATAGTTTTTTTCTGGACCTCGTTCAAAGTCAGCATCGACGATTATAGTAATATCATTTGGGTCATTTAATAGCTCCTCTAAAACATGCTGCTTATAATAAATATCACTATAACTAAACACTGTACTACCCTTTATCTTTTCTCTCATTTCTATCAGTCTATATACTTCATTATTAGATTGATGGTCATTAGTATTAGTATTTCCAGTAACATAAACCTCTTTCAATCCCAATGTGTTAAATTGCTGAATTTGTTTATTTAGAAGTGATTGCTCCTCTGATTCCCTAAGGAAGACGATTGAATTTGACTTTCCTTTTTTATCAGAAAGGTATTTTTTTTCAGCAATAGCAAGTTCTTCAGCATCTTGAAGTTGGAATACTCTTTCAAGGGGTGCAACTTTACTTTCTATATTAATAAGGCTTTCTTCCAAATATATTTGTTTTGTCGTTTGTTCCATTGCTTTAATTGATGCCCTTAAATTGTGATTGGCCCAAATGGCGAGGCTAATTCCCATTTCTCTAAACCTTTCAGTCGGAACGGAATAGTATTTGGTTGGAACAATCACAACAGGAAGGCGATCTCCCCATTCCTTCATAAATGTTTCAATTTCAATAAAATCAGATCTCTTACTGTGAATAAGAATAGCATCGGTTCCGGCCTGACGATAGGCCTCTGCTCTTCTTAAAGCCTCCTCCAATCCCCATCCAGCAATCAAAGCCTCTATCCGAGATATGACAACAAAGTCATCATCCTTTTGGGTATCCTTCATTGCCCGAATCTTATTGCAAAATTCATCAATGTCAGCTAAGGGCTGTGCTTCTCCTTTAATAAATGAATTGGTCTTTGGGAACTGTTTATCTTCTATACAAACTCCAGCAATATCTCTTTGCTCAAGCTTTTTCACTAATCTTCTAGCATTATTAAAGTTTCCATATCCGGTATCACCATCTAGCAAAATAGGAATGGAGGTAGCATCACTCATAAACTCTAAAACTTCCAAAACCTGCGTCCATGATGCTTCATTATTATCTCTAACACCCATTGCTGCTGAGATAGATAGCCCACTAGCCCATATCCCCTTGAAGCCAACCTCTTCAACGATTTTTGCACTCAGTCCAGAATGTGCCTCCATCAGCAGCTCAAGCTGATTGCTATTTATCAAGTTCCGAAGTTGTGTTGTTTTTTTCATCTGTCATCCCCCATTCGTTCACGTCTCTTCATCTGGAATAAGTTTGTTCTTTAATTCAATAAAAGAAGGCTGCTTCATTACTCTATGTGTAATTTTTAAAAACAAAATAGTATCCTTATTTAATTGATCCTGCAGAATATCATATATTTCCATCCCATTTTCACAGAAATATACCTTGTTCTTTTCCATCCCTAATTCTAGGGCTCTCCTACCAATTGGTTCTGCCTCTTCCCCAACTACAAAAAGGAGATCTACCTTTGCTTCCACTGATATTTCACCCATTCTACGATATTCATCCACTGCAAACTGACTATCTCCTAGCTGTGGCATATAACCCAATAGGGCCACAGATTTCTTATCCCTAGAAATTTCTTTTAGAACCTTTAGTCCAGTTTCCATAGAAAGAGGCGATGAATTCCAGGTATCATCTATTACTGTGCAACCATTTACCCCTTTTTTAAATTCCAAGTGTTCCTCTACCTGTTCAAATTGCAACAATCTTTCTATTGCCTTCTCTGGTTCAATCCCAACATAGTAAGATGCACTAATGGCAGCTAATGCATTATAAACATTATGCTCCCCATATCCAGGCACAAAGGCTTTAAAGGTTTTGTCTTGATGCTTTAGAATAAAGTCCATTCCTCTATTACCATACTGAATATCCTGTGCTTGAAACTGTGCAGAGTCTTCCTTACCGAAATAAATGACATTTTTAAAAGGGGTAACATCCACAATCTTTTTAATATTTTCATCATCACCATTAAGAATGAGAACGCCACTTTCAGGATTAAGCCCTTCAACAATTTCCCCTTTTGCCTTCATATATGCCTCAGGTGTCTCACTATCAACAAGATGATGAACACCAATATTTAAGAGAATACGAATCTGTGGTTTGAAGTAACGACAAGCGATTCTTAAATAACCAGGATATGCTACGGGCATTTCAAATACAGCAATCTCTGTCTCATCATCAATATCAAGAAGATATCGTAGATTAACACTCATGGAGTTCATGCTCATCCAAGTGCTTTCTGTCACGTAATCCTCTTCAAGGATGGTTGCAATCATTTCCTTTGTTGTTGTTTTTCCACAGGTGCCTGTCACACCTATCACCGGAATATCGAATAGACCACGATAATAATCAATAAATTTCCAATAGGCTGCCTCAACATCATCCACGACAACGATGGTTATATCCTTTTCTAAACCAGTGCATTTTTCTGGTGTATCTGTTACAACTGCAACCTCGCTATTGTCACGCCAGTATTTCCCGTGGATTGAATCCCTTTTAAAATGGAATAAAAGAGTGTGGTCTTTTATTTCCTTATTAGTTCTTTTCATTACATGTTTAATCGTTTGATTTTGAGAGCCATGTATGATGTGTCCATTAATCTGCTCAACAACTGTGGCTAACGGCAGGTGTTTCATTCATTTGCCTCCAATCTCTTAAGTCTCATCTAATTCATAGCCCGTCAGTGAAGTTGCATAGTTTAACAACCGAAGAGCTGCTAAATGCCGAAGTTTATAGGCATGGACTTGTGCAAATAAATTATCAGGTTTTGCATTGATTTCGAGAATTTTGATCATGTCATGTTCATCTATGCAAACATCTACAGCCAATTCTCCAAAGGAACCAATTTCATTTTCAATCGTTTCCACTACACTTTTTGTCAATGTTGCAATTTGGTCGCGGATTTCGCGAAAATCACTTGGATTAGGATATAACTTACTTAATACATGACTCGACCGCTTGTTTATTTCCGTATCTGCTGACATAACACCCTCACTTGAAAGACGAGCAACCATTCCTGTCCTAACCCACTTCTGTCTTCCGTTTTTTTGCATATAGCAACGTAACTCAACGTAATTCCCATTTAATTTTTTTCTCTTTATAGCCTCTTGAACTAAGTAGAGTTTGTTTTTCTTCAATGGGAAAAATTTTGAAAACAACTCCTCTTTAGCACTAAATCGTTGATAATCTCTTTTTTCTAAATTCATCCAATAAATTCCATCTGCGTTTTGCATTATTCGGTAAATTCCATTGCTCAGCGCGCCGCCAACCGGCTTTACAAAAATCTCTCCATGAAGATTTAACATATCCTCTAGGTCAGACGGCTGTTCAAGTAGCCTTGTATCAGGGAGGAACTCCTCGTGGTCATGTATAAGAAGTTGGTGGGATGCCCATTTGTTTCCAGTTAATTCAAATAAGGTAGGAGTATTGATAAAAGGGATTTGGTAGACAAACTGTAATTTTGCACGGAGTTCATCCATTTCTTTATCACGTTTTTGTTTGCTTCGAAAATAGCGGTCATAGATGACTGCCGGAAATGGAAAAAGTCCCTCTCCATTCAATGTTGTCCCTTTAATAAGCTGCTGGTCCCATAGAATGTCATTCGGCTCAAACACATATACTAACATCTGTTTGTCCTTAGCAATTTTACTTAAATGCTGGAAATAGGTGGCTTGCCTTTCAAATGGACGATCTGCAAGTATACCCATAATTGGACCTAGAATAATTGCACCATTTGCAGAAGCAATCTTTGGATTCCAATCATTAGGGATAGCTAATTTCTTACGTAGCATCGGTGAAATTTGGAGGATATTAGAATTTCGAAATGAAAATGGATGCGGCCTTATTGTTGCCTTTGCAATTGATTTCCCAGCACAAATAAAGGTATCCTCTCCTTCTGTTAAATTGAATTTAGTCCTAATTTTCTTTGGGACATGAATGATTAGTCCCCTCTCGTATAATTCTTTCTGAACGGGAAGCCCCCAACTAATTCGGATATCTGTTGAACCAATTAATGTATTCTTTTCTTCAATAAAATTAATTAAATAGGATATTTCGTTCTCAAATTGTTGGTAGCTTTCAGTACTCAAAATGCTCTCTTTAATCTCTTCCCAAAGGGAATATAATACATGACGATTCCCTTGGTAATAAGCTCTTTGAATAAGTGGGTGGAATAAATGAGGGGTTTGCAAATTTAAATGTTCTTTGATAATTAGTTTGGCAAGACATAGTGTAGCAAGTGTTATTTTTGGTTCAATCAACCAGGAGCTTAAACTTAAATATTCAAATCCATATGGTTTTTCTCTTATACGTCCAAGACCTCCATGCTTCGTTCCCCTTCGTCGTCTACTTGTACTAGATTCCTCAATTAGGGCGAATGGAATCGCAAGATAATAGTCTAATGCTCTAATTAAGGCAACGGATGGTGGAACACCGAAATGAATATGCCCCCCACATTGATAACCAAAAAAGGGCATACTCCCTGCTTGGAACGAGATGTTTTGATATGGAACAGACAGTGATGCTTTGACGAGTAGTTCTTTTATATGACAAAAAAGCTCATAAGGAGATGATGAAGGCTCTGGTCTAATCTCTGCTAAGGCATATTCTCCACTATCCTGTTCAATTTGCCTTTCATCACATCCAATCGAACCTTCTACCGGAAAGAAATCGGATGCGGGCAATAGACTATCATCACAACTCAGCATAAATTCTACATCAGTACCTATTGTAAAGGATGGATGAATAGTTGTTTTACTGAGGCTCTTCTCTTCTTGAAGTGGATTTATATCAATTACAACTGGTATGTCATTTTCAATAATTCCTATTTTAACCATGGCATGAGAAGTCCCTGTTACATAGGCAGTGCGTACTGCTAACTCTAGCCATTCCTCAGGAAGGTCATCGATTCCAATCTCCTTCCATTTCCACCAATTTTCCTTTATTCTAATTGGCAATTCCATTTTCATTACTTTTTCCTGAACGCTTTCTTCTGCATTAATAACGAAAAGTCCTTTGATTTCCATCCTGTATTCTTTTTCAAAAGAGTACAGCTTAGTAAAAAAGTCAAACCCCTCTTCGTAGGCTTGTTCTTTTGAATGTACAATAGTAATATCTTTTCCTTCGTGATTTCCAAACCTCCGGCCAATGATTGGATATGTGGAAGTTTTCGCATCTACTACTTCAATCACTTTAATATTATTTATTTTGAGCATTTGGAGAGTTAGTTCTTTGTCCTCTGGTATCCAAAACTGGTCCTTAAACGACTCCACATGTAAAACCTCCTGTTTTTGCAAATAAAAAATATGCGATTGTTACGTCTCCACTTTTTTACCATATCATATGGGTTTTATCTTTTTTTTCCTGTGTTTTTACCCTGTCCAAAAGGAGTTTTAGAAAAAAAGAGGAAAAGTCAACCTCACTTTGATCAAAAATCCATGTAAAATAACCATTTCATACTTAAATGACATCTGTTTAGCACCATTCTTCTATTTTTGCATTCATTATCATTGAAGACATGCTGTGACAAACAAACTATATGAAGGTTCAGTAAATCTGACACGGAAATGGTTTTTGAATATTTTCAAAAGAAGGTGATTAAAAAAGTGGAAACCGATTATACTCAGCTTAAATATCTAAAGTATCATCTTGGAAGCAGAGGAATATGCTCTCACCTCGACGCACAGCACGCCATGCGACCAGAGGCTGATTTATTTACGGATCGAATCGTAGATCAAGTCAGAGAAAAAACAGAATGTGCATGTATTATCAGTACTACTTCCAGAAAAGTTGCAGATATAAATCGAAATCCCGATGGTCGTAATAACGAGGCAGTACTAGAATACAGGGATACAATAAAAAATATCCTTTATAATATTGGAATACTTAAACCTCCAAAAGAACAGATTCAAGGTCCTTATCTTCACCTGACGATTCATGGAATGAAGGATATTCACTACGGTCCATACGCCATTGAAATTGGAACCCAAAACGGGCAATCTTGTTCACCAGAAATCATGAAGTGGTTTATGTCTAGAATGACGGTGAAAGCAAAGGAGCTCTTCCCACAAATACAAATTGTTGTAGATGAATTGTTCAATGGTGATGAATCCATATTATTTCATCGGCTTGGGGATGGAGAAAACTATCAAGGCTATGGGCATCATTTCCATACCTTTCAAATTGAAATTTCGCGGACACTCCGTCAAAAACATTTACCTGAAATTGTTGAGTTATTATCATATATTATTTTGCAATTCCAAGATGAAATTGCCTGTAGCTAGCATATGTCCATCGTATACCTACTTCATTAGAAAGGATGAACGAAAGGTATGAAAAACATAAAAGGGGCTGTTCCCATAAGGTGCCAGGCACTTTATAGGACAGCCTCATTTTTTGTATTCAATGTTAACACCTTTTGAAGGATAACTAGCGATACCTAGGTGGATAACCATTTAATAAATGAACGATTTATTCCACCTCTCCAGCCTCATCTATGATCTTATTCACATATTTAGGGAGCACAAATGAAGACAAAAAGACATTACGATCAATATACTGGGTATCCTTATCTAACAACCTGTTTAAATCCGCCTCTATTGGATCCCATTTTTTTGAGGCAAGTGTAAAGCTCCAAATTCCACAAGGAAAAAGTGGAATGGTCACCAAGTAGGTTCGAACAATCGGAAACCGTTCACGAAGATTTTTTATCGTTCCCTGTAAGGTGGAAACATTGTAAATAGGGGATCCCGATTGAAAAACAGCAATGCCATCATCAGTTAGAGCATCATAAACATACTGATAAAAATCTGATGAAAATAATTTCCTTCCTGGACCAACTGGGTCTGGTCGATCTATGATTAGCACATCAAAATCACTTTTCTTTTCCTTTATCCAATCCATACCATCAAGATGAACCATGTGAAGTCTTGATTCTTTTTCAAATACAGATTCGGGGGTTAAGTATTTCCTGCAAATTTCCGTCACCTTCGCATCTAGTTCGCAAACTGTAATTTCTTCCACCCCAGTATACTTCATCACCTCTCGAGCAGGGCCACAGTCCCCTCCTCCAATCATCCCTACTTTCTTCGGATTCGGATGTGTAACTAGTGGAACATGACTGATCATTTCATTATAGATGAACCCTTCATTCATTGAATTTTGTGGGGTCCCGTCTAAAACGAGCATTCTACCAAACAATTTTGTTTCTACAATGCTTATCTGTTGATATGGAGACTTCTCATAATGGAGTAAGGATTGAGTTTTATACCCAACCTCCACATGCGCATTAGCGACGTAATTCCAAATCCAAATATTTCCGTCACCTTCTTTTTTAAGCCCAGAAAGAGATTTTTCCCTCGACATCCGCTCACCTTCTTAATGAATTCTTCAACACCTTTTATAGAGTATGATATGGTGGCAAGCATTGACATGCTCTATGCGCCCCATTTTTCACAAGGGATTTTCAATCACCGCCCCCCCTCCTTGGACAAAATGAAAAAAAGAGACCCCCAATTGGTAACAGATTGCATTACCTTTTGGGTGTCTCTTTCATCACTATGGTTATTTCCCTCTCCAATTGGGTTTACGTTTTTCTGCGAAAGCACGAGGTCCTTCCTTAGCATCTTCGCTAGAAAATACTTTTGAAGTATACTTTTCATTGATTTTCCATGCTTCAGGTGGAAAATCAATTGTTGAGTCCAAGCTTCGATACACAATTTCTTTACTGCTATTCACTGCCAGTGGAGCATTACTAATGATCTCCTCTGCCAGTTTCATAGCTGTTGACATAACCTCCCCATGAGGAACCACCTCATTTATCAAACCCCATTGCTTTGCTTCTTCAGCTGTTAAGCTCTTTCCTGTTAAAATGGCATGCATTGCGACCTTTACAGGAATTTGTCTTGGAAGACGCATTAAGCCACCTGCTCCTGCTATCAAGCCTCTTTTCACCTCAGGTAAGCCAAAGGATGCCTTCTCAGATGCAACAATCAAATCACATGCAAGCGCGATTTCAGTACCGCCGCCTAAAGCAAATCCATTCACAGCGGCGATTATTGGTTTTCCAATATAATGCTTAACAACTCCTGCAAAACCCCATTCTTGCATTTCCTTCGTTGTTGAAAATCCTCCAGATGCGATTTCTTTCAAATCAGCACCTGCACTAAATGCTCTATCCCCTGCTCCTGTCAAAATGGCCACTCTAAGCTCAGGGTCTTTGGAGAAATCCTCTAATGCTGTACCTACTTCAAGCCAAAGACGGCTACTCACTGCATTCATTGCCTCTGGACGATTAAGAGTAATGATGGCCATTTGATCCCTTTTTTCAAAGATAATTGTCTCGTAATTCAATAATAATCCTCCTCATAAAAACTTATAATCCCAATAAAGACGAGCTCTATAATATATCTATTCAATGGATTTAGAACAAGAACTTACCAATATAAAAAGATGTTCCATTTTTATTATTACTTTTGTCCATTTTCAATTTATTACAGGAATTTCCTTTAGAAATCTAGAATGAAATATATAGAAACGAATTAAGGCAGGTGATGGGATTGATAAGTAAATTTGTCATGCCTGAGGTAATTTTTGGAGGAGGATCACTTCAGCAGATAGGGGAAAGCTGTGTTCGACTTGGAGCAAAAAACGTATTAATTGTTTCTGATGAGGGTGTAATTGAAGCAGGATGGTTGGAGCAAGCGATCGAAAGCTGCAAAGCTGCTAACCTGAGCTATTCTTGCTTTAAGGATATCACCATGAATCCAAAAGATTATGAAGCGGAACGGGGAACAAATTATTATAAGGAAAACGAGTGTGATGCCATTATTGGTATAGGTGGAGGTAGTGTGATTGACGTTGCCAAGGCAGTTGCCATCCTTTCAACAAATGGTGGAAAAATATCTGATTATGAAGGGGTGGATCGCATCAAAGTTCCTCTCCCACCGCTTGTAATGGCTGGAACGACAGCAGGATCAGGCTCGGAGGTTTCTCAATTTTCTGTCATTGTTGATACAGAAAAAAGGAAAAAAATGACCATTGTTTCTAAGTCTCTTGTCCCTGATATTGCCATCGTTGATCCACTAACACTCTCTACAAAAAGTGCTCGTCTTACCGCTTCAACTGGATTAGATGTATTAACCCATGCAATCGAATCATTTGTCAGCATTGCTGCGACACCTCTTACCAATGTTTATGCCAAAAACGCAATAAAACTGGTGTCGGAATATTTACGACCTTCTGTTGCTTCAAAGCTGAATAAGGAAGCAAAGGAAAACATGGCAATGGCTAGTCTTCAGGCCGGAATTTCCTTTTCAAACGCCATTCTTGGTGCCGTACATGCGATGTCCCACTCCATTGGAGGAAGATATCCAATGCTGCATGGAGATGTCAATGCCGTCTTACTACCACATGTGATGGAATTTAACCTCCTTGCTGCGCCAAGAAGATTTAAAGAAATTGCTGATCTTCTAGGAGAGGATACTCGGGGCTTAACCCTTACAGATGCTGGAAAAAAGTCGATTGAATATGTCAAAAGACTATCATTCGATATTGGCGCACCTCAAAGATTATCTGAAATGGGTTTTGAAGAATACATGATAAAAGAAATGAGTGAACTTTCTTTAGAGGATGCTTGCATGATTACTAATCCCCGGGACATCAATGGCGAGGATGTTGAAAATCTATTAAGGAAGGCTTTATAGGGGGTCATCATGAATAACAGAGAGAAAATGATTGAGATATTAACTGGTGTAAAATCATCAAAAAGAAATTATTACACAGAATTAAAGAAGACCGTAATTGAACTACAAAAAAAGAACACCCAACTTGAAATTATTAATGAAGTAATGAAAAGTCTTAATATTGAAATGTCACTTGATGATATGCTAAAAAATGTATTAGAAAAATTAAAAACTATTTTCCCAATTGAACGAATCAGTCTATCTATGATTGATGGAAAAAACCTAGTACTTTCTAACGTTTATCCTCCTCATTCATACAGTATCATTCCTGGATCAACCCTTCCTGAAAAGCAATCATTATATTGGCATGTGATTCGAACAGGAAAGCCTCTATTCTATTATATTGGTTCAAAACTAAAGGATCCAAAATGGAGTGAAGAAAAAGCTCTAATGGAGTTGGGATTGGAGAGTATTCTTCTTTTCCCCCTTATCAGCAAAGGCAAAGTAACTGGAATATTTACATTAGGGAGTAAAGAATTAATGGACAATCATCCATCCGATCTTTCCTTTTTCCAACAGCTTTCTGACCAACTTGCGGTTTGTATGGAGAATGCTCGACTATATAACGAAGTACTAGACACGAAAAAACAATGGGAAGAAACATTTCAGGCTGTTTCGGATGCAATATTCATCGTGGGACTTCACGGGAATATCCTTCAAGCAAATCATGCAGCACATCAATATTTTATTAGCGAGAAAAGACTAACTGAAAAAAACGTGAACGATTTGTTTTTTACACAAGAAAAAAATCCATTCATGGAAACTTTGTCAACGGAAAATCCCTCATCAGGTAAATTACATATCGGTAAAAAAATATGTGAATGCTACTGTTTTCCTATCTTCAATGATTCTAATAAACTCTATGCTGCCATTATTTATATAAAAGATGTAACAGCTAAAAAACAAATTGAAGCACAGCTCATTCAATCAGGAAAGTTAGCGGCGATTGGAGAAATGGCTGCTGGAGTAGCTCATGAATTAAACAATCCTCTAACAGCGATAATGGGGAATTCTCAAATCCTATTACGTAAATTTGACCAACAAGATCCCTCCTATAAGCTACTAAACGACATCTATGAATGTGGGAAGAGAAGTAAAAATATCATTCGTAATCTATTAACATTTTCAAGACAGGATGAGTATTTATTTGAAAAATGCTCGGTTAACGACGCCATTCGTCAAGTATTAAGTCTTGTGGGAAACCAATTACAAAAACAAACCATTAAGGTTGAGACGGTACTAGATGAATCACTACCGTTAATCGAAGGCAGCAATCAACAAATTGGACAAGTGATATTAAACCTCCTCCTAAATGCTAAAGATGCTTTAGAGGAATCGAAAAGAATAGACAAAAAAATTATTCTAGAAACCTCTTTGCAGAAAATTGACGGGTATAGTTCCATCGTTCTCAGCGTTTGTGACAATGGATGTGGAATGGACTCTGAAATACTTTCGGAAATTTTCCATCCATTTTTCACTACAAAAAATGCAGTGAAAGGGAATGGCCTAGGACTGTCAGTTAGCCTTGGTATCGCTGAGGCACACGGAGGGACGCTTAAAGCAGAAAGCAAGCTTGAACAAGGAAGTACATTTAAACTGATTTTACCTATTCATAGTTAATACCTATTTAATATTTTTCATACTAAGGGGTGGAGCAATGTCCAGCATTTTAGTAGTAGATGATGAAACTGAAATCTGCCACTTTCTTCAGCATCTATTAGGAGACAAGGGGCATATTGTGACACTATGTAAAAGTGGAGAAGAATTTGATTTCCTCATAAAAAAACAGGAGTTTGATTTGACATTTCTAGATATACGGCTTCCCGACCGTAATGGATTAGATATTCTGCAAAATTTGAGGGTTATCCAACCAGCCTGTAAGGTCATTGTTATGACTGGTTACAGTACGGTAAAAACCGCTGTAGAGGCAATCAAATTAGGAGCTAATGATTTTATTGAAAAACCATTTGATGATATCAATGATATTGAGAAATTAACCGAACAACTATTGGGAGACGGGTTTGCTCCATCACAAAATGAGGCTCTTGAGTTAGCTAATCGTCTCGGCTACTTTATTGGCGAAAATTTTGAAATGAAACAATTATATGCCCTAGCATATAAATTTGCTAAGAAAAATGTCACGGTTTTAATTGAAGGTGAAACTGGAACAGGTAAAGAGGTGCTAGCACATTATATTCATTGTGCAAGCATGCGTCAAGAATATCCTTATATAGCAGTCAATTGTGGTGCCATATCTGAAAATCTACTAGAAAGTGAGCTTTTCGGTCATACAAAAGGGGCGTTTACTGGAGCGGTTAAAGATAGAAAAGGTTACTTTGAACAAGCTGGGAAAGGAACATTGTTTCTTGATGAAATCGGGGAGGCATCTCTCACTACCCAGGTCAAACTTTTAAGAGTATTAGAAACTGGGGAATTTATGAAGGTTGGTGGAGAACTCTCCATGCGCAGCCAAGCAAGGTTAATAGCTGCTTCCCATGTAAACTTACAACAAGCTGTTGTCGAAAACACATTTAGGGAGGATTTATTGTATCGTCTCGATGTGGTCAAATTGGTCATTCCTCCTTTAAGGGATAGGCTTCTGGATATCCCAGGTTTCATATACCATTATTTTAAAAAACATAACCTAAAACTATCCTTTTCTGAAGAATCGATCCAATTTTTATGTAAATATCAATGGCCAGGTAATGTGCGTGAGCTAGTAAATGTCATAAGGAGAGCAGCTGCCCTTGCTGAGGGAGAAACAACCATCATAACTCCGAAATATCTCGCAAATAAAATACTCGAAGCTGCGAACGGTTCCACCTTGGCCGAAGAAGCCCCTTTTTCAACAAGGCCTTTTGAAACGAACCCTGAAGTAGAGTTTGATCAATATTTAAAGCAATGGCAGCAGGAAATGAGCCATATATGGGAATCAGAAAGGAATCCCAATTTGGAAAAAGCACTGCAAATGATCAAATCACTAGAAGCGAAAACTACCGAGGCCTTCATAAAAAGAACATTAAGAAAAACAATTGGAAACCGAAAAGAAGCAGCAGAACTACTCGGAATTACCCAACGAAAACTTAGATATTTCCTTAATGAAAAAAAATAAAAGGGATGTCCCAAAAGAAAAGGTGTCACGCACCTTTTGGACATCCCTTTATATTATCTTTCCATTTGACCTTCTTCATTGGAATGAAACACTCTTGATCTTGTCATAAAACGTTGTCCCTCTGTCCCTTCTAGAGAGAACATGCTGCCTCGACCTGAAACTACATCAATTACTAACTGTGTATGCTTCCAATATTCATACTGTAATTTGTTCATATAGAAGGGGCAGCCTTCAATTTCACCAAGCAAAACATCGATATTACCAATAATAAAATCTCCTTGTCGATAACACATGGGAGCACTACCATCGCAGCACCCGCCTGATTGATGAAACATCAGAGGTCCATGCTTCGCTTTTAGCAATCGGATGAATTGAATTGCCTTCTCAGAAGCAACAACCTTTTCAATCATTCTCCCCTCCTCATTACTAGCCAAATGGTTATTAGAAAAATCCAAGTGCATCCGGACTATAGCTAACTAACAGATTTTTTGTTTGCTGGTAGTGAGATAGCATCATTAAATGAGTCTCACGGCCAATTCCAGACATTTTATACCCACCAAAAGCAGCATGTGCAGGATAAGCATGATAACAGTTTGTCCACACTCGCCCTGCCTCGATTCCACGCCCAAAGCGGTATGCCCTATTCATATCTCTAGACCAAACTCCTGCTCCTAACCCATATAATGTGTCATTTGCTATCTGCATCGCTTCTTTTTCATCTTTAAATGTCGTTACCGACACAACTGGACCAAAAATCTCCTCTTGGAAAATCCGCATTTTATTATTCCCTTTAAATACAGTTGGCTTAATATAATAACCATCCTCAAAACCTACAATATTATTTCTCTCTCCCCCTATTAAACATTGCGCACCTTCCTGCTTTCCTATATCAATATAGGACAGAATTTTCTCCAGCTGTTCGGTTGATGCTTGTGCCCCCATCATCGTTTCTGTGTCTAGAGGGTTTCCTGTTTTTATTTGTTTTACCCTGTCCAAAACACATTCAATAAATTGGTCATAAATCGATTCCTGAATTAACGCGCGTGAAGGACATGTACATACTTCTCCCTGATTTAAGGCAAACAAAACAAGTCCTTCTACAGCTTTATTTAAAAACGCATCGTCCTGCTGCATAATATCTTCAAAGAAAATATTTGGTGACTTTCCTCCAAGCTCAAGGGTTACTGGAATAATATTCTGTGATGCATATTGCATAATTAGACGACCAGTTGTTGTTTCACCGGTAAAAGCGATTTTTGAAATCCTTTGACTGGAGGCAAGCGGCTTACCTGCCTCGACACCGAATCCGTTCACAACATTTAGGACTCCAGGAGGTAATAAATCCCCAATAATTTCCATTAAAATCATAATTGATGCAGGTGTTTGTTCAGCTGGCTTAAGAACGATACAGTTTCCAGCTGCTAATGCAGGAGCAATTTTCCATGTTGCCATTAATAAAGGAAAATTCCAAGGTATGATTTGACCAACTACCCCAAGGGGCTCATGAAAATGGTAAGCAACTGTATGTTGATCGATTTGACTTAGTCTTCCTTCCTGAGCTCGAATAGCACCTGCAAAATAGCGAAAATGATCAATCGCTAATGGTAAATCAGCATTTAATGTTTCTCTCACTGCTTTTCCGTTGTCCCATGTTTCTGCAACAGCAAGTTTCTCAAGATTCTCTTCGATCCTATCGGCAATTTTATTTAGAATGATCGCTCTTTCTGCTACAGAGGTATTTCCCCATGCTTCTTTCGCTGCATGAGCTGCATCCAATGCTTTTTCTACATCTTCTTCTGTTGAACGCGCGACCTCACAAAATACCTGTCCTGTAATGGGAGATACATTTTCAAAATATTCTCCTCGAACAGGAGGGGTCCACTCTCCACCAATATAATTTTCATATCTTTTTTTAAAGGTAATAATTGACCCTAATTCCCCTGGTTTTGCATATATCATAAAATTAATTCCCCCATAGATTTTAATAAAAAGCCAAATCCCCTTTTAAAACTAAATAAATAGTTAGAAAAAACCAATCTTGGAAACTAGAATTCTCTTAAGTTTACTCGGGGCAGATTGAACTGCCCCGGAAGTAAAGCGTTTTCAAAACATCGAATGTTAATTCATTTTTAGAACTATTCTTCCGTTAATTTTTCCAGATTCCATCTTATCAAATACCTCATTGATTGTATCAAGTGGCGCAGTTTCTATTTGACAGCGGATTTTTCCTCGTGCTGCAAAATCTAAAGCTTCCTGCATATCCTTTCTTGTTCCAACGATTGATCCCCTTACTGTAACACCATTAAGTACTGTATTAAAAATAGGTATTGGTAGCTCATCATGAGGAAGGCCAACGACTACTAATGTTCCACCACGTTTAACAGATTGATAGGCTTGCTCAAATGCCTTTTTCGTTACTGCCACACTTACTGCGGCCTGAGCTCCTCCAACCCTCTCTTGAATAGCTGCAGCTGGGTCAGTTTTCAAACCATTGACTGTTAAATCTGCCCCAAGTTCTTTCGCTAATTCCAATTTTTCATCTTGAATATCGACGGCAATTACATTGAAGCCCATTACTTTTGCATATTGAAGGGCAAGATGTCCTAGTCCCCCGATACCATAAATGGCGACCCAATCACCTGGTTTTGCATCGGAAACCTTTAATGCTTTATAGGTTGTCACCCCTGCACAAAGAATTGGCGCGACCTCCACTGGATCTAGTCCATCGGGAATTTTTGCAACATAATCAGCTGGGGCTTTACAATATTCAGCATATCCACCATCAACTGAGTACCCGCCGTTCTTTTGTTCTAGGCAAAGGGTTTCTCTGCCACTTAAACAATATTCACATTCACCACAGGCGGAATATAACCAAGGTACCCCAACTCGATCTCCAACTTTAATCGACTTTACTCCTGCACCTACTTCCTCAACAATTCCTACTCCTTCATGCCCTGGAATTAAAGGAAGCTTTGGCTTTACCGGCCAGTCCCCATGTGCCGCGTGAAGATCCGTATGGCATACTCCACATGCTTCAATCTTCACAAGAACTTCCCCATGTTCCAAAGTTGGCTTTGGAACCTCTTTAATTTCTAGCTGTCTTTTAAACTCATTAACAACTGCTGCTTTCATTTCCATTCCCCCTAATGTTTGATTCACTATAATTAATGCAAGTACTGTGCCAGGATTAATGGTCAAAGAAAAATTTTTTTGTTCTTCCATAAAAATCACTTTTTGAATAGGCTATCCCAGCATTCTATTGCTTATAAAAATGCAATATCATAAGACGAGGAAATTATAAAATAAAGGAAATAATATAGATATCTCCTTTTTCAGCCGAAATATTGGCCAAACATACCAATTATTTGGCTAAAATGACCAAGGGTGAAAACAGAATATTAACAAAAAAGACTTATACGATTAAGGCATAATTAAAATTACCTAATTGACAAATTCTTTTCAGATAAAAATTCAGAAAGAGGATATATTAACCATAGGTTTTTTCAATTGATATTAAAAAGGTGAATAGGATGGATTTTTTTCATAGCCAAGAATCGTTAACTACCATGCAATGGATCTTAAGGGCTATTGTAGCTTATTTCTTTATGTTAATTGCAGCAAAGGTTATGGGGCAGCGTTCGATTTCCCAGTTAAGATTACTTGATTTTGTTATGGCTTTAATCGTTGGGAATATTATTGCGCACCCCCTATCAGATGAGCATTTAGGTTTAAAGGGTTCAATGATTACAATGAGTGTACTAATTATTCTATATACATTAAGTGTAACGGTCAGTTTAAAATCAAATAGAATTAGAAAAATATTGGATACTACTCCTATAAAATTAATTGAAAACGGAGAAATTCTATATAAAAATCTAGCTAGGGCAAGAATTTCAATCGATTACTTGCTTACAGAATTGCGAAAGGAGAAAATTGATGATATTTCGAAGGTGGCTGTTGTCATGTGGGAATCAGGTGGAACTCTTTCTCATTTCATGAAACCTGAATATGAACCAGTGACACCATCGGATTTGAATCTTCCCAAAAAATCCTTTGATTTACCTGTTACAATTATTAAAGAGGGAAAGGTACATCAATCAGGTTTGCATTCCTTAGGAAAAGATGAAACATGGCTAAGAGAGAAAATTCATCAAACCTATCAAACTGAAATCCATAATATTTTATTGGCCACGATGAATAAAAAGGAGAAAATCTCAATTTTTCTGTATAAATAAAAAAAGGTGCCAGGCATCACAATAGCGGATGCCATAACACCTAATTATATCTTTTTCACAAATTCAGATTTTAGCTTCATAGCACCAAAACCGTCAATTTTACATTCAATATCATGATCTCCATCCACTAATCGGATATTTTTGGCTTTAGTACCGATTTTTAATACGGATGAGCTCCCTTTCACCTTTAGGTCTTTAATTACGGAAACCGTATCCCCATCTTGAAGTATATTTCCATTTGCATCTTTAATTACTTTCACATCTTCATTACTATCTGCTTCTCCTTCAGAAGCCCATTCATGAGCACATTCCGGACACACTAAAAGAGTGCCATCCTCATATGTATATTCAGAATTGCATTTTGGACAATTTGGTAAAGCTAACGCCATTTCACTTCCTCCATTCAAATTAATCAATTACATTTTTGTCTCATCCATTCCCAATGACTCTTTATATAGTGTCATATTCTTCTAAAGTTGGCAACCTTCCTCCAAGCTAAAATGTATATTAAAACGAACCAATTGGTAAAATAAAAAGGTGTTGCCTAATATTTGGGCAACACCTTTCATTTATACTTTTTTTAAAAATCTCAATCAAGAATGATTTATGTTGAAATGTATCAAGAAACTTGAATTAAAATTTTTGCATGGGATTTATCATTAATTAAAGCTTCAAAGCCTTCTTCTACTATATTCTCTAAAGTTGTTTTCTTCGTTACTACTTGATTTACATCAAGGATTCCATTGCTAATCATTCTAATGACTTCAGGGAAAATATGACGGTAAACACAGCTAGTTTTGATAGAGATGTCCCTATTAATCATGCTAAATAAATCTATTTTCGCAGGTTCGCTGAATAGAGAAATTACCATTACTTCTCCGCCTTTTTTCAGTACATTAATGGAATTAGTTAATGTTTGTTGAACCCCGGCAACCTCATAAGCAACATTCACGCCACCATATTCACTTATGATGACTTCTTCAGGATTCTCTTCAAGGCTATTGATGATATGAGTAGCCCCAACCTCCATTGCCTTATTTAATCTTTCCTTAGAGATATCTACAGCAATAATGCGAGCTGCACCTGCAGCCTTTGCAGCAAGGATTGTCAGTAAACCGATTGGGCCAACTCCAAATACAGCAACCGTATCTCCAACCTTTTGCTTGCTTTGTCTAACCGCATAGACAGCTACTGCCGTTGGCTCTATCAAAGCCCCTTGTTCAAATGTAACATTATCAGGAATTTTATGAATCATGTATGGATCGACAACAATATAATCAGCGAAGCCACCATCACCATTTAATCCAACAAAACCAAAGCCCTCACATAAGTTGTAATTTCCCTTTTTACAGTTTTCACATTTTCCACATTGATACATTGGCTCAATAGCAACTCTATCTCCAACACTAAGGCCTTCTACACCTTCACCTAACTCTGCCACAACTCCAGAGAATTCGTGCCCTAATACTAATGGTGCCTTTTGCCCGGATACAATATGTGGTGTATCAACTTGGACCCCAATTCCATGTTGGTAGGCATGAAGATCGCTACCGCAAATTCCTGCCCATTTTACGTTAATTTTTACTTTTCCTTTTTCAATCTGAGGCTCTTCTCTTTCTTCCACACGAGTATCATTTTTACCATACCAAACTAGTGCTTTCATCTTTGATGTCCTCCCTATGTAAATAAAACGAACAAAACTAGTTTATCACTTCCAATAATCGGAAAAGTGAATATTATATTAATATTTTTTATACAAATTTCGAACAATGAATTAAATCCATATTTTAAATTTGAAAAATTGTTTTGCATCACATTTCCTTTTTCTTCATACATTTAAACTCAAGAGGAAATAATTATATAGAAATAATTAATGGTTCGTATTAAGCAAAAAAAGGGTGGATTAATAATGTCTTTTTATCAAGAGATAACCCCGTTCTATGATCAAATATTTCCGACTAATGATCAAACCTTACGCTTTTTATCTATCTGCTTCAAAGGAAAAAGGAATTTATTAGATGTTGGTGCTGGTACAGGTAATATGGCATTTTCACTTGCCAACAGTGGTTTTATGGTAACTGCGATTGAACCTGAGGAAACAATGATCGAGGAAATTCATAAAAAGGTAGTAAAAAGCTCTAATCATTTTCAAGTAGATTCAAAAAGCATGCTTCAGCTAGATGAATTAACAAGCACCTTTGATGGAATATACTGCATTGGAAATACGCTTGCTCATCTAACTAATCTTGAGGAAATATCACAATTCTTCCGTCAGTCCTATCAAAAACTAGAAACAGATGGAATCTTTATTATACAAATGGTCAATTTCAAAAAAGTACTTACGAATAACTTATTTTCATTTCCTATAATTGAAAATAATCATTTTTCATTTGAAAGAAAATATGACTTAGATGGTGAGAAGATTCAATTCACAACTTCCTTAAAGGTCAAGGATTTGGAAGAACCAATTACCAATACAATTCCTTTATTTCCAGCAACAGCCGAGCAAATAATCCCCATTCTCCAGAGCATAGGGTTTCGAGAAATCACAAGCTACGGCAAATTTGACTTCACCCCCTATACCCATGATTCACCCGCTTTAATAATTGTTTCCAAAAAATGACAGGTGCCAGGCACCTGTCATTTTTTTACTTATTAAATTTTTCAGGGAACTGTTTAACGATGCCATCAGTTAGAAAATCTCCTAAATGAATTAAGTGAGTTTCATTCAGATCGGCAGCACGAATGTCACCTTCCCAGTCTTCATTAAGTCGGTCAGTTACTTCATCAATGGTTAATTTTAAATGTGTTTGAAACATATCTGTGAGCACTTTCCTTGACCAATTTGGATTTGCGGTTGATAAAAAATCTACAATAATATCTGCATTTCGAAACCATTCTTTATTATATTTATCTACATTCGCCTTATCATTTTTTTTAGCTGCTTCTACGAGATGGCCTGCAATTAAGATATGTTCTTTTAATAACTCAGTCAGCTTATTCCCTGCTGCTTCTCCGTAAAACGGCTTAATTTCATTACCTATTTCCACCTGATTTTTTAATAGGCGATCCAGAACATGCTTCTTATCCTCAAGTCCCGCAAGGCTACTAACGATAAAGCTTCTTGTCCACCAAGCATGTTCAATCCATAGCTCCTGCATCCTATATTTTAATGAAATAATGGAAGCA
Source organism: Bacillus massilinigeriensis (assembly GCF_900117315.1). Classification (GTDB taxonomy): domain Bacteria; phylum Bacillota; class Bacilli; order Bacillales; family Cytobacillaceae; genus Bacillus_BE; species Bacillus_BE massilionigeriensis. The sequence goes on from NZ_LT630337.1 coordinate 1,654,036, forward strand.
TTGATACAAGGATCTGCTTGCCTAGTAGGAGCCTTACCCTCCGTTAATGCAGCTGCAGATACATGAAAATTTGCAAAGGAAAATACCATAAATAATGAAATCAACACTCGAAACAATAGTAGCAGCTCCTTTATATGGTTTTTCTATATATTATCCAAATCTTTTCGTATCTTATGCTACTTATGTGATAAAAAAATGCGATACCTCCTAAAAATAGAAGTATCGCATATATAAATAAAAGCTGATTTATTAATGGTTTTTTTTCGTAATGATTGCGAGGCCAATAGCAAGTAAAGGCAAAAATAGAAAGAAAGTAAAATAACCTTCTTGGCTGGCTAGTGTAAGGGCAGGTATGATGAATGTTATTCCACTTGTCAGGAATGCCTTCCATGACTTTTTAAACAAGCCAATCAAAAAGGAGATCCCTGAAGCGATGATTAATCCCCAATAGAAGGCGCCAACAAGTAGAAATCCTAGATCTGACCAGATTGTTCCGACCATAAAGAATCCCATATGAATCCATCCCTTTTTATTCCTATTTATCAAGTATCTTTCTTAGTAAGGAATAGAGTTAAGTTCGAAAGATTCCTACATTTATAATATACATCAAGGTTTCAAAATGTGTCCTAAAGTTTATAAAATAAGCTATATAATCTTTTATTACAACACCCAATTTATTAATAGTTCAATTAACCTCTAATGAAATGACCTAGAGTATTTCAATTCAAGTTTATTTCAATCTATTCCTTAACAACTTCTCCCTCCCAGCTCTGAATTCCACCTTCCACGTTAATTATCTGTCGATAGCCCGATTCCTTTAAAATTTCTGCAGCCTGCATGCTCCTATTTCCACTTCGGCAAATTAACACGATTTCTGCATCCTTTGATAATTTGGCATTACCAGCTTCTATAGTGCTTAAAGGGACATTAACCATTCCCTCAATATGTCCTGATTCAAATTCTGATGGTTCTCTTACATCTATAAAGATTATTTTATTCTGATTATTATCATCATCTAATTTATCTCCTAATTCATCAGTAGAAATATTCTTAATGCCACCGTTTCCAACTAAATTAAAGCCAACAATTCCGATAACTACTAAAAATGCCAACAATACAATCCATTTCGTCCTTCCCATTCCTGTTTCCCCCTTTAAAGCTTTTGAATATACCTGATAGGGTATTTTATCATATGTTATCATATCTTTTTTCATATCACTATTGTTTTGTACTCATTAAAAATTTTAAAGGATAGAATTTAAGTGTATGGCCTAATAATAATTGCATGAGAAGTAACAATATTTATTGTATCATCTCACCTATTAAATCAAATCATAAATCAATTCTTCCATTTAGTATATAAATTTAAAGATGAGAAAAAATGAAATAGAAGCATTTAGGGGAGTTGAATACAGTGACATTCGTTCGATTAGGATATGTAGCTATGAGTACTCATTTAAAAAATTGTTCTCCCTCACAAACGATGACCTATGCCCATTTCGAACAATTAAGTGATAGAGAAGCCGCTATCAGGAAACTAGAACGAATTGCCCTATCCAATTTGGAGAACTGTCTCAGGCTGCTCAAGCATAACTTAGCTCATGATATTCATTTTTTTCGTTTAAGTTCGAGACTAATTCCTTTAGCTACTCATGAGGAGTTAGAGGATTGGAATTACATGAAACCTCTAAAGGAGAAATTCAGTGAAATTGGTGAATTTGCAAGGAAGAATGATGTTAGATTGGATTTTCATCCCGATCACTTCGTTGTGTTAAATTCACCAAAGAAGGAAATTTTAAAAACTTCAGTACATACGTTACAATACCATCTAAAAATGCTAAAAGGAATGAACATAAATCCAATTCATCGATGTGTATTGCATGTAGGAGGAAAATACGAAGGTAAGGAAATGGCTTTAGAGCAGTTTGTTCATAACTGGGGATATATTCCAACCACTATTCAAAAAATGATTATGCTAGAAAATGATGATAAATCTTTTGATCTTATTGATACCTTATATTTATGTGAGAAATTAGGAATACCTTTCGTTTTCGATTATCATCATCATCTAGCAAATTTTTCAGAAGAAGATTGGCTTACCTATTGGCCACGTATCGTCCAAACCTGGTCCCAATCTCCTTTGCCAATAAAAATGCACCTATCTAGCCCAAAAAGCGAAAAAAGATTCCGGGACCATGCAGATTATGTTGATTTGGATATGTTTCTAAAGTTCCTCAACGGAATCAAAGGTAGTATTCCACAGATTGACTGTATGATTGAGGCAAAACAAAAAGATGATACCTTATTCAAACTAATAGATGAATTAAGGGACCATCCTGAAATCATTATGATAGATCAATCAAGTTTTCATATTAAATAATCTTGAGTATCCAAAACAACATTTTTAGCTGTCCGGATACATTTTCTTTAAAAAGCTTATAGATTGTCGGATTAATTCTTTTAGCACATCAACATCCATGTCATCTATATTATAAATATAATAATTGGGAAACATGATATTTATAACTTTTTCCACAACATTTAAGTGATTCTCTATAAATCCTTAGACACATCATCCTTAGATTTGGTCCGTGATGGAAGAATTAGCTGTTCACCCTTTTCATAGGCGGATAGTAATTTCGTTGTTAAGCTTAGCTTAGGAACTACTTTATATACAATCATCGCAGCAATAATACTAATAATTGCCCCTACAAGCACATCTGCTGGATAATGAACTCCAACCCAAATACGTGAAATCCCTACAAGAACTGCCAATACTCCCCATAAAAACCCCCAGCCTCTTTTAAACAACCAAAAGGTTATACAAAAGGAGAAAAATAAGATGGTGTGGTCACTTGGAAAAGAATTATCGACTGCCTTTTCTATTAACTGATTCACATTGCCAAGCTCTGCAAATGGTTGATTGTTCGAATGTAGTTTTCCAGCAATCTTTCCAATTATTTCAGCCATAACAAAGGTAACCCCAGCACAAATAATCATGATCCGATTGTTTTTATTTCGTGTAAACCAATAAATTATTACTGATAATGCTAGGAAAAATACCATGTATTCAGCAATAAACACCATGGCAGGATTTAACTCTGAGTACTGCTTTCCTAGATTATTAATCATTCTAAACCATTGAATATTTATATCTAACAAATTCATCTTCCTCTCAGTTCCCTCATAAATAAGACTCAAGCAAAAAGATCTGTTGAACTCTTATTTTATTTAGACTTCTTTTCCTTTAAATCAAAATATGCTTTAAAAACCTCATCAGCGATTTCTAAGTTAACATGTGTTTTATCTGTAGTTGACCAAGGTACGACTACAGATAATGCAATTTCTGGATTGTCATACGGTGCATAGCCAGCAAAGGTGACATTCCAAAGCATTGGATGTCCACCTAGAGGACCATCGTATAATGCTTGGGCTGTTCCTGTTTTACCAGCAATTTTTAATTGTTTATTCTTAATCGATCCATATCCAGTTCCTTGAGGATCGTTGACAACTAATTCCAATCCCGTCTTCACCCGCTCAATCCATTCAGCCTTCATATCCACTCTGTTTAATACCTTTGGTTTTATTTCTTGAACCACAGGGCCCAACTCATTGGATTGGTTATTGGACTCTCGTATTTCTTTTGCAAGATGGGGCTGAATTCGATAACCTCCGTTGGCAATCGTTGACATATATTGGGCTAGCTGTAATGGTGTATAGGTGTCATATTGTCCAATCCCAAAGTCCAATACTTTACCTGCATCCTCTGGAATTTGACCTGGTCCATAACCAGATTGCTCCCCTGGTAAATCGATACCTGTCTTCACACCTAAACCAAATTGAGCAAAATTATTTCTTAATTTGTTTATCGCTGCCACTTTATCAATTGTGAGCGGACCATTTGGTACATAGGTTTGTTGACCACCGATTTTCATTGCAGTTAAGAACATGTAAACGTTCGATGATCGTTTTAATGCGTACAAATCATCAATTGAACCGAAACCGACCGTATTCCAGGATTTTTTCACTTGGGTCCCTTTAAATTTTAATGGTTGGTCATATAGGCTAGCTCCTGGGAAGATGGCCCCTGTATTATACCCTGTTAAGACTGTTGCTGCTTTAACAGCTGACCCCATGGAATAAGAGGTGATCATATTCCCTAATGCAAAATCTGCTGCAACGGTTTTATTTTTTTCCTCATCCTTCATATACTGCTTACCAGCCATTGCAAGGATCTCTCCTGTATTAGGATTAATGACTGTAACTAATGCTCTGTCCATATACGGTTGACCCATTCTAGCATTTCCTAGTTTTTCTTCAATAATCTTCTCTACCTTTTGTTGAAATTCAACATCAACGGTTAAGATTAAGTCATTCCCACTTTTCCCTTTTCTCACAACGCTTGAACCAACGACATTGCCTGATTTATCGGCAACGTTCTTAACAATCTCTTTCTGACCTTGTAATACATCTTCATATTGCCACTCTATATAGCTTTTACCAACACGATCATTCCGGCTATAGCCTCTTGCTTCATAATATTCCAGCGTTTCCTGTGGTAAGCCCTCTTTCGTACTTGTAACCTTACCTAAGATTGAGCTTAATGTTTTATTTCCTTCCTTATCTTCATAGGCATTGTATCGATCCCAGTCTGTGGTAGCATCCACTCCAGGAAGGATACTTAAATTTTCACTAACAAGGGCAAATTCTTTATCAGTTACATTCTTATTTTTAATAATTTGTGGAGATAATGCTCTGGCTGAGGCCATCTCACGAAAAATAGCCAAAACCTCAAGCTCTTTTTTTGAAAAAGAGTTCAGTTCTTCCTCTGTAATTCTTTCTCTAGTTAGATCGTATATTTCCTCGTTATAATCGTCCTGATCCAGGTCTTTTTTCTTAATTCTTGCTTCATCCTCTTTCGTAATTTTCGCCTTTGCTTTATTAGGATGATTGATAATCCAAAAATCTTGGCGGTCTCTTTCTGTAATAGCTTTAAAATCCTCCTCCGAGTCTTTTTTAATCATGGAGGCAAGTTTTCGGGCAACTTCAAGCATTTCATCTTGCTTTACAGCATTAGGCCGAGTATAAGTGATGGCTTTTAAAGTCTTGTTTCCGACAATTAATTTTCCGTTCGTGTCGAAAATTTTTCCTCTTGGCATTGATAGATTAATTGGAACAATCTCTTTTTGATTGATTTCACGTTCGTAGTCTTTCCCATAAACAATCTGGATAATTCCTAATCGGATAATCAACATTGAAAACAGAAGAAAGACAACCAAAAAGAGTATATTTATTCTAAATGGAAGAGATGTTTTTTTCTTTTGTTTTTTCCCCAATTTGTACATTCCCTCCTATAAATCTCGCTTTTATTTAAGTGAGCTTCTAACTTTTTCTAAGATTATATATATCTATTACATTAATGTAACATTTTCTATTATACAAGGAAGATGATATAGTGTCTTGTAGTGCAGTATATTTTTCAGGATTTTTTCGAAGGTAAATTTTGTTGTGGAATTGAAAATGAAAAAAACCTCCTATTAAAAGGAGGCCCTTTAGATTCTACTATAAAATTATCGTGCAGTATAGCCACCGTCAATCATTAATGTGCTACCAGTAACAAAATCATTTTCACATAAGAAGACGATTCCATGAGCAATTTCTTCTGGTTCACCAAGTCGACCAACTGGATGTCTTGCAACTAATCCTTCATAAAAATCACCTAATGCTTCCTTGTTAACCATTCCAGACTCAACATAACCTGGGCAAACAGCATTCACGCGAATATTATTTGCAGCATATTCAAGCGCAAGAGATTTTGTTAGGATATTAACTGCCCCTTTACTTGCATTATAAGCAAATGCTCCAGCTTCACCTACATGCCCAAGAATCGAACTAGTATTGACAATAGATCCTCCACCTGTTTTTAACATTTCACGAATAGCATATTTAGCTCCGAAGAAAACACCATTTTGGTTAATTGAAATAACCTTATTATAATCTTCAAATGATAAATCATGAGTTTGTGCTAGCACCCCTATACCAGCATTATTAACCATGATATCGACTCTACCATAATGTTTTACAGTTTCAGCAACTAAGTTTTCAACAGACTTTTCATCTGCAGCGTTTACTTCTATAAATATTGCGTCTGCACCATTTTCTTTAAGTTCCTTTTCAACCGTTTTTCCGCCATCTACATTATAGTCTGCAAGTACAACCTTAACCCCTTTTTCAATAAATGCCTTTGCAGTAGCTAAACCAATTCCTGAAGCAGCTCCTGTTACGATTGCGATTTTGCCATTTAAATTTATCATGATATTTCCCTCCTGAAGTATTTTGAAGATTAACAATGTTATAATTGTAACCGTATTCAAATTATAAACCTTTAATACTATTAATTCAATTATTTTTATTATCAAAGAATAATAATTTCATTTTTTATTTTTGATTAATTTATTGCACATAAACTCACTTCCAGAAAGGAAATATTGTGTTTCATAATAATAAAAATAAGCGAAACCCCCGATTGCCCTTAGGGATGTCACCTATTTATCATTCCAAACAATATTTCAAGAAATTCCTTAAATTACTATAAAAATTATTCAATTATACTTAATATTATTTTTTATTTTAATATCATCAATGACATAATCATCCATTGGATTAAAAGGATAAAATGTTTTTGGTAGTCTTTTATATGGTAAGTGAATAAGATTTACACCTGCAGCACCTGGGGTATCAGTCTCATAGATTTGGTCTGTGAGTAGACTATAGGCTGCACGAAAAGAAGTACATGCCTTTACAATCACTAGTTGATAAAAGGTAGGCTCTATTCCAAAAGCCCGATACAATTGGGGATCCCCATTTCCAAATATATGATGACAAACAAGAATGTCAATATTCCCAACTTGGAGAACGGCAGATGGACCAATGTTATTGACTAAGCCTCGTCCTGAAGGTCCTTCCTGTGTAAAAATCCCGTCATGTATGGATTTGATATAAGCTTCCACTTGGATAGGTTTATTCAGCTCTGGATACCGAGTACCACCTATAGAAAATAACGCTTTCTTACCCACCCCTAGCTGATGTGCCTGAATTGCGGCTTGGACATCAACCACTACAAATGCAGTTTTTACTTCCTTTTCTCTCTTTATTAATCTCCTTATTACTTCAACACTATCGCCAGTCGCCCCTGCATTGGAGGAATCTGCTGAGTCTACGAGAATGACAGGCTTATCATCTTTATTATTAGACGCAAAATCAATCACTTCGTCTATTGAAAATAAATTAGGGATAAATTCTTTGCGCAAGTGAAATAATTTATTAGCTAAATCTAACGCATACTTTCTAGCCGTAGTATCATCCTTCGCAATAACGATAACAGACGAGCCACCTTCTTCCACATCAAGCCATGGTTGCATCAGATAGATTGAAAAATCTATAATCCTCTCGAATCTTTGTAGTAATTTTGCCTCATTCATTAAGTTTGAAAATGGACCAGACATTGTCGTGTACGTACTTGCTGGGACAATCATCGGTAGCCTTACTTGGGCCATCACGGGCTTCTCGGGATCAAGAAGACATGAAAGCCCTAATTTCGCGGCTCTATATCCCGTTTCGAAATGATCTAGATGCGGATAAGTCTGATATCCACAAATGATATTGGCATGTTCCATCATTTTTGAAGTGATATTGGCATGGAGGTCAGTCGAAACAGAAATCACAGCATTTTCCCCTATCAAATGACGTAAGCTTTCTATTATATAACCTGAGCAATCATCATATTTTGTCGTTTGAGTTGCACCGTGAAGGGATAGGAACACTCCATCTATTGGTTTATTTTCTTGAATTATTTTCTTAACCTTTTCAAGAAAGTGTTCCACTATCGAATGCTCAATTGGGCCCCCACTCATGGTAAACATTGAATATCCAGGAACCGCTTCAACACCTCTTTCATCGATCGCTTTCAGAATTCCAGCCACTGCACATGGCTTATCTTGTAAATTATCTCTTATTTCATTCCCTTCTAAAATGCGACCCATTTGAAAATACTCCATGGTACAAGGAAGTGGGTTAAAGCTATTTGTCTCCTGGTGGAATTCTGAAACAACTATTTTCATCTTGATCCCTCTTTTTCAGATTTCTCTTTAGGCCAATAGGTTTTTCTATCGTAATACACTGATCCGCTTCTTCAAAGTTTTAAGGTTTGATCTACTAGTTTAAGTCCAATGTAATGACTTCAACGCCATTCTTTATTAAATGACTGACTAAGTTTGCAGGTGAATTTTTATCCGTAATGAGGACATCTACTTCCTCTAGCTCTGCCGTCTTATAAATAGCAATGATATTCATTTTTGAATAATCTGCTAAAGCAAAGCTTCTTTTTGAGTGTTTAATCATGATTCTTCGAAATTCCGCTTCACCTAAATGGTAATCCGTGTAACCACTTTCTATCGCCAATCCTCCAACACCAATGAAGGCTTTATCTATAAAAATATCATTCATGCTTTTGGTGCTGATTGGACCAGATAATGATAGCTCCTCTCCCCTTAGTTCACCACCACTAAGAATGACCTTTATTTCGGGGGAATGAGCAAATTCCAAAGCTACAAGCAATGAATTGGTTATTACCGTTAAGTTTTTCCTTGACTTTAATTTTTTCGCAAGGATTAACGTGGTTGTACCAATATCAAGAAAAATGGCATCTCCATCCTCAACGAATTCGGCCGCTTTCTCTGCAATAAGTTCCTTTTCAATCACACTTGTGCTCTCTCTTTTCGAATAGGATGGCTCGATATTTGTTCTATTAAGTATGGCACCACCATGTACTTTTTTGATAAATCCTGCTTTTTCAAGCTCTGACAGGTCTCTGCGAACCGTTTGTTTGGTTACCCCTAAGCTTTCTGAAAGCTCTGAAATTCTGACTGTATTATTTTCTTCTAATTGCTCCAATATTTGTTTATGACGCTCTTCCTGCAACATGATATCACCTAAAACTTGTTTTTTTAAATTATACTATAACTGGAACTTCTTAGCAGGTTTGATATAGAAATCGATTCCTTTTAAGCGTGCAGAAACAATGCTTGAACATTCTCAGCAAATTCTTCAGCCGATTTTTCTACAGTCCCCTTCATTAGGATGTCACCTAAAGAAGCTAGTCTTCCTGTCATTTGTAAATCCATCAAATATATGACCTTTACTTTCTTTTCCTCCACCTCTTCCAATCGAATTTTCATCTTTGCTTTAAACAACCCGGCAAGTTTGAAGGGTTTTCCAATCATTTCCACATTTAGTTCTTCACCTTCAATCGCGTCCTTTAAAACACCGTTTGCCAGAAATTGAATCTTCATAAACCTCGTTTTTACCTCCATATTTGCTTCATATTCATTTTCACTAATCACCTTCATATCCCTACACCCTGGAACGCAACTAGCTAATTTTTCTACATCCATAAAAATCGACCAAACACTTGATTTATCAGCTTGGATCATAAATGAATCTGTTGCCTTCAATAAAATAGCCTCCTAATTTTTTCACCTACTAATATTTCTTTTAGTAGATTATTAGTTTGATTTAAAGAATAATAAAAGGTTTCTGCATGATTCGTACATGTTCCAAATGCGAAGACACCACTAACATTGGTTCTTCCATATTCATCAATCATAATAAAGTGATTTGGGTCTCGTTTAATGTTCGTACCTTTTAAATAGAATGTACAAGGGATCCTCCCTTCACTAAAAATCAATGTATCACATGAATAATTGTGAAGGTCCCCCGTCTCTGAATCCTGTATTTCTACCTCATTTAAACGGGAATTCCCCTTAATATTTTTAATGGTATAATGCTCGGCAGGTACCCTCTGTACAATGCAGCCTTTTTCTTCTAGTATATTGGCGACTGCCTTTGAAATCTTGCCATTTTCAACTACCAAACATTTGAATCCCGGCAGTCTATTCCTTTCTATTAACCCCAATGCCATTAAAGGAGTCATAACACCCGCAGGACGTGAACCTGCAATTTGATGAGCCTCTCGAGGTTTCTCAAGAGAGCCAGTGCAGAAAAATACTCTTTTGGCTTCCACTTCTTTTGTACCGGTTGGTGTCTGAATACTGATTTGATGATTTTCACCGTTCTCTCCTGCAAAAAATCCTATCACAGTCGATTGAGGCCAAAATTCATACGGGAGGTTTAATGATTCCTTGAGGATTTCCCTTTCCGCTTGGAACTCTTCCCTTTCAAAAAGGCTTGATCCAAATCCCCCCTTCCTTTTTTCATAATCTACAATTAGAACATTATTAATTTTTAAATCATGAGTAATAATGGCAGTTTTTAATCCAGTTAAACCTGCTCCTACGATGACTAGTTCGTAATACATGTATTCCCCTCCCCTCTTAAAGTGATATAAGAATTTTGCAATCCTTTTAAAGGAGGCTCGGTGTTTTTTCCATATTCATCAAGTAGATCGATGATTTTGGGAATGCAGCAATTTCCCTGACATTCCCCAAGAGTAGCCCCTGTGCGTCTTTTAATGCCATCAATGGTCTTAGGTGGGATTGGTCCATTTAATGAGTCTCTTATTTCTCCCCTTGAAATCGAGCGACATAGGCAAACGATCTCACCGATATCCCCTTCTTGTGAATCTTGGAATAGATTTGGGATTTCATTAATGACATTCACTTTTTCGACTAGCTCCAAGCCTGCTAATTCAAGCTGTTCTGCAACCATTTCAGCGATTCCTGGTGAAGATGAAAGACCAGTTGAGCGTATTCCAGCTGCATGAACCATTCGCTTGTTAAGATGGGATGATCGAATGACGAAGTCCCCTTCACTACATACGGCCCTAACCCCAGCAAATTGACGAATCGTATCAAAGTTTCTAATGTTAGGAATAAGCTTTTCACAACCTTCTAAAACTAGATCCATTCCTTCTCTAGTGGTCGAACGATCTTCCTTGTCTTCTTGATCCTCTGCAGTCGGCCCTAATAGAAATCCTCCAAAGGCGACTGGAGAAATCAGTGTTCCTTTAGATTTTGCGGTTGGAACCGGGAGAATGACTTGTGAGATTTCAATTGTTTCTTCCGTTAACATAAATTGACCTTTTCTTGGTGTAATCAAAAAACTTTGGTCTCCTATGAATCTAGCGATTTGATCCGAATAAAGCCCAGCTGCATTCACAACATATTTTGTTAGAATCTCTTCTCCATTTTCCAAAATTACCTTTAAACCTTCATTTTGCTCTTCAATACCTACAACACCATTACCCAAAAGAACCTTGGCTCCATTTAATACCGCAAGTTCAGCATTGGAACGAGTGGCTGTAAAAGGATCACATATCGCTTCATCTGGTATGATTAATCCACCAATTGCATTTTTAGTAACCGCTGGATTGACCTCTAATAGTTCTTCTTTTTCCACCCATTCCACTTCAACTCCATTTGCTTTTGCGTTAGGAATGTATTTTTTTTCGATGATTTCTTTTTCCTCTGCATTTGTTGCAACCATCACTGCACCACATGAAATAAAAGGTATTTTCAAATCCTCTACAAGTTTTGGCCAGAGAGTTCTTGAACGTTTCAAGCATTCTGCTTCTATCGTTCCCGGAGGTGCATCAAATCCTGTGTGAATGATTCCGCTATTTGCCTTACTTGACCCTTCACACATATCTGGTTGTTTTTCAACCAACATAACATCAAGCTCATAAAACGCTAATTTTCTTAGGATTGATGTACCAACAATACCACCACCAATCACAACAACATCTTTTACGCTTGCTTGCATATTGGATAGCTCCTTTTCTTTTTCTCTTTTGTTTCCTTTTGTTTCTTTTTGTAACATTATTATCCAATTAATACCCATTTATGTCAATATAAATGTTAAAAAATTTAATAATTTCATACATCCCCTTGTTTTAATAGGCTTTTATCTCCAAATCAATATATTCACAAAAGAAAAAATACAACAAAACGAAACAAAATATAACATTTTCCATCAACCTATTACAATACCTATACCAAAAAAGCAGGTGCTGTAACTTTATCAGTTACAGCACCTGCTCAATGATTTTGTTTTATTGTTTTTTTAAGGAATACCTTCCTCCGGATATTTCTTGTTTGCCACTAATATTAATATTTGAGATTTCACACATAAAGGGTTTCTGGCCACGTTTGATCATCTCTTTTTCGAGCAATCCATCCCCTATCGGTTCACAAAAATTCACTTCAATTCCACCAACATCTAGCTGATAGCCTATGGCGTTCCAATTCTCAATCTTAAAAGATATCATTTTTTCGATGTCCAATAAAGATCCCCATTCATCAGCAATAGTTTTGCTATCTTGAACAGCAAAATAAATAGCTTTTACTTTCGCAAGGCCCACTTTGTGCTCGGTTAGTGGCTGAATTTGGGCTCGACGTTCTGCATCTTCTTCCCCCCACTGTATAAAAAATGGATACCTACATTCATGTGGAGCCTGAGCAAGAAACAGCATCGACCATTCGATAAGGGAGCCATCCTCTCTCCTTCGACATCCTGGAACAGGTCCAATCACCTCTTGTCCCTTTTCTTTCAATCTGGTTGCTAGTAGGTTGATTTCATTTGTCCGAAAGGCAACCTGAGTGAAGCCTTCTCCTAGTTGTTCATCTTCAACTATTTGCTTGATGAGGGGATTTTCTGAATTTTTAGCAATATCAATGTTGTCTATACCAATCCATTCTAAATAACAACCATTTGAAAAATAGCAAAGACTGTTATAGGTTCCCCAATTTAGGTGTCTTCCTCCTTTTACCGTGGAAAAACCTAAATTGGAGAATGACTTCTGCATAAACTCTGGGTCTTTGACATAATGGACAATATGATCGAGTTCAAGATTCACCGATTACTCCCCTCCAAAAAGCACGAAATTCATTTGAATGACCATATCCAAACGTGAATGGAATAAGGCCCATACTCTTTGCAATAATACTAAAATAGCAAAATATCGCATAAGAGAGACAATTCTTTTGCTAGGTCCATAGTTATTCAGATTAACGGAAACATATCAGATTGCATATATCGATTGCTAATAATATTCCGATGATGAAGCTCATGTCCAGCTATAATATAGGCAATGGCACGAGCTGTCACTAGAGAGTTGTTTGCTGTTCCTTCTCTTAACCATGCTTTAGGCTCTAATCGTTTAAGCAATTGAAGAGTTGCCTTACGCACAACTGCAAAATCTTCTCGTAATTCTTGAATGGTATACCGATTAAAATCAGCGTTTTGAACATAAGTATTTTCGTTGAAGCCTGGAAGCGACACGGTTTCACCTCGAGCAATACAAAGAAGGCGGTATGCCATAATCCGTTCTGTGTCTATCACGTGACCGACAACTTCTTTTATACTCCATTTGTCTTCAGCATATTTAAATAATGCTTGTTCTTCAGAAAACTTATTAAGGAATTGGTTCATTTCCTCCGAATGCTGTTGTAGAATTTGAATAATATCCCCATCCGGGATTGAGTTTATATATTTTGAAAAGTATGCTGAGTATTCATGTTCTTCTGGTCTTCCCATCTCCATCACTCCTTTATTCTCTTGAAAGATTTTCAATTATCGATTCACATGGTTTTTTAGTAAAATAAAAGTAAATTATGATGATCGGTTTTTAACATGCTGGTTGCTATCCATCTTATATGTCAAAATTACTCTAATAAAATCACGGGGATAATTAAAATGATGCACAACTCTCTTCAAATATACAACAAATTATTTAACTCTTATGGTCCGCAAGGCTGGTGGCCAGCGGAGACACCTTTAGAAATGATGATTGGAGCGATCTTAGTTCAAAATACAAACTGGCGAAATGTTGATAAAGCCCTATCCAATCTAAAGCCCTATTTAAATGCCGAGTCGATTGAAAAATTATCAACCCAGGATCTTGCAGAGCTTATTCGACCAAGCGGCTACTATAATATGAAAGCACATCGAATTAAGTCCTACCTAGAATGGTTCAAAATGTATGACTACAATATCGATTTAGTAAAAAAAATAGAGAAACAACAATTACGTAGCAAACTATTAAACATTCATGGAATCGGTCATGAAACGGCAGATGTGATCTTACTTTATGCTTTTGATAAACCCATTTTTGTCGTAGATGCTTATGCTCGTAGAATTTTTTATCGTCTCGGGTATGATATGCCTAAATCATATGATGCATTTAGAAATCAAGTGGAAAAGAAATTTCCAATGAACCTTAAGCTCTATAATGAATTTCATGCGCTTCTCGTTGAGCATGCCAAAAGGTATTGCAAAACCAATCCCGTCTGCCCAGAGTGTCCCCTACTTGAAATATGTATGAGGAGATACGATTAGAAAGGTCACTGCAAATTTGTTATTATTTGTTAATTTTTATTGTACCCAAAGGTCCCTCTCGAAAGCAATGCATCCTACCAGAAATTCTCTCTAAATATGATTTTTTCATCTGGAGTAAACATAGGATGATATTCTAGGAGCGTAAATTTATAGTTTTCCTTTGCGTAGTCATGGCCTTTATCATTCATTAGCTTAACAAGTTCTTTATTACCACCGTGTCCATTTGATATATATTGCTCCCATCTCGACCATATACCTGATTCACCATATGCGGAGCCAACATATTTTTTTCCTGTCTTTTTGTCAAAAATAACATAGACTCCCTTCACATTTTCCAATGCTGTTTTCCAATCCTGCATTTGTTTCACGTTCCGCTAATTAATCCATTTGATAGGAATTCCGAGCTATTTTCGAACAATAACGGAACCTCTGTCCGTAAGCTACCTTTTTGGAGCTGTTTTTGTGATTTAGCGGATCCTGTGTCCGTTCCTGTGAGCTTAGGTTGCCCCAAATTTGATAAACCGACACTGGTTCCGTTGTTTAAAATTTCCATTTGGGATTTTCCCAAAAATCCACAGTTTTAACGGCTGTGGTGTAACAGGCTTTAATACTCTCTTATCATTAAATAAAGAGCGAGTATTTTCAACTCGCTCCACTTTCTTACTTATTAACCATTTCTTTATCACATTCAAACGGCCAGGATGGTAATGGCTGCTCAAGAGGCTTATCATCTCGATATCCAAGCACATACTCTGCCTGCATTATCGTATGAATTTCACGCGTTCCCTCATAGATAACTGGTGCTTTGGAATTACGCAAATAACGTTCAACTGGGTATTCACTTGAATAACCATATGCCCCATGAACTTGAACTGCGTCATCTGCCGCTTTATTGGCAAAATCACAGGCCATCCATTTGGCTAAAGAAGTTTCTCTTGTATTTCTTTTTCCTTGATTCTTCAATTCCCCTGCTCGATAAACTAGTAGTCTACTTGTTTGTAAACCTGCCTCCATTCGAGCAATCATTTGTTGAACAAGCTGGTGTTTACCAATTTCTTTACCAAAGGTTTTACGTTCATGGCAGTATTTCACGCTAGCCTCTAAACAAGCCATGGTCAATCCAACAGCGCCTGCTGCAACCGTAAATCGACCGTTATCAAGGGCTGCCATAGCGATTTTAAAGCCTTCCCCTTCACGACCGAGAAGATTTTCCTTAGGTACCCGTACATGGTCAAAAAATAATTCCCCGGTATTTCCTGCACGTATTCCATGTTTTCCTTTAATTGCCCGCGATGAAAATCCTGTCATTGTTCGTTCGACAATAAAAGCCGAAATTCCATGATGTCTTTTTTCTTTATCTGTATATGCGAACACAAGAAAATGATCGGCGTAGTCACATAAAGAAATCCATGTTTTAGAACCGTTTAATATATAATCATCACCATCTAGTACAGCTGTTGTTGATAGGGAGGCAACATCAGAGCCCGCCCCTGGCTCCGTCAAACCAAACGCACCAACCTTCTCTCCCCTTGCTTGTGGAACAAGGTATTTTTGTTTTTGCTCCTCCGTTCCAAATTGCAGCAAAGTTAAGCTATTGAGCCCTGTATGTACGGAAACGGCTGTACGAAAGGCCGTATCTCCCCTTTCAAGTTCTTCACATACAATGGCTAAGGAATTATAATCCATTCCACTGCCACCATACTTTTCTGGTATACAAACTCCCATTAAATTTAATTCCGCCAATCTTTTTAATATACCCGCATGAAAGTAGGCTTGATCATCCCATTCCCTAATATTAGGCATAATCTCCTTATCTACGAAACTTCTAACCATTTTCCTCAACATTACTTGTTCTTCTGTTAATTCAAAATTCATGTGCTTTCCTCCCTAAATTTTTTTAACATTTGATTGAAGAAAACTCCCTTTTGCAAAAGTCCAGAAAATAATCTGTAACTACACAAAAAGGAGTCATTTAAATCTGATTTATTCATGTTTTTTGATTTTTATTACACTGGGTAAACACCATGTTTTCGTTCTGAGAAGACTACATATTTAGACAGATAGACTTCTAAACGTGCTGCAAGCT
The DNA here is from genome assembly GCF_900117315.1 of Bacillus massilinigeriensis. Lineage (GTDB taxonomy): Bacteria > Bacillota > Bacilli > Bacillales > Cytobacillaceae > Bacillus_BE > Bacillus_BE massilionigeriensis. The sequence goes on from NZ_LT630337.1 coordinate 1,670,474, forward strand.
CTTCTCTAAGTCGATTGGGTTCGACGATATCGTCTATGATTAATTCAGAAGCAAGCCTATAAATATCAATATCTTTCTGGTATTCCTCGCGCTTTTCCATAATAAATGCAGTTCTTTCCTCATCACGTAATGCAGCTATTTTATTTGCATATACAGCATTGACTGCTGCTTCTGGTCCCATAACTGCAATGGCAGCAGATGGAAGAGCTATACAACAATCCGGTTCAAAAGCTGGACCTGCCATTGCATATAGACCGGCACCATAGGCCTTACGGACAATGACCGTCATTTTTGGAACGGTTGCTTCACTCATCGCCGAAATCATTTTGGCACCATGACGAATGATTCCTGCTTTTTCAACATTTGTACCAATCATGAAACCTGGGACATCAGCAAGGAATAATAGTGGGATATGATAAGCATCACAAAGATTAATAAACTTTGCGGCTTTATCTGCACTATCATGGAATAATACCCCGCCTTTGACTCTTGGCTGATTCGCAATGATTCCTATAGGTTGTCCCTCAATCCTCGCAAGGCACGTGATTAATTCAGGCGCAAAAAGCTTTTTAATTTCACACATAGAGCCTTCATCAACTAGACGGTCGATAAGCTGGTACATATCAAATGGGGCATTTTGATTTTTCGGTATTAATTCCTCAATTGTCTTTTCACAAGCTGCTGGAGCTTTTGGTTCTTTTTTTGCAGGTTTTTCCGAATAATTGTTAGGAAAATAGGTTAAATATTTGCGGGCATATTGAATCGCTTCTTCTTCACTTTTTACTAGTACATCTCCGCATCCAGAAACGGAGCAATGCATTTTTGCACCACCCATTTGTTCAAGGGTAACCTTTTCACCTATCACCATTTCAGCCATTCTAGGTGAACCAAGATACATGGATGCATTGCCCTCAACCATGACAACAATATCACAGAACGCAGGAATATAGGCACCACCTGCAGCTGATGGACCAAACAATAAACAAATTTGTGGAACTTTGCCGGATAATTTGACCTGATTGTAAAAAATACGACCAGCTCCACGACGGCCAGGGAACATTTCCAACTGATCCGTAATTCGGGCACCTGCTGAATCGACAAGATAAATCATTGGACAGCGCAGCTTTTCTGCAGTCTCCTGTATTCGGATAATCTTCTCAACCGTTAATTTCCCCCAGGATCCAGCCTTGACAGTAGAGTCATTTGCCATTACACATACGGTTTGCCCATGTATTTTTCCAATCCCTGTAATCACACCATCTGCAGGGAGTTCACCGACCAAAACATTGGCAAATGCTCCATCTTCTGTCTCTAGACCATTGTCAAATAAAAGGCTTAGTCTTTCACGTACAAATAGTTTCCCTTGTTCTTGATTCTTTTGATGATATTTCTCGTGACCACCCTTTAAAATGGAACTCTTTTTGATTTCGTATTCTGATTGTACTTCTGTTTCTTTCATCCTTTTCCTCCTTCTCAAGGTGCCTGACACCATATCCCCTTATTTGCCTTTGTATTGTGGGGGGCGTTTTTCTGCAAAAGCAAGCAAGCCTTCTAGTCTATCCTTAGTTGGGATTAATGCGTTGTAGGCAAGTTCCTCGATTTTCAACCCGGTTGCAAGGTCCACTTCCACTCCCTTGTTGATGGCAGCCTTTGCTTGAACTAAAGCAAGTGGCGCATTTTTAGCTATGGCAATTGCGAGTTCTAGAGCTTTATCCAATAATTCCTCTCTTGGAACTACATATTCTAGGATTCCAATCCCTTCTGCTTCACTGGCAGACAGGCGTTTTGCCGTAAAGATGAGTTCCTTCGCTCTTCCACGTCCAATTAGACGAGGAAGCCGTTGAGTTCCTCCAGCCCCTGGAATAATACCTAGGGATGCTTCGGTTAAACCAAACTTTGCTTCCATTGCACCGATTCTTAAGTCACAAGCAAGTGCAAGCTCGAGACCTCCTCCGAATGCAACCCCATTCATTGCAGCAATGACAGGCTGTGGCAAGGCCTCAACTTCTGATACAGTCGTACCAATCAAACGGACTATTTGCTTAACTTCATCGTCATCCATTTCCTTACGTTCCTTTAAATCGGCCCCTGCACAAAAGGCTTTATCACCCGAACCAGTCAAGATAACAACCCGAACCGTGGAATCATTTTTAATCGTATTGAAACAATCATTTAGGTCAGTAAGCATTTGACGCGAGAAAGCATTTGCAGCCTCAGGGCGATTGAGCGTAATAATGGCAATCCCGTCATTCCCCTTTTCGACTAACACCGTTTTCCAACTTTGATTGTTCATGAGATTCGCTCCTTCCCTTCATTTCGCAAAATCTCCATCTGACGGCTATTTAGTGGTTTTCCAAGAATCCCCTCAAGTAGTTGTGCTGACTTTAATAGTCTACCTAGGTCCACTCCAGTTTCTATTCCCATCTCGTGGAGTAAATAGAGAAGGTCATCGGTAGCCACATTTCCTGATGCCCCTTTGGCATATGGGCATCCCCCTAAACCTCCTACAGCACTGTCAAAAATCGTAATTCCCATTTCTAATGCTTTTACCACATTGGCTAATGCTGTACCTCTTGTATCATGAAAATGAAGAGCTAGTTTACTAGATTCATAATGTGGAAGGAGTTCCTCAAGCAAACGTTCGACCTGATTAGGAACACCGACACCAATCGTTTCACCTAAGGAGACTTCATCAACTCCCATGGAAAACAAATGATCGACAACCTCCCTTACTTGCTGAGGTGCTACAGGACCATCGATTGGACAGGCGATTACCGTTGACACGTAACCTCTTACACTCTTTCCCGCCATCTTTGCTTCCTGTACTACCTCTTGAAGAACTAGATAGGTTTCGCTAATAGTTTTATTGATATTGGCCATATTATGACCTTCACTAGCAGACATAAAGACACTGACTTCATCGACATTAGCCTCTAATGCTCGGTCCAGCCCTTTTAAATTTGGCACTAGGGCTGCATAGGTCACCCCATTTTTTCTCGTAATACCTTTTAGCACATCAGATGCATCACTGAGTTGTGGGATCCATTTCGGATGGACAAAGGAGCTAACCTCTATATAGGACAAGCCAGTCTCTGATAATGAGTTAATCATGGAGATTTTATCTTCGGTTGAAAGTATTTGCTTCTCATTTTGAAGGCCGTCTCTCGGTCCTACTTCTCTTATCATCACTTGTTTTGGTAGTTTCAAAGATTTAACCTCCTACTCAACCTCAATGACAATGTCGTTATCGTTTACAAAATCCCCCTCTTGAACGTGAATCTTCACTATGGTCCCTTCTACCTCAACATTTACTGGTATTTCCATTTTCATTGATTCAAGGATAATAACCTCCTGACCGGCTGTTACCTTTTCCCCCTCTTTAACCAATACCTTCCATACACTTCCAGCCATTCCTGCTTCCACTTTTGTCATTTTCCTATCCCCTTTTCTTTGTTTATGTTAAGCTCGGTACGTAAAATTGATTGACGAATTGTGTCGTCGTATATCCTGATATAAATTGCTCATGACTCACTGTTTGAATGAGCATTGGAATATTTGTTTTAATACCTTCCACTTTGTACTCTTCTAATGCCTGCTTTATTCTTTCACATGCAATGGCTCTTGTCTCTCCCCATGCAATCAATTTTCCAATCATCGGATCATAAAAAGGAGTCACTTGAGAGCCACTTTCTACTGCACATTCGTTTCGAATACCTTCTCCTTCTGGCAAGACAAATTCAGAAATTTTACCAGGAGATGGAAAGAACGTTTTAGGATCTTCTGCATAGATTCTTACCTCAATGGCATGACCATTTCGTTTAACATCCTCTAGAGAAATAGAAAGTATTTCTCCTGAGGCAACCTTCAATTGCTCCTCTACTAAATCAAGTCCTGTAATTTCTTCAGTCACAGGGTGTTCCACCTGTAATCTAGTGTTCATCTCAAGGAAATAAAAATTTTGCTCACGATCTACGAGAAACTCAATAGTTCCTACATTTGTGTAGCCAATATGCTTGGCAGCTCTTACCGCAGCATCAAGCAATTTAGCGCGGGTTTCTTCACTTATAAAAGGTGATGGGGCTTCTTCCACTACCTTTTGATTGCGACGTTGAATGGAGCATTCTCTTTCCCATAAGGGGATCACATTGCCATGGGTATCTGCTAGTATTTGAACCTCAATATGATGTGGCTCCTCCACATACTTTTCGAGAAACATAGCCCCATCCCCAAAGAATGACTCTGCCCGTTTTTTGTTACCGGAAAAGGCCTTGACGAGCTCCTCCTCGGAATGAACGAGCTGCATTCCAATTCCGCCCCCACCTGCTGATGCCTTTAGCATGAGCGGATAACCAATTTCCTTTGCAGCCATTCTTGCTTCCTCTTCGCTTTCAAGTGGAGTATTAATTCCTTCAATAATTGGAACTCCAGCCTCCTTCATTGTTTTCCGAGCCTCAATCTTGCTGCCCATGGAAGCTATGATTTCCGGAGAGGGGCCAATAAATACGATTTCTTCTGCAGCGCACCTTTTCGCAAATTCTGCGTTTTCTGATAATAGACCATATCCAGGGTGTATGGCTTGTGCTCTACTTGCTTTAGCCACACGTATGATTTCATCAATATTTAAATAGCTTTGATTAACCGGGGGCTTACCAACGCAATAGGCTTCGTTAGCTTCCCGAACAAACTTGGAATCCCTATCTGCTTCTGAATATATTGCAACCGTGTCAATCCCAAGTCTTTTACAGGTTCGAATAACCCTTAAAGCAATTTCTCCACGATTAGCAATCAGTACCTTTGGAAACAAAAACACCGCCCCTTCCACTTAATAAGTTAATAAATTAATAGATTGTTCTCTTAGTTTATATTTTTGAATCTTTCCTGAGGCTGTCATTGGGTATGAGTCAGTAAAGAAGATATGTTTAGGGATTTTGTGACGAGAGATTTTCCCTCTACAAAACTCCTTAATATCTTCCGGAGTTGCTGTTTCTCCATCTTTCAGGATGATCCAAGCTAATACTTCCTCACCATATTTATCATCCGGAACACCGATAACTTGGGCATCCAATACCTTTGGATGGGAATAAAGAAACTCTTCAATTTCACGAGGATAGACATTTTCCCCACCACGAATAATCATGTCCTTCAGTCGTCCTGTAATGCGACAATAGCCAGCTTCATCCATTACAGCAAGATCTCCAGTATGTAGCCAGCCATCCTCGTCAATCGCTTCTTTCGTTGCCTCAGGATTTTTATAATATCCTTTCATCACTTGATAGCCTCGGGTACAAAGCTCACCTTGTTGGTTATAAGGGAGTTCTCTCGTTGTACCAGGCTCAACGATTTTTACTTCTACATTTGGCAAAGCCCTTCCAACCGTTTCAACCCTTAACACCAAAGGATCATCTACACGTGTTTGGGTGATGACCGGAGAAGACTCTGTCTGGCCATAGCAGATGGTTATTTCAGACATATTCATCTTGCTAATGACATTTTTCATCACTTCAACCGGACAATTGGAACCAGCCATAACACCCGTACGGAGGGTAGATAAATTGTAATTTCCAAAATTCGGATGATTTAGCTCGGCAATAAACATAGTTGGAACTCCATGAAGGGCCGTACATTTTTCTTTCTCAACCGTCCAAAGCACCTTTTCAGGATCAAACTCTTGAACAGGAACCATTGTTGCCCCAACGCTTACCGCTGCTAGAGTACCGATAACACAACCAAAGCAATGGAAAAAAGGTACGGGGATGCAAAGGCGATCCAGCTGACCAAGGTTCATGCATCGCGCGATATTATATCCATTGTTTGTAAGGTTGTAGTGAGTTAGCATGACGCCCTTTGGAAATCCAGTCGTCCCAGAAGTATATTGCATATTAATAACATCATCGGGATCCAATTCTTCCATTCTCATTGTTAACTCTTCATCAGTTACCTTCTCAGCCATTTCTAAAATATCTGACCAGTTATAGGCTCCCTTATATTTCTTCTCACCAAGAATAATGATATTTTTCAATAATGGTAGTCTCTTTGATTCAAGTTTGCCAGGCTCAGATAACTCTAACTCCGGACATAGCTCATAAATGGTATTTATATAAGAGTGATCCCTGTAATCTTCAATTAAAAATAGGGTCGTACAATCAGATTGTTTTAAGAGGTATTCTAATTCTGTGGAGCGATAATTCGTGTTGACTGTGACTAGCACCGCACCCATTTTTGCGGTACCAAATTGCAAGCTGACCCATTCCGGGATGTTTGTTGACCAAGCGGCTACATTCTCCCCTTTTTTTATTCCTAATGCGATTAATCCTTTAGCGACCTTCTCACAAATCCTATTAAATTCACTGTAAGAATACCTTAGACCCCTGTCAGGGTATACAAGCGCTTCATGATTGGGTATTTCTTGGGCTTTTACAGCTAATAGTTCACCTACAGTTTGACGAATCAATCCACTCATCCTATCTCCTCCTATTTTTAACAACCTAAGTGTCGAGCAATGACAAGACGTTGAATCTCAGAAGTTCCTTCACCGATTTCCATCAATTTGATATCACGTAAATGCCTCTCTACATCATATTCCTTCATGTATCCGTTACCACCATGAATTTGAATGGCATGGTTACATACTCTAAATCCGGCTTCAGATGCAAATAATTTAGCAAAAGCTGCCTCCTTTCCAAAGGGTTTGCCTTGGTCTTTCAACCAAGCTGATTTATACACCATGTTACGAGCCAATTCAATTTCCATTGCCATATCTGCTAATTTGAATTGGATGGCTTGGAATTTAGAAATTGATTGACCAAATTGCTCTCGTTCTTTTGCATATTGTAGTGTTTTTTCATAGGCTGCTTGAGCTATACCTACAGATAAAGCCGCAATGGATATCCGTCCCCCGTCTAAAGTATATAAAAATTGGCTAAAGCCTTTTTTCTCATCACCTAGAAGGTTCTCTCTTGGCACACGAACATTTTCAAGGATGATTTCACAAGTATTCGAACCGCGAACTCCCATCTTGTCATAATTACTACTTATGGTTACCCCTGGAGTGTTTGTCGGAACGATGATTGCTGATACAATATTTCTGCCATCGTCCCTTTTCCCTGTGACAGCGGTTACAATTACTTGTTTAGAATAGCTTGCATTAGTTATCCAACATTTCTGTCCATTAATAACCCATTCATCACCATCAAGCTCTGCCTTTGTTCTTGTACCCCCAGCATCAGATCCAGCATTGGGCTCTGTTAATCCAAAAGCCCCTAAGGTTTCTCCCTTTGCCATTGGAACAAGCCATTTTTGCTTTTGTTCCTCAGTTCCAAAATAATATATAGGACTTGCCCCTAAACTAGTATTCGCTGCATAACTAAGTCCGGTTCCACCACATGCCTTTCCAATTTCCTCTACTGCAATACAGTACGAAACCGTATCTCCTCCTGAACCCCCATATTCCTCTGGGAATGGAATGCCCAGGAGTCCTAGTTTTCCAAGTTTCTCAAAGGTCTCTATGCGCATTTTCGAGGTTTCGTCTACCTCTCTGGCATATGGTCTGATTTCCTTATCTGCAAAATCCCTTACCATTTCCTGAAGCATTAGTTGTTCACTAGTTAACTCAAAATTCATTTGTTCCCCTCCGTTATTTTACTGACTGGTCGGTCTGTTATATACCGACTAGTCGGTCTGTGATCAAAAAATTGAAATAGGCAGACACACTTATTAATGCTAATTTTTAATAAAAAACGACTGCGATTTTGCCTCTTCCATTCCCTTTTCAGTTACAAGGGAATGCATGATTAAATCGTTAAAAATGATTGCAATGGATTCAATGGTTAAGGGTCCATCCTTGTTAAACCATTTGTATGTCCAGTTAATCATCCCAATAATTGCCATGGCAGTAATGTCAGCAGGGACCTCTGAACGAAAGTCTCCCGCTCGTTGACCTTCTCGAATCACTTGAATTAATAGGTTTCTATAATGATCGCGCTTTTCATTAATTTTCTGATTGTATGTTCCTGTTAAATAGGTGCTTTCCTGATAAAAAACGGTGATATGTGGTTTATATAAGTCAAATACCTTGGTGAATGATTGAATTATGGCACAAAGCCTAGAGATTGGCGTATCATACTTATCGTATGCTTCCTGTGCCTTAGTGAGTACATAGGAGATAAAAATATCGTGGATATAATAAAGCAGTTCATCCTTTGATTTGAAGTTGTGATAAAAACCCCCTTTCGAAGCCTTTGATTCCCCAACTATCTGATCAATAGTTGTTCCATGATAGCCATTCCGCTCAAACAAGTTAATGGCTGTTTCTACAAGTCGATCCTTGAGACTATTTTTTTTCATTTTCACCATCCTTACAGATAATGGTATCAAAAACATGTAAATATTTCAAATATTTTCAAAAAATGTTAACTCAAGGATTATAGACTATTTTTTTATTTAACAATTACCATTCAAATGAATGTAAATGATATTTCAGGAATAATTACAGATTCACTGGGAAAATTTATATATATCGCTTACTAAGGAGTGCGCTCATCATGCCTATCATTGTTTATCAAACATTTGTGATTAAACAAGAGAAATTTAAAGAAGGAATTGAAAACCTTAGAGAAATCAAAATGCATCGCATTGAAAATTATGACCACACCGTTGAAATTCTTACACCTGTTTCAGGTCATGACCATACATATGCTTTACTATGTACATACGAAGGATTAGCTGAAATGGAATTACAAAATAAGAAAATGTTCGAGGATGAAGAGTATGTGAAGTTAATTGGTGAATTCTTCTTAGAAAATATCGAGCAAGGCAGTATGTATACACAAATATTTCGATCTATTAGTGAAGGGAAAACCAAGAAAAAACAAAGTTGAGAAACTTTGTTCTTTCACATTTTTTTCAAATACCTGCTGTTACAGCAAATATCGTGTACTCGCTAGCATTTCAATATTCGTATATACATGAGATGGTTAATCGTTGGACAAACTATTTTTATACTTCATGAAAGGTGGCACTTTTATGAAAAAAATTACTTATGCTTTAAGGAGGGCTACAATGGGTATTTTAAGCGGTAACCCTAAGGAAGAACCATTACACTATGGTGAGGTCTTTGATATTTGGTCTGCACAATTAGCTGGAAATAGCATGATTGCTGGCTATCAAATGATGCTAAACCACGCTGGAGATGATGACTTAAAAAAACTATTAAATGAAGCCATCGATTTAGGAAAGCAACAAAGAGAACAATTAGAAGTATTGTTAAAAGAAAATGGAATTGGTCTGCCCCCTGCACCACCAGAACCACCAGAGGCATGCTTAGAGGAAATTCCCATCGGAGCAAGAATGCCGGATCAATCCATTGCAGCTACACTGTCAGCAGATATTGCTGCTGGTCTAGTTCTATGTAGTCAAATAATCGGTAAAGCGATAAGAGAAGATGTAGCCATGATGTTTGGACAATTCCATAATCAAAAGATGACACTTGGAGGAAAGGTTCTTCGATTAAATAAAGAAAAAGGGTGGCTGATTCCTCCACCATTACATCTAAATAAAAATCACGACTGTTAATACTCATCAAACATTTTTGTATTATTAATCCAACCCGCTATCAAAAACACGGAAAACAAAGCCGTGTTTTTTTGATTTTAAAAAAAAAAGGATTTTGTCATCACCATCATAAACTAACCTATCAAAAAAAGAAGACAGACACCTAGTGGATGTCTTAATAGTAAAATATCATTGTATTATTTTAGAGGTAGGTGGATGTATGTTCTATCATATTAAAGAATTACAATATCATGCAAAGCCAGAACGACCCGATCCATTGTTTGCCAAACAATTACAGGAGGTTTTGGGCGGACAATTCGGAGAAATCTCAGTAGCTTTACAATACCTTTTCCAGGGATGGAGTGTTCGAGGGAACGGAAAGTATAAGGATCTCCTTATGGATACTGGAGCTGAAGAATTAGCTCATATTGAAATGTTAGCAACTATGATTGCTCGACTTCTAGATGGTGCTCCTGTTGGCGACCAAATGGTTGCTGCACAAGATCCAGTAATTGGGGCTATACTGGGAGGGATGAATCCTCAGCATGCAATCGTATCCGGACTTGGAGCCATGCCTGCAGATAGTGTGGGTAATAGGTGGACAGCTGATTATATTATTGCAAGCGGGAATTTACTTGCTGATTTTCGTGCGAATTTAAATGCTGAATCTCAAGGTAGACTCCAAGCAGTACGATTATATGAAGCAACAACCGATCGCGGAGTGAAAGATATGCTTGCGTGGTTAATCGCTAGGGATACCATGCACCAAAACCAGTGGATAGCCGCTATTAAGGAATTGGAGGAGAAGGAAAATATCGTAGTTCCAAGTTCGTTCCCAAGACAGTTTGAAAAAAGAGAAGTATCACATGTCTTATTTAATTTCTCACAAGGAGATGAAAGTTCGACAGGCCGTTGGGCTAATGGTCCTAGCATGGATGGGGAAGGAGTATTCCAATATGTTCAACAACCACTTCCTTTGGCTAAAAAGCCTCACTTAAAACCAGCCCCACCATATATTCATAACACACTCCCTTCATTACTCCAAGATCATACTGCTGGACTCGTTCCACCAATCTTCTAGATTCAAACTATTGATGCAAAAAAGCCCCTTATTCCTTGTATGACAAACACAAATTTCCATAAAGCTAAAGGAATAGATACAAGTTCACTCACAAAGATATCTCTTCTACTTCTTACTTAAAAAACTGAAAATACTAGGTTGCACCCCATCAAATTATGGGTTGCAACCTAATTAATAACAATATTCACTTAATAAATTAAGATTGTAAATCATGTAACCCAGGGCTATGTTCATTTGGCATTTCAGGTAACACTGGAACTGGATAACCCTTTGGAGGAGGTACCACTTGAAGACTGCCATCATCTCTACTAGGGGATTCGCCCTGAAAAATTTGTCCAATCAATGTATCATCTAATCTAAAATTGAACTGGGCAGAATGGAAGCCCATCTCAACATACTTACGACATTCCGGATATTTGTTAATATCATAATTCGGGACAGGGAAAATCTTACCCCAATTTACTCCAAGTGTTTCAAGCGCTTTTGCAAATGCATTTTGATGTGCATTATCTCGAACGATTAAGAAAGCTAGCGTTTCGCGAAAGGTTTTATTCGTACTCATCTCATATATCCTTGATTTCTGTAATACCCCTGTAGATTCCAATACTAGATTATCTAATAAGTCACTGATTAGGTTTCCATGACTGTACACATAATTCCCCATCCATGGATTTCCCGCTGCATCAACAGGAAGGGAGCTTTGAGCACCCATTATATAATGGTGTGGATTGGCATGCTTGATAGCATCTGCCAAAGGGGCACCAGTATCGCCTCCTGCACCAACTGCCTCTTCACCTGAACCATTTAATAGTTGATTAATGGTCGTTTGAACAAGTTCAACATGGCTTATCTCTTCAAGGAAAACACCTCTAATTAAATCGCGATACTGCTTCTGATTTCCGCGAAAGTTGGCACTTTGAAAGAAAAACTGCATCATAGTTCTCATTTCACCAAATCTTCCACCTAACGTTTCCTGCAATACCTTAGCAGCTTCAGGGTCAGGCTTATCTGGAACGATCATATTAATCAAATCTTCTCGATAAAAATACAAACAAAGAACCCCCTTAATATCCTTTTTTACATAATTATTTTCTCCAATCAAAGGGTTCTTATCCTTTACTTAAGTTAATAAAATAAAAGAATGATTAAAAAGGGGCGTAAAGAGATGCAACATAAAGTGAAAAGAGGAGAAACGTTATCGATTATTGCCATCAACTATCGAAGAAGCTTACACCAAATATTGATGGCTAATCCGCGTATCAATCCAAATATCATCTACCCTGGTCAGCTGATTACAATTCCTGGTCTTCCTTCACCGGAATCAATCCCTTACCGAATTCAGGTTTCATTGACAAACAGGACATTATCTTTATTTGATAAAAACCGTTTAATAAAAACCTATCCCGTGGGTATAGGAAAAATGTTAACGCAAACTCCAACTGGGGATTTTGTTATTGTTAATCGTGAGCCCAACCCTGGAGGACCCTATGGGGTTTTATGGCTTTCCTTGTCCAAGGCTGGTTACGGAATTCATGGTACGAACAATCCTTCTTCTATCGGAAAAATGGTTTCGAGTGGGTGTGTGCGTATGCATAATAAGGATGTCTTAGATCTTGCTGCGAAAGTACCAAATGGAACAAGTGTAAAGATTCTAAGATAAAGTGAAACTTCCATCGGCGGGGGTTTTCTTCATCCCCCACCAAATGCTAACTGTTCCCTACGTCGAACAATCCTTCCCCACTCCATTTTTCCTTTTTAAAACAGAAAAGCTTTCAACCCATTTTATAAGGAATTGTAAAACTTTTATTAGGCTTAACGAATAAACTTATAATTTTGATGGTTCACCACCGTTTTTATCGGTTCATCCTTCTTAACATTTCTCCCTATTTCTACAATAACAGAATTTTCACGAACAACTACAACTTTCCCTTTCTTCCCTTTCTCCACCCCTTTAATTATTTCAATTTGATCGCCTTCTTTTGCTTTTTTCACTTTTTTACTTTCCTTTGACTCCTTTATTATTTCTTCCTCCATTTTTATATACCCCTTTCTTTGAAAACTCAATTTTTAACCTAAACCTCAATAATAATAGGTAAGATCATTGGCTTTCTCTTCGTACGTTGGAATAGATATTGTCCGACAGATTTTTTTAGACTTTGCTTGATTGCTCCCCACTGTGTATTATTTGATTCTAATAGTTCATTCACCGTTTTTTCGATCAGTTCATTGATTTCCTTTAACAGCTTTTCAGAATCCCTTACATACACAAAACCCCTAGAAATCGTATCAGGACCTGATAACAATTTCTTTTCTGTTTTGCTCATGGTTAAGACAACCACAAGAATTCCGTCCTCTGATAAATGCTTTCTATCTCGAAGTACAATCTCACCTATATCCCCAACTCCAATTCCATCCACATATGTATCTCCTGCAGGAATTTTCCTGGTCATTCGAGCGACTGAGTTTTCAATATCAACAACATCCCCGTTTTTCATAATAAACGTGTTTTCCCGCTCCACTCCAACGGATTCAGCTAGTGTACGGTGAAGATGGAGCATCCGCAACTCTCCATGTATGGGGATAAAATACTTTGGCTTCATTAATGTTAGCATCAACTTTAAATCATCCTGGTAACCGTGTCCAGAAACATGTAAACCTTTTCCAGAACCATAAATCACTTTTGCCCCAAGAGCAAATAAATTATCAATAATTCGAGAAATATTTTTTTCATTTCCTGGTATAGGTCCAGCTGCTAGGATAACTGTATCTTCTGGTAGAATCTCCACTCCGCGAAAATTACCAGTGGATAAACGGGCTAATGCAGCTAAAGGCTCACCTTGGCTTCCCGTACAAAGTATAGCAACTTTTTCGGGTTCCAGCTCATTTATTTGATTAGCATCAATGATCATTCCATCAGGAACATTTAAATATCCTCGTTCCATCGCAACATCCACAACATTTACCATGCTGCGCCCAAGTAAAGCAAGCTTTCGATTTGTTTTTTGAGCGGCTTCCACAACCTGTTGAACTCGATTAATATTCGAGGCAAACGTCGAAAGAATTACCTTTCTCTCAGCCTTCATGAAAGCCTCTATCACCATTTCACCAACAATTTTCTCAGATGGAGTGGCACCAGGTCTTTCAGCATTTGTGCTTTCAGATAATAAAAGCAATACCCCTTTTGTCCCAATTTCCGCCATTTTGTGAATATCTGAATACTCTTGATTCGCAGGGGTTAAATCAAATTTGAAATCACCAGTATGCACAATGTTCCCTTCTGGTGTGCTGAATACGGCACCAAGGCAATCAGGAATACTATGGTTAACCTTAAAAAAGCTAACACTCATATGTTCAAAGGCAAGTTCAGAGTTAGAATGAATTTCTATTAATTTTGTTTCCCTTAAAAGTTTATGTTCCTCTAGCTTAAGCTCAATTAGTCCAAGGGTAAAACGTGTTGCGTAGACTGGCACATTTAATTCTTTTAGGAAATAAGGAATCCCACCGATGTGATCCTCATGACCATGGGTTACAATTAGGGCCTTTACCTTATCTTTATTCTCAACTAAGTATGTAAGGTCAGGAATGATTAAATCAATCCCCAATAGACTCTCGTCTGGGAATTTATTTCCGCAATCTATGACAAGAATCTCATCTGAGTATTGAATGGCATACATATTTTTTCCAATTTCATATAAACCACCTAAGGCAAAAATGGACAATAACCCTTTTTCCTCGCTCAAAGCTTGAACCCTCCTATGATGATAACTTTGTTGTTAAAGATATTATTGCCCTATTCATTTTCTATTATCATGAACCTAAGACGGTTCCTTTACCCCATCCATAGTTAATTATTACGAAATTACTAAAAATGAATATTAACTTGTTTCTCTGTTCAAAATACTTTGGAAAAAGTCCTAAGAAATGAGGGAAATATGTGAAGGAAATTTTACAACAGGTGAAAGAAGAGTTAGAAAGGGCATACAGCCATCCGGATTCAACCAATTTGGATGAAAGCATTCAACAGCTCCAAAATGCCTTAAAGCAATATGGGGACAAGGGGACAATGATTCAAAATCTAATCACTGCAGTGACTCAAGCCAACCATTCCATGGCTCAGATGAAAAATGCCCAGGACTTCTCACCATCCATCGCGTTTGGTCAGGCTCATAATGCCCTCGAACAGGCTATAGAGTCATATAATGAGACCGATAATGATCCAATTTAAAGTTGTTGATGAAATGAAAATGGTACCACAAATAGATTAGACTATTGTGGTACCAAAGATAATAAAAAATCCATTCCCGTTATTAATTCAAGTGATCTTAACCATTCAATAATTCAGACTTATCTCGTATAGCCATTTGGGTTCAGCTGATGCCAATTCCAAGCATCCTTTATTATTTTCTCTATTGAGGTATGCTGAGGATTCCAACCAAGGATATCTTTCGCTTTTTCCGAAGAAGCAACCAGTCTGCCAGGATCTCCCGCTCTTCTTTCAGTAATCTTTGCAGGTATTGGCTTTCCTGTGACACGACGTGCCGCCTCAATCATTTCCTTTACTGAATAACCTCTGTTGCTTCCAAGATTAAAAATATTGCTCTTTCCACCACTTTGTAAGTAACGAAGGGCGAGTATATGGGCCTGGATTAAGTCTTCTACATGAATGTAATCTCGAATACAGGTTCCATCTTCTGTATCATAATCATCTCCAAAAATCGATATAAATTCCCTTTTACCTAAAGCAGCCTCTAGAATAATTGGGACGAGGTGGGTTTCTGGATGATGATCCTCCCCAATTAAACCAGACTCTAATGCTCCAGCAACATTGAAATAGCGTAAGGAAACATATTTCATCCCATGAGCTGAATCACACCATTTCATCATCTTTTCCATAGCTAACTTCGTTTCACCGTAAGCATTAGTAGGATTTGTTTCCATATCTTCTGTTATTGGCATAATATCTTGTTCACCATAAGTAGCTGCAGTAGAGGAAAAGACGATATGTTTTACTCCAAATTCCTCCATGACCTCTAAAAGCACTTGTGTTCCATAAACATTATTATTGAAATATTCAAGGGGTTTCTCCATTGATTCCCCTACTAATGAATTGGCAGCAAAATGGATAACGCCTTCAATTCTCTCAAACTGGAAAACTCTTTGTAAAAACTTTTTATCCCGAATATCCCCTTTGAAAAAGGAAGCCTTTGGATGGACGGCTCTTTTATGGCCTGTTTGTAAATTATCAATTACTACTACTTCATAGTTTTGTTCAATTAACTGATAGACTGCATGGGAACCGATATATCCGGCTCCACCTGTTACTAAAATGCTCATTATTATTCCTCCTGCAAGACCTCTATCCTTCTGTCCTTAAAACTTGCAATAAAGAGTGGGGCCTCAATCTCAATTTTGTCTTTGATGTCATTCCGACTTCCCTTATGAATGTATATGTAAAATCTTTCTCCACAATTATTATTGTACCGCCTTTAAATCCTGCACCTGTTAGGTAATCATCTTAGATTCCTTGTTGTTTCCATAAGCATCTACTAATGTATCAAGGCTTGGACACATCTCATCTTCAAATCCTAAAGACAGGTGAAGCGCATTTATTAGTCGACAAAATCCCCTAAGCTTTGCTGTTTTATTTATTCCAGAAGAAAGAGTCCATGCAGATTCATGAAATTAATGGATTCTTCCCTTGGAGAGTCCCAATCATCCTCTCTCATACAATTATTCTCTTAAAAAAGAAAACACAGCCTTTTTTCAAGATAATTGGTAAGTATAATGTATCTTCATTAAAAAACATACCCCATATCACTTAAAGAAATCAATGCCTCCTTTTCATTTTTCCCCTTCCAATTTTTATGAAATTTATAAATTTTTTCTAACAACCTTTTTTATATATTCTATGAAAAAACAATCATTCTATCTTTCATCAGACTGTAAAATCCTTCTTTACTCTATGTAGAAATACTATTTTATACTAATATTGAGTATTTAAATTCAATGGAAGAGGGGTGTCAATAAAATGAAGGTAGATGTTGCAGTCATAGGTGGTGGGGTTAGCGGACTTTCAGCAGCTTTATTCACTGGGCATGCAGGGCTAAAAACGATTGTTTTTGATACGGGCAAATCACAGGTTAAAGGTATTACTTCATTTAGAAATATTCTGGGGGCACCAGGGATTTCTGGTAATCAATTGATTGAACAATATCAGGAGCAGGTTAAGGATTACGTAGATTTGTTTCAAGTTAAAGTTGATGCTTTAGAAAGAAATGGCGAAGGTTTTGTTATTCATGCTAACGGTAAAAGCTTTGAAGCCACTCATGTTGTGATTGCCACAAATATTGAATATGATCTCCTTGAAAGTCTAGGGCTTGAAATTGAAATAAATGAAAATATAAAAAGTGGAAAGATCAAAAAAGTAGTTGGAGTAAACTGGGAAGGAATAACCCCTATCCCCCATCTATATATTTCTGGACTACTCTCCGGTATTCCTAGTCAAGTAATGATTGCTGCTGGTCAAGGAGCTGCAGTTGGTGTACGTATTACACAGGATGCAACAGGTGATAAATATATGTGGCATGATAAATGATGATGGCCATAATCTAAACTGCCTACCATATAAATGGCGAGAATTCTCCTGCTCAGGTAATGCATTGTTTTCTGATTAGAGTTCTCGCCTGCAGTATCATGTAAAGTATTCAATCTTTGCATTTGGAAAAAATTTCTCCATATAAGAATAAAGATGGTTTTTTATATCCTCTTCCTCTTCTTTTTGATAAATGTATTTTCCAATCCCATATTTCCCCCACTTATACCTTCTTTTGGATTCCTCTAACTCTAATTTAGTCATAGGATAGTTTTTTTCAATTACTCTTTTGGCAGGCTTTGTAAATCGATGCTGGATAAATTCAAATGTCAAATCCTCTCTTGCATCCATAGGTAATTCTTCATTAAGCCTCTCAAACATATGATAATAGCCCTCCTCCCATCCCTCATGAAGATAGATAGGAGCAACAATAAATCCTAATGGATAACCAGCCCTTGCTACTTTTCCAGCTGCTTCTATTCTCTTAGCTAAAGGCGAGGTACCAGGCTCAAAGTTTTTGATGACATAATCTGCATTAACACTAAAACGAAAACGAGTTTTCCCATTATGTTTTGCATCCAATAAATGGTCAACATGATGAAATTTAGTCACAAATCTCAGTTTACCTAAATCTGATTGACCAAAGTGCTCTATTGCTCTCTTTAAAGTATGTGTCAAATGATCTATTCCAACAATATCGGAGGTACAAGAGGCTTCAAACCTTGTAATTTCAGGTGCCCGTTCCGCCATATAATTATCTGCTGCTTCAAGAATTTCATCTACATTTACATATGTTCGGATATATGGTTTAGTACCCATCGTCGTTTGTAAATAGCAATAATGACAATGTCCCATACAGCCTGTTGCAAAAGGAATGGCATATTCAGCAGATGGCTTGGAGGTATCAAACTTAAGTGTCTTTCTTATACCGACAACAAGTGTTGACTTGGCTACTCTATATTTTTGAAAATCATTGTCACCTGGTAGATTTCTAACTTGATTATGAGAAGTGGTATATCTGATTTCTACATTCAGCTTTTCAAACTTATCCTTTAGCTCTTTCCCTAACGGATATTCAAGTGATTGTGGCTCAAAATAGACGAGCTGAGGAGTAAAAGGCTTATTCATCTATACCCTCCTTATTCATAATCATTACCAAAATAATGTTGATATGCTTGGAGGGCATCCTCCTCGGATGAATACACAGCCATTTCATTCGTTAGAGGATAATAGGTCTCATATAAAAATATCGCTAACTCATTTGGATTGTCCGGATTATTAACTACTGCCGCTTCTTGGATATTGGCTACATCCTGTGTATGAGGGTTTCGATAAAAAACATAGACGATATCCCCAGGATTGTATGTTTGATTCAGTTCCATTTTAAACACCACCCTCGGTTTGTTCAGATAAGAACCTACTAATCGAAAGAAAAATACGCCACATAAGGGCGCAAATTTATGAATATTGATCTGTCTTTTCATCCTTATCATTTAATCCTTTAGCATTAGGATCCATTTCTCCGTAACCAGGTACTTGACCAGCGTGTTCCATATGATATTCAGAGCCTGAATTCTGATTGGATCCTGTATTTGCTCTTTGATTTTTGTTAGATTGTGGATTGGTCAATTCTCTCACCTCCTGAACAGTAATAGGATACGTCTAAATAAAGAGATTATTCAGGATGAACCTATCATGCTTTCGTGCAAAAACAATTAATAAGATGCTGACATTAAGCAAAATCCAATTTTAAGACACTTACTGTTCTTTCAATGGGATGTTTCCATTAGTTGCACCATAATATTTTTGTGTTTGACTAATTACTTTTCTATTAACTCATACTAATTTTGGAATCAAATAAATCATATACAAGGGAGTTGAGTTTAAAATGGAATATGAAGCAAGAAACTCTACTGAGGCAGCCCTTCATCACTATAAAGCAGGACTAGGTGTATTTACTCAGAGGATGCCTAAACTAGCAGAGCAGTTTAATGCTTTTACAGAAGAATGTTTTAAAGAAGGTTCATTATCTCAGAAGGAAAAACAGCTGATTGCTCTTGGAATCAGCCTGTTTTCTCAGGATGAATATTGTATCATCTATCATACAAAGGGTTGTCTCGATCAAGGCTGCACAGAACAAGAGATTTTCGAAGCAGTCGGCGTAACAGCGGCATTTGGAGGCGGGGCAACTATGAGTCAAGCAGTTACCCTTCTCCAAGAAACTATACAGGAATTAAATCAGCAAAAACAATAATACTGTTGGTATCATTGGTGTGGTACCTTGTACTACACAGGATGGTCAAATATCGCTCCTGTGGTACAAGGTACAGTTCCCATTCATCCTTCAGTATTTTCGGATGTTTTCTCAAAAAATTCATATTCAATAAACTCCATATTTGAGGGATTATATCGGTACCTTTCAAGATCCAGAGAGTTTTCTCTTCTAATGCCTATCCCTTCTGCCTCTAATAAACTTCTTTGGTAGAAGGCTACCTCTCCCTTCAATCCAATTTCTCCTTTTGCATTAACTACACGATGCCAAGGTAGGCTGTATTTCTCACTCATAGAATGTAGAATTCGAACGACCTGTCTCGCCCCCCTTGGGCTCCCTGCAAGCTTAGCAATCTGTCCGTAGGTCATCACCTTTCCAGAAGGAATTTGTTGTATGATATTAATAACCCTTTCGGTGAAACCCTTCAAATTAATCTCCCTCTCAACCATTTGACTTTTATGATTTTTAGTTTATCATGTAATGACCTTTGGTTCATAATAATGGCTTTTTTACTACTCCTTTGTGGATATTGGTTCAGTTTTTATTTAAAAATGTACATTTTTGGATCTTATCAGATTCTGATTCCGTTATCGTCCTTAAATCATGCCATTTATTCACCCTTTGGTACCATTAAAGGATTTCATGTCCGATAAATTCTATTTTAGAGTTATTTTTACGTGAAAAAAGGATTCTGTGTCCTTTAAAGATCTTCCACACCTTCCAACTCTCACAGCAGCGATTTTTCCATAAATAAAGGGTTGTAATAAGAGAAAAGCTGTAGCAAAAACCGCTACAACTCCCATACTTTGATTTTTCTATATTATTTTAATGGAATCCATATCTCAGAATAGTAATTTGGGCTAGCTGAATCTTCATCTGGATAAACCTCTAATTCTGGTGTACCTGCATGCTCATAATGATTAGAAGGAAACCATTCTGAAAAGATTTGTCTCCAAGTTTTCTGCATAGCCTCAGGCATTGGACCGTGAACTTCAAAAACTCCCCACTTAGATGCAGGTATAGTTAAACTCTCAAATCCATCTGGTTTTTCTCCTAAATGTTCTGTTCCTATCCAATAATCTATTTTATCAGCGGATTGCTCTCTTTTATCCACACATACACCTAACAAACCTTTTATTTCTCCATTGTTAAAGGGAACTAAAGCTTCTACGGTCCCGTTAGTATGAACATCATTCCACATGAGCGGTATCCCTTTTAAATTCTCTTCATTAATCAAAGAAAATTCTCTTTTAACCCCAACAATTTGAAAACTCTCTCTTTTAACAATCTTGTATCTCATTGGTTCTACTCCTTTCAAACTCACCTGAATAACCAGGCGGTTATATGCTTTGAGCTTTCCCTTATTCCCTCTAGCTTCTCTTGGTGTAATTCCATGTTGCTTTCTGAACGCTTTTGAGAAAGCTTCAGGAGTTTCATAGCCATACTTATAAGCTAGGTCGATTATTTTTATATTCGTATTTGATAGTTCTTGCGCTGCCAAGGTTAATCGCCTTTGACGTAGATATTCTCCCACTGAGGAATCTGTCAAAATCGCAAATGTTCTTTGAAAATGAAATTCTGAGGCATTTGCTTCCTTGGCAATTTCCTCAATTGTCATATCCTCCAATAAATGTGTTTCCATATAGTCGATTGCCCTTTGCAAGGATTCAACCCAGCCCATATCGCTCACTCCTCTCATTTATATTAACAACTCTTTTTTATAGTATCCTGTCAATTTATGCTCTCTCTGGAACAGTTCTTCTCCCGAAATGAACAATAGATAATATTGGATATGACCAAGTAGTTTATCTGGAATTGTATATATCTTAGATTACATGTTTTAAAGTATGGGGTCATTATTAAGGAATATTAGTTTTGGTAAAGAACAAAAATATCAATAAATATTTTACAAAATTTTTTAACTTTTCCATATAATCTAAAGTATAATAAAAATAATTTTTCTTTTATTATAAACCTACTATTATGGAGAAATAATATGAACAAATCTAATAGAAAAACAGGATTCATGCTCGTTACGACAGGGGCTATCTTTTGGGGTGTTGGTGGGACAGTTGCGCAAAAGCTCTTTCAGGAATATGGAATTCATGTGAATTGGCTTGTTACGACTCGATTACTTCTAGCAGGTGTATTGCTGTTATCCGTCCAGTTCTTTATTAAAGATCGTTCGCAAATAATAGGAGTTTGGAAGAATTATAAGACAGCGATTCATCTTTTCATCTTTGGCCTTGTCGGTATGCTTTCAGTTCAATACACATACATGGTTGCCATCAACCTCGGAAATGCGGCTGTTGCAACTCTATTACAATATTTAGCTCCCGTCATGATTATTATCTACCTGGTATTGAGGAAAAAATCTGTTTTTACACGACAAGATTTAATAACAGTATCTCTTGCTTTAGTTGGCTGTTTTTTCTTATTAACAAACGGCTCTATTTCCCAGCTCTCTGTTCCGACCGGCGCAATTATTTGGGGGATTTTATCTGGAGTTGCCTTAGCATTTTATACCTTATACGCTGTACCTTTGCTGAAGAATTACGATTCTATCGTTATTGTTGGGTGGGCTATGCTCATTGGAGGTACTGGTTTAAGCTTTGTCCATCCCCCTTGGCAAATAAAACTTGCAAGCTTCTCAACCGAAGTGTATTTATACTTATTCTTCGTCATTATTTTCGGTACCATGCTTGCCTTTTGGTTTTATATTGAGAGCCTACAAAGTCTTTCACCTAAAGAAACGAGTCTTTTAGCAAGCTTAGAGCCTCTTTCATCCGTCATTACAACGGTCATTTGGTTAAAAGAACCTTTTGGTTATTCTCAATGGATTGGTACGGCTTGTATTATTGGAATGCTACTTTTATTAGCAGTAAATAAGGAATCTCCTTCCACTTCAGAAAAGAAAGAGCTTACCATTAGCTAAATTACCTTTAAAAATACTAGAAATCTTCTCTTTAAACAAATTATGCTAAGATAATATATATAAGTGGATTACTTATTGAAACTCTTACCCCTGTTCTACGTATAGATAAACAAGGCAGGTGTTCATCATGAATTGGAGAAGAAAAATAATTTTAACTATTTTCATGAGTGTTTTAGCTGTTTCGTTCCTTTTTCCTAGTGTTGGATTTGCCGTTGATTTTTCTATTACAAAGGTGAAAATCGATGCATATCTACAGGAAAATGGACAGGTAAAGGTAAATGAATCCCATACCTATTCCTTTGATGGAGAGTTTAATGGAATTACAAGAGAGATTGTTCCAAAAGAGGGTACTAGTATTATTAATCTGAAAGCAACTGAAAATGGCAAACAGCTAAAGGTAAAGAGAGAGGAGGATCTATACAAGATTTATCGAAAAGGTGATGACGAATCCATCACCGTCGACATTTCTTATTTTATCAAAAACGGTGTCGACGTATATTCAGATGTAGGAGAGTTTTATTGGCCATTTTTTGATGAGCGTAATGAGTCCACCTATGAGAAAATGAATATCGTTGTTCATCCACCAAAAGAGACAAAAGAGGTCATAGCTTTTGGTTACGATGAAGCTTTTGATAAAGAAAAAATATATACAGATGGGTCTGTTCTTTTTCAACTAGGCGAGGTTCCTTCAGAGACAAATGGCGATATTCGAGTAGCCTATGATGCAGCCATTTTTCCATCTGCGAGTATAGTGACAGATAAACCCATGAAGAAAGAAATAATAAAAGATAAACAAGTCCTCTACCAAGAAGCTGATGCTAAGGCTGAAAGGCAGGAGTTATTTTCCAAAATCGCCTTAGTCATCATTCCGATTTTTTCAATAATTATCTTACTCTTTCTTATTGGAAGCATCATGAGAGCTCGACTAAAGAAGCTCGATGTGGAAAGAAGATCAGAACAATCCTTTTTCGTTCCAAAGGAAGCATTAAGTATTCCAGCAACCATTTATTTTACAGCTGGACAAATTCCTTCTGAAGCAGTCGCAGCCGCCCTGATGGATTTAGTTAGAAAGGGCTATGTGTTGAAAGCAGAGGAGAATCATTTTAAATTAATAAACTATCCTTCCAATATCCTTAAGCATGAAAAAATATTAATTACCTTCCTGTTTGAAGAAATTGGTTCCAATGGGGAATTTACCTTTGAGAATTTAAAGGAATACACAAAAAGAAAAAAGAATCACGAAAAATACCAATCGGCCATTACAAAATGGCAACAAGCCATTATGAATGAAGTGAAGGAAAAAGGTTTACATGAAAATAACCAGAAGCTCCGATGGTCTTTTGCCATCACAAGTATTCTATTATTTACTTTTGTTATCCCTTTCCTTTTGAATGATTTACTTGGCTGGTTATTTGCTTCCCTTGTTTTAAGTATGATCTATTTAGGTATAGCAATATTCTATAACCCCAAAAATTCAAAAGGATTAATGATCATCCATGAATGGCAGCTAATGAAAGAACGTATCAAAGGAATTTCAACCAAGGATTGGGAAACATTATCCAATGATGACCAAATGCGTGCCTATATTTATGGAATTGGTATTCAAGATAAAAAGATAATGAAGAAAAATGAAGAACTAATTCAGTCTTTCAAACGGCCTAACAGCCAACCAAAACAAAAGGATTATCATTGGGATTCATCAACCGTGAATGTAAATACCATGCTTCTGATTGGTCCTTTGGCATCTATTAACTTCCATTCCGCTCATAAAACTACAGAAGCAACTGTAAGCAGCTCCACCTCCTCTTCTACCGGTGGAGGTGTAGGAGGCGGCGGGGGTGGCTCTGGAGCCTTCTAAGGTACTAGCATAAAAATAGCAAGCAAATGAGCTAAAGACAAAAGCCATTTGCTTGCTATTTCCTTATTACATTGAAATACCCTCGAGTTCCAAAAGCTGTTTTTTCATATCTAGTCCGCCACGATACCCAGTTAACCTTCCATTCTTTCCTACTACCCTGTGACAAGGAACAGCGATTAAAACTGGATTTGCTCCAATGGCTGTTCCAACCGCACGAACCGCGGCTGGCTTATGAATCATATCAGCTATGTCAGAGTAAGATTTTGTCTCTCCATAGGGAATCTCACAAAGGGCATTCCAAACAGCTAGCTGAAAGGAAGTCCCATCAAAATCCATTGGAACAGAGAAGATTTTCCGTTTCCCCTCCAAATACTCAATAATTTCATCGACATAGATCTTTAATGTCTCGCTATCCTCTACAAGAATCCTCTTAGGATAACGTTTATTAGCCCATTCAGTTAACTCTTCGATTGATTTGTTTAATGAACCGACATAACATAGCCCCTTTGAGGTTGAAGCTACAGTTATTTCCCAATCCTTATATTTTAATAAAGTCCAATGAATAACAGGATGATTATTGGGTTCCATTTCAGCCTTCCTCCACGTAATTCTTTTTATATACATTGCCTTTCGATATAGTACCATTGATACCAGCATTCCAAAAGAACGTTCACATCAAAATATGACAGGTGAATGATTCCTAAATACATAGTACAGGAAATTATTTGATAAAGTAATACTGAAATACGAGAAAATGGACTACATGTAAAAACGGACCTGATTTCTCAATTCTTTGCCAATAGAATGAATCATTTTTCCTCAAAAACAAAAAGAGCTGTAAGATGACAGCTCTTTTTGTTTTTGATTCATTCATTGAATAGAATTAGTCCCCCAAATTCTGTGCAAGATTGACCGCTGTATCTGAGGCCCTTAAATCGACTAACAACTGTCCCTTTAATTCATGTGGCTGATAATAGCCTTTTGCAATCATAAAATTCGTAATCCTCTCGTGTGACCGAACAGCATCCCTTAACTGTTCCTTCAGGGTTAACCTAAGTTCCGGAGTACCAGCCTCAGTAATCGCTAGGGCATAATTTCTCACGGTTGCTTTTGAAGATATAAGGAAATCTGTTGCAATTACTTGGTCTGTCATCCCTCCCATGCCCATCATATTTTGTATAAGTTGATTCATTGCTGCTCCTCCCTATTCGTTATGAAATTTTGCAATTGTTGAATATGGTTTGTTGCTTTGGTTACCTCCTCTTCTAGGATGGATTTCAGCTCAGGATCCTGGGCTAACTTACTCATCGTGGCGGATTTGGTTAACGAAAGATTTTTTGCTGTGATTAATTCATGTACTTCCAACGTTTCATGAAAACCTAAATACTTTATCATTATCTCACTCCATCCTCATCCATTTTCATTGTTAGTTTTCATTGTTTCAACCTGTTTATGCATGTTGAGTTACATTGATTTCTCCTTTTGGAATAATATTTCTACTTAATTGGGGAAAATAGCTTTGTCTATTCAAAATTGGAGGCGTTCAAATGGAAAAAGAAACACTAGGAATTCATGAAACACTCGAAACACACGAAATCCTAAATTATAAAACCGTTTGCTTACTCAAGTCAAAGTTTATGCAAGGGGTTTGCTTTAATAACGAGTTGAAAGCTTTGATGGAAAAAGATGTTCAACAATCCATTAAGGATATAAACGAATTAATTGGTTACTACAAGAAAAGCGAAGTACTTCATTAAAATTGAGGTGATAAAATGCAGGATTACTTAGATCCTAGGAATGCAGAAGGAATGCCTCATTTAGCTGATTCAGCATTTGCTATGGATTTTCTCTTATCAGTAAAAAATGGTATTCGAAACTATGGATTTGCAATAACTGAGACTGCAAGCCCGGAACTACGGAATATATTATTGAAGCAAATGGAAGCAGCGATTGATTTGCATGGAGAAATCTCTGATTTCATGATTGAAAAAGGGTGGCTAAATCCTACTAATTTTAAGGAACAATATAAAGTTGATTTGAAATCAGCAGAAACGGCTGTTCAAATTGCTCAAATGAAATTGTTTCCTCAAGATACTGACCGATTAGGTATGTTTGCAACCCCGAATAAATAAAGGAGAGATACAATTCATGAAAGCTGTAACATACCAAGGGATCAAAAATGTTGAAGTGAGAGAAGTAAAAGATCCGGAAATAAAAAATAGAGATGATATTATCGTTAAAGTTACCACTTCTGCTATTTGTGGTTCTGATTTACATTTAATACATGGGATGATTCCTAACTTCCCTACAGATTATGTGATTGGTCACGAACCGCTAGGAATTGTCGAGGAAATAGGTCCAGATGTAACGAAGGTGAAAAAAGGGGATCGAGTAATTATTCCGTTTCAAGCAGCTTGCGGGCATTGCTGGTATTGTTCTCACGATTTAACAAGTCAATGTGATAACTCCAATCCTCATGGCGAGATGGGGGGATTCTTCGGTTATTCAGAATTAACCGGTGGAATTGCTGGAGGCCAGGCGGAGTTTTTGAGAGTTCCTTTTGGGAATTTTACTCCCTTTGTTATTCCAGAGGATTGTCAGGTAGAGGATGAAAAACTTGTATTGATTGCTGATGCTGCTACAACCTCTTATTGGAGTGTAGACCACGCAGGAGTTAAGGAAGGAGACACGGTTGTTATCCTAGGTTGTGGGCCGATTGGCTTGTTAGCACAGAAATTTGCTTGGTTAAAGGGCGCAAAACGTGTGATTGCGGTAGATTATATTGATTATCGCCTCCAGCATGCCAAACAGACGAATAAGGTAGAAATTATCAATTTTGAACAACATGAGAACACAGGCGAATATTTGAAAGAATTGACCCAAGGTGGAGCTGATATAATTATTGATTGCGTTGGAATGGATGGAAAGTTTACACCACTTGAGTTTCTTGCTACAGGTATGAAGCTTCAGGGAGGTTCCATGGGGGCATTGGTGATGGCCACACAGGCAGTAAGAAAAGGTGGGACCATTCAAGTAACAGGTGCCTATGGAGGTAGGTATAATGCCTTTCCTCTTGGGGATATCTTTCAAAGAAATGTAGATATAAAAACAGGACAAGCACCGGTCATCCCTTATATGCCTTATCTTTATCAGCTAGCAAATGAGGGAAAGGTTGATATGGGGGATATTATTACACATGTCATACCTCTTGATCAAGCAAAGCAAGGATACGAGGTATTTGATACAAAAACAGAAGGCTGCATTAAGGTAGTCTTAAAGCCATAGCGGGACACGAGACAGAACCCCTGTCCCGCCTTCCCAATTAACTCTAAAGAGCTACTGCGATTGGCTGCCTTTTTTCAAAATGAAAAATATATTTAAATCCCGCCTCTTTTGCCATTTGATAGGCTTCGATTAACCCAGCCCCTACATTTTCAGCCTCATGGGAATCAGACCCAATCGTTAAAATCTCGCCACCAAGCTCTTTATATAACTTAAGTATAGAAAAGGTTGGGAGAGTCTCGTTCAATTCTCCTCTTAGGCCTGATGTGTTAATCTCGATGCCGATATGACGATCGATTGCTTTTTTTAATATCGCTTGCAGCAAATCTTTATAATCGATAAATTCATAGTTTCCATAGGAAGATAATGCATAGCGCTTCATTAGGTCTAAATGGGCAATCACATCAATTTCTGCTAGACTAACCATCTCATATAACTCTGTAAAATAGCCTCGGTAAACCTCTTCCTTCTCTTTATTTTCCATAAAAATTCTAAGTTTATTGTTTTCAATATTGTGGACCGATCCTAAAATAAAATCCAGTTTCAGTGGGTCTAGTAGATTTCGATATTCTTCAACTAGCTGATGCGGTTCACAAATTTCTACGCCAGCTTTTATGATTAATTGGTGTCCGAATTGGATTTGGCACTCCTTAATATTCTTTAGATATTGGCCAAAATCCAAATAATCATAGGTGTTCACCAATGGGTTCAAAGAAAAATGCTCTGTAAAACAAATCTCCTTAATCCCTCTCTCAATTGCGTTCTTACACACATCCTCCATTATGGCATTAGAATCATGGGAATAATTTGTGTGATGATGATAGTCCATTAAATACATTTATGTATTATCCTCCTCGATTTTAAGTTTCAACAGTTTCCAAGCTTATATTTTTTGAAATTGAAGCCGAACCCATCTCCTTGATGAAATTTTATTCTCATAATAGAAGACATCCTTTTGATTATATAAGAATGACCGAACGACTTAAAGGAGAGATTTTAAATGTATACAAACTATTCACATATTCTCAGGTAAAAAATGCAATATAAGGGGGGTGTTCCTAGGGTTAGATGGATTTGGATTTATATGAAATTGTCGAGCCTTGTATCAAATCTAATAAAATAGTAATTGGCTTGGTCTCAATGGATAAAATCCAATGAACCAAGCCAATATAAATGTGTTATGTATTTAGTTCATCAATCAATATAAACGATATTTGCCATAATGGTGAGAATGAATTTATTATTATTACATTATTCTAATCATCTGGACCTGTTCAGTACTAATCTTAAATCCATTTTCAAGCAAATATTTCGTCACTGGGTTTATTGATGAGAAGTTAATCGTTCGGAAATCGACCACTTCCCCATCGGAAATCTGCGAAAAAATGAATGGTAAGTAATCTAGATGGGATTCCTCAAGAATTTCTAATTGATATAATAATACCTGATTTAACTGTCCATCCATATTCCAAACTCTTCGATATAAAGCGTATCCTACTGGTAAATTATTATTACCGTAAAAGATCTTTGCTTCACCCTTAGATAAACTTTGCCATTGACATTGCCATGGGGCATCCTCTTTATAGAAAGAATAATGAGGAAGGAGCTCTGGCCGAACAGACACGGACTTGATCACATCTGAATCCGCAGGCTCAAGTTGAATATTTCCATTTAAGAACAACAATTCATCGCTAATTTTGTAATGATTTTTTTGATAAAGTCGAATGGCCCTTTCATTCTCCTTAATTGCCTCAAGAGTGGCTATCTCGACATTTTCATTTTCATAGAGTCTTAGATTTTCCTCCATTAGAAGTTTTGAGACTCCCTTCCCGCGGAAATTCGGAGAGACCCCCGTCCCGCCATTCCATGCAGTCTTTTTTCCATTTACCGTTCGAAAGCCATTTAATACTATACCAACAGGTTCTTCTTTTGCAAATGCAACTAATGATAATTCGGGGGACAATCCTTCTGAAACAAGTCGGTTCAAAAAGGTATCAGGAGTCATATTCATTGGAACAAAGTAACCCTCAAACCCCTTATTCCATGCTTCAACCATTGTGTCAATCGAGCATTCAGTTAATCTCTTAATAATCATCAATTTACCCTCATTTCTATGAAAATTATTCAAACCAAAGAAAGAAAAATATTCCTAATTAAGGAATAAAATGGTTCTTATATATTTTATAATAATCTTCCCAATTAGGTAAACAAATTCCCCTTGGAGGGAGGGATAGACAGAGGATCCCTTTTATCTCCCCTCCACCACTTCTTTTAATATCTCAAATGACCGTCTTTGTTTAGCCTTGTCAAAAATATAAGAAACAGCCATAATCTCATCCACATGATATTTCTCCTGAAAGCTGATTAATTGGTTCCGAATGGATTCTTTATCTCCCATAAAGATCATTCTAGTCATTGAAGAAGCCATTCCCTTTTCTGCTGGAGTCCAGATAAGATCCATATTCTCAACAGGAGCCTGAAGCTTGGTTTGTGTTCCACGAACAACATTTAGGAAAAATTGCTGCATGGTTGTCGATTCGAATTCTGCCTCTTCATTACTTTCAGCTGCAATAACATTTAAACATACCATCATGTAGGGTGAACTTAGATATTTGGAAGGCTGAAAACGTGCACGATATATCGCAATGGCTTCCTCCATATGCGTTGGAGCAAAATGTGAAGCAAAAACATACGGCAAGCCTAATTTTGCTGCTAAATAGGCAGAGTCAGTTGAAGACCCAAGAATATAAATTGGAATATTAGTACCCACTCCTGGATGGGCTTTCACATACCCCTGTTGGTCCTCTGGCCCAAAATAGGTTAGTAGGGTTTCTACATCCTCTGGAAATGTATAAACGGTTTCATGTTTAGACCTTCTAAGTGCACTAGCTGTCATCATATCTGTGCCAGGAGCACGCCCCAGTCCTAAATCTAATCGATTGGGATAGATTGTTTCCATCGTTCCAAATTGTTCAGCAACGACTAGTGGGGCATGGTTTGGCAGCATCACCCCACCTGACCCAACTCGAATATGCTCTGTATGCTCTAAAGTATGTTTAATCAAAATGGATGTTGCAGAGCTCACAAGTGTTTTTGTATTATGATGCTCTGCAATCCAATATCTCTTATAGCCCATTTTTTCCGTAGCTTGTGCTAATTCAACCATCGCATCAATTGCTTCAGAGGTGCCCTCCCCTTCTCGAATAGGGACAAGATTTAAAACTGACACTGGTATTTGAATATTTACCATTTGCACATATCCTTTCTAAAAATTGTTTTTAGGTTTTAATATTATAGTAACAATCAATATATAAGAAACAAAATTTATTGCTTTTCAAAAAGGAATGATATTATCTATTTATGTAATAACTAATATTTGAGGGGGCTTATGAAATGAAGGATAAGGAGAATTTTGAACAAGGCTACAAAAAATACGAGTCAAAGGCAAAGGAGTACATGGATGACAAAGAAAAAGCAGATGACCTACTAAAAAAAGCAATGGGAAAGGCAAAGGATAAAAAATCAGCATTAGGCGAGGTGTGGGAAAAGCTTCAGCTCCTATTTGAAATATTCCGAGCCTGGATAAAGGGTGAGTACAAGGAAATTCCCAAAGGTTCAATTATCATGATTATAGCAACCATCATCTACTTTGTTTCTCCCGTAGACCTCGTTCCTGACTTTATCGCCGGTTTAGGATTACTTGATGATGCAGCAGTAATAGGCTTCGCCATCAAACAAATATCCGGCGACCTGGAAAAATTTAAGGTTTGGAAGGAAACAAATAACCAAGGATAAAATTCCCATATTATGGATGGTGCCTGTCACCCACCCAGGCACCATTACTTATGAAGAGAGTTCTACGGTCAGCATTTCTACCCCTTGACGATCGACTCTAAGAGCGGGGCTGTTTTTTAGAGCTGTTGCACTCACGTCAAATCCAAATGGAAAGAATAAGGGATGATTATGTATGAGCTCCAACGGTATAGCATGGACTTCAGACGTTCTCAACACTATTTCAGCAATAAAAGGAATCAAATCAGGGTTTGTAATTTGAACCTTTCTTGGAAGCTGATATGAGCGATTCTTTAGCATCTCCACTGCTCCCCATTGCCGAATACTCATAAGAACAGCACTTGTCGCTACTTCTACTCGGCGGCGATCCCCATATAGCTCCTTAATTTTTTTTCCAACTACCATACTCGGTACCTCATCCTGTAGTCTGAACAGTTTTCCCATCTCCAGGACAACATCTTTAAAGAATGGGTAGGCAAGTAGGGTCATCCCCCAATGAAGTAATAATCGCTCCTCACGACTGTATTCTGGAAATTCTTTTAACACACGGTTTCGAAGTTCCATTTGATCATCCTGTATGAGGTACCAAATTTTCATTAACATCGTAATTGCATTTTTTCTGGATTTTGCCCCTTTTATGTCATCCCTTAAATAGAAATCTAGAGCTTCATACATTTCCTTTCTTGTCAGCTTTCTAGTTTCATTTGCCGCACAATCCAGATGGTGAAGCATCACCTTTTGATCAAAGCCAACAGGTTTTACCATATTCATCCTCCTCAACACCTTTAGGTTACCTTAATAAATGGCACGATTACTTCCTCCATGCTGATTCCACCATGACTAACAATTCGCTCATTTTGGTTAACAAAAGCTTGTCCATATTTCGCAAGCAGGACATGGTAATCCTCAGGCAATCCCACACGACTCCACGAAATGGAATCAATTTCTTTAGCTGAATCCTCGTAAATTCTCTTATCTGTATAAACTCGTACCCTCTCCCCTTTTTGATTGACCAAAACACCCTCCGAAATTCGTCCAATTCCTACACTCTCTGTGTTGCCATGATCTGAGGTCATATATACGGTATATTTTGCTTTCAATAAATCACTTAATAAGTATTGTAGATAATTCGTTTTCAACCAAATTTCCAACTCTGCCATTATACTTTTCTCACCTTGGGATGCCCCATGAACAAATCCATCAATCACATCGACGACTGCTCCATATATCCTAATATTTGGTCGTTTAAAGGCAGAAATTTGTTCTTTGCGATAATTCTCTTTCCCTAATCCTTTTTGATATTGAACATATTGCTTTAAATAGCCGTGATCCCCCCAAAATAACTTCCAATGGTTTTCCTCCTTTACAGTTGTACGAATAAAATCAGAAAACATAACTGGAATTTGTCCAGAAAAAATCGACTGCCTGGAAATCGAAGTTAAGGTGGGCACCCAAGCAAAAACTCCATTTTCCTCGAAATGAAGCCCACTACGTGAGAGATATTGTTTTATTACCTTCCATTGAGTGAAGCTCATTCCATCCATTACAATTAAAGCAATCTTGTCGAGTTGATCATCTCTTCCTGAAGAAGCTAGATTATGGACGATCTGGTGGACCATCTTTGGTTTAGGAAAAGGTGGTAAACTAGCTAAAGAATGATAATTATTAATCATCCAATGCTCAAATTTCTCATTGACTGTTTGTGAAAGCTGGCTTGCATCCTTTAAATAATTATCCTGTTTGGTTTGCAATGCAAGGGATTTGTATTCCCCGAGGTTATCCATAATTGCTATCCAATCCTTATAGCGAGAAACCTTTTGCAACCGTTCTAAAATTCTATTTTGTAATGATTCAATAACTTCTTTTGAAAATTCACCTTTATCATATTCTATTCCAAATTTCATCCATGAAGGATAATCAATATTCTTGCCAACCTTTATTTTATGAAGAACCCCTTCTATAAATAGATCATTCATTAAGCGGCGAATATCCGAATTTGCAAATGGGTGACTTTTATAAATTTGTGTCTCCTCAATCGGGATATTTTCATTATTAGACTCTAATTCCTTAACAAATCGCTCCCACTCCTTATCAATATGCTGATAAAAGTATTGAGTGGAACGAATTAAATCAGCAAAGACCATTCCTGTCAAACCCGGTTTATTCAATAATTGATTAATTAAGTATTCTCTAAACGATAAAGGTATATCTTTTTTTCCATAATGCATAGTAAAAAGTAACTTATACAAATCTACATTGGAGTCAATTAATTCGTGGGCAATCTTAAAGACAGATTTAAGAATAAATTCCGTCGTGTCCTTATCAGAGGTTGTTCCCTGAAACTGATTTTGAACGGAATATAATACATCTAAATCTTCCTTATCAAGCTGTTTTATGATTGTTGGTGAAAATCTTGGGAATATCTGATTTATGCTTAAATAGATGGATTGACCCTTTGACAGAAAATCATATGGAAATATATCTGAATCACTCTCATTAGAATACAAGATGATTTTCACTTCATTATTTTCTAATAGATAACGATACTGGGATTCGTAATAATATCGAAAGGAAATGCTATCTTCAAAGCGAATAACTTGAAAGCCATGTTGATCAAAAAACTTTAATATTTCTTCATCGTTTAACAGATAATCGGAATCGTTTACTAGAAAAAAAGAATCCTGTTGATAATCAAATAGCTTTGTTACCTCTGCTCTCCAATTTGTCATTATGTTCACCCTAAATTAAAAAAAGAATTTTTTCAGATTCTATACATGTATTATACATCAATGAGATAAAGTGAAACTTCCATCTGTGGGGGTTTTTCTACGAACAGAATGTACNGTTTAACAGATAATCGGAATCGTTTACTAGAAAAAAAGAATCCTGTTGATAATCAAATAGCTTTGTTACCTCTGCTCTCCAATTTGTCATTATGTTCACCCTAAATTAAAAAAAGAATTTTTTCAGATTCTATACATGTATTATACATCAATGAGATAAAGTGAAACTTCCATCTGTGGGGGTTTTTCTACGAACAGAATGTACTGGTGTCGTTGCCACATGACGTGGCGGTTCTAGTCGACTTCATCCCCCACTGATGGTTAGTTGAACCGATCGGGCGTTTACGGGCAGTTGACCCCCTCTTACCTTCTTCGAATTCTCTAAGTCTTGAAGTGGGGGTCTTACTGCCCGTAAAGGCGGGATAAAAAGCCTGACTCCATAACGAAATCAGGCAACGTGAAATATTATTAAAAGCCAAGACGAATTTGAGCATTATCATAATACATTAACAATTTTTCATCCTCTTGAATGACAGCTTCAGGTAAGCGTTCCCCTAATTTGACGATTTTGTCAAACTCTTTGTTACTCCAAGCCTTTTTAAAGCCAGCACGAATCGCTTCTGTACGAAATTGTTTTAAATCTTTTTTATTATTTTCAAGCTCCTCTAAATAGCCATCGAATTCACGTAATAGAGATCTTTCACGGAGTTTCTCCAGATCTGCTTGCTTATTTGGATCCGGTACATACCAACGATTTATTGCCTTTTCTATTAATGAAGGATGATTGGATTCAAGCCCTCTTATATCTTTATAAGTTCTCTTTAAATAGGTCATAATTTGATTTGGTACAGGCTCTTCTCCATCGTAAATTAAAAAGTTTTGCTGCAATAAATCGTCCAATTCTGGGAGCATTTCATGTTTTGCAATATGTTGAATCTCTTTCATAAATAATGGTTGAATGTCCTGACGGGTCTGCGGTTTTTTTATTAATTGCTGGCGAATCCATTCAATGGCGCTCGTCTCATCTGACACAAAGAGATTCATCTGCACAAATTCTTTTACTAAGGTACGCTTTTTATCATACTCTGCTACTTGTTTATTAAGAAAAACCATTCCATCTCTTATTGGATATTTTTGAATGATTTTTGCTTGAAATTCTCCAGAAGATAGAGGGATGTTGATGCCATTTGTGACAAAATAGGCAATTGTTCTGTCGTAAAGAATTCTAGGATCTCTTTCGGCAATAAAAGCACCCTCTCCATTGCGCCCAATAAAGACAGGTAAGAAGTCAAGATGATTCTCAATAAATGACCAGAGGAATTCCTCTGGATTTTCGATTATTTTTTCACTAATGGTGATTATTTCTGTCGGCTTATAGGCAGAAATAACTAAATCCTGTTTCACGCTCGTTGGATTTGTCATCGCTTTGATTCCACCGTGCTTTTTATCAAGTACTGATACATTGGCAACAACAAATTTCGCCTCTTGTAGGGCCGTTTGAATTGCATTCCATACACTTGCTTGTGTATTCGAAAATTCAACCGTCATCCATTTTCCAGGCTTTAATATTCTGTAAGCCTCCTTAAAGCATTGAGACATTAAATTTCGATACTCTGTTATCCCCTTTTCTTGTATTGAATTTTGTATCGCTTCATTTTTATTATTCGTCAATACATTTAACCATGACTCCCAGATAAAATTCACTTCGGAATACATGATATTCGCCCCAAAAGGTGGATCAAGGAAAATGTAGTCAATCGAATTTGATTGAATATTTAATTGAGTCGTACTACCTGTTTGAACAATATTCCCTTCTGTACCCCAGCCAACATTTAAAATTTTATCTAAATATAATTGAAAAGCGGATTGTTCCACAACAAGGCTAGGAATGTATAAGGTTCCAGAGAGTGGACCATTAATTCTTCCGTTCGGGTTATGCTTATTAATCACAAAGCGATTCATTTTCGTAAGATTTCGTGAAAGAAAAGAGGTCACTAACCACTTCATTTTATTAGGAAGCCTATGCCAAAATGCAGATGTGATCAATAAATTTCGATTCGTATAAAAATGGTGGACATTCGTTAAACCATGGGATTCCATCGGTTGTCTTGTATTATATCCTTCTGGTAAAGGATTAGTTGGTACCTTATATTCACTTACTAAATTATTGATTACATCTAGAAGCTTCATATCAAAAATACCTGGTCTCTTATCATATCGTTTTCCATTACATGAATAATTTATTTTTACGGGTACTTGTTTGGCCTGGTTAACCGTCTGGTTTAAATACGGATCAAACCTTGTAGCCCAGGCTTTTTCTGCTTTTCTTTTTTGAATCTTAACGCCACAGCTTGGACAATCAAAATCCTTTAGCACTGTTTTTTGAGCATAGTCCACTGCTGAATCATAATAGATAACCTCATTGGTACATTCAGGACATACAAATACATCACTATGAACAACGTAGTTTATTTCACTCATAAACTCAGAGTTTCTTTCAAAAAACTCCTTTAGTTGAGACAAGGAACTAATAGGTTGAAGTTCATCCGTTAGAGCCCTCTCAACTTTCTCATCTTCAACAGAAATTGTTTGAAATAGAAATCCAAACTCGTTTTTCACATTATTAAATACATCCTTGGTTATTTGTTGATATTTCTCAATATCAACTGGGGTATTGTAATTATATGAAATGAAGGTGGCTGCAGTTGATAAATCATTCATAATGACATTTCTTTTTCCCTTATGCATCTCATGATAAAAGGATTTTTCCTTG
Organism: Bacillus massilinigeriensis; assembly: GCF_900117315.1. Lineage (GTDB taxonomy): Bacteria > Bacillota > Bacilli > Bacillales > Cytobacillaceae > Bacillus_BE > Bacillus_BE massilionigeriensis. The sequence continues at coordinate 1,707,391 of NZ_LT630337.1, forward strand.
TCTATTGGGCTAATTACATGATTGTCATCTATTCTAAATTGAAGTGATTGGATGGATTTATCATCATTACACATATATCCTGCTACACCTGTCATTCCTGTGCCGGAAAAACCGTCAAACACAATATCCCCTGGATTTGTATAATGCAGGATATACCTCATAATCGCCTTATAAGGTACTTTTGTGTGATACGTATGGACATTATAAATCGGGTCATTTTTCCCTTCAGAAACATCCCCTACAAATGGTTCACGATGGTAATCCCCTTGACCATCGCCTTCATCCCTATCCACTTTTTCCCTTTCCCATTCCTGAATAAACTCATTAATCCAGGGATTGGGACAAGCAGTATAGTAAGGAGGATCTGATAAGGCGATAATATCCTCATCCTCCCCAATAGGAAAACCTTCAAATGACTTCAATTCAGGAAGTTTGTTTCTTAATTCCTGACGAAAATATTCTCTTCTTTCCTCTTCAGTAGTAAAAGTCATCCCTAAGCAGATGACTGGACCACTGCTTTTTTGAGTGTATTCGCTTTGAAAGGATAGCTGTTCCTGATCTTTCAAGTTTATTTCCTCCTAATGGTGTCAGGCACCTCTAAACGATGCATATTACATACAAGCACCTTACAATCCTAATCGAATTTGAGCATTATCAAAATACATAAGCAATTTATCATCCTCCTGAATAATACTTTCAGGTAACCGCTCACCTACTTTTACAATCTTATCAAATTCTTTATCACTCCACGCCTTCTTGAAACCAGCACGGATGGCTTCCGTTCGGAATTGTTTGAGCTTCTTTTTGTTTTTCTCAAGATCCTCTAAATACCCATCAAACTCTCTTAACAGTGATTTTTCCCGAAGCTTTTCAAGGTCAGCTAATTTTTTTGGATCTGGAACATACCAGCGACCCATGGCTTTATTCATTAAAGTCGGATCACTTGGCTCTAATCCTCTTAATTCTTTATAGGATCGTCTTAAATAAGAGAGGATTTGATCTGGAACGTTCCCTTCCCCATCATAACGCAAAAAGTTTTGCTGCAAGAGATCATCAAGTTCAGGTAGCATCTCATGTTTTGCAATATGCTGGATTTCTTTCATATATTGTGGGTGGATATCCTGACGAGTCTGTGGCTTTTTAAGTAGCTGCTGGCGGATCCACTCAATGGCACTGCTTTCATCAGAGACAAACAAGCTCATTTGGGTAAATTCCTTCACAAGGGTTCTCTTCCTATCGTACTCTGCTACTTGATTTTCTAAGAAAGCCATTCCATCGCGCATAGGAAAGCGTTGAGCCACTCCCGCTTGGAAATCAGCAGATGAAATAGGAACAGCTAAGCCATTCTGTACATGATAAGCAATCATCCGGTCAAATAAAATTCTTGGTGTTCGCTCTGTGATTATTTGAGCCTCTCCTTTGATTCCAAGGAACACTGGAAGCTGCTCTAAGTGTTGATTTACAAAGGTCCATGCTGAATCCTGTGTATTCTGTTCTTTTTTCATTTTTTCAATATCTTCTTGTCTTGGTTTATAAGCTGAAATAACTAAATCCTGTTTGACAGCTGTTGTTGTTGTAACTGCCTTAAAGCTTCCGAACTTCTTATCTAAAGCTGATACATTAGCAATGACAAATCCAGCCTTTTGAATCGCTTCTTGAATGGAATTCCAAACACTGGCTTGGGAATTACTGAACTCCACTGTCATCCAGCGACCCGGTTTTAAAACTCGGTAATATTCTTTAAAAGCCCTTTCCATTAATTGCTGATAGTCCTGTAATTCCTTTTCTTGCACATTATTCACAATCGCTTCAGGCTGATTGTTGGTTAGGACCTTCAGCCATGACTCCCATACAAAATTAAGCTCTGAGTACATTAAATTACTACCAAATGGAGGATCTGTGAAAATATAATCAATGCTTTGTTCATCCAATGGTAAGGAAGTAGCAGTACCGCAGCTGATCATCGTGAGATAATCGCAATTGTAAGAGGCCTTCTTAATATCTCTAAGCTTCCTTGGTAAAACATCGAATATTGATAACTCAACATTTAGCGAAGAAACAAATAACGTCCCAGGTAATCCAGGTGTACCACCAGGCTTAACAGGCTGATATCTCCTCATTTTATTAATGTGAATATGAATCGATGACAGGATAAACAATAGCTCTGCATAAAGCTTTGAGTGATTAATTTTCTCAAAAAAAGCAGCTAATGTAATTAGATTCCGCTTCGTATAAAAGTGATGTACATTCGTAAACCCATGACTTCTAATTGGCTGTGCCGTATTATAGCCATTTGGAATTAAGTTAGTCGGATACCAATAGGATGACTGCCTATTGTTTAATTCTTCAATAAGGCCTAAATCTCTTTTGTCAGGCTTTTTATTAAACCTTTTCTTATTAATCGTATAATTTATTAGTACGGGTACTTGTTTGGCAAGGTTAACCACCTTATTGACTTTACTATCAAAGGTACTTTCATAAACACGGTCCAGATTTCTTTTGGATAAATTGACCTTGCAATGCGGGCAGGCAAAATGGTCCATTACCTTCCCGTTATTTTCATCAACGGCAACATCATAAAATACAAGCTCTGATTGACAATTTGAGCAGAGAAATACATCACTCCAAATAATATAGTTGATGGTTCCCATTGTATTTGGCGCATTATCGTCTATATGGTCTGTTTCATAGTACTTTTTTAATTCAGCAAAAACCTCATCCATGATTCTCTTCATTTCGTTTTCAACAATATCGAAGTTTTTCATGTTTAAATTATAATTTTTACTGATAAAGCTTGCATTAGTAGATAAGTCATTAAGGATTGCTTTTCTGCTTCCTACCTGAGAAATTAATTGCTGGTTTTGATCATAGATTCGATTATTTTCATCAACGGAAAGTCCTAATTCTGTAATCGCCTTTTTATCCCCACATAATTGGGAGGCAACCCCAGTCATGCCTGTCCCTGAAAACCCGTCTAACACGATATCTCCTGGACTTGTGTAATGGAGCATATATCTCATAATCGCCTTGTGGGGAACTTTTGTATGGTAACTATGCGCGTAATAAATAGGATCATTTTTTCCTTCACTTACATCTGAGGCAAAGGGTTCACGCTGATACTCTTCTGAGGAATCCCTTCCAAAGATATCTACTTTATCTCGTTCAGACTCTTTAATGAAATCATTCATCCAAGGGTTTGGGCAAGCCGTATAGTAGGGGGGATCCGATAAGGCGATGATGTCTTTATCCTCCCCAATTGGAAATCCTTCTAAATTTCTTAGTTCAGGCAGTTTGTTTCTTAATTCATTACGAAAATATTCTCTTCGCTCTTCATGGTTTTTAAACTTCATGCCCAAACAGACAACAGGTCCGTTGTCTGTTTGAGAATACCCGCTTAAGAGGGATAATTGTTCTTGATCCTTCAAGGCTGTCTCCTCCTATTTACTTCTTCACCATAATTCGGATTCGGTTGGAAGAAGATTTCCCGACAATTGCATTCATGAACATATCAAAGTTTCTCCGTACTTCATCCACTGTTACAGGGTTTCCATTCCCCATCATTTGAAAGAGTTGTTCCATATCGATTAACTCTTTATGAATACCTTTTAAAAGGTCATTGATAGTAACAAGCAATTGACTATCGATTGGTAAATCAAAGCTCCTTTTTGCTATAAAATCTTGAATTAGCTGCTGTTGTCCTACTGATAACAAAGCAATACTCTCTTGAATCGAAGTTTCGTCTAGATTTGTTAGCAATGTTTCTGTCCAAGTATGCAGCATTTCTCCTAATTGATCCTCTAAGGATTCAAGCTGATGCTGCTGAGGTACCATTTCCTCCCGCGGATTGTATTTACAGTGCGGACAAATTGGCGAATGCTGCAAATGCACTCTCGTCAATTGATAACAGCTCTTTAGGGATTGAATATTTCTTTTCCAATCCTCTAAGGATTGTTTTGGTAATAGCTCGATTTTGGAAGATAAATCCACTAATGCCCTATAACGATGATCGTTCAACAAAGTATTCTTTCTATTTTCATCTGTCGCGTTCAGTCTAGCTTTTTGATGTGAATGCAAATATTCTTGAATATAAGCTTCCTTTAACTGTTCTAGACTCTGTATTTCATTCGAACAATCCTCATGATTTTTTAAGGCTATTGCCAACCGATCAAGTCTACTATCTACCTTTTCTAGCCATTCCTTACTTGAACTCATGACTAATTTAGCTTTGGATAAATAATCGGCTACTTTTGTGTACTCATTAATCCTTTGCTGCAAGGATTCTAGACCTTTAAGGACCTCTATATGTCGTTCTTGAGTTTCAATATCCGAAACCGAATACTTTAGATTGGTCATTTTGGCACGAGTATTATATACCTGTAAACTCTCTAAGAAGGTTTTCAAACTCTCAAGCTTATTAATAAAGTCATTCTTTTCTTCGGTAGAAAAAAGAGGCCCATCCCATATTTGAAACTTGTATCGAATATCATTGATCATGGTGACCGTTCTTTCAATCCATTGACGAGATTGGCTTATCATTTGGCTAATCGCAAAATCAAGCCAGCTTTGGTCATGTATATTTCCTTTTCCAATATCGAAAAGATCCACTATGGCATGAATAACTGGAATAGGTAGGCCACTTGGCTTTTTAATATAGCTAAAGTATGTCAAAGATTTTATCGGAAGCTTAATAAATTCGTCGAAATTCATTGATTCATATATTTTATTTTCTATTGATACAACGACTTCACCGGATTGAATGAGAGCTGCAAGGATGACGACAAGTAATTCTGGCTCCATTTTAAACTCTTTTGTCAAGCGTAAATCCTCTGTACCTTGAACGGTTCGAATGGTCTCGATAAGCTTATCTTGATTCAAAACTTGACCATGACCTTCCGCTTCTAATTTTTCAATCACCCATCTTGCAAAGCCTGATCCTCGAACATTCAATTTGCCCGTTTGCGAATCAAGCAGCACAAGACCATCTAAAATAGCCAAACCTGCATTTGTTTTCTTTCCGTTTAGATAGGATAGAGCATCATTGATATACGTATTGAGGTTATCCTTTGTTAAGTAGGAACGGTCTAGTTTCCTGAAGGATGGATACCATTCATATTTTTCTTCAAACCACTGACTCAATAATCCTTCTGAAACAGAGTCAATAATGTTTATCAATGTTTCATTCGCTGGTAAGAACATACCAAATTCAAATACAGACCCGGTTTTTCCACGATATTTAATTTCAAAGGCGTCGACAAAATGCTCTTTTAACCAGCCAACTAAGCTTTTTCGGTAATTATCTGCCTTATCGTTGTATAGTCTTTTCGTTGTTGCTGCAGCGTCATTACTCATTTCACGGGCACCGCCATACAGCCTTAATAGTCGAATAAAGGTGTTATCCGTTTTCTTTAAGCGAAAAAAGACTTCATCTGCCTTTTGTTCATCCTTGAATTTCGGTTCTTCAAATGGCTGGAGCATGTATATATAGAAATCACGTTCTGGCTGAGCGGTTGAGCGCTCATTTGGTGCTCCAAAGAATAAATATCCTTGTCTTTTTACTCTTCGATCATTCCAAGGGATTTCATGAAGCCAAATCTTATATCCTCCAACGTATTCAGGAGTATTTATGACCTCTGTCGCTTGCTTTAAAATTTCAAAATAGTACCGATCTAATTGATGCTCAACTAAATCATCTCCACGCTTTTCAATTAAATCATCGACGGCGATATCCTTTTTTACATCCAAATAATATTGGCCGTTTTCTTGATTAGTCGATATGTATTGAAAACTTACAGCTGTTAAAATTTCTTTTAATACAGCCTCGATTGTTGTTTTCAAAAAGTCCGCTGCATCGTCATCCATATCAAGAAGCATTCCGACATTTAAAAACAACTTATCCCTCAGTTCTTCTGAGGTTAAGCCTACTGGAGCATTAATGTCATCCGTTGCTAGTCGGTAGACGGCTAAGGCATTTACGATACGAATTGCAGGTTGTTTATAGGCTGGACGTTTTAATCCACTTTGAACGCGATCCTTTAAGGTTGCTACCTTACCCATGACTTCCTTCACGTTTGGATTACTTCTTAAGGATGAATCCGCCTCTATGTATTGCCAATAACGATCAAATGAAATCATTCCTGTCGAATCCTCAGGAACACTTTCAGTTAAAAGATTACGAATCTCCCGGCTAATGGTTTGCAAAACCACGCGTTTTTCGGCAATGTTCACCTTTTCAAAGGTTTCTAAGTATGCTGGATGAATTGGATAAAGATCCACATAGGTATCGATATCTTCTCCGAGACGATGATACAATGGAGTGAATTTTGCCAGGTGTTCTCTAATAAGAGCTTTTTGCTTCTCATCCTTTTTTAATAATCGTTCGGATACAACAAAAGCTATATCTTCACGTACAATTCGAACCTCCTGAAAGCGTTCCTTTACCCTGCGAAGGGATTCTGCCACAAATTGAAACTTAGGATTATCGAAAAGCATTTCCTGGATTCCGGCAATAATCCGGAACCGTGATTTTCCACAAACCTCCCCTACTTCACGTAAAAAGCCTAAGTCAAGTGTCAATTCTTGCTCCTTACGACTGCGTAGGTAATCAAGAAGCTCATCTACAACTAACAATAACCCTGATTCAGGATATTCTTCATCAAATAAATCCATCATTTCATAGAGCATATCCTTGTTGTTCGTCACTTCAGAAGCGGCTGGAAAGGTATAATCAATCCCTATTTTTTCAAGCCCATCCTGTAAGACTTTACATATAATATCCCGTAAGCTCATTTCAACTGCGCCGATTTCCGTGCGAATTACTTTAAATTTCCCTTCAATTTCCTTTGCTTTTTCTGCAACGCGTTTGTTTTTCAGATACTTGCTTGAACCTGGTTGTTCAGCAATCGTTGAAATTACACTCATTAAGTGAGATTTACCTGTTCCATAATTCCCGACAATTAAAAGGCCCTTATTATCGACTGTCCGATTAAATTGGATTTGCTCAAGAATAAATTCATCTAGCTTTTCAGCCATTCCCTCTGAAATGACATATGTATCGAGTAAATGAAAGGCTCGTTCTAAATCATCCGCATCTCTTAGTTGTACGACCGTTTCTACTGGTTCAAATTGAATTAAATCATTGTAACGCAACATCCGTTTTCCTCCTCTACAGTTCTAAAATTTTCCCATCTGTTTCATGACACGAAAAAAATTCTGGGTGCTCTGGTGTTGCATAGGTTAATTGCCCGTTAGCATATTGTCCTGGCCAAGTTACTATGATTGAATACCTTTTTCCAAGGTTCTCTAGTAAACGAACCGGGTTTTGTTGTAACTGTTTATCGAATAAAATTTCAATATCCCCCAACCAATAATAGCTCTCTTCATATTGTTCTAATATACTTTGAAGGATTTCTGGTACCTTTAGAGCATATTTTGCTTTGGAGATATCTTTCAGTTTTTCGCTCAGTTTCAGATTAATATTTATAAAGGGAATATCTAGCTGATTAGCCATATCCTTATCCTGGTAAGGTTTTAACCCACATATAATCAGAAGTTTGTACCACCTTGAATCAAGGGTTTCAATTTCTGATTTTATTTGCTGTAAACTCATGATAATACGATGCCTCCTTTATTTAAGTAGGTTTAGGCATGATTTTTAACATTATTGAATTCAAATGACCAAAGATGCTTTCAATAAGTATTATTATACTGTTTTTTTTGTGGTTATTTCCACATACCAGCATGGTTATATAGGTATGGTGCTTTCTTAAAGGAAAAAACGGCTATATGTCGCTAAATTTTCAATACTTTTGTTATTATCGGTAACATATTATCTAATTACTTAGCGATGCTAAAATATTAAAGGCTGACATCTAATAAAAATGTCAGCCTCAGCATTTTCTAACTCAATTTCCCTTTATCAAATTCTTCCTCCAAACGCTTAATTTCCTCGACTGATTTTTCAAGAGCAGCTTGTGGACCCTTGAAATTATTTTTATAATATCCAAAATCCATGATGAGCAATATGACGAACATCCCCGCAAGCGCATAAGCGGCCATTTGATTTGGTGGAACAACCATCATAATACAAATAAACACAATCCAAATGAGACTAATCACATTGATTGGCTTACTCCATTTCCCCAGGCTCCAAGGCCCATAATGCTTTGGTAGGAAGATTCCTTTTGATTCCGCTGTGAGCTTGAGAAAAATAGGGATACCATATGCTACATATAATCCGACTACACTAACTGCCGTCAAAAAGGCAATGGTGGAGTAACCAGCATCAGGATTGACAAGCTTGGTAATATAATCAATTAAAGCCAAGACAAAAGATAAAATTACCGCAAGCCAAATCGCTTTTGCAGGAGTACGATATTTACGGCTGATTTCTGCCCATTGACTGCTAAATGGCATCCCCTTATCCCTTGAAAAAGCATACATCATACGGGAAAACGATGTAATGGAAGATAATCCACAGAAAAACATCGCAAAGGTAACAAGCCATAGAACGACATTACCGAACGTTCCACCCAATGCCTGACTGATAACGTAAATAAAGGCATTATCTGAATTAACCGCACCATTCGCATCATGGATGGACAAGGTTACAAATGAGAGCATGATAAATCCAAATACGAAGGAGAAAGCTACTGAATTGAAAATACCCCATGGTGCACGAACCCTTGGATGTACAGTTTCTTCGATTGTGTGTGCAGAAGCATCATACCCTGTAAACGTCCATTGCGCCTGCAATAAACCGATTAAAAAGGCTAGAAAATAAGGTTTGTCAGAATAAGTCTCTCCGATTTTGAATAAATAATCAATCGGTTGAAGCCCATTTTTTGTAAAAAACGCTAAAGTGACAACTAAGACAGCTACCACAATCATATGATACCAGGCAGAAAAGTCATTTAGTTTAGCAACAATTCTGATTCCAACATGATTAAGGATTCCATGTAATAGGAGAATAACGCCAAATACAATTAAAGTGGTCGTATCAGTAGAGGTATAGGAGAAGATAGTTGATAGGAGTGGATCTGCAAATAAGGCACAAGAGTAATCAATTCCTGCCACGATTCCAATTTGACCAATCAAATTAATCCAGGCAGTATACCAGCCTATTCGTGTTCCTTTTAAGGCTGCTGCCCAGTGATACAATGCCCCTGCAGTTGGAATGGCAGAGGCAAGTTCAGCGAGTGAGGCTGCAACAAGTAGTACAAAAAAGGCAACAATCGTCCAGCCAAAGCCCATCATCCCAGGCCCACCATATAGTAACCCATGTCCATAGAGAGAAACAGCACCAGTTAAAATGGAAATAATCGAAAATGAGATCGCAAAGTTTGAAAAACCTCCCATATCACGGAGTAGCTCCTGAGCATAACCATAGCGATTGAGCTGTTTTCTATCCTCTAGCATTTGTTGATCTTTTGATTTCATCTTATCTCTCCCCCTTGCTGTTATTCTTTCGTATGATTTCCAACGAAGATTTCGTGATCTTCTTCTTTAAATGCTCTTACATTTTTGTTCGCATTTACACCAATGGCGGTTCCTACAATAAGAGTGAAAAGCACTAAACCAAACCCAATGAAAACCTCCACTTTCTTATCCCACCTTTTTTTTAGTTTTGGTTAAATCTAATATTTGGGGTAAAAATGATTCATCTTTTGGGGGATTTTTGAAATCTCCGCGGGAATTTATGTTTTCTTATTGATTTATCCGCGATTATTTCGATATATCCGCGGAAATTCCAATATATCCGCGATTATTTTGATTTATCCGCGATTTTTCCAATATATCCGCGATTATCACAAGATATCCGCGATTCCCCTATAATTCGAGCTTTACCCCACTTGTTTTTTGGTCAATCATTTTTCGAAGAACTGATCCAATATGTGCCCCTGCCTCTACAGGCGGTGTCCCTTGTGGATGGATATTAGATATAACGGTTCGTTCTGATTCAATCATCCCCTTTCTTGGTCGGTAGCACATATAGGCACTCATCGAACTGGCTGAAACAAGACCTGGACGTTCACCAATTAATAGAACGAGCGCTTCTGGCTGCAGGATTTCCCCAATATGATCCATACAAGCTACCCGCCCTCCTTTTACAAAAAAAGGAGTCCCCCATGAAAGATCATTTACTGCCAATGAATCTAGCAATGCTGGATAAACATCCTTTAGGTTTGTTTCTACAGCACTGGCACTTAGACCGTCTGAAACGACAATTTGAATTTGTGGCCTCATTTGGCACCGTTTCTTTATGATATTTTCCGCTTCCTCTGTCAACACTCGCCCCTTATCAGGCCTTTTTAAATAGGTCTCCTTATTTTGATAACAGGTTTCAACCGTAAATAAGTCAAATTCCTCTAAGGACTTTTCAAATACCTCACCGCCTACGGCATCAATGGCTGCGGCATGATCAAATTGCAGCTTTAACATCGTTTTCGTTAAAGGTCGTGTTCCAGTTCTCCATACGCCAATTCGTGCCGGGGTTGAAGAAACTAAATCGCTTATTCCCTCCTTATATGCTGGGGAAGGGACTGTTGTCTTCCAATATTTTTCTGAGAATGTCATTTCTCGTGACTCAATATTGATGTTAGCTGTCTTCACTTCTTCCACTGGTCTAGTTTTTAGTTCCTTTTTTAATTGCTCCATTACTTTTTGAATAATGACCTCAATTTCCCTTTCCTTCAATTACATTCACTCCCCCTTTCTATATAAAAATCGTTGGGTCTCCTGCACGCTCGGTTAGAATCCCATTCTCCATTAATCCCATTTTCTCAAGCCATTTTTCGAAAAATGGTGCCGGACGTAAACTAAGAACGCGTCTGACTGATGCAATATCATGAAAGCTGGTAGATTGATAGTTCAACATACAATCATCAGCCATTGGTACACCAATAAGAAAATTCACCCCTGCCGAGCCAAGCAGGATAGCTAGGTTTTCCATATCGTTTTGGTCTGCATTCATATGGTTGGTATAACAAACGTCTACCCCCATTGGAAGTCCCTGCAATTTTCCCATGAAATGGTCCTCTAAACCGGCACGGATGACTTGCTTACTATTGTACAAATACTCTGGTCCAATAAATCCAACCACAGTATTCACAATAAATGGTTTATATTTTCTCGCTAAGCCATAGCATCTCGATTCTAATGTAACCTGGTCAATCTTATGGTGTGCATCAGATGAAAGCTCAGAGCCCTGACCAGTTTCGAAGTACCAGAGATTAGGGCCCTGTGAGGTACTTTCCTTCTGAATCAAATCATTTGCTTCATTTAGGAGGTCAACGCTAATTCCAAATGCCTTATTTCCTTCCTCTGTTCCTGCCAAGCTTTGAAACAAAAGGTCAGATGGTGCCCCATTTTTGATTGCCCGCATTTGAGTAGTTACATGGGCAAGGACACAGTTTTGTGTAGGAATACTAAATCGATCGATTTCTTCCTTTGTCATTTCAAGGATTTGTTTTACACTTTCGATCGTATCGATTACCGGGTTGATTCCAACCACTGCATCCCCAATACCATAGCTTAATGCTTCATAAAGGGAGGCTCTAATTCCTTGTATATTGTCGGTGGGATGGTTCGGTTGGGCTCTTCCGGCAAGGGTCCCTTTAAACCCTATTGGATAATTACATTGGGTAACGACTTCTATTTTTGAAGCAGCTTGAATTAGGTCCATATTGGACATAATTTTGGTAACAGCTGCAACCATTTCACTTGTTAAACCTCTCCTAATTCTGCTTATTTCAATATTCGTTGTGTTTTCAGATAATAAATATTCCCGAAGCTCACTAATGGTCCAATTAGCGATTGATTGATAGATTTTTTCATTGATTGCTTCCTCTATCACCCTTGAAACCTCGTCCCCCTCAGGTGGGAGTACTGGGTTATTACGAATATCACTAAGAGTTAATTCTGATAAAAGATGCCTCGCAGCTAATCTCTCCTGTGCGTCCTCTGCTGCAATCCCAGCCAATTGGTCCCCAGATTTTTCTTCATTCGCCTTTGCCAGAATCTCTCTTAAGCTATTAAACTGATATGTTTTATTAAGCAATGAAATTTTTGACTTCAACTTCCTCACCTCCCTGGCTTAAACTACACCTTATCACTATTAAGAAAAAGCCAATGTCTTAACCACCACAGGGACCATAGAATCATTGAGTGGTTCACCAATATCAATGTAATCACCATGTTCAATCATTACTTGATCAATACAAATCACCACAAAGTCACCTTTGCTTTCCAACCTGAGCAGCTGTCCCAACGCCTTTGCCATGTCATTCTCACAAATAATCACGAGAATATTGGAGGTTGGAACATACTTTTCATACTGTTCTCTCAGATTGGAAGCTAATTCCTTCAATTCTAAGTAAGATAGGTAGTTTAAACCGCTTATACCAAAAGCAAAGGGTAATTGGTCATTGTGTTGAAATAATTCCCTACCGATTTGAATAGCATTTTCGACACTTCTTTTAAAATCCAAATCCGATAAAATTATTTTTACCACAGGAATATTTCGTAATGGCAAAATTCTTGATTGGATAGAAATTGTTGAACCACTAATTTTTGTCGTTTGCATCCCTGCTCCGATGACCGTTGCCCTTGAGGTTTGCAAAGCCTCAACCTGTTGAAAAGGATAATTGTTTAAGGCCTTTGTTAGCTCTGAAGCAAGGATTGGTCCAATATCGTTATAAGCTGTGACCTCTTCTAAAGAAGTTGGTGGCCGTTCATGCTGAAGACTTCCAATGCCACCAGATATCATTAAATAATCAATTTTAGGAATTTCAGAACAGGAAGTACTGTGGATTATGGGTTCCAAATCTGTTATGGATTTTTTTCCTGATAAGACATCAAGTAATTCACAGCAAAGCGTTGAAACAATCTCTTTTAGAAAGAAAAATGTGATGGTCTGCCCTTGTTGAATCTTGAAATTATTTTTAAGCAACCATTTTTCTAGTGGAGGGGACACGGATAAAACCTCACCAATTCGATTAAGTTGAATCAATTTTCCTCCAATATGAAAGGTGATTGTCTCAAGTACCCCTCCTTGTTTAAAAAGGGCAACATTTGCCGTTCCTCCACCAATATCGATGTTTGCCACAATTCCCTTCGTTTTCTTGGAATACTCCGAGGCTCCTGAACCACGCCCAGCTAGAACCCCCTCTAAGCTTGCTCCTGCAATGGCAACAACAAAGTCCCCTGAGCGTTCAGCCAAATAATGGACGAGGGCATCTGCATTCTTTTTTATGGCTGTTTCCCCAGTGATGATTACAGCACCCGATCCAATATCCGAAAATGTGAACCCTGCCATCTGGTATTCTTTTTCAAGCCAGGATACTAATAAACCCAGGTCAATTTCGTTTTCATCAATAAGCGGGGTAGAGATAATCTCGCTCATATAGGCAATTTTCCGATCCACAATATCGAAATGTGGTAGAGCAAAATGACTTGATACCCTGCCTATCGTTAAGTGACTAATGATTAGTTTAGTTGTGCTTGTGCCAATATCGATTCCAACACTTTTGATCACAGTATTTGGTTTTGAAAAAGGAATCACCCCCTTTAAGTATTAGATTGTTTTTTTAATATTTGCTCTGATAATGACTTTAGAGAAATTCTTTTCTTCATGCTCTGTTCTCTTAGCCATTGATAGGCTTCTTCTTCAGATAGCTTCTTTTTTGCCATGACCTTCCCCTTTGCTTTTTCTATAATCCTCCTCTCCTCCATTTTTTTCTTCAAGGAACGAATATCCTCTGTTAAGGAATCAAATTTTCTCTTTTGATTCATAGCCATCTCAATTGCTGGAAATAAATCAGCTTCTGTTACTGGTTTTACAAGGTAAGCTGTTACACCTGAATCCTTTGCTTTTTCGATGAGCTCACGCTGACTATAGGCGGTTAATAGGAGAATGGCCGTGTTGCATTTTTCTTGAATGATTTTTGACGCTTTTAATCCATTTAACACAGGCATTTTGATATCCATTAGGACTAAATCAGGGTTTAACTTTATGCATTGCTCTACTGCTTCCTCTCCATTTCTACATTCCTTAACAATTTCACAGCCTTCTTCCTTTAGCATTTCTCGTAAATCCATCCGGATAATTGGATCATCATCAACAATCATGATTCTATAATTCATCATGCTCCAGCTCCCCTTCTGGAATTGGAAATGCTATTCTTACTTTCATTCCCTTTCCTGTATTGAAAAATTGAATGGTACCATTTAGATCCTCTTGGACTAAGGTGTGACATATTTCCAGACCTAAATTTCCTCTCTTCTGGGGTTCATATTGAAATCCAACTCCATTATCAGCTACGAGAATGGTTACCTCATCTTTATTTCTTTTAATATGAATTCGTATCTTTCCATGGGATTTCTCCTGAAAGGCATGATTCATCGCGTTTTGGACCAGCTCATTTACAACCAATGCAAGAGTACTTGCATTCCGAGGATTTAAGAACAAAGAGTCACCATGTACATTTACTCGAATGATTTGTTCCTGAAATCTCATCGAATGAACAATTCCCTTTGTCATGAATTCGAATATTTCTTTACAGTCCACTTCATCCAACCCATCCTGAGATAACACCTCGTGAATAATTGAGATGCTCATAATCCGATTAATGCTCTCACGAAAAATGCGCTCTACTTCAGCAGATTGTGACCTCCTCATTTGCAATCGAAGAAGGCTTGCAATGGTTTGGAGATTGTTCTTTACACGGTGATGAATTTCCTTGATAACGGCAGACTTAATCATGATTTCACGATCCTTTTGCTTCATTTCTGTCAAATCCCTTAAAAGAAGAATTCCGCCAACTATTTTCTTGCCTCTGTGAATGCAGACTACTTTGATTTGAACATAAAGCTTACCCTGCTGAAAATCCTCTGATAAAACACCACCATGCCTTTCGAGCTCCATCATCGAAAAGCGCCCAAAGCAAAGCCTCTGAACATTGGTTCCAACCAGTTTTTGTGCTTCCCCAAATTCCTCCAAGATGGCATGTGCCCGTTCATTAGCAAAAGTAATCAGCCCGCAATCATTGAATATAATTAATCCTTCATGGATAAGAGAGGGCAGTGTATTTTCTTTCATTGCCTGCTGGAATAAAGTCTCCCCTAGCTGCTCGGTAGTTTCTATTAGCATTTCTACATGTTTTTCCTGCTCGACCATTTCCGTAATATCTCGCTCCATTATTAATGCAGCAATCGTCTCATTTTTACTATTTTTGATAGGGGTAATATTTTGCTGGATACTGACTTGTTCTTGAGAAATTCCACGTGAACCGTAGACGGGTTCTCCTGTTTGCAGACAGAAAAATACGCCAGGCTCATTTTCCTTTAACGCAATTTCCCCGATTACTGGACGCTTGTATAACGATTTCCCGTTTTCCGGATGAGCTTCAGCAACTACGATTGCAGTATCCTTCATAGGGGTAAAGCAATCAATAAATACATCAGCTTGAGAAACATTTGCCCATAATTGTAGTTGCCTTGAAACACCTTGAATGATTCGGACATCCTCCTCTAATAAGGAGGGCATGAATAATCCCACTTCGCTCATTTTTTTCCCCTTTCCGAATGGCCAAGTTTTGTACAATGTTATTCGGAATTTCCCTGCAATATTCACTACTGAGGGACAAAGGATACTGTAAGCAGATGGTTAAAATGATTAATCTTCTTAAATTACATTTGTTCAAGTAATTCTTCTATTATCCAAGATGCTGTAAAACAGCCTCTCTTAATTCTGCAATCCCTTCATTTGTAATGGCTGACACTTGAAAAATCCTGCTATTTGGAACAACCTGTTTCAATAGTTTTGTAGCCAATGCTATATTTGCATCAGCGTGATCCATTTTGGTAATGACTCCTATGGGGGTTAAAGGAAAACCTTGTGAAAAATTTGGTGGTAGTGATTGATGGGATTTGGTCGCATCTTGAATGACGAGCAATACTTTTGCCTCTAAGGAAGTGGCCATTAAAGAACGGTAATACATTGGATTTTCGCTGTATTCACCAGGTGTATCAATAATCCAATCTACATAATGTAAGCTTTGAGTCTTCGTAACCTGCGAGGATTGATTAAGCAGGGCTTTCGTCAAGGTCGACTTTCCGGACCCAACGGAGCCAATCAGCATCACTTTTCGCTTCCTCATGATCTAGTAACCTCTGCTGGTTCAAATTTAAGATGGCTACTTAAATAGTGATTAATCGAATGAATGGCCATCTCCACATTGGAAACAGTGCCACAAATAACTAAAGAGCCAGTAAAGCGGTCTAAATAGCCTATTTCCACATCTGCAGCCTTCGTTGCGATGTCCGCTGCAATGATGGCCGTTTCTGTTGGAGTTAAGGTTAGTATTCCAATTGCCCCTGCCTCATTTATTCCAAGCCTTGAATATAATGCTTCATCGGGATTCGCAATAATATGTGCTAACGTCAGCTGTTTCCCAGGAACGTATTCTTGTATAACACGCTGCTTTTTCTCATTCAAATTATTCAACACCCTTTGCAAAATTAAACTTCATGGCTAATCAAACTCATCTCGAACCTCAAGTGAATCCACAATTCCAACTACAACTGCATCAACAGGAGTATTTTTATCAAAAATGGTTCTTGCAGGACTTCCACGTGAGATAATTACGACTTCTCCTTGGCCAGCTCCAATCCGATCAGCTGCAATAATTGGCTGTCCGACGACTTCATCCCTCATGTTAATAGGTTCAATCATTAATAGCTTGAGGTGGCTCATCCCAACTTCCTTGTGTGTAGCCCATATACTTCCAATCACCTTTCCGAGAATCATAGGATGGATCTCCCTTCAATCACGAGCTTCATCTTTTTATCCTTTATAAAGTCCATTGCCATTGGAGAAATAATCGTATTTTTACTTACAACCAGAGTATTTCGTTTTAATCCATTTTTTGAAAGCCAATCGGTGGTAAGTACTTTGTCATTAAATACAAATGTATCTCCATCACAATTTTCTTCCATTTGAAGAAGTAGACTTATTATATTTTTGTAAAGGTGGGCTTGCTTGCATAAGTGAAATCCCATATCCTTAAGCTCTAAAAGATATCTCTCAAACCTTCTTGTTAAAGATAATGGCAATTCAATTGTCTGAAGGGTTCTTCGATCAGAGCGCTTAATTCCAGGTGAATCCTCACCGATAATGACTGGTTTATTCATAACAAGTGCAGAAAAGGCAATCTCAGCTTTAACAGTACCTTTAAGCCCGTGACAGATTCTTGCTGCATTATCTATATCAATTTCTGGGATGATAATGGCATCATAATCCTTTGGTAGTTCGATAGGAGCCTTGGCATATTCATCAGCAGCAATCATTTGCCTTGCGCCTGTGGATTGTATCTCGTTTATTCCTAACCAAGCGGAGGTTTCTCCATCAAGAAACAACAGGTCGTAATCGATTGAATGCTTAGCCAATTCAATAAATTGATCTGAATAAGGTTCGTGAGCAGAACTGTCACAAAAGATGTATAGTACTTTTTTTCTATCCTCCTTTCCCAAATTAGTCACCAGTTCTCGTGTAATTCTTTCCACCAAGCTATGAAGCTTTTCGTTATCCATGACGTTCAACCCCTACAAAAGTTGAAAATAAGCGATGATTTTTCCCAATCATTCTCACCTTATCTCTAGTTGTTAATTGAGCGGCATTGGCTTCATCCTGATCAAGATGAAAATCTAATACATATGATTCTTTTACTCTAGCAATGACATCATAAAAGATGATTGACCTTTCTTCAGAGAGAAGTATTATAGAATCGCCGTTCTGAACGTCAAGCTCCTTTGCCTCCTTAAGTGACATATGGACATGATTTTTTGCAACGATTAACCCCTTGTCGATGGTCACACACCCTTTTGGACCCACAATCGTGATACCTGGAGTTCCATCAATCGACCCGGAAAGCCGGATGGGGGGATGAATTCCAAGCTTAAAGCCGTCCGTTCTTGATACCTCAACCTGGGTTTGCTCTCGAAATGGTCCTAAAATACGTACATTTTGAAGTACACCCTTTGAACCTACAATCGTCACTGCCTCTCTTGCCGCAAACTGTCCAGGCTGTGAGAGATGGCGTTCTTCGGTTAAATCAGCTGTGTCTCCGAAGAGAACTTGAAAATGCTCTACACTTAAATGAACATGGCGATTGGAGACTCCCACTGGAATCAATATAGAGGAATGATTCTTCTCCTCCAATCCTTTGGGAATGTGGGTGATTCGAATTTTGTGTTCTAATAAGAAATCTCTTGCCGAAGGGGTCAGTCGATCTCCATCCTTCAAGGGATACTCTTTGGGCAGCTTTTGTTTCAAATATAATTGACGTAAGCTCTTTTCGGTAATAAGTACCATCTACTCTGCATCCAATTTTGGAAGAATCAGCTCTATATCGGAGTGTGGGCGTGGAATCACATGGACAGAAACAAGTTCTCCAACATTAGCTGCCGCCGCTGCCCCCGCATCTGTTGCGGCCTTAACCGCACCAACATCCCCACGAACCATGACCGTAACAAGACCTCCTCCGACCTGCACCTTTCCAACTAAACGGACATCTGCTGCTTTTACCATAGAGTCTGCCGCCTCAACCGCACCAACTAAGCCTTTTGTTTCAATCATTCCTAATGCAGAAGTTTCTCTTGCCATTTTTTTGACCCCCTAGATTTAGTCTTTTAATTGCTGAATAATATCTATGACAATCTTTCTAATTTCCTCCTCGCTAACCCGCTGCTCTACTGCTTCTTCATCTCTGAGATTATTCATTTCCTTACTTGTATCTCTTTTCATTTCTCTAATCCCAAAGGCAACCCTTTTAATATTCATGAGATGTTCTGGACCGATGTTATCTGAAGTGATGTTATTCCCATATGTTCCACATCCCAATGTTAAAGAAGGAAAAATACCTGTGGTTGAGCCTATTGCTCCAAAGGTCGTTCCAGAATTGACAATAATTCTTGATGCTGGTTTCTTTAATGCAAAGGCACGAATCACTTCTTCATCCATTGCATGAATGCCCAGAGTGTGTCCGAGTCCTCCAAGCTCTAAAAGCTTCATACAAATATTGCAGCCTTCTTGCCAATCCTTTACGATATATAGAGTTAATATTGGTGAGAGCTTTTCTAGTGAAAAGGGAATGTTTTTTCCCACTTCCTTTTCCTCTCCAACAAGAATTTTGATGTTTCTAGGAATTTCTATTCCAGCCATTTCTGCCAACCTCTGAGGGGACCTCCCTACTATTTGAGGATTCAAGCTATTATTTTTTAAAATAATCCCTGCAACCTTTTCTTTTTCACTAGCATTAAGAATATAGGCATAATGCCGCTCCAGCTCTTTCAAAAGCTCTGATTTAACCTCTTCATCTACAACGATTGCTTGTTCAGATGCACAAATCGTGCCAAAGTCGAATGCCTTGCTTTCTATGATTCTCCTAGCAGCTTCTTGAATATCAGCACTTTTATGCACATATACAGGTACATTTCCCGGTCCAACTCCATATGCAGGCTTCCCTGAGCTATAGGCCGCCTTGACCATCCCTGGACCCCCAGTTGCAAGAATGAGGTCCGTTTGAGAATGGGACATTAATTCCTTTGATGCCTCAAGTGAGGAATGCTCTAAGCATTGAATGACTCCCTTAGGAGCTCCAGCCATAACAGCCGCGTAATGAATGATCTTGGCTGCATGAAAAGAACAATTTTGCGCATTTGGATGTGGACTAAACACGATTGCATTTCTTGCCTTTATTGCGATTAAGGCCTTGAAGATGATGGTGGAGGTCGGATTCGTAGAAGGTACAATTCCCGCAATAACACCTACTGGTTCTGCAACCTCCCATATCCTTTTTTCCACATCTTCTTGAATAATCCCGACCGTCTTTAATTCTTTTATTGCTTCATACACTTGCTTTGCGGCAAAAAGGTTTTTAGTAATCTTATCTTGTATATTGCCAAATCCAGTTTCTCGAACGGCCATCCTGGCTAATTCCTCTGCTGCCTTCTCTGCCGAGTTACTCATACTCCAGACAATGTCATCTATTTCTGATTGAGTCATTTCCTCCAACGTGCTTTGAGCCAACTTTGCAAGAGACAGTTTGTCGCGAACCTCTTGAATTGATAACAGGTCAGCATCCATGTTCATCCGTATCCCCCTCTCGACTTAAATTTTTCAAGTCTCCAAGTAGTTTCTCTCTTTGTCGAATAGAGTTGATTTTTTCATTATCTTTCCAATTCTATCGATGCTCTTTCTAAAATGTATAATGTGGAAAAGACGCTATCTTCTTAACAGTTTCTGCAAAAGCCTCAGCCGCTGCGGAGCATGCAG
The DNA here is from genome assembly GCF_900117315.1 of Bacillus massilinigeriensis. Lineage (GTDB taxonomy): Bacteria > Bacillota > Bacilli > Bacillales > Cytobacillaceae > Bacillus_BE > Bacillus_BE massilionigeriensis. Next base: position 1,727,720 of record NZ_LT630337.1, read on the forward strand.
ATTGGCTTCCTGTTAAAAGTCCCCCTCCAAAGTTGGTTTCAGTAGGAGGTCCATAAAATACACATAGCCGAACATCTGCTGCTTTTAATGCAGCATCCAGTCCAACCACAGCCTCAAGGGGAGGAGCAATTAAATACGCTAGCGGCTCCCCAGCTTTAATTCCAGCTATCTTCGACAAATAGGTTCCAGTTCTAGAAATTGTATGAGCATAATAAGCATGTTCCCCTTTTTCATCTACTGAGTAAAAGGATGGTCCCTCATTAATCATCCTTACAGCAACCTCTAAACCACTCTTTACCTCTGACGGAGTGGCTCCACCTAGAATTCCTAAAAACTCACCTGATAATGGGCCCGAGGAATGTGCAGCACCTGCATAAAATGATTTAGCATAAACTACCTCTACTGCCGCATTTTTAGTTGCTTCATCTAATGCAGTGTATCCGACATCATCACTCGTACTTGTGACTAAAGCAAGGCTTTTTATCTGATTGGATAGGTTCAGCTTCTCCTTTAGACCAGCATCCACATTAGGTATGATTCTGCTTGCTAATGCAAGAGCCTGTACCCGTTTGACATTCATCCAGTCACCTCCTCCTGCTTTTAAAAAAGCAAAAGGTGCCCTGTATACAGTAAAATACCTGCAGACAAGGCACCATTGCCTATTTGTATTCACTTTTTATTTATTATTACTTTATGGTATTTGTCTTATTTTTATGACATATTGACTAACCTAACGTATTGGTAAAGTTATTAAATTGACACGTTCTTATTAATCGATATATAATTATCTCGAATTCAAGATATTTCTTTTCAAATTAATTAGAACAACAGGGATAGTTAATAATAAGAGAATGATTCTTTTTGCGAATAAAGGAGAGGTAAAATATGTTAAGAAAAATTGATAGTAAAAATATGGGGAGTAGCAATCTTGGTTGGCTAAGAAGTAAATTTCATTTTTCCTTTGCAGAATACTATAATCCAGATAATATGAACTTCGGTGTTTTAAGGGTCATTAATGACGATTTAGTTGAGGCACATACTGGATTTAGTAAGCACCCACATCAAAACATGGAAATTATTTCTTATGTAGTCAATGGGCAGCTCACCCACGGGGATAGTATGGGGAATAATAACACAATTACCCGCGGTCATGTCCAATATATGAGTGCAGGAACAGGAGTTTTTCATAGTGAGTTTAATCATGGAAATGAAACCTTGCGCTTCTTACAAATTTGGATTCTTCCGGACAAAATCGGGCACACTCCTAATTACGGGGATTACCTTTTTAACTTTGATGACCGCCATAATCAGTGGTTGCATATAGTATCAAGTGTGGAGGGAAATGCACCAATAAAAATTAATCAAGACGCCAACATTTACTCATTGGAGCTAGATCAGGGAAAAGAAATTGAATTCCCTGTGAAAGATGGTAGACAGGCCTACCTTGTACAAATCGAAGGAAACACTACGATTAATTCTATTGAATTAGAGGCAAGAGACGCTTTGGAAATTATTGAGGAGAAAATATATATAAAAGCGGATGATGCATCACACATATTAATCGTCGAAATGATGAAACAATAATATAAAACCAAAAGCCAATTCAATCGAATTGGCTTTTCTATTTACACATTTAGATAGTAATCTCATATTATTAAACTAGTTTATGGGCATACCATTTCTTTCCCTTAAATCTCCATTCAAAGATGAATCCTCGAACAGCCCATTCACCAATCATAGCGATCCATACGCCTGTAATTCCAAATCCAAAGGTAATACCTAAAACATATCCAGCTACTACCCGGAACAACCACATGGATAACAGGGATGTGATTGAAGTAAAGTTTGAATCTCCAGCAGCCCGCAACGCAGATGGCAATAAAAAGGCTGGTGACCATAGGATTGGTTGGGCAATTGCCGTGATGAGTACTAGGATAAATATTGTATGGGTTATGGTTTCTGGAGCCGAAAATAATCTCATCATCATCGGAAAAAGCGGCAATAAAATGGCTGAGGTGATGACATAAAGGATGGAAGAAAAACCTATAAACGATTTAATAAATTTCCTTGCATCCTTGATATTTCTTCGCCCCATACACTGGCCAACAACCGTTAATATAGAAATACTTAATGCGTTAGGCCCCATTTGAAATAATAATGTAATGGAATTGCTAATTGCGTTTGCCGTTAATGCTAAAGTACCTAATTGTACAATAAAGGTTTGAGTTAATAGCTTCCCTCCATTGAAAAATAGCTGCTCGGCAGCAAACGGAAGACCGATAAACATAATTTTCTTTAAAATGGAGAAATCAAACTTAAGCGCATTTCTAAATTTAAATTGGATGGTACGATTATATTTTTTTATGTAAATGACTGAAGCTGTAACTCCTAATAATCTGGCTACAATTGTAGAAATGACAAGACCAACGATTCCCATATCAAGCATCGTTATGAAAATAACATTCAAGACGGTATTGGTTAAATTCATTACTAGGGATAAATTCAGGCAAGGCTTCGTCTCCCCTACTCCCCTTAATGACCCAGTAACAGCTTGAAAGATGGCTATTAATGGGTAGGAAAGGCTACTTCCAATTAAATATAACTTCGCATTCTGAAATACATCCACTTCCACTTTCCCGAAAAGCAGATTTAACACCGGCACATGAAAACTTAATACGAAAACACTAATCAGCAAAGAAAAAATGGTAACTGCAGAAATTGCTTGGGTTGCTGTTTTTGAGACCATTTGGGCATTCCGTTTCCCCTGATATTGTGCCACAATAACCGTTCCACCCGTTGCAACAGCAATAAATACATTGACCAAAAAAATATTCAATGAATCTACCATACTCACCGCACTCACTGCGGCGACCCCTGATGAACTAATCATCGCTGTGTTTAATAAACTCATTAATATTAAGAAAGCCTGATCAACAAATATCGGAATAATAATCGAAAATATTTGCTTGTAATTAATGGAATCCCCAGTAAGATATTTGTCCATTAATGAAACTGTTTTAGTCTTTAATTTTAGTTCAATACTACTCACTTTACGACACTTCTTTGGTGTATTTCGCCTTCGAGACGCTGTTTTTTAAAATAACAGGATTTATTATACCACCATACCATTTTAGTGAAAGTGTCTTTTTCGTGAATGTTTCCCTTGAAAACCAGCTGCCACCTATTTATTTTCAGAAAATTATGTTATCATTACTTAGGATAAATTTACTATGAGAGGGGGAGTTTCGTTTGAATAGGAAGCTTTTTTATACAAAAATCGTCTTAGTCATTGCACTCATCCTTAGTGTCTTCACCCCAATCTTGTCAAACGAAGCAGAAGCAGCTAGTAAGAAATATTCAGCGAGTGTTATTTCTAGTAGTGTTAAAGTGAAAGATAAGGCGTCATCTAAAGCTAAGACGGTTGGGACATTAAAAAAAGGCACCAAAGTAACCGTTTATGCAAAAACCAAGAGTGGATGGTCGGAAATAAGATACAAGAGTAAGAAAGCTTATGTTCCAACCAAATCCTTAAAATTTGCATCAAGTCAAAGCAGTTCAACAGGAAGTTATCTACGAAACACAAAATATCTCTATACTTATCAGATGTACTTCTCCTACCCAAGTAATTATATTGACTACACCACGAAGTTCACAAAAAAAGATAAAGATGGCTACAATGTCTGGTCGGATACAAACAAATGGGTAACCGTTGAAAGAGAAAAAGAGACCAAGTCTGGTCTATATTTAGACGGAAGAAAGTTTTTGTCCTATCCCCTAAAAGAAGGGAAAACATGGAAATCCGGTGACATGACCTTTACCATTAAGAAAATTGGTACGACAGTTGAAACGGGAGCAGGAAAATTCAAAAATGTTGTAAGAGTGGATACCAAATATGATTCTTTATCAACTATCCTAAGCTATTATTTTGCCAAAGGATACGGCCTTGTTTATGTAGGGGACCTTCAAACTCCTTTAACAATGAAAGATTTAAAGAAGATTAAAAAGTAAATGATCCCTTTAGAGGTTAGTAATGGATTAATTGAATGGTAGGAAGAAGAGCTTGGGAGATCCCAAGCTCTTCTTAAGTTTGAATCGTCGAACTTAATTATATTAATAGGCTGTCCAACCAGAATCTGCAGCAATTACAGCTCCATTAACAAAGCTTGATTCATCAGAAGCAAGGAACAGAGCAACTCTTGCAATATCTTCTGGTTTTCCCATACGTGGATTTGTTTGCATACCAACGCCTGTTCTACCCATTCCGTATTCACTCAAATTGGTCATCGTTGAACCAATATTGGTTTCCACGCCACCAGTAGCAATGGCATTCGCACGAATTCCTTTATCAGCATACATAAAGGCAGTATTTTTAGTAAGACCGATAGCCGCATGTTTGGAAGCAGTATAAGCTGCTCCACCACGTGCCCCACGAATACCTGCAACTGACACATTATTTACAATCACGCCATAGCCTTTCTCTAAAAAGAGCGGCATAACTTTACGAGATGAAAGCATGATTGACTTTGTATTCACTGCAAGAACTCTATCAAATCTCTCTGTGCTGATTTCCCCGATTGGTTCCATTCCATCCATGATTCCAGCATTATTTACTAATATATCCACTGTTCCATAAACTTCAACAGTTTTATCTACTAAAGCATTCACACTTTCTTCAGATGCCACATTGGCCTCAACTGCAATCGCAGTCCCACCATTTGCTTCTATCCCTTCAACCACAGCTTTAACACCTTCGAAATTCAAATCTGAAGCAACAACCTTTGCTCCTTCTTTGGCATAAAGCTCAGCAATAGCTTTTCCCATACCAGAAGCTGCCCCTGTAACAATTGCTACTTTTCCTTCTAATCTCATAGTAATTCCTCCGTTGCATTATTTTGGAATTCGTTATTTCATGTAATGAATTTTTCATAAGAATAACTATTAATTCCAATTTCCACTATACTTGATTGGTTTATAAATATAAACTGTTTTTCCATATATTTCACATTTTTGAAGAAAACATACGATAATTTAGTATTTGCACACGTATTTTTCTTGCTCAAAGCCCACCTATTTGCTATCAAAAAATCCGCAGATACTCTCCAATAGAATCCTATTATGGTATTATATAGGAAATATCGTTTTGAAAGGGGATTGGGAATGGAGCAAGTGTTGCATGCGATTCAAGATATTTATCCAGAGGATGTTGCTTGGTGTTATGGATGTGGTCGTTTAAATGAAGGGGGACATCATTTCCGAACGGGTTGGGATGGCGATAAAACGGTTACTTTTTTCCAGCCAAAGCCTGAACATATGGCTGTTCCTGGATTTGTTTATGGAGGAGCTATTGCTTCCTTAATTGATTGTCATGGAACAGGTTCAGCAGCGTTATTTTTGCATCGAAAAAATGGACATGAAATTGGAGATGGAACTGAGCCTCCAAGATTTGTAACTGGTTCATTAAGAGTCGATTTTATTAAGCCTACACCTAGCAATCTTCCATTAAAGGCAATTGGAAATGTTTCCGAAATTCATCCAAAGAAATATAAAGTAGAAACAATTGTTTACGCCGGCGACATACAAGTAGCTAGCGGAGAGGTTATTGCCGTTGTTATGCCAGAAAACTTTGCAAAGTAGCCAAAAGGTTGGGACTAACTAAAGTCCCAACCTTTTGGCTTTATTTTATTTTCCTCTGTTTTATTAATCCAATGACAATTGGAAGAATGGTTCCAACAATTATTATTGGTAGTATCCACCGATTGAATCCCTCTCCCCAGCCTAAGGCAACGATCACCGAATCAAACAAGATTATGGAAAAGATGATCACACAAATATTCTTTAATTGATTTAATTGCTTTCGGCTATTTATGTAAAACTCCCTGGCATTCGATTCATTCAATCTATCAGGATAATTATGGACATGAGGATTTTTCTCTAAAAGTTGCATGGTAATCAATATGATTACACTTATTACAGGCAAAATAATTAATTCAAATTTGGAACCCAGTCGGTCTACCTCTCCGTATCCATTATAATGAGCTGGGACTTCTTCAGGTAACATCCTCCATACATAGATTAAAAGAATGATGGACCCAAAATAAAAAATATATCCAATAATATCCCAAACCTGTTCACTCTTTGTTTTAGGTATTTTTAATTTTGGTCGATTCAAAGAATTGGATGTCATTTCTCCACCATCTCCTTTTAAAAGGTCGTTTATTCCCAACTACTCCATGTATAGTTTATTTTAACACACGTTTGTATTGACCATAAATTTCATTCTTTTTGAGAGATTGGGATGAATTTTCAAGATATTAAAAGGAAAATAAAATGCTTTAGCCAACTATATATTTATTCGAATTTATCTAAAAATAAAGTTTTTATTAAATTTCCATCTATTTGTTTTTTATAGACTATGATGTTTTTGGGGAGAGGAAACAAATGGAATACTCAATTTTACTTGTCGAAGATGATCAAGAAATTGCCTTGAATATTCGCGAATATTTACTAAAAAGAAATTTTCAAGTTACATGGGCTTCAACTGGTTTAGAGGGCTGGGATGATTTCCGAAATGGAAGTTACAGCCTTGCGATTATCGATTTGATGCTGCCTGAAATGGATGGGTTTACTCTATGTCAAAACATTCGTTGGGAGAGCGATATCCCCTTACTTATCCTCAGTGCACGGAGTGAAGAGGATGATAAGGTTCGAGGTCTTAAATTAGGTGCAGATGATTATTTGACAAAGCCCTTTAGCTTACGAGAGCTTGAAGCAAGAATAGAGTCTCATTTAAGACGGTTTAATCGTTACCATAGTGATGACATTCCTGAAAAAAAACTCTCCTTTAAAGGCGGGCTAACCATTTTCTCTGAAAAAAGAATCATTAAGATTCATGGAAACGAGGTTGCTCTAACAACTAAGGAATTTTCAATCGTTTATCTATTGGCTAAAAATCCTGGGCGCCCCTTTACTAAAAAGGAAATTTACGAGCATATTTGGGATGCAAATGATTTGGATGGGAATAACACTGTCACCGTTCATATGAAAAGCCTTAGAACAAAGCTCGGCGATTCATTAAAGCAACCAAAGTTTATTCAAACAGTATGGGGTACAGGATATCGATTTATCGGAGAACCAATATGAAAATTAAATACTGGCTCATGTGTTCTTATTTAATCGTCATGCTTCTCCCTATTATATTCCTTTTCCTACTGATTTCTATGGTTCAATCCTATGACAATAAACAAGAAATGCTGGATTACATGGAAGTTCAAGAAAAACTGGATTTATATGATCGTCTCTTAAATAATCCTGAACTTTATTCTGGAAGAAAACATTTTGAATATGATCGATTAAATAGCTATACATTGGAACAAACAACATTTACTTTGTATGACAATGATGGATTTATACTTTTCTCTACAGGTCCCAATTCAGAAATTAAGATGAAGAAAAAGAAGGATGAAGTGTATCAAGGACTTTACGAGCTCAAGCCCAGCTATAAATCTTTTGAATACAAAAGGCCAGTTTTTTCTAATGAAAAATTAGTCGGATTCTATGAAATTACCTTTCTTCGTGTGGATTGGCTAAGAGGGGTGGAGAAGAGACAAAGTTATGCTATTACCCTTTACATTGCTTTTTTTATCATCGTGTATTTACTCGCTATTTACCTACTTAAAAAGAAGCTGTTTACCCCCTTACGTTTCTTAATGAATGCAATGAGTGCATTTGCAAAAGGTGAAGAAAACGTAAGTGTGCCAAGAAAAAAGGATGAAATAGGTGATTTAATCACTCATTTTGAGAAGATGCAAGCAGAGATTAAGGAAAAAGAAGCAGCTATTTTAACCATGCAGGAACAAAAGCAATACATGATTGCATCTATTTCACATGATATTAAAACTCCTTTAACAGCAATTCGTACATCTGCAGAAGGTTTATTAGATGATGGAATTGACAGAAATTTGCGAAATAACAAATTGAATATGATTTTAACTAAAACCGATTATATTCACCAATTAATTGATGATCTAACTATTTATAATCTTCTACAATCGAGTCATTATTCCCTTGAGACTGTTGAAGTTGAGGGTCAGGAATTTTTTGAAATGGTTTTATCCGATTATGACACGTTAGCTAGTTCTACTGGAATTCAATTAAGTACACATATTGATGTAAATGGAAACTATCTCGTCAATACAAAACAACTGTTAAGGCTTTTTGATAATTTAATCATCAATGCTATTCATCATACAAAAAAGGGTGGAACCATTTGGTGCTGTGCCTTTTCCAACGATAGAAAGACACCAGAGTTTCTTTTTTCAGAGGCTAAGGAATGGATGAATACGATGGAAATGGATTCATTGGGAGTTTGGCTAGTGGTTCAAAATGAAGGTGAGGCCGTTCCACTATTAGAGCAAAAGAAATTGTTTGAACCACTCTATCAGGGAGATCCTTCGAGAACGAAAAAAACAAATCAAGGAGACAGAGGGAGTGGATTAGGTCTTTCTATTTCAAAAATGATTATCGAAAAGCTTGGTGGAGAAATAATTATGACTTCATCAAAAGGGGATGGGAACACGTTCATCTGTTTTCTCCCAGAATGCAACTCTAGTATAAAGGAGCCAATTATAGATGAGACATATTAAATATATGTTATCTTTTTTTCTCTTTTTTCTACTCAGTAGTTGTCATCCTGCAGCATTGCAAAAAGCCTCTCCAAATTTAATATTAGAAAATATGGTAGAACAAAGAGAAAAACCATCTTATTCGAGTTTCTATCAAGAGGTTGAAACGAGTACGTATTACAAAGGAAAGCTAGTTGGTATTCAGCTGTTAAAGGTATGGGAAGATACGGTTTCTGGGGTTGCCAAATATGAACTAATTGATTCAGAGGAAGGAACCTTTTATATACTCATGACAAATAGGTATATGACTATTTATAAAAAGGGAAATCTTCGTGCAACAATAAAACCCATTACAAAGCAACCAACAGATTCATTATTTTCCTATAAAAACGATGTCATCCAAAGATTGGAATCATTAAGAAGTACACACAAGGTTCGATTAAAAGGAGAAAGCAAGGTTGGGAAGGAAGATGCTTATCATATTATTGCTATCCCGAGAGATGAAAACCATATATTAGGTGAACAGCACCTATGGATAAGTCAAAAAACATGGGTCATTCTAAAGCAGAGCTATAAGATTGAGGATAAATATGTTGTGGTTCGTTTAAAGAAGTTCTTGGAGAATCCAAGAATCTCTCAGGATATCTTACTTTTACCTGACTTTGATCACATTGTTTTTCAACATGAGCCAAAATATTTTGAACGAATGATTTCCAATGACAAATTTGCTTCTTTAGACTATTTAAAAATGAAACCTAATAATCAAATCAAAATATATAAAGCAAAGGAATTAATCTCTCCGAAAAAAGGAATTCAAGTACTATTCTTAAAGGATGGAAAAGAATATTTTCAATTAAAGGCTATTGAAATGGATAGTGAAGATAAGAATGTTTTTCAGCCAAAGTTAGAAAGCACCCTACGAATATTTAAACAGCCTGTTTACATTCAGCCCATTCCTAGTATTGGAATGGAATTAACCTGGGTATGGAAGAACAAAAACTACGAGCTGTTATACTTTGATCCTTTTGCTACAAAACAAGAATTGAATCAATTACTAAAGAGATTTTATTAAAATGAAAGGTTAGGAGCATATATGAAGAAAATTAGTATTAGTGTTTTGCTAATCCCTTTGTTGTTTAGTTTTTTATGGATAAATGAAAAAAAGGCCTATGCAAATGAAAATAATAATGAAGGAATAAGTGAATTTGCCAAAGCACTTGAAGACTCTTTAAAGGACACAATTAATTATTATCATGAGAATTCCTCCGTCATCCTGGATTCTGTAGATATCCAAGGAAATGTTTTTAAAACGATTTCCGCAGACGACCCAGATACAGAGGAAAATGAAGAGAAAACTGAGGAGTATACATCACATATTATTGCAGGGTATATCGAATATGAACAAAAAAGAGATTCTCTCTTTATCTTTAAGAAGAAGGATGTCTATTACTATGATCTTGATAAGAAAGAATTCCTTACAGCTAGCAATGTATTTGGAAATGAAGAAATAAAGAGCTTTTTTCAAAAATATATGCATCATTTAGAAAAAGAAATTACTCCACTTTCTAGCACCATTGCCATGATCTTCATTTCTAGCATACTCATCTTCCCGCTTATCATTTTAATATTCCATCATCAAGGGAATAGGATAAGTGGAAGACGTTATTCTGAGGATAGGAATCTAAAAGTGTAATCCTTACAAACAAATATAGGGGTTGGCCTTCCCGCCTACCCCTTCTCTAATTATTAATATAAATGGATCGATCTGACATTGTTAAAAATTTCCACATTAACTATATTTTTTAATAAAATCTAAGGCTACTCTTCCTGCAATCGTTGGCTGCTGCATCCATACGTATGCATGAATCGAATCCTTCATTTGGACAATTTCATATGGGAATTTTAAGAAGCATGCAAAGGCTTCCAAACTTCCTCGAATATTCGAATGACCCCATTCCTCTTCACTTGGAAGAAATAAAACTGGACAGCGAACTTTTTTATAGTAATCTTCAAACCTTAAATCCCAATATTTAGTAATGTACTCTATTCTAACATTATTCTTATAATGACTGGTAAAGGAACCTTCATCTGTCTTTTCTATACAGCTTTCTACGAATGATGCAAAATATTCATTCCATAGACCCTGATTAATAAATGAATCTTTCATTTCATTAAAAATGGCTTCTTTTGTTGGGTGGTTTGGCAATATCCTACTAGCCAATTGAAGACGAATGCTCTCCTTTTCCCTCTCTATTTCCTCGTCTGTCCCCTTAAACTGTCCAAATTCACCAAATTCGTTATAGAGCGCGCCCTCACAAACGAAGGATTGAACCATTTCCGGATGATTTGCTGCCAAACTTAAACCAACCTCAGCACCTAAGGAGCTTCCAATGATATGACATTGTCGAACCTCTAATTCTTGCAAAAGCAGGAAAATGTCATTTGCCATATCGTCAATATGATAACCAGTTATAGGTTTATCTGATTTTCCATGTCCACGATAATCAGGAGCCACAATATTATATTCGTTTTCAATTAGCGGAATAATCCCATCCCACATATGTGAGGTTCCTCCACTAAAATGAAGGAGCAAAATCGTACTCTCCTTGTCTTTTTGATACCGAACATGAATTCCGATAGAATTTTTTAATTTAATTAGTTGTTCCTTAATAACGATGACCTCATTTCTATGAAAATATCCTGTGAGTTACATATATGATGACTCTTCTAAAATAAATCGTTCATCCTGAATAGAATCAAAAAATCCTTTTAATATTTGGTCCCTATTTTTTACATCCGAATGTATATTTCTAAATACCTCAGATATTGATTCTTGAATTTCTTTCTTAGATAGTATTTGTACATTGGTGGATGGGCGAAAATAAAGATCCATCGGAAATCCACCTTGTTTTGTCGGAAACTCATATGGAAAGTTCAATCTTTGAGCCCCTAACCTTTCATAAAAATTGACTCTTCTTAATTGGTTTTTCCTTATGCTTCCTTTAGCCTCAATTGGGACTTCCACTTCCTGAAAAATGCCTAATAAATTGTCCTTTGATTGAGCAATTTTCTTAATAAAATGTGTTCCATAGCCTTGATTCTGGAAGCTTTTATCAACGGCAATATAATCTAGCCAAATGGCATTTAAATATTCCAATTCATAGATAAAGGCATATCCTACTATGCGATGAATCATTTGGTCTTTTGCTAATATTAGCTTGTATTTTTTACTATAAATTAGGCTTTTTAGATGGTGATATTCCTTTAGCTCCTCTGATGCAAAGTCATTAGACATTTGTTCATATACATCTTTGAAATCATGAATATCTCCTTCTATTAATTCTAGTTTATTATAATTTTCCTTTGATGCTAATGAACGATTTGATTTCGAAAACTTTTTCACTATCATTTATTTGCGCCTCAATAAAGATTTTTATTGTTTTGTTAAATATTCTACTTTATGTTTTACATGTATTTCCGAATTATTGAACAACATTTAATATTTTAATAAAAACACCAACCATTTTCAAACAAAATTAATCAGAAGAAGAATCTATATATTCATGCATATTCCAACTGCCAAATATCACAATAGAATAAGGAGGTATGATTTATGACAAATGAGACTATAATCGAGGAGCTTAACACTTTATTAAGAGGGAGCTACATGGGAATCCGCTCCCTTGAACACTATATTTCAGAAGTAAATGACGAGGAACTAAAAAAAACCTTTCAGCAAATGCAAAAGGAACATAAAAGGAATGCACAAATCCTAGCAGAACGAATTCAAAATTTAGGAGGAATTCCCGCAGACGATGAGGGTTTTTCTGGATCCATACATAGTTTTATGCATAAATTCATGATACCTAAAGAAAATGAGAAAATAATTGAAGACGCGATAGAAGGTATGATGAAATTTGGCGTTCACTATTCCGATGAGCTTATTAAAGGAGATTTAGACCCAGAAAGTAAGCGCATTGCTGATGAAATTATAGATGACAGTAGAAGACATGCAGAACTACTAAAGCAGTACCTTCACTAGGATACGATAAGAAAAATCCTTCTTGCCAATGTTCTTGAAAAAAAGAAGCAGAATTCCATGCTTCTGCTTCTATCTTATTTAATTAATGCAGGCGGAGATTATTCCTCAAAATAGGCAAGATCAGCAAAAACTTTTTACTTAATCCCTACTCGGCTTAACACCACCGAAACTATTTGCTGGATTAATTCATTTTCTATTCACTCCAACTAAAACCTCTAAATCAATGGTAATTTCAGAGTTTCCACGATGAAGGAATGTTTCAATATCTTCTTTTTCTGCGGACCATGAAAGTGGTGTCATCTTAACTAAATTAATCAATTGCTCTTTATTAAGCTTTTGAGAGTAACTCAAACTAAAGTTGTCTAGTAAATGGAAATGACTTTTAAAAAGAGTAACGATTTTATCATTTTTATAGACCTTATTTTCAGAGCTTTTCACAAAGTTTTCTCTTAGCTCCTTCAAATAATTTGAACGGGGAACTACCTTAATTATTAACCCATCTTGAACTAATATCCTTTTAAATTCCTTGTAATTTGAAGGAGACAATATGTTAAGAATGACATGAAAGACTTCCGCTTCAAATGGTGATTTAGCCAGATCACCTACAATCCAAATAGGATCCTCGTATCTCTTTGCCGCTTCGACAATTCCTTCCTTAGAGATATCAATGCCGACCCCAGTCACATTCAAATCCTTACCATTATCAACTATCCTTTGTAAATGTGATCCTTCTCCACATCCTAAATCTGCAATCATCAATGGGGAGATTGAATCATTCATATGCTCTTTTATTATCTTTAAAATTGCCTCATGTAGAGGGGTATATAAATGTGTATCTATGATAGTTTTATGTCTCGCTTCGAACAATTCCTTATTATAATGAGTCTTTGAAGGGTGAGTCATCATGTTAATATAACCCTGTTTTGCGATATCGAATGTATGATCATTCACACATTTGAGGCTCTTAAGATCCTCCACCCGCATAGCCGTCTCACAGAATGGACACTTAAATATTGATATGACCTCACTAAGAAGTTCTGCACTTTTTGTTTTTTTAGTCATCTTGTCTCTTCCTTTCAATTAAAAAAATCACAAGCAACTGCAAGTGATTTGAGTAAAGGGAATTAGGCCCCTGCTTTTATGAAAAATGAAGATTATTAAAAAATGACAGATTTATCCTGTTTACTCCGTATACACAAACAGAGACTTTGAACATATGAAATTAATTATTCAAAGTTGGAAACGAAGTCTCATGGCATTTGTCATTTTTTAATAATCCTCCTACCATTTTTTCATAATTATTATTATAAAAAAACTTATAAATAAAGTCAAAACCCCTTGCCAACGAGCGCAATTTCTTTATAAAAGGCTATCCGAATATCTATAAGTAAGGTCTCTAACATGATTTAGGATATATTTTTATTCTTGCATAAATAAATAGCCCAGAGCAATTGCTCTGAGCCTATTGTGATAAAGATATCTTTAATTTACACCATAGCCAAAAGGTGGCCTGAAATTTTCATTCAAAAAGTTAACTGAGGACTGCCTCTTTTTCACATAGACCTAGTGTTTTAGCTGTATCAATATGAACCTTTTCCAGAAGCTCTGGATTTTCCGTAAGAGACTCGCCATAAGAAGGAATCATTTCTTTTATTTTCAATTCCCAATCCTTCATGTGTTGCGGGAAGCATTTTTTAATGACCTCGAGCATAACGTGAACAGCCGTGGAAGCACCAGGTGAAGCACCTAGTAGGGCAGCAATCGAACCATCAGATGCAGTAATGACTTCCGTACCAAATTGGAGTGTTCCTTTTCCGCCCTCTTCTGTATCTTTGATAACCTGCACACGTTGACCAGCTACTACCATATCCCAGTCTTCAAGTTGGGCAGTTGGAATAAACTCCCGTAGTTCTTCCATGCGCTTTTCATTCGATAACAGAACTTGTTGAATTAAGTATTTTGTCAAGGCCATCTCTTTTACCCCTGCAGCCAACATAGTTAATACGTTATTTGGCTTGACGGAAGCTACTAAATCAAACATTGAGCCTGTTTTTAAGAACTTTGGTGAGAAACCAGCAAATGGTCCAAACAATAATGTTTTTTTATTGTTGATATATCTTGTATCAAGATGCGGAACAGACATTGGTGGAGCACCAACCTTAGCTTTACCGTATACTTTTGCATGATGCTGCTCGACAACCTCCGGATTGTTACATACCATAAATAGTCCGCTTACTGGGAATCCTCCAATATGTTTTGACTCAGGTATACCGGTTTTTTGTAATAAAGGTAGACTTCCACCCCCACCACCGATAAATACAAATTTAGCCGTATGGTACTCCATTTTACCCTCATCGATATTATGAACTTTCACTTCCCATAAGCCATCACTAGATCGTTTAATATCCTCAACACTATGCTTGTAATTAATCTCTACATTTTTATTCTTTAAGTGGTCAAACAACATTCTGGTTAAAGCGCCAAAATTGACATCCGTTCCAGAGTCAATTTTTGTTGCCGCAATCGGTTCATTCGATAAACGGCCTTCTATCATTAGCGGAACCCATTCCTTCAGTTTTTCAGGGTCATCAGAATATTCCATCCCTTTAAATAGGGGACTTTTTGTTAGCGCTTCAAAACGTTTTTTCAAGAAAGCTACATTTTCATCACCTTCAACGAAACTCATATGAGGCAATGGCATAATAAAATCATGTGGATCACTGATCAGTTTACTGTTTACAAGATAGGACCAAAACTGTCTTGAAAGTTGAAACTGTTCATTAATTTTAATTGCTTTACTAATATCTATAGATCCATCAGATTTTTCGGATGTATAGTTTAGTTCGCACAATGCAGAATGACCCGTTCCGGCATTATTCCATTCGTTGGAGCTTTCCTCTCCAACATTTTCGAGTTTCTCAAAGACTTTGATTTCCCAATCTGGCGCTAACTCTTTCAGTATTGATCCCAAAGTCGCGCTCATGACCCCGGCACCAATCAAAATAACGTCTGTTTTTTTCTGTATGTTGCTCATTATAACCTTCCTCATCCCCCATATTGGCAAAAAAGATATACACACTCCTGCTATGGTGACCCCTAAATAGCAAAAAGCAACAAATGAACACATCTTTTCTGTCTCAATTATGACTATTTCATAGTCTATTATAATTATTTATAGATTAAAATATCTACTATTATTTAATAATTATAAATTATTTAAAAGTTTATAGAAAGAGTGATTACAAAAAAATCCTTCGAAACACGAATAATACTACACAAGCCCAGAAGATACAAATGGCAAATACCTTACACTTGAGCCCCCCTCTGATTTTTTTCTCATTAACTTTTCAAAGGTTCTATGAACAATATATATCACCAAATGGTTTATGAATCAAATATTATTTTATAAAATTCTAATTTTTATGATATTAACATAATTAAATAGTATAGCAAATTGTTGAATAGATGGAAAAAGAATGAGTCGATTTTGACTTTTCCTTTTGATAATTATGAAGAGAAAGGCCCAAACATTCCTTTACAGATTGCTCAAAAAAAACAATCATAGACTCTATACTCATCTCCATCATACAGAACCATGGGAAATGGACCGTTAACTCGTACTGCGAGATTATCCCTATCTAAGTATCGTGGATATATTGGAATTACTACGGATAGTTGCTAATTCCACAATCAACGACTCTAGAACATGATTTCTTGATAAGGTTTCGTGCTCTGTTTTCTTTGTTAAACATTACATTATCCCATAATGCGAAATTGCCAGAAAACGAATGTATTTACCCTAATTCTTATTAAAATATGTAAAATATGAATATAAGAAATAAAGGCAACTAAACTTTTTTCTTCAATTTTACAAATAGGTGATGAAATGTGAAATTAATAAATGTATTCATAACATTGAGTGTCGTTCTACTATTTATATCGGGTTGTAGTTTGCAAGAACCAAAAGAAAAAAATACGGTAAAAGATATTCAAAGGCACAGCGTATTTAATTTAGATCCGGAATCAATAAATGACTTAGACAAAGGAGTTTTAAGAGGAACACCTTTAAAACTGGATAGGGATTTGAAGATGAGCGATATTGAAAAAGTATGGGGCAAACCAAATAAACATCGTGACCTGGAAGACCAACAATTCTATGGATATACGATTAAAAATCAATCTTTTTATATCTATGAGGATGAAATGAACGAAATTTCTATGATAGAAGTTGATCTTAATTATTCAAAAGATGAGATATTGAAATTAATGGGGAAACCGACAAAACCTGGACATATTTTTATTTACGAGAAGGAAAATCATGTAATTCAATTTGAGAAATTTAATGATAAATGGAGACTCATTTTAAGATACTAATAAAAGTGTTCACCTCAACCGATATAGTAAAAATATCATATTACTCTACACTCCCTTAATTCAAAATAAGATATGGAGCACATCATAAAAATAAACGACCAAAACAAAAAGGATTGCGTGTTCAGTCATAAAGACCAAACTCACAAATCCTTTTTATACCGCAGAAAGAAGCGGATTTTAGTTTTTAATTGATACCGGTGGTCGGGGTCGAAAAAGCTTAATAGATATTGAGTTTAAAAGGTTTAGTGAGAGTGATGCGTAAAATTTGTGTAAAATAATTTGTTTGTGTAAATTCATGAGAGGACGGGAGAAAATCTTTCTTCTAGCTTTCCCATTATAATTAACATAAATTATAATAACTGTTCTTCTAAATTCCCGACACTTTCTAAATCAGCATAATACTGTTTTATAGCCATCTCCATACATACTTTTCTATTATCACTAGTTCTTTGTGACATGTAATGCTTATTGTAATATAGTGTGAAGTCAAATACTGTTCCGAATAATATCGAACATGCTTCACTCCAAACTTTGATATCAATTGGTGGTATATCTAGATCATGACTTTTAATATAATACTCATTTATTTCTTGAATAAAGGGTGCCATTTGTTTGACAAGCTTAACTTCGGTTAGTATACCATTTTTGTACTCATTAAATAAACTGATTACATTCTCAGCCAAAGTTACTAAATGCGATAAAAGTTCCTTAGTCTTAATTATTAACTCATTTTTGTTTCCTAAATTATTCTGATTAAAAATCTTTAGATGCTCATAGTAACTATGTACATTAAAATGGGTCCCACCTAATATAAAAGTATTTCTGTTATTAACTTTATACCACCAAGCTTTGTCTTGTTTGTCATCCACCCAAGTAGTATGACAAATAAAATTACTACTTATCATATCATTTTCATCCCGACCAAAGTAAACCCAAATAATATTTGCTATTTTGCCCGTCCATTTGTCTTTAGATTTCTTATTGTTATACACCTCCACATTCTTAACCACATTAATTATTTCATTATAAATTTTATTAATTTCTTCAAATGAAAAAGGCTCCTTTAAAATTACTTCTGTAGCGTATCTCTTTGCTTGCCCAGTATGAAGTGGTTTAACTTTATAGATTATATACTTATCAGACTTAAGGTAAACATTTTTTGAATAGAATGGCTGAAACTCTTGTACTTTAAAATAAATTGTACCACCCATATTAGCTCTAAAAATTGGATGTTGTTTTCCATATGTACTTTTTTTATTCCATACATCCAAATATAACGATACTAGTCTTTGTATATCATTTAATGATACTTTTCCATCTCTTATTAATAGTCTATCCTGAAGAGCATCACATAAAAAGCTTGTAAATAGACTTGTAGGTTTATCTGGATGTCCAAATGAGACTTCTTCGGATTTACTAGATGCTAAAACTGCGTAACCTTCCCCTTGAAACTCAGAGACCGTTTTTTCTATATTTAGAGACGACGTTCCATCAATAGAAAAGTTCCCTGAGTGACAACAATCTAAAATAATGATCTTACTCTTGATTGGAATATCTTTAAGGTTTCTAATAATCTTTTGAGTGCTTAAAAGTCCATCACTAAAAACAAGATAGTGTTGGTTATCCTTTAATGTGGTTCCATGTCCTGAAAAATAAAAAATTAGTGTATCATCCTTATTTGTTGCTCGCGTGACCATTTCTGAAAAAGCTTTTTCAAAGTCATTTTTCGTTAATTCACCTAAGTTCCCACACGTTATTATATCGGAGTAGTCTAATTTCAAACCATTAAGTAAAGCATTCTCCATTATAGTAATGTCATTCATACAAAAAGGTAAATCATTAGCACCAGAAAGATAATAATTACTAACTCCTACAATTAGCGCCTTAACATTTGACATATTAACTCCCCTTGTATTTTGTGTCACTCCCAACCATTAAGGAGCTTTCACAGTAAATTCATTCAACACTTCCCCTTCTTTCACTACATAAATATTCAACTTATCCAAAACATCATGTAAATCCTCTAAGTCCCTATCACTCAATTTGAAAAAAGGGTCTGATGTTAATACTATATACCGTTCCTCCCCATTAAATCTTTCACTCGAAAAGTCAATTAGTCCTAGATTATCGTATTGTTTTACATTAAGTCGACCATTTTCTTTTTCATAATTGACCACAGCATCATAATAATCAGAGGCAATAACTCTTATACTCTCCCCAATTAGATTTACTTCCAATGATAGTACTTTTCTAGGTGGCTTCATAGACACATTCTTTTGGCGATTTATTAAACCTAATCTTTCTTCCTTTTTCATATCTAAATCAATTAATTTAGCATTCATTTGATTGATTAGCGCACTGTTTCTATTATCGATATTTTCTTGTTGATACGTTTCCAATTTCCCTAAAGTATCCCGATATTGCTGGTTAAATGATTTTTCTAAGAAAGAGTGCATTTTATTTAACTGCTTTTCTCTATTTGACAATACCTCTTGCCTAATTGTAATAGCTTGTTTTAGTATCTCGCTTCCGCATTCATTTTGGCCTTGGTCTTGAACAGTAAAGTCATGATCTATGAAATCATTCATAAATACCCAATTGGAATTCAATGTAATTATTTCACCAGATTCACGTTTAGCCAAATGAATAAAATGTTTATCTATATCTTTTCCTGTTCCATCGGTGATAGTAATTTCATATATCTCAATATGGAGTTTTTCAGGTAGGTTTGCATTTAATATATAATGCTTCCAAGATCTACCTTCCAATTCTTTCTTCATTAATTGTAAACCAATATGGAATAGTGGATGAATGTCTGATATTAATGGAACACCCTCAGACACTGCATAAATAGAATTAGTAAAGCGATAACTTTGTACTTGTTCTTCCTGCAGCTCTGGCATTTGCTCCCGTATAAATTTAGGTAAACGTTCAATGCGCATTATTTTTTCATCTTTTGATTTATTAATACGAACTCGCTTCTTTTCTAATATATATGATGTAAAATCAGTGTATGATCGCTTAGGTATCATTTCGACTAACCAATCATTTTTTTGTCGCTTCAGCTCAGATAAATCAATTTTATCTTCTACCATTCTTTCTTCTTCAATTAGCTTCAGTAATTTTTTATTTTCTTCAGATAAAGTCTTATCCATTTTTTCGATAACTTCATCTAATTTTTCTCGATTTAAAATGGCATCTTCCATTAAATTTGCAAGGCTATCATACTCGTCTTCTAAAATTTCGCCAATAAAATCATAAACTAAGTCGGAGCCTAAGTCAGTTCTCATTTTTTCCATTTTCTCAAGCAATCGTACCATTACACTACCTTCACGGGTATTCTTAGCTACTAAATTAAATATAAACACTTCATTTTTTTGACCAATTCTATGAATTCTACCCATTCGTTGTTCCAATTTATTTGGATTCCACGGAATATCGTAATTGATCATTTGATTGCAGAATTGCAAATTTATGGACTCTCCACCAGCATCCGTTGCTAGCATTATTTGACATTCATTACGAAACATCTCAACTTGTTGCCGACGCTTGTCCATTGAGAAACTACCAACAATTTTTGAAACCTGTGGTACCCGCTTTAATAGTTTTCCTTCAAGGTAATTCAAAGTATCTACTGATTCAGTAAAGATAATAATTTTTTCATTATGTTGAAGAATTCCATTGATTCCGAATAATGTTTCCTCGAGCTCTTCGTATTTTCTTTCTATTGTGTATAGTTTAATGTGCTCTGCTTGTTTAATTAACCCCTGTAAAACAAGAATTTCTTTCTTCAATTCCTTAATATCAACTACATCTATCGACTGTTCTAATTGAACATTTAATTGTTCTTGCTGCTCATTACTCTCCTCTAAATAATTGTCCGTATCTAACTTCTTGATTTTATTTAGATACCTTGTCCGTTCCTTATCGGTTTGTTTATACAATTTAACTAGGCGGTTATACCTTCTTCGTAAGGATAAATAGATTGCCTCTATTGACGAACTAAGTCTTCTTTGTAATAACATCATGGCAAATGCGGTACTTTGGCTACCATTATTTATTGCTCGATTAAAGTAATGAGTTACATATACCGTTACTGAATCGTATAATTCTAATTCTTCATCTGTTAGCTGAAATTGAATCGTCTTTGATGTGCGTTTTGGAAAAATTGGCGTTCCATCAAAATTGTTGAGATTTTCCTTTAAACGTCTTATGATATATGGATTAGCTTTTTCCTGGATGCGCTCATTCATACTTTTACTCGAAAAGACGTCTTCATCAATTAATTTCATCAAATGCCTGAAATTTTCCGTATCCCCTTTATGTGGTGTAGCGGTTAATAACAGACAATGTTCCGATTTTCTTAATATTGCTTCTCCCAACTGATAGAGCTTTGTTCGAAATACTTTTTTCGTAGCAGTCCCTTGTGTATAAGCAGACATTTTATGCGCTTCATCAATAATGACTAAATCAAAGCTAACTTCTTGAATAAGTGCTCTTACATCATCACGTATAGCCCAATACATCGAAGCCAAACAGAATGAATTTTCCGCAAAAGGGTTTCTCCCTCCATATTCATTTACAACATTCCGGTTGATAATATGAAAATGTAGACCGAATTTCTGATTCAATTCTTCCTGCCACTGTTTTAGGACAAGCGGAGGGACAAGAATAAGAATACGATCGACAGTAATCCGTGCTTTTAACTCCTTCATAAGCATACCTGCCATGATTGTCTTACCGGCACCTGGATCATCTGCTAGTAAGAATCTGGTCTGTGGTACTTGAAGCATTCTACCATATACTGCTTCTATTTGGTGTGGCAGTGGTAATAGATTTTCATTACCTAATGCTTTTGTTTTAGAAAACTTCATTTCATTTTGAAGAAGCAAGTATTGAATATATTTTTGTACATCAGAGGCCTGGATATTATCATTTTCTTTATTATTAAGTTGTTGGAAGGTATTTATTTTTTCTTGTTCAATCATTAATTCATAAAATTGATTTGTATCTTTTCCAATTGCCTCCAAGATATAAAAACCTTCAACATGCTCACAATATTTGATTTCTACAACCTCTGGAAAGTAAGTGCTTGATATGATATCACCTTTATTAAACATGTCATGCCCCCATTACTAAAAAAACCTTATTCTACAATGAATAAGGTTTTTATATTGCATTTTTTTCAATTACCAATTCTTTTACTCCTTGGCGATGAAAAGAAAATATCTTTCTTTCCCGTAACTCTGTAATATTTAATTCACAGTAGAATGGAAAAAATAACTGATGATTCTCTATTAAATCAACGTGCAGTGAATCACTTTCCATAACAAATAATATAACCTGCACAAGAAATGATTGGATTAGTGGATTCGTAATTACAATCTTTTCGCCTTTTGTATAGCTATGTCTCCCTACTGGTTGAATAACATTCCAAGCTTTCATGCTCATTAACACTGCACTGGTTGCAACCTCAACACGTCTGCGGTCACCGTACGCTTCTTTCATCCGCTTGCCAATTGCTTTACTAGAAACTTCATCTTGTAATTGGAATAAACGCCCAAATTCATTAGCAACATCTTTAAAAAAGGGATAAGCTACCATCGTTAAACCCCAATGTACAAAAAGCCTTTCTTCATTGGTTAATTGGCTAAATTCACCTAGAACTTCATCTCGAATTGGTATCAATTCCGCATCAATTAGATACCATATTTTCATCAACATCGTAATGGCATTCTTTCTTGATTTTGCACCTGTAATATCATCACGTAAATATCCGTCCAAGATTGTATACATCTCTTTACGTGAATACTTTTTAGTTTGATTAGCTGTATAATCCAGGTGATTTAGCAAAACCTTTTGATCAAATCCAATTGGTTTACTCACCCAATCCACTTCCTTTATTCTTTAGTACCTTTACAAAAGGAACAATTACTTCTTCTATACTAATTCCACCATGTGTTACAATTGATTGATTTTTAGGGACAAAAGCTTGACCATATCCAGCAAGTAAAACATGATAATTTTCAGGTAATCCAATACTAGGCCATTTTTGTACGGACAGTTTAGATGCAGCATCTTCATATAACGTCATATCATTATATATTCGTACTCGCTCTCCTTTTTGTTCAACAAGTACACCTTCTGACACGCGACCAATTCCAGTTGCATTGGTGTTTCCATGATCAGATGTAAGGTATACGGAATAACCTGCATCTACTAAATCCGACAGAAAATTGACAAGATAGTTTGTTTCTAACCATAATGCAAGATTTGAAGAAATACTCTTTTCTCCTAATACTGCATGGTGTGTTAACTGATCAATCACGTCGATAACTGCCCCAAATACCTTCGAGGACTTTCTAGTTAGACCCTGGATTGTATGTTTATCATAATCTTCGTTCCCAAGACCTTTCTGATAGGTAACATATTGTTTTAGGACACCATGATTTTCCCAAAATGATTTCCAAAGTCTTTCTTCCGCTGTTGTTGTTTGAATCGAATTGCTAAAGGTTAAAGGAACGTTACCTGAGAAGATTGCTTGACGAGACACAGATGTTAGAGTTGGAACCCACGCGAAGACTTGTTGTTCTTCACATAAAAAACCTCTATCTTTCAAATACTTCTGAACCACCCGCCATTGTACAAAATTCATCCCATCAAGAACTAACAACGCTACTTTTTCATCGCCTTGTCTTTCCTTACTAATAACATGTGGAAGATGATGAACAAGTTTTGGTTTTGGATAAGGTGGCAAACTGGTCAATGTGTGGTACTGATTTACGATCCACCCCATGAATTTTTCGTTTACATCTTTCATAGTTTTTTCAATTATAGTCTTATTGATGTCACTTTTCATGGAAACTAGCTTAAATTCTGCAATTAAACCATTTATATGGAACCAATCTTTATATTGTGTGGCACTTGATAAACAATCTAATAATTTATCACGTAAATAGTTTAATTGATTCTCAACAGTCTCTTTATTAGATGCTTCCTCAATTCCTATTCGCATCCAATCAGGAATATCATCTGGTATTAATACTTCTTTTACCTTAGTTATCTGCCCTTCAAGGAATAAATCATTCATTAACCTTCTTACATCATGATTAGCCATCGGATTACTTTCATATACATCAGTTGAATCATTAATTTGTCCTTTTTTCACTTGAAGGTATTGTTTAACATAATTATCCCATCTTTGACCTAGATAATGATAAAAGAAAGTTCGTGATCGAATCAACTTTTTTAATGACAAGCCCGTAAAAGCGGAATAACCTTTCCACTTTCCATAAAGATACTCTTGAACTACATTGGGCAGCTCTTTTGATTGATAATGTATAGACAATAAAGTCTTATATAAATCAGATTCACTATCTATCATGTCATAAGGTATTTTATATACGAATTTAATAATATACTCTAATGTTTCTCTCTCAGATGGAGTGCCTTGATACTGTTCATGAACAGTATACAAGGCATCAAATTCGTCCCTATCCATTTGTCGGATAATATTTAATGAGAACTGAGGAAATAAAGTTTGCAAACTAACCCTAACACTCAATGCTTTTCTTTGAAATTCGTATGGAAATACAACATCCTCATTCACATAAATCACTAATTTACGTTCAGAATGATTAGTGCGATACTTTTGCTCATACAGATAACGAAATGTAATACTATCTTCAAATCTTACCGTATCAAAACCAAGTGATTGCAATTCTTTTAAGACAAATTCATCGTTTAATAAATGATCGTTATCAAGCACCAATATTAGTGATGCTTGTTGAAAATGGATTTTATCAATAATTTGCTTTCGCCATCCATGCATCATCTTTTTCACCTACTATAATCCTAAACGAATGCATGCATTGTCATAGTACATGAGTAATTTATCATCTTCTTGTATAATATTCTCAGGAAGACGTTCTCCAATCTTCACAATCTTATCAAAGTCCTTTTCACTGTATGCCTTCTTAAATCCAGCACGAATTGCTTCAGTTCGGAATTGACGTAACTTCTTTTTATTTCCTTCCATCTCTTCAAGATAACCTTCGAATTCACGTAAAAGAGACTTCTCCCGAAGCTTTTCCAAATCAGCTTGCTTTGTTGGATCAGGAACATACCAGCGTTTTTTGGCCTTTTCAATTACTGTGGAATCATTTTTATCTAATCCTCTTAGATCTTTATAAGTTCTTCTAAGATACAAAACAATTTGATCTGGAACTTGTCCATCACCATCGTAAAGTAAAAAATTTTGATATAACAAATCATCTAATTCAGGTAACAACTCATGTTTTGCAATATGTTGAATTTCCTTCATAAAATTAGGATGTATATCCTGGCGTGATTGAGGCTTTTTCATAAGCTGTTGACGAATCCACTCAATAGCACTACTTTCATCCGAAACAAACAAGCTAAGTTGCGAAAATTCTTTAACAAGAGTTCGCTTTTTATCATATTCGGCAACTTGATCTTCTAGGAAAGCCATTCCATCTCTCATCGGGAAGCGTTGTGTAACACCCACTTGAAATTCCGCTGAAGAAATGGGAACAGGCAAACTATTTTGTACGTGATAAGCCACCATTCTATCAAAGAGAATTCTTGGCGTACGTTCTGTTATTACCTGAGCTTCTCCCTTTTGTCCAACAAATACTGGTAATTGTTCTAAATGCTGTTTAACAAATGTCCAAGTTGATTCTACTGTATTTTGTTGTCTAATTATTTTATCTACATTTTCCCTTTTCGGTTTGTATGCAGAAATAACTAAGTCCTGTTTAACAGCAACAGTAGTAGTAATAGCCTTAAAACTCCCTTGCTTTTTATCAAGTGCTGATACATTTGCGACAACAAATCCGGCTTTTTGAATAGCTTCTTGGATTGCATTCCATACACTAGATTGAGAGTTACTAAATTCGACTGTCATCCATCGACCTGGCTTTAAGACTTTATAGTAATTTTGAAAACATTTTTCTAACAAACTTTGATATTCAAACAACTTTTTACTTTGAGTTTTATTAATGATAGCCTCGGTTTTGTTATTAGTAAAAACCTTTAACCAGGACTCCCAAATAAAATTCAATTCGGAATACATTAGGTTTGAGCCGAAAGGAGGATCAGTAAATATATAATCTACACTGTTTGCCTTAATGTTTAGGTCTGTTAAGGACTGAGTTGTTATTACAGTATCTTGATAATTATTCATAACCGTTCCCAATGCCTTAACATAGTCATTTAGCTTTCTTTTTATTTGGTTTAACGCATTGTTCTCCTGTGGAGTCGAAGGGATATAAAGTGTACCTGAAATAAAACCACCCTTTCCATTCATTCTCCAGCTATAATTCCATGTTAAATTAGGTATACTGGCAGTTAATATTATTTTAGCTAAATTTTCCATGCCTCTAATTTTTATTCTATGAAGAAAAGCAGCTAATATCAGTTTATTTCTATCTGGCATCATATGATGTACATTTGTAAGGCCATATTTATCATTTCTACTTGATTCTTCACCATCCAGCATTTTATTAGTTGGATACCAATAGTTATTTAATTGTCTTTTGACTTCATTTAATTTTGCCATATCATCTGCATCTGGGCGTTTAAAAAATCGTGTTTTACCAATAGAATAATTAATAAAAACGGGAATTAATTTAACTTTTTGTATTACTTTATTCAATAATTGATCATATTCAGCTTCATATGCACGTTCTAGTGTTTTTTTATTAGACTTGTATCCACAATTGGTACATGTGATTTCGTTAGAAACCTCTTTTTTATCAAAATCTACTGTTGCATCGAAGTATACAATTTCATTTGAACAGTTTGGACATAAAAATGTTTCACTCCAAACAGTATAATTAATCATACCGAATTCACTTTTTTCTTTTTCATTAGAAAAATGTTTTGTTTCAAATACCCAGCCGTATTCTTTCTCTATATCCTTAATTATAATGTCTACTTCCTCTATAAGATGCTGAACTGATCTTTCTGAAAAATTATTTATATTTTTAGAAATGTAAGTTGCCATTGGCGATAAATCATTTAATATAACTTTTCTTTCCCCAATTGATGAGAATTTGTAACCCTCTGAATTAATAATGTCATTATTATTTTCAGTATTATATCCAATCTTATTAATTTCTTCTTTTAGTCCACATAACTTTCCAGCTAAACCAGTCATACCTGACCCTGAAAATCCATCTATGATTACATCGCCTGGGTTAGTATAATGTAAAATATAGTTCATAATAGCTCTATGTGGTACTTTTGTATGATATCTATGAGCCATATAAATTGGGTGACTTTTTCCTTCACTTACATTAGAAGCAAACGGTTTACGGTGATATTCTTCTTTGATGTCGCTATCACGTTCAACTTTCTCTTTTTCCCATTCATCTATAAAGTCATTTATCCATGGATTAGGACAAGCGGTATAATACGGTGGATCAGATAAAGCAATAATATCTTCATCTTCTCCAACCGGAAATCCTTCTATATTCTTCAATTCGGGCAATTTCTTCCTCAATTCACTCCGAAAATATTCGCGACGTTCTTTTTCGTTATTAAAAGTCATACCTAAGCAGACAACAGGGCCATTGTCTACTTGAGAATGTAACTTGGTAAAAGAAAGTTGTTGACCTTTATTAGCCATATACATATCCCCTAACCTATCCTCTATTAATTGATCCCCATCTTTATTTTAAGAGAGAGATGCGAATTCATTAACACCTACATTTATAAGCCCAAACGAATACATGCATTGTCATAAAACATTAGTAATTTATCGTCTTCTTGGATTACTTTTTCAGGTAGACGTTCTCCAACTTTTACAATCTTTTCAAAGTCCTTTTCAACATATGCTTTTTTGAAACCAGCACGAATAGCTTCTGTACGGAAATTTTTTAACTTTTTCTTGTTTCCTACTAATTCATCCAGATAACTTTCAAATTCTCGTAACAATGCTTTCTCACGAAGTTTTTCCAAGTCTGCCTGTTTATTCGGATCTGGAACATACCAACGATGCATTGCCTTATCGATGACTTTTTTATCACTAGTATCTAGGCCACGTAAGTCTTTATATGTTCTTCTTAAATACGCAATTATTTGTTTAGGAACAGGTCCGTCTCCTTCAAACTGTAAAAAGTTTTGTTGTAGCAAATCATTTAATTCAGGTAAAAACTCATGTTTTGATATATGTTGAATTTCCTTTATAAAATCTGGGTGTATTTGTTTATATGTTTTTGGTTTTGTAATTAATAGCTGCTTTAAATACTCGATTGCACTCCGCTCGTCACTAATAAAAAACTCTATTTGACCAAGATTATCTGAATTAATTTTTCTTTTATCAAATTCTAAAGCTTGCTCTTGAAGGAAATACATACCAAACCTTTCAGAGTACCTTTCACTCAATCCTCTGTAAAATTCAGCAGCAGACATTGGAATAGGTAATCCTTTTTGAACATAAAATGCAACCATCCTATCAAAAAGCATAAAGTTCTTTCGTTCTATTATGGGTTCAACTTGATTATTTTCCATTTTTATTACTGGAAGATTACTCAAGTGATTCTCTACAAATATCCAAACATTTTTAAGATCACTGCTACTACTCTTCAATCCATTATGCAGTTCATTATCCGACTTATATGCGGCAATAACTAAATCTTTATTTACAGCGGCTGATTTATGTCCTTGATGCATTGTATCATGTTTTTTATCAAGAATACTTACATTGGCAACAATAAAACCTGCATTTTCTAACGATTGTTGGATAGCGTTCCAAATTAGATTAGATGAGTTATGAAATTCTACAACAATCCAATGATTAGGTTTTAATACTCTATAATACTCATTAAAAACACTAGTCATTAAGGACTGATATTCTTTAACACTTTTATGTTGTGCGTTATTTGTAATTACTTCATTTTTGTTGTTTGTTTTAACTTTCAACCACCATTCACTAAGGTAGTTTTGCTCTGAATAGTTTATATTACCACCGAAAGGAGGATCAGTAAAAATGAAGTCTATACTATCTTGAGGAATCTGTGTCAGATTAGTAGCACTTTGATTTGTTACAATAGAAATGTCTTTTGCCCAAGACGCTTTTTGTTTAACTACTTGTTCCAACCTTTGGATAGTTTTTTTTGCTACATTTGTTTCAACATACATATTAGGAACATATAAAGTATTGGATAAAGGCCCAATAGGAGATCCCTTTGGTCTCCGTTTATCAACATAAAATCTATTTCTCTTAGTACCATTATTTTCTATAATTGATACTAAAGCAAATAGACCCAACCTATCATTATTGTTATGACAATACTTTACTATTTGATCAAAGGCATAGTAATTTCTATTCGAATAAAAATGATTGACATGAGAAAATCCCCAATATTTTATAAGATTATTCCTCTCATGAGATAGATGCATGTATGGAAGCTCTTCAGGAATTAAAGAAACTTCTTTGTAATTAATATTACTCAGTTTATCGTAATCAAGTGATTTAGGTTCAGTTCGAACAGTTTTGTTACCCTGTTTAAAAGAAATTAAGGTTAAGGACGACTTTGCCTGATTTACTGTTTTTTGAAGAACAGGATCAAACTCTATATTAAATGCTTTTTGTTGTTTATCTGATTCAATTAAAGCCCCACAATTGGGACATTTATAAACATCTTTCATTCGTTGCTTATCCCAATCTATAACATGATCAAATAATCTAAAACTATGTGAACAATTATTGCACTCGCCCCAATAACTCCAAACTGTATAATCAAATTCCACTTCCACATCGTTTATATTTGTTACATAAAGTGGTGCTATTTTTTCATTAATAAATTCTACAATCTTCAGTTTACTAACATCATTAACCTCTGTTTTAAATTTTTGGCTAATAATTGAACTCGTAAAAGTAGCAGCTGGAGATAAATCAGCTAGTATTGCTTTTCTTTCTCCCAATTTTGAAACAATCTCACCATCTTGAACGATATTATTCTTATTGTCAATTGCGTACCCCATAGACTTTAAATAATTTAAATCACCACTAAGGTTAGCAGCTAAACCAGTCATACCAGACCCTGAAAAGGCATCTAAAACAATATCCCCCGGATTAGTATAATGAATAATATATCTAATTATTGCCTTGGGAGGTACTTTTGTAAAATAAGATGGTATTTTATATAGAGCATCATTTTTCCCCTCAGACACATCTGTTACAAAAGGAACTCGTTTGTACTTTTTATCTTTATTTTCCTTTGTTTTCTCCCAAATATCTATAAATTCACTAATCCAAGGGTTAGGACACGCGGTATAATAAGGAGGATCAGACAAGGCAATAATATCCTCGTCTTCTCCAATCGGAAACCCTTCTATATTCTTCAATTCTGGCAATTTCTTTCTTAATTCATTTCGAAAATATTCCCGTCTTTCATCTTCATTATTAAAGGTCATCCCCAAGCAGACAACTGGGTCGTTGTCTGCTTCTGTATGTTGTTCAACAAATGAAAGTTGCTCATTCTCTTTCGCCATTGATTTCCCCTCCTATTTCCTGATAGTTAAACGTACTCTGTCCTGATCATTATTACCTACAAGTGCACGTAATAACATATCTAAATTATCCCGAACTTCTTTGACAGTGATTGGATTTCCATTACCAAACACTTCTTTTAATTGTTCAACATCTACATGCTCCTGATGAATTCCCTTTAATACCTTATTAATTGCATTTATTAACTTAATAGGAATCGGCAGAGTAAATGCTTTCTTTTGTATTAGTTCATTTATTAATTGTTTCTCTTCAACCTCTAATAGCTCAATACTCTCTTTTACAGATGAATCATTAAAGTTAGTTAATAGCGTATCTGTCCATGTAGCTAATAAATCATCCAACTCTTCCTCAAGCTCTGAAAAGGACGGCTTTTCATTTAGCAGTTCTTCACGTGGATTAAAGTGACAACTTTGACATTCTGGGGTGTGTTCCAATTTATCGGCTGTTACATGATAACAGACCTTTAATGAAGCCACTTTTTCTTGCCAATCTTTAAAAACCTCACTTGGTAATAATTCAATCTTTGATGATAATACTTGTAATGCGTCACATTGTTTATCTTGTAATAATTCAGTTTTCATTTTGCTTTCTGTCGCATTTAATCGCATTTTCTGATGTAAAGACAGATAGTAATCTATATAATCTTTTTTCAGGCTCTCTAATTCCTGAATTTCGTTTATACAATCTTCATCATTTTTCAATGCAATGCTTAGGTTATCTAGTGACACATCGACACCGTCAATCCAATTCCTACTCGGAGAAGTAATAAACTTAGCTTTCACAAGGTAATCAGCTACTTTAGTGAATTCATTAATTTTCTTTTGTAAATTATCTAATGTATCCAACAGTAACAGATTTACCTTTTCTTTTTCAATTCGTTCCATATTGAACTTTAAATTCATCATTTTTGCCCGTGAATTATACACCTGCAACCCTTGCAAGAAATCATTGAGGCTTGAAAGCTTTTCAAGCTTTTCTTCTATTTCCTCTTGTGTAAACAAAGGACCATCCCATACATGAAATTTATTGCGTATATTAGCAATCATTTCAACTGTCCGATTAGTAGCCTTCTTTGCGCCAGAAATAATTTGTTTTATAACAAAGTCAACTCTTTCTTGATTCGAGAAATCAATCTTGATTGAATCAAATAGGTCTGATAAAGCTTGAACTTCACGAATAGGTAATCCTGTTGGTTTTTTAATATGATCAAAATAAGTAATATCTTGTACAGGAAGTCGTACAAATTCACTGAAATTCATAGCCTCATACTGTGTTCCCTTAACTGTTACTACAATTTGTCCATCTTGAATCAGTGCACCAAGGATTACAACTAGTAATTCAGGTTCCATGGTGAACCTTCTAGTAATTCGTTGATCGGGAGTCCCTTGAGTTGTATTAATTACCTCGATTAGTTCACTCTGGTTTAATACTTGTCCATTACCAATTCTATCAAGCGAATCGGTTACCCATTTTGCATAACCCGAATTCTTTGTTGTAGGGTTCCCTTGCTGATCAAATAAGATTAAGCCATCAAGAATTGCTTCCCCTTGATTTGTTTTACGGCCATTCAAGTAATCTAAAGCATCTTTAACATAAGTGTGTATATTCTTTTTCGTCAAAAATGAGTGTTCAAGTTTTCTAAATGAAGGATATTCTTCATATTTAACTTCAAACCACTGAGAAAGCAAGTCTTGTGAAACCGAATCTACAAGTTCTACTAATGTGTCAGGGTTACTTGGCAAAAACATCCCATGCTCAAGTACTCCAGCACTTTTTCCTCGATATACAATTTCATAAGCATCAACGAAATTTTCTTTAATCCATTTTACTAACTTCTTTTTATAATCTTCCATTTTAGGCTTATATAATTTTTTATTAGTAGTCGTATCATTGTACATCTCTGTTGCTCCACCATATAAGCGCAACAGTTGTATGAATGTATTATTTTTTTTCTTTAGACGGAAGAATACTTCATCTTCCTTTTGTTCATCTTTAAAATCTGGTTCTTCAAATGCTTGTAGCATATATATGTAAAAATCTCTTTCAGGTTGGGCAGTGGAACGCTCATTTGGCGCCCCGAAGAATAAATAACCTTCTCGTTTTATTCTCCTAGCCGTCCAAGGAATTTCATGTAGCCAGATTTTATATCCAAAAACATAGGAAGCAATCTCCGATACTTCAGTTGCCTGTTTTAACACATCAAAATAATAACTATCTAATTGACTGTCCTTCAAACCCTCTCCACGTTGACGTATTAGCTCATCCACGGGTACAGACTCATCGATGTTAATATAATACTGTCCATTGTCATTATTCAAAGAAATATACTGAAAACTAGCTGCTGTTCTTAAATCTTTCATTGATGCTTCAATTGTTGTTTTCAAAAAATCAGCTGCTTCATCTTCAAAGTCTAAAAGGGAAGGCTGACTTAGGAATAATTTATCTCTGAGTGTATCAGAGTTTAATCCAATTGGTATTTTTAGGTCTTCGGTAGTTAAACGAAATACCGCCAAGGCATTTACCATCTGTGTTGCCATCGATTTATACTGCCTTTTCACACTTGATTGAATAATCCCCTTCAATGTCTCGACTTTATCTGTAATAAACCTTACGCGCTCATCTGAACGCAAAGAGGAATCTCCTTCAATATACGTCCAATACCTATCAAAAGATATTAGTCCTGTCGAATCCTCAGGTACTTCTTCAGATAGTAATTTTTTAATTTCCCCTGTTATTGTTTGTAGAGCAACTCGTTTTTCACCAATATGTACTCTCTCAAACATTTCAAGGTATGCAGGATGAATTGGAAACAAATTAACGTAGGTTTCTAGTTCTTCTGATAGCCCACTATACAGTTTCTTAAACTTCCCTAAGTGTTCACGAACAAGAGCTTTTTGTTCATCATTTTTCTTTAATAGCCTTTCTGACACTACAAAAGCAATATCTTCACGAACAATACGAGTTTCTTTAAATCGTTCTTTTACACGGCGTAGTGAATCTGCTACGAAGCTGAATTTCGGATTATCAAAAAGCATCTCCTGTACACCAGAAATAAAACGGAAACGAGTGTTATTACAGACCTCACCAACTTCACGTAAAAAGCCTAGATCTAGCGTAAGATCTTGTTCTTTCCTTCCACGTAAGTAGTCAAGAAGCTCATCTATAACAAGTAATAAGCCTTTATCAGGATATTCTTCATGGAATAATTCCATCATTTCGTACATCATATCTTTATTATTTGTCACTTGATCTGCCGCAGGAAAAGAATAGTCTATCCCCATCTTTGCTAGTCCTTTTTCTAATTGACGACAAATAATTTCTCGGAGAGGCATTGTCACTGCACCAAACTCTGCACGGATAACTTGAAACTTACCCTCAATTTCTGTTGCTTTTTCCGCTACTTGTTTGTTACGCAAATGTTCACTAGCACCTGGTAATTCCGCAATGGTTGAAACTACACTCATTAAGTGAGATTTACCGGATCCATAGTTTCCAACGATAAGTATCCCTTTGTTATCAACCATACGTTCAAATTGTAAGTTTTCAAATATGTCATTCATTAATTTCTCTGCCATATTATCTGAGATAACATATGTTTTTAAAAGTGAGATAGCACGACTTTTATCGTCCGCTTCTCTTAATTGGACAACGGATTCAACTGGATCGAATGAAATTAATTCATCATAACGAAGCATAATATTCCCCTCCAAATCTTTACTTCATAATAATTTTCCCTTCAAATTCACGACAAGAAAAATATTCAGGATGCCCATATTCAGCATAGTACAGTTTATCATCCTCATATTTCCCTGGCCATTCAACAACTATTTTGTATGTCTTACTTATGTTCTCCAATAAACGTACAGGATGAACTTGTAAAACTGGATCAAAAAGAATATCAATGTGTTGAAGGAGATATACTTTTTTTCTATTTGTTATAGAATCTAAAAGTATATCTTCAACATATAGCGGATATTTATTTTTAGCTAAGTTTATTAAGCCCTGACTTAAGATAAAATTAACGTTTACTTTTTCGAATTGTTCTGTAATAGGTATCGTAGTATTAAATTGTGCATTCCTATTGCATAGAAATATCAATTTATGCCACCATTGTTCCATTTCTTGAATTTCTTTTTTAAAACTGTTTATATTCACTTGAAACATCCTTTTTCTAATATGGTCAAAAATGACATTTTATAAATCCAAGCGATTTAGTGATCTGTTTTCCATGTAAACAATTCATACTATTAATACTGTAATATAAGTATATTTTAATAACAAATCTGTGAATGCTTTATTACTTTTTTGTGTTCGTAACTTTTTACAGCTGATTAAAGAATCCAGTATCTTCCCCTGGATTAATATTGATTAGGAGACGACGATCTAACAATTGATTTCCCCACTCACAAGATGTTTCTGAAACATAAGAACAAGAATGGCATGCAGCTCCATTAGCAGTTGATTGGAATTTAAATTCTCCTTCAGAACAGTTTGGATCAGAAGAACAATACATCATACGTTCAATAGCCCGAATAAAAATCGGATAAAGTTTATCTGGGTCAGCCTGTTCTATTAGCCCACCTAGACTTCCCTCAGAATCACCAGATGCTGTATAAATGAGTACTCCTTGCATATCATTACTACAGTAGATTCGTTCTTTCAATGATGTTGTTGAATAACCCGAATACGCGGCTAATTCCTTTATTAATGCATGACTAAACGTATGCAGAAGCAAATGTTTGCTTTCTATCGATAACGCTGAGTAACCAAGTTGATCCCGATTCCGATTATATCTCGAAATGATATCAGATGTTACCTCTGAATGATTGGTATTACGTTCCCATTCTTTTATTTTATGCTTATCAAAATTAAAGAAGATACCTTCGCCATTATTTCGTATCCCTGGCAGCCACTTATTATTCTTATCTTTCATAACTGGAATCAAGTCCTTTGATTCCGCGAATTCAAATCGATCTAAATATTCAATTCGTGTAAACCCCTGTAAAACTTGGATTTCCGGCAATGATTCTATTTTATGAACAGCTGAAAAATAGGGCTTCATTTTTTCATGAATACTAACTGAACTCGATTTATAACCAGTATCATGAGTATCATCCGTATCTCCTTGAACTAACGTATTCCATTCCTGTTTTCTTATCGACTGGAAACTTATTTCTTCTTCATATTCACCAGACAGAATTTTTTCGATTTTATCTGCTTCTGATTCGTTAAAATCTAGTATGCTTAATAATGTCTGGAAAGAATTTGATCCCTTTTCTTTTGCTTTTATCAATGCTGGTTTATTTTCTAGCACTTTAGAAACCAGTGGGTCACTATTTTCTTCACTCAGCGGAATCTGTAAAAAGCTTGTCACTGCTGGTGAATATATGTTAGATGCTCCCCGTAAATAAGTTTCCATTGATTCGTTGCATAATTCTGTATCACCAATCCATGGTCTGTTACCAGTGCAAGATGGTAAAATTGATTTCATTGCATCTTTTTGCATGATTTTTCCTAATGATTGTTTCTCTTTACACTTGACGCATTGTACAGAAAGATCTGATAGAGAACCACTATCACCTTGCCGAATAAATTTTAGGATGGGCTTATCACTATTACAGGATTTTTCTTGATGAACCCATTCTATATAAGGAAAATCACTAATATGACCATTGTTGCAGGACACTACAAATCTACTGGGATAAAGCTCAATGTCTTCACCTTTTTGTTTGCAATGGTAACAATAAGTATTATTATAATCAGTCATCATGTTACAACTTGGGCAAATTTCCCATTTCGGAAATGGGGTTGCTCTGACTTTAACTGAATCTGGTCTTTCGTTTAATAATTTTATATAATCTATGTTCAATGCCCTAGTAATTCGTTCATCTTTTTCATGTGGTGTATAACGTGTATTCCACAGATCTGCTGCCATAATGATTACACTTTGATTCATCATATCTACAATAGAACCTGGTCCAAAGTGATAGATTAACTGAGAAGGTCTCAATGTCCCCATTTCTTTACTCATCTTTAAACCACATCTCTTCCACCTTAATTTCACCTTCAACATTTCTTAGCGACATCATTGCTGGTTTGGATTCCTTCGTTTTTGCTTTTTCAGTAAACTGCTTTAATAAGTGGTTTTTACTGTATTGACTTAATCTATAACTTAATTGTTCCTGATACTTATCTGACATAGTTTCCCACCATTTCAGAAACCCTGTTAGGTGTTCTTCTATTTCTACTTTCTCCCAAGCATTCGTCTTAGAAATACGTTCAACAAACTTATTTTTCAGTGCTTCTACTCTCTCAGAATTATAAAATTTGTTGGCACTCTTTTCATTACTTATTTCAATGAGCGACTGTCTTAAGAAACCTATAAACGCGCCAGTTAGTCCCTTTTTTCTACTTCCAATTGAAAATGGCGTAACACTCATTGCTTCAACATTACGATAGATTGTTTGATGATAGGCTCTAAAACGTTCATAATGTGATAAATCTCGTGAACGCATGGAATTGAAGATAGTTAATACTAATCCAGGATATTCCCTTCCAACCCGACTTGTCGCCTGTATATATTCTGAAGTTGTTTTTGGTTGACCATGCATAACCATAATTCCAAGTCTATTCACATCAACCCCCACAGAAATCATATTTGTTGCTAAAACAGCATCTAACACACCTTGTTCGTTAACTGTTCTCTCCATTTTATTTAGCAACTCTGGTATTTCTTTGGCTTTTTTTCTACTTGTCATTTCTTCTACATTTAATTCGTGTGAAAAATGGCTTCTACTGTCCAACATATTTAACCGTGTAGGTATTTCATCTTTAAATGTAGTTAACATACCAGAAAGTTCTTTGACTGTATTAAAATAACCTAACATTGTCCAATATGGGTCTATAAACTCGGATTTTGAATCACGTGTAATTGTTGTCAAAGCTGCATATGTTTGAATTGATTGGATTTTGCCACTGACACCAGGTGCACAAATTCCGACATATAAACGTCCCGGTTTTTCCTTCGTTTCTAATGAGTAAGATACAAAGTTATCATTTGATTTTTGTACAGCTAGTGGGAATTGAGTTACTTCTCTACCGTACAATGCTCTGACTTGTTCATCTGCACCACGTATGGTAGCTGTGGAAGCGATAATTTTTGGACCAATCCCATTTTGTTGACATAATAAATCTACTGCTACTTCATAAAGCCCTGTTAATGAACCAAGCGGACCTGAAATTAGATGAAGTTCATCCTGAATAATTAACTCCGGTGGTTTTAATCGATCGATCCTCTCCCACCCACGTTTCGTTTCCTTATCTTCATAAATAAATCCTTTTTCTGGATGATAGAAATTTTTCTGTCCGAAAAGCTCGTACATATTATTTTTCCAAGGTAGTTGAGCAACTTTATCAACTGTACCGATAATAATAGTTGGAACCTTTTTGTATATCTCTTCATCAACAGTACAAACAGGGAGCCCTAAATCACCATAAAACTCACAGTGAGGGTAATGACAGCTGATTTTCTGAGTTTTTTCAGTAATATGATAGTCATCAGGTGATAATTCCGTTCCACACCATGGACAATGTGTGAGTTGCATTGGATTTCCTTTTAGAACTTCTTTTCCTTGTCTAATCTCATCCATTTTTTCACTAGCATCTTTCAATAGATTTGGTGATGAGTCATTACCAATCCAAAGTCCAATACTAAAAGGCACTGTACCATATTTATGTGGTTGTTCTCCTCGAATATATTCTGCTGCACAAACTAGTGCGGTTGCACGTTGGAATTGTTGGGTGGTTAGAAGACGTAAAGTGTAACGCATAAACACAGTCACACCTGCATACTCTTCCACATTAAAAATATCCGAAGTTAGTCTTCTAAATGCCATTAGATATGCAGCTACTCCTAGATATGCTTCAGTCTTTCCTCCACCTGTCGGAAACCAAATTAAATCTACCATTTCTCTGTCCTCGTGGTTCTTATCAGAGACACCATCAATACTCATAAGCAAAAACATAATTTGAAACAAACGCCATTTCCCATCATGAATGGGCCTAGTTCTTTTATTGGATGATCTATATTCCAACGCCACCTTCGTGTGAGCACGTTGCAACATCATACACTTGTTAGCAAATTGGAAAGCTTGTTTCCCAATACAATCATCTGATTTTGATATGAATTTAATACCATTTTCAATTCGCTGAATTATTTTCCTGATTTTTTTTATGTTCTCTTCCGCTTCTTTTTTTAAATGTACTTCCAAGTCCTTAATTTCATCAGACTGAAAATCTAGCCATCTATTATATTGTTTTGGTATAATTGATAAATAATCATTTAGTTCTGTGGCTGACATCCTGCTAAGGTCCTTCATGGAAAAAGAATATCCTTCAAATGTAGTATGTTCTACTGCTGGTAACTCATAGAAAGGAAGCCAAGTGGATTCTATATTCACTTTTCCATTCTCAATATTCCAATCCACACCTACCCCATGGCCAATTGCTAATTCCTTAAAATCACGATATAGTAATTCATCCGCAACATTAAATCGATCGGCCTTTGAAGTAAATATTGCCATATTATCTTCTTCAAAACTAATTGACAATTTTGTTTGAAACATAATTTCATCCTGTTTCGGGTACTGATTATCCCTCTGATAAGAGTTATATATGAAGATACTTACATGATAGATTCCATCTCTCTTCATTACAGTATATTTTACGCGGGCAGGATCTGAATCAGCATTTTTGTTTTCTAATATTTGCGTAACATCTGATTTCAGTTCCACTGTCCATGTTTCTTGTTTCTGAGATCTTTCATGAGATTCCCCTAAATACATCGCCCAACCTGCATTTATAGTTACTTTCCCTAGATTTTTCATCTTAAAGCTAAAACCCATACTGGAAGGACGGAACATGTCACGATTACTTAAGTATTCATCAACCTTTTCGTCTTCAGTCAGCTGATTCGTTTGAATATCCAGATCAGCCTCATTTATAACATTTGCCGATGAACCAAAAGGTACAAGTTTTCCCGTTAAGTATAAAGCCATTGGTCTTTTTCTTTTACCTAGAACCTCGTTTTCATCAAAGGGTCCAACCAGAAATTTTTCTAATTTATTTACTATCTCAGATCTTGTTTCTTTATATCCATCATGATTAGCAGGTTCTTTTGATAATAATGTTACTTTACCTTCTGTTATCTGAAATAAATCCGGGTGTTCATCAACTATCCTTTTTAAAGTACGACTTGTCCATTTACTATCTATCTCCATATAGTCAGTGACAGACATTGAGTTCTCTTGACTTGACTTTAAATATTTTTCTAATTTCGTAGCCCCTGGTTTCATACCATCACCCCATCAAAGTCCTTTACCTCTTTAACCTGCCATTCTTTTATAAATCTAGCATAGGCAAGAGGTTCTCCATGACGTTTTATATTTCTAGAGAAATCAACAACATTACAGTATTTGGTACCGCCAAATTTTTCCCCTCTTAGTCCCCGCCCTACCATTTGCTCATAAAGAATTATACTAGAAGTTGGACGACAAATAATAATATGATCTGTTTTTGGAGCAACAAATCCTGTTGTTAACACTCCGTAGTTAAATAAGAATTCTATTTCACCTTTCTTAAACGCCGAAATATGCATTCGTCTAATAGGTTTCGGAGTATCTGCAGAAATAACAGCTGATTTTCTCCCAACCGAATTCATCATTAATGCTAGGAATTCCGCATGCTCAACGGTACATGCATAAACTAAAGAAGATGAACCTACTGGTATATCCATCATATACTCTATTATTTGAAAATTTCTCTTTTCATCTTTTGCTAAGATATCGAGGAATTCATTATTTAAATCATCTTGTTCACTATCAATCATATCGTTAGTTACTTCAATCTCTTCACCATCTTCATGAAGTAAAAACAATGGTTCAGCTAAATATCCTTCTTCCCTAAAATATAAGAGAGGATTTATTTCATAGCGCTTCATATCTGGTAAAGAAGGGTGAATTAAATACGCTTCAAATTGTTCAACAAGTGTCATCGTTTCTTCATTACTTCGACCTGGTGTAGCAGTTAGTCCGCATATAGGAAAAAGATCTTCTCCTACTAATTC
The DNA here is from genome assembly GCF_900117315.1 of Bacillus massilinigeriensis. Taxonomy (GTDB): domain Bacteria; phylum Bacillota; class Bacilli; order Bacillales; family Cytobacillaceae; genus Bacillus_BE; species Bacillus_BE massilionigeriensis. The sequence goes on from NZ_LT630337.1 coordinate 1,768,420, forward strand.
CTTAGCTTTATTAATAAGTAATTCATAACTCTTTGTCGTAGCATGATGAGCTTCATCAATAATCATTGCACCACAATTAGCTAATAAATCATCTAATGCTTTATCCTTACTCTGGATTCGGGTATATAGTTGTTGAATACTTGCAATTACAGCACCACCGATTAAATCCTCTTCTTTAATTTTCTTACCACCAAAAAAACGATAAACTCTCAATGATTCAGGAAACTCTCTCTCTTGCCACATATCGGATATACATGATATTGCTTGTTCACAAAGTTCTTCGCCTTGGGCAATCCATAATAAATACTTTCCTTCACTAAAACGGGGTTGCATCCAATCTATGAAACTTTCCACTGCTACTCTAGTTTTCCCCCCACCTGTTGGTAAAGTGACAACGCATCTCGTCTTTTCTTTTTCTTGATTCAGAACAGACAACATCTTTTCTTTTAGACCTTTTTGATATTCGACTAATGGCGGAACCATTTTTCTCGGTTCAATATCTTGAATAGGGTCTGTGCTATGGTCCTTTGGAATTGAAATCCCTGAAAAAATTAAAGGAAAACCAAGCGTTTGAACAAAGTCTCTTGGCCATTTTCCTCCCATTGACCATCTCTTTTCTGCTAATGCATTTGGCATATATGAAGGGGATTGAATTTTCCTGTTGCTTATTGGATTTCTTTCGTACAATTGACTCAGTGTCTTATTATCAATTTGTTTTAATAAATACGACCTTAGTTCCCTGATGTTATTATTACTACCTGAAAACCGGTATGAACCTTTCTCAATGACAACCATCCGTGCTAATTTATATTTATCTAGGTCATCTTCTTCTAAATCATTTAGCATCTTGTTAATTTGCAAGTATTTATCTGTACCCAAAAATTTTATTAGCATCATATCACTAACGTTATATTTTTCTATTAATATATTTACAGTTTGTCTAATTTCATTTTCTGTTAAAAAAGTATTCAATTCCACACCTCAATCTAACTATGTTGCACGGTAATGTTCAACACCTTACTAATCACTTCTAACCTACGCTTACCGCATTGTTGACGCAGTACAGTAGTAAATTGGTCATCCTTCAAGAACTTACTCTCATTATTGCTATATAACTTCTGAACAATTTCTATCATTTCATTTTCACTTATTCCATCTTCCCAATATTTATCTATTACAACATTTATAGTCGCTGCTAAATCTCTTTGTGTCTTCTGAAAAATTTTTATATCCATAGAATCACCTCGGTGTTCTTACTTTATTTATACTTTATCTTTATTTTATAACTAGTTCTTAAGTAACACAACCAAATTCTGGTTTTTATAGGATAGTAATTATTGTTACTCTTTGAATAAATGATAATTATCCCCTCATTTAAACTAGTTTAGGGTGGATTGCTTGTATCCCACTTTTGGGCATCTTATCTGTCTGCTGTTGATCTTACATTTGTATAAGACTTAATATTATATTCTATTTGAAAATAGGAAATGTCCCACAGTTTGTAACTTTATATACGTACTTGGGGATACTCCTAAAAATCACGAAATTCTAAAGTTCTTGATTCACCAAGATCAATGCTTGATTTAGAAAGTAAATAGAGTTTTCTAAAAATTAAAAGGAAGCACAAAAAAATATCCACCCGATGATCCCTGTGGAAGAGTGAGTCGGGTGGATACTACCTATATCCCACAGTGAACGCCTTCACTGCTACCTATATTATAACGGAAATCATTAATTTTTGATATTATTCACCTCATGGATCTATTTCAGTAAAACTTCCTCTAATTGTCTTAGTTCCTATAGCTATGAAAAGCCCAATACAATTAACCCACTTACCAATTCGACACCTTCTCCCTCTTCACTTAATCTCATTTTATAGGGTTAGTTGACTCTAAATAACAACGAAGAAGGTGAAGCCAATGAGTAACGGATTACGAATATTATTAAAGGTGGGGATAGCAGATGAAACCAAAATGCGAAAAAGCTCTATTCCCTCGATTTAGAGATGATCTCAATAAGAGAAGTAAGAATGTGGTGTTTAAATACACAACCATGATTATCGAGGAGAAATATCCAGAACTGCACGAGGAGGTAAAATACTTGATTGATAGAAACGTAGAAAAAGAAGCACTACTAAAAAAAGTAGGCCATCTTCCTGGTATCAATACTATAAGCGAAAAATTTCAAAAGGAATTATTTGATTTAATAACAAGGCATTTTGAAACCTACTATGATGACAAAGGAGAACCAAGGATCTAATATTTTTATTAGATTAAATAAGGAAATCCATAATATAGGCTTTTCGATTTATCCTATATTATGGATTACTTCAATACAATCAGATATACAATGTGCCCAGCGAAATTCACATATACCTCATCTGCCTTAATCGAGAATACTGTATCAATAAGCTTAATTGAGTCATCATGTTTTATAACAGTCACATTACCATTTTTACCTGTTGCTTTTACATTTAATAAACCTTCAGTTGTATTTTTACCCTGCAGAATTTCTATTTCCACATCTTGATTTTGATGCTTAAAGAAATAGTCTTCAAGCTCCGCGATAAAAGAAAACTGATCAATATCATGTACAGTTCCAATGTTTTTTGATATTTCTTCCATTCTAACAATTCACCTTGCTTTTTTTGAAGTAGCTACTAAAAAAATACAATCACATTGAATCCCTACCAGTGGTAATCCGGGCGGATATATTGCAAAATCCTATTGATATGTTCTTTTTAACTAACTATATTATAACTAGAAATGATACTGCGTCACAAACATGTTATACCAAGACATCATCAACTCTATAATATTGAACATTATCATTAAATTCCCGAAACATATTGTTGAACTCCTCATCTAACTCGTATGGTCCAATATCATTAATAATATAAGGTATTTCGTTTCCGTAAATTGTAACCTTTCTAAATCCTTTAAACTCTAGACCTTTAACTGCTTCTTGGTTTTTAATGGCATTTATTTGACGGTAAACATTCATAAATTTACTATAAACGTTTGCCTCAAATGTTTGCGATGTTATATAAACAGTTACATAAAACGAATTGTTTCCTGCCATATTAGTTGTAATGATTTGCTTATAATCATTATCTGGATCATTGATTAGATAAAGGTTTACATCCTGATTACCTTTCTTCTTCAGAAAAGTGCTTAATTTATTGATAAACCTTTGTTCATAATTCTTTCTATTTATCTCAAAAAGAATAGTTTCACTAGTATCACTGACAGTTGTCATAATAAGATTAACATATTTGTGGTAGTCTCCCATCTCCTTAAAAAATGCTGCACAAATATTCTTCCATCTACGTTTCATGCCATGTTTTTTACGCTTATCTTCCACGATAAAAATAATTCCGGCATGTCTAACATCTAATCCACTTTGTTTTGCTGTCTCATAATAATGTCGGTACGTTCTAAACTTTTTACAAAGCTGTTCATGGTTTTCGCTACCTCTATCAATCTCAATCGCGTAAATCCTATTATTCTCTAATCTAATCTCAGCATCTGGACGTAAACGAAACTTATTTTCAGAGTTGCCATAAGTTACAGCGCTATAAAAATTAATACGATGTTCTATAAAGGTTGTATTTATAGATCTTAATTTAAAAAGAAAATCAATTGACAATAGATGGTGTGGAGCTTGTTCTAATGGAGGAGAAAATAATTCATATGGAAAGTCACCATGACTTGTACATCCATCTTCATTAATCCAACCTTCTCCCTTTTTTCCTTCCTCAATATTAAATAAGTCTTTTGCTAATTCATAACCTTTGGACGTAAGAAAATACATGGATCCCTCTGACCCATCTTGCAATTTATACTTAGCAAGCAATTTTTGATCAAGTAATTTTCTAAGATACTTATAGATCGTCTTCTCCTGACTATTCGTATAATTCACACCATATTTCATTACTGCCAAATGATAAGGTTTAACACCTCTATAATTAGTCAAACAATCAATTATATCTATATCATATTCCGTTAAATCATAACCTAATAAATATGCCATAACGATGACTCCTCTCTAATTAATTTTATACATATATAGTTCTAGTTAGTGTTTTGCCCTGAAGTACCCACTGTTATTGATTCAGCAAGTACTTTTGTATATATCACTAGGTTGAATGCATAGTTACTCAGTAACCGTAATTGTTTTCTTAATAAAAGTGCTTAAAAGGATTTTTCTGATTATCCGGGAATGAAATTGCTTTTAATAAACGTTCCTCTAAGTTTTTCATGATATAACCCTTTACATATTGGTTACGCGCTACAATGTTTTCTTCTTTTTTAAAGAAAAATCCACGTTTTATACGGACTGACACTGGCTCAGTGGACCACTTGTGAAGTGCTTCCGTTTCTAACTCCGCTTCAATTCTTCTAATGGTCAATAAATCATTTATTCTATTGTGTCGCTCGTCCATCATGCTGGGGAATCCATTAATAAATGCTTCGAGCTTTTCTCTTATGGTTTCAAATTCATCCCATAAACTCTCACTTAAAACATCTTGCACGATGTAAAGCAATTCCATTTTTAACCGCTCGTAATCTGAATTGTGCTCTTCCACTTCTTCAAGAGAGTCATCTACACTAAAATATCGTAGCTTACAATGATTTCCGATATCTTCAAATATTTCCTTGATACTTAATTTCTTATCCCTTAGCGCCTTGATATGAAGTGCGATTTCTAAATCCAACTCATCAAATACCTTTTCTCCAGTTAAAGGAGACCTGTTCACACAGTGAAGCTTTAATTCGTGTAGTTGATTGAACCAGTTAGCAACCGTATTGCTATGCTTACCAACCTTCTTGGAAAAATCACCAACTTTAAGTTGAGCCATATTATTTCCACCTCCTATCTATGTTTCGTGAGCACATGTGGTAATTTTTCAAGGTTCTTCTGTGCTACAAAATGGTTATCGGTAGCACATTCATAAAATTCCCTCGCAATTTTTTCCAATTTGTTACCTTATTTCTCGCTGTCATATTAGGGAAAAAGAAATTTCAAAATCAAAGAGATTATTAGATAACGAGAGAATTTCCTAATAGGCAGTATAGAAAGCCTATAGAAAAAATCTCGGAATATGGACTTTGTTCTTAATTTCAATACGGATTATAATTACTTCAAGTCAAGTGGAGAGGTGATATTATTGGAGAAAGAACCAACTTATCAAGAATGGGGATTCAAGCTTATTCCATCAAGTCATGGCGAATTAAAAGGGAAAAAACGTTACTATCGAATATTTTACGGAACTGTACACTGGCATACAGCTGATCCTGGCAACATCCATAAGGCTTGTGTTCCATTTGTGCAGTACGGTGAGGAAGAAAATTTTGAAAAGGCAAGAAAGAATGGAGATATTAGAGCAATCTATCCATGTCATATTCTGGATCAAGATTTAGACGAGGTAATGGCTGCAATGAAGGAATTGAGGGAGAAAGAATATTATTAGAAACTATATACAAAAGGGAACACAGACCTATGAAGTAAAGGTTTGGTGTTCCCTAACACTGGAAATTTAGTTTGGTTTTATCTAACAAGTATATAACCATTGTATAACCAATTTTAGAAGCGACGACTAGAAAGACCTACTGCCTCCTCAGTATTATGAATTGATGAATCTCTTCTTCCAATGCGCCGGGGGGCAGGCACTGTAATCTTGATATAAAAATAACCCTCGGAAATGATGTCCAAAAAGCCGTTTCAAAGGGGCTCATTCTGTGACCGTATCCACTATGGGTGGAGAGTATCTATATTACTTGCCTTTAAAACTAAAATTCAACTTCTATTCTTTCTACAACTTCTTTCAAACGGAATTTATCAATTTCCCAAAAACGTAATGGTACTTCTTGATACTTAGGTTGATCAGAATCAATTTCTGATACTAAATACAATTTAAATTGATCTGGATTTTGTTTTGCAAATTCTAGTTCACCAGGAGTAATGATGAATGACTTTCCATCTCCTGTTTTCACTTCAACGTAGTACAATTTTCCATGTTTATCCTTATAAGATAAGTCGTATTCTCCAGAAATAGCTTGTCCAGGTTTTAGAATACCAATCTCGACGAATGCCTCTGATTTCGGATATACATTTTCTTTGCCATGTTGTTTACAAAGTAAATTGTAAATCAGTAACTCCCCTTTGTTACCAACTATTTTTTTAGCTTTATTTGCTTTCTCTTCAGCACTTTTTGTGTAAGCACCGCTTTGTCTTCTTTTATTAGTTGATGGGGATCCTTTTGACTCATGAAATTCTATTGCTTGTTCCTCTGGAGTAACCCCTTCCAATTGTTTATAGGTATCTTTTGATTTTTCGGATTGTTCTTTCTCAACCTTATCATGTTGCTTGTTTAACCAGTTCTTGAATTCATCAACCCTTCTGAAATAGATCATGATTTGAGCTTTTTGATTGTTAGCTATTTCATCAGGAAACAAATTTTCTGGGTTTAATGACTCATAATGTTCCTTGTATATTGTTTTCACATCATTTTTTTCTATGTTGTCTATTAAAATGGGGAAAATTTGATAAACAATTTGTGCCAAATCAAATTTAACAGAGTTCTTTATACTACCAAGATTAATCGTGTAATCTTTGTATTTTTCTAGCTCATCTAGAAACCTATTTTGTTTTTCGACATCACCATCAGAAAAGAGTTTACTAAACAATTTGTCTGCATATTCTTGTTGATGCTCATACAGATACCGTTTCAGCTTTTTTTGCCAATATTCTCTCACATCAATATTTATCAACTCAGATAGATTATTTAGATCGGATATATCTTGATTGATTTTTATCAAGCTGGATATAATCATCTCATAATCTGAATCTCTTAAAACATATGAAAAATCAACATTCTCAATCTGACTCAACGTACTAGGACTTGCCCCATTCTCAGAAAAATAGTCATAGATCATTTTGTTTATAGCATTTTTACTGAAGAGCAATTCGTACGACTCATTCCACTTGTCAACACCAAATTCATCCGATATCTTTTCTCGTTTTCTCGTTGCATCTTTTGAAACGAGCAGTTCAATTAAGTTAGCATCTAATTCAAGTGTCAACAGCTGCTTAAAGATATCGACGATTGCATTAGAAAATCCATCTGACAACCGTAGTTGTTCAATACTATGTTTTGAGCTAGGTAATTTAATGTAAAAATCTCTTCCGTCATCGACAAAGAAAAAATCTTCAAGTTGTACTTTTCGGTTGCTTTGCTCCTTATCGATTGCAAAAATCTCGCTACAAGGTATGATTTGCATTCTTTTTAGTTTATCAACATTCGATTTGTTATCATCAATTGTTGATAAAACCGCAGTTTTCACTTCATCAATTTCTTGTTTGAAACTGTCGATACCGTAATCGACTTTATTAAACGAATCTAACTCTAAATTGGTTCTAAAACGCTCAACACCGAGCCAATTATTTATGGTGGTAATGCTTTGTTTTACAGGAATGAATATAAAATGGGCCTTATTTTCTATCGTTTTTGGTAATTTTTTATCAGCATATTTCACTTCATTAGCACCATAAAATTTTCCGTCCTTAGCTAGGACAAGAATATCTTTAGGGGAATAAGTTGGTTCTTGTTCTTTCTTGAATTTGATAATCTCTGTGTAGATTTTTCGACTTATTTCACCTTTATCAAACTTTGGTAGCGTATCTAGAATTTTCTTAATATCAGTGTCGTCAAGAAGACCCATAGAATCTTTAAAATCAAGATTTTGTAAAAGATCATTTCCAACGACTTCAAGCAAGTCTTGTTCAGATATTCCATAAAGATCATCGACATTTGACTTCAACTTATCGTACTTTACAACCTGTTGCGGTGAGTACTTATTTCCATCAAATTGAATCCACGGAGTTGTGTTTAACACATACTTTATGTACTCGTTAGAGTTGAAATGCACCCCAGTCCAGTTAGATTGCTGTGTTACATTTGAATCCTTTCGATTTGAATACAATAACTCTCGCAGTTCTTCATCTTTATTAACCCACTCAACAATTTCTGAAGTATTCAGGTTACTAATTAGACTTTCTAGATTGCCAATGGTCTTAGTGGTTAGATAATTGATATTGAAATCAATCTTATCCGAATATTTTACAGCAATGAATCTTTTGAATTCATAATTATTTACCAACGACTTCGTCTCATAAATCAATGGGAACCTTGCAACTCCGCACATTTCAATAAATTTCGTAAATGCATCAATATCGTTTCCTTGGTAGAGTTTGTGAGGTTGCATTAAAGCAGAATAAGTAGTGTTGGCAAAAAGTTTAGCGCCTAATGGATTACCATAATTTACATCAAGAAATAATTTGGTTGATGGTTTAATAATTCCATTCACATTAGGTAAATTGAATGGAACTTTTGAAAGCTCACTACCTTGAGTTAATTTGTCCCGATAATTTTCAAAGAACCAATTAATAAACGATTTGGCCTTATCCTCATGATCAATCTGACGATTAATTGTACCAATGATTAAATCTGAACTGCTTTGCTCTGTAAATTCAACAGCTAAATAGTCTTCACTAAATGCATCAAGCAAACGTTTATCACCAGTTTTTTCAGCACTGAATTTATCATTTATTTTCTTCCATTCATCACCATAATTCCATTTAATTTGTGAAATTAGTTCATCGACAAAATCTTGACGCAAGACACAGAGTTTCACCCAATTTAATTCATAAGGTAATACTGAAATACCTCCATCAGTTGGTAAAAATACTTTTTCGGATTTATGTATCCATTTATTTCGACTATCAATCAACAAGTTTGGAACAATATCTGCTTCTCGGTAATACTTACTCCACCATAAAAACACTTTAATTTGAGTCGAAATATCCCAGTGGTCATTCAATCGATTCACCTTTTCTGCTAAATCTTCCGGTGAGAAATCCAATTCATCATAACCAACATATTCTGATAACAATGTCACGATCTCGACATTCTCCTCAGTTGAGAGCTGCAATAATAAATTGAATTCTTCCCCTTTGAATTCAATAGGAAATCCATTCATTAGTATTTTGGGCTTATTTAAAATGGAAATGTATTCTTCATTGACAGTTGGTAGAATCATCGCATTAGATAGTAAACCACAATATTCATCTTGAAAATTAAATACATCACTATCCCATAGTTTATTATCTTGGAAAGGAGTAACCATTTTTATTGCTGTATCTTCATACTCAGGTTTTGCTAGCTCCTCAGCAACGTCCTTAATAAAAGGTAAGACTTTACCAAATATTTTCTTATTGATTTCCTCACTATCATTTGGCACATCATCACGAGAGTTATTGGTAATAAATGGTGCATTTATTAGAGCGTTGATGGGAGTTGGAAAATTGCGAATAGGGAAATAACAGTACAACTTTTCTTTCTTGAAATCATAATTTCTATCCTTTGGGACTGCGATCGATAGGAAAGCTGTTTTCTCATCAATTTCAACTTTCCTTTCAAAAACAAAGTATTCTTCAACAGGCTCGCTCGTACCATTTACAGTTCTCTCGATTAACACATCCATCCCGTCAATTAATTTTTCTGACTCTCGAGTTTCTTCATCGGTCTCAATCGTGATTTTCGTGATATTAGGTAGAAAAAGTAATGATTTATAAAACGGTTGTTTTAACTGCTGTGATACTCCAGTTACCTTTTTCCGATTACTTTCTTTAAGTTTCACACGAATTAAGGTATCAAAAACTGAGTCAACCTTTTCAATCTGTTCGGGACAGTTCATTGTCGGAAAACATAATGAATAGTCTTTTTTCCATGACTTCCTTTGTTCATTTATCAACTCAATGTGAGAATACTTTTCAAAACAGCTTCTTGCGAAATTCTCACTGAATCTGATAGCAAAATCACCGGAATACAACTCAATCCATTCCGCATCATTGAGTAATGATCGGAAACCAGTACCTTTATTCCCAATGTTTATTGATGATTTATTACTTGCCCGTCCTAAGCATAATCTTTCAATCGTTTCTTTTGTAAAGGTAGTTCCTGTATTCCCAACTTCCAAGATATTGTCTTTATAGGTAATCTTAACCTCTACTTCTTCGTTACTATCAAGATTTTCGCCTTTTTTCTTATCACCGTACGCGTCATCCACGTTTTGAAGCAATTCCAAGATTTGTCTACCATTATAATCTCGCATCAGTTCATATTCTTCACTACATGCTTTTTCAAGTTCATTGCTTAATTTTGAATTAGTGTATTTCTCAATAAAAATATTACGTAGGTCATCAACCGTCCTCCAATTGCTCATATCTGTACTTTCTCCTCTAAAAAATATGTAATGTCTTTTATTAATTTAATTGTACTATAGAACTTAACTATTCCTCTGAATGTATTTATTTCTAATCAATCCCATAGACAATAAAAAGTGTTATCACTAGTGCATTCTGAACCCACACAAGTAATAACGCTTTTATCATTCCCCTGCACGGAATTCCACCTTCCCCCTTTTAAATAAAGTCTTATTACAAAAAACAATTAAGCCTCTCTTTCATCGATTTTTAAATTCTATATATCTTTCAATGGTAAGCCGATAATGATTGAATGAATTTGGAAATTTTTCTTCGATTAGCTTTATAAGACTAGGAGAAACCTCCCTTTCTCCATTATAAATTCCACTCGCTATAATTCCATTTAATCGTCCTTCATAATCACGAGCTGATTTTTCTCCTATCTTGTATTCTTCCATTAGAAAACTCTTAAAATCCATGATAATTCCTCTTCTCCTTTCCTATACTTTTTAGTAATTTTGTTGTATCTTGTGACACGACGAAACATTAATTATTTTTAATCCGCTTTTTTAATTGCTCTACAGATAAATAGGAACCCCTTTCCTTTCTATGTAGCATTGCATGACAGTTTGGACAAACAGGAATTAAATCTCTTATCGGATCCACTTTATAATCCCCCTGTATTTGATGTAGGGGAACAATATGATGTACATGAATAAAATCTTTGCCAACTTCCCCATATTTCTCTTCGAAATTAAAATTGCATATTTGACAGATTACACCGTAATAATCCATGCATTGCTTCCTAGCAAGGGGATTTCGCTCATATACATTAACATTAATAGTTTTACGTTTCCCTTCTTCTAACGCCTCAGAAACTTCTTCAGGATAATATCCATCCGTTAAGCCCTGTTCAAAAAATGACATGATATAGTCATGTATTTCCCCCTTTAGCTTCATAGCTCCTTGAATATTCCCTTTTAGACCGTAATTGCGCAATTTGGCAAGAGAAAGCTCTGGAGTATCTATCTCATCAAGTAATCGAATTTTTGTATAATCAAACTCCTTAGACCTCTTATATTTTTCTTCATCCAACCAGAATTTTTTATCATATGTAATATCTTTATCCTTTACAATACCTTCTATAACTTCTACCTTAAAGCGGACTTTTCGAATATTACCGGATACATAAATAAATAGTATATCGCCATTTTCGTAGTTAAAAGAACGTTTCCAATCAATCGTATCATAATAGCTAAATGCGCCTTCACGTCATAATCATTAGGATTAGCAGGTATCAACCAAACACGGCGAGCATTTTTGTGCCCTCTTTCTTCAAGTTCTTTACGACGATTTGCCGCTATTTCTTCAGGTGCAACAAAATGATATTCATCTTCCCCATCGTAGTAAGGTATGTTATAAACATACCCTCTTTCAATAGAGTCATAATATTTATATTTACTTGAATTAAAATGTTCTTCTAAAAACCTGGCTGCTTCTTGTATATTCCTAGCTTCAAATAATAAGTTGTTGTTTTTAAAAATAGTAATCGGACTAGCCATTTAATACTCCCCTTATATGTATATTCTAATTTCATTGTACATTTAATTTATCAATATTATCTAAAAATTAATAGTTCTACCAACTAAGAACCAAAATCAATACTTTATAATAGCTTAGTCAATATCTTTAGTTATGTACCCCCCAACAAATTTTCCAATCTCCAAATTCGATATTACTATTAATACATAAAGTATTTACCGTTTCACATCATGCCATTTCCAGTATTTGGACCAAAGAAATTTCTATTATCCTACCGATAACCAAGTATCTTTGATAAACATTTTTCAAGCAGGAGGTGAACAGAATGGCAACTATCTTTCAAGAAAATCAAAGTGAAAATCAACTTTTCTACCATCAAAAGGAATCGAGTTATGTTCAATCACTATCAGTTAATATAAACATCCCTGTACCTGCAGATAGCGTCATAATTTCTAAAATCGAATTACAAGAACTGAAAAAAATTCAGTTAGCAGGAGTCTACTGGTCAATGAAAGATCTTGAAAATAGAGTGAATAGAAAAAGTGAATGGATCAAAGAAAATATCCTTTATCCTTCACGTTTCCGAAAAGTACTGGATGCACAAAATGGTGGATTTGTATTCTATCCACGAAGTAAGGGACAAACTTGGTCATTTCAAGCATCAAAAATGGCAAAGTTTTTAGATGAAAACTTTAACCGGATTTTTTCTTAAAGACTACTAATATACACAACTACCAAGCACCCCTTTTACCGTGCTTGGTTAAACCCCAAACAACATTAGAAAGGTGACATCATAGAATGGCAAGTATACAAAAACGGGGTAAAACCTATCAATTTACCGTGAGTCACACGGTTAACGGTGTAGCGAAGCCGATAAGAAAAGGTGGATTCAAAACCAAAAAAGAGGCACAAATTGCAGCAGCAGAAATTGAAGCGCAATTAAGTAAAGGAATATTACCACATCTAAAGCCGATGCCGTTTGATGAGTATTTCGAGAAATGGGTGAAGCTTTATAAATCCAATTTAACAAAAACAGCAAAGCTTCATTACGAGTATACGTCCAGAGCAATAAAAGAATATTTTGGTAGCAAGCCTTTACAGGAGATTAAGCGCCATGACTATCAATTATTTTTAAATAAATTTGGCACGGATAAGGCACGAGAAACAGTAGAAAAAGTAAATACGCATATCCGGGGGTGTGTTCAGGATGCAATTGAGGAGCAAATTATCCAGCATGATTTTACTAGGAAAGCCGTATTAACTTGGACAAATCCTGCAAAGAAACCAGAAGAAAAGCATTTAAATTATTTTGAAACTAAAAAATTACTAGAAGCTATTTATAATTTGTTAGGTGAAAGTCTAGGTTATTTTATAATTCTATTAGGATTAACTTCTGGAGCGAGGTTTGGCGAGTTAGTGGGATTAACAAGAAAGGATTTCGACTTTAAAAACAACACAATAACCATTAACAAAACATGGGGTTATGCAAAAAGGCATCCCCAAGGTTTCGGTCCAACGAAAAATGAAGCATCCAACCGTACTATCAAACTAGATAAAAAGACAATGATAGCATTTAGAAGACTTTTCGAGAAAGTAACACCTAATATGTATGGATTAGTCTTTTATAGCCCAGAGTCCAAGTACAGAGTAATCAGCAACACCAATGCCAACAAGCTCTTGCAAAAAACATTAAAAGAACTTGGAATTTCTCCAATTACGATGCATGGATTAAGGCATACTCATGCAAGTGTTCTATTGTATCGGAAGATTGACGTAAATTATGTTAGTGAACGTTTGGGACACAGCAATATCGAAACGACTTATAAGTACTATTCTCACGTGCTTAAGGAAATGCGGGAGCAAGAGGAGAAACAGACGATTGATACTTTTGAGAATATGTAAGCACAATTCAAATTTAAATTGATGTGGAATGAAAGATGTCGGTGCGCGAACACTAGCACCAGTATTGGTCATCCGCAGTATTGTGGAGGCTAATTAATATGCGTGTAAGAAAAAAGGAACTCACACTACTTACCAGGCAAGGTGAGTTCCTTTTTGTTTTTTGAGCATAGCTTATGGATGTTTTGTTGAATTATAAATATGTTCTACTGTTGAAATTATACTTCCCAACTACTAATAATCTCAGATACCTTACTTCCTTTTACAAAAAATACTGCAATGTCTAAAGAATCAAGAAACGGTTTAATTTTGTTTATTAATTCTCGATGATCTTTATTATCTGGAATCGCAATGGCTGTCTTATATACGTATCCATCTAACTTGGGCATTGAGAGTGTTTCAGCTGTGGCAAATATGAGTTCCGATATATGAACCTTTATTTGACTTCTATCAAATGGCTTACCGAATCTTTTTGAAGAAGAATCGGAACTAGTTTCCCCTATGGCCTCAATAAAAAGTCTTATGTCATTGTTAGAGTTTGTTTTCTTTGCGATTACATCCTTTCCTGAATGCTTAATTTCTTTCTTTCGATTTATGATTATATAACCCCTTTCTACTAAATCTTGGCAAACGGCATCAATGACATCTAATTCAAACAACAAGGAAAACACTACCCTTCTCTTTTCATTTCTACATACATTAGGCTTTATTAAATTATATTATTCTAGAAAATCAAAGGCATAGCCTTTTATATTCCCTTTATAATGGACTTTTAATAAAATAAACTCATTTCTACACCCTACAGCTACAAGCCTTGTAAACGATGTGGAAAGTAATTCCGGCCCACCTCTAGGGTTAATAGATTTTGTAGTGATCAATGTAAGGAATCCGCTAGGGGACATTCCTATAGAATGGCAAATATAAAACGTTGAATAAGCCACTTAAATAATAACAGTTTTGAGTGCTGAAACCCCGCCATTACGGGGTGAAAATCGCGAAAGGGGGTTTGTTTGAGTAGTTAGGCAGCGGGCCCCACCTAAAAACAGTTGTTTTCCCCTGTCTAAGTTCTCTGGCCCCCTGTAGATTAGCCCCTATTCTCTAATTCTTCGTTTCTTTGTCTTAGTTCCTCATTAGCTGATTTTATTTCTGCATTTAGGTAGTTTATTTGTGCCGTTAATTCTGATAACTCATTCAAATAATCCTCAAGTTTATTATGAATTTCCTCAGTAGTATAACTCCCATAATATCCTCCACTACTGTCATTTTGGTCATTACTGTCCAAAAGAAGTTTAGACCCTATACCTAGCCCTACACCTATTAACCCTTTAAATAGATCTTTTCCAGACATAGCTCTTTCCCCACATTTCTATAAATTTTATATTCTTCCTTTATTATCATGATAGATTTTTTTGTAGTCAATAAATGTTTGAAAGTTTAGAAATCCGTTGTAAAAATTTATAAAAGCAACTCCAATATTTCAATTTGAATAATAAAGAGGTATCTTTACAGCTATACAGTGATACTAGGATTGCTATCATTTACAAAACTAAAGTTTAATTGCCTTTAGCAAAGCTACTAAATTAAGGTGCTACCAGTTATGGTAACACCTTAATTTTTTATATTCTTTTTAAAAATTTATTCTATAATAAAAGTAAAAAAGTGTACTGTTAGGTTAGGAAAAGGTTTTTCAATCAAAACACTGCTAGTGCAAAGCACTGGGGTCCTATTTGGCAAGGGTTTTTTAAAAAAACTGAATTCTTAGCTTAGCTGATGAAGCGCCACTGAAGCGGAGTGCCATCTTTCAATTTACCACAATAATTTCTTTGGCCGTTGCAGCAAGATACGATATTGCGACGTTCAATTTTATAATATTCGGCAGCTTCCCGCGGACTGTTGAATTTTTTTTCGGTTGTGATGCACATGACCCTTCTTTTCGTTGGAGGGTTGGCATTCTTTAATTCTTCAATGAACTCCGTGGTAGAAGCACGAAATTCATCGAGATACATCCAAATTAAAATTTCGCAGGAATCCGTTTTTTTTAACCGCTTATATTTACTATTACAACAACGGTGTAAAGCTTTTAATGTGAATCCATTTTCTTTCGCGGCTTTGGAAATACTATCATATATTTTCCCGGTTGTGATACATATGACTTTACGCTTTATTCGTTCTTTTTCTTCCTGGGCATTGTAAGTGCATTTATTGATAGCGGATCCCGATTTTAAATATCTTCTCACAGTGGTCGGCGTTAACTTTAATGCGTCGGCAATTTCGGATAAAGATTGACCGGAATTCCAAAGTTTCCAACTTTCTATTACATAGCTTTTTTGGCAGTTTTCCCAGATCTGGTCCCAATTGATTTTGGAAAGGTCAAATAAGGGGCTGAGTGCCTTTATGCAATTTTCTTTAAGCCAATCAAGCGTAGAATTCCTGCAATCAATGATTGCATAATTGTATTCTCTGGATGTAGCCAAAGTTTTTTTCAGTTGATCATTTTCCTGTTCCTCATTTAATGTCCGTTCGCTTCGGGGGGATTCCTCATAATGTTGTATTCCATGGGCCTCCACTATTAATTTAAAAGGCGGAACAAAAAAGTCATATACCCTATTTTGGCTCCATTTAAATGATTTGTGAAATATGAACGGTGTATTTAAAGCTGTCAGTAGATAAAGAATAAATTTCTCTGGTAAAGAGATGCCATCGGAGCAATATTTACAGCTATATCCATCTATTGAGACCTGGTGTAGCGCTAAACACTTATTACTTATTTCTCCGCACTTATCACATTTAAAATGAAATTTCCGATCTGAATAAGCATGAATAGTTCCTTTTATTTCGTCATCAATAATGATGCCATCGGAATCGGAGTAAATCAGCTTGCTGACATCCGGAAATAAGCATTTTACAGAATCTTCATAGGGGGCACAGCGGCACCTCTTCCCTTGTTGAAAGCCGCCGAAGGTGATTTTATAAATCTTTTTACATGGCTTATGTTTTATTTCTATATAGGGAGAGTCCTTTACCATTATTATTTTATTGGGAGTTTCAACGGTGTCGCCACTTCTGAAACTTCTAATATAAATATAATCTGGCTCTAGTTCCACGACAGCTTTATATTTTTCCTCTGTTTTTTGGTATTGGCATTTCTTGCAAAGCACAGACATTCGTTCCCTGATTTTAGAGAAACTCCTGTTAGGTATTAATTCGCCGCATTGACAAAGCCAATCATGGGATTGGTTATTTCCGGAATATATCTTGTTATATAGTTTGAGATTATAACCATTGGATTGCAGAGTTTCATTCACCTGCTCTTGAAGCATGCCTTTCCTTAGCTTCATTTGACTTCAACCCATTTCATTTCGTAAGTTTTCTACAGTTATGTACCGAAACCATAAAAAATATACAAGCTTTTTCAGAAAATCCTTATGTGGGTCAGGTATAATTATTGAAAAAGGAAAAAATACTAAGAAACTTTTTATTTTTCACTGTTCCAATTAATCGTTAAAAAGTGTTACTTATAATTCAGGTAATACTTGGAAGTGAGGAATATGGGGACCCTCCGGTGCGTTTTCCATATAGTCTAATATGAGAAGCAATGCGGAAGTTATAAAAAATAAGATTTCTATCATCTTTTTGGTTATGCGGGCATCTACTTGATGTCTGATAAATTCGTAGAGGGACTGAGCGAAGTGCTCTATTTTTGACTTAGTTGGCTCTAATATATGTCAGAGCTGTCACATTTTTATGTCTTTATCTACTGTGATTGCCATCTATGATAGAAAATATTCCAGGACGGATTTCAGCTTGGACTATAATACTATCTAAACCATCCATTAATATCTATGTATTCTTTATCAACAACTAGTTTCCCACAATGAATGTCTTCCAATATTCTAGATATATTAAAATGAATACTCCATTTCGAAATACTTCATCGTTTTCATTAACAGGGCAGGGTTTCTTTACATGCATAATTCTTGATTGACTCATCAATTCTCCCTCCTTCCAACTTACAAAAATTCCTTCAAATGATGAATCGATGATATTACTTCAAGATACTGTCTGCGTTTCTTTGATATTTCTACATACTCATCGTATATCAGTTCATCATAATCAAAACTTTGGTTGCTATCC
>NZ_LT630337.1:1791260-2068760 GCF_900117315.1 Bacillus massilinigeriensis
CAGAGCAAATGATAAAACTAAAGATAACTCAACTGTTAGTATTATTCACAACTATAATATTTATTCAGATTCTAGCCAGAGTATACATAAAAAATGAGGTTGTATGTAAATGATGCTTCTTCAATGAACTTCATTTCTTTGAGGTCCACTTTTTTTGTTGAACAAACATCCATATCGAAAAATGTTATTTATGATAATATTACCTTCTTCTCTCTTCGCCTCCAATATTCCAGCCTTATCTTTTTCCATACTTTCGGTTATTACGAAGTTTAATATTATTCATTTTGTTATTAGAATAGTCCGATACAACCTTCTTGAAAAAAGAAAAAGAGACCTAACTAACCATACTGCCAGTCAGGTCCCTTTTCACTACTTCCAACTTAAACAAATCTTAATAAGCTCCTGCCAATTCCTTTTCATCCTCAAATACTTCTTTTAATCGTCTTTCTAATTCAAACTTAGCTTCCGTTACTTTTTCCATATCTGGTTTATCTAAACCTAAGAAATAAACGAGAAGTCCACGCATAGCGGTTAATCTGTTTTCTGCTTCATCGAATACAATAGAAAGGTCGGAATCAATCACTTCATCTGTTACTTCTTCACCTCGTGTTGCTGGTAGACAGTGCATAAACTTAGCACTTGGTTTTGCCTTTCTCATAAGGTCCATGGTCACTTGATATTTTGGATAGAAGATAGCCAGTCTTTCTTCTTCTGATAGTTCAGCTTCATATAATCCATACCATACATCAGTATAGACGAAATCTGCGTCTTTCAATGCTTCGTCTGCTTGATCGGTAATCAGGAAGCTACCCCCAGATACTTTACAGTTTTCTTCCATGATTTTTATGTGATGGTCTTTTAGTTGGAATCCTTTAGGGCCAAAGTGAACAAAATCCATACCCATTTTCGTTGAAATAAAGCCAAGAGATGCACAGACTTGAGTTGCATCACCGACAAATACCACTTTACAATCCTCTAATTTCTTTCCCTCTGGGAGATGCTCTATCATCGTGATAATGTCTCCCATTTCTTGTGTCGGATGATTATAGTCAGACATTGCATTGATAACAGGGATGGTTGAATTTTTGGCTAAATCTACTACGGATTTATGTCTTTCCACACGAGCCATCAAAATGTCCACTAATCTGGAAAGAACACGACTTGTATCTTCAATCGTTTCATGTCCACCTAATTGAATTTGACCTGGTGCCAAATACTGTGCATGTCCACCAAGTTGTTCCATAGCAGTTTCAAAGGAGACACGTGTTCTAGTTGAAGATTGTTGAAAAATCATACCTAGTGTTTTATTTTTAAGTAATTGTGGGTAATAACCAGCTTTTATACATTTTTTTAATGTCAGTGAAAGGTTTGCAATATCCATTAATTCCTTTTTGGAAAAATCATTCGTATCAATATAATGTTTTACTGTCATTGTTTTCTCCTCCTTATATCATCGTTTATATAAAAAACTCAATCCATTCGATTTGAACTCCCAATAATAAGTGTTCACCCAATTGTTTTGGCTGAAAAAATTCAATTTTTTTATTAGACAAGTACCAAGGTTTTTCCTACTGGTACACCTGAAGGTTGCTGTTGGGTAATACAGTGGATATTTCCGCCACCTAGTAAAATTTCTCTTGCATAAACCCCTACTACTTTACGATCAGGATATAGCTCTCTAAACAATGCCAAAGCCTTTTCATCATTAGGATCATTAAATAGGGGAATCACGACACCTCCGTTCGCTGTGTAATAGTTTGCATAGGATGCTGCCAAACGGTCCCCTTCCATTCGTGGAAGTGTTCCATCAACGACATCTACCCCTTCGCTCTCTTCTTTAGTAATCAATATAGGGGATGGAACATGTAATTTATGAATAATAAATTTACGGCCCTTTGCGTCTGTTTCATTCGACAAAATGTTATAGCATTCTTTTGAAATTTCATATTGTGGATCTGTTTGATCATCGGTCCATGCTAACACCACTTCTCCTGGACGTACAAAGTTACAAATATTATCCACATGACCATTTGTTTCATCTAAATATATTCCACGTTTGAGCCAAACGATTTTTTCTACATTTAAGTAATCCATTAGTATATCTTCTATTTCTTTTCTAGATAAAGAAGGATTACGGCCCTCACTAAGCAGACATTCTTCTGTTACTATTAAAGTGCCCTCGCCGTCCACATGGATGGAACCGCCTTCAAGAACAAAGTTAGTCAACCGATATCGGTCAATTCCTTCCAAATCACATACCTTTTGAGCGACATGATCGTCATTATCCCAAGGAAAGTAAAGTCCATCAACAAGTCCACCCCAGGAATTAAAGGTCCAGTCAATGCCTCGTACCTTACCAGTTTCATCATTTACCACAAATGTTGGTCCAACATCACGCATCCATGAATCGTCTGTTGCCATTTCCACTACACGAATATGGGGTGGCAGCATATGGCGTGCGGTATCATATTGATCTCTGTTGACAACCATGGTTACTGGTTCAAATTCAGCAATGGCCTTTGCCACTTCGGTAAATGCTCTTTGAGCTGGCTTTGCACCATAGCGCCAATTATCAGTTCTTTCTGGCCAAATCATCCAGCAACCTTCGTGATGTTCAAATTCAGCAGGCATGCGGTACCCGTCCATCTTTGGATTACTATGCAACGTTCTCATCATTTTCGTCTCCTTCACTTTTATTCTTTTGTTTAAGACTATAGTGAACAATTATCTCTCCAACTAAGGCAGCGATCATCGTACCTATTAGAAGTGGAAGTTTAAAGACCAATTCCTCTTGACTTAAATTGAGTGGTATTATGGTAAAGATTAATGAAGCTACAAGTAAAACAAGTGGTACAAATGCGATAATTTTAAGCATTGCTCCTTCAGCTTTTACCTTAAATGGACGTTCCCTTTCTGGATCAATTTTTCTTAATTTGAGAAAGGAAGGAAACATGTAAACATATGAAGCAAGTAAGGTAACTAAATTAAGTGCAAAGAAGCTCCAGAAAATATCCTCTAATCCAATTGAGTTCATGATTGGTACAATTAAGACAAGTACAGAGGCTACAATCCCATTTAGTAATGGTGCACCAATTGGCATATCCGTCTTCTTGCTTTTCCATTTAAAAATACTTGGCAAGCTATGGTTTTCACTAGCATATAGGGCTACATAGTTTACTCCGTATGCCCATGAGATAAGATTGGCTGCCAATGTATAAAGGAACATCAGTCCTACTATGGTTACAAACCATCCACCAGCAGAGCCGAGTAAAATGGAGAAGCTATCAATCAGACCACTATCGGTTGTAAGCTGATCAAATGGAATTGCAACGCCCACACCAAAGGCAGCAAGCAAGTAGAACACCGCTATCAATATTCCACCCATAATCAGGGCCTTCGGAATATCTTTTTGCGGATTATTCATCTCACTTGACATGGATGTTACGACTTCAAACCCAAGGAAATTAAAAATAATAACTGACAAGAAGGAAAGGCTTGTAATATCTAACGAAGGGAGCAAGGTTTTAACTGTAAACGTATTTGCTACACCTTTTGTTAATGCAAAGTAAACACCTATCGCACCAAGACTTATCATAATAAACACTTTAAAAAATGCTGCTATGTTCAGAATCCATTTGCTATCACTAATTCTAAATAGGCTTACTACTGTAACGATCCATACAAAAACCAGTGAGATTACTATGGAACTAATTGAATTAAATTCTGTGCCAAACACTTGTGTGATGGTTGTTGGAAATAGTACGGCGAGAGAGCCCATCCATAATGGAAAGTTAATCCAGTAATACCAGGCAACCCTACCTCCATTTCTTGGCCCGAAAGCACGCTTTACCCAATCGTAAATTCCACCTTCGTCATCATAGGTCGTACCTAATTCTGCCGAGACTAAACCATATGGTAAGAAAAAACAGATTAATAGAAGGAACCACCAAAAAAACTGTGATGGTCCAACTGCTGCAGCAGGGGCAACCGATTCTGCTACGAGAACCACCGTTACCGCCATAAGTACTGAGTCAAATAAACGAAGCTTTTTTTTGTTTTCCATCGTCTCCACTCCAAATAACTTCATTTTTTATCCACGATAAATGAAATGACGATCAGCTGGGATTTTAGTTTAATTAGACTAGTATAATGGTTTGGATAATGAATTTTACTATTCGTTTTTTGCTAAGGGCATCTAACCTAATCGTGTGTTGGTCAACAATAGAAGGAGATTTAAACCAATACCCTTTATCCCTAATCTCTTTTCTATTGTCGACCAAATCATTTATCGCGTTTTTTCAACACTGCTGCAGTAATGTTTATACCCATATATTAATGCTAGAGAAACTTTTTTAAAATAGCTTTGAAGCCTTTAGATTCAAGGCCTCCAACTATAAAAAACGTTTCATTTCATGAAACATATACTGGAAAATCTAGTCTATATTTCCGAATTCAAAAAACACGTTTCAAATAGTGAAACAAGTTTTATATTCCAGATAAAGGAAGTGTTTTAGACAATCTAATGATCGTTAGCAGTCACCAACTGATGATCTGATTCCTAAAAATAACACAAAAAGACCCCAAACTATGTAAAAACATAATTTGAGGTCTCATTTTCCGATAGCAATATTTAAATTATTCTTTACTTGAATTCTTACTCGTTATTTCATCCATATACTTATAGGCGATTAATTCTATTATACTAATCATTGAAATTCTAGAGGTCATATCTATATCATTAAAATCGATATAGTCAGCAAATACATAGAGATTAATATGACTCATATTTTGGACAGGATTATTATTAGCTGAGGTGATAGAAACCACTGTTGCCTTCGAACTTATATTTAACTTTTCAATATCACTAATTAGTTCCTTATCTTCTCCCCCATAGGTTAAAAAGAAAACAAGATCTGTATTTCGAATCCCATTTAATAGCATCTTGCGGAAATAGTGATCTTCAGGGAATACCACCTCGAAACCAAGCCCAGAAAAAATATATTCAAAATAATGGCCAACACTCTTATTTAAACCTCGTGCCATGACGACTAATCTTGGATTTTCTTTAAGCCTTTCAACAATTTCATCCACTTTTTCTTCATCTAAGACCCTCACAGATTCATAGATATTTTTTATGTATTCAATACGATAATCCTCCTGTGATACGACAAAAGGATTGTGATTTTCAATAATGTTATTATCTGTATATTTAAGTATAGCCGTTAAATCACTGTAGCCAGAAAAACCAATTTTTCTAAGAAAACGGATAACCGTTGCAGGAGAAACGTAGCATTTAGCTGCAAAATCTCGAATGGTACTCTTCTTTACCTCTTCCATATTTCGAATAATATAATTATATAGTTCCTTTTCGCTATTATTCAGGGAATGAATGTGCTTCGATGTTATCTCAAAAAAATCCATTTTCTCACCTTCCGTATTCTATCCCTATGAATATCCCTGATTTTTGACTATATCGAATGTCTACATTTCAAGCTGATCAAAATCAATTTTAGGTGGTGCTTTTTTGAAAAAGTCCGTAGAGACTACTAAATAAACAATGCCAAGTATAGTCCAAATGAGTCCAATGGTAATTGAAAACAAATCCAGGTTACTCCATAGATAAATAATAAAACCTAAACCAATGAAAGGAATGACTAAATTTCCAAAAATATTTCCCAGAGAATGTTTTTCCTTCGATTTAAAGAAATTGGTAATTACACATATATTAACAAAAGAAAAGGCAGTAAATGCCCCTACATTAATAAGTGATGTTGCTGTTCTTAAATCTAAAAATAGGGCAGACAACGCTAGAATTCCAACTAATAAAATATTAAATACGGGAGAATTAAATTTAGGATGCAAATATCCAAAGAATCGTCTAGGCAAAACCTCATCTCTCCCCATTGCATATAGCAAACGAGAAGCGCTAACTTGTGCCGCTAAGCCTGAAGCAAATACCGAAAAAAAGGCTCCTGCTAGAAAAAATGAGAGAAACAAGTTTCCTCCTATTATATAAGCAATTTCAGGTGAGGCCCCCTCGATATTTTTAAATACGGACACGTCTGGAAAAAGAGATTGCATAAAATAGGTCACTGTAAAGAAAAAGATACCGCCAATAGAAGCCACAATTAATATCCCTTTAGGAATCGTTTTTGTTGGATTGATCGTTTCTTCAGAAAGTGTAGTGATTGCATCAAAACCAATAAAGGATAATGCTAAGAGAGCTGCAGCTGAAAACAATCCCGAATAATCCATTGAAAAGATTTTTTGTATTGGGATAAAGGCTTCTGGTCCTGCTTGTATGGAACGAATATTAAGAATAATAAAGATAATAACAACTAAAAACTGATAGACAACTAGTAATATATTGATTGATGCAGCAACTTTTACGCCAAAAACATTTAAAAAACTAATAATGGCAACTAGTCCAACAATCCATACCCATCCAGGAATTTCAGGAAATCCTGACGTAAGGTAAATCTTTGCTAAAAGGGCATTAATCATTGGTAGGGCTAAGTATGCAATGAATGAAACCCATCCAACAATAACACCTAAATATGGGTTTAATATATTTTTCGTGTAGGTATAAACTGAACCAGCAGTAGGATATCTTTTTACTAATTTACCATAGCTTAAAGCAGTAAAAAGGATAGCTGTAAATACAATAATATAAGCAGCTGGTACATGACCAGATGATATTTCAGAAGCAATTCCAAAAGTATCAAAGACAGCAAATGGTGACATATATGCTATTCCGATAGCAACCACATGAATTAATTTCAATCTTCGTTGAAACTCATTAGTCTCTTTCATAGCAGCACTCTTCCATCTATTCTATTTTATTTGAGCATACCAAACATGGTAATTATACTACTATACATTTATGTCTATTTTACCATCATTTAGAATTATTTGTGACGATTCATTGTATATGCTGTCAAAAATTCCCTTTCCTTCTATTTATGTTTTGGTAAAATTAATGAAAGAATAGCAAAAGATATAATGAAATTTGACCAGAGATTGCATTTTTAGAGAATGGAATCTATAAATAAATGTTCCATCTTCCTTCAAAACATTTTAATTTATTTTATATCCAACCATCTGATTCCTTTTCTTTTCATCCCTTCATCCCCTTACTAATTATTGAATACATATGTATATATCAATAAGGGCATTCCCAGTTTCTACAAAAAGATATCATTCTGAAATAAAACATGGACTGAATGATGAAATTTTTATTTAATTTATTCCTACTTTACTTACTAATAAATTGGGAAAGATAATATCAAATCAGATGAAAGGTTGGATAAAAAATGTTGAATCAGAAGAAATTGGACATTACTGACCAAGTAGTAGGAAAGCTAAAGAATGGAGAGATTGAGCTACTCCTTGAAAATAGCCCAATTGGGAAAATTAAACTCCCTGAAAACCTACAATTTGAATTAGATCATCATTTCGAAGCAAATCAGCAGAGGATTTTCCAGCATGTAACGGTGACCGAAGGAAAAGATGCCCGGTATACTGATTGCGACGAGGGTGGCTGGTGTTAGAGGAATAGGGTAACTACTATCATGGATATTGAATAGATTAATTGGCAGCCGAGGGGTGAAACGTAGCTGCCAATTAATCCTACTCAAAGTCACAAATACCTACCAGTAAGGTATTTTTTATAAAAAGAGTTCCATCATTTCCACATCAAAATATGTTTCCTCCACTTTTAAAGCACTATGTTCAACCCCATAGGTTTTAAAACCTAGAGATTTATATAATTTTTTGGCTGGGGTATTATTTGATGTTACATGTAAGGCTAGCTGTTCAATTCCTTCTATTTCATTAGCTTGATCAATGGCGGCTAACATGAGAGCCTTTCCAACTCCAGATTCGCGAACCTCTGGATTAACATACATCGCACCAATATTGGCTCTATGTTTAATTTTGTTTTTCTTTTCTAATAATAATGCGACTACCCCTACAAGTCTTCCCTCTATAAAAGCACCGAAAGTAAAGGCGTTTTCGGAATTTAACTTATCTGCAAATTTCTCAATAGAACCATCCTTCTCCTCTTCAAAGCTGGAACTGAATGCTTCCGGGTGGGCCTTTAATGCCTCTAGTCTTACCTCTTTAAAAGCTACAGCATCTTTTGACCCGAGAATTCTTATTTCCATCAGTTATTTAATCCTCCTAATACCTATTGTTTCAATATTCTTCTAATTAAACGCATTCTTATTGATTAGATTGATTTTGGAAAAACTTTAAATAGAATTATTAATTCTATATTACAATAATCTGTTTTATGTAATTCTGCTTTTGTCTATCAATATCCTGCATTTTAGGAACTATTAAAAATTAAAAGCTAAGGATTTGCTGACCCTTAGCTTTTTTTGTGTATGCATTTATTGAGTTAAAAGCCGTTCAAAGCTTTATAGGCATTGACTCGGCCATATATAAATTCAGAACCGGTTCCTCTCACCGGATCAGCAGTGCTCGTTATCCGATTGACCACTTGTCTATTCGACGCTGCTGAATTCTTATTCCAAGTAAGACTAACCAATCCTGCAACAGCTGCCGAAGCCATCGAAGTACCACTCATTGACGTATAGCCCCCGTTAATAGATGTTGCATAAATCGATTGACCTGGCGCGGCTACATCCACCCAACCGATACTGTAATTAGAGAAAGTTGTTTTCATGTCTTGTTGGTTTGTCGCTGCCACACTCAACACATCATTGTATGCTGCAGGATACTGTTTCGTTGTCGCCCCCTCGTTACCTGCCGGAGCGACAAGTACCTTTCCTTTCAGCCAAGCATAATGGATTGCTTCTTGATATGCCTGAGAATAATTAGGAGAGGTATACGGCATAAGCACCACATTGGCTCCGTTATTAGCAGCAAAGTACAAGCCACGAATAATATTTGAGGTTAAACCATCACCTTTACTGCTCAGCACCTTTACAGGCATGATTTTGGCAAATGGATCCACTCCGCTTCCGCCTAAGGAATTATTCCCTATAGCTGCTGCTACACCGCTCACATGGGTACCATGTCCATGGTCATCTTGGGGGAAGGAGTCGTTGTTTACTGTGTCTATCCCCGGCACAATCTTGGGTTTTAGGTCTGGATGATTCATATTAACTCCCGTATCGAGCACAGCAATGGTTTTAGGGAATGAACTGTATTTGATATCCCATGCATACGGCAATGACATTTTTGCTAAATGCCACTGTTCACTTATATTTGGATCATTCCATATTGCAGCGACTGTATGAACATAATCGAGCTCAGCCGCTTCAACAGCTGGATCAGAGAGCAGCCTTTTTTTATACTCCTCAGCTTTATCCGACGGTGTTTTGACAATACTCCAATTTCCGATTGTTTCTATTTGTTGGAGATTGGATATACCTTTAATGTCTTGCAGAGATTTACCAGATTTCATTTTAACAAGGACCCGATCTTTCGCAGCCATCACTTGTGTAGTTGAGCTGGTTGATTTTGAGTCGATTGGTTTTGCTTCAACGGCATTTGCGGATTCCGATGTACCCCATCCGAAAGCTAAAGAAAGAACCATAATAAAAGCTAAGAACTTCCGTCTTTTTCTCATTAATTACATCCCCTTTTACTTATTGAAATTGAAAAGAACAGGGCGTATAAAATCCTTTCCCCTCTGTAAATTCAGCAATAGTAATGAAAACCTAATATCAAACTTTAAAAGAGTTTCTTTACTATACAAAATCTATATTTAGTAAAATTATAATCTCTCATTCTTTTAAGCAAAAGGCGACATTTTTATGTCTACCATTCAAAAAAAGATGCTTATTTCAATGAAATAAGCATCTTTCCCTAAAGCAGTCCCCATTTGCTGCATTTTTCAGCCAACTCTTTACTCGTTCGCTGCCAAGCAAACTTCTTCATAATCCTACTAATATGTTTTTTCACCGCTGATAAGCTGATACAAAGCTCCTCAGATATCTCTGTTTGCGTTTTTCCTTTTAATATCATCTGCAAAATTTCGATATCACCTTTACTGAGTAATCCTTTCTTTTTTTCAAAAACTAGCTTTCGCAATCGCTCTCCGAATTTGTGGGATTTATTTTCCATCGCATTCACAATACTACCAGGCAATTGCTCAAAATCCTGCTTGTAGACAAATTCATAGGCACCATTTAAAAAGGCTTCATTAAAGATTTCATCATCTTGATCTAATGAACTTAGCATGATTACCTTTATATGTGGAAATTGGGTCGTAATATCTAATGTTGCATCCAATCCTGAAGCATCATACTGACTGAGCATAATGTCCATAATAATTATATCCACTGACTCCGTACTCAATGTGGTGAAACACTCTTCTACTGTAGAAACACAGGAAACTAAATCTATCTGACTATGACCATCAAAAAAGCTATAAATCCCCTCTCTCCAATCAGGATCATCATCAACAAACATTACCTTAATTTTCCCCATACTGACTCCTTTTCCCATCTTTTGATAATTAGTTTAATGGTCGTACCTTGTCCAATTTTGCTTTTGACTTCTATTCTTCCTTTGTGGGCTTCCATTACCTTTTTTACCTGATACATACCTAGGCCAAAATTTCTCCCCGTTCTTTGTTTTGTTGAATAAAAAGGTTCAAAAACATTCTGCAATTGAATGGTATCCATCCCTGGACCAGTGTCACTTATGGAAAGAACAACTACCCTCTTCTTCCCTTCTAGATTTATATGAATGGTGCCATATTCCCTCATGGCTTCAATTGCATTATTACAAATATTTATTAAACACTCGGTAAAAAGGCTCCTGTCAACTGATACTTTAATGGGGAAATATTGCTTCTCAACTCGGATATTCGGAAAAACTTCCATTGCCTTCGCGACTTCATCAAGAACCTCTGATAAATTATGTTCCTCCCTATGTACATTCAATTTATCATTTACAGCATGGGAAACCTGAGCCATCGTCTTCATCATGGTATCATGAGTTTTTAATAGAGTATCAACATATCCCTCAATCTCAGAAAACTGTTGATTGTTCAAGCCTTTTTTAATATTTAAGGCGTTCAATTTTATTTTCCCAATCGAATTTTTCAATGAGTGATGAATTAATGTCGTTCCAAGATGAACGGTTTGAACAGACTTTCTCTTCAAACCTAGGAAGGTACCTCGAATAAATAAAAATAAAATAAGCAATATGCTTCCAATACAAATAACAGGAATAACCAATAGTATTTGATTGCTGTAAGGATTTGGGATAAAATGATAGGCATTTAAGCTTATTAAAGGAACAATAAAAATAAAGGCAATCGCACTATGGTACATACGCTGTTTAATATTTTTTTCAATAATGATTGGCCGTATTGCTAAACCAAAAGCAGCAACTACATAAAAGACACCCCATATGGCGATCATCAATTCATTCATATTATTTGTAGGTAAATCTGTAAAAAAGACCAATGTAATCCAAAGCGGAAGACTCAATGCCACTAAAATTCTATTATTTTGTTGTAATAGAGAGTTGTATATTAAAAAGAATATTAGAATGCTAAAATAAGGGAATGTATTAATAAAAAAGTTTAATAGACCAACA
The DNA here is from genome assembly GCF_900117315.1 of Bacillus massilinigeriensis. GTDB lineage: Bacteria > Bacillota > Bacilli > Bacillales > Cytobacillaceae > Bacillus_BE > Bacillus_BE massilionigeriensis. Next base: position 1,802,841 of record NZ_LT630337.1, read on the forward strand.
AAAAAGGTAGCGATTAATATTATTTGTTGGCTGCCATACTGACTTATATACTGTAAAAATTCTCTTTCTAAGATGACCTGTAGACCCGTTAATCCACCACATATACATATTAATGCAGCCCAAAAAACTAACCGACTTTCTTTGTTTTTTTCTCTAATATAAATTCCCAGACTTGTCATAATGACAAACATAAACAGGAATAAAAGGTTCACAAAAATGGCTAGCCCTCCCCTAATTAGTTGTAATATTGTTATTATCAAGAAATATCAATTTTTATATATTCTACATATTCCGACAATTATCCTTTGATGAGTCTCTTATTAGACTAGTAAATTAGACCTATTTTATAATTGTATGACATATAATACTTATGAATAATGGAATAATAATTTTTTCAAAACAAAAAATAACTGTATAAGTTCAAATAGTTCACAACAAAAAAATGATCACGATCTATTTGAAATACACAATCGATTCGATCTATAATGAATGATTTTTCTTTTCGAAATTGCATCCTCTTTTACCGATCTTGAAGAATTACACAATTTGAACTTCCTAAAAATTATAGTAAAATAGTACTAGGATTACTTTTTATTATTCCTTTCCATCAGGAGAGTAACAAAAATGACAGATTATATTTTGCTCATAGTTAGTATATTTTTTTGCACCTTAATTTTGAATTTTATCCGTTTCAAAGGGAATGACCTACTTAATAAGTTAATACTTACTTTTTCAACACTGGTACTGATTCTTCTTGATGAACTATTTTTTGATTTTACCCATGCTAAGTGGTTTCTTTTTATCTTTGTGGGCATATCCATTCTTTGCTTTAATCTTTATGGTGCAATCATTAGTCCTTTTCTGGCATGGATTTTCCTCTGTATCTTTACTAGAGATGAGAATATATGGATCCTATTATTTTATTTACTCCTCTCTTCAAGTATGTATTTTACTCTGAACTACATAAGTAAAAGCAGAAAACAAAGTGATGAATGGCTTCAACAATTAATTGCCAATTCCAAACAATTAAACGTTTTTAAAGAGGTTAGCTTTGCCATGCAGCAAACACTTGATTTGCAAAAATTATTGCTAACCATCCTCACATCTGTAACTGCAGGCTATGGCTTGGGCTTTAATCGGGCCATGATTTTGTTAATGAATAAAAATGAGACCAAGTTAAATGGTGTTTTGGGAATTGGTCCGATGAGCACCAATGAAGGCTATAAAACATGGGAGGAAATAATAAATAAAAGGTATAGGCTTAAAGATCTAATTAAAATTAATGAATCGGAAAAAGAGACAGATTCAAAGCTCAATGAACGAGTGAAAAACCTAAAGATTTGGTTATATGAATCCCATTTCCTTTCAAAGATTTTAAAAAATGGCTCACCTCAAATTATTGAAGAACTCAATCAGACCGATCGTATTGGACGCTTACTTGCAGAGCAATTTAATATGTCGTCGATCGCTGTATTTCCATTAATTTACCAAAGCAAGAAGCTTGGTGTGTTAATTATTGATAATCCGGTAAATAAAAAACCGATTACTGTAGAAGATCTCGATAGTATCTTGCCGTTAGCCAATCAGGCTGCAATTGGAATTCAACATTCACGCCTTTACTCAGATATTGAGGACATGGCCATAAGGGATGGATTAACTGGGCTGCTAAACCAAAGAGCCTTTCAGAAACTTATCGTTGAACTGCTTCCAAATAGCAGCCATGATATATTGTCTCTCATCATGTTAGATATCGATCACTTTAAACATTATAATGATACAAACGGTCATCTGTTAGGCAATGAGGTATTAATTCAACTAGCTAATGTCATTGAGCAATCAATAAGGGAATCGGATTTAGCGTTCCGATTTGGAGGAGAGGAATTTGTCATCCTACTTCCGAATACGGATAAAAACATTGCTTGTAAGATTGCAGAGAGGATTCGGAAAAGTGTTGAAAATACACATTTTCCCAATGGAGAAAAACAACCTTTAGGCCGCCTTACGATAAGTCTTGGCGTTTCCGTAACCAACGAAATCGAAACAATTAATCCAAATAATCTTATTGAAGTAGCCGATAAGGCCCTATACAAAGCAAAAGAACTTGGGCGAAACATTGTTGTTTCATAAAAGGAGATAATAATGATGTACGGAATTATGATTCTTTTTATAACCTTTATTTTTCTGGCTACAATTTTGCTCACCAACAGATATTTTTATTTTTGGGAGTTAAAGTCGTCAACCTTAAAACTAGCAAGGGAGCTAAATCTAAATATTTTTGAATTAAATTTTTCCTTTGAGCAAATGGTCTATTTCATTTCCTTACCAACAAACATTCCAACCATAAAAAATGCAAAACTAAATGATATTGTCATTGAATTTGATTATATTTCTCCCTTTTTCCCGAAATTATCTGGAATTAAAATTAGTATTCAATCGATTACCGAAAAACGAACCTTAGCTTATTTACCAACGAAGCTTTTTCGTCTTCCGGCACTTAGTCAATTGCTACAGCAAGGAAAAATAAGTATTGAAGATTATCTTAAAATAAGCAGTTATAAATTAATTCACCCATCTACAATAGAGGAGATAAAAAAAGAGGTTTATCTACAATTGCAACAAGGGCGTATATAATGATGGAGCCTGATTCCTAATTAAAACAAGGGACAGGCTCCTTTTTTTGATTTAAGGAGATTATTTTCTAGAAGACACTCGCTTTTAGCCAAATAAATCCTATATAATTTCCATAGAATTCATTCCATCAGGAGGGAAAAAAGAGATTCGTTCTCTGTCTGCTTATGAAAAAACAAACAATCATCTTCACTCAATCTACTAGAGCAGTAAAATCATTAATCGATAACGATGAACCATTAAGAAAATTAATTATGAAAATTGGGGACATAGAGCTTAAGTTAGATAACAATTATTTTGAATCACTTATTATGTCTATCATTGGACAGCAATTATCTTCGAAAGCAGCAAAAACTATCCGTAACCGAGTTCGTTCCCTTTCTCCTGAACTTACACCCGAAAGTACAAAATCACTTTCATTTGATGAGCTTAGAAACGCTGGTCTTTCAAAGGCAAAAATTACTTACACATATGATTTAAGCGAAAAAATCCTTTCCAAAGAGATTGATTTTGAAAATATCCATCGTTTCAGTAATGACCATGTAATCAAGGAGCTGACAAAGGTTAAGAGGATTGGGAAATGGACGGCCGAAATGTTCCTAATATTCTCATTGGGAAGATTAGATGTACTATCTTTAGGGGATTTAGGATTACAACGAGCTTGTAGGTGGTTATATAAGATGGCTGAACAGCCTAAAGGGAAATATCTTGAAACTCACCAGTCCCGATGGGAGCCCTATTTTAGTGTTGTTTCATTATATCTATGGGAAGCAATAGATTTAGGACTTGTGGATTCTGGAAAAAACTTGGATGAATTATGATTTAATAATTGTATTTGAAATATTTTATATTGTATAATTATTTTCGCTATACATATTCTTTCTAAGAGGTTAATCAACATGAAACTGAAAATGTTACATCCAAATGTAAAAATCCGATTATTTGATGTCTTTATCAATAGTTTATCCAGTTCAATGTATTTGCCCTTTTTAAGCATTTACTTTGCTTCACGTTTTGGAACGGAACTTACCGGGATATTAATGATTATTACAGTCATCTTTAGTTTTTGTGCAGGTTTATATGCAAGTTACTTTTCAGATTTATTAGGCAGAAAGAAAATCCTTCTTGGTGCAGCTATTGCAAGAACTCTTGGCCTAGTTCTGATGGTTATTTCAAATACTCCAATCTTACATTCTGCCAGTATTACCTTTTTTGCTGTTTTAATTGTTACTGCAAGTGGTGGAATTACTGAACCAGTCGCAGAGGCAATGGTTATAGATGTCACAACGAATAAAAATAGAAAATCTGTTTATAGCTTAATGTATTGGTTTACCAATCTCTCTATTGTTTTTGGGACAATGGCTGGTGGATTTCTTTTTTCTACTCACCTCTTAATTGTATTATTTATTTCTTTCATTCTTTCAATCGTCTCCATTTTTTTGATTTTATTCTTTATAACAGATACATATAAACCAACTAGAGAACGGGTGGTTGATTCACGTTGGGCTATTTTAAAGGATATTGGGTTACAATACAAACATGTAAGCATGGACAAAACCTTTATGATATTTTCCTTTGCGACCCTCCTATTTTTCACTCTAGAATACCAGATATCTAATTATGTTGGAATCCGACTGGCAAAAGAGCTCCCACATCAAAGCCTGATTAACTTTGGTTCTTTTAATTTAAACATTGATGGTACTAGTATGTTGGGAATATTAACTGCGGAAAATACCATTCTAGTCGTGACTACTACCTTGATTATTGGAAGATTGATAACAAGGTTTAATAGTTTAAGTGTCTTGGTATTTGGGTTACTGATTTATACTGGTGGAACCTTTGTATTAGGCTTTAGTAATGGGCCAATTTTATTATTGATTGCTGGTTTCATTGCAACCATTGGTGAAATTATGTTTTGGCCAATCAGACAGACGTATTTAGCTGATCTTATCCCTGAGAATGCAAGAAGTTCGTATATGGCTGTTAATTCTTTAGTTGGTAGAGGAGGATCTATCATTGCCTCTCTTTTCATTACCATCGGTGCATTTGTTACTCCGATGGTCATTAGTTTCTTGTATGTGGTAATTGGTTTGATGTGTATTTGGCTATTTGTTGTTTCTATACACAAAATAAATTTTACTAAAGAAAGCACCTAATTTTCTTAAGCAGTGGAAAAAGGTCAAAAAAACTGGAGTTTTCTTAAGACTCCAGTTTTTCTACATATTATTGAGCCGTTAGCCCACCGTCTACAACGAATTCAGAACCCGTGCTATAACTTGATTCGTCAGAAGCTAAGTATAATACTAGATTTGATACCTCTTCTGGTTTTGCAACTCTTCTATTTGGAATGAATTTTGCAAACTCTTGAATCGCATCCTTTGAATCCTCTTGCATGATCATTGGTGTTTCAATGACCCCAGGATGAACAGAATTTACTCGGATACCGTAGTGAGCAAGGTTTAGAGCTGCAGCCTTTGTCATTCCCCTTACTGCAAATTTTGAATCGGTATACCCTATCGCTCCACCAACAAGACCGTTAATAGATGAAACATTTATTATAGAACTAGCCTCGCTTTTTTTCATGGATGGGATAACAGCTTTCATGCCCAAAAAGACAGAAATCTGATTGATATCAATAATTCTTCTATATTCCTCTTCAGTGATTTCTTCAATAGATTTATTCAAGCTAATACCAGCATTGTTTACTAACACATTGACTGGTCCAAATGTATTTTCAGTTTCAGTTACAACGGTTTCCCATTCGGCTGCTTTTGTCACGTCATGTTTGATAAATTTCACATTTTCTCCAAGCTCATTGGCTAAAGCTTGTCCTTCTTGTTCGAGAATATCAGTAAATACTACCTTTGCGCCTTCATTAACAAACATTCGAACATGGGAGGCCCCCATTCCTCTTGCTCCACCAGTAATAATCGCAACTTTTCCATTTAGTCTACCCATTTTTTAACCTCCTGAAATAGTATGAACTACAATTAAAATTATAATTTTTTAATGGCTTTTATACAAAAATTAGTAATTAACTAATGACTATATCATTGATGAATACTAATCTTTTGTTCATGCTTTCGTCATATAATGTAATAGTCCAACCTCATACAGCTTGACATATATAATCCCTTTTCGATTACGAGAAAAAATGAGCATTATTTTTGAAATCTTTTATAATTGTATATTCGATTGCTGAAAATATATCCCAAGCTCTTCTAAAAAGAGATAAAATAGTAGGTACTAACAAAATGAAAGGAAAGTGAAACAGTTATGGAAAAAATCATGTTTATCGAAACAGGAATGGGGATTGATGTCCATGGGCAGAACATTACAACGGCAGCTGTTCGAGCAGTAAAAAATGCCATCCATTATAATTCCATGCCTGGAATTCGTTCCGTACTACCTGGAAATAGTTTAGATAACATGAAGGTTCATGTAAAACTTGCCGTTCCTTGTGACAAAGAAACCCTTGATATTGATTCGGTAAAAGAAGCTTTACCGTATGGACAAGTAACTGTAGAGATTATGGATGGAGGAATGATGACAACTAGTGGAATCGTCTTAGAAGATAAAGGAGACAAAAATGATTTGATGTACATAGTCGTTGCATCGGTTGAGGTTGGGTATTAATAATAACAGGAATATGAAAATGAGGCTTTCCTTAGTACAATTTTGGGAAGGCCTCATTTTTTTCTGTTACGATTTATCATGTACCACAGAAGGTTCGGTATGGTTGATTGGATGGAGGCGGCGGTGTGCAGTAATCCTTTTGCTCTGGTGAGTATTCGTATGGAGTTGAAAGAACATTAAGTAGCTTCTCCATCACACGATAGTCTCCTTGTTGTACTGCAGCATCAAGGGCTTCTTCCACCCGATGATTCCGTGGTATGACTGCAGGATTGCTATTTTTCATCAGCCTTTCTGAAAATTCCTTTGATTCCTTCTGCCTCTTCAGTCGTGACTGCCACTGATCATACCACTTAGTAAATTTCTCTTTTGTAAAGAAACTAGACTCCTCGTGTCTCTCTAGGGTTAACGCTCGGAAGGTGTTCGTATAGTCTTCACGATACTCTTTCATCATATGAAGTATATCATTAATTAAAGACTCATCTTGTTCCTCTCTGTTAAATATTCCTAGCTTTGCTCTCATTCCTTCAAGCCAATTGGACTTATAAAGTTTAGGAAAATCAGAAATCGCTCCTTGTGCTATTTCAACAGCCTGCTCCTCTTTATCATGAAATAATGGTAGTAGAGTTTCTGCAAATCTAGCGAGATTCCATCCAGCTATCGACGGCTGATTCCCATAAGCATAGCGACCATCCCTATCTATTGAGCTAAATACAGTTGCTGGATCGTAAACATCCATAAATGCACATGGCCCATAATCAATCGTTTCCCCACTTATCGTCATATTATCAGTGTTCATCACCCCATGGATAAAACCAACCAGCTGCCATTTTGCTACGAGCGAAGCCTGACGTTTTATGACTTCCTTTAGTAGGGAAAGATATTTCTCTTTGTCATCCTTGATTTCTGGATAATGTCGGTTAATAGTATAGTCAGCAAGGATTTGAAGCTCCTCTTTTGTACCGAAGTAAGCTATATATTCAAAGGTACCTACACGTAAATGACTTGCCGCAACACGGGTAAGTATGGCACCAGGCAGCTTCGTCTCGCGATTAATAGATTCTCCGGTTGTTACCACAGCCAAGCTTCGTGTCGTAGGAATCCCAAGGGCGTACATTGCTTCACTAATAATGTACTCTCTTAGCATTGGTCCAAGAGCAGCCCGACCATCCCCACCTCTGGAATAAGGCGTTCTACCTGAACCTTTTAACTGAATATCAAACCTTTCACCTGAAGGGGTTATTTGTTCCCCAAGCAAAATTGCCCGGCCATCTCCAAGCTTTGTAAAATGACCAAATTGATGTCCGGCATAGGCTTGAGCGATTGGCGTTGTTCCTTCAGGAGCCTTGTTTCCTGCAAATACATTGATACTATCCTCACTTTTTAATTCCTGACTATTTAATCCTAATGAGGTTGCCAGCGATTCATTGGCTATGATTAATTTGGGTGATTTGACAGGGTTTAACCCTTGACTTGAGAAAAATGTTTCCGGTAAACGTGCATAACTATTGTCCAAGTTCCATCCAATTTCCTTTGTCATCGTATCTCCTTTTTTAGCTTTTGTCTTCTTCAAATATGAAGTGAGTGATTTGGTGGCTATCGCGGATATAATTAGATAATCGCGGATAAATTTGATTTATCGCGGATATATGAGAATAATCGCGGATATATCTGATTTATCGCGGATATATGAAAATAATCGCGGAAAAGCATAATCAAATGATTGTTTTCTCATTCCCTCATCGGTCCAAAGCGCCCCAATTAATAATTGGGCCTATATTTCCTCCTTGATTTCACTACTTTTCCCATTAAAAGTATCCTCTTTTTATGAAATTCCACTAATATTTGTTCAATTTAATATACAAAGACATGTCTTTTAAACCTTCCACAACTCATAAAGGTGCAAAATACCTCTTTTTCTCCTTAAAATAAGCCCATTCCTTAAAACCGATTTCTTTAATCTTTTGTTTTACAAGTTCAAAATCATCGCCCACACGTTCTGGATCATGGGCATCGGAACCGAAAGTGATATGAACTCCATAATGTTTTGCCAGCTCGAGGATTTCATCTGCAGGATACCAGCCACCACTATCCTTAGTCTTTCCAGAGGTATTTACTTCTATCGATATGTCGTATTCTCCAATAACTTTCAACGTTTTTTCAATGGCCTCTGTTTGAATGGACGAGAAGGAAGGATAATACCCCTTCATTGCATCTATATGACCTAAAATCTGGAACATCCCACTTCGAGCGGATTGTTCGATTAAATGGTAGTAGTTTTCCTTCGTTTTAACTTTTTGTTCATTTGTTAGGCCTTCCCATCGCCCCTTTTTAAATATGCCAATTCCATCAACATGATGAACAGATCCGATAATATAATCGAAAGGATACCGGTCATAATATTGACGATACACCTCTACCTGCTCAGGAAAAAAGTCAGATTCCACTCCAAGTAGAACATCAATCTTTTGCTGATATTCTTGCTTAAATTGCAGTACCTCGGATATGTATACTGGAAATTGACTCTTGCTCATGGCTATATGGGGAAAAGGATGATCCTCCTCACTTGAAAAATAAGGTGAGTGATCTGATATACCAATCATATCCATTCCCTTATCTATGGCTGCTTCAATATAATCGCGAATTTTTCCTCGGGCATGTCCACAACGATCATGATGTGTATGAAAATCAAATTTCACATTAGTTTTCATCTGGTATAGACCCCTTTTCATTTTCATTTATGTTTTTGTCACTTTTAACATACTCAAGTGGATAAATAATTAATCTTTAAAATGACCTGACAAAAAGAGTTAACCGTTGAAAGCGATTAACTCTTTTTCACATTATCGATAGTAAAGCTTTTACATTTATAGCAAGTTTATCAATTCTATCCTTCGAGCTAATTTATATATTCTACATCAGAAATTCCAGATTGTTGAATCACAAATTTCCCATCTTCTTTTATGATAGAGTGGAGAGCAGTATTAATGTTATTTCTATATTCATAGCCCTGCTCAACGTAGGTAGCATTAATTTTGGTTTTTACTTCTATAATAACTTCCTTATTTGTCATACTTAAAAATTTTATATCCATGATTTCATACTTTAAATCATAGTGATTAAATATTCCCTTAAGTTTCGCAACCACTGCCGGATTATTACGTTGGGATTTTGTAATGTCCTGCATATAAGCGTTAATATTCTCTAGTTCAGAGTTCTTTGTATTTCGAGTAATTAACTTCTCAATTTCCTTCTCATCCACAATGATTTCTTTTTCAGTCTTTTTCTGAGCTAACTGAAGCTCAACTGTTTTACCATGCTTTACTAAAACTAATCCAACTCCAGGTGCATAATAGGAGGTATCTCCTGATTTTAATTGCTGTAGTTCAATACAGTTTTTAAAGGTACCAGCTGTTGTTTTCACCGTTTTTGTAAGTGAGGTAATCCTTGTAGTTTCATTTTTATAAGTTACCTTTTTCCCTACATACAAAGGATAGCTCAATCTCTCCAAAGCTTGATTTCCTTCCTTTTCTTCTAAAGCAGCCTTAGTTTCTCTTTCGGTCAATACAACTACCTTTCCATCCCTAGTTTTCCATACATTCCAACCGGATTTTGCATGTGAATATTTTAGACTAAGAGTAGCTCCTTCTGAATCCTCGTATGTATATACCTTTGTTTTATCCAATAAGAAGGAAATTTTCTTTGTTATTTTTAAATGTTTTGTAGCTACGAAGGCCTTCTTATTTTTAAAATATACTTCTGACCAACCACTTTTTGTTTTTGCATAAACATTAACAATGCTCCCTTTTTTAAGGGTACCAACCGTTTTTGACTTCGAAGAGGCCTTCTCCTTTATACTTGTACTGCTCACTTTTACAAACCCAGAATAGGTGGTAGCTGCTTCGGTATCAGTTACAACTGGAGAGAGAAAACTTAAAATTAAGGCAAGAGTAATCAAAATTTTAAACCAAAAACCATTTTTCATTATATATCCCCCTAAGGTTTTTGATCATTAAAGACCTTCCTCAATAATAAAAGGGAAAATGCCTAATTATGACCAATTAATAATAGTTTATGATAATTTAATATTGAACAGCAATACGATTAATGAACTAAAACTTTAAGTTTTTTTGACAGTTTGAATAGATAAATAGCCTTATAGAAACTAAATAAGGGAGCTCAAAAGCTAATTAGCTCGAGCTCCCTTTTTATTAAATAACATACACAAAGTAACCAATAAAGGTTAAACAAAGAACATACATGATTGGGTGGACTTCCCTCATTTTATTCATTGCAATCATACTGATTGGATAAAGAATAAATCCAAGGGCAATTCCTGTTGCCACACTGTAGGTCAATGGCATCATAATAATCGTTACAAAGCATGGGATGACAATGGCAAAATTGCTCCAAGAAATCTTGCTAATTTCAGTTGCCATCAGGGCTCCAACGATAATTAGAGCTGGTGCCGTTACCTCAGGAGTGACAATTGATAAGACAGGTGCGAAAAACAACGATACTGTAAAACAAGCTGCAATAATAATCGATGTAAAACCAGTTCTCCCTCCAACAGCAATTCCAGCTGAAGACTCAACAAATGATGCAGTCGTCGATGTACCTAAAATAGACCCTACAATCGTTGACATCGAATCAGCAAGTAGTGCTCTTCCTGCATTAGGGATCTCATTATTTTTCATTAACCCGGCTTGACTTGCAACGGCAATTAATGCACCAGCTGTATCAAAGAAAGCCACGAACAAAAAGGTAAACACAACGGCCAGCAGTTTTGGAGATAGAAGATCATCCAAATGACTTAAAGCAACACCAAAAGAAGGCTCAAGACTCGGAACTTTTCCTACGATAGCTTTAGGGGTATCAATAATTCCAAATACCACTCCTATCACAGTTGATATGACCATCCCGTAAAAGATTCCACCCTTAACTCCTCTATTTAATAAAATAATAGTTATAATAAAACCAACAACGGCAAGTAAGGTTGTACTCGATTTCAGGTTTCCTATGGCTACAAAAGTAGCTTCGTTTGAAATAACTAGTCCCGCATTTTTTAATCCAATAAATGCAACAAAAAATCCAATTCCACCAGCAATGGCATGTTTCAGATCCTGTGGAATGATATTGATAATTTTTTCACGGATTTTTAACAGGCTAAGAATAAAAAATAAAATTCCTGCAATAAATACACCAGTTAATGCGGTTTCCCAAGGGATGTTCATTCCAATGCAAACAGTAAAGGTAAAAAAGGCATTAATGCCCATGCTTGGGGCAATTCCAATGGGATAATTTGCAATTAGTCCAATGAGAAGAGAGCCTATGATGGCAGATAATGCTGTTGCCGTAAATAATGCCCCTTTATCCATACCTGTCTGACTTAAAATAACTGGATTAACAACTAGAATGTAAGCCATAGATAAAAACGTCGTAATCCCCGCAATGGTCTCCTTTTTAAAGGAAGTGTTCCGTTCGGAAAATTGAAAGTAATTCTTCATGGTAGTAGTTCCTCCGAATCTAGTAAATTAAAAAAATCCCCCAGCATGCTGCCGGAGGATCTGCAAAGGACAATAATAAATTACAATATTGCCCCTTGTAGACAGGCCATTTACGGCAGCCTGGTAGAGACGTTCAAGCCATATTCTTGAACTTATACAAGGTTTTTCGTTATTAAATTAATAGAGTTAATCTTAACAAGGTTAAATTTGTGAGTCAATATAATCGGATAATTTCAGGCAATTAAGTTTATTAGAATAGTTATTATGCATCATACACAAGACTTATCTTGTTATTGCGAATTTCTTTATCACTTCCGCTACAGCATCCTGATGGTTGAATCCTGCAACATAATCTGCCTTTTGAATTAATGTAGGATGAGCATTCGAAACAGCAACACCTACATTCGCATTGTTAATCATGTCCAAATCGTTTAAATTATCACCAATGGCGATTGTGTGTGTTTTCTCTATTCCAAGAATGTCAATTAATTTATTCATTGCCACACCCTTTGAAATGCCTTGTGGCAACAATTCAAGAACATCGTCTTGGGAATAAACTAGATTCAGCTCAGAATCCATGTCTATCAGACGACTTTTTAATTGATTTAATTTAGAATTTTCACCGATTAATACTATTTTAGTGAAAGGATTATTTGTGAGGGGTTCAATTTTTTCTACTTTAGGGAATACTCCATCCTGCAAGGAAATGTTATAGACCTTCTCATTCATGTATGGTGTATAGACTTGCCCTTCCTGGTAAAAAAGGAAACCAAGGTCGTGTTTTTTGCATGTTGTTATTAGCTCGTTCACAACTGATTGTGCAAGGGTAATTGTTGATTCCCATATGACCTGCTTTGTCACAGGATCATAAAGTTTCGCTCCATTACATACAATTATAGGAATTTGAATGTCCAATTTCTCCAAATAGGTCTTAACGGACCTTTCCTCTCTTCCTGTAGCTAAAGTAAAAAATCCTTGATGTTCCTTTAACTCATGAATTGCCTTCAAGTTCACGTCACTTATGTCATGTTGATCATTCAGCAAAGTTCCATCCATATCTGATACAACTAAAGTTTTCAAGTTCTTCACTCCTACCAAGGTTGCTGTGACTAAATTTTTCTATTGTTACAGTGTACCACACATAATCAAGATAAAATTTGAACTAATCATGAAATAAATGAAAGGTTTTATAAAATCACAGAGCAAAACTTCATTTATTACATATAAACAAAAATAAAAACCCTGTCTAGTTTTTATTAACTAAGCAGGGTTAAGGTTTCCATTCTATTTTCGTTTTCGTTTGAATCACTTCCAGTTTATAATGTGGCATATTTATTGTATTCATTCAATTGTTCTTTGGTTAAATACTTAACAAATTGATAGATACTCAAAGATTCGACTCCATTATTTTCACATGCAGCCTTATAATACTCATATGCTTTTTGGTACATTTCCATATTCATTTCCCCTTTAATGCTGTTATATAACAACTTAATATTATTAAAATTAATATATAACAGATTACTGCTCTCGTCAACAAATTTTTTTACAATATAAACATTCCGAAAAATAATTAAATGCTGCTCAATGATCGTAAAAGTGACCTTGAACAGCATTCAGTTTATTTTCTTATTTTGGCTTTTTTTGAGCTCTTAAAGCAACTTTTTCAAGTCCGTTTCCTCTTTCTTCAGCAAATTCTATATCTGCTTTTGGTAGAGCATTATTATTTTTGTTCTTCTTATTTTTCGCCACTTTTTCACCACCCTATTTGTTTATCTTAGTTATTCCCAATGAGTTAGGTCTTAATAAGAAAATGGACTTCCTAGTTTACTTTGATTGAACCCTACGTATTTTCTTCAAACTTAAAGCTATTCCAGGTGAATTCTTTTTTTACAAAGGCTTCAACAAACGGAAAAAATGGATAATACCATCTGGCTTCCTGCACAAACATCTGTACATATTTGTCATCCCTCGCTTCAAGCTTCTTCCTTTCTTCCGGATAATGTTGCAAAGCTAGCACTGTAAAATTTGTAAAAATTGAAATTGCTACTATTTGTAAGTTACAAAATTGGACCTACCATACTTCCAAACATGGTTTCAAGTCAAATTCAACATTCTGAAGTATTAGTCAAGAGGTTAAACGATAAGAATTTCGGAAGAACAATTGATTTTCTCTACAAGCCTCATTTAAAAAGAATTGCAAAAGAAATCATCTTATTCTCAAAGGAATTTGTTCATTAAAATAAGAGGTTTCCCCATATGATGCTTGGATGTTATGGGGAAAACCTCTTAAACTAATCTTTAATATTGATCCTTCGAACGTAAATAGAAAATATAATCTGTGGATATACTCTTGTAACCTAAAGAGCGAATCATTGCAGTTATATTCCCTCTATGATAGGTTCCATGATTGATGATATGGATAAAACAATCTTCTATCTTATTTTCAAATTTCTTTCCTGTTGAATTATTATATACAGCCACATCTCCTATGTCAGATTCTTCTAAATATCTTTTCAGGTGACTATGGAGATACTTAAATTCTTCTTTTGCTTCCTCAATACATAAAAATTCAACCTTCTTCATTGTCAAATTGTTGCCCTGAAGCCTATCTAACCAAAGTCGATCAATCGTATAGATATGTTCAAACGTCTCTTTTATTGAATGAAAGACGCTGTCAATTTCTTTTGAAAACAATTCCTTAGGTAATTCGTCTAGATGATTCAACAACTTTTCTGTCGCCCACGTATGATAGTCGAAGAAACTCAAAATATTCATCAAATCTTCACCTCACGATTTTTATAAACCTTAAATCAATAATAACTACCAAACTGCTTTAATGGTAATAGCTTTTCAGAATGAGGTAATAACTTAAAATGATAGGTGAATTGGTAATTTTCCCTTCTTAAATACGATTCTGAAAATCAAAGGATCCTATAGTCCAAATTCTATAACGAGCTCTCAGCTTCCTATGACAAGATATTCCTTATTATTTATTCAAATGGATTATAAAATCGATTCCCATCATAATAGGTAACTACCATGGTGATAACGAAGAAAAGTCCAAATAATATTAGAGTTGTATAGTCTCCTGTTTTGAACGGACGTGCGCTATACCATGTTCTTTTTTTATTTTTTCCAAATCCACGCAGCTCCATCGCGTTGCTAATTAGCTCAATCTTATCTAAGCTTGAAAGAATTAGTGGGATGATAATGGACGCAGCATTCTTTATCCGCTTTGGTAGTTTTTCTTTTGATGACATGTCGATTCCACGGGCTTGCTGGGATAAAGCAATATTCCGAAAATCCCGTTGAACATCGGGGATATAACGTAGGGCAAGAGCAACTGCATATGCTATACGATAACTCACTCCGATTTTGTTCAATGATGCGGCAAATTCACTTGGGTTTGTTGTTACGATAAAGAGTAACGCAACTGGGATAACGGTAAAATATTTTAATGTAATATTGGTTTGGTAAAAAATTTGCTCCCAGGTGAGATTGTATCTTCCTGATATCTCAAACAAAATGTGGCTTGTTCCATAGATTTTCACACCCTCTTGTGGGGAGAAAACGTAGATGGCCATATTATTAATCAACAAGAACACTAAAATAAAAATTAAGACAAATGAAATTTCCCTTAATTTGATTTTCGAGAGAATAAAAATCCCTATACTTAAGACAAATAAAAAAGCGAGAATGCGCGTATCATACGTAAGCATGGCGGCAGAAGACCAGATGATAAAGCAAATAAGCTTTGTCACACCAGTTAATTGATGAACAGGAGATTTTCTGTCAATATACGATAACATCTCTACTGCCATTTTCTTCTGGCCTCCTTATCATACGAGATAAAACGTCCTACAAACTCTTTTGGATCACCAATTTCTGCTCGTTTTGCTAATTCAAAAAGAGAAGTTTCCTTTAAGTTTGCTTGGTTAATAACTCTTGAGTCTGTTAGAATGATTGTCGCAGAATCATCGGCAATCTTTCTACCACCTTCGATGACAATAGCCCGTGGCGTATATTCTAGCATTAAGTGCATATCATGAGTAATCATCAAAATGGTCATTCCTTGACGATTTAAATCCACTAAAAACTCCATAATTTCTGTATAATGGCGCAAGTCTTGTCCAGCGGTTGGCTCATCAAGAATGATCATCTCAGGCTCTAACACTAATATCGACGCAATGGTTACCCTCTTCTTTTGACCGAAGCTTAATGCGGATATTGGCCAATTTCGAAACGGATATAGACCACATACCTTAAGGGTTTCTTCCACACGCTTCTTAACTTCATCCTCTGGGACTCCTCTAATCACAAGGCCTAAAGCAACCTCATCAAAAATCATGTGCTTTGATATCATATGATTGGGATTTTGCATAACCATACCAATTCGAAGAGCTCTTTCCTTTATCGTCTCTCCAGTAATATTTTTTCCTGCAAAAAATATCTCACCTGAACTAGGCCGTTCAAAGCCACATATCAGCTTAGAGAGAGTCGATTTCCCTGCTCCATTTTTCCCTACAATACTTATCATTTCACCTTTTTCAACACAAAAGGATACTCCATGAATGATTTTCTGACCTGGGTAATATCCAAAGGAAATGTTCTTCATCTCCAAAATTGGAGAGGTTTTTTCTCTTGGGACGATAGGAGGAGTGGATTCAGACCAATCTGACAATCTATCTTTACAGCTTTCAACTTTAAAAGAGTGAAGATGGGCGGGTTTCATATCCTCCGTCAGTTCACATCCAGCATATTTGACCGCTTTTACATATAATGGCTCTCGTATATGACTTTTTTCTAATATTGGACTAGATAATAGCTTGTCAGGGCTCATATCCCCAACAATGCGACCATCATCTACAACAATAATTCGATCAACAGGGCAATGTAGCACATCTTCTAAGCGGTGCTCGATGATTATAATGGTTATATTTGTTTCATTGTGGATTCTGTCAATTAAGTCAATCGCATGTACCCCTGTTGCAGGATCAAGATTAGCTAGTGGTTCATCAAATAAAAGAATGTCTACCTTATCTACCATCACACCTGCAATTGAAACTCTTTGTCTCTGTCCTCCAGATAAGTGATGAATAGACGATGGCAAATGCTCATCCATATCGACCATTTTGGCTGCCTCATCAACGAGGTCAATCATTGTATTTTGTTCCACACAATCATTTTCCAAGGCAAAGGCAATATCCTCTCCTACAGTCAGCCCGATAAATTGCCCATCGGGATCCTGTAAAACAGTGCCAACCATCTTGGATCTTGAAAAAATGTCTAAGCCCTCTGCTTCTTTCTCCATAATCTTAAGGCTTCCAGTCACTTCACCTTTATAAGAAAAAGGAACAAGTCCATTAATACAATGTCCAATGGTACTTTTACCAGAACCAGAAGGCCCGACAATTAATATCTTTTCTCCTTCATAGATGGTTAGATTTAAATCCTGAAGAGTAGGTTGCGCCTGGCTACGATATTTAAAGCTATAGTTTTGAAATTCAATGACTGGTTTTTTCATAGAGTTCTCCTAGTAGTTCTGTGTAAAATGATTTAGTCATGCTAGTCTAAAAGCTATAATTCTCTGTGCAAGCTGTTGCTTTGACTGCGTGTTTTTGCATAGGCAAACAATAAAATCGTACCAATGACACCTACTGTAACCATATTAGAAACCCCAGCAAAAAGCCCTTGGACGAATACTTTGTTCGCTGGCTCAGCATAAATTAATATATCTAACACTGGAGCAATCAAGAACCAACCAATTGCCTGAGCGATTACTTGAACAACATTAAAGGTAATGACCTTTTTTGTATTAAAATTGCCTGATTCAATATCAATTTTCTTTGCAACTAATCCAATAAGAAACCCAACAATCATAGATACAACAACCCAGCTCCACCAAACAGAACCGTAGGATATCGCATCATTAAGAGCATGACCTATCAATCCAATTAAACCACCTGCAATAGGACCAAAGACAACAGCCATTAAGGCTAAAAATGCGTAGGATGTTTGAATGGATGTATTAGGAACAGGTGATGGGATGGAAACAAATTTTGCTAGAATAATAAACACTGCCGCTCCAATCCCTATGGCAACTATTGTTTTTATTGATAACTGATTATTTTTCATTTTTACATTACCCCTTTTTTAAATTTTCTAACTATATTAATTATAGATGATTTTTGGTACCTTGCGTATAGTTATTTTCCAATTAATACCTGACTGGACATGATAGGCTTTTGAAAAAGACCCTTGATTTAATGCTACTCCTATTTTATCGAGTGAATTGATATATAGTAGCGGTTCACCTAAATGACTATCTGCAAAGGACCTTCCAAATGTCATAATATTTTTATAAACCTGACGCCGATCATTTTCAATTGTCACATCAAAGGAATCACCATATTCAACCTGTAACTCCTTAAAAAGCTCTCGATCAATATTCGTCCAAAGGTTTCCAAAACGAACGTCCAGAATATCAATGGTTCCTGTTAATTTTCCGCTATGAATTCCTGCCTCCACTACAGGAAGCTCACAAACAGAGTCAACTGACACATTAGGACCTACCTGGTCATAGGTAATCACCCCCGATGCTAGTCTTGCACCAGTAAAAGCATATACATCACGTCCGTGAAAGGTATAGGATTCTCCAGAATACGGAAGGCGGTTCACATTTTCATCTATGATTCTTGCCTCCACAATTCCAATATGCTTCTTAATCTGTGTAAGAGTTCCATTGTCAGGA
Organism: Bacillus massilinigeriensis; assembly: GCF_900117315.1. GTDB lineage: Bacteria > Bacillota > Bacilli > Bacillales > Cytobacillaceae > Bacillus_BE > Bacillus_BE massilionigeriensis. Next base: position 1,821,363 of record NZ_LT630337.1, read on the forward strand.
GTCACGATAAAATGATTGGTTGAAGTTTTTATCACAATGCTTCTTCTCTCAGAACCTACACCAGGGTCAACGACAGAGACAAATACAGTTCCCTCTGGCCAATAGGAAATCGTCTGATATAAACGATATGCTCCTTCCCAAATATTATATTCAGGTATGTCATGGGTTAGGTCAAAGATTCGTAGAGTTGGATCGACCGATAATGCTACACCGTACATCGCACTGACAGCCCCATCACTCGTACCGAAATCCGTCTGTAATACTAAAAACTTGCTCATGTTCTCTCCTCCATTCAGCTTGATGTATTTGATTTCAGTAATTGACTAATTGCACATAAACAAAAAACCACGTCTTTATCCAATAGGATAAGGACGTGGTTTATATCACGTGGTACCACCTTACTTTACTGCTTGCTTACACAAAAGCAGCCTCAACAAGTACTGGGCATCTAATTAGCCTAAAATACTGTGGTATTGATAACGAGTACCAAATCTCGTCGGAACCTACTCATATCTATTGATACTTTCAGCACGAAACTCAGAGGCCATTGTTCAGATCAGTATTTTTGCTTCTTTTCAGCTACCGAAGCTCTCTGTGTAAAATCATCTAATCCTACTTTTTCTCTTCATCGTCTTTAGATTGAAAACAATAATTAATTTAAAATTGATTATAGTGGTAATTTTATAAAAGAGCAAGTAAAAATTCGAAAAATAAGAAAATATTGTTTTTCTGAAAATTAAGGAACCAAAGTCTATGGGATTGGATTTCATTTCAAATCAACTTTTACTTTATTCCGGGAGTTTTACACCTAATTCAAATAAAAAGTGACTGTAAGCCTACGTAGGCTTATATTTTTTTGTCAAATAATACACGTAAATATTGCGTACTAATCCGTACAATGGTACAATTAGAGTATATTTCATGTACGGTGGGGATATTTATGCGTGTCAAAAAAAGTGTTTCTAAAAATTCAACCTCTTATTCAATTATTAAAGACGTGTACCGAAACGGAAAAAAATCTTCTAAGGTCGTTGAAGCTTTGGGAAATGATGATGACATTCTAGAAAAACATCCTGGTGTAGATCCATATACGTGGGCAAAAGAATATGCCATGGAATTAACTCAAAAGGAAAAAGAAAGTAGCCAAAAAGTGATTGTCAAATTTAGCCCATTGAAACAGATTGCGTTGGATAAACAGAGGCAATTCAATATAGGGTATCTTTTTCTGCAAACGATTTATCACGAGTTAAAATTAGATACAGTTTGTCAGCGGATTTCCCAAAAATATGATTTTGATTATGATCTTAATGAAATTCTTTCACGTCTTCTTTTTTTGCGGGTTCTACACCCCACATCCAAAAAAGGAACATTCGAACATGCAAAAGATTTACTTGAGCCTTCTCATTTTCGGTCACATCAAATCTATCGAGCATTAGGAGTCCTTGCGGAGCAATCTGACCATATTGAAGAGATGGTTTATAAGAATAGCCTAAATGTTGTCAATCGTAATACGCAGATTCTCTATTATGACTGTACAAACTTTTTCTTTGAGATAGAAGAATCCGAAGGCATCAAGCAGTATGGCGTTTCAAAAGAAAACCGTCCCAATCCTATCGTTCAAATGGGACTATTCATGGATGGTTCCGGTCTTCCTTTGGCTTTTAGTATGACACCCGGAAATACAAACGAACAAACAACATTGAAACCATTAGAACGTCGCATCCTGAAGGACTTCCATCTTTCAAAATTTGTTGTATGTACAGATGCCGGTCTCTCCTCTAACAGTAATCGGTTATATAATACCCGAGGAAAACGTGCCTTTGTGACGACACAATCCATTAAAAAGCTTAAGAAATTTCTCAAGGAGTGGGCATTAGATTCCAAAGGATGGCGAATATCTGGGAGTAATCAAGAAGTAAACTTGGATGATATTCGAAAGCTCGAAAATGACGAACGAATGTATTACAAAGAGCGATGGATAAAAGAAAATGATTTGGAACAGAAATTAATTGTTACCTATTCCCCTGTTTATGAGCGATACCAATCGTCCATTCGAGATAATCAAGTCGAGAGAGCGATTAAGAAAATGGAAAATCCGAACTCATTAAATAAACCCCATCAAAATGATCCTAAAAGGTTCATTAAGGCAACACATGTTACAAACAATGGCGAAATTGCCAACAAAACTCAAGCAATCCTAAATCAAGAACAGATTGATAATGAAAAAATGTATGATGGATTTTATGCAGTATGTACAAATCTAGAGTCTACTGTTGAGGAAATCATCAAAATTAATCATGGAAGATGGGAGATTGAAGAGACGTTTCGTATATTAAAAAGTGAATTTCGATCTCGGCCTGTATATTTACAAAAGGACACCCAAATAAAGGCACACTTTCTAACCTGCTTCCTATCTCTATTGATTTATCGTATTTTAGAGAAAAAATTAGATGAGCAATTCACATGTCATGAATTAATCAACACGTTGAAAGAGATGAAAATGTTGGAGACAGATGGGGAAGGATACATACCTACATATACTCGAACAAAGGTTACAGATGCTTTACACGATGCCTTTGGCTTCAGAACTGATTTTGAAATTGTAACCCAAAAAGAGATGAAAAAAATTTTAAAACAAACAAAAAAGGTAAAATAGTACGCAGTTTTATCTATAAAAAAACCGCCAAAAACATTGACTTACCAATGGTTTTGGCGGTTTTAAGTGTCAAACTTGAGATTATAGTGGTAATTTTATAAAAGAGCAAGTAAAAATTCGAAAAATAAGAAAATATTGTTTTTCTGAAAATTAAGGAACCAAAGTCTATGGGATTGGATTTCATTTCAAATCAACTTTTACTTTATTCCTACTGAATCCCAAGCTTTTTGTAAGTCCCTATATTTATCTGATGTCTTTCCATATAAGTCTGCACAAGCCTGCAAGGTTCCTAACCTTGCCCCAGTGAAATCAGTGGTTGTTGTAAAGTAATATCTATTCGCAATGAACCAAATTTTTTCTGCTACATTTTTTGAACCTATCTTAGAAGCAAAGAGATAAAACGCCTTATTCGGAATTCCAGAATTTGTATGAACCCCTGCATTATCCATCGTCGTATTTACATAATTGGACATATGATTCGGTTGGCCATAAAATTCAGGATTTTGCAAAGAACTTAAAGCATCATCTGGAATGGATGGTGTATAAATATCTTCACCAATTAACCAATTTTTATCTTCAATTGCAACCGCAAGAGTATCTGCGAAGGATTCAGCCAATGCTCCAGATTGCCCTTTGTAGCGAAGATTAGATGTTGACTGTACAATCCCATGTGCCCATTCATGCGCAACAATGTCCAAACTAGCTGAAAACGGTAAAAAGTTTACTCCGTCTCCATTACCAAATACAACCCGTTCCCCATCCCAAAAAGCATTATTATATTTTTGACTATAATCAACACTTGAAATCATTAAAGAATCTTTATTATTCCAGGATTTCCAATTTAAATTTGTTAGAAGATAATCATACACTAGACTTGTATGATAATGGGCATCCACAGCTATCTTCTGTTTTTCGGAGAAAAAGAGATTATCTGGATCCTTGATGTATGAAAGGAATGAAGTCTTATTATTAAAAGAATATGTCTCAATTCTTCTTAGTTCATCAATTAAATAATATCCATCCTTTTTTAAAGTTGTATTAATTTGTTTTATACCACCTAAGACTCCTTTTCCACTCCCCATTACTGACTCGATATTATTAAAAGAATCTAAAATAGTTCCATCTTTAGCATTGACTACAAATGTCCAGTTCCCCGGTTGATAGGAATTAGAATAAGAAAATCTCACCACATAGGCTAAAATAGCACGATTTCCATCTACAAAATATACAAGCTCACCGGTTGGTTCTTTCGTTGGGCTCCCATAAAATCCTGTTGATTCTAAGGCATTTATTATCGCCTGTCTTTTAGAAATCGAAGCCTGATTTGGCAATAAATTTGCGGTGAGTTTTGTATAAAAACCATTTACACCTAAAAACTCGTTCGAACGAAAATGTAGAATCATCTGTTGATCCATTACCTTTATGCCATTTAACATGCGGTCTAACTTAATGTGCATTGTTCCAAATTGGTCTATATTGACCTCTGTTAAACAAAAACCTCCTTCAATTTGTTCTATGCCATAGAAATCTTTTACCTTTTCAAGACCCTCGAAGGCTTTGTCTAAACTTTGTCTACTTTGTACTTTCCCAAGATTACCAAAAATCCCTTCAGCTTGACCTTTTTCATTTTTAATCACTTCGGTTTCTTTATTACTATTTGCCTTTGCAAATATTGGCTTAAAAGCTGCAAATTGAATCAAAATAATAGCCAATGACAAAAAAGTAATTAAAAGTAGATTCAATACATTTCGATAGTTTACCATAACAATCCCCCTGATTAACAAATCCTTACAAAGATTATACTTTCTCCCTTTTTAGAGGGTAAGTAGACATTTTTTTGTCCACTTACATCGATATGACCATCCATTTATGAATACCATGAAATTTAATGGAATAATAATTTTATTGTTGATTATTTCTTTATTTTTTTGGGGGATGAAATGAAAAAAAACGGAGATGAATGAATGGTTTACTCCTAACAATAGCTATTCCCTAAAAGGGGTAAGAGAAGCTAACTACTACGTCTTAAAGTACACCCACATGCCGGCGGGAATTGTTGAAACCAGTTTTATCTCTAATCCAACTGATGCTGAAAAATTAGCATTCATTACCTTTCGCCAACAGCTTGACGTACAATATGCCCAAGGTATGCATGAATTCTGGTAGGGGTATGAATATTCTCTGACAGCCAAATAAAACTATTTTTTATCATTCTAGAAATATTGATTCGACGGATAATAAATAAAAATTCATGATTTGAAATATACGAAACCAACTAGTCTTAGAAAAGGCGAGCTGGTTTTTTTGCTAGAAATTGGGTTTATTTTTTTTAATAGAGCCATTCAGATATTAAAGGTTGGTCAATTAGGTACTAAAGCGGGTACTTAATTCCTAAATTATCATTACAACAAAGCAGTCATAAAAATTTAACAAATATTTAAAAATAATAAATTCTTTATTTTAAAATAATTCACAATTCCCAAAATTCATGTTAAACTATCAATCATTATAACTAAAAACAAACTCATTAGAGGTGAGTATGTTACATTATTTCTATCAAACCAATAATAAAAAACGGAGGTCAATAAATGAAAAATATTATTCTTAAATGGAACGAGATAAGCCTTGTCAAACGAATACTAGTGGGTATGGTTATTGGTATCCTTCTTGCTTTAACTATTCCTGATGCCACTAAATGGGTAACTATTTTCGGCTCCTTATTTGTCGGTGCATTAAAGGCGGTAGCACCAATATTAGTTCTTTTCTTAGTTATGTCTGCCATTTCTCAGCACAAGAGTGGGCAACAAACAAACATGAAATCAATTTTAGGCCTATATGGAATAAGCACCTTCCTTGCAGGATTTGTAGCAGTGGTTGCAAGCTTTATTTTTCCAGTAACCTTATCCCTTACAACTGGAGCTAAAGACTTAACTCCTCCAGGGGGTATCATTGAAGTACTAAAAACCCTACTCTTTAACATTGTTGATAATCCAGTGAATGCTTTAATTAATGCCAACTATATTGGAATCTTAACATGGGCTGTACTTCTTGGAATTGCATTAAAAAATGCCTCTGACTCGACTAAAACCATGCTAAATAATTTTTCGAATGCTATATCACAATTAGTAAAATGGGTAATAAATTTGGCTCCAATCGGAATCATGGGTCTTGTTTTTGATACTATCGTAACAAATGGTCTTTCATCCCTAGTCAGCTACGGAAAATTACTTATTCTTCTAATCGGATGTATGTTATTTGTAGCCCTTGTGGTAAATCCAATCATTGTATTTATCAATATTGGTAGAAATCCATATCCCCTTGTCATTAAATGCTTAAAGGATAGTGGGATTACCGCGTTCTTTACTCGTAGCTCAGCGGCGAATATACCAGTTAATATGAGCTTATGTGAAAAACTTAATTTAGATAAGGATACATATTCCGTATCGATTCCATTAGGTGCTACCATTAATATGGCAGGAGCTGCTGTTACTATTTCTGTTTTGACACTTTCGGCAGCTAACACACTTGGGATTCATGTGGATATAGGTTCTGCAGTAATTCTATCATTCCTCTCAGCTATTTCCGCAGCAGGTGCATCAGGTGTTGCCGGGGGATCGCTTTTACTAATCCCGCTTGCATGTAGCTTATTTGGAATTTCTAATGATATTGCTATGCAGGTCGTTGGGGTTGGTTTCATTATTGGGGTGTTACAGGACTCTTGTGAAACAGCACTTAATTCATCATCTGACGTTCTATTTACTGCTACAGCTGAATATGCGAAGGAACGTAAAGAAAGCAAAACTATTGCAGTAAATTCCTGATGTTTCCCTGATAAAGCAATTCATAATTATGCAGAAGTATGGGGACGGTTCTCTGCTTCCTTTTGTTGGAAGCAGAGAACCGTCCCCATTGCTTTCCAAAAAGAAGCACGGAACTACTCCCTGCTTCACGAGTCTCAAAATGTAGCACGGAACCGTCACCTTGCTTCCTTACTACGTTGAATGAATCCTGTTAAAAAGGTTAACATAACATGGACACCAGCTTTTACGGTGAGCTGTGCTATATCACGATATGGGTCCAGGCAAACAATATCCATGGCTTGGACTTGAGGATGGCTTCCTGCTAAATATACCGCCTCAAACAATTCATCTGTTCTCATGCCGCCAGGTGTTGCTGCTGGAACTCCAGGAGCGTAGGCGATATCAAGCACATCCATATCCACCGTTAGGTATATGACATCCACTTTATCTGACAAATTCTTGAGGGCAGTTTGAATCGTAGAAGAGATTCCTTTCTCTCTTACTTGACGCAAGGTTACATAATTCACACCTACTTGATCTGCATATTCCTTTAATGATTTCGAATTATAAAACCCATGCAAACCTACATTATATACATCTTCTCCAAGAATGGTTCCACTTTCAATCAGGTTTCGGATGGGTGTACCATTGCTTGGGCCATTATCCTTCAGACTTCTTAAGTCAAAATGCGTATCCAACTGCAGGATTCCTATCCGTTGTTCCGGATGAGCGAATTTCCATCCTTTTATCAACATCGCTGTAATCGAATGGTCTCCTCCTAACATAATAGGTAATGCATGTGAATGATACTTACGCATAGAAACCATAGCATCCATAATCCATTGATGAGATAGGATTATATCCGTTACATTCTGGCGTACATCACCAAGGTCAAGGACATTCAAATTGGTTAAGTCTGTGTCAAACTCCAAATGATAGGGATTAAATGACTTCCATAATTGCCGCATAGACTCAGGATTTTCACTTGCCGCAGAAGCACTAATTGATGAACGAGAAAGAGGAACCCCAAGTATGGTTACGTCGACAGAACTGAAATCTACCATTTGCTCCTTCCCGGACAGTGTTTGAATCCATTCACTTACCTTTGGTTCATTGCCATACGAAAGGGACCAGCGAAAAGGAGGTGGTTTAAGCTGAGGATAAGGATATCTCATATTAATAAATTCCCCTTCTCAACTAATATATTTCCTGCCTTTATCACGGTATCGACAAGATTGATGGCATAGTTGTACTGCATATAAGAATAGTTTGGTGCATCAAACATGACTAAATCTGCAGCCTTCCCCTTTTCTAAACTACCAACGCGATGTGCTTGCTTAATTGCATGAGCTGCGTTAATCGTAGTTGCTACTAGAACCTCGGCTGGGGTCATTCCCATCGTGAGGCAGCCCAAATTCATTATAAAAGGCAATGATTCACTAGGAGATGATCCAGGATTTCGATCTGTGGATAGGGCTACTGCCACCCCTTGGTCTATCATTTTTCGACCATTCGCAGCCTTCGTTTTTAAGAAAAATGCTGTTCCTGGGAGTAAGACAGCAACCACACCTTTGTCAGCCAACTGCTTTATCCCTTCATCTGATGCACGCAAAAGATGATCTGCTGATACAGCACCAAGCCTTGCTGCTAATTCTGCCCCTTGATAGGGCTCTATTTCATCTGCATGAATTTTTGGTAGCAATCCATACTCCAGTCCTGCACGTAAAATTCTCTCAGACTGCTCTGGTGTAAACACACCATGTTCACAAAAAACATCATTAAACCGTGCAAGTCCACTTTTGGCTACTTCCGGAATCATTTGGTTAACAATTATATCAACAAAAACATCCGGATCGTCTTTATATTCAGCAGGTACAGCATGCGCCCCCATAAAGGTGGATACGATATCAATTGGATGATCTTCATTCAATCGCTTTACTACACGCAACTGCTTCATTTCATGTTCCAACGTTAAACCATAGCCACTTTTGGCCTCAAGTGTTGTAACACCGTATTGTAAAAAGCGATTGAGGCGTTTATACGCTAATTCATACAATTCATCCTCCGTTGCTGCCCGCGTAGCCCGAGTTGTATTATGAATTCCTCCACCTGCATTCATAATTTCCATATAAGTTTTTCCTTGTAGACGCATGTCAAACTCATTTTCCCTGGTTCCAGCAAACACTAAATGAGTATGGGCATCTACCAGCCCAGGCGTAACCACCTTTCCTGTTGCATCAAGCACATGAGCTTCTTGAAGACGATTACAGAAGAATTTCATTACATTATCATCGGTATCTACCATCTGAATAATCCCATCTTCGATCCATACAGCACCGTCTTCGATAATATGTAAATCGTTCATTTTTTTTCCTGTTACTGGTTGATCAGACGTCCCTTTTAGTGTGATTAACTGAGCTGCATGACGAAGTAGAATAGGTTTTTTCCTCATAAATATCACCCTTGTTCTAGTAAGTTCGCTACCTATGAAACTCTTTTTGAATTGGATTCTATTCCTCGAAATCTCTTATTCATTCAAGATTTCACTCATTTTGTCTTAAAGCTTGCAAGAGTACTCCTAAAAATAAGGTTTTGCCCCTCTTGCATGCAATCAATTATTCTAACATTGGAATATTTACTCCTTTATCCTTTGCAACCTTAATTGCTTTCTCATAACCTGCATCAGCATGACGAATGACACCCATTCCAGGATCAGAAACAAGTACTCTTTCAATCCGCTGGGCTGCTTCTTTCGTTCCGTCAGCAACCAAAACTTGGCCTGCATGCAGCGAATAGCCCATACCTACTCCACCACCATGATGGACACTTACCCAGCTTGCCCCACCACTCGTATTAATCAATGCATTTAATATTGGCCAATCAGCAACCGCATCGCTTCCATCCTTCATTGCCTCTGTCTCACGATTAGGAGAAGCAACCGAGCCGCCATCTAAATGGTCACGGCCAAACACGATTGGTGCCCTTAATTCTCCGCTTGCTACCATTTCATTTATTTTTAACGCAAATCTATGACGCTCCCCGTAGCCGAGCCAACAAATACGCGCTGGAAGGCCCTGCCACTTAACCATTTTTTGAGCCATTTCCATCCAATTGACAAGCGATTCATCCTCTTTAAACATTTCCATCGCCACGTGGTCTGTCTTATAAATATCCTCTGGGTCTCCAGATAATGCTACCCAACGGAATGGTCCTTTTCCCTCACAGAAAAGCGGACGAAGGTACGCTGGAACGAAGCCAGGAAAATCAAAGGCGTTCTCTACACCCATTTTTTTTGCATATGCTCGAATATTATTGCCGTAATCAAAGGTTTCAGCTCCAGCCTTTTGAAAGTCCAGCATCGCTTGAACATGTACAGCCATTGATTCCATTGCTTTACGCTCATAGGTATTAGGGTCACTTTTTCGAAGCGCCAAAGCTTCATCGTAGGTCATACCATTGGGTACATAACCGTTAATTGGGTCATGAGCACTGGTTTGATCGGTTACTATATCAGGAATAATGCCTCGCTTCAGCAATTCAGGGTAAACATCAGCACAATTTCCAACTAGTCCAATGGATGCTGGTTCTCCCTTTTCAGTCAGTTCCTTTACCATAATTAATGCTTCATCCAAATCCTCTGTTATGTAGTCGCAATAGGCTTCGTTAATTTTTCTTTCAATCCTTTTCTTGTCTACCTCGACTACAAGAATCACACCTTTTGCCATTTTCCCCGCAAGTGGCTGGGCCCCACTCATTCCGCCCATACCACCAGTAAGTATAAATTTCCCGGTCAAGTCAGGCTTTCCAAATGCTTTTTTAGCTGCCTCCACAAAGCTCAAATATGTTCCTTGTAAAATCCCTTGAGCCCCTATATAAATCCAGCTACCAGCTGTCATTTGACCATACATTATAAGTCCTTTTTCTTCGAGTTCGTAGAAATGATTCCAGTTTGACCAAGCAGGTACTAAATTTGAATTAGCAATTAATATCCTTGGTGCCATTTCATGAGTACGAAAAACCCCTACAGGCTTTCCTGATTGAACCAATAATGTTTCATCATTTTCTAGTTTCTTTAGGGTATCTATAATGGCGTCAAAGCATTCCCAACTGCGTGCAGCTTTTCCAATTCCACCATAGACTATGAGATCTTCAGGTCTCTCTGCAACCTCAGGATCAAGGTTATTCATGAGCATTCGCATTGCTGCTTCTTGTACCCACCCTTTACAAGTTAATTCCGTCCCTTTAGGTGCTCTTACAATGCGGTCAGTTGGCTTCCTTTTATCCATTTTCCCATCCCCCGATAAGATTGTGACTGTCCCCTTAAGGTACCTGGGACCATAAAAGTAATCAGTCTCAGCATACGCAACTATAATATCAGCATATGCCCCATTGGTAATAAAATGCTTCTGGGATAGGAAGTTTAATTGTTCACTTTATACAGCCAAATTAAAAAAGAAGCCGGGAACCCCCCTGCTTCTCTAATGAATATTATTCTTTCTAAAATTCCCACCCTTAACTTCTGCTACATCATACACTGTAACAAAACATTTTGGGTCAATGTCATTTATGATTTCTTTTAATTTTGTTTCCTCTAAGCGATTGATGACACAAGTAATTTCTTTGAACTTTTCATGGGAAAAACCACCATAAGCATCTTTGTATGTAGCGCTTCTACCTAAGCGGTCACGTATAGTCTCAACCATCAATTCAGGTTGAGTTGTAATGATTTGAAAGGTTTTAGAGCCACTAAGACCTTCTTCAACGATATGTATGACTTTTGAAGCAATAAAGTAAGCAATTGCCGATAGAATCGCTCCTTGAAGACCGAATACGGTTGAAACGACAATAAATACAAATATATTTAAGAAAAGAATGAAATCACTTGTACCAAAAGGTAATTTGCGAGCAAGTAGTACGGCGAGCATATCAATCCCATCTAATGCACCCCCGTTTCTTAATGCTAACCCCATCCCAAAACCGAGGATGATACCACCAACAACTGTAACCAACAACGTATCGCCTTCAATAATAGCTGGGGTATGGTGCATTAAGCTAGTCCCAATAGCTAATGATACTATCCCGATAACCGAGAAGATGGCAAAGCTTTTTCCAATTTGTTGATAACCTAACCAAATAAATGGAATATTAAGTAACGCAATGAGAACTCCTAATGGCAATCCAAATAACTGTGATCCTACGATACTTAGACCTGTCACACCCCCATCTGATACGTTGTTTGGGATTAATACTGTTTCTAGTCCATATGCAGCAATAAAACCCCCAAGAATTACCATTATCCCTCGCATAATCATTTTCAGTTTTATCGGCTTATTCTTTTTGATACTATCCATATTATTCCCCCTTCAACTCCTTTATCATATTTTTAGTTTACCATAAACACCAAACATAATTAGTGAACATGCAATATAATTATGATGTTTATACAGTGAACTACAATGTGCAAAATGAGTGGGATTTTCACCACATATATTTAATTGATAAAAGGTATATTCTTTCAATCTTTTATCATTGATAAAGCACCCATTACTTTAAAACGAAAAGGCCATTCTCCTTATAGAAGAATAGCTCCTAGTCATTTTATTCAGTATAGATAGTTATACTAATATTCATTTCAAAGAATAGCAATCCCTCATAATGAAGCATCGCCCCTTATTGCTGTATGTATGGTGTCTCACCATTTTTATACTTCAACTACTTACTATACGATCAACGTGAAGGTTTTGGCGGTTGGCAAACATCACATTTACGTTGATGGTTATTTTTAAATTTTGTCAATGTTTTTTCAAAATTGTTTCCACATGAACATTTAAATAGTAACTTTTGGGAAAAGCCATGAAATTCCGTCGTTAGCAACTTACTTTCCTAATTGCTCTCAACAAATTCTTTAATCTTATCAATTGTCCATCGTTTATTCATTTTCTTACATCTCCATATTTCTCTCTTTCGCGATGGCTTTTCTTAGCTTCGGTTTAAGAATGAGCGAAAGTAGTAATAAAACTCAGTTTCTCTTTATAAAGAACTGGTATACATTCGATTTTTATTCCTGATTAAACCAGAGTGGATCTTTGTCATCAGCATCACCATTATAATTGATTAAAACCTCATCTCCTGCTTTTATATCCTTGTAAGCATAGAAATCAAATGTGTGGTTTTTAAAATTAATCTCATAAATGGCATTCGGTTCATAAGAATGATTAAACAACATTCCATAACCAAGAAGGATTGCAGAATGATTTATCCCATACTCAAAAGCGTAATCAGCAAGTAACGTTTGCTCAATGTACTTATGTTGGTCATTTGGATAAGCAATAACTGGAGCTTCATGGATAAGCTCTCCTTTTTTGATATCACATGTAGCAAATACCCCTCTGTTAAATTCTCCTTCACTTAGTGGAGATGTTTTTACTTCAATCATGTTGTTCTCCTACTCACTTTTATTATATTCTTTCTAACTGTAACATTAATTTAGTCAATGGGCTCTAATTATTTATAAAGAGACTCCAATATCTTCTTATTATTTTTATCAATGATAGAGGATTAATTCAAGAAAAAGTATGCGATTTTCTTTCACAAATAAGATTAATTGAAATAGAAAAAGGGTAGTAAATCGAAATGTCGAATTATAGAAGAAAATAGGAAATTCCTTCAAATAAATGCAAGGATGGATTAGGTATTCCAATAGTAAAACATTATTTTAACAATAATATTAAGGTGATGATATCATGACAGAAATAGATCGACGAGACCGATTAAGTGAGGAACCATTTGCCTATCAAATAACAAAAAAAGGAACGGTAATGGTTTATTATAAAGGGAAACAAATCATAATTGTTAAAAATAGAGAGGCCGAACGTCTTATAGCAAGCATTAATAAGGTTCATGATAATATTAAAGAAGTACAATTATTGTTAGCAAAGATTACAGGTAACTTTAAACATGGGAATGAGAAAATTGTAAAAAGAAAGAACTAAAATAGGCTTATTCCTCATCGTTCAAATATATAAACTAGTTAAGAAATGAGGATTGCTCGAAAAAAGGGGACTTTAACCAAAATAGGTGTTTATCATTATTTCAGGAGTTATATACTAGATTTTACTCATTCATGTAAATAACTCCTTAATACCTTTACATTTTTGAACACATAAGTATTTGAATTAATCCGCCTTCTGTCCTGCTATGGCTTTAGTACCACCTTAATACAATCATCCTCCTTATTGTTGAAAATATGGTATGCATGTGAAGCCTCTTCTAACGGTAGAGTATGAGTTATGATTTGGGTTGGATTAATCTTCCCATTTTTTATTTTATCGTACAATTGTGGCATGTAATGACGAGCAGGCGCTTGTCCCATTTTTATTGAAATATTTCGAACAAAAAATGGTCCCAATGGAAACATATTATACAAGCCACCATATACCCCAGTAATTTGTAATGTTCCTCCCTTACGAACAGCCTTTGTAGCGATTTGAATTGGACTTAGCGTTCCACCTTGAAGTTTTAATTTCTGTTCAACCCACTCAAATGGAGACTTTTTCCCGTCCATTCCTACGCAATCAATCACAACGTCTGCCCCACCCTTTGTTAATTCCTTTAAGGTTTCACCTGTATCATCATACTTGGTAAAGTCAAATACTTCTGTCTTATTCATCTTTCTTGAATGTTCGAGACGATAAGAGATGTAATCTACAGCAATAACACGTTCTGCCCCCTTCTCCCAAGCAAATTGTTGGGCCATTAATCCTATTGGACCACACCCTAAGACAATGACTGTATCTCCCTTTTTCACACCAGCATTTTCAACACTCCAATAGGCGGTAGGTAGTACATCGGATAAAAACAATAATGACTCATCTTCTAATTCACAATCCTCTGGAATAACAAAAGGGGTATAGTTTCCAAAAGGGACCCGTAAATACTCTGCCTGCCCACCTGGATAATTCCCAAACTTCTCAGAATATCCGAAGTACCCACCTGAATCGTAGTGTGGGTTGGAGTTATCACATTGACTTTCTAAATCGTGCTTACAATAATGGCATTTGCCACATGCTACTGTAAACGGAATAACTACTCGATCACCTTTTTTCACTTTTGTTACATCAGGTCCCACTTCTTCCACAATTCCCATTGGTTCATGTCCGATGACATAACCTATAGGTAAAGGGAAATTTCCTTGATACAAATGCAAATCCGAACCACATATAGCCGTTGATGTCACTCTGATAATCACATCTTCACGGTCTTGAATCTTGGGTGCTTCAACTTTTTTTACGGCAACTTCATATTTTCCTTGGTAAGTAACAGCTCTCACTTTACGTCCCCCTACTATTAGCTAACCTTATTTTTTGGATAACAGTTGATTTTTATTCAGGGGCAAATATGATGGCTGGTCGGTGTTAACCCATTAAAGAAGGAAGCACGGAACCGTCCCCATGCTTCGATAAGTCTGTGACAGTCTTATAATAGAATGGTAAAAATCAAGAAAACAACTCATTCATCAGATTATTGGAATGACGATTTTTGTTAGTAGTTCACTTTCTGGAACTTCATTCGGTGCATTATAATAGTACTCATAATAGACACCTGTTGCTTCGTAACCATTTTCTTCAATCCATTTAAGCATTTGATCGTATACACTGCCCATCTCCGAATAGGCTCCTTTATACATTACGGAAACAGCCTTACATTGGGGAATGATTCTTGCCTTAATTTCTCCTCTTTCCGGCAAGCTTCTTGAAACAGGAAACCCCATCTCTACATCTAAATCGCTCATATCCAAATTAAAATAAGCTGTATAAGGTGCGTCGATTGGGGTCTCTCCTAATTCTTCTAAATAGTTCATAATCTTCAAATAGCTTTCTCCAATTGTTTTTTTGAGCATATCCATCGATGTCCGCTTCCGAATCACTAAAACAGGTTGGGCAGCCTGGTCAATTAATACAGGTATAACAGCTTCTTCAACAATTGACATTGTCCCTCTCCTCTTTTAAAAAGACTATCACAGTCATTGTGTTAGTTAAGCCAGTTGTAAAATATTCTCTCGATTCTATCAGCAGTGGTTCATTCTTGTCTATTAACATTATACTCCTCTAATATTCATAAAAACTAAATTATCTGATAAATACTCATATTCTTCACAATTCTGAAAGCATAGGGAAAGCATGGGGACGGTTCTCTGCTTCCTAAGTGAAGCAAGCATGGCGGTGGTATCTGTCTCCTCAGCAAAAAAAGAAGCACGGAACCGTCCCCATGCTTCCAGAGAACCCCGTGCTCCTAATTATAGTACCTTACTTAAAAAGGCCTTTGTTCTTTCATGCTGAGGGTTGCCGAATAATTCATTCGGTACATTTTCCTCCACAATATAACCACCATCCATGAAAATTACTCGATCTCCCACTTCACGGGCAAAGCCCATTTCATGTGTAACAACTACCATGGTCATTCCCTCTTTAGCTAGTTGCTTCATTACCTCTAGAACATCTCCGACCATTTCTGGATCTAATGCTGAAGTCGGCTCGTCAAATAGCATAATTTTTGGATTCATTGCCAACGCCCTTGCAATCGCCACCCTCTGTTGTTGACCGCCGGATAACTCTCCCGGATAGCTGTTTGCCTTTTCTTTAAGGCCGACCTTTTCTAGTAATTCATGGGCTATTTTTTCAGCCTCCCCCTTTTCCATAGATAGGATTTTAATAGGCCCTAGTGTTATATTTTCTAAAACAGATTTATGAGGAAACAGATTAAATTGTTGGAAAACCATTCCAACTGTTTGTCTAACCTTGTTTATATTAATTTTTGGATCTGTAATACTATAGTCGTTTATCACTACTTCGCCACCTGAAATTTCCTCCAGGCGATTTAGGCATCGAAGAAAGGTGCTTTTTCCAGATCCAGATGGCCCAATAACACAAACTACTTCTTTTTCTTGTACATTTACGCTAATATCCTTTAGAACCTCAATATTTCCAAAAGATTTTCTTAGATTTTTAACTGTTATGATACTCATCGAAGCTGAATCCTCCTTTCGACGAAATTAGCCAGTATTGATAACAAATAGATAATGATAAAATAAATGACCCCAACCGTCAGCCAGATTTTAAATGCCTCAAAGGTTGCTGCTGCTTGGATTTGACCCTGTTGGGTTAAATCAGCAATTCCGATGATCGATAATAAAGAAGTATCTTTTAAGCTAATGATAGATTGATTGGTTATAGTCGGTAGCATTCTTCTAAATGCCTGTGGCAGGATAATGAACCTCATTGTTTGTCCACTTGTAAAACCAATTGATCTTGCTGCTTCTGTTTGTCCCTTGTCAATGGATTGGATTCCTGCTCTGATAATTTCCGCGAAATATGCCCCTGCATTAATGGCAACAGTGATGATACCTGCTGTTGTGTTGTTCAGGGAAATCACCTGGAGTGAATTGATACCAAAATAGATAAAAAACAACTGCACAATGAATGGTGTCCCTCGTATGGCGTCAACGTAAATCTTTGCAATCCAGTTCAAGATCTTGATGGGGGCAAGTCGCATCAAGGCCATAATTAAACCAATGATAAAACCAAGAATAATCGCGATGACAAATATGTAAAGTGTTACTTGCAATCCTTTTAGTAACATAGGTAATGCTGCACTGATTGTATCCAATCTTAGTTCTCCTTTCAAAAAGAAAGCACGCCTACAGCGCGCTTCCATAATGTTATTCCATTATTCACCTAAGTAGGTTTTAATTATTTCATCATAGGTTCCGTCTTCTTTAAGCTCCTCAAGACCTTTGTTTATTTTCTTAAGTAAATCTTGATTTTTGCCTTTTAATACAGCTATTCCGTATTGGTCCCCATTTAGACGGTCACCAACGATTTTTAGGCCAAGATCTTTTTGAGCAATTGCATAAGAGATTACTGGATAATCCTCAATTAATGCATCTGCATTTCCGTTTGCAACTTCCTGGAACATTGCCGGACTATCGTTAAATTGAACGACTTTAATATCTAGTTTCGTTGCATTATCCTGTGCGTATTTAGCACCGGTTGTTCCTTTTTTAACTGCAACTGTTTTTCCTTTAAGATCATCAGCTGATTTAATACTTGAATTATCTTTGTTAACAACTACAGTTAACCCAGCATCAAAATATGGTGTAGAAAAGTCTACTATTTTCTTTCTTTCATCTGTAATACTCATACCTGCAATTGCAACATCTAACTGATTAGCTTGCATGGCAGGAATAATTCCACCAAAATCCATTGGATTAAGTTCAATTTCGAATCCCTGATTTTTTGCAATGGCATTGATTAAATCAATATCGATCCCTTTATACTCATTTCCTTCTTTATATTCAAATGGTGGATAGGTTGTATCTACACCCACTTTATATACCTTTTCACTATTCTTTTTCTCCCCTGTTGTTTCCTTGCCTCCACACGCTGCAAGAATAATAGTGAAAATTAAAAATAAGCTAAACAAACCAAATTTCTTCATTCAATGCACCCCTATTTTTTGATTATTTTTAATAGAATGAAAACACTTTCAAATCTACTATATCATAGTTTACTAGGATATTAGAAGTATTATTTCCAAATATGTATTTTTATTGAAAAATTGGTATGTAATATTTTTGGCAACGGGCAATATATTAAATATTGACTTATGTGGTCAATATAACTACAATGATATTGACCACATAAGTCAATAGAGTGGAATTTACATTTCTATTCCTTTAGGTTTAGCAATTCTCCCTTTAACAAAGGCTATAAAGACATGGGCTAATTATCAGAATGAAATTTTGCGGGAGGTGAATGAAATGTTCTCAAAATTCTTTAACCTAAGTCAAGAAAAACAAGATCGCATCTTAAATGCCGCTTTGAAGGAATTCGTACTGAAGGGATACCAGCTTGCATCAACCAATGAAATTGTTAAGGAGGCAGATATTTCCAAAGGTTTGTTGTTCCATTATTTTAAGAATAAAAAGACGTTATATTTGTTCTTGTATGAGCATTTTATGGAGATTTTTATCCAGGACATTGTTTCTAAACTGGATCGCACGGAAAAGGATATTTTTGTTCGTTACAGGGATATCGGAAAATTGAAGTTTGAATTGTACAGTAAATATCCGGATATGTTTAACTTTATCAAGAGCGTATATAAGGAAGATGCCTCTGAAGTAAAAGGAGATATTGATAAGCTGAATAAACAATTTTTAAGTATTGGTTACCATGACCTTTTCGGAGATATTGATTATTCGAAATTTAAAGATGACTTAGATATTGAAAAAACAATTAATGTTATTTTTTGGACTTTGGAAGGATTCGCCTATCAATACTTAGATAAAGTAACAGCATTAAATATCGAGGAAATTGACTTTGAAGGTTTGATGAAGGAAATGGAAATCTATTGTGAGATGCTTCGAGATGCTTTTTATAAATAAACCTCGAATCTTTTCAAAGGATTCGTGTATGAAGCAAAAATGATTTAAAGCATTAAACCATTCCATGGTAAGAATTTCCATGCGAATATTATTATCTTATTAAAATAAATCGACAACTAAAAGGGGGTTCAAACATGAATGTAATCGAAATCAATCATCTAACGAAAATGTATGGAAAGTCCCGAGGAATTACAGATGTTAGTTTCAATGTTGAGGAGGGTGAGATCTTCGGCTTTATCGGTCCGAATGGTGCCGGAAAATCAACAACGATTCGAACATTACTATCATTGATTTATCCAACCAGCGGAAGCGCAAAAATTTTCGGGAAGGATTGTGTAAAATATGCTCCTGAGATTAAGAAGCAGATTGGATATTTACCTTCTGAAGTATTTTACTATGACAATATGAAAGTAATGGATCTATTAAAATATTCAGCTAGTTTTTATAAAAAGGATTGCTCAAAGAGAATCAAAGAATTAGCTGAAATCATGGATCTTGATTTAACGAAAAAAATTGATGATTTATCGTTAGGAAATAAAAAGAAAGTAGGAATTGTCCAAGGATTACTCCATGAACCTAAGCTCATTATTCTAGATGAACCTACAAGTGGCTTGGATCCACTGATGCAGCAAAAATTCTTTGACCTGCTTAAAGAGGAAAATAAAAAAGGAGCTACGATTCTCTTTTCTTCACACATTTTAACTGAAGTTCAGCGTTTGTGTAACCGGGTTGCCATCATTAAAGAAGGAAAAATCGTTACAGTTGAAAAGATTAGTACTTTGCAAGAAAACAATTATAAGAAATTCAGAATTGATACCACTTCAGCAATCAATAATGAATACTTTAATCTGGATGGCGTCGCCAAATTAGAGAAGAAAGGAAATGTGATTAGCTTCCTATTTAAAGGTAACATTAACCCTGTTTTGAAAAAAATTGCCGGAATTGATGTAACTAACATTTTGATAGAAGAGCCTGACCTTGAGGAGATCTTTTTGCATTACTACGAGAAGGAGGCTTAGGAAAAGATGAATATCTTTATTCATGAATTGAGGGCAAATGGGAAGTCTACGATCATTTGGTCTATATCACTGGTAGCGTTGGTAGTTTTATTCTTGTCCCTGTACCCTGCTTTTGCCAATGATACAGAGGAGTACACAAAGATATTAGCAGGCTATCCAGAGAGCATCCGAAACGCTTTTGGAATTAACCTTGAAAATTTCTTTACCATTCTAGGCTTTTATTGCTTTCCTTTTTCATTTATTACGCTATTCGGGGCGATTCAGGCGATGAATCTTGGCACCGCGATAGTCAGCAAAGAATCACGGGAAAAGACAGCAGATTTTCTGTTAACCAAGCCTGTTACCCGCTCAACAGTATTAACAGCTAAGCTTTTAGCAGCGACCGTTTCCATCGTTATTACGAATATCATTTATTTAGCCGGCGGGCTGTTGATGGCGAACCTAGTTAAGACAATGGATTTTAGCTATCAATTATTCATCATGATTTCACTGACGATGTTCTTTATTCAACTGATTTTTCTGGCGCTAGGGATTATAATTTCGGTCTTGGTTCGAAAAATAAAATCTGTGTTGTCAGTATCACTTAGCACTGTATTTGCCTTTTATTTTCTAGGTATGTTGAGTGATACATCAGGCGAAGATGCCAAACGCTTTATTACGCCATTTAAATATTTTGACACTTCCTACATTATGAAACATTCCAGTTATGAATCATCCTTTGTCATTGTTGGTGCAGTTATTATTATTTTAGCCATAGCAGGAAGTTATTTTGTATATACCAAGAAGGATATCCATGCTGTTTAAGAAATTGACTTTTAAAAGCTTAAGGCAAACTGGAGGTGTTTTTGAAGATGAATATATATTTGAAAGAATTGAAGTCTTATAGAAAATCGATCATCATTTGGAGTGTGGCCATCGTATTTATGGCGATCTCCGGGATGACGAAATATGAGGCCTATTCTTCATCCGGCCAATCGATTAATGAATTGGTGTCAGGGATGCCTAAATCTATGAGGGCAGTACTGGGCTTCTCAGATGTGGATTTATCTACCCTTGCAGGTTATTATTCTATTTTGTTTATTTATATTTTACTAATGGCTTTAGTCCATGCCGTTATGCTGGGCGCGGGAATTATTGCAAAAGAAGAGAGAGATAAGACGGATGAGTTTTTATTCGTTAAGCCAGTCTCCAGGTCAAAGGTCATTACTGCAAAGCTAATGGCTGCCTTTACAAATGTTGTGATTTTCAATCTAGTATCGCTCATATCATTGATTGCAGTCATGGGAAAATACAATACACACGGTGAAGAAGTAAATGGTGACGTTATTCTCACAATGGTCGGAATGTTCATATTGCAGTTATTGTTCTTATCAATCGGCAGTGCGATAGCTGCTGTGAAAAAGAAGCCGAAATCAGCAGCATCATTAGGTTCCGGAATCTTATTGCTCACATATATATTATCAATAGCCATTGATTTAAACGAAAAGCTTGAAGGGTTGAAATATTTCACTCCATTTAAATATTTTGAGGCAAAAGAGGTCATGTTCGGAGATGGACTGGAAATGGTCTATATTATACTGTCGGGTGTGATGGTTGTGCTCTTTTGCATTATCACCTTTATCTTTTTCAATAAAAGAGATTTGAACGCATAAGAAGCATGGGGACGGTTCTCTGCTTCCTCATAAGAGGAAGCAAGGAACCGTCCCCCGCTTCCGTTAGCCTAATGCCACATCTAGAATCATCATTAATACAAAACCAACCATTAGACTCATGGAAGCTAGGTCATTATTGCCTTTTTCTTGTGAGCTTGGTATTACTTCCTCGGCGACGACAAATATCATTGCGCCAGCAGCAAAGCTCAATGCGTATGGTAATAATGGTTCAATAAATGCTACAGCGATGGCACCAATAATTGCAGCAATTGGTTCCACCATTCCCGAAAATTGCCCGTAGAAGAAGCTCCTTCTGCGAGACATTCCTTCTCCCCTTAATGGCATGGAAACGGCAACTCCCTCTGGGAAGTTTTGAATCCCTATCCCTAAAGCTAAAGTTAAAGCGCCAGCCAAAGACGCTTCTGTTCCCCCATTAGCAAGTGCACCGAAAGCAATCCCAACAGCTAACCCTTCTGGAATATTATGAAGCGTGATGGCTAGCACCAATAGTGTACTTCTTTTTTTCCCTTTAGGATGAAACCCTTCTGCTTCACCAGCAGGGGAATTAGGATGTTGATGGGGTAGTATTTTATCAATTCCCCATAAAAAAAACCCTCCTAATAAAAAGCCTAATGCGGCCGGAAACCAGGCACCTATCGAGTTTTCTTCTGACATTTCAATGGCTGGTCCTAATAAAGACCAATAACTGGCTGCAATCATGACCCCTCCAGCAAACCCTAACATACTATCCAATAAACGTTGATTGATTGTTTTTGTTGCAAAAACAAGAGCAGCTCCAAAAGCTGTCATTCCCCAAGTAAATAACGTAGCTATGAATGCTTGTGTTATCGGATTAAAATGATGAAAAAAATCAACCATAAATATATCCCCTTTAATAAAATTTAACCGAAATTGAAGAGGTTAAAAGTTTCCTTTGGTAAACATTTTAGACTTCGGTCAATTTTTTATCAAATATTTAATACTCGGATTAAAAGGTTGATTGGAAATTTTAAAAGAGGATGGAACATGACAATAATGTCACTTTAGATTTTGTTATATCGATGGTTAACAAGGTTAATAGTCGTTATAGTATGTGGTGAAGGAGGTTTAAAACAATGACTAAAATTATTCAAACAAACAATTTATCGAAATCTTACGGAAAAACACAAGTCTTAAAAAACATTGATTTGACTATAGAGCAAGGTGAATTCACCGCGATTATGGGACCTTCTGGCTCTGGTAAAACCACATTATTGAACACACTCTCTACGATTGATACCTTTAACGCCGGGGAAGTTTGGATTGAAGGAAAGTCACTTTTAGACTTAAAAAAGAAAGACTTACGAGAATTCCGTCAGAAACGTATGGGATTTATTTTTCAAGATTATAATTTACTGGACACCTTAACGGTGAAAGAAAATATCCTACTGCCACTCTCGTTACAAAAAACACCTGTCCATGAAATGGAGCAGCGATTAGCGAAATTGATAGAAGCTTTAAATATTGAATCAATCTTAGATCAATATCCATCAGAAATTTCCGGAGGCCAAAAGCAGCGCACAGCTGCTGCGCGGGCGATCATCACTAATCCGGCGATTGTTTTTGCTGATGAACCTACTGGTGCACTTGATTCAAGGTCTGCTACCCAACTGCTGGAACAGCTTCAATTGCTTAATAAAACATTTGCGACAACAATCCTAATTATTACCCATGATCCATATGCAGCAAGCTACTGCCAGCGTGTAATTTTCCTTCGTGATGGGAAAATCGTTACTGAAATGTTTAAAGGAGATCAATCGGAAAAGGAATTCTTTGATAGAATCCTAACGATTCAAAGTGCCATAGGGAGTGACAAGAAATGAATTTAATTGATTTATCCTGGAGGAATATGAAAAGGAACTTCCGCTTATATACTATCTATTTCATTTCCATGCTTGTCGGGGTCGTCATCTTCTTTACCTTTACCGGCTTAATGTTTAATGAGGATGTCGTCGCCGCAATTCAAAATAAAGAAAACTACAAAATGGTTATTTTCCTTGCCTCTATTATTGTTTTCTTGTTTATTGTGTTCTTTATTTTGTACGCTAACTCCTTTTTCATGAAGCAGCGAAAAAAGGAATTCGGCATGTACTTGCTCTACGGAATGAAAGAAAGACAAGTTGCCGCAATGGTCTTTTTTGAAACGTTATTCTTAAGTGCCATTTCTGTATCCGGCGGAATAATAATCGGCGGACTACTATCGAAATTTTTCGGTGCGGTATTAATGAATTTAATGCATTACAATGAGGACATTTCTTTTGCTTTTCCACTTGAAGCAATTGTCTCAACCATTCTCCTATTTACTTTATTGATTGGCATTATTACCGTTCAAAGTTATATAAACGTTCGTCGTGTACAGTTAGTTGAACTATTCCATGCAAGGGAAAAAATGGACAAACCCCTTAAATTCTCCATGCCACTTGCTGTTTTGTCCATCCTGTTGATTATTGCCTCCTACTACACGATAATCATTGCAAGAGAAACAGATATATGGAAGGATTATTTTAATGAAACATTAACTGCAACAACCATCGCATTGATCGTTGGCACGTACTTATTTTTCCGCCAGTTTTCCGGTTGGATTTTACAAAAAATGAGTCAAAGAAAAAGCTACTATAAAGGAAACAAAATGTTATGGATTTCCTCCCTTCGATTTTCTATTCGAGGAAATGCAATTAACTTTACATTTAATTCTCTGATTAGTGCGATTGTCATCTTCACAGTTGGATTTCTTGCTGTGGATTATGCTATAAAGGCTGACGTTGTCGAACAAGAATTTCCAAACCATTTTGCCTTTTCAACGCAGGATATTGAAACACAAAAACAGATTGAAAAAATAATAAATGACACACATCCAATCATTGGACATGAGACAGTCACAGGAATTCAAACAGAAGAAATCCAAAATAGGAAACCATTTTTTAGTTATCCTGAATATTACACAGAGGAGTTTTACCTTTTCCCTGAATCACAATTAAATGCCATTGTCCATTTACGTGGGGTTGGCAAGAAGGTTAATTTAAAAGGGGAAGAAGCCATTGTTTTAACAAGAGGAATAGATGAACCTATCAAATATAAAAGTCAGCAACCAACAATTTCGGTTTTCAAAGACAGTACATTTCATGTCATTGAAAAGATACGATACCCGTTGTTAAGTATCCCAACGAGTCCTGGTGGAGATACAAAGCTTCAACCTTCTGCGATTGTTATTTCAGACGAAGCTTTTAAAAAATTAAAAGGAGATCATCCCCTTTCTTCCTATGAAATTTATCAAGTCGAAAAACCGAAAACATCTAATGACGTATCGAGAAAAATATATGATATCGTTATGAAAACAGAAGGAGCCTATTATTCAGCTTTTATAGATATGTATTCTATGGATACCGAGTCGTCCTCTTTGGTATTATTCTCCGTAGCATTTTTTGCAGTCATTGCTTTGTTTGCTTTAGGAAGTGTCATTTACTTTAAACAGCTACGGGAGGCGACAGAAGAACGTGAACACTTCGCAATTTTACGAAAAATCGGTGTTGGCGATAAAGAAATAAAAAGAATTATACGCAAACAATTGCTTTTTGTATTCCTGCCACCACTAATCATTGGGTTGGTTCATAGTTGGTTTCTCTTGTACTACACTGTCATCGCTTTAATAAAAGAACTACCTTCCTTAACGACAATTATTTTTTCTGTCATGGGATTGTATGTGTTAACTTATCTAATCTTTTATGTATCATCAACTTCGATTTATTACAAAATTGTCAACGAAAAAGCCACACGGTGAGTATATTTACTCATCGTGTGGCTTTTGTAGTTTTAAATATGGATCACTATCCACTGGAAAATGAATAATAAATTGGGTGAACTCTCCCACTTTTGAATTGCACGTAATGAAATGCCCCAGTTTGTTACTTAATTGCTGGGCTAAATATAAGCCCATTCCGGTCGACTTGGAAAAGCTACGTCCTGTTTCACCGGTAAAACCACGATTAAATATTCGTGGTAGATCTTTTTGGCTGATGCCAATCCCATTGTCCCTAATTAGGAGCTGCTTCTCTTGTGGGGTTTCAAATATTGATATAGTGATCTCCCCACCCGAATCTGTGTATTTTAAACTATTCGTGAGCAGCTGATTGATGATAAACTGAAGCCATTTAGGATCACTTTGAACTTCCATCCGTTTAGCAAGCATGTTCATTCGGATTTTCTTAGAAAAAAAAGTTTTCGAATGAGACTTAACAATCTCCTTTGAAATCTTGATAACATCACATTTTTGAATATCGTAATCCTGGTTAAAGCTATCGAGCTTGGCATAATAGAGAGCCTGATCGACGTAATTTTCAATCTTCGTGATTTCTTCCCTTAAACTATTTGGATCCATATCGGTTTGCTGTAATAATCGAAGAACGGCAATCGGTGTTTTGATCTCATGGAACCAGGAGACGATAAAATCATAATGCTCCTTCTGCCTGTCTTGAATCAAATTCATCTCACGGATATGCTCACGTTTCAGGTCATCGATGTAGTTTTTGGCAAATTCTCCTTCAAAGGACAAGGTCTCATATTCTTCACCATTTTCCATTTGTCGTGTCACATGTACATGTTTCCAATAACGGAATAATAAAAATCCGAATAACACTAGCGAAGATAAGGCAAAGGCATAGAGGAATGTCTCCCACCCCCAGTTTCCGTTGCTATTAGTGAAAAATACCGCTGCTGAAATCAGGAACCCGATTAGATACAAAAAGATAAAAGGCTTTTCATAGGTTAGAAAGCGAAAGAAGGTCATTCGATTAAATACCCCATTCCTTTCCGTGTGACGATAAACTCCTCTAAACCGAGGGTAGCGATTTTCCTACGCAGCCGGTTCACGTTAACGGTTAGTGTGTTATCATCGACAAATTGGTCTTCATTCCATAATGCTTGCATTAAATCCTCACGCGAAATGATTTTTCCAATATTCCTCATCATTAATTGTAAAAGAATGAATTCATTCCGACTTAGTTCCATGTTTTGCCCATGATAATCAATTGTTGAATTGGTGACATTCAGCCTCAATCCCCTATGATTGAAGCTTACCTCATCTTCCTGATAGGTATATTTCCTTCGGATTAACGCACTAATTTTCGCAACAAGAATGTCCAAATCAAAAGGCTTCTGAATAAAATCATCCCCACCCATATTAATTGCCATAATAATATCCATATTTTGATTTCTAGAGGATAGGAAAATAATCGGTACCTTTGAAACGGATCGTATCTTCTGACACCAGTAGTAGCCGTCAAAAACTGGTAGATTAATATCTAATAGAACAAGGTGCGGAGCCGCCTGCTCAAATTCCTTTAGCACCTCATCGAATTGCGTCACTTCTACCACATCATACTGCCACTTCTTCAGAGTATCACCGACAATATGTCTAATTTTTTCATCATCTTCAATTAACAATATTCTATACATGAAATCCCTCATCATTGTAAATTAATCATAACTTTATTTTAGCACAATAATGATGACCTTCATGCCATGTTTAATGTTTGCCATTAACCTTATTTTGTAACTTCCTTTTAGATATTTCGTCTATATATGTGAAGGGCTTCTTCTGGGGTAGGATATCATAGCCATAGAAAATAAGGGAAACAGAATAGATCCTTACCTGTAAGGATTCATTAAAATTCCCTTAAGATTAGGAGGATTTAATATGAAAAAAGTACCAATATTATTAGGGATGGTCTCAGCCTTTCTATTAGTATTTGTTTTTGCTTGTACTGCCTCGACTCCAAATACTGATGCAAATGCTACAAGCTCCCAAACCGCAAAATTCAAAAGTCATTCATACAAAGGCAACTCTTTAATAAAATATCCTGAAGTCTATGGAATTGATAAAAATGCTGCTACGAAGATTAACACCACTTTTAAAACAGCTGCTGAAAAAACATACCAGTCTTACCTAAATGTAAAGAAGAAAGAAAAAGCTGACCTAAAAAAAGGGACCTGCAGGAAAAATCCCGCTACCAAGAAATGTAAATACTCTGTTAATTCACTTTATAAAGTAAAGTATAATTCAAATGGAAAATTAAGTATTTATTATTCAGAATACACTTACACTGGTGGTTCAGGTGGAAAGTCCCGTGTAACCTTGTACAATTTCAACCTAGCTACGGGAAAACAATATAAAATCAATGATATTCTAAAAACCTCTAAAAATTATAAAAAAGTACAAAACTATGCATATAAATATCTAAGCACACACAAACCATATTCCAGCTCTGTCACTAAATTAAGTGATGTTCCAGTAAATAAAAATACACAATTCATATTTACTAAAGACGGAATTTACCTATATTTCACAAACTACAAAGGCTTCTTTGAACAATATGATAATGGAGATCCCTTTATAAAGATTCCTAAAAAGGTTTATGAGTAAGAAAGCACGGGGACGGTTCTCTGCTTCCAAAAGAAGCAGAGAACCGTCCCCGTGCTTCGGTCCCCCTTTGCTTCTAAATATATATTACCGTGCAACATAGGTTGCTAGTGATTTTTGTACATCATATATGCTCTTATCCTTTTTAAATTGTTTAGCTACTGGATTAGCGGTGCTTGAAATCCAAATTTTCAACTCTGCATCTAAATCAAAGGTACCTGCTGTTTCTACACTAAAATGGGTAATGCTCTTATATGGAATCGAATGATATTCAACCTTTTTACCCGTGACCCCCTGTTTATCAATTAGAATTAAACGAGTATTGGTAAAAACAATTAAATCTCTAATAAGTTTATAAGCCTTTTCTACCCTTTCATTATCAGTAATAATTACCTCTAATTCTTTCTCAACTGAAGAAATATCGACCTCGGATACATTTCCCATTAAACCATCTAATAGACCCATTTAAATGCCTCCTAAATATTTGTCTTAAAGAGTATATTCTTTATTATTAACTTAATTCCTGCTTCTAGTCTTTAAGGAGATCTAAGGTAACCCCTTCAAGTAAGGAACTGTCGGAATATTACGCCATAAAATGAATAATAAAAATAACTGTTCTATTTTCATCCACTCATTTGAGGAACAGATATTTAATCATTAGGAATAAACCCTATATTTAAATATGGTTTGCTATTACGTATATCCATTAAACATACCTTATTCTTTCAATTTTAAATATAAAAATACTATTTCAATACAATTAAATTTATTTAACTTTACAATCTGTTATTGTGAAAAAGTTCACAATTTTAAAACAAACTATTCATCTCCCCTTCACAAATAGAAAATATTGGAGTGATACACTGAGAAAGTACATAAGATTAATACTCAGGAGTGATTAAGGTGAAAGCATTAAGATGGCATAATGCCAAGGATGTACGATTAGAAAATATCGAAGAGCCTTCTGCAAAGAAAGGTCAGGTAAAATTAAAAATCGAATGGTGTGGTATTTGTGGAAGTGATTTACACGAATATTTAGCCGGTCCAATCTTTATTCCATATGAAACTCCAGATGCTTTATCAGGAGAGAAAGCACCTGTTGTCCTTGGACATGAATTCTCTGGGCAAGTCGTTGAGGTTGGTGAAGGAGTAGCACGCTTCCAAGTCGGAGATCGAGTTTGCGTCGAGCCAATCTATTCTTGCGGTGAATGTGAAGCTTGTAAACAAGGAAAATATAATCTTTGTGATAAAATGTCATTTTACGGTCTTGCTGGAGGAGGAGGAGGTTTTGCTGAATTCGCTTCTGTTCCAGAGCATATGATACATAAACTACCTGATACTGTCTCTTTTGAGCAAGGGGCTCTTGTTGAACCAGCTGCTGTTGCATTACATGCTATTAAACAAAGCAAAATAAAAGTTGGCGATAGTGCAGCAGTATTTGGAACAGGCCCAATTGGATTAATGGTCATTGAAGCGTTAAAAGCTGCTGGAATTACTGATATTTATGCAGTTGAGTTATCTGAGCAGCGGAGAGATAGAGCAGTTGAACTTGGTGCTGTAGGAGTTGACCCAACCAATGGTGATGTTGTGGAACAAATTTTGGCCCTCTCTGGCGGTGGAGTAGATGTCGCTTATGAAGTAACAGGTGTATCTCCTGTTCTTACTCAAGCCATTAAGTCAACTAAATTCAACGGTGAAACGATGATTGTCAGCATTTTTGAAAAAGAAGCATCTGTTCACCCTCAAAACATTGTGTTAAAAGAACGCTCTGTAACAGGAATCATCGGATACCGCAATGTCTTCCCTGCTGTTATCAGTCTAATGGCAAGAGGATATTTCCCTGCTGACAAATTAGTCACCAAACAAATTACTCTTGATGAAGTAATTTCAGGAGGGTTCGAAAGCCTGTTGAAAGAAAAAAATCATCTTAAAATTTTGGTGAAAGCTGAATAATTAAGTTAGGTTAACGATCATTATCTTGAACGGTCCAACTGTGCGTAATGCTTGGCGGATGAATATATATAATCCATTTCAACCCTTGGCCATTGCCAGGGGTTGAGTATTTCATTTGAATTTCCCAGTCATTAAAAAAGCATCAACCAACCTTGCTGTTTCTTCTTGATAGTGTATTTCCTTATGTCCATAGGGCAATATCATAAAATCCTTTAATTTTGGGAAATATACCGATTCAACTTCCACTCTGCCATCATTCTCATCCCGAATTAATTTTCCTAACAAGAGATTACTTTTATTACCTGCAATGGCTGCCATTTCGATATCAATATCATTCGCTATCTTGAGCTGTTTGACAGATTCGAAGGTTAGTGATTTCAAGGTCTTGAAGATTTCAACATAAAACCTAACATTTCCAGCAATATCGGCCAATTTACTACCTTTATTTGGTGTGGCTATGAGTACACATCTTCCAATTTGATGAGAATACTTTGTATCAGAAAGCAGCTTTCGAATAACTAATCCACCTGTACTGTGACCGACCAAATGTATTCTTTCATCTTCCTTTAAATTGAATTTAACCACTTCTTCTAAATAACCCGCTAAATCATAGGTTGCGTGTTCAACCTCTTTATAGGTAAGTTGTAAATCTGGTAAAAAACAATGATATCCCAGAGAATTTAAATACCGCTCCAAATGTCTCATATCTCTGGAACTTTTATTAAATCCATGTACTAAAATTACTTTTATTGTTAAGCCCTCCATAAAAATGCTTTTAGCATGTATAATATTTCTCCACATTTGGTTATAGGTTTTACCACTTGTTACAAACTAATTCGACTTTTATTATACCAAATATTAACATTTACATTTGAATTTTTCTCCCTTCTATTACAAGTTAAATTCCAGTAGTAAACATTACACCAATATCAAGTACACTCTTTGTAAGTCCGGTGGTAAAAACTATATCGAGCTTGATACATTTTAGTGACCATAATCACTCCCATTTTTTTGCATTTACATAATAAAAAAGCTTACCTCAAGAGTAAGCTTAACCGCTATAAACACTATCACATGTTCCAGCTTTCGGCTCATAATAACAATGATTTTTAAATTGACCTGCTATCGGCTGACCATACCATGTTGGAGGGCATGGTCCATATGGGTTAAAATACCAAAGAGCATATTTTCCAGGGTGCTGTCTCCAATAATCCAAATTTTGCTTCGCTAATCTTCTTTCCACATTTCTCGCTGCCTGATAAAACACATTCCCTTTTTGAACGGCTTCAAAGGAATAATTTCCTCCTTGAACTTGATAGATGACTTGAGAAACACTTCTCAAGCCTTTAAAGTCTAAACAATTGGCAACAAGTCGGTTTACAATGACATTTCCAACATATAACATTCCCAGTCTTCCTTCACCTTCAGCTTCAGCCCTCATCATCCTTGCCATTAGGTCAATATCTGAATTTCGGTAACTTGCTCTTGCCATATTTCCACCCCCAAAAATATAGTATGAAAATAAACCTTCATTCATGTCATTCTTTTTATTCCTTTAGGAAGCTGAATGCTCCTACAACGGATAGGTCAATGTTATTTATTCTTAACAAAAACAAATATTATTTCTTTTCCAGAACCCTTTAAATGGAATTTGGAGTCAGTAATCAGCCAAATTTGTCAAAAAAAAGACCTCTTATTCGAAGGTCTCAATTTTGTGTATCTTTTCTACCTTTAGATTTTTTTCTGATTGTAACGAATTATCCAATAAGAAATTAAAGTAATGCCAATATTATTTATACAAACTTTTTTGTTTTACCAGTGATCTTGTCATTTCAATATACTCATATAACGTATCTTTTTCCAGGCTTCCTTTCAATTTTTCCATTGTAGTTACATTCCCTAGTTGTGAGAAAGGAATTCTGATTGCTTTTACCTTGACATTTCCCTGTGTCGGTTTTTTCCCAGAATAATAATAAAAATTTATATTAGATATGTTAACCTTAGACTGAGATGCTTTCAATTCTTTTAAGAAGGTTAAAGTATATCCATAGCTTTCTTTTGTATCCGGAAGAAGGAAGTATAGGTGGGTGTTTGAGTGACTCCTGACTGAGCTATAGTTCCATTTTAGCTTCTTTTTCGTTAATTGATCCATCGTTTTCATATCCACCTGAACCCTTATGAAGAATTCGGTGGGTTTTTTCTTAAAAACCTTTAATGAAGGTTCAAGAAGCTTTCTAGCCTCATAACTCACCTTATTATTTATATAGTAGTCGACAACAATATCATCCTTGCCGATCATTTCCTTTGTTACCATATAGGTTAGTCCAGTACTTTTTTCTCTAATTTTTAAGATTACATATGGTGGGTCTTCGGAGTGCAAACCTGAATTTTGAACCTCGTACCCAGTAATCTTCATCTTATCTTTGTACATTCCTAACACATATTCAATGAGCCTGGACTTTTTAATCCACATTTTTTCGTTTTTCGTTAATGTTCTACTCTTTTCTACTTCTGCCAAATATTGTTTAGCTGTTTTATTGGATTGAGCTGCTGGTACTTTCAATTTTGCTCCGGCATAGATTCGGTCGGATATCAAGTGGTTAATGGATTTTAACCTTGAGACAGTCGTGTGGTACTGTCGTGAAAGTTCCCAGAGTGTAACACCTTTTTTGATTGTAATAGTTTTGTAGACTGTTGCAGCCTTCACACTATGGTGTTCCATGTTGATAAAAGAAAAAAATAACATGATTGGAATCATTACGGCAAATACTTTTAAGAGTCTTTTTTTCATTGTATCCCCTCCTCCTCCTATTTATTTTGTGGCATATTATAGCCCAAGCACCAGCTTAGAAGGTCAATAACTTGTAGTGAATCTTTGAAATTCTAGTACCCTACAACTATGCCGCCTATTTTGACAATACTCAATCGGTAATCTGACTTTTATACCGATGATTTCTGAGTAATATCATATTTATCGAGTCAATCCATTCTCCTTCATATTCCAGGTTGTTTTTATCAACGCTATCAAAACAAAGCCTATAAACCACTCGATTCACTAAGGTCATAGAAAAATTCTTATGTTACTAGAAAACTAATAATCCCTTTATATCCACTTTAATTCAAAATGTCAGAATTTTATATAGAAAATAGAATTAATAATTAATCTTACCCTTAATATAATTCTCATTATGAACAAATTACACTGATAGCAAACCTTCATACGAGTGACGAAAAACCTCCCCATTAGAGAAGGTTTCTTCACTTTTGCCAAATAGAATAGCTTTTAGAATCGCCATCTTCAAATATCCTATCCGCCCAGAAAAAAAGAAAATAAGTATAGAACACTCCTATAAATGCTCTTATTATGTAAACACAGAAATATTCATTTTAGATGCCTACAGCTATATTCAAAATCAACTCTTGATTCGTAAGATCAAAAAAGGGGCTATACTCCTTTATGAAGTAAAGCTCACGTTAACTAAGATAACAAATAAATTACAACTCGTTTTTCTCCCAAAGCTCGATCAGTCGACCATCAGGATCCTCAATCCAAATAAACTTTCCAAATTCACTACTCTCTTTTTTCTTAGCAAGAGATACACCCATATGTTCGAGATGCTTAATCATCTCATCAATATTATGTACTTGAAAATTTAACATCACTTGTTGATCTGTTGGAAAATAACTGTCATCATCGGTAAAGAATGAAAAGATCGTCTCCGTACCCAATTCATGTTTTATCATAGTCCCATTCCAATTATCAATTTCTATCTGTAATACTTCACTATACCACTTTTTTACAACTTCAAGATTTTTAGTTCTCCAAAATATTCCTCCGACACCTTTTAGCATGGGATTTAACTCCTTTCAAAAGTCAAATATTTTTCTACATTAGATATTCGCGATTAATATTTTTGTTCCTTTTTTAACTATACATGCCATTCACATAATAGGCATCCTAATAATTCACCCTTTTTTGTATTATTGATTTATCTTGTATAAATTCTATTTTCACCCAAATACTACTTTTTAGGGTGGTGTTCTTAATGAGTTTTCCAACTATACATACAAATTTTTGGGATGCAGTAATCGCTATTCCTGTTATTTTGGTACTAACGCAGTTAATTAAGATTGTTTTTAAAATACCAAAACAATTCGTCCCTACAGTAGCTTTGATAGTTGGTTTATCAATTTCAATATTTATTAGCCACCGCCATAATCTAGTTGCTGGACTATTTATGGGATGGTTCTATGGTTATGCTTCAATTGGATCGTATGCTTCGATCAAGACCTCGCTTATATTTCTCAGAAATAGAAAATAAACCAAAATTACGTTTTTACAAAGGCTTTTTATCAAGAAACAGTTGATAAGATCGTATTTATACCATTTATTCTGTCAAATGACATAATAACGCCTGTCTAAAATCTTCAGGAACTAACATTGTTACTTTTTTCTATTATACAAAACAGGGACTTCCTTTTATAAATTATCTTGAAATGAAAAAAACTACATTCATGGTATTCATAAATGTAGTTTTTTTCCTTTTCGTTAATTATTCCCCTTACCCAAGCAAGCTTCCTGATACTATCACTAGCCCTACAACAATTACCATTCCGATACCTTTAAAAATAAAATTCATTCGTTCCATAGCTTCCATCATTTTAAATTCCACCTTTAACTGATTGATTAATTACATCTTAAATGTCAAAAATGAAATTTTCATGACAAATACAGTCTTGTTCCAAAAAAGATTGTTTCAAGTTCTGTTTTTTATTGGTAGACGCAAAAAACGGAAGTCAACACGTCCATTTAGGATCCAGCTCTCAATTTCTATATAAATCACTATGCTCAGTGAGGGCTATTACTCAACCTATTATAAAAATGGCAGATTTCCGAGGGATAAAAGTATATTTTCACTGTGAATCTAGCAAATGTCCAAGCTGTTTTTGCAAAAATACATATCTTAATATTATCCGGACAACAAAAAGTAAAAAAATAGAGGAGAGATTATAAATGGAAGAAAAGTTTAGTCAAATTATGAATGCTGCACAAGGCTGGGACGGAGATGTTATTCAGAGAGTACTAGGAGCTTTAGTCATTTTAGGAGCTGTAGCTGAAAAATTTGCAATTGC
The DNA here is from genome assembly GCF_900117315.1 of Bacillus massilinigeriensis. Lineage (GTDB taxonomy): Bacteria > Bacillota > Bacilli > Bacillales > Cytobacillaceae > Bacillus_BE > Bacillus_BE massilionigeriensis. Next base: position 1,856,472 of record NZ_LT630337.1, read on the forward strand.
TGAATTAATTGATGCAGAAGCAGACAAAATTAACGCTTTAGTAGATGCATTTCCTGAATATCCAGAAACACCACCAACTGTCCAAGATTTAATAGACGCAAATAATTCAGTTGGTAATGTATTTGCACAATTGTGCTGTGTATTAAATGCTATTAACGAACAAATTGAAAGAGGAGCAGACCTCCTTCAGGACTGACAATTTGCTCATTACTAAGTATTTCACCTTGTTGATGATCAATCATTCGTCACTTTAAGATTTAATTAGAAAAGCCCAAGGGCTATGGAAATGTCCGGGATTAATAGCCTGGGCTTTTTTATTATAGTATGTGAAAAGGAATGTTCTCTTATTGGCGAATTGAATTAAATCCACAAATTCCTATTTTATATTAGTTTTCAGTCTATTTATTTTTCATCTACCGTGTGAAAATGAAAGAAAAAATCTTAAGTTTCGTATTTTATTATAATAACAAAAAGTCTTAACAACAATCCATTAATAATGTAATAAAAAAATGAGTAAGTGAATTTCCATTTAAAAAGTTTATAAACCCCTATATATTGTGAAAATGGTTCTCCCACATACGCAAATAATACGGCTAGGATAAATAATCCTATACTAAAGGATTTCCAATTCGATGAATATTGATGAAGTAACATAAAAGCAACAGGTACTATACCAAAATTAAACGGAAAGGCATTGTGTCCGGCTGGAATAAGCTCAACAGGGTATCCCCAAAAAGCCAAATCCTCTCCAATTGAATCCAAATTAGCAGCAGTGATCATCGTTAATGTTCCAAATAGTAATAGTTCAAAGGTTCTTGACTTTTCATGAAATTTCATCCAAATGATCCAGGGTATGATTAATATTACGATTAATAGAAACCACCATTCAATTGAGAATAGTTCATTTTCAAGCCAAAATTTGATTCTTAAATTGGTTGTTTTTTCTTCTAAATTTCGGACGATATTAAGATTTTCTAAGTTATTTGACATATAAAAGAGTATTCCTCCATTATGGACATCCTCAGTAATAGGGTAATGTGCTCATATCCACCTAACATCATGCATTTATAAATTGTATAAAATGGTGAACTGGACTGAAAATATAATAAGGCATAAATAAAGAAAGGAAATACTAACAATGAATTTATCCTTAATTTGGCAAACAATTCTTATTTTTATTGTGGGAACGATTATTTTAAGAATTGGTGGAAGAAAAACAATCTCTCAAATGACTATTCCCCAAATGGTTATGATGATTTCCATCGGTACATTGCTAATCCAACCTGTCTCTGGACGGGGACTTTGGACCACTTTTGGGATAGCTGGAATATTGGTGGTTTCACTAATTATCACCGAATTTATCCAATTAAAATTTGACAATGCAGAAACTGTTATATCTGGTAAGGCTGTACCAGTTATTGAAAATGGGACGTTAATTGAGAGTAATTTAAAAAAACTTAGATTAACCGTTGATAAATTAGAGGAACGATTACGGCAAGTAGGAATTTCTAGTGTTTGCGATGTTCAATACGCCACATTAGAATCGAACGGACAACTTGGATTTACTTTAAAACCAGAAAAACAGCCTGCCACAAAAGAGGATATTCAAAACCTCATTAAGTTCATTCAAAATGGGCAACTATTAAATACTAATAACCAATCACAAAATAATATTTTCAATGAAATCCTACATAAAAACACAGATGATATACCTAAACAATTACAATAAGCTCTATCGAAACAATGAAGTGAAAACAGATCTGTTATCAAGTAACCCGATATGTGTATGTGGAGTTGTGTTAAAAAACAGTGACAAATTCATTTTATCGCAAACATATTAATGAAGAAGGCTGGTGAGATTTCAGTAGCCTTCTCTATTATCATGATGAGCCATTTCTCCCTTATTAACCCTATGCTTCCCCTTTAGCTCAAAATATAAAACTATTCTCCTTCTTTAAGAACAGGCGGAAACATGGAGACCGTGCCGGAACGTGAGTGGAGGCTGTTGTCGGAGGGGACCCGGCCGGCTTCTTTGCTGGGCTTCTTTGAAATTGCTTGAAAAAATCCTCTGTGATTTACCCTTGAATATTGATTAAAAATATTGATTACATACTGTTTGCCACTTAAAATTTTTATGATAATAAAATGGAGAATTGACCCTTTAGTTGGTCGAAAAAAAGGGTTTGTGAAGTTTTGTACTTAAGCGTTTCTTCCGGTAGGAGATTGCACCCTTTTTGTTGAAATTTATGGCATGACAGTTGAAAAATAAATAAACATAGAGAACGTAGACTTTTAATAGGGGGGATTATGTGGAGATTTTTGGAATTATAGGATTCACTTTTGGAGCATCAGGATTTATTTTTGGACTTATTGCTTTTACAACGGCGTTGACTAATAGTAACAAAATAAAAGAACTTGAAAAGAGGATATATGATTTAGAAGAAAATAATAAATAATCTTCAAGTAAAGGGTAGCTTTAGTATTAGAAAAATTAATCGATTTTAATACTAAGGAGCATATTTAAGTTATCATTTTAGGGGCGTGATTATTGATATATCAAAATATTCTTATAAACGTAATCAAATATTAAAAAGGGAAGAAAACAACGTTTCTTCCTAGAAAGGTTGTTTTCTTCCTTGCTTTTGCTTCAGTGTAGCGATGCACAGCTTTGCTTCCTGGATTGGCTTCGTGCATGGCTACATGATGAATATGCATGCAAAAATGGCTTCTTCGAATAGAGGGCGAGGCTCTGAAGGCCGTTGTCAGAGGAGACGCGGCCGGCTGCTTTGAATTATATTATCCTCAATCTCTAACACATTGTTCACAAGCACCACCTTATTTCTTTTAAACCAATAAAAAAGGTGAAGCATGCAGCTTCACCTTTTTCTTGATTATCTTTCAACTCAATAAGCAGTAACCAAAAATGTTATACTTTATTAAAATTCCTTAATTCCTCTTCCAACTTCATTTTTTCTTTAATGAATTCATCATCATCCATTAAATCCTGTTGTGGTTCCTCTATTTCCAGTATTTCATATAAATCAGACTTTATTTTTTCAAATTGTATAGTTGCTTCTGCATTATCTAATGCTAATTTATTCTGAATTTCCATAATAGCATTATCTTTTATAAACCAGCTTGGAAGTCGCTCTTTTGACTTTCGAAAAATGGCTACAAGATGTGTTAATATTGATTGATCCCCAAGATCCATTGAATTTTCAGTATCAGTAGTAGGTGTAGAATTTAATACTGTTGTTATGTACCCAATTGGATTATCAATATTTTTACGCTTTTGGATTCTTTCAAGCAAAGAAATAACATTATCCTGTCCATGTTCTCCCCATTTTTCAATAATTTCATTAGAGATATTGACTCCCAACTTCATACCTAGCTTTTTTACCCTTGCTACAAATTCATTATTAAGACTTTCTTCGAATAGAGATAACTGCTCTGCACCCTTAGTTTTCCTAGAAGAAGATATTATAAACTTGATCTTTTCAACTCTTCTCCCTATTTTTATTTCCTCAAATTCAAAATTAATATCAGTCTTTTTCTTTAGTTCCTTTTGAGCTGATATAATGACACGCTGCTTAAGAAGAAACATCGGGACGTATCTTCTAATTGGTGTGGAAAAGGATGCGGTTCTGGTACACCAGTTAACCCATATGACACTTGCTGCCGTACTCACGACCGTTGTTATGCAAATTTTGGAACTGATGACTGTGGTTGCGACTGTCAATTATTATCTTGTGCAAAGGCAAACTGGATTTATGCTCCGATTGCTCTTCACTTAATTTTACTAGCAGTTTTCCCAATTAAGGATTCGTGTACGTGCTAATATTTACAAAAAAAATAACCTCATTAAGTGAGGTTATTTTTTTGTGCGTGTGTGTAATGAATGTAGTTAGAAATGAGAATTCCTGCTCGATTTTGTTCTTTTGAATGTTGCGATGAAAAAAGTAATAATTGAAAAAACAAAAATCGTAAATGCAAGATAAAGATATGCTGCTCCTTCCCATCCTCTAACTTCAACATAACCCATGCAGAAAATAATGATTGCGGCTATAACTCCTAAAAAAGAGGGGATTTTGGCGACAGTTACGTTAAACATTCTCTTAAAAACGATTGTTAATGCAATAATAATAATCCCAACGGCTATTCCTATACCAGTTGGCACGAATAATAACATCGGAACCCTCCAATCCATTTGTGGAATTTTATTAACTATATAATACCAAATTATGCTAAAAAAATAAGCACTCTAAAGTGCTTATTTTTCATTTTAATCTCGATTCCTTTGTGTGATCACTTCTTTAAGTGCTAAAATAGCATCGGTTAGAACCTCGATTTTCTTTTCAAAACGTAGTAATAGGTAAACGGCTAATACTAATGGAAATCCAAATTTTCCAATAGTGGCGACTAAAGTTTCCATAAACGCTTTATCAACACCTTCCATTTGCTCACCACCCCTATAATTGAATTATTCCATTTCCCTGTGTCTTGTTGGAATATTGACTTAATACTTTTGAGTGGGAAACTAGAAACATCGGGACGTATCTCGTGTTTCATATGGGTTGAAACACGAGATACGTCCCCATGTTTCCCATGTTTCTTCTGTTGTATTCTGAATATTCTATGCAGTTTACAACTGAACTATTTTTAAATTATAATAGCTCTGACATCATATGAAAGGAAGTAAGGAATCATGCGTTTAAAAGATAAAATCGTGATAATCACCGGTGGTGCTGGTGGCATTGCAACTGGAATGGCTATGGCATTAGCAAAAGAAGGTGCTATTTTAGCATTAGTTGATATTAATGAAGAAGCTGGAAAAGTATTAGAAGCAAAAATTAGAGAGATTTCTCCTAAATCTATGTTTATGGTTGGGGATCTTTTTGATGTAGATAACTTACCAAAAATTATCGAAACAGTTGTTTCAAAGTACGGTAAACTAGATGTATTAATTAATAATGCACATGCATCCAAACAAAAACCATTTGAAGAAATAACACAAGAAGACTTTGATTTATCATTTGGAACCGGTTTCTACCCTACCTTCTTCTTGATGAAAGCTGCATTTCCTTATTTAAAAGAAACAGAAGGTACAGTAATTAACTTTGCATCTAACGCTGGATTGTCTGGACAACCAACACAAACTGCTTATGCTGCTGCCAAAGAAGCAATACGAGCAATTTCTCGTGTCGCTGCTAATGAATGGGGTAAATACAACATCAATGTAAACTTGATTAGTCCAATTGCTAAGAGTCCTGCTGTAGAAAAATGGGCTGAAGCGTTCCCAGAAATGTACAATGAAAGTCTTTCAAAAATACCTTTAGGTCGCTGGGGCGAGCCAGAAGAGGATATCGGACGCGTTGCTGTCTTCTTAGCTTCTGAAGACGCTCGATATATTACTGGTCAAACATTTATGGTGGATGGTGGTCAACTCCAATTGCGCTAATTTTTAGGAGAAAACAATGAACAAACCAAAATTATATGAACTAATCAATATGGTCGAACAGGTAAATAACGCAAGTATTATCCAATATACAGAAGGACTCTCAAAACCAATTGGAATCTCCTCAATAATTATATTAAGCGAAATCCGTAAACTTAAAAGGTGCCAACCCATTGAATTATCCAATAAACTTGGATATTCAAAAAGTAGCATTTCTAGTATTACTAATAAATTATTGGATGCTGGATATATCGAAGCCTCTGTCGATCAACATGATCGGAGAAAAGTATATCTAAGCTTAACAGCCTCAGGCAACGACATGATACGTGAAGCTGAACATCTAGGTCAGCAATACTATCAAAATATTTATAGTGCACTAACGGATGATGAATTAATTCAGTATATTGAGATTCAAAAAAAGTTACTGAGAAAGTTAAAGGAATAGTCCTGTTCTGCTTAAATTTTAATATGGAGGAGATAACGTGAAACGTTTAGAAAATAAAGTTGCAATCATAACCGGTGCTGCACAAGGTATGGGTGCTGCACACGCAAAATTATTTGTGGAACAAGGAGCAAAAGTGGTACTGACAGATTTAAATGAAGAAAAAGGTCAGGCACTAGCGACTGAATTAGGTGAAAATGCGATTTTTGTAAAACAGAACGTTACAAGTGAAGATGACTGGAATAATGTTCTAGCAGTTGCTGAAGAAAAATTTGGTCAAGTTAATGTATTAGTAAATAATGCTGGGATCACGATGGCCAAAAGTATCCTAGATATTTCGGTAGAAGAATACCGTCGTATTGTAGACATTAACCAAACTTCAGTATTTATAGGCATAAAAACTGTTGCTCCATCAATGATTAAATCTGGTGGCGGATCAATCGTAAATATTTCTTCCATGAACGGATTAGTTGCAGGTGCCGTTGGTTATACAGATACAAAATTTGCTGTACGTGGTTTAACAAAAGCTGCTGCTATGAATTTAGCACCTATGGGTATTCGCGTGAACTCTGTACACCCGGGTGTCATCGCTACTCCAATGGTTGTACAAGAAGATACAAAAGCTGCAGTAGAAGCATTTTCTGCGCATATCCCATTAAAACGTGTAGCACAACCAGAAGAGGTCTCAAACTTAGTATTATTCTTAGCTTCAGATGAATCTAGCTATTCAACTGGCTCTGAATTTATAATTGATGGTGGATTAACTGCTCAATAGAATTACTTTTATTAGTAATAAAATACAATAATCCGAATGATTTAACCGAAATTAGCAAGAGGACTGTTAACAAAAATCAAAAGCCTGAGTCCCTTAAAATTCAGTGGACACAGGCCTTTTTTTATTATTCCGATTGTTTCTTTTATCTAGCGAATACGATTAAAAAAACGCCACAATCATGTGGCGTTCTGGAGAAGCCCTTGTTCCGAAGGGTTTCCTACGGGTTTGGCACCCAATGATTCCGACTGGTCTCGAACCAGCGACCTCTACCCTGTCAAGGTAGCGCTCTCCCAGCTGAGCTACGGAATCGCAATATATCTTCAGGTGAAGACATTATAAAATATACTATTTTTCACTAAAACTGTCAACCCCCTCCTATCGTTCCTTCCGCAGGTAAAACCAGATTAAGAGCATTCCACCCATCAATCCATAGCCTACGACAAGAGCTTGATTAAGCCAAAATTCATGACCTACATCAACGACATCTCCAATACTTAAATGAGAAATCACCGAAATAACGGGAGGGAATACCCAAAGCACCGCCTTCATCCAAACGGTCAATTCTACCAAAGATTCATAGGCGAGTGAGATTACCAAAACCAGAACCGCACTAAGCCAGGCGTATTTTTTAGTAGCAAATCTTGTCGCTGAAAACAAGGTACCTACCAGCATTCCAAAGAGGCCAAGGATCAAATGACTATTGAGAGACAACCCATAATGAACTCCACTCAAACTCCCCTTAAAGTTTCCCATTATAATAGGATAGAACTCAGCAAACAAGAATAGCGGCAACCAAATAATCGCGCACGTTATCCATTTTCCAACCAAATATTTCAGCTTTGTCCCTAGGTTAGCGTACAATATATGCTTTTCACTTTCTTCCTCTAGTGAGAAAATTGTCATTGCTACCCATGCCATCGTTAAATACAATGCAATGCTCGAGACGGCATAGCTGCTTAATATTTCGACATTTTTGTAGGCATACAAAATAAACACCCAGGCCAAAAATATCGTTACAGGAGGAATGATCTTCAGAGAACGAAGATAGCTTTTTAACTGATACTTAATAAATGCTCTCATCACAACCACTCCTCCCTTACTTCCAATATGGATGCATTTTTTAATAACAATTCCTTCAAAACCAAATCGCTATCCTTTTCCTTTACTGTGATTACTGCAACACTATCATTTTCAATTTGGCAATCTATCACACCAGTAATCTTCTCTATACCCTGTTTGCTAGGGACTCTCGATCTAATTACCCTAATCAATTCTCTTTTTACCACTCGCTCATTTGCGATAATCCTACCATTACTTAACTCTATTTTTCTATTTGCAATGGTTTCAACTAGAAAGGCTTCGTGGGAGGTAAATATAATTGTTTTTTCCTTTTTTATTTGTTGAATTTGGTTTATCAATACATGCTGTGAGACTTCATCAAGTCCGGATAACGGCTCATCTAATAAAATCACATCTGCTTTCATTAGCAGCGACTGAATGACTCCTACCTTTTGCTTCGTCCCTTTGGATAGCTTTTTTAGAGGAGTATCCAAATAGCCTTCAATTCCAAAGGCATGCGCCCAATACGTCATTTCTATAGACAATTCTTCTTTTTTTCGGCCGCTCATTTCCCCAAGCAAGAGCAAATATTCATTCATTTTAAACCGGATATTCTCGGGGAAATGCTCCGGTACATAGCTAATCCTTTTAGGCGACCTGATAACCTTTCCACTACTTGGCTCATAAATCCCAGCAATTAGTTTTAACAAGCTACTTTTCCCTGATCCATTTTGTCCGGTAATCGCCACTACTTCACCATTTGTAAGGTTAATATCGATACCCTCTAATATTTTTAGTCCTTCAATAACCTTGCTTGCGTTTTGGGCTTCAAAAATGACTTTACTCACTGGCACACCCCCTCCAACCTCCACAAGTTTTATAACAAAGAAAAGTCTACTGATCATTCATTAATAATTTCGCTTTTCATCTCAAATGCTTCCAATTTTAGGCTATCATATCTATCTATTTAAAAAAAGTATCAAGAAATAGATTTGATGAAGGAAGGACATTATTCTTGTTTTCTATCAAGATTTGGTCCTTCATCAACCGGATGAAAGACTCTTTTTCTGCTTTCCAGCAAGATTTGGTCATTCATCGACCAGAAGAATGATATTTTTCCTGCTTTTATCCACCAAGATTCGCCTTTCATCATCCTCATAAAAGAAATTCCCCCTACTTCCTCCACAAGAATGCCTCTAATAAACCATAAAAGCACCTTCCCGTTAGAAAAAAGAACAGTTGTTCCTGTTTTCTATTGCAAAGAGAACACTCGTTCGGTTATAATAACCATAAAAGGAGGTGTGCATCGGATGAATTCTTTGCTAAAACGCTCAATGGAAGAAAATTTTCCGCTTGAAATGATTTATCTATCAACAAGGGGGCAAATTTCCCAAAGAAAAGTATGGATTAAAGAGATCAAAGAAAACTACGTGCGGGCTTATTGCTCATTAAGAGGTCAAACAAGAATTTTCCGAATCGATCATATCCTCTCTCTTATGCCTATGAAAGGATATAGAAAGAGAATCAGCTAAGCATTCACCTTCTCTCGAACAAAAAAGCCCTCACTCTGGAGGACTATGATTATACATTTTTCATCGTCTTTATTTTTCCATTTCCCTTATACCACTTTTGTAGCCCAAGAAGTACTGCAAATGTAATTAGCCCCAACATATCGCTTATTTTCTCTGGATAAATAAGACATAAGCCTGTGGCCAATGCAAATAGTCTTTCAATCCAATGCATTTGCCGATACCAGAATCCAATTACCCCGGCACTAATGGCAAGCATTCCAATAAAGGCAGAAATCACAACCCATATTAGATAGGTCCACGTTGTATCAATCATTAACAATTCCGGGGATAGAACAAACATGTATGGAATGATAAACGCAGATATTGCAAGCTTTGATGATTCGACACCCGTTCGAAAAGGCTCTCCACCTGAAACAGCAGCTGCTGCAAAGGCTGCCAATGCAACAGGAGGCGTAATGTCTGCAATAATTCCAAAATAAAATACAAAAAGGTGAGCAGAAAGATCAGGTATACCTAAAAGAATAATGGCAGGAGCTGCAATTGTTGATGTAATAACATAGTTTGCTGTTGTCGGGGAGCCCATTCCAATAATCAAAGAGGTAATCATTGTTAAAAACAAGGTTGGAATCAATGCCCCACCTGATAAATCTAACAGCCCATTCGCTAATTTCAAACCAAGACCTGTTTTTGTGACTACTCCTACAATAATTCCAGCCGCTGCAGTGGCCGCTGCGACACCTAATGCAGATCTTGCACCTTCAATTAATGCATCGACAATTCCTTTAAAGCCAATCCATGTATCTTTTCTAAAGGCACTTACTACAATGGTAATGACTATCGACCAAAGGGCCGCACGGATTACGCTCATTCCAGACATCATCAATAGAATAATAGCTATAATTGGAACCAATAAATATAGCTTTTGAAAAACCTCTTTCCGATTCGGCATTTCCTCCTTTGTTAAACCGCGGAGTCCAATGCGCTTTGCTTCAAAATGAGTCATCATCCATATCCCAGCAAAAAATAAGATTGCTGGGATAGCAGCAGCCTTAGCAATATCCCAATAAGAGATTCCTCCACCAATAAACTCAACCATTAAGAAGGCAGCTGCTCCCATAACCGGTGGCATCAATTGTCCACCTGTTGACGAAGAGGCCTCAACGGCTCCAGCGAATTCTTTTTTGTACCCAAGGTTTTTCATCATCGGAATGGTAAAGGCTCCTGAAGTAACTACATTAGCGACAGAGCTACCACTGATTGTCCCCTGTAATGCACTGGAAAAAACCGCAACCTTTGCAGGACCGCCAACACTTCTACCAGCTATAGCTATGGAAAGATCGTTAAAGTACTGTCCCACACCGGTATGATTAAGAAAAGCACCAAAGAGGAGAAATAAAAATATAAAGGTAGACGACACTCCAATAGGTGTCCCTAAAATTCCCTCAGTCGTGTAAAACATCGTTTGGACTAGTCGGTCTAGCTCTAACCCCCGGTGAGCTATGAACCCTGGCATATATGGTCCAAACATTGCATAAGCCATAAAAATGAGCGCGATAATTGTAATAGGAAGCCCTACTGTCCGTCGTGTAGCCTCCAATACTAATAGAATGGCTGCCAATCCTATATAAAAATCTAAATCGGTCAGATTTCCAATTCTGGAAACTAAATCATCCATCATCAATGGCCAATAAGCTCCAACTACTATTGAAATGATAGCAAGAACCACATCAAACCAAGAAACCTTATGTTCCCTTCCCCTGTTCCTTTTACGTGCAGGAAATAATAGAAAAATAAGTGCTAGGGCAAATCCTAAATGAATCGATCGCTGAAGCTGAGCAGTCAATACACCAAACACTCCGGTATAAACTTGAAATAAAGAGAAGGCTAATAATCCAATGAGAGCAATCCAACCAAAAAGGCCTTTAAGCCTTCTTGTTCCAGCCTCTGGGTCATATTTCTCCATCAATTCCTGCTGTTCTTTCTCTGTCAGGGCTTGTTCAAAATGATTCAAGGATATTCACTCCTTTCCACTGCTGAAAGAAACTCAATTTTTGGATTTCTACACGAACTAATGTCCCCGGCTCAATAAATTGGGACAATGGATATTCCTTGTTGTTAAAAATGACGCGATGATTTGCTCGAACCTGTCCAATCCGCAAATCAAAGAATGGGAAGATTCGTTTCATATTTTTGATAAAATATTTGCCATCTATCTGTTCAAAGGTTTCTCCTTGTCCAGCATCAGAGGGCATGCCTATCGCAAAATCCTCATACATCAATTCATATTGCTGAATTTGATTCTGATTTATGATTTTGTAGCTTTCGACAACATCTGTTAAATGGATGGAATGAGTGTATTTGATTTGAAATTTTGTTTCGTCTTTTAGTGGAATATAAGCTGGCTTTGCATTTGACTGTTTTGGTTGGAATACTAGTGTCTTTTGGAATGGATTTGTTATGAATAAATAGATGACAATGACTACGGAGATGAGTAATATGATGATTTGGTAGAATTTTAGCCTCTTCATTTTCCCTCCTAAGATGAGCTTTTCATGCGACTTCTGAAAGTTAAAAATGCGACCGACTATAAATCAGCCGGTCGACACTTGCAAGTTCTATTGGATATATCTTATTACTGGGCCTTTACCCCTTTTTCATCAAAGTATTTTTGTGCACCTGGATGGACGTCAATTCCCACACCATTTAATGCATTTTCAACCTTAATTAGTTTCCCTTTCGCATGGGTTACTTTATCTAGATTTTCAAAAATCGCTTTTGTAATATCGTAAACAACCTGGTCTGAGAGATCGCTTTTTGCCACTAACATAGCTTGCACAGCAACGGTTGGCACAGCTTCCTTCAAACCATAGGTTCCAGATGCAACCTCATCCTTCACGTAGTAAGGGTATTTCGCGATAAGCGCATCGATTTTATCCTGTTCGATAGGGATGATGACAATATCTTCTGTTGCTGATAAGCTTTCAACAGCGCCTGTTGGAGTACCTGCTGTTACAAATGCAGCATCAATTGTGCCATCCTGAATTCCTTGTGTTGATTCATCAAAGGATAAATCTTGTTTCTTAATATCATCAAAGGTCATACCATGGACCTCGAGAATTTGTTCTGCATTCGGATTTGTTCCGGAACCTGGAGCTCCAACCGATACCTTTTTACCTTTTAAATCCTCAACAGATTTAATCCCAGTCTTTTTCGTTGTTACGATTTGTATCGTTTCAGGATATAAAGTGGCAATTGCCTTCACATTATCAACTTTATTCCCTTCAAACATCAATTTTCCTTCCGTTGCATATGAGGCAATATCTGTTTGTGAAAAGGCAATTTCCCCATCACCCTTTTTAATGGTTGTCATATTTTCAGCAGATGCTCCGGTCGTTTCAGCATTAGCATCAATACCTGTTTCATCTTTAATAATTTCCGCAAACGATCCACCTAAAGGATAATAGGTTCCACCTGTTCCACCTGTAAGAATACTAATAAATTTCGGCTTGTCCTTAGTTTCACTACCCTTCGAATCCTCACCCTTTTCCTTGCCTCCACAGGCTGCAAGAATCATAGACAAGGCCAGAAGCATGACCATACTAAGAAGAAGACTTTTTCTTTTCATCAAAATCTTTCCCCCCTACTCTTTTCTCTTCTCGTATTTATACTTATTATGAAAGTTTCCGAAACTTGTCAATTTAGGAAAATTCGTGACTTTAGACCTAGTTTCTTTTGATTGTTGAATAAAGAATTGGGAAGGGGGGCATTTCGTGTGCTTAGGTTTGTTAATTTAAAATCAATATGTAATAAAACCTACTATAAGATATCTGCATCAATATACTCTTCTTCTAGAGCTTCCTCTCTATCTCGAAGATTGTGAGCTAAACGGGAAGCAGCTGCTGCAGCAATACTTGCAACAATATCATCTAAAAAGGTATGAATTCCTTCTCCAGATTTTGTATCAAGTTTTTTAATGATTCCAATTTTATTTTTATCTAAATGACCAAAGGTCGTAACTGCAATGCTTCCATAGGTAAGTGTTGCACCTAACCCAATCGTCTCATCAATTCCAAATAAACCTTCATCTGTTTCCACAATGGTTTGAAGTGGTTCTGATAGCTTCTTCTGTTCTGCAAGACGGTCAAGTTCCACTCCTACTAAAATTGCATGTTGGATTTCCCGCTTCTTTAACACTCTTTCAACACTCAATATGCATTCTGAAATATGTAAATCCCCATTATAAGGTGCTTGCATTTCATAGACAATTTCACCGATGGCCTCCACCGTAACACCTCTATCGACTAATGCCATTCTTGCAGCCTCAGTAACAACTTTACTATTTACTCGTTTCATCCCAATAAACCTTCTCTCAATAAATATTAATTAAATAGAATACCCCTATTATATCACGGGAATATTTTTAAATTTTCATAGATATTGTGTTTGATTAAGGTTTTATGGGAGTAAAAAACAGCAATATTACCATATATATGTTAAAATCTCCTTGAATGAGCGTTTTATTAATTTGGGGGAATGTTTAATGGAATTTCCAAGAGGAACGATTAATGAACGAACTATCCTTAGTAAAGAATTAGGTGAGGAAATCCAACTACTTGTTTATTTGCCACCTGGCTTTTCACCGCTTTATAAATACTCTTTACTCATAACTCAGGATGGAAAGGATTATTTTCAGCTTGGTAGAATTGGACGCGTTGCCGATCAGCTTTTAGCAAAAAAGGAAATTGAGAACCTTATTATTGTAGGAATCCCTTACAAAAATGTGGATGACCGACGAAGAAAATATCATCCAAATGGAGAGCAAAATCAGGCATATATCCGATTTCTTGCCCATGAGCTGGCTGCTTTTTTAGATCAAGAATACCCTACCTATCAAATGGGCATGGGAAGGGCTCTCATTGGGGATTCATTGGGGGCAACCGTTTCACTAATGACCGCCTTACACTATCCTCATACCTTTGGTAAAGTCATACTGCAATCACCGTTAGTGAACCATGAGGTCGTCCAGGCAGTAGAAAAATTCAACGAGGCTCAATTATTAAATATTTATCATGTAATTGGTCAGAACGAAACTACAGTAAAAACAACGAATCATACCATTCAGGATTTTCTTACACCCAATCGAAGACTCTCGGTGCTTATGAAAGAAAAGTACTTCACCTATTTTTATGATGAATTTGCCGGAGACCACACTTGGAAATATTGGCAACCAGATTTAAAGCGGGCTTTAACCCATATGTTTAAACTAGGATAATCCAAAATCCAATCATAAGTTAGCCAAGACATTGGATGGAAATTTTATTTAGATGAATCGATTGTATCAGTTTAGTAAACTGCGTACTTTTTCACGTTCACAAAGGATATAATGATATAAATCAATTGGAAAATTTGATATAATATGCACTACTAAAAAAGGATTACGTGCTTCCTTTATCTTTTTGAAGCTATTCACTTTTAACCATAGCCGTAAATCAATTCGGGAGGTAATAAAATGAAATTTGGAATTGTCGTTTTCCCTTCAAAAAAACTGCAGGACCTTGCGAACTCTTATCGAAAGAGGTATGACCCACACTACGCTCTGATTACTCCTCATTTAACCTTGAAAAATCCCTTTGAAGCTTCAGAGGAATCAATTAAGGATGCAACAAAGCGTCTTAATGAAATTGCTGAAAGTGTAAACCCTTTCCTATTAAAGGTGACAAAAATCAGTTCCTTTAAGCCAGTAAATAATGTGATTTACTTAAAAGTGGAGCCAACAGACGAGCTCCAGTACCTTAATCAACAGCTCAATACAAACTTTCTTGGCGAACCTTCTGAATTTTCCTTCGTACCGCATATTACCATCGGTCAAAAGCTTTCGAATGATGAGCATTCAGACGTCTATAGCACCCTAAGATTGCAGCAGATTCAGCATGAGGAAACCATCGATCGTTTTCATTTACTTTACCAATTGGAAAACGGCTCATGGACTGTATATGAAACATTTCATCTTGGAAAGGAATAGGTAACAGTGGAAATAAAAATTGTATCAAACGACCAAGAATTACAAGATGCCTTTGCTGTTCGACGTGAAGTATTTATTCATGAGCAACAGGTTCCAGAGGAAGAAGAAATCGATCAATATGAAAATGATTCCACCCACTTTGTCATTTACCAGGATAATCGCCCTATTGGTGCCGGTCGGTTTCGTATCGTGGATGGTCTCGGCAAAGTCGAGCGAATCTGTGTATTGAATGACCAGAGGAAAACTGGCGCTGGTAAAGCAATCATGAATTCCATTGAAGATTATGCAAAAAAACAGGGTCTTTCCACCTTAAAGCTGAATGCCCAAACACATGCCATCCCTTTTTATGAAGGGCTTGGTTATGAGATAATTTCTGAAGAATTTCTCGATGCAGGGATACCTCATCGGGCGATGAAGAAGATGATTTAGTATTTTTATAAATGAAAAGGTCTGCTTTAAGGCCAGGATTTGTCCTTCATATCTTTGATGAAGGACATTTTCTTTTGATCAAGTTGAGGAATGTTTTTGATTCTTCTAATGAAAGACGCTTTTCCATTTATCCAACCGATTTTGGCCTTCATTCCCGTGATGAAAGACTCTTTTCCTATTTTACAACCGGATTTTGGCCTTCATTCCCATGATGAAAGACTCTTTTCCTATTTTCCAACCGGATTTTGGCCTTCATTCCCATGATGAAAGACTCTTTTCCTATTTTCCAACCGGATTTTGGCCTTCATTCCCATGATGAAACTTACTACACCTATGAAAATACCATTTTCACCAATTCCTATTGTTTTTAACCCTAATAAGAAAAGCACCTAGCTTTCTTGCATTTGCTTCTTCCACTAATGATATTTCATCCAGTTTTTCCTTTGCTTATTCCAAAAACGACTTTCCTATCACATTAGAACCACAAACCCAACCCCAACACACCCTCCACTTATTCCAACATCACCCCTACACTCTCTCATCAACAATATGCCGGAACCCCTGTCAGCTGTGCGAACACCCGGCTAGGAAACCTTTTCATCTTGGACTTTTTTCTCTCTTTTTCCCACTTTCTCTCCTTTTCATCCTGCTTTTCATTCACTAACCGGTTAATCCTTTGGATGGGAATTTTTGTTGCTTTTTTATATTTTTTATGTGCGATCCTTTCAGCATATTGCATAGATTCAAAGGTACGCAAATCCCCCATTACCTCCCCACCTCTCAGTTGGAAAAATAAAACTTTTCCTCGAATCTCTTTTTCATATTTATATGATTTGGTATGATTAAATTTGTGTTATTTTTTGTGAACGAGGGATATTATGAAAACTGCGATGCACGAAAGTCAGCTATTAAATCTTGAATCGCTTAGTAGAGAAAGCTTTCAGTTTATATACGAAGAAGGAAGAAAGGGTAATTTAACTTGTCCTGTTTGCGGGGAGTCGGTTCGCTTATTTTTAGGAATTCAGAAGGAGCCTCACTTTTTCCATATCCTTTCTAAAAATTCTTCTTGTAAAGATTCTCTACATAGCTATGAAATAAAAACAGTCGAAGAGCAGGAATCCGTACAGCTCGGTGGTTTTCGAATTCCAAAATCACGGGCAATTGGAACAGAGACTGCTAAACCAATTGAATTCAAAAAGGCTAGGGGGGTGAAAAAGGCTCCACCCTTTGTTGCTCCTAACGAGGATGAAGTGGAACACACGATTCCATTTTTGCAATTATTATCAACCCAAGGTGTTTCACTTGATATCCACCAAAGAGAGGCCGTTTCACATACAGAAGGTCCATTGCTTGTTATTGCAGGAGCAGGAAGTGGGAAGACGAGGGTTTTAACGACGAGAACAGCATATATGCTCCATGAAAAAGGAATGGATCCTAGGTCGATTATGCTTGTTACCTTTACCGCTAAGGCGGCAGCAGAGATGAAAGGAAGACTTTTGACCTATCCAGGGATCCAAAGAAGCTCTGTTCAGCAGCTCGTATCAGGAACCTTCCATAGCATTTTTTATCGAATTCTAGCTTTTCATAATCCTGAAACATGGAATTCTCAAAAGCTAATCAAAAAGGATTGGCAAAAGGAGCAAATTGTGAAGGCGGCAGGGCGTGAGCTTGAGCTTGACGAAAAGGAATTTTCCTATGATTTAGCTCTTCAGCAAATCGGTTTCTGGAAAAATTCTCTTATCTTGCCTCATCAAGTAAAACCAGAAACGAAGTGGGATGAAAAAACCGCTTTTCTATATCAATATTACGAAGAATATAAACAAACAAATGATTTATTTGATTTCGATGATATGCTCATTGGCTGCTATAAGTTTTTTCACGAAAATCCTGAAATCTTAGAACAGTATCAAAGTCGTTTTCAATATTTCTTAATTGATGAATTTCAAGATATTAACAAGGTTCAATATGAGCTAATCAAATTGCTTTCAGAACGCTCCAAAAATGTATGTGCTGTTGGGGATGATGATCAATCGATATATTCGTTTCGCGGGAGTGATCCACAATATTTACTACAGTTTGAAAAAGATTTTCCTGATTCAAAACTTGTCGTATTGGATCAAAACTACCGCTCCTCACATGAAATCGTTACAACAGCCAATTCAGTCATTAAAGGGAATAAAATAAGAAGGGCCAAAAATATGCATGGTCAGTTTTCCTCAGAGCAGGATCCGCTTTTATTTTTCCCATATGATGAGGAAGAGGAAGCAACGATGATTTTGACTGATATGCAGGATAAGATTGCAGGTGGATTTAAGCCAGAGGATTTTTGTATCTTATTTCGGACTAATACTGGCAGCCGGGCAATTTTTGAAAGACTAGCAAACTCCAGCCTTCCTTTTAAAATCGATCAAGATATCGAGCCGTTTTACGAAAGGTTTATGGTAAAAAGTATGCTCTCGTTTTTAAGGTTAAGTATAGATGAAGAGGATCAAACAGCAATCAAATATATCTTGCCAACTCTCTTCGTGAAACAATCCATCTTAAACGATATTAGGGCAAAAAGTATTTTAGAGGATCGTACCCTTTTAGAATGTTTGTCTGAGGTTAAAACAGGCTTTGCCTTCCAGGAGCGCAAACTGAAAAAACTGTTACCTATTATTCGATCCCTTTCCTCTTTATCACCTCTAACTGCAATTGAAGAGGTAGAAAAAGAGCTAGGTTACCAGGATTTTGTGAAAAAACGCGGAAATGAAGGCAACCAATTAGATAAGGGTTCAGATGATATTCGTGATTTAAAAGTGGCTGCGAAGAGATTCCATACAATCAAGGAATTTCTGGAGCATGTCGATCATATGACCGCCATGAACCGTGAAATCAAGAGGATGAGTAAGGACAAGACTGATTCCATCACTTTAAGTACCATTCATCGTGCAAAGGGTTTGGAGTATAAAGTGGTCTATTTGGTTGGAGTGGTTGATGGCAGTCTTCCCCACGACTTCGCTTTAGAAGCCAATCGCAATGGGGACGAAAGTGAACTGGAGGAAGAACGCCGCTTATTGTATGTCGCCATAACAAGGGCACAGGAATTGCTATATATATCCATACCAACTAAGAGGCGTGGGAAAAAGGCATATCCTTCGCGGTTTCTGAAGGCATTAAGGTAGTTTCTGAATTGTAGTTGTTTAGTTTTGAATAACTCTGCGGGTTGGAGTTAAACATTTGATTGGCTGCATTTCCATTGAATTGGAGTTGAGCTGGTCTCGTACTGCCTTGCCGCGGATGGGAGTTGGGCAATCTCCTTCTGCCTTGCTGCGGGTGGGAGTTGGGCCTTTGCCTGGTAACATTGATTTGACCATTAGGGGGCTGCAATTAAGCGGTACTCCTATTTTTTTATGTGAATTTTTCCATGAAATTTACGGGATCGCGGATATATTTGAATAATCGCGGATAAATTGAAAAAATCGCGTAAATATGTGGCCTTTCCGCGGATATATTGAAATTATCGCGTATATATTCCCAAAATCGCGGATATCCCAATCCACACCTAATGAAAATTAGTTATCCATACCCAACCCACACCTTTTCTAGTAAAAAAAAAGACTGATTCGAGTTAAACCACCACAATAAATGGTGAAATTCTACTCTTATCAGTCTATTTTTTATCTGATTAGCCCTAACTAACCAATTGCTAGCATGTTTGGGGTATGATTCACTCACTTCAAACGATTTAAATCACAAAGACCACAAGCCCACATTTACAAATCAAGCCAAATTCCTTCCATGAGATCAATATCTTACTTCTTACTGTTAAGCATCTTAGAAATCGTATTGAAATCAAGCTTTTTGCCGTCATTTACGATGGATTTAACGATTTTATCTTCCATGTCCTTTGAGACTCTTTTATTTGCAATTTGAGACACTCTTCTAATGACGCCTCTCACTGTTTTCTCATCTTTAAAATTAGCATTTTGTAAAGATCCTGCTAAATCAAGAATATCCTTCATATTCACGCCGGTCTTTTTTTCCACGTTTTTAAAGAATTGGTTATCCATGAATCACACTACGCCTCCTTCTTAAACTACTTTATATAGTATGAAAAAAGAGATGAAGTGTGATTTTTTGGACAAGAAAAGGCATTTCACTAATTACAATTTATGAGTTCACTTGAGATTTTCCACCTGAGAATAGGGAGAATGCATTATCTCCAAACATTTTTTCAATTTGTCGCTCTGTGATTCCCTTTTGTCGTAACACAGGTAAAATATTTTCAAACAAATGAAGAGGGTGCCAATTTTTCATGATTTCCATTACTGGTTCTGGCATAACAGGTGGTCTACCAAGCCAAACGGAAATAGAGTCATGGGATAAAAGAATTTGGTTTTCATAGCCTGCTTCGAGTAGCTGAACCAAGGTTTCGATTCTTGCCTCATCAAATGGAGCTCCCACAAGGCCTTGGATCCCGAAGCGGTCAAATCCAATCTTAACCCCTTGTTCCATTACTTCCTTGTGGTAATTTGGGTCAGTATTTCCACACATATGTCCGATAATGATTTTATTCGGATCTGCTCCAAGCTCAATGAGCATTTTTGCTTGCTCTGGTCCCATTGTTCCTTCCTGTGTATGGGTCAAAATGATAATTCCCGTTTCCTGCTGAACCTTTGCTGCTGCACGGAAAAACATCTTTTCATACTCAGTGATTTGGTCTTTGCTTGAAGCGAGCTTAATAATTCCTGGTTTAATACCGGTACCGGCAATGCCTTCCTTTATTTCCTTGATAAACATTTCATATATTTCCGCTTCCGCACTGCCTAATCCCTGTCTTAATTTAAAATAAGGAGGAGCCCCTTCCCCTTCATAATAATAGCCGGTTGCACAAATGATTTGTAGACCTGTTGCTTCAGAAACCTTCTTTAAAAATAATGAATCGCGCCCACATTCATTTGGTGTAGGGTCCACCAAAGTTTTTACTCCATAGCTCATGACTGCTCTTGCCGCTCCAATCGCTACCTCTAATGCTTCCTCTTCGTTAAAAGCACCTAGGGTTACATCCCCTTGGAATCCTGGATATCCAAAAATAATATGCTCATGAATTAATGTTTTTCCAAGTTTATCAACAGAAATAGGACCAGTTACCGTTTCGACTACATGACTCATTATTTTTCCACCGCCTCAATTTTTTTCTTTTCTTCTTCCTGAAGTTGTCTCCATAATATTTTTCCACTTGCAGTTGTTGGGAATTGTTCTCTGAATTCTACGAATCTCGGATATTTATAGGCTGCCATTTGACCCTTTGACCAATCAATAATTTCTTCCTCTGATACTTTTCCAACTGAATCTGGATGCAGGATAACAAATGCCTTAACCGTCTCACCCCTCCTAGGATCAGGGACTCCTACAACACAAGCCTGTTGGATGGCAGGATGCTTATATAGAAGGGATTCCACTTCTGTTGGCCACACCTTAAAGCCAGAAGCATTAATCATCCGCTTCACCCGGTCAACAATAAAATAATAACCTTCTTCATCAAATCGGCCGATATCTCCTGTGCGGAAAAAGCTTTGACCATCGATTGTAATAAATGACTGCTCCGTTTCTTCAGGTCGATTATAATAACCTTTAAATACTTGGGGGCCGTTGACTACGATTTCTCCGACTTCGTTGACGCCTTTCTCTTCCATGGTAACCGGGTCTATGATTCTTGCATCCACATCAAAGGAAGGAACACCTAAGCATTGCAGCTTTGGTCTATCAGGTGGATTAAAATGTGTATGTGAAATGGTTTCTGATAAACCATAGCCCTCTACGAATCTCAAACCGGTTATCTCATACAATTTTTCTCCAACAGCCTCAGGTAGTGGAGCACCTCCACCAGCAATAACTCCAAGTGAGGAGATGTCAAAGTCTGAAAGCGTAGGATTTGCAAGGAAATCAATTAACATAGTGCTTATATTCACCCAATGAGAAATTTGATATTCCTCAATAGCTTTAGCAGCATGGTTGCGGTTCCATCTAGTGAGCATAACCATGGCCGAACCTGTTAAAATTGGCGCGTGCATACTATGTAGCATTCCAGTCACATGGAAAAGAGGTAAAGTGGTTAAATGGACAGAATTAGTCATCGTTCCAACCCAGTTTGAAGCGCTTACAATATTCGCTTGAACGGTTCGATTAGTGTGAATACAGCCTTTAGGAAGGCCTGTTGTTCCAGATGTATAAGGTAGAACGGCAATATCATCTGCTAGACCAGCGTATGGTGAAGGATTGTGCGCTGCTGTAATCGCTTCTTGCCATAAAAATTGGTTGTCCACTTCAATGTTTTGTCTAGGTGCTCCTACTTCAGGAGGTAATTCCTCCTTATTTGCCTCCTCAGGAATATAATCCGAATAGGCAGCAACCACTAGGTTTTTAAGAGATGTTGTATTTTGTAGTGGTGCAACATGCTGATAAAGCTCTTGCCCAACAATAGCTGTACTCATCTCACCATCTTTAATGTAAAAGGAAAGCTCATTTGCCGTATTCATCGGATTAATCGGTACGACGATTCCCCTTACTCTTAAAATTGCATAGAAGGAGATTAGAAATTGCGGAGAATTTTGCATGAATAATAGAATTCGGTCCCCTGGTTGAACATTGAGCTTTTGCTCTAGGAAACCAGCTAGAGCATCCACTTCCTTTAATATTTCCGAATAGGTATAGGAAGCCCCATAGTAATATAGGGCTGTTTTATTCGGATAACGGTTGGCAGAAACGACAAGATTATCATAAATGGTTGTTTCAGGAATGGATAATGTTTTCGATAGTCTTTTTGGCCAATGTGCAAAATGTAATGTATTCATGATTATGATGTCCTCCTTAAAAATGTTATCTTGGCGTTAATATTAACTTTCCGATTGTTTTTCTTGATTGCAGCAATTCATGGACCTTTGCTGCTTCATCTAATGGAAATACTCCCCCAATGGTCAGCTTCAGTTTTCCTTCTGCTAAATAAGTAAATAACTCTACTAAACTTGGCTGCATTAATTCTGGCTTTCTCATAATCTGTGGAAGAAAGAATCCAATGACCGATTGATTTCTTGCCATCAGTGTTGTTGGGTAAAATTTGCTTTGAACACCGCTCGCGTTACCGAATATCACGAGTCGCCCAAAGGTAGCTAAGCATTTTAAGGTTTTGTGGAAGATGTCCCCGCCAGCCATTTCTAGGGCAACGTTTACACCTTTTCCACCTGTTGCTTCCCGAACCTCCTGCTCCCAGCCTTCCTTTGTGTAATTAATCAGCACGTCTGCACCCATATCTTTAGCAAGGGCTAGTTTTTCATCCGTACTTGCCGTAGCAATAATCTTGCCTGCACCACATAATTTTGCTAGTTGAACAGCTATTAATCCGACTCCACCTGCAGCCGCATGAACAAGAACACTTTCACCCTTTTCAAGCCTTCCCATTGTTTTTAACACATGATAGGCACTTAGTCCTTGTAATGGTAGAGCTGCTGCATTTTGAAAATCGAGCTTCTCTGGTATAGAAATAACTGAACGCTCATCTGCTAACGCATATTCAGCATAGCCACCTGACTCGATTAATGTCACCACTCTTGTACCGGGTTGAATCTTCGTTACTTTTTCTCCTACCTCAACGACAATTCCAGCTATTTCTGCTCCTGGAATAAATGGAAGTGGTGTTGGTACAACGTATTGTCCCTCACGTCTAGCAGTATCTGCATAATTGACACCAATGGCATGAATCTCAATTAAGACCTCATGTCCCTTTGGCTGAGGTTTCTCAAGTTCAACTTGCTTTAATACTTCTGGTCCACCGTATTCTGTAAAATAATAGGCTTTCATTTGTACCCTCCTAGAAATATTGCTTCTTTGATTGATGATTTTTTTTTGAATTCATAGTCTATATAATACGGTTTCAGCTGAATTGTGATGAACGCGGATATATTCAATTAATCGCGGATATATCAAAATAATCGCGGATATCTGGCTCTTTTCCGCGGATATATCGAAAAAATCGCGGATAAATTCAAATAATCGCGGATATATTGTCCTTTCACACGGAAATATCCAATTACCAAAGTAAGATTAGCCTTCTTCCAGGCCATATTCCAACAAAACCAACGTTAAAAGCGGACACTATAGCTGTAAATTCGACCCTTCAGGGGAATCTGTCCCAAATTCCCCCAATATTTTGCATGGTCCCTCGCATTCTCACTACCTTTTAGGCAAAAACAAACTATCTCCCTCTAAAAACAGGCTTTCTTTTTTCCTTAAAGGCTGCAATTCCCTCTTGATGATCCTCTGTTTGAACCATCATGGTTTGCGTGATTCTTTCTTGTTCGAGCATTTCATCCAAAGTAGCCGTGAACGAATGATCCACCAATTTTTTCAACATTGCATAGGCTTTTCCAGGTCCATGGGCAAGCCTTGTCGCAAATTTTAATACTTCTTCTTGTAGGTTCTCGAGTGGTACTAGATTGTTTACTACTCCAAGGTCATATAATCTTTTTGCAGGAATTGGTTCAGCACTAAAGAAGAATTGTTTTGCAAGATGTGGTCCGATTAATCTTGGAAGATGATAGGAACCACCCCCATCGGAAATGAGTCCAACCTGGGAGAAGCTTAATGCAAATTTGCTGTCCTCTGCAGCAATAATTAAATCACAGGCTAAGGCAAGATTAACCCCTGCACCGGCAGCAAACCCATGAACGGCTGCAATAATCGGTTTATCACAATCCTTCATTGCAAGAATCAAATCATTTAATCTCCCAATATGCTCATAAACCTGAACAGCCCCAGCCTGACCCATTGTTTTTACATCCCCACCAGCCGAGAAAGATCTCCCAGCACCGGATAAAACAACGACTCTTACCTCAGGATTCCTGTTAGCCTCTTCTATTGCGGCTTTTAATCCTAATATCATATCTGGACTAAACGCATTTAAGCTCTCAGGCCTATTTAGAGTTAGTGTCATAATTGATTCTGCAACATTGACCAACAAATCTTGATTACTCATTCGATTCTCCCCTTTTCATTTCGTAAAAATTTTTACCCTTATGCTTTTATTCTTAGAAATAGATTTTATGCCTAGCTTGGCAGATCAACTACCATTCTTTCTAAGGAATACTCGTAAATTTTTTAAACAATCAACCATCCACCATCGACAAGGAGGTCTGACCCTGTCATATAGGAGGCCTCACTGGAAGCGGCAAAAGCGATGACATTGGCAATTTCATCGGCCTTTCCGACTCTTCTTAAGGCTGTATTCTTCTGAATGGCCTTAACAAACTTATCGTTTTCAAGGCCATCCTTGGTTAAAGGCGTTTCAACAAAACCCGGGGATACGGAATTTACACGTATACCATAAGGGGCTAATTCAAGAGCTAATGATCTTGTGAAATTAATTACTCCAGCTTTTGCGGCACTGTAATGAGGGATATGAGCCCCTGCTTGGTGTCCTGATAATGATGCGACATTCACAATGGCCCGATTTTGTGGAACATCATCCTGACCTGCCACTTCTACCATAAGTCTTCCTAGTACCTTTGATACGAGAAATACACCTCTTAAATTCACTTCTTGAACATAATCCCAGTCAGCAACAGATGTTTCGAGGATTTTTGAATTCTTTGAACCACCTGCATTATTAACGACTATATGAAGCTCACCAAATTGCTCCTTCACGTATTGAGCTAATTCGATTACATCATCTTCATTCGTTACATCAGCAGGAAAGATTTCAGCAGAAGGGATTTTTTTCGTAGCATTGATTTCCTCAGCAGTCTCAAGAAGCTTGGATTTTGTTCGCCCAACTAATATAACCTTTGCCCCTTCGTTCGCGAGACGAATAGCCGTTGCCTTTCCAATACCACTGCCTGCACCAGTAATTACAGCAACTGTTTGTAAAAACCTCATCAATACTTCTCCCCCTTGTTAACTATTTTTTTCACAAATAGATTTTTACAAATCCTTAATAAGAAGGTTGATCTATTTGTGTCCCCACACCTTTTTTTATCCTTTAATTTAAATCAATTATGAGCAGACATATTGACCTACAGAATATTGTCTTTCTGCTATTTGGCGGTTACGCTCATAGCTTTTACCCTGGGTTTGATACCTACCGCATTCTCTAACAATAAGTCCTGAAAGCTTGCGGCTTCTTTCACCATTTATTAGATCCGCAGTAAGAGAACGGGCAATTCTTTCTACCTCCCAAAGGGCGTTTTGCAAGTAGGTTTGAGTTAATTGAATCTTAATTGAAGATTCCTTAACTCCGTTTTTAAGCAAGGATTTATAAGTTCGGTACACACTTGATTCTGTAGCAAATAGATAGATAGCAAGATCAGCCAGACGCATTAATGCTTCCTGTTCATTCACTAGATTCGGACCAAACGCCTCAAAGGTTAGCCCAGCACACACTAGGAATAGATTTCTTATTACATCAACGGCTGCCCGTTCTGAAGCAAGCTCTCCTTCATAAGCATGGCCTCCGTTTTGCAGCTCTTGAAGAGCCTCCTCCACTTTCACCTGAAGATTGATTTCTCCCTTCATGGCTTTACGGAAAAGATGAGTCGGGATGAGCAGACGATTAATTTCATTTGTTCCTTCAAAAATCCGATTAATTCTTGAATCACGATACATTTGTTCAATCCCATAATCTTTAATAAAACCTGCCCCGCCATGTAGCTGAAGGGCTTCGTCTGCTACATAATCCAAAGTTTCAGAGCCAAACACCTTGCAAATTGCACATTCTGTTGCATATTCACTTAGTTTTTTTGCGATGAGCCTTTGATCAGTAGATTCATATAATCCACCTAAGGCGTCCTCTAATTGAGCAGCTGTCCGGTATTGAACAGACTCTGCAGCGTAAATTTGAGAGGCCATTTTTGCCACTTTTTCCTTTGAAGCCGGAAAATCAGCAATCGCCTTCCCAAACTGCTTTCGTTCTTGAATATAGGAAATGGTCATTTTTAAACCTTGCTTTGCTCCACCCATACAAGCAAAACCAAGATTAAAGCGTCCTAGATTTAATACGTTTAGAGCGATGACATGCCCCTTTCCTATTTCACCAAGGACATTTTCAACAGGGACCTCGCAATCCTCTAAAATTACTGATCTCGTTGAAGATCCTTTGATTCCCATCTTCTCTTCCTCTGGACCTAGAGAAAGTCCTGGAAAACCTTTTTCTACAATAAAAGCTGTAAAATGTTCCCCATCGACCTTCGCGTAAACTATGAATGTATCGGAGAAAACGGCATTTGTAATAAAGATTTTCGTACCATTTAAAATATAATGAGTTCCCGCCTCATTTAATCTTGCAGTTGTTTGAGCAGATAAAGCATCAGACCCCGCATTTGGTTCAGTTAAGCAATAGGCACCAATGTATTCCCCAGAGGCAAGCTTAGGTAAATATTTTGCCTTTTGCTCTTCTGTTCCAAAATAAGTAATCGGTAATGTTGCGATACATGTATGATTCGATTGAGCAACTCCATAGCTTCCTGTTATCCCGACATGCTCCCCTACAATTCCTTTACTTATTTTGTCTAAGCCTAGTCCTCCATATTGTTCAGGAACACTATGGGCAAGCAATCCTAGATTACCGGCTTTATGCAATAAAGACACAATTAGCTCGATATTTTGCTTTTCTATTTCCTCTTTTTGTGGAATGACTTCCTTTTCGATAAACTGTTTAGCCGTCGCACCAATCATGCGATGCTCATCACTTACATCCTCTGGTGTAAATAGATGGTGTAAATCTAATGGTGAATATAAAAAGCTTGCGCCTTCTTTGATTTGTTCAGTTTTATTCATTCTTGGTCACCTTCCGTATGGATTGTCACTTATAGGCGTTATATGTTTTTTCAGTTACTACTTTTATTCCATCTAAAATTGGCACGATTGGTACAGTACCCTTTTCTGCAGCCAGGCTTAACTCATCCATTATGTCGTAACGATCAAAAAATTGACCTACATAAGAGGAATGTAGTACCTCATAGGAATCGTTCATTTGAAGCTGATAAAAGGATAGTGCTGCCTTAGCCGAGTCAGTTAATTCAATGGGATTCTCGTAATCTTGTAAAAGACAGCTAATAAAATGTCCTGCACCGTAGAAATCCTCCAAACTAAACTCCCCTGAATTCCCAGAGCAGACCACCACAATAGTGTAGTCATCCTCCATTTCCTCTTGAACACTTCTTGCAACAAATGGGTTATTTAACAGAGAAGCGATGTAGACCTTATTTGCATTCGAGGATTTTCTTAGCGCAACCGTTCCATTGGTTGTGGAAAGTATTAAGGTCCTACCTTTTATAACTTTTCGAATTTCTGTTGGATTGGGATAAATAAATCCTTCAATGGGTTTGATATTCAGCTCTCCTGCTAAAACGAAATCCCCTGTTTGCTCCTTGGAGATCCTTAATCCTTCCTCTGGAGTAAGTACGGGTATGACCTCGTTTGCACCGTCCTTTAAGGCAGATGTTATCGTAGTTGTAGCCAGCAGCACATCCAATACAACAGCTAGCTTCGAACCCTTCTCCATTTTTTCCTCACTAATATCTTCCTTCCTTAAAAGAAGGTGAATTTTTACCATATCGCACCTCAACTATTGTCTGTTTAAAGCTACATTAGTAGCATGAGAAATTAGGCTTTGAACATAAACATTAAATTTAGAAAACCTTTGGTCATTTGTTTGACCCTTTTTATAGCGATAATATATTTGCTGGCAAATGACTGCTAGCTTAAAGTAAGCAAAGGTCAAATAAAAGTTGAGATTGGTTACATCTCTTCCGCTCTTTTGGGCATATGCCTCTATAAATTGTTCCCTTGTCATAAAGCCATCATATATCGCAGTTACAGGTGGTTTCCCTAACCCATTCTTAAGTAATTCTGGATCATTAGGCATTGTCCAATAACTCATGGCTGCTCCAAGGTCTGCAAGGGGATCTCCAACCGTCGTCATTTCCCAATCAAAAAGACCAATCATTTTCTCGTAATCCTCACTAAACATGGCGTTATTTAGCTTATAGTCATAATGAATAATGGCAGCGTCATGCTTAGCAGGGGCATTTTCCTCTAACCATTTCATTAAGGAGGATGCTTCCTTTACTTCATCAGTCTTCGCACGCTCATAGCGAGAATTCCAGCCTTGAACCTGTCTTTGCATAAATCCTTCAGGCTTACTGATTTCAACTAAACCTGTGTTTTTATAATCAATAGCATGAAGATTGGCGAGCTGACTAACCATCGTTTCAGATATTTGCCAGCAAAGCTCCCTTGTTACCTCCGTTCCACTCGGGAATGACGTATCTAAGACAACACCATGCTTTCTTTCCATTAGGAAAAAAGGACTCCCCACAACAGATGTATCATCTGAAAACAATAATGGCTTAGGTGCTGCGTCAAATAGAGGATTCAACTCCGTTAATATTCGAAACTCTCTTTCCATGTCATGTGCTTTTGGGGCAACCGGACCAAGTGGAGGTCTTCTCAAAACACCCTCCCATTCTCCAATCTTAATTTGATAGGTGAGATTCGAATGACCAGCAGAAAATTGTAGGAGCTCTAGTGGTTGTGATGGTAAATCTTTAAAATGTAAGCGAAGAAAATTCTCTAATTCTTGTAAATTGAGTTCCTCTCCTTTGCGGACAGGAATTGTGTCATCATGGATTTGCTTTTGCATGATTATTCTCCTTTGTAGATTGAATATTGCGAATTTTATTAATGGGCAAGATAACTCTTTAAACCTTCCTTTAATAATCCAGGGATTGGTGCGCTCTTTTGCTTTTCAAAATCAAAGTAAACAATGATTGCATTTGCTTTAGCGATTATTTCTCCAGTTTGCGAGCAAATAATATCGTGCTCCAATTGGAAACTCTTTGTTCCAATACGGGAGACGTAGGTATTAATTGTCATTTGTTGATTAAAATATCCTTGGTTGACAAAATCACACTTTGTTGAGGCAAGGATAAAATTCCATTCCTTTGAACTAATGTTGTAGCCTATTTCTTCGAAAAAACGTATCCGTGCTTCCTCCAAATAGCTGAAGTAGCTAGCATTATTGACATGCCCTAATGCATCTGTCTCACCAAAGCGTGGAATAATGGAAATTCTACTCACCCTCTCACTCCCTCCTTATTCTCCTAATAAGTACCTCTTCTATAAAAAGCTCTTTTATCCAATTAATCTATGAAACAAACTCTAAAAATATTTGTTATTAGCTGTTTTTTTCATATTCAAAGGATCATTGGCATTGACTTAATACTAACCAGTTGGTATGTAAAAAATAGACCGTTCCAAGGAGTATTTCTTCGCAATGAAGACAATCTCCAGAACGCAATATTATTAGATACTATTAATTAGTTTATCTGGATTCCATTCAAAAGCATTTCCACATAAATCTCAGATACCTCTCGCTCAGATAAGCTTCCCTTTGGGCTAAACCATTGATATGTCCAGTTCATGATTCCAAGAATTCCAAACGTCACAATGATTGGGTTTAGGTCATTTCGGAATTCCTTTTTTTCAATGCCCTCTTTCACCAATCTCTCAATATTCAAACGATATTGGTCCCGTTTCGGCATGATTTTTGTCAGACTTTCCTCGCTTAGATTTTTCATTTCACGAAAAAAGATTCTTGCGCTTGAGCCTTGTTTTTTTATACTAGTCAATGACATATAAACGATCTCAAACAATTTGCTTTTACTATCCTTCGTGGTATCATTCAATATACTTTCCTGATGCTCCAGTAGCTCATCAATGTATCTTAATTGGATATCCATTAACAATTCTTCTTTACTAGAAAAGTAATAATAAAAAGTCCCTTTTGTCACGCCAAGTGAATCGACGATATCCTGAATAGATGTTTCACTATAACCCTTTTTTTCAAATAAGAATACACTTTGCTCTGTAATTTTTTCCTTCACCTTAGTGTCCTCACAATCTTAAAAATTATCTTAGAATTATATCATATACATACCACTCCTAATCCACATTTAAAATATCTTTGAATGATATTTTTATGAGAAAGCGCCAAAAATCATTTTTTGTTCAAACTCTTTTCCTTTTTGACGCTTTCTTCATTATTTAGATTATGATTGCTTTGCTTCTTCTCTTAATGCACGGCGAAGGATCTTTCCTACTCCTGTTTTTGGAAGCTCTGCTCGGAATTCTACAATTTTTGGTATCTTATAGGCTGATAAATTTTCTTTACAGTATTGAACAATTTCTTCCTCTGTGGCCGCTTTGCCGGCCTTTAGTACGATGACAGCCTTAATGGTTTCACCGCGGTAGGCATCAGGTACTCCAATAACAACAGCCTCCTGTACAGAAGGATGTTCATACAATACCTCTTCAATATCACGAGGATATACGTTGTAACCGCTTGCAATGATAAGGTCTTTTTTGCGGTCAACGATATATAAGTATCCATCTTCATCTACCCTTGCGATATCACCTGTGAATAACCAGCCATCTCTTAAGGTTTCCGCTGTTTCCTCTGGCATGTTCCAGTAACCCTTCATGACTTGTGGACCTTTAATAATAAGCTCTCCTAATTCACCTGTAGGGACCTCTTCTGTTCCAGTTGCTAAATCAACAATTTTATAATCAGTTGAAGGATAGCCGATTCCTACACTACCTGGTTTTCTCTCAGCAAATACCGGATTACAGTGTGTAACTGGTGATGCCTCGGATAACCCGTAGCCTTCAAGGATTTTCGATCCAGTCTTTCCTTCGAATTCCCTCATAAGCTCAAGTGGCATTGGAGCACTCCCACTATTGCAGGTCTCGATACAATTTATACCATATTCCTCTGCACGTGGGTGATTGGTAATAGCCACATACATGGTTGGAACTCCAGGGAAAATCGTTGGTTGTTCCTGCTTAATTGTATTCAGCACCTCTTCTAAATCAAAGCGCGGCAGCATGATGGAATCTGAAGCTGTATAAATGGCATAGTTCATACATGAGGTCATTCCAAAAACATGGAAAAGTGGAATAACTGTTAGAAAGCGCTCCTTTCCCACATTTACGCTTGGTTTAAAAAACTCAGTAGTTTGTACAATATTTGCTACCAGATTTCTATGGGTAAGCATAGCCCCTTTGGATCGACCTGTAGTTCCTCCTGTATATTGAAGAACGGCAACATCATGCTCAGGTTCAATATCAACTGGAGTAAATTGCATTTTTCCAACGGTTAGGAATTGGTCAAAGGAGGAATCATCTCCAAAGCTTTGCTCTGATGGCTGTAGACTAACCACCACGATATTTTTAAGATTCGTATTCCCCTGAACTGATTTAAGTCGTGGGTATAAGGCATCAAATACAACTACGGTTTCAGCACCTGAATCCTTTAGAATATATTCTATTTCTCTTTCGACTAACATTGGGTTCATTTGTGTGACAATTGCTCCTGACATTAGAGCACCGTAGTAAGAAATTACATATTGAGGGCAGTTAGGCAACATAATTCCAACTCGGTCACCTTTTTGCACACCTACTGATTGTAGGGATGCAGCAAATGCTGTTGCTGCTTGCAGAAGCTCTTGGTAAGTTATTTTTTTCGTGTAGAAGGTAATGGCTTGATTTTGAGGATACTCGGCTGCAGTGTCTTGAAGGAGTTGTGGAACTGATTTATTTGGAATATCAATTTCTTTTGCAATTGAATCTGGATAATGGGCTAACCAAGCTTTCTTTTCACTCATAGGATTACCTCCATTTAATTAGGATTAATTATTTTTAAAAAGTACTTCCCCCGCCGTCTACGGAGAGTGTTGCTCCGGTTATAAAGGATGCCTCATCCGATGCTAAAAATAGCACAGCTTCTGCGACTTCTTCAGGTTTACCAATTCTACCAAGTGCATTAGCTCTAGAAATAATAGGCCACTTTCTTTCATTGTTTTTCCAGCCTTCAATAATATCTGTATCAATTACACCCGGTGCGATGGCGTTGACTCGAATAGAGTATTTTCCATATTCCAATGCAGCATTTTTTGTCAACAGGATTAAACCACCCTTTGAGGCATTGTAGGCAGCAACATATTTTTGACCCTTTAACCCTAGGAGACTTGCTGTGTTAATAATGGATCCACCACCTGATTTAATCATTTCTGGAACAGCGTATTTAATTCCAAGAAAGGCACCTTTTAAATTAATGTTTACAATTTGGTCCCATTCTTCTTCTGTCAAATCAACACTTCTGACCTCACTCTGACCAATTCCTGCATTATTAAAAAGAATATGTATCGCTCCGTACGCTTTTGTCGCCTGCGAAACAACCTCCTTGACGTGCCCTGAATTTGTTACATCCGTTTCGATAAAAATGGATTCTCCTCCAAAGTCAGAGATCATTTTTACCGTTTCTTGACCACCGGTTGAATTAAGATCAGCAACGACTACCTTTGCACCTTCTTTAGCAAATTTTATGGCAGTCGCTCTACCAATTCCTCCAGCTCCACCTGTCACAATAGCTACCTTATTTTCTAATCTCACGCTTCCCCTCCTCACATTCCATTCTCCTTGTTTTTCTTCATTCAAGGATTGATATATTAATTCGTCAGAAACTACCAAAAAACCTCCAAATTTACTAAAATATAGAATTTTTTTGACGATCAGCCTAGTTAAGGGGCGCATTTGCGATATCTAACGCCCCTAGGTAAGCTGCAACGATTGACAAGGATATCCTTTGTTCTTAAGCGTGGGTTCCTCCATCAACAACTAATACATCCCCGGTCATAAAGCTTGAAGCCTCAGAGGCTAGAAATACGGCTACACCCTTCAAGTCATTATCTGTACCAAATCTTCGAAGAGGAGTTGATTCAAGAATTGGGTTTCTTCCTTTTTCAATTAACACCTTGGACATTTTCGTTGGGAAAAATCCAGGTGCAATTGCATTCACATTAATATTGTGAGGACCCCATTTTACAGCTAAATCCTTTGTAAAAGTGATTACCGCCCCTTTACTTGTGTTATAGCCGATTGTATCCATCACTCTTGGGTCCGTTCCACCTAATCCTGCAACGGATGCAATATTGATGATTTTCCCAGATTTTTGCTCAATCATCACCTTCCCAACCGCCTGACTCATAAGGAACGTGCCTGTTACATTGACATCAATGACCTTCTGCCAAGCCTCCAATGGCATTTCAGCAACAGGTGCTCCCCAAGTGGCGCCACTATTATTGACAAGGATATCGATTGATCCAAATCGTTTTAATGTCTCCTCCACCACGCGATTAACATCGTTTGGATTTGAAATATCGCATGCTAATGCTAATGTTTTTACACCTAGCCTCTCTTCTAATTGGCTAGCAACCTCTTGACATGCATCCACCTTTCTTGAGCACAGGACCACATTTGCCCCCGCTTCGGCAAAGCCCTCTGCTATTTGTGCACCTAATCCCCTGCCGCCTCCTGTAACAATCGCGGTCTTTCCTGTTAAATCAAATAGCTTCAAAACATGCATACATTCCCCTACTCTCTTAATCTATTTATTCCTTCTCACGTTCAACATAATAAACTGGTTCGCAATCCTCATTATTCCCTATTAAAAGGAATATTCTTTATTGATATTTTCGTAGCTCTAGCTTGGCCACTTGTGCGCG
Organism: Bacillus massilinigeriensis; assembly: GCF_900117315.1. Classification (GTDB taxonomy): domain Bacteria; phylum Bacillota; class Bacilli; order Bacillales; family Cytobacillaceae; genus Bacillus_BE; species Bacillus_BE massilionigeriensis. The sequence goes on from NZ_LT630337.1 coordinate 1,890,782, forward strand.
ATGGACTTCATCTGGACCATCAGCAAGTCTTAACGTCCGCACATTTGCCCAGTGTGAAGCAAACGGAAAGTCATCGGATACACCAGCAGCCCCAAAGGCTTGAATCGTACGATCGAGGACTCTTAATGCCATGGATGGTGCTACAACCTTGATCATAGCTATTTCTGATTTTGCCTCTTTGTTTCCAACGGTATCCATCATATAGGCTGCCTTTAAGGTTAATAGGCGCGCCTGTTCAATCTCAATTCTAGAATCTGCAATCCATTCTTGAATTACCCCTTGCTTAGCTAGAGGTTTTCCGAAAGCTACACGTTTTTGTACACGCTTACATAATTCCTCCAATGCACGTTCTGCCGCACCAATGGTTCTCATACAATGATGAATTCTTCCTGGTCCCAACCTTCCTTGGGCAATTGCAAATCCCTTTCCTTCACCCCAAAGAATATTTTCAACCGGAACCCTTACATTTTGGTATGTAATATGTCCATGTCCATGTGGAGCATGATCATAACCGAATACAGGAAGCATTCGTTCAATTTTCACACCCGGCGAATCTAATGGCACTAAAATCATCGATTGTTGTTCATGACGATTAGCATCTGGATTGGTTTTTCCCATAAAGATAGCAACCTTACAACGTGGGTCCCCAGCACCTGATGACCACCATTTTATGCCATTAATGACATATTCATCGCCGTCTCGGACAATACTTGCCTCAATATTGGTTGCATCAGAAGAAGCAACATCCGGCTCAGTCATGGAAAAGCAGGAGCGAATTTCTCCTGATAGGAGTGGCTCTAACCATTGTTTCTTTTGCTGCTCATTACCATAACGAACGAGAACCTCCATATTACCCGTATCTGGTGCACTACAATTAAATACCTCAGGTCCAATCATAGAACGACCCATAATTTCACAAAGAGGAGCATATTCCGTATTTGTTAATCCTGCCCCATATTCACTTTCAGGTAAAAATAGATTCCATAATCCTTCAGCTTTCGCTCGATTCTTTAATTCCTCCATAATTGGCGGAACAGCACTCCAACGGTCACTTTGTTCATTGACCTGCTGCTCATAAACCTTTTCATTTGGATAAACATACTCCTCCATAAATGAAGTTAATTTTTTCTGTAATTCTTTGACTTTGTCTGAATAAGAAAAATTCAATTTTCTCCCTCCTATAATACTAACCGGTTGGTATGTAGCTTAATCATAATACTATACCCTTTTGTAAAAATATTCAAGAGCAAATTCAGAAAATTAAAAAAGAGAAGCCGACCCTTGATGGATCAGCTTATTGACTATTTTGTCAAGTATATGCCTTAAATTTAGACATTATATTCTTTCCACAAAATAGTCAGCTCTTTCTATATTAGTTATAGAAGCTTGCACCCACAATAATGAGTAAGATAAACAACACAACAATTAGTACAAAAGTGCTGCCATAACCACCGCCGTAGCCGAAACCACCGTAACCGCCGCCGTAGCCGCCAAATCCGCAGAAGCCCATTTCTTGCCACCTCACTTTACATGTTTTCATTAATAACATATGTGAGATGGTAAAAGTATGTATAGGCTCTTTTATCCTTTTGGTTTAAAAACTAAAGCACCGATGAACCCAAAAACAATCGCAGCGGAAATACCAGAACTTGTGATTTCAAACATCCCAGTTAAAACCCCTACAATCCCATGCTGATCCGCTTCTTGCAAGGCTCCATGAACAAGTGAATTTCCAAAGCTAGTAATTGGGATGGTGGCACCAGCACCGGCAAAGTCTATTAAAGGTTCATACCAGCCTAACCCATCTAATATTGCCCCAATAACCACTAATAAACTAAGGGTATGGCCAGGCGTTAATTTTACTACATCAAAGAGGAGTTGTCCGATAACACAAATAATACCTCCTACAACAAATGCCCAAAAAAACATTGCAAGCATAAAGATGACCTCCTCATGAACTCATTTCGATTGAAACGGCATGTGCAATACATGGAATGGATTCTTTTTGCTGATAGCTCAGCGGTGAAAGAAGAGCACCAGTTGCAACGACAAGGATTTTCTGATAAGTACCTGCCTTTAATTGATTTACTAAATGGCCATAAAGCACAGTCGCTGAACATCCAGCCCCACTTGCTCCAGCTTGAACAGGTTGACTATCCTTATAAATAAGAAGACCACAATCTTGAAATTTGTCCCGATCTATTGTTAGTCCATTATTTTTTAGTAACTCATAGGTTGTTGCTTGACCGATTTTCCCTAAGTCACCGGTTACAATTAGGTCATAATATGATGGATCAATCTTACGATCTTTAAAGTGTGTTGTGATTGTATCTGCTGCTGCAGGGGCCATTGCACCGCCCATATTAAACGGGTCAGATAAACCCATATCGACTACCTTCCCAATGGTTGCAGAGGTAGTTACAACCTTGCCTTGATTATTCCCTTGGTTTTCACCAATAACTGCTACTCCAGCCCCTGTTACCGTCCATTGGGCCGTTGGTGGTTTCTGACCCCCATACTCAGTTGGATACCGGAATTGTTTTTCAACTGCCGCATTATGACTAGATGCTCCAGTCAAAATGTATTTAGCACCTCCATAATTAACTAAGAAAGAGGCAAGCGCTAATCCCTCCATGGAAGTGGAACAGGCCCCGAAAATTCCTAGGTACGGGATCTGATTGGTTCTTGCTGCAAAACTACTAGGTGTAATCTGATTAATTAGATCCCCTGCAATGAAGAATTGCATATCACCTTCCTGCATGTTAATCTTTCTTAAAGCTACTTGTACAGCATCCTCAACCAAAACTTTATTTGCCTTTTCATAGGAATCTTGTCCCATCCAAAGATCTTCATGAAGGATATCAAAATCCTCAGCAAGATTTCCATTTGCCTCAAATGGACCTCCTGACACACCTGTTGATTCAATGACAGGCTTATTCTGAAATAACCAAGTTTGTCTCCCTTGAAGCATCACACAATCCCCCACTGAATGAGTATCGTTTTAATTAGCGCCACGATAAAGGCAGAGAAGACACCAAACAAAATAACAGAGCCAGCAAGCTTAAACATATTACCGCCTACGCCAAGTACATATCCTTCTGTTCGATGTTCAATTGCCGCCGAAATCACTGCATTCCCAAAGCCTGTCACAGGAACTGCACTACCTGCACCACCAAATTGCCCAATTCGGTCATAAACGCCAAAACCTGTCAGCAGCATGGCTAGGAAAACCATAGTTGCCGTTGTAGGATTTCCGGCAGTCTGCTCGGTAAAATTAAAATTATAAATATAAAAATAGGAAATAGCTTGTCCTATAGTACAAATGATTCCTCCAACGAAAAAAGCCTTTAAGCAGTTCTTTAAAACAGGGCGTTTCAGCTCATGCTTTTGTTGTAGCTGCTGATATTGTAACTGTTCAGGAGTTGTATTCTTTTGCTTCTTTCCCATAACAAAGCTCCTTTCTAGGTTAACTCTTCAGTTAATTTGATGATATCCTGTAATTCTTTTTCTGCCTGCTTATCGGAAAATTTGGGGTCTTCCTCTATTTTTTCCTTTAGCTTAACGGCTTCTAAAAATATTTTATAATCACTTGAAACGGTGAATTTTTCTTTCGGATATTTTTTTTCTAATTTTTTCAGTACATTCTTTTCAATCTTTTTCATATGAAACCTTCGTAAATGCTTCACCTTATAAACAACTAAGGTATCCTTCTTTCCTTTTACGACTGCAACATCATATATTTCATCTACTGAAGCAACATCATGCTTAATGCTCTCAATTAAATTCCATTGTTTTTTCGAGTTGGTTGATATTAGCGCAGGTTTTGGATTTGTCTTTTTAATCATTGCTGTTTTACTATCATCCAAGTTTTTATCCTCGTTACACGCTGACATCAGGAATGTTAAAAAGAGCATTAATACAAATAACAGCCTTCTCATGAACTTCCCTTCCTCCATAAAATCGAAAATCAACTAAAAATATTTTCCACAAATCATTGGAAATATATGATTGATTTATTATTCCACTATTTCCAGTAAATCCCCAAAGCAATAGTAGAAGCGTACGTTTAGGGCATAAATAAGAATAACTGAGGATTAGGAAAAGCAGGTTAACGAATGTTGACTTTTTGTGTCATAAGTTACCTAGAAGTCCATTAGGAGATGATCAGCGAGAATAGCCTTCATTTCCAAGTTATCCACACTACGATGGACCATAATCTTCACAAATAAAGAAGAGTTGATCCATGAGCGGTAATGGATATGCAGAATATCCACTAGGTTACTACTCAAAAATCAACTCAGAATATTAATCTCTATTCGTTTTTGTCGCCTTTTTACCACAACCACAATCTTTTTTATTTTTAACCGGTTTCACTTGCTGAACTTTAATGTTCTGTCTCTTACTTTTATACATGAATGTTCCACCACCCTAGTCAAATTAAATGTTGTGAATGGCCTTTCCTTATCATATGCATATCCAATAGCTTGTGTTAAAAAGGAAACAAGCTCATTTCATCCAATACTGAAGAATGGATTCAACCAAAGCCGCAAGACCAGCAACTGCTAAGATTAGAATCAATGGTATGGAAATAGATGGCCATACAAAATAGACAATACATAGAAAAAGCGATGACCAAATCCCTGTGCACCAATAGCATCCTAGAAGCTCTCCAATAAAGCCTCTAATGAGAGTTTTTTTCGGGACTAAATAGGACTCCTCTAAGCCATTTTCGTTCGTCTCTATCACTTCATCAAAAAAGGGGGCTCTGATGAATTCGGTAATTTTGTCAAAAACGATTAATCTTGTTAGGCGAAAGCTGGCTAAAGAAATTAATAGGAAATCTAATAGTGTAATACCCATTTTCTATCAATAACCTAGCATTTTTATTTCAATAATTTCTTTAATTTTTAAAGTAATAATTGATTGGTTTAGCTGTTTAATTTCAATTTTCTCATCTGTTTTTCCTACTAAAAAGCCCCTTAGTAGCTGATCCTTGGTCATATATAGACAAGTTACAGGTGGGAGCTCCTTTGGAAAGTTCCTTAAATAGCTAATCCTTTCATTGATATCCATTTCTTTAAAACTTTTGATCGTGTTCATTGGATAGCCTGTGCTAGTATGCTGTTCTGAATAAACATATTTTGAATCATATTCTTCAATAATGGCTTGGATATTTTCAGATGTGTGTTCCTTTCTTCCCTCTTGAACTTCACTATTTTCAGATAAAAGAATGACATCAACGACCTCATCATTGGTATTTACCAAATATTTGGTTACATCTTTGTGATTGGAAACCTTTTTCTCATTCACAGCTTCTCTGGATGATTTACCTTTTGAATTTGGTGATACATAAATAGTCTGCATCATGATTTTGGGTTTGTTGAAATCTGGTTGTTGTATATAAAGTAGGGGCTCTCTGTTCATTTTTTCTATAGCCATGGGGCTGCCTCCTTTTACATAGCATTCAATGTTATAAGTATGCGAAAAGGGCTATTCCGTTTCCAGTTAAAGGAAAACTTCCTTTAGTATTTTCTTCTAATATGAAAAAACTGGTAAAAAATTTCGCTGTCATATTTTTGTTTAATTGATGGCATGATATCGAGGCTTGTAGAGGATTAAAGTATTCTATTATCGTTTTAAGGCTGTTTCGATAATGTTACAAAAAAAGGGCCGTTTCTAAAGAAACGAACCCATTCAACAAGTCATATTAGTATCCAATAATATGGTATCCCGAATCCACGTGGATATTTTCACCGGTAATTCCTCTGGAAAGATCACTGAACAAGAAGGCAGCAGTGTCCCCTACCTCTTCAGGTGTTGTAATTCTTCTAAGAGGAGCCTTTTCTTCCACTTCCCTTAAAATCGTGTTAAAGTCACTTACCCCTTTTGCAGAAAGGGTACGTATTGGTCCAGCAGAAATTGAATTTACTCGAATTCCAAGTTTACCTAAATCACTAGCTAAATATTTAACACTTGCATCTAAGGAAGCTTTGGCAACACCCATAACATTATAATTCGTCATCACCCGTTCTCCACCTAGATAGGTAAGAGTAACAATGCTTCCACCTTCAGTCATTAATTCCTTTGCCACTTTGGCAACGGCTGTTAATGAATAGGAGCTTATATTATGGGCAAGTAGGAACCCGTCTCTTGTTGTATTCATGTAATCTCCTTGAAGCTCCTCTTTATTTGCAAATGCTATACAATGAGCTACCCCATGAATAGTACCGACCTCTTCTTTAATTCTTGCGAAGCATTTTTCAATTTCCTCATCAACTGTAACATCACAAGGTAATACGAGTGATTCAGTTGTATCAAGGGAATCCGCTAACTCATGAACACTCTTTTCCATTCGTTCTCCAGCATATGTAAAAACTAAACGAGCTCCTGACTGATGCAATGAACGCGCAATCCCCCATGCAATACTTCGCTTATTAGCTACTCCCATTACCACAAACGTTTTTCCACTTAACGAAAGAGTCATTAAAAAATCCTCCTACTTATAACTGTTATTAGTACCTAGTACTAATATTACAATACTTTACTTAAAAAGGAAAGTAGAAACGAGTTATTTTTCATATATTCCTGCAGTTTAAAGGCTTTTTACCTATTCACAAAATTCAAGCTCCCGCTTTAATTCATCCACATACTCCTTAGAACCTGTAACAATTAATCTATCGTTCATGAGCAATTCTGTGTCTCCGTGAGGAATAATGGCATCTTTACCGCGAAATATACGAACAAAGATAATATCCCCAGTGAATGGAAACCTCCTAATAGGCAGTCCATCAAATTGTTCGTTTAATAATTTTATTTCATAAAGTGAATTTTCTTTATTTGATAGAATTTCCATCATACTTGGTGATTCAATCAAAGCGCGCAATAAGGTTTTTGTTGAGAAAAATAAGGAAAATACTTCAATTCCTTGAGATCGTAATTCAGGCTCTAGCTCAGGACTCTCTATTCTTACAATTACCCTTTCTACCCCCTGTTTTTTTACCTCTAATGCCAGCTTCGCATTAATGTCTCCATTCCCTGTTGAGATGACCACGATATCAGACTGAAAGATACTTGTTTGTTCAAATGCTGAAAGCTCATAGTCTTCGATTTCATATATATCAAACAAGGAGTCAGCAATCTGTATATCAGACTTTTCCTGCCTTCTATGATACAACACAGGATCATACAAAGATGATTTCAATTCCCTTGAAACAGGTAGTGTAATCTGATTTGCCCCAATAAAGGAAATCTTTATTTTTCTTTCCTTAATTGATTCCCTTGGCATCAATTTTTTAAAGAAAATGGGAGCAATAATACATGATACGACTGCAACTAGAATAATTGTTCCACTCATATCAGATGTTATTACCTCAATCCTCTCGCCAATGGTCGCAGCAGCAATAACCAAAGAGAGTGTGGAGGTTAATAAAAATCCAGAGGCAAAAACCGTTTTTGTATCATACCATGCCTTTAGCACTAAAACTGGAATGAGCTTGGATAAAAGCAATGCGGCAAGAAGCAAAGGAATCAGTATAAGCATTTTTTCATTACTAAACAGGGCCCAGATATTCAAGTCGACACCGATCATAACAAAGAATATTGGGATTAAAAATCCGTATCCAAATGAATCAAGTTTGTGTAAAAGCTCCTGGTCTGGGGAAAGTAGAGATACAAGAACGCCTGCAAGGAAGGCCCCCAAAATGTTCTCTGCCCCAACGGTTTCGGAAAGAGCCACTAATATCATAATTAAGGTAAAAACAGCCCTGGTACTAATTTGAACTGTACTCGATGACATTGACTCCAAAAATTTCAAGTTCTTAAATTTCTTACCTAAACGGTATAGCACAACACCTGCAACAAGAAGAAGAAGTAATAGCCAGGTGCTTCCATGTCCGCCTTCATTAAGAGAGACAAAAACAGCCAAAAGAATCATGGTTACTAAATCCGCAATAACAGCTGTTAATAAAATGATTTGACCAATATTTGTCTTCATGATGTGGGCTTCTTTTAAAGTAGGCACGACCACACCTAGAGATATTGTTGAGATGATTAGCGTCATCAGAAAGGCATTTTCAATAAATCCTGCGATAACAAATAAATTTGATAAAGCGTATGAAACAAGGAAGATGCCGATAAAAATCAATGTAGCTACCATAAAACCATTTGGTTCTTGTTTTCCGCTTTTGAGTGTTTCTTTCTTTTTCCCACCTGAAAAGGCTGAAAAGTCAATTTCTAGTCCACTTAAAAACATTAAAAAGATAAATCCAAGAGTTGAAAGAGTCTCAAGCCATACTCCTTCATGAACAAGGTCAAATCCACTTTTGCCAATCAAAAGTCCCATTAATATCTCAGCTACCACTACAGGAATGAAATGCAGCTTAAAACGGTGTATTAAGATGGGGGTTAGAAACGCAACGACTATGACAATTACTAAAGATGAAACTGAACCAGCATGCTGTTCCATTGTTCACCCTCCTTTATTAAAAGTTTCAGGATAATATATAAAGAATATGTAAAAATAGAAAAAGCAAATGATTAAAAGGGTGATAATGATGAAATTAGATATTATCGGTGATATCCATGGCTGCTTTGATGAATTCTCCTCCCTTACAAAAAAGATAGGTTATAATTGGGAATCTGGAATACCAATACATCCAGAAGGACGAAAGCTTGCATTTGTAGGGGATCTAACTGATCGTGGACCAAATTCATTAAAAGTCATTGAAGTAATATGGTCATTAGTATTAGAACACCAGGATGCCTATTATGTACCTGGAAACCACTGCAATAAGCTTTATCGCTTTTTTCTTGGAAATAAGGTTCAGATTGCACACGGTCTAGAGACAACCGTTGCAGAGTATAAGGCCTTAAACCATAAAGAGCAATCAAGGATTAAGAATCAATTTATGAATTTATATGAAAATGCCCCACTTTATGACGTTCTTGATCAAGGAAAGTTAGTGATTGCTCATGCTGGTATTCGTGAGGAATACATAGGAAAAAAGCATTCAAAGGTAAAAACCTTTGTGCTTTACGGGGATATTACGGGTGAAACCCACGAGGATGGTTCACCAGTTCGCCGGGACTGGGCAAAAAGCTATCAAGGAGATGCCTATATCGTCTATGGTCATACACCTGTTAGAGAGCCTAGAATCATAAATAAAACCTACAACATTGATACAGGTGCTGTATTCGGAGGAAAGCTAACTGCTCTTCGATATCCAGAGCTTGATACAGTGTCAGTCCCTTCATCTATGCCATTTGTAGAGGAAAAATTCAAATCATTTTCTTAACTAAATTAAGATGATTACTTCATTTCATTAAATTAGCCATATCAATTGGCAACTCTGCTTCAAACATTAATTCTTTCTTAGCAATAGGATGTTGAAAGGATAAACGACAGCAGTGGAGAGCCTGCCTTTTGATAAGATTCTCATCTCCACCATATAAATCATCCCCTAATAAAGGGTGCCCAACATAAGACATATGAACGCGAATTTGATGTGTTCTCCCCGTTTCAAGTGATAACTCAATATGTGTAAAGGAAGGATAGGTATGAAGCACTCGATAATGGGTACACGCATATTGTCCATTACGATTTACTTCCCTTTCAATGATGCTTGTGCTTTTTCGAGCGATTGGTTCTTCAACAGTTCCTTCCTTTTCTTTTAACGAACCATGAACAAGGGCTTCATATGTTCTACGAACTCCGTGCATCTTCTGTTGCTTCCCTAATAGATGATGGATGTGTCGATGCTTAGCGATTAGTACTAATCCTGATGTATCACGGTCAAGACGTGTAACGATATGGGCGGTTGCCTTTAAGCCCTGCTTCTCATAATAACCAACAAGGCCATTTGCTAAGCTACCAGAAGGATGTTCACGAGAAGGAATCGTACTCATCCCAGCAGGTTTTTGAACTACCATGACATAATCATCTTCATACACAATAGAAAGAGGAACCTTCTCCCCCTTAACACCTTCACTTGGTTCTTCAGGGGGAAAATAGATTCTCAGGCAATCTCCACTTTTTAAAGAATAGCGTACAGTTACTTCCTGATGATTAACTGAGATTTCCCCGCCTTTAAACTTGATATCAGTTAATGCCGCCTTAGAAATTTCATGTAATTTCAAAAAATCCCTAATTAATCTTCCCTCATCTTTTTGTGTGATTTCCCATTGCAGCATAAAACGTGACATACAAATGATGACTCCTATCTATCGGAAATAAATGAATCATGAACCCTTTTCCAAAATGGGAAAGGCCTAAAACGTGCAAAACGAATCTTATCATCTGCTACCCTAAATTGAATGGATTTAACATCCTTATGAAGAAATGTTAAATGATCAATGGTCACATGAAAGTCTGGTTGGTTTACCGGCTTTAACATACAAGTATGATGAGCTGGTAAAACGAGTGGTGAACCAATTGTTCTAAAAACCCGATTATTTATAGATGCCATTTCAGCAAGCTGAATGGCTGGCAAAGATGGGTGTAAAATGGCTCCACCTAATGCCTTATTATAAGCGGTACTGCCAGAAGGAGTGGATAGGCATAAACCATCTCCTCTAAATCTCTCGAAATGCTGACCTCTAATCTCCACATCCATTACCAAGGTCCCTTCCACACTTCTCACCGTAGACTCATTTAGAGCTAAAAATCGAGATTCTCTTACACCGTTTTGATAACGAATAATAACCTCAAGCAGCGGATATTCCACTACTTGATAAGGTGTTTTTGCAATCGCAATCACTAGCTTTTCCATTTCTTCTGGCACCCAATCAGCATAAAAACCTAGGTGGCCAGTATGAATCCCAACAAAAGCCGTTTTGTCAAGACGGCTATAATAGCGGTGAAAAGCATATAAAAGGGTTCCGTCCCCACCAATAGAAACGACAATATCCGGTTGATCTTCATCGTATTCAAGGTCAAAGTCCATCAGATGCGTTCTCATTTGATACATGAGGGTATTTGACTTTTGGTCTCCTCTTGACGTAATGGCAAATTTCATCTCGTTTGCTCCTCTGATTTTCGGCTATAATTTTTCATAGATTATTATTTCAATTTTCGGGCAACAACTAGTAGAAAAACAGGAACTAATCCTCCTGCTGCTTTTCCTTCTTTCTTGTAAAAAAGGCTTGGGCCTCTTGAATTTCCCCTCTAATTAATGACATTTCCTCGTCTAATCGAAATGCTGCTTCTGCGGCTCTTTCCAATCTAAGAATAATATCCTTTGGGAATTGTCCTTTATATTTATAATTAAGGGAATGCTCAATAGTTGCCCAGAAGTTCATCGCTAATGTACGAATTTGGATCTCTGCTAATATCTTTTTTTCCCCATTGATGGTCTGAACAGGATAACTTATTACAACGTGATAAGAGCGGTAACCACTAGCTTTCTTATGTGAAATATAATCCCGTTCCTCGATGATTTCGAAATCATTTCTCATTCGTAATAGCTTAACTACTTTTTTGATATCATCAACAAATTGACACATCATCCTTAGTCCAGCGATATCTTGCATTTCAGATTCTAATTTGTCTAGTGGAATCCCCTTAACTCTTGCTTTATCCAAAATACTTGCAACAGGCTTTACCCTACCGGTTACAAATTCGATTGGGGAATGTGAATCTACCATTTGAAATTCTACCCTCATCCCCTTTAATTTCACCTTTAATTCTTCGACTGCTTGTTTGTAGGGCGCTAAAAATTCTTCCCAATTTTTCATTGCCAACATCACCTCATCCGAATGTCATCTGTGTTTACGGATGAACTTTTGAAATGCCTAAAATGTGCTCTCCACCTTTTGTACCATTTCTTCACCGTAATTTCTATTCCCCTTAATATTTTCGATTAAATACTGCAACTCATTATGTATATTGGATAGCTCCACTTTCCATTCATCCAATTTTATAAACACAGGAATCTCTATTTCTAACATTTTTCTTAAATCAGTCCAAATATGTTCCGGAAACACTAAATATGTATACGATTGGTCAATCTCCATTATATAAATAAAAGAAAAAGCATTTGAATCAACAAGCATTTGCCCAGTTGCCTTTATATTCTTAAAATGAATGGTTTGATCAGTGTTAAAGATCAATTCATCATTCAGAAAAACAGCCGTCTTAATCTTTACTTGTTGTCTCATGACACTACCTCCATACACCCTTTTATTTTATCACAACAAAACCTTTTATCTCAAAGATTGAAGTCACACCATTATAAGATGATAATAAGGTTAATAAATGAAAAATGAAAGGAAGAATTGAATTGTCTCGAAATATTGAAATCGAATTTAAAAATATATTAACTAAATCTGAATTTACTATGTTAAAAACATATTTCCATCTCAATGATGACAATTTTATAAAACAGGAAAATCATTATTTTGATACTCCTCAATTTTCCCTAAAGGATCAATCTAGTGCACTACGAATTCGTGAAAAAAACGGTAGCTTTGAAATGACTTTGAAACAACCTGTTAAGAATGGTTTATTAGAAACTAATCAATTACTTACAAGTCAGCAGGCCTCGAATATGATCGAAACGGGAAAACTGATCTCAGGGATAGTGATGGAAGCAATTATAAACATGAATATTAATCCCAATGAGCTTCAGTACTTTGGAACATTAACGACAGAAAGAGCAGAAATACCATATAAGAATGGTCTAATTGTATTGGATTTCAGTTACTATTTAAATACTTTTGATTATGAGATAGAATATGAAGTGAATGATTATGAAACGGGGAAACAACTTTTTGAAGACTTGCTTCAAAAGCAGAATATCCCACAAAGGAAAACTACCAATAAAATTAAAAGATTTTACTTACAAAAGCAAAAACTTTCTCAATCGATAAATGACAAGGAGAATAATGATGAACGTTGATCAAATGAAAATATTGCTGCAACTTCAAGCTTTACAGAACTTGAATAGTAGTAGTTCTGCACCCTCTTCTTCTGATAATGCGAATATGTTTAAAGAATTGATGTACGAGCTTTTGAGTGAGGATGAAATATCTTTATTAACGGGAAAAAGCAGTTTAGATTCGGGAATAACCCCATCTAACTTAAACTCAAATCCAACATCCTTAAACAGCACATCACTTCCACCGTTAAGCCTTACAAAACTGACTGGTGCTTCAACAGACTTTGAAGATATCATTAATGAGGCTGCTGAAAAATATGATCTACCAGCAAAGCTTATCAAGTCCGTCATTAAACATGAGTCTAACTTCAACCCTAATGCAACCAGCTATGCGGGAGCTTCTGGGTTAATGCAGCTAATGCCAGCAACTGCTAGAGGATTAGGGGTTCAAAATATATTTGACCCGAAAGAAAATATCCTAGCAGGAAGCAAGTACTTACGAAATATGTTGGACAAGTATGATGGAAATGTTAACCTTGCTCTAGCTGCTTATAATGCCGGCCCAGGGAATGTAGATAAATATGGCGGAATCCCACCATTTAAAGAAACACAAAACTACGTGAAAAAAGTGACAGATACTTATCTTGCATAAAATTTAGACAGTATAGGCTACTCATAATGGTTTTTGGATAAGATAATTGGCGGAAATATACTCCGCTCAGTTAATGCTTAAACCATTCATGCGCAGCCTATTTTGTTGTGGAATCACTCATTCCTTTTATTTCCTACCCTATTAACCTTACTTGCCAAGCTAACTATTTGAGATATGAAAATTGCATTGTTAAAATGAAATTAATAAAACTATAGTATTAGTAGTGATTTCTTATTCATAAGGAGTTAGTGGAATGTCCGAAAACATGAAGACACCGTTTGAAGTGATTGGTGAAGATCGATTACACCATTTAATAGATGCTTTCTACCGTCGAGTTCATCTCCATCCAGACTTAATACCCATTTTTCCAGATGACTTAACGGAAACTGCCCGAAAACAAAAACAATTCATGACTCAATTTCTAGGCGGGCCTCCATTATATACATCTGAACATGGGCATCCAATGCTTAGAGCCCGTCATTTGCCTTTTGAAATAACTGAAACAAGAGCAAGAGCATGGCTAACTTGCATGAGTGAAGCAATGGATGAGATTGGATTAGATGGTGAAGTAAGAACTTTTTTCTATTCTAGATTAGTTCAAACCGCAGAACACATGATTAATACATCAGAAAAAGATCAAGATGAAAGGTGAGAGCCGTGAAAAGAGAATTTTCCCAAACAAACTCGACATCATTTCATCATTGCCATGGAAACGAGACAAAGCCAATTGAAATTTATGTGTTTGTTGACCCTTTATGCCCAGAATGTTGGTCTCTCGAGCCAGTGATTAAAAAGCTACATGCTGAATATGGACGCTACATCTCTATTAAACACGTATTAAGTGGAAGTCTCGCCACCTTAAATTTAGGGAAAAAGCAAAAGTCTGATAATCATGCCCAGATAGTGGAGAAAACGACAAACCGCACGGGGATGTCATGTGATGGGAGTCTTTGGATTGAAAATCCAGTCTCTTCCCCTTATTTAGCGTTCATTGCCATTAAAGCAGCCGAGCTACAAGGAAGAAAAGCAGGAATAAAATTTTTAAGAAAACTTCAAGAGGTTTTATTTTTAGAAAATCAAAACGTTTCTAGCTTTGATGTTTTAAAGGAATGTGCGGGCAAGATTGGCCTTGATGTTAATGAATTTGTATCGGATATCCATTCTGAAAGCGCAGCTAAGGCCTTTCAATGTGATCTCAAGATTACCTCTGAAATGGAGGTCCGTGAAATTCCTAGTCTCGTCTTTTTTAATCAAACCATTGAGGATGAAGGAATTAAAATCACTGGATGCTATCCATATGAGATATTCGTTCAAATACTTGAAGAGATGCTGCCTGAAAAACCAGAGAGAGCTGTTCCTCCTCCAATAGATTCATTAATTAAACACTATAGACTATTGGCTTCTTCAGAGATTGCACTTATTTATAATATGAAAATACATGAAGTTGAAAAAGAAATGAAGAAGCTTCAATTAAAGCAAATGGTTGAAAAAATCCCAGTTAAATATGGGGTGTTTTGGAGATATATTGGAGAATAAAAAGTTTCTAAAGGTGCTTGGCATTGTTGCCAGGCATTTTTTGATCGCTCTACCCTATAAAAACTGTGGATAACTTTTTGCCGCTCAGTCATTTTTTGATGTGCATTTTTTGAATGGATGAAATTAAACATGAATGATGATTTCTGAATCAGGTGACTATTTATGTAAATCAAATATGTCATTAAAACATTCTAATAAAAAAAGAAAAGAGCCTTGCAAACCGATTGTTTAGCAAGGCTCTTTTCTTTTAATAATACGAACAAAGGGGATGGGAGAAATTTTTTTCACGGTCAAACAAAAGGGGTTTATGTTTGTTTGTGATTAATTTCACATCATTAATATACCATCCCTGCAAGGGTTATTCAATAACTTTGTGCCTCGTTTCACAAAACTGTCAAAATATAAGAATACGAGGAGACAGGTTGCATATATTTACCTTAAATACCCATGCGAAACAAAAACATTCATCAATCGTGTCTTTAAGGAGGCTTCTCTCTCGTATGAAAAGTATTAATTTCTGGCTTATGGTGGTTTTCTTATTGTTTTCTTTGTTTCTTAATTTTTTAGGTCTTATGGATTTAATTCCACTATTTATTTCCTCACCTTTATTATTTCTGTCATTATTTATTTTCCTATTCTATTTAAATGATCGTAAAAGGTTTAAGAAATTTTAACTAGATAATTCTAAAAAAGTATTAAAGTCGAAAAACTAATTTTATCCCCACAAAAAAGCGGAGGTCAATCAACCCCCGCTTTTTTTACCAGTTAGGATAACAATCTTTCCATTTCATTTAGTCTTTCTTCAAACACCTTACATGCATCTTCTACTGGCTTTGGACTAGTCATGTCTACCCCTGCTTTTTTAAGTACTTCAATTGGATAGTCTGAGCTTCCTGACTTTAGGAATCCAATGTAGCGTTCCACTGCAGGTTGACCTTCCTCAAGAATTTGCTTGCTCAATGCGGTTGCTGCACTATACCCGGTTGCATATTGATAGACATAATAATTGTAATAGAAGTGAGGAATCCTAGACCATTCTAAACCGATTTCTTCGTCAATGACAATATCCTCTTCACCAAAATACTTTTTATTTAAAGCATAGTATTCATTAGTTAACATGTCTGCAGTAATTGCTTCATTATTTTGTGCCTTTTGATGAATAAGGTGCTCAAACTCAGCAAACATCGTTTGACGGAATACAGTCCCCCTGAAGCCTTCAAGAAAATGATTTAAAAGGAATAATCTTTTTTGCTCGTCATCGATTGTTTCCAATAAATAATGATTTAACAGGGTTTCATTACAAGTAGAGGCAACCTCGGCCACAAAGATAGAATAGTCTCCGTAAGGATAAGGTTGAGTCTTTCTTGTATAATAGCTATGGACGGAATGCCCGAACTCATGTACCAATGTAAAGAGGTTATTTACATTGTTTTGCCAGTTCATTAATATATATGGGTTTGTCCCGTAAGTACCAGATGAATAGGCTCCACTTCGCTTCCCTTTATTTTCATGAACATCCACCCAGCGATTTTCAAATCCTTCTTTTAACACATTTAGATAATCTTCTCCAAGAGGCGCAAGGCCTTTTAATGACAATTCCTTGGCTTCCTCATAGGTAATCTCCATCTTCACATTTTTCACTAGAGGTGTGTAAAGATCATACATATGAAGCTCTTCTAATCCTAATACCTTTTTACGCAAATTTACATAACGATGTAATAAGTGAAGATTGTTATTGATTGTATTGACTAAATTATCATAGACCGTTTCAGGTATATTATTAGCGGATAACGCTGCATGCCTCGCTGACTTGTAATTTCTAACCAGGGCATTAAAATTATCGTTTTTAATCTGACCACTTAATGTGCTGGAAAATGTATTACGAAATTGCCCATATGTTTTGTAAACAGCCTTAAATGCATCTCTTCTAACTCGACCATCTTCACTTTCGAGAAAGCGGATAAATCTTCCATGAGTAATTTCAATTTCTTCTCCATTCTCATCCTTGATGCTAGGAAATTCTAGGTCTGCATTATTCAGCATGCCAAATGTATTACTTGAAGCACCTAACACCTCAGAGGCCTGTGCAAGCAATGCCTCTTGTTCTGCCGATAACACATGAGGTCTTTGAAGATTGATTTCCTCTAGGGAATGTTTGTATAATTTTAATTCCTCTTTCTCTTCTAAGAATCCATTAACCTTTTCTTCATCCATTTGAAGGATTTCTGGAACGATAAATGCAAGTGAACTTGCTGCTTGAGCATAAAGAGTTTTGATACGATCATTTAACCCTTGATAAAAAGAATTCGTTGTATCCTGGTCATAGCGCATATGAGCGTATGTATACAACTTGCTTAAACGCTCTAGTAATCGATCCTGATATTGCAGAGCATCATAGAGGGAGTCAGCATTCTCGCTTAACTTCCCTTGAAACTCAGCAACACCGGGAAGTAAATTTTTCACCTCGTTAAATTCCTTTTCCCACTCATCATCTGAAGCAAATATATCCTCTAATCTCCAAGTATCCTCTACTGCAATTTCGCTTCTAGAAGGAAGCTTCTTAACTGCTGCTTCATTTGCCATACTACATCCTCCTAATCAACATTTCGATTTCCGAAAAAACCATACTATTTATTTCGATTATTTGGAGAAAATCTCCTTCAATATTAGTGAAGAAAACTGACTCTTTTAGCTTATGTTTATTTTGGGCATTTCATTTGTATGATATGACTTTATTTAAAAGCGATTGTTTCATATTGGTGATAAAATGAATGCTCCATTTTTAGCTGTTCATCCATATTCTTTGCCTTTTTCAAAATCTCTTTTATCCTATAATGTTTGTCATCTACTTTTTGTAACAATCCGAAACGAGTTAGTACCTCTAAATACTCCCTAACTAATAATTGGAGGTCACATTCTCCCACAAGAGGCAATTTTCGAAGAGCAATTTCTCTATTTCGATATCTCTTTAAAAAGAATAATAAGACTTGCTTGAAGCTAAATAAGTCACCCACCTTCTTTTTCATTAAAACATCCATTATGATATAAGATTGCCAAATAAACGGAGGAGTTTCAATAAATATGCCGTGTTCCACAGGGATTCCTATCATAGGAGGGAGAAGCTGAAGATTAAGATGATTTACATATAACTCATTGAGAAAGCGACGTTGTTGAAGGGTTGGCCTCATCATTACATTCATTTTCATTTTGTCAATTTGCTGTTTCCAGCGTGTTACTGAAATAGATGAGTCAATCTTTGGTGTCAGGATTTCATTGATTTGAGCCTTTTGCAGGGGGATAATTGAAAACTGGGCGATTGCATTTCGACTTGAGGTTGGTTGAATATTTTTTATTAGAATGAGTTGTTTTGTTATGGGACAGTAGGCGGGAATAAACCATTTCGTCGGGGAACCTTTTCTAGTAAATAAGTAATCAAAACTTGAGAGCTTAAGCCGATCATCTGCTACTCTACGAATACTTTGTCCGGCTAAGATCCATATGGGTTGGTAGGAATAATCTAAATACATCTTTGTTCTTTTTATAAATAACTCTTCAGGGATGGTAGAGCATTGAAATTCAAGACAATAATTTATGTCCCCTAAGGTAACGGCTATATCAGTTCTTTGATTGATTTCCTTTAAAAATAGTTCCAACTGAGGATTCAAGCCTTGACTTTTTAGCCATTGATATAGATGGAGCTTCCCTCGAATATGATACTCTGATTCCCTTTCATAATGGCTCAAACTACAAAGTGAGCCCCTCTCATGGGCAAAATGGGCCATTCTCTTTGAACCTACTCTTAATATGAGCTTTTCAGAGCACTGTGGACAGTAAAATTGCTCCTGTCTCCTTAACCTTTTCAAGTCTACCTCACTAAATCCATCAGCAAGGCAAAAGAGCTTACCATTGGTCATTTTTGCAGTAAGCAAACTTCATTCCTCCTTTCATAATCTTTTAATTCGTTATGAATATCTTTTTTCCTCCATTAAAAAACCCCCTTTTTACAATTTTTTCAAAATCATAAAAGGGGGGATAATAATCTTGATGTGGATTCAAGTAGTCTTAATCCTAGATGTCTTTTTTTGAAATCCTCTATTATTAATTCTTTTGATTCAGTCAGGTCATGTAAATACTCCCTCACTAGATTTTCGGTACTGTCGGTTCTAAATAAAAAGGCATTGACCTCAAAATTTAGATGAAAACTGCGCATGTCCATATTCGAGGTTCCAATTGAAGCAAGCTCAGAATCTACAATAATAATTTTGCTATGCATAAAGCCCTTTTCATATTCATATATCTTGACACCAACCTCTAATAGCTCAGGAAAATAGGATCTTGAAGCATGAAATACAATTCTTTTATCCGGCTTATTCGGAACTAGAATCCGTACATCTATCCCACTTAATGCAGCAATTTTTAATGCTGAAAAAATATCTTCATCAGGGATAAAGTAAGGGGATGCGATCCAGACTGATTCCTTTGCAGATGTAATCATAGAAAAGAAGATATTTTTAATAACACTCCATTCATTATCTGGGCCTCCAGCAATCAGCTGAACCCCTCCGTGTTCACCGATAGAACTATTCGGCGAGAGATATTCAGCTGTAAGGAAGCTATAATTCGTCATGTAATACCAATCCTGTAAAAAGATTAGCTGAAGACTTTTTACGGCTTCGCCTTTTAGCATGAGATGGGTGTCACGCCAAAATCCTATACTTTTATCACGTCCTAAATACTCATCCCCAATATTTAATCCACCCACAAATCCTACACAACCATCAATAACAATAATCTTACGATGATTTCGAAAATTAAATTTGCTATTCAAGAACGGAAGCTTTACAGGACCAAACGGAAGGATTTCTACGCCTTCATTCCTTAGCGAATCTATGTACTTTTTTGACAATTGCCATGACCCAACGGCATCATATAAAAAACGAATTTTGACCCCTTCTCGGGCCTTTTGTATTAAAATTTTCTTAATGTCTTCACCAATTTTATCGTGGCGTACAATATAATATTCCAAATGGATGTGATGCTTTGCTTTTTCGAGCTCATCGAGAATATGTGTAAAGGTCTCTTGACCATTTGTAAGTATCTTTGTCGCTGTCCCAAAGGAAATCGGACTATTTCCTAGCTTTTGTGCTAAGTTAAACAGCTGACGCTGATGTGCACCTAAATGGGAGAAAAATTCCTCACCATAGCGATTTTGATCAGGAGTGTGCTCTAAAAATGCTTGTTTATCTAAGAAATACTTCTTCCTGAACATTCTTTCTTTATGATAATTCCGACCAAATAATAAATAGAAAATAAATCCAATGAGGGGAAAACTACCTAAGACAACGAGCCACGTAATGGTCTGAGTGGGGTGACGATTTTCTAAGAATATAACAAATCCTATAAAGATAACTGAAAGTGTGCTAATAATACTGATATAGCGGAACCAACCATTTTTCTCTGTATCACCTATTGAATAATAAAAGGCAGCCAATAGACCTATAAAAATGATAATTCGCACTGTATTTTTTATCATGTACACCCCCTTATTGTATAAGCTATGTAAAAAGAAATAAAAAAGACTGACTTTTTTTAGGGATCCTTCCCTTTTTACAATCTACCGGATAAAAATTATCCCAAGATCGTTTACTATAAAGGGGAGTCAGACCTTTTAAGTCAGCCTTGTTTGGCTCTATTGAAAATGTTTCCTTATTTCTGTAAAAACATTATCTGACATAATCAATTTCCCATATTCTTCAACCCGATGAATCGTTGTTCTTGCCTCTTGGCCAAATTCAAGAAGAATACTCAGGGCATTATCGATTTCGTCCTCATCAATGTCCTCATCAAACTCAACATAAAGGTAATACTTTCCTTCAAATGTATAGAGCTTTGTTATTAAAGAATCTAGGTTACTTCTTTTTGAGAGCGAGATTAAATCCTCAAAATCGTTAAAGGTAAGAAGAAATTCCAAGCTAACCTCTTCAAACTCATCACTTTCTGCCTTAGGATTGAAATGCTGGTCTAGAAGGTCTTCAATTCTTGCATCAACAGGAAAGTCCTTCAGTTTTTCATCTATAAACGGCAATTCAAACTTTTGACCATCCTTGTTTAGTTGAGCTCTTGTCACTAAAACCTCTAAGCCCTTATCAAGAGCCTGCACTTGAATCCAAAGGGGGCCTTCAATGGCAAAATCCTCTTCTTGATGGACTTCATCCATCATTTCCCAAAACAACTCTTCACTACGCTCGCGACTATACCATATTTCTTCACGGTCAAAGCCACGTTCTTCTATATCCAAATATGAGATATAAAACTTTACAGTATTATCATTAATGCGTTCAATTTCCAAAAGACCCCTCTCCCTTCTTGCTTTATTTTGAAGGGACAAAAATACCCCCACGCAGTAACAAAAATCGTTTACTTACATATATGAAATAGTACAAATATTGTTTACCTTGTACTTATATTTTATGACAAAACATAAATAAAGGGAAATAAAAAAACTCTTGATGATGAAAACCATCATTAGCCTATTTTTCGAAAAAATTCTAACTTTGAAATGCTTTTATGCATTGTATCAAAATCCAAAGATTTTCTCAATAAATAATATTATCCATATAAAAAATCTTTGCCCCGAATTTGTGGAGCAAAGATTTGTTGGATTTTGTTCTAGTTTACTAATCGTTGTGCTTCCCTTAATTGGAAAGTACGTACCCTTCTAGGAAGGAATCGGCGAATTTCATCCTCATTATAACCGACTTGAAGTCTCTTTTCATCAAGGATGATTGGACGTCTAAGTAGACCAGGATTATCCTTAATCAGTTTAAACAAGTCTTGTAATGGCATTGTCTCTAGATTGACATTAAGCTTTTGAAACGTCTTAGATCGTGTAGAGATAATTTCGTCAGTACCATCCTCGGTCATTCGGAGAATCTCCTTAATTTCATCAATCGTTAATGGTTCAGAAAAGATATTTCTTTCCTTATATGCAATATCGTGTTCTTCTAACCAAGCTTTTGCTTTCCGGCAAGATGTGCAACTAGGTGAAGTGTATAATGTGACCATTTACAATTTCACACTCCTTCAATTATTACAAAAATCAAATTCTATTTAATGCTCATAGTCTAAGCATGAATTATCATTGAAAAGCACCTAAATTAAAATTAATTTAAATAAGTAATTTATATTATTTATTATACACTACTTAATTCTAATTTGGTATCCTATTTTTAATATTACCGTATTGTTTTCCTGAAAATAATTTAAATCATCTTCCTTTTAGCTTGTACAATGAAAATAATAGAAAATAACATGCTTAAACATATTTAATTATCTATATATGTAAGACGTATGAGATTCAAAAAAGTTTCAAAAAATCATTAGAATTTATTATTTTTTTCTCATTGCATTTTATTTTCAGCCCAATTCTTATGCATAGCCTAATTTATTCTCAATTAGTAACTGAAAATGAAAACGCAAGCATGACCATTTTAATTTTGGTACAGAAATTATGATATTTTCCTTTTCAACTCAATCTCGTTCTTTTAATATAGAAAATAGGGGATATAATTATCAGGATGGGTGGTGCCTTTTCATGGTAGGATACTTTACAGATTTAATCATCGTTGCTTTACTAATCATAGGAATAACTGCTACTATTGGGGTTTTGACCAATGGCATTGGCAATTTGCTTTTTGGCGGAAAGAAAAAGGCCGAATTTGTTAATCAATCCGCTCGATTCCAAACTGGATGGAAACATGTTGGAGGAAAACATAAATAAGATTCCTGATAAAAAGAAAAACGATCTCCTTAGAGAGATCGTTTTTTAATGTTTGTGTTGTGTTTTATATTTTTCAAATTCCTTTTCAGAACAAAGAACAAAATGTTCGGGTGCAATTTCACGAAGTTCCACCTTGTCCTCATCGGAATAATTATGAGATGCTGGATCATATCCTTTCCTTCTACGAGTACGTTCAGTAATTGGGTCAGGAAGTGGGATGGCTGATAATAATGATTGAGTATATGGATGCATTGGATTATTATAAAGCTCATCTGCTGGTGCAAGCTCAACCATTTTACCAAAATACATAACACCAATACGATCACTGATGTATTTGACCATGGATAGATCATGAGCGATAAACAGATAAGTTAATCCTTTTTCACGCTGTAATTCTTTCATTAGATTGACAACCTGTGCTTGAATTGAAACATCCAATGCTGAAATTGGCTCATCAGCAATAATAAACTCTGGCTCAACTGCTAAAGCTCTAGCTATACCAATCCTCTGTCTTTGTCCCCCAGAAAACTCATGTGGAAAACGGCTTGCATGTTCCTTGCTAAGACCAACTGTTTCAAGCAGTTCGTATACCCTATTCATCCGTTCTTCCTTTGTTTTTGCTAGACCATGAATGTCAATTCCTTCGGCAATTACATCAGAAATTTTCATTCTTGGATTTAAGGAAGCATACGGGTCTTGGAAAATCATTTGCATTCTGCGGTTAAATGCCTTAAGTTGGGCTCTTGATTTTTTCCCATGTACATTTTCTCCGTCAAAAAATACTTCCCCGTCGGTTGCATTATATAATCTGATGATGGTTCTTCCTGTTGTTGACTTCCCACAACCTGATTCACCTACTAATCCAAGAGTTTCCCCTTTATAGATATCAAAGGATACTCCATCAACGGCTCTAACTTCATTTGGTTTACCTATATTGAAATATTGCTTTAAATTTTTGATTTCTAACAATTTTTCTTTCTTTTCCATCAATTACTACCTCCTTTTCGCGTTATTTCGTACCTGGAAATTGTTTCATTCTTTTTAACACAGCTGCTGGTGGTTCTACTTTTGGAGCATCCGGATGTAGTAACCATGTAGCTGCATAATGTGTATCAGATACTTTAAACATTGGAGGTTCTTTCTCTAAATCTATTTTCATCGCATAACGATTTCTAGGTGCAAAGGCATCTCCCTTTGGGGGATTTAGCAAATCTGGTGGTGAGCCTGGTATTGCATAAAGATGCTCTTCGGCTGTATCTAAATCTGGCATTGAACTAATTAAACCCCAAGTATATGGATGTTTTGGATTGTAGAAAATTTCATCGACAGTTCCGATTTCAACAATTTTACCACCATACATAACAGCTACACGATCTGCTACATTGGCAACAACGCCCAAGTCATGTGTGATAAAGATAATGGAAGTGTCAATTTTCTGTTGTAGATCCTTCATTAATTCTAGGATTTGCGCTTGAATCGTTACA
This sequence comes from Bacillus massilinigeriensis, assembly GCF_900117315.1. Classification (GTDB taxonomy): domain Bacteria; phylum Bacillota; class Bacilli; order Bacillales; family Cytobacillaceae; genus Bacillus_BE; species Bacillus_BE massilionigeriensis. The sequence continues at coordinate 1,915,106 of NZ_LT630337.1, forward strand.
TCAAGTGCAGTTGTTGGTTCATCAGCAATTAAGATTTTTGGGTTACAAGCTAAGGCTATGGCAATAACAACCCTTTGTCTCATACCACCAGAGAATTGATGCGGATATTGTTTAAAACGCTCTTCAGCCTTTGGAATCCCAACAAGTTTAATCAATTCAAGGGCACGTTCTTTTGCTTCATGTCTGCTTAGCTTCTGGTGTTTAATAATTGGTTCCATGATTTGCTTTCCAATAATCATTGTTGGATTTAGGGATGTCATTGGATCTTGGAAAATCATAGATATATCTTTTCCGCGAATTTTTTGCATTTCTTTATCTGTTAACTTGGTAATATCTTTACCTTCAAAATTGATTTCTCCGCTTTTGATTTCTGAATTACTTTCAGGTAATAATCTCATGATTGCTTTTGTGGTTACGGACTTTCCTGAGCCGGATTCACCTACTATTGCTAATGTCTCTCCCTTATAAAGGTCAAAATTAGCACCTCGAATTGCCTTTACTTCACCTGCAAAAGTGTGAAATGAGATATTTAAATCCTTCACTTCTAGTAATTTTTCCATTATGTCTCACCTGCCTTTAGTCTCTCATTTTTGGATCTAGCGCATCACGCAATCCATCAGCTACCATATTAAATGCAATCATAATCAAACTGATGATAATAGCTGGGTTAATCATTTGTTCTGGGAATACACGCATATTTTTAAAGCCATCATTAATAAGTGTTCCAAGAGATGCTAACGGCTCTTGTAATCCAAGACCGATGAAACTTAAAAAGGCTTCGAAGAATATAGCATTAGGAATGGTAAACATTGTATTAATAATAATTACACCAGCTAAATTCGGTAACAGGTGTCTAAAAATAATTTTCCCATGGCCAGCACCTAACGTTCTTGAAGCTAATACAAATTCCTGATTCTTAAACTTCAATACCTGCGCCCTTACAACCCTTGCCATACCTGTCCAGCTTGTTAAAGTTAAGGCAACGGTAATCGAGATAATTCCTGGCTTCAATATCAAAATCATGAGAATAACGACAATTAGATTTGGAATACCCATGACTATTTCGATAATCCTCTGCATAAAGTCATCCACACGACCACCGAAATATCCAGATATAGCACCATATGTTACACCAATAAGCATATCAATAAGTGCAGCTAAAAAGGCAATATATAACGAGATTTGTGTACCTTTCCAAATACGTGAAAATAGATCTCTACCGAGAGCGTCAGTACCAAACCAATAATATTCATTAATATTCTTTTGCTCATAGGGATTGATTTCGGTCCCATTGGGAAGGGTTCTTACTCCATCAAAAGGGAGCCAATGGACGTTCTCCAGTGCTTTGACTCGTGGAGGTAAATTGGAATGCGCCGTTAATTGACGGTCAAAATCATAATGACTGATTAGTGGACCAACAAAAGCCAATACCCCTAGAAGGAATATCACTACTAGACTGACAATTGCGGCCTTATTCTTTCTGACCCGCAGCCATGCCTCCTGCCAGAAGTTTAAGCTAGGTTTTGAAATCTCTTCGCTTTTTGTGGAATCAATAATTGCGGGCTCAAAAAGTTCGTTTGGAATTTTTTCAAGTTGTGCCATTAATTCTTTCCTCCCGCGATACGAATTCGTGGATCAATTAATCCGTATAAAATATCCACTATTAAAATAATAACAATAAATAAGGCTGCATAGAGCAAGGTTGTTCCCATGATTACCGGATAATCGTTCATATTTATTGATTTAACGAATTGTTCTCCGATTCCAGGAACAGAGAAAATATTTTCAATGACTAATGATCCTGTCATTAATCCAGCTGCTAATGGTCCTAAAACGGTAATAACGGGGATTAATGCATTTCGAAGAGCATGTTTTACAGCGACAGTAAATCTAGTAGCTCCCTTTGCCCTTGCTAGTGTAATATAATCTGAGTTTAATACCTCGATCATTTCTGTTCTCATGAAACGTGATACCGTTGCTAAAGTGAACATCGCCAGAGCAATCGTTGGCAATATGGTATATTCTGGACCCTTCCATAAGGCAACAGGTGTCCATCCTAATTTAACTGCAATATAGTATTGCATTAAACCGGCAAATACAAAGTTTGGTATCGACTTTCCGAGAACGGCTATAAAGGTCGAACCATAGTCCACCCATGTATTCTGCCTCAATGCAGATAATATCCCTAAAATTCCTCCAATAATGGATCCTAGTACGAGGGCCTGTAGTCCTAGCTGAGCTGATGGACCCACCCTTTTTGCTAATAGTTCAGTTACAGGTGTGTTACCAAATTGAAAGGAAATGCCCAAATCACCCTTCACTAATCCTGACATGTAGTATCCATACTGTACAGGTACAGGGTCATTTAAATGATACTTGTCTAGTAATATTTCCAGCTGATCTGGGGATAGCTTCTCTTGGCTCCTAAATGGAGTACCAGGCAACATTTTCATTAAGAAAAACGATGCCGATGCAATAATAAAGATTGTAATTAACATATAGATAAATCTTTTCCCTATGAATTTGACCATCTTCGCACCTCCTAAAGTTTTAAATATTAAGCATATTTAGATAATTCTCTGACAGGGAAAAAGAGAGTATATATCAGTAGATATACTCTCTTTTTTAGTAATAATTATAGCCCCTGATTCATTTCCATTACTAGTAGTAAATTATTCTTCTACTTTAAGCCACTTGTATGTGTATTCTGGTCCAAAAGTATGGTAAGTAAATCCTTTTACTTTCTCAGCAACTAATACATTTGATGTACGTTGGTAAAGTGGTGCTAAAGCAGCATCCTCTTCAAGTAATGTTTTTTCTGCATCTTGTAATAATGCAGTATATTTACCGAAATCTTGCTCTTTGCCTGCATCTGCAAGATATTTATCATACTTTTCGCTAGAGTATGCCATATTGTTGTTTTGACCATCAGTGATATAAAGGTCAGCAAAAGTCATAGCATCTTGATAGTCAGGACCCCAACCAGAGAATAAGATGTCGTAATCTAAAGCCGTTTCAAGCTTTAATTTTTGAGCAAATGGTACGTTTTTCAGATTAATCTTGATACCAGGTAGATTCTTCTCTAATTGGTCTTTAATGTAGGCATCAGATAATTTTGCAGTATCTGTGTCTTGTCCAACATAAGTAAGTGATAGTTCTTTTTGACCAATTTCTTTTAAGCCTTGTTCCCAAAGTTTCTTAGCTTCTTCAACATTATACTTATTGAATCCGTCATATTTTGCTCGGAAGTCTTGGTCTTTTTCATCTTTAACAAACTCGGCTGGAATAAAGTAGTCTGCCGCTTTTGAACCATCCTTTAATACATCATTAACTAAGGATTCTTTATCAATCGCCATAGTGATGGCACGACGGATATTTTCATTAGCAAAAGCTTTATGCTTTTCATTTAGTTTCAACCAGAAAATTGAAGGCTCTAACCAGCGAACTAATTGTGGATCACTTTCAATTTGAGCGATAACCCCTGCTTGTGCAAGCTTAGGAGTGATATCAGCTTCTCCAGCTTGGAACATATTTAATGAAGATTGAGGTTCTTTTTGAACGTTGAAGTTCATTTTCTCCATTGTTACTGTATTAGCATCCCAATATTCTGAATTCTTTTCTAATACCCAGTCAACATCCTCTGCACCATCCCAACCATTAATCTTGAATGGACCGTTAGATAGTAGATTGTCTGAACCTGATGCATAATCTTTACCTTGAGATTCAACAAATTTTTGGTTTTGTGGTAGGAATGTACCGAAAGTCATTAATGATTCAAAATATGGAAGTGGTTTTACCAATTTAATTTCTAAAGTCTTTTCATCAATTGCTTTGATTCCAAGTTCTTCAGGTTTCGCCTTTTTAGCGGCAATTTTATCTGCATTTAGAATTTTTCCACTCATCATATATGGACCATAAGGTGATGCAGTAGCAGGATCTGCAGCTCTACGCCATGCATATACGAAATCATTCGCAGTTACAGGATCACCGTTGCTCCATTTAGCATCTCTAAGCTTAACTGTATAAGTTAAACCATCTTCACTTTTCTCTGCAGGACCTTCAGCCATAGCTGGGACTGCCTTTTGATCTTGATCAAGACGATAAAGACCTTCATTTGTGTTGTTTAGAATTGTAAAACTAATAGTATCCTGAGCCATTACAGAATCCATTGTAGGGATTTCTGAAGATTCAAGAATAGTGACCTCCTGCTTAGCAGTACCCTTTTTCTCTTTTTCGTCTCCTGCTTTATCGTCGCCACCAGAGCAAGCTGATAGAATCATGCTCAAAGCAACAGTAGGAGCTAGTACTTTTAAGTAGCTAGACTTTTTCATAGTAGACCTCCCTATATTTTCTGAAAACTTTCTACATTCTTTATTATACATATTTATTAAAAAATGTACATTACTTTTTCGAAAAAATTTTATTGTTTTGGTATAATTCAGTTTTAATGAATATTTCAAATGTGGTATAATATTAGAATATCCTTAACAATAAGGTTTTGGATTATTTATTCTAATGTATAAAATGGTATAAATTACCTATGCTCATTATTTAATATTTAACGTTGAATAACATTTTTGTGCTTTAACACTTTAAAGGAATAATTTTATTGTGAGGTTGTTATATGGAAAATAGAAGTAAGTTTATTCTATTGGGTTTTATTATTTCTCAAATAGCTATTATTTGCTTTTCATTTGTTCAAAATAAAGATGATTTTTTACTAGCCTATATTAATATTTCCTTTTATTTCTCTTTTTTCCTTCTTCTCATTTCACTTTCGATTTATACCATACAGTCTGGGTTCTTTAATACAATGGTCGCCTCCTTTAGAAGATTTGGAAAAGCACACAGAAGACAAATCGAAGAAAAAGAAATAGATACCATTACTCCTTATTCAGAACTGATCACCTTCTCTCAATTTCCAATATTGGTGCTTGGGTTGTTAAATGGTGGGATTTGTGGAATAGCTCTCTTTTTTTTCTATTACTTATAATACTTGATTTCTGCGCCTATTTTATTTATAATCCGTAATTAAAGAAAATATGATAGTAAGCGATGAGAAAGAGTAGTACATTTACGCCTCGTTTCATAGAGAGTTTGTGGTTGGTGGAAACAAACAGCGAGAGAAATGGAATGGACTTTTTAGCTTCTAATTCGAAAACTATAGTAGATTTAGACGTAAATCTTGCGTTAAAAGATTTCATGTACAAATTACATGAAGGTAAGAGACTCATTTATTTGAGTAATTAGGGTGGCACCGCGGACCATACGTCCCTATTCATTTAGGATCGTATGGTCTTTTTTGTGAATATATTATGAAATTAATGGAGAAGGATATTAGCTCACCCAGTCCGATTTATTTTTATCAAGGAGGATTTTTACATGAAAACCATTTTTTCGGGCATACAGCCTAGTGGCACCATAACACTTGGGAATTATATTGGAGCACTTAAGCAATTTGTCGACATGCAGCATGATTATAACTGTTATTTCTGTATAGTCGACCAACATGCCATTACAGTACCTCAGGATCCATCTAATTTACGTAAGAACATCCGAAGCCTTGCAGCTCTATATCTAGCAGTTGGAATTGATCCAGAAAAGGCTACTTTATTTATTCAGTCAGAGGTTTCAGCCCATGCACAAGCTGGATGGATGATGCAATGTATCTCTTATATTGGTGAGCTTGAAAGAATGACCCAATTTAAGGACAAATCAGCTGGAAAGGATGCCGTTTCTGCCGGTCTTCTTACATATCCTCCTCTGATGGTAGCTGATATTCTATTATATAGCGCTGATTTAGTTCCCGTTGGTGAAGATCAAAAACAACATTTAGAATTAACCCGTGACTTAGCGGAACGATTCAATAAAAAATATAATGATATCTTCACCATACCAGAGGTTAGCCTTCCTAAAGTTGGTGCCAGAGTAATGTCTCTACAAGATCCAACCAAAAAGATGAGCAAATCTGATCCAAATAAAAAGGCCTTTATTTCCTTATTAGATGAACCAAAGGCAATCGAGAAAAAAATTAAAAGTGCTGTGACTGACTCCGATGGTATCGTTAAATACGATACTGAAAGTAAACCTGGAGTATCTAATTTGCTTTCTATTTATTCTATCCTTTCTGAGAAACCGATTGAAGAAATTGAAAAACTTTATGAGGGAAAGGGTTATGGTGAATTTAAAGGAGATTTAGCACAGGTTGTCATTGGAAAATTAGAACCTATTCAGAATAAATATCATGAATTAATGGAATCACAAATACTAGACGAGATTCTAGATTCAGGAGCAGAAAAAGCAAGATTAGTGGCAAATAAAATGCTCAAGAAAATGGAAAACGCGATGGGATTAGGAAGAAAGAAGAAAAGATAAAAATAGAAGGACATTATTAAGAGGAGTTGGATTTGATCCACTCCTCTTAATTTACCTTTGGGCCATGTTCCATCTCCCATAATTTCTCAAAAAATGGCTGACCTTTTATTATATTTTCGCAAAAATGTTCGTGCTTAATCGTCCATCCGCTTTTTGTCTGTTCGAATAATTGCACCCATGCTTCCTCGAAACTTAGCCCTTGTATATCCTCATACTTTTCCGGGCTCCATTCTGTTAACCAATATCTTACCTCTGCCACATTATTAGAGGAATGAAGCTGATCCAATGCCATGAACAATAATTGCTTCAGCTGTCTTTCCTTTCTTGTAAGACCATTCATATAAATGGGTGCAGGTGATAAAATGTGAAACTCCTTTAAAGAAGAACGATCATTAAAGGAATAAATACACTCTTCCTGATTATTAAGCATCTCATAAACTAATTGTTCTTGCCTAGGTATTAACCTGCTTTTTCGTATTGGGATATTATATCCAATGGTATCAACTGCCAAAATGCCCGTACCGTCTGATACCACAAAACAATAATCCATTTGAATTCGTTCATGGTTTTTTCGCAAATAGGCCTTTTGATAAACATCATCAAGTAACTGTTGAGGTAGCTCTGACAAGTCGTTTTCTATGTAGTTATATAAAATAGATTCTACCTTTAATAATGGAACTTGATCTAGCAGCTCCACTCCATCTTCTTTTCTCCATTCATGAAAGTGACAGACATTATATCCATTCTCTTCCCCTTCAAACCAGTTTACCCAAACGTCATGAAGATACAACATAATTATACCCCTCACTTCGGAAACTATTTGTCCTCAGTATAGGCAGACAGCCGTAAAATTATTCCTTATATGCAATGTTGCACCAATTATCTCTCTTTTTTCGAGAATCATTTTATCTCTATCTTCCTATATTATGAAGGTAATTAAATAACAAAAATGAAAAAGCCATAACTAGGCTTTTAGATGAAATAAATCATTTCTCTTGATAAAGTATTCTGATGGAAGAATAAACGAGGCTTTCGTTGAAAAAGGATGTAATTTGTATGTTCTGGCTACAATTTCATATCCTAAACCATATCCAACTAACCTCGGAAAAGGACGTATTCCATAAAGTATTTTTTCATGGAGTTCATCACGATGGCTAATTGAAAGATTTTTTAAGAAATATTTTTTCCAAAAATTCAGTAGTTGCTCGCTAGTATAATAGCTACACCACTTCGCACAATATTGTTTGCCGCAATGCTCTCTAACCGCATTTTCCGCAAGCCCCTCAAGGATGATTGAGTCAAGCAATGTGTATTTTTCTAGATTCTTCTTATTTTTATTCAGTCGACAAACATGATGATATTCGTGAACAAACAATGCTTCTATTTCTTTTCTATCCTCTAGGGGTGTAATAAAAAGAAACATCTTGTCATGAAAAGAAACACCAGATTTATTTTGATGACCTCTAAAAATAAAGTTTGCCTTAGACTGAATGGGAAAAAGATAGATTGGAATGTCGGGACCTTCCCATTCCTTTCTATATTTTTCATAGAGATTATCGATTATTCCCCAATATTGCTTTTCTTTCATATCATGAAAAGTCAGCCATGAAGAACGATTTGGTCTGTACATTCCATGTTTCATCAAATATTGATAAAGCTTTCTTGAATCCGTTTCGGAAAAGCTTTTTAATAATCTATCACAAAGATGTTCAGGTTCATTAAAGTGTTGATCGAGCCACTCATCTGTCCGCACTACCCCATGAAATCACATCCCCCTTTTTTTGCTGTTGTTCATTTTATGACAAAAAAAGGAAAAGGTGTTCAGCTATTCCTTTCCCAAAACAAAAAGCTGATCTCCGGCTCAAATCAAATATTAGACTTAAGGCCATTGGTCAGCTTTTTTTCTATGTTTATGACTTTACTCATAACACCTTATTATTCATATTTTTTAAATACAATCGTTGCGTTATGACCACCAAATCCTAGGGAATTACTCATAGCTGCCTTGATTTCCTGTTTTCTTGCTTGATTTGGCACATAATCTAAATCGCATTCTGGGTCAGGAGTCTCTAGGTTTATAGTAGGAGGTAAAATGCCTTCCCTTAATGCAAGCACAGTGAATACCGCTTCTACTCCACCAGCAGCACCTAATAAATGGCCTGTCATAGATTTTGTAGAACTAACGGCTAACTTGTAGGCATGATTTCCAAAGACCGTTTTAATGGCCATTGTTTCATATTTATCATTATATTCTGTGCTTGTTCCGTGAGCATTAATATAATCAATTTCTTCAGGGGCTAGACCGGCATCATCAATCGCCATTTTCATTGCCCTCGCACCGCCTTCTCCTTCAGGGGCAGGAGCTGTAATATGGTAGGCATCACCTGTTGCACCATAGCCAACAATTTCAGCATAAATTTTTGCACCACGAGCCTTAGCATGCTCTAGCTCTTCTAAGATAACAATTCCGGCGCCCTCACCCATAACAAATCCATCACGATTTTTATCAAATGGTCGGCTAGCCGTTTTGGGATCTGGGTTTAGTGATAAGGCTGTATTTGCACAAAAACCGGCCATTGCCATTTTTGTTATTGGGGCCTCTGCACCACCAGTGATCATTGCGTCAGCATCACCTCGTTGAATCACCTTGAATGCATCACCAATAGAGTTTGTTCCAGTTGCACATGCAGTTACAGTACATGAATTAAATCCACGGGCTCCAAGTAGGATGGACACCTGTCCAGTGGCCATATCAGGAATTAACATTGGAACAAAGAAAGGACTTACCCTTTTATAACCACGCTTTTGAAATGTTTCATATTGTGCTTCAAACGTTTCCATCCCACCGATACCTGAACCAATCCAAACGCCAACACGATGAGAGTTTTCATCATTGATTTCTAGATTCGAATCCTTTACTGCCATCAAGGAAGCCGCAACAGCATAGTGAGTAAATCGATCCATTTTTCTTGCATCTTTTCTCTCCACATACTCTTCAATATTGAAATCCTTTACCTCTGCAGCCACTTTTGCCGGATATTCATCTTTATTTACCCTTGTTACGATTCCTAATCCGGACTTTCCGGCTAGAATATTTTCCCAAGTAGTATCAGCATTATTTCCAAGTGGTGTTACAGCCCCTATCCCTGTAACAACTACCCTTCTCTTTTCCATTATGATTGTCCTCCTCATATATTTAACAAAATAAAAAGAGCTTTTTTTCATGAATTTGAAGTGTCATCAAAAGCTAGCTTTTTTCATTACCTACCCCAACGCATGACAATAGCGCCCCAGGTCAATCCTCCACCAAAACCAACCATTAAAATAACATCATCATCCTTAATTTTTCCTGATTCCAATTCCTCAACAATTGAAATGGGAATCGAGGCTGCAGAAGTGTTTCCATATTTATGAACGGTTTTAGACATTTTCTCTTCAGGTACGTCTAATCTTTGTCTAGCTGATTCCATAATTCTAATATTGGCTTGATGCGGGAAAAGGAAATCAATATCCTCTTTATTGAGTCCTGCTTTATCTAAAGCCTTTAGACTGCTTTCTCCCATTTGTCGAACAGCAAATTTAAACACTTCTCGTCCATTCATAATAATATATTCGTCTTGATAAAGGTGTTTTCCTCCTGTTCCATCCGCGCCTAAATCAAAAGATAAGATTCCTCTACCTTCTGAAACTGGACCTACAATAGCTGCCCCTGCGCCATCGCCGAAAAGAACGGCGGTATTTCGATCTTCCCAGTTCGTAATTTTCGAAAGCTTTTCAACACCTACTACCAATATATATTTATAGCTCCCACCTTCAATAAATTGTTTAGCTGTGACAAGTCCGTACATAAAACCAGCGCATGCTGCACTAATATCCATTGCAGCAGCCTTTGTGGCACCGAGTCTTTCCTGAAGCATACAAGATACAGAAGGGAATGGTCGATCTGGAGTTACAGTCGCAACCAGTATTAAATCAATATCTTCGGCAGAAATATTCGCGTTCTTAATTGCTTCTAAAGCAGCGCCATAAGCTAAATCCGATGTATCAGTATTGTCATCGGCAATTCTTCTTTCTTCGATTCCGGTTCTTGTTCTAATCCATTCATCGGATGTATCCATTCTTTTTTCTAAATCTAAGTTCGTCACTACCTTTTCAGGGACAAATTTTCCAATTCCAATGATACCTGCGCTCATATGAGGTCATCTCCTATTCATTCTTCCAATTATATTTCGTTTATTATTACATGAAATTATAATCAATTATTAAGACTTGGTACTAAAATTTTATCAACTTTAGTAAAAAATCGCAACTATTTCTTAAACAAATGACCATACAGATATTATTTCTTTATCATAGATTAATTACTAGTAAATGAATGAAAGGAGGAACCCTTTTGGATATGGATGAGAACTCACTTCCTCACTCTATGAATAAAGAAACAAAACAACCAATGGAGGATGAGCTAGATCATGAGGAGGAATACGTAGATCACTTAACCCAATTTATGTTTGGGAAGAGAAACCAGCGTCGAAATAATAATGAAAACTTTATTAATGGAGATTCAGATTATACCCATGGGGATTGGTTCATAAAAAGAAAGGAGACACAAAAATCCTTTGATCTTTTCAAAGGCAAGAGCGCTCGAAGTGGCTCCCCTTTTTCTTTTCATATGAGATCTTCAGGAAAAGGAAAATTAGGCCAAATTGAGGATATTTTGAATAATATCGATTATGTCGATTTAATGGAAAAGATTGACTCCTTTATTACTGCAACTAATCAGTTAAAACCATTGTACAAAGATGCAAAATCGATAATGAATCAATTTTTACAAAAGAAATAGCCTTTCCGTATATAAACAAAGTTCTGATAAATACGATGATAAATAGCAAGGTTAAGCAAACAGGGGCAGTCCCATAAGGTATCAGGCACCTAACGGGTCTACCCCTATATATTCTATAGTTCATTCGGAAGCTTGCCGGTTTCTTTGTATTTATCAATGTAGTGATTGATTTGTTGAATAAATTCCTTATCTATTAACGGACTGAATTTTCCCAGGGATATGACTCCATCCTGAAAATCAAATGAAATACTCCCTGATTTCAATTCACCAGCATTATATTTTTCAGCTATTAACTCATATAAGATATCGACATTTTGAATAGTACTTGTCAATACTGTATTTTCTCCTAAATCCGATTGATCCGAAATAAATCCTACAGCGAACAATCCTTCTTCCTTTAGTTTCTCAATAACAGGCACATTGTACCCGTCACCAGCGGGATAGACGACATCAACCTTCCTTTTTATCATATTATTTAATATCTTTAAAGCCCTGGCGTCATCATCCCAATGGTCCACATATTGAATATTCACATTTGCATTTGGATTTTCAAATTGTGCCCCTTCATAAAAGCCTTCAATTTCTGGCTGCCATTCATATGCCCCAATAATTCCGATATTATTTGTTTTCGTCATATGACCAGCAATCATTCCCCCAAAATACCCCATTGCATATGCTTCAAAATTAAGACTAGTTGTATTAGTCTTCTTTGCTTCACCATTGAAGCTAACAAAATGAATATCTGGGTATTGGTCGGCAATTGCATTAAAATAATCGGCATATTCACTTCCATGCCCAAAGACAAGGTTAACACCTTTTTGATCAAATTCCTTAACTGCACGTTCGACTTTCATTTTTGAGTCCATGTCTTCCTTATAAAAGACATCAACGTTAAAACGGGATTGAATTTTTAATATTCCTTTATAGCCTTTTGTACCCCAAACTTGATCATTAATGGTTTCAGATACTAACAATCCTACCTTTGTTAGTTTCCCTTTAGGCATTGGTTTCTCACATGCTGTAATTATTAAAAGTAAAAGGCATTGAAGAATTATCCCGAAACGCTTTAACATTCTGTGCAACTCCTTTTCCTACACTTAAAAAAGGATAAATCTATGTTCAACACTGTGCATGAACTCCAATAAACTCCTTATTCCTTTTACATTCTACCTTTGTCATTATAAATTGAAAAGGAATATTTCTTAAAAATCCTATCGTTTTTTTAGAAGAACTTTAATACTTTCCTTTGCTCATTTAATCCTTCTTGAAAATTCACTTTTTGGATGACCGTCTTAATAGGTGGTTGATTTTCCTCTATCTCAAACAAAATAGGCTCACTTTTTATGTTAAGGGAAAGATAATTAGCACATTGCTCCCAATGGTTTTTAAGATTGCTCTTCAGCAAATAGGTAAATGAGGAATGATTGTCATTTGTCAGATGGACTATTTCTTTTACAACGTCTTTAACAAAAATAGCATCTTCTTTCCATTCACGAGGGCTAATCCTTTTTTCATTTAGATTCTCATTATCTAGAATACCTAATAGAGATTTCTGGAACAAAAATTCATTTGGCTGCCATGGTCCATAAATGGTTGGCAAATAGAAAATCTGTATAGGTATTTCTTCACCCTTTAGCATGTCCAAAAAGCTGTTTATTGAATGTTTACCTTCCCTTTCTTTAGTCTTAGCCAACAGTTGAATAGGTAGGGTAATGACAATCTTGGAACCAGATTTTTTTATGGACTCTCGTTTTTCCTGGAGAATAGGTGAAATTAAACTTTGAAAAACCTCTTGCTCCTTTTGTTTTATATACAAATCATAATAATCGATAAAAATAACCGAAGGATTTTCTAAATTGGATAAGTTCCAAATATGATGCTCCACCTCATTAAAATTAGCGTTTCTTCCAACCTCCAACTGCATCATTTCTGAATAAACTTCATTACTCTCAGGATAGCGTACTCCAGTTACTTCATATCCTCTTTCTAGTAAGTAAGAGCTGTAATGAAAACCAATAAATTCAAATGTGCCTAGAACAATAGCCTTGTCCATATCAAAGCCTCCCCCAAAGAATACTTGTTGTATCCTATGCAATGGGGGAGCTATTTATTTCATTTCGAATTTTGGTCTTATTATAACACCTTCTCATTCCTAGAGATAAAGTGGATGATTTGATTTCCAAGCTGCTGTTTTTTTTCAGGTAAAATGAAGGTAACTGAGATTGGGGCCTTCTCGTCTTTCCATTGAACGGAAAGACGATTTAATAATTTAGATTGTTTATATGCACGGTTTCCTGATAGTACATGAATGATCTTCATTGGAATGTTGATATGACTGATGGAAATATCATTGGCTTGCTCAATTTGGTCTACAATTAGAGTACTTTCAACTTCAAATGAAGTTGAAATCTCAGAAATTAACCTTTTATAAAAAAATTTATGATCCTTTTCTTGCTCTAGGTGATGTTTTAGGGATAAAACAGGATTTAGTAAAACCATTGATCGTATCTTCGTTTGATTTCCATCTAATAGCTGTAAGGCAACAAGAGCCCCCATTCCTTCAGCAACTAAATGAATCCTTTCATTAATAATTTCTGTCCTTCTTATATATTCATAAAGACTTTCAGCTAATTTAACAGCCTTTCTACTACCCCAGTTTTTACCATATAAATTAGAATAGAAAATGGTATATCCCGCATTTTTTAATTGGTTGATAAGCATTTGCTTCCCTTCATTTTGAGTCCAAAAACTACCTTTTTCATCGACAAAATGTCTTTCATCCCCGATAATCAAGATACCGAAACCATTAGGCTTTTCGGGATAATGAATCATATTCCATTCGGTATCCAGTTTAAAGTTTCGGCTCTCCATAATGTAAAACCCCTTTTAAAAATTTGGTCCTAATAATGTATGAAGGGAATCATAAAATGTAAGGGAATCTGCCTATCTTATAGGTAAATTAAGCACCTTTTTCATTTTTTATTAATTATCAACATAGATTATTTTTAATTAAGCATCCTCTTTCTAATTTTCAATCATTATGTTAAGATGATTAGAGAATTTACTATTAAGAGGTGAGATCGGGTGCGTTTCTTTTGGTCATTTTTTTGGATTTTTATCCTAATGCATATGGTAAATTATGTTGTAAGCTCTATGAATGGAGTTTCTTATGACTTTACTTCTGCAACTATATTCGGAGTTATAACAACAATCTTCGTTTATGTCATTAGTGCTATAATTCCTAACGAGCCTAGCCACGAAGGAGAAGCTCATTAATTTTTACCTACTCATTTTCAACATGATTTACATAAGATGAAGGGCTGACTAAGGGAACATTTATTTTTGAACTCGTTGAGGTTTTCAAAAACTTGTTGCCTTTATCAGCCCTTTATTATTTATTACTTTCTGGTTTCTTGTTTCATACCACTCATTCGACTTTTACCGTAATTTTTCCTTCTTCAATTCCTATTTCCACAAGACTTTTTTCCTTCACTTTCCCAGAGATAATTTCTCTAGCAAGTAAAGTCTCCACATTCCGTTGAATAAACCTTTTCAATGGTCTTGCCCCAAAAACAGGATCAAAACCATTTTCTGCAATATATTCCCTTGCTTCATCCGATATACCTAAACTTATTTGTTGATCCTGTAATCTAATTTGTAATTCTGAAATGAGCTTAGTAACAATCGACTTTATTTCTGTAAGTGATAGCGGTTTAAATAGAATAATCTCGTCCACACGATTGAGAAACTCTGGTCTAAAATGTCCTCTTAATTGGGAAAGCACCCGCTCTCTAGCTTGATCAGAAATATTAGCATCATTTCCAGGCTCTAATAAAAATTGTGAACCGATATTCGAAGTCATGATAATGACTGTATTTTTAAAATCGACTGTTCTTCCTTGGGAATCAGTAATCCTACCATCATCAAGCATTTGTAATAAAATATTAAACACTTCTGGATGAGCCTTTTCAATCTCATCAAGTAAAATGACTGAATATGGCTTTCTTCTAACTGCCTCGGTTAGTTGCCCCCCTTCCTCATAGCCAACATATCCGGGAGGTGCCCCTATTAATCTAGATACTGCATGTTTTTCCATATACTCTGACATATCGATGCGAATCATTTGTTCTTCACTATCAAATAAGGATTGAGCTAATGCCTTTGCTAATTCTGTTTTTCCCACACCTGTTGGACCTAAAAATATAAAAGAGCCAATTGGACGGTTAGGATCCTTTATGCCAGCTCTAGCACGCAAAACAGCATCGGTTACTAATTGAACAGCTTCGTTTTGCCCAACAACTCTTTCATGTAGAATGCTTTCAAGTCTTAAGAGTTTTTCTCTTTCCCCTTCAACTAGCTTTGCTAATGGGATGCCTGTCCAGCGTGAAACAATATTTGCGATTTCTTCTTCAGTAACCTCTTCTCTAAGCAATCGTTCTCCACTTTTATTGCTGACATCCGTTTCTAAATGGCTAATTTCCTTCTCTAAGCTTGGGATTCTTCCATGACGAAGTTCGGCAGCTTTATTAAGATCATATTTATTTTCTGCATCCTCTAATTCTCTACGAAGTTTTTCTAATTGCTCCCTTTTTTCTTGGATTTGACCAATGGATTCTTTTTCTGATTTCCATTTTTCTTTCATGACATTGGCTTTTTCTCGTAAATCGGCTAATTCCTTCTGTAATGTAATTAAGCGATTTTTACTAAGCTCATCCTTCTCCATCTGGAGCGCTGCCTCTTCGATTTCTAACTGCATGACTTTTCTAGTGATTTCATCGAGCTCCATTGGCATGGAGTCGATTTCTGTCCGGATCATGGCACATGCTTCATCCACTAGATCTATTGCCTTATCTGGTAAAAATCGATCCGTTATATATCGATCGGCCAATGTTGCTGCCGAAACTATTGCTCTGTCATGAATCTTTACACCATGGTGAATTTCAAATCTTTCTTTTAATCCACGTAATATGGATATGGTATCTTCCACATCGGGTTCTTCCACTAATACTGGTTGAAAGCGTCTTTCCAATGCGGGATCCTTTTCGATATATTTTCTATGTTCATCTAATGTTGTCGCTCCGATGCAATGAAGCTCACCCCGAGCAAGCATCGGCTTTAACATATTCCCAGCATCCATTGTACCATCTGTTTTTCCGGCTCCAACTATCGTATGTAGCTCATCGATGAAAAGGAGGATTCTACCGTCACTTTTTTTCACTTCATTTAGTACGGCCTTAAGTCTTTCTTCAAATTCTCCACGGAATTTTGCCCCTGCAATTAATGAGCTCATATCAAGGGCAAAAATAGTTTTATCCTTTAATCCTTCTGGAACGTCCTTCTTGACAATTCTTTGGGCTAACCCCTCGACAATAGCCGTTTTACCAACCCCAGGTTCACCAATAATTACTGGATTATTCTTTGTCTTCCTTGATAATATTCGGATAACATTTCTAATTTCACTATCTCTCCCGATGACAGGATCCATTTTTCCCGATTTTACTTCAGCTACTAAATCTCTTCCATATTTCTTTAAAGCATCGTATGTGCTCTCTGGATTTGGAGATGTCACTCTTTGGTTCCCCCTTATTTCCTTTATTGCTTGAAGAACTTTTTCATAGTTGATGTTATATAATGAAAGAATTTTTGCTATTTCATTTTTCTGATTGGCCGTTTCAGCTAGCAGCACATGCTCAACTGAAAGGTACTCATCTTGAAATCTTTTCATTTCCTGATCAGCATCTGCTAGGATTGTTTGCAGTCGATTGGTAATAAATAATTTTCCCTCTTCAACCCCACTGCCTGAAACCTGAGGTTTTTTCTTTAATGAGTTATATAATTGGTCTAAAAATGGATTAGATGGTAAATTTAGCTTTTCTATAATCATACCTAGTAAGCTATTCTCTTGCTCCATCAATGCTATAAATAGGTGAATGTCATCAACCTCTTGATGTTGTTGTCTAATGGCAATTGACTTCGCTTCCAAAAAACCATTTTGCAGACTCTCTGTCATCCGGTTAATATCCATTAATAACCCCTCACTTTTTTGACCAATTTTGACCTTTTCTATTTTTATTATAATCCAAAATTTTCAAATGTAAAGCCATCCAAATGTATGGATGGCTTGTTTTGTAAAATAATATTTACGTTCCAATTTGCTTTATGGCTTACGAAGGTACGTCCATTGTCTATTGTGGTTGGAGGATTCAGGAAATGGATCTCCAGCCTTTAATTTAATTTTCTTTGGATTAACAATATTGCTGCCGGTTTCGCCAGTTTCTATATAAATCCCATTATTGGGAGCTTTTTGTCCTGAACGGAATCGATGGCTTTGCCCCATAAGATAACCTCCTTTTATCTTGGTCATCCTTATTATCTCCAATGAAAAAGGGAAAATAAGGGCAATTATTCCCACTCATTTTCCCGACTGTTTTCAACATATTAAAAGTAAACATGTTTTTCTAGCTTAATATTTCCACTAACAAGGCTTTTTGTGCATGCAGTCTATTTCCTGCTTGCTGATATATATAGGAATGTTTCCCGTCAATAACATCAGCAGTCACTTCTTCACCACGATGAGCAGGTAAGCAATGTAAGAACATAAAATCCTCTTTAGCCTTTTGAACAAGTTCCTTATTTATTTGATAATCTTCAAATGCTTTTAAGCGAATTTCATTTTCCTTTTCTTGACCCATACTAGTCCAGACATCACTATAAACTATATCAGCTTGATCCACTGCTTCGAAAGGATCATTAGTTATTACGATGTTTGAACCGCTATTGCTTGCAAATTCCTCCGCCTTTTTTACAATTTCAGGTAGTGGCTCATATCCCACCGGTGTTGCAATGGAAATATCCATTCCTACAATGGCACAAGCGTTCAATAGAGAGTGGGCAACATTATTCCCATCTCCAATATATGCGAGTTTTAATCCTTTTAATTTACCTTTAACCTCTTGAATCGTTAGAAGATCAGCAAGGGCTTGACAAGGATGGAAGGTATCCGTTAGCCCATTAATAATCGGAATAGAAGCATGTCTGGCCAATTCCTCTACATTTTGATGAGAAAAAGTTCGTATCATAATGGCATCCACATATTCGGATAGAACCTTCGCAGTGTCTTCAATTGTTTCTCCTCTACCCATCTGTAAATCATTCCCATTCAAATACATAGCATGACCGCCAAGCTGAACCATTCCTGCTTCAAAGGATACTCTTGTTCTTGTAGATGGTTTATCAAAAATCATTCCTAATATTTTGCCCTTTAATGGGTATGTGGCTATTCCATTTTTTTGATCATCCTTCAATTTTTTTGCTAAAGATAGCAATTGTTGAATAGTATCAGATGAGTAATCAGCAAGGGTAAGAAAATCCACTCCCTTTAATTCAAATTTTTTTTGGTTTGACGAGGTACTTATCATCATGCCTTCACTTCCTCTTTCATTAGTAATTCCCAGTCTTCCATGGAATTTACCGTGACACTAGGAGAATTCAATGCATCTAAAAATGCCTTTAAGCTTTCCTTTTCAGTAAATGTAATGATTCTATTTTTTGTTGCAGTTTCTCTTAATTTCTTATCTTCTTCTGTTTTCCTTGGATTATAGTAAACGACTACATCCTCTTGATTAATTTCTTCCTCATTGCTTATTCTTGCATTTGTATTAGAATAATTTGAAACAAATTCTTCAAAATCCTGATGAAGAATAATCTTTTTTCGATTCCCTTTCTTCATGGAAGAATGAAAAGCCTTCCTTAATGCTTCATTATATGTTTTTCCGAGACAAATTCCTTCACCAGTAGATTTCATTTCTGGCCCTACCTTTGAATCAAGACCTTTTAAAGCATAATTTGAAAATACTGGGTACTTCACACATGAAAAAGGAATTGACAATAAATTCTTTTTTTCATCATCTTTTGACAAAAAGTATTTCCCAAGCAATATTTTTGTCGCAATTTGTACTAAAGGTACTCCTGTTACTTTACTTACAATGGGAACTGTTCGACTTGCCCTTGGGTTGACCTCTAATATATATACATTGTTTCCATTAATGATATATTGGATATTCATAAGACCTTTATAGTTCAAATGTTTAGATATTTTCCGAGCATAGGTTAGCATGGTATCCTGAATCTTTGTTGAAAGAGTATGTGCTGGTAATACCGACATACTATCTCCAGAATGAACTCCTGTTTTTTCAATATGCTCCATAATTGCAGGAGCTAATATTTCATTTCCATCAGAAACTAAATCAAGCTCCGCTTCAATAGCTGAAAGGAATTGGTCCACAAGAACTGGATAAACCGTATGATCCTTCTGAAGGAAGAGATTTAATTGTTCCTGGTTGTGAATCACAACCATGCCTTGACCACCAATAACAAATGACGGCCGTATTAAGACCGGGAAGCCAATTTTACTCGCAGCCTTCTTCACATCTTCCTTATCATTGGCTATATCCCCTTGTAAATGAGGTATAGATAAATCATCCAATAATTGGTAAAACTGTTCTCTATCCTCTAATAGGTCAATCGTTTTCGAGCTTGTTCCCAGTATCTTAACTTGGAATAACTCTAATTGCTTC
This sequence comes from Bacillus massilinigeriensis, assembly GCF_900117315.1. GTDB lineage: Bacteria > Bacillota > Bacilli > Bacillales > Cytobacillaceae > Bacillus_BE > Bacillus_BE massilionigeriensis. Next base: position 1,934,897 of record NZ_LT630337.1, read on the forward strand.
GCTAAATTTATAGCTGTTTGCCCACCAAGCTGTATAATGACTTCATCCACTTTTTCAGCTTCCATTACATTTAATATATCTTCGCAAATGAGTGGTTCAAAATAGAGCTTATCTGCTGTTGCGAAATCGGTGCTGACAGTTTCTGGATTATTGTTAATCATGATTGTTTCAATTCCATCTTCTTTAAGAGCAAAAACCCCATGAACAGAACAATAATCAAACTCAATCCCCTGACCAATTCGTATCGGGCCACTCCCGATAATCAATACCTTCTTTTTATTTGATGGCGTTTGCTCATTTTCACCAAAATAAGAGGAATAATAATAGTTAGATTGCGCAGCAAATTCAGCCGCACATGTATCAACCATTTTATACCCAGGTATAATTCCAAGTTTCTTTCTTAAATTTCGAATGTTTTGTTCCGTCGTTCTCCATTTTGATGCTATATATTGATCACTAAACCCTTTTTCTTTGTAAACCTGCATCCTTTCTCCCGTTATTGTATCAAGAGAATCAGCAGCGATTTGGGACTCAATCTCTATTAATCTTGAAAAATAATGAAGGAAGAACAAATCAATTTTCGTTTGTTCATGTATTTCTTCAATACTTATCCCTCTTCGAATTAGCTCTAAAATAATGAAGAATCTTTCATCTGTTTGTTCCTTCATCATCTCAATTAGTTGAGCTTCTGGATATTGAGCCAAAATAGGATACTCTAAATCATTAGATTTTATTTCAAGAGAATGAATGGCTTTTAGTAATGCCCTTTCAAAGCTTTGATCCATACCCATTACTTCCCCAGTTGCCTTCATTTGGGTACCGAGTTTTCGCTCAATATCAATAAATTTATCAAATGGCCATTTTGGTATTTTTACCACTACATAATCTAAAGCTGGTTCGAAGCTGGCATAAGTATCCCCTGTTACAGGATTAATAATCTCGGATAAGGAATAGCCAACTGCTAGCTTCGCAGCCATTCTTGCGATGGGATAACCCGTAGCTTTGGATGCTAGTGCAGATGAGCGACTTACCCTTGGATTGACCTCTATTAAATAGTAGTTTTTACTATTAGGATCAAGAGCGAATTGAATATTACACCCACCAACAATCCCGAGTGCAGAAATAATTTTTATCGATGCCGTTCTTAACATTTGATATTCTTCATCTGTAAGAGTTTGTGAAGGCGCTACAACAATGGAATCCCCGGTATGAATTCCTACTGGATCGATATTTTCCATATTGCATATTGTAATACATGTGTTATTCGCATCCCGCATGACTTCATATTCTATCTCTTTAAAACCTGCGATGCTCTTTTCAACTAAACATTGGTGAATTGGGCTTTCCTTTAAGCCCCCTTCAACAAGTCTAGAAAACTCCTCCATATTATTAGCAATGCCTCCGCCGGTTCCCCCTAATGTATAGGCTGGTCGTACGATAATTGGAAAATCAACCCTTTTGGAAAAATTAATGGCTTCAGAGAGACTATGAACGATTTCGCTATCTGGAACTGGTTCATTCAATTCCTTCATTAATTGGCGAAAAGCTTCACGATCCTCCCCTTTTTTGATGGATTCGATTGAACTTCCAAGCAATTTCACTCCATATTTTTTTAAGATTCCTTGTTCGCTTAATTGAAAGGCTAAATTTAGTCCAGTTTGCCCACCTAATGTGGCAAGTAACCCGTCTGGTCGCTCTTTTTCAATAATCATTTCAACAACATCCACGGTTAATGGCTCAAAATATATTTGATCTGCAAAATTATTATCTGTCATGATCGTCGCAGGGTTATTGTTGACTAGGATTACTTTATATCCCTCTTCTTTAAGGGCAATACATGCTTGGGTACCTGCATAATCAAATTCAGCCGCCTGACCAATGACAATTGGGCCTGAACCTATTACTAATATAGAATGAATACTTTGATCTTTAGGCATATTGTGTAACTCTCCCACTGTATTGGTTTACCTTATTTAAAAATTCATCGAAAATATAGTCTCCTTCACCTGGTCCAGGGTTTGCTTCCGGATGAAACTGAACCGTTTGAACAGGAAGGTTCGTATGTGTCAATCCTTCTATAGATTGATCATGAAGATTCTTGTACCTGACCTTAAAACCTGTTCCTTTTAAGCTTTCCTCATCAACCACATAGCTGTGATTTTGTGAGGACATAAATACTCTTTGATTGAGCTGATCCTTAATAGGATGATTGGCTCCACGATGTCCGAATAACAATTTTTTTGTATCTGCCCCTAATGCTAGTGCAGCCAGCTGATGACCAAGACAAATCCCAAGTGTCGGATAATGAAGCAAAAGCTTCTTAATCGTTGGCAAAACATGCTTAAGCTCCTTTGGGTCTCCAGGTCCATTGGATAAAAGAATCCCATCTGGCTTTAGGCTTTGAATTTCCTTAAAGTTTGTATCATATGGAACCACTGTCACTTGACAATTTCTCTTTAATAGTGATGTCAAGATGGATTTCTTATTTCCAAAATCCATTAAAACAACATGAGAATCCCCTTTTTCTCCAAACCATTGACTTGTAGGCTCTGACACCTTTTCCACCTTTTGGTCTTTACTTAAGCTGATTTCTTTCGGGCTGTTGCTTGTAGATAAGGAAGCTGGCATAGATCCTTGATTTCTAATTTTTTTCACTACTGCCCTTGTATCAATATGTGCAAGAAGGGGAATATTCCATTTTTGTAAATAATCCTTAAGGGAGTATTTAGCCCTGTAATGGGAGATATTATCATTTGCTTCAAAGACAACAACACCAGCTACATGGGGTTTGCTACTTTCAAAATCCTCTTCATTTATTCCATAGTTTCCTATTAAGGGATACGTGAAAACAAGAATTTGGTCTTTATAGGATGGGTCCGTTAACACTTCTTGATAACCGGTCATTCCCGTAAAAAATACAATCTCTCCATCGATATCTTTAGCTGGCGAAGTGGTTACCCATTTTCCTTTGAATATATCCCCACTTTCCAAGTGCAAAAAGCCATCCATCTTAGCAACACCTCATGTAATTCTGTATATTTATTTTAAACACCTAATTTTTATACAATTTTCTTTAAAAAATATCAGCCTAAATGGCTGTCAAGCTATGCTTTTGCAAAACCTTTGCGATTAAGTTTATTCCTTCCTTCAGTTCTTCAATGCTTGCTGTTAAAGGTGGTAGCAAACGTATAACACTTTCTCCAGCAGAAAGAACAAGGAGTCCTTCTTCACGTAATTCAGCAAGAAGAGTAGGTATATCTCCCTGTATATCAATTCCAATCATAAATCCTAACCCTTTAATTTCTTTTACAATTGGAAGCTGTTGTAGACTATTTTCTAACTCCTCGGTAAATGCTTGACTTTTTTGATTTATTTCTTCAAGGAATTCTTTATCAAAAATCTTATTCATCGTCGCTATCGCAGCTGCAATAGCTACTGGATTCCCACCAAATGTTGAGCCATGACTTCCCGGGCCAAAAAACTCTTTTAAATAAGCTTTACCTACCATAGCACCGATTGGAAAACCACTTCCTAATCCTTTTGCTACAGTAATGATATCCGGATCCAACCCAAAATGTTGAAATGCAAATGGCTTCCCAGTTCTACCAACGCCTGTTTGGATTTCATCAATAATAAGAAGGGCTTGAAATTTTTTACATAGCTTTTCTACTTCATGTAAAAACTCTTCATTCCCTACATTAATTCCACCTTCACCTTGAATAACTTCAAGCATGACTGCAGCCACATTTTCATCCATTGCCTGCTCTAGAGAGGTAATATCATTATATGGAACATAAACAAATGTTTCTAACATTGTTCCAAAGCCTTGCTTAATTTTATCTTGACCAGTTGCAGCCATTGTAGCAAATGTACGGCCATGAAAGGATTTTTCAAAGGTGATGATTTTCGATTTCCCCGTTGCCTTTCTTGCCAGTTTAATTGCTGCTTCATTGGCCTCTGCCCCACTATTTGCAAAGAAAACAGCATCTAAATTTGCTGCAGTTGCCAAAATCTTTGCTGCCGTTTCCTGTTGATTGATTTGGAATAGATTGGACACATGCCAGAATTTATCTAATTGCTTTAACACTTCATCCTTAACTTCCTGAGGCTGGTGACCTAAATTACATACTCCTATCCCTGAAGTAAAGTCTAGATACTGCTTACCGGTCTCATCTATTAAATAAGTTCCTTTTGCTGAATTGGGGGCAACTTCCCATTTTGCATATGTTGGAAATAGGTAACTCATTGAATAACCATCTCTTTTCCGATTATTTTCGTCCCTTGCCAATTATGATCACTAAAGAACCTGTTTTTCCCTGAAACAATCATTACACTTTCTACTCCCTTTTTTAAAGCTGAAAGAGCAGATTGTACCTTTGGAATCATACCACCGTAGATTTCGCCTGATTTAATATGATGATTAATATCCTTCATTGTGATTTCTGGCTGAATTTTTCCATTGATTCTAATCCCATCCACATCAGTAACAAACAGGCAATGCTCGACCTTTAACGCATTTGCGATTGCAGCAGCAGCATAATCTGCATTTACATTTAATTTTTTACCGTCTTGTGCTAAAGCAATAGGAGTAATAACCGGAATGATTCCTTTGCTTAAAAGCAACTTAATAATGGATTCATTCACAGAATGGATCTCTCCAACAAATCCAAGCTCTTCTTTATTGACATATTCAGCTTCAAAAAGACCTGCATCACTACCATTTACTCCAATTGCATGAAGCTTGTTATTTGTGAGTTTTTCTACTAGCTTCCGGTTTGTCTTCCCAGATAAAACCATTTCCACCACTCTTAATGTTTCTTCGTCTGTTTTTCGAAGGCCATTTACAAAGACTGGTGTTACATTCATTTTCTCAAGCATTTGATTAATATCTGGACCACCACCATGAACAAACACAATTTGGTAGCCCTTCTTCACTAACTCTTCTATACTTTCAAAAAATTCCGAGGACAATTGATCTAATACGCTTCCTCCGCATTTTATTAATATTCTTTTCATTCATCTCACCTTATGTTCGATAACTGGCATTTATTTTTACATAATCATATGAAAGGTCACAGCCCCACGCTTTACTTTTGCCTTCTCCATTTTGTAAATCTACAAAAATTTGAATAAATTCATTTTCCAGATAATTTTTTGCATCATCTTCAGAGAATGGCTGTGGCACACTGCTTTTCAACATGACAATGGGTCCAATTGAAATATTTACGTTTTCAGGATTTACTTTTGCCTGTGAGTTTCCAATCGCACAAATAATTCGACCCCAGTTTGCATCTGATCCAAATATGGCTGTTTTCACTAAGTTTGATCCTACAATTTGTTTTGCAACCTTCCTTGCATCCTCATCATTTTCAGCACCTTTAACCAATACTTCAACCAATTTGGTTGCTCCTTCACCATCCTTAGCAATTTGTTTAGCCAAGCTTTCGCAGGTGGAGGTTAATAACTCGATGAAGGTGTCCCATTCAGGGTGCTCTTGAGTAAGTGTTTGATTATTTGCTTCACCGTTCGCCATAACAAGGACCATATCGTTCGTTGAAGTGTCACCATCAACAGTAATTTGGTTAAATGTATGATTTGTCACTTGTCTTAAGGCGATTTGAAGATCAGCAGGTGATATATTAACATCTGTTGTAATAAATCCAAGCATGGTCGCCATGTTTGGATGAATCATACCAGATCCTTTTGCGGCACCGCCCATAAACACAGTAACTCCATCAATGTCTGCTTGAAAGCAACAGCCTTTCATTCCCGTATCTGTTGTTAAGATAGCCGTTTGGAAATCTTCTGCAGATTGAAGCTCCTCACTTAATTCTAATGAGTCAATACCAGTTAGAATCTTATCTAATGGTAAATATTCACCAATCACACCTGTTGATGCAACAGCGAATAATGTATCATCAATGCCTAGTTTTTCGGCAGCCTTTTTTCTCATTTCATAAGCATCCATTAGTCCCTTTTGACCCGTACATGCATTGGCACAAGCGCTGTTTACAACTACTCCTTGAAGCATACCATCTGCTGCCAGACTATCCTTTGTCACAATAATCGGTGCTGCCTGGAAGGTATTCAATGTATATACTGCTGCACTACTTGCGGGAACATTACTTGCAATCATCCCTACATCCTTTTTTGCATATCGTAAGCCAGCATGAACACCTGCCGCAGAAAATCCACGAGGAGTAACAATCGAACCCCCTTCTAACTTCTTAATCTTTAATTCTTCTGATAATGCTTCCATGATTCTCCCCCTTATGGATATATCGGCATGAATTCTAATCCGGTTTTCTCATCAAGTCCGTACATAAGATTAGCATTCTGTACTGCCTGACCTGCCGCACCTTTCATTAGATTGTCTATTACTGATATTATGGTTAATCTTCCTGTTCTTTCATCAACATGTAGTCCGATATCGCAATAATTAGAGCCATTTACCTCTTTAACTGAAGGAAATTTTCCTTCAGGCCTAATTCGGACAAAATGCCTTCCTTCATAATATTGTTTATATAAATCAATGACGTTACTAGTCTTCCAGTCTGATTTTAGCTGGACATAAATCGTAGCCATGATTCCGCGAGTAATTGGCAATAGGTGAGTGCTAAAGGTAATGGGCCTTACCTTACTATTCCATTTCTTTAGCTGCTGCTCAATTTCAGGTGTATGCTGGTGTTCATTAACCTTATAAATCTTAAAGTTTTCATTATTCTCTGCATACATGGAGGTTCTGGAAGGAGATCTTCCTGCGCCTGATATCCCTGATTTTGCATCAACGATAATGCTATTCGGCTCTACAATATCCTCCTTAATAACAGGAGCTAATCCTAATAATGTAGCTGTGGAATAGCAGCCTGGATTGGCAATCCATTTTGCATCCTTTATTTGCTCATGATTCCATTCAGATAATCCATACACAGAGGATTCAACAATTGAACTTAGTGTCGGCTCCTTTTTATACCACAATCTATATTCTTCGGGATTACTCAATCGCAAGTCACCCGATAAATCGATAATTTTTAGATTGGTTTTGGAAAACTGCTCCATCAGCCTACTTGATACTCCCGATGGTGTTGCAAGGAATAAAATATCGCTTTCTTCTTCAATCTCTTCAGGATTAATTCCTTTTAATCTCTTATTGATAATATTGAATAAATGCGGATATTCATCCCAAATTAAGTCTTCACTACTTGATGAATGAACGGAATGGATTTCAAATTCAGGGTGGGAGTGTAAAATTCGCAGCAATTCTACTCCACCATAACCCGTTGTACCTATTATAGAAGCTTTCATTCACTCCTCCCCCTTTACTTTAAATGTATAAATAATCAAATATATTAATTTTTATGAATTTTATTTCTTTAGTATATAAAGGTCTCTTTATAAAATCAACCATTTTTTAAAATTAGATAAAAATCTTGGTACGATTGCATTTATTTAGAGCTCCATTATTATTCTAAAACAAATATCCCACCATTTCTTTATACATATTTATTAATATCGTATACAGTGTCAGAAAATTCGCCCTTTCTTTTCGGAATAAATTTTTTTACAACTATACGAACTTTTTAATAAAAGCAAGATATTTATAGTAATTTTAATCGTGATAAGGTTGACTGATTTTTATTATTTTTATTAAACTAAGATAGTGAAATATTTCACACCTCGAAAAGGTGGTAATCATTATGCAAACATTTAAGGAACTTTCTTCAAATTTCATACATCTTCAAACCCATTCTCAATATATGAAAAAAATCGAAAAAGGAACTTTTCTATTCCAAGAGGATGAATGGGCAAACGAGCTCTTTGTTGTTCTTAGCGGGAAGGTCCAAATCAGTAAGATGATACCTGATGGTCGTGAGCTGACGATTCGCATGTGTAGAGCAGGGGATTTAATAGGAGAAGTACCACTTTTTGATCAACCACAGAAATATATGCTTAATGCAAAGGTGATTGAAAATGGTCATGTGGCTGTGATTGACAGGCAGGATTTAGAAAAAAAACTTGGTGAAAATCATCAGCTATCTTTGGAATTTATGAAATGGCTAAACCATCAATATCGGAAAAATCAAACGAAATTTCGTGATTTAGTTCTAAATGGAAAAAAAGGGGCCCTTTATTCCACCCTTATTCGTTTGAGCAACAGTTATGGAGAAAAATGCGATGATGGTATCCTTATAAATATTCCCATCACCAATCAGGAGCTAGCTAATTTTTGTGGAACTTCTCGTGAGGTGGTCAATCGGATGCTAAGTGAATTGAGAAGACAAAAAATAGTGACGATTGATAAAAGCATTATCACTATTCATGACTTATCCTACCTAAAGAAAGAAATTGACTGTGAAAATTGCCCTGTCGATATTTGTAATATTGATTAATATAGACAGAATTGCCCTGTTAATTCCATAAACATAAATAAGGAGTGAGAACAATTCGTTCTCACTCCTATTTTTATAATAAAGCAATAATCATAATGATAAAAAAGACAACTGAATTCGCGATTTCTAAGACTCCAATTTTCATTACCGAGTATGGTTTGCCATAGAAAAAGATCGCACGATACAAGCTTGATAGGAATGCGATTGCTATTACCCAGTAACCTAAAACCATCCATGCAATAATAACTAAAATATGATAAATCCAAGAGAGCTTTTTAAAAAATAAATTTTTCTTCTCTCGAATCATTGTCTTCACATAAAAGGTACTTCCTATAAAAAACACATAAGAAGCGATGAAAGCAAGGATCTCATCGTGAAGAATTTGACCTTTAACAAGATAACTACTCGCTAATCCTGCAAGACAAAATACAAATATTGCACTAAAATCATTAATGAGAGCACGTTCTTTATTAATCCTTGAAAAATAGGCATTAATAAGGAAAAACGGTAGCATTGCTACGCCGAAGATAATGATAGAGGGCCTTGTAAATAAAGGAATCATTAATAAAATAATTGCAGGAATTATGTAAATGATTGTCCACTTTTTATATTCTGGCTTTCTTTTCTTTTTAAAAAGTAACAGCATCGGATAGGTTGCTAAATATAAAAATAGCCAGCCAAGGAAAAACGGAATATGCTGCCACATAAAGCCTGTCGTAACAACCCCTAACCAGAATGGTATGATTAACATTGCCCACGCACCATGTTGTTTAGGCAAGAATAAATTCATCGTCATCACTCCTCCTATGTTAAATATTACTTTATGTTGAATTTCGGGAATGTGAGGCACATCACAATTTCTACTTCTTATAAAAGTTTAACACAGCCCTTTTCAAAATCTAATACAATGAAAAATGGCTGTCCGATAAGTTTCCATGATCTTATCGGACAGCCACTTTAAATATTTTTTCTTGTAATCACTTTTCTTCGGAAAAGAAGATACGGTTTTAATAAATACGGTAAATAGTTGGTAAATGATATCAACAGTATAGATGTTAATAATATTACAAAATGCACGCGAGAAAGGAAGGAAATATTTCTTATGATATCAGTATCTGGATGAAGACGAAGTACACTCATTACCCAATCAAAGATCATTCTTGGCTCATTATTTATTCTCGTATAATAAACAACGGCTAAACCAGTTAATACACTTAGACCCATTAATCCTACAACCACTCGATTAATTAATCTTTCGTGAATGACTAGCTGATTCTGTTGAGCTTGTACTTCCTCGACATCATTCTGCCAGACTACCCCCATCCCAAAAACAGCAAAAACTATATAGGGATAGACAATCCACAACAGCGTTTGAAATATTTCCATCTCCTTCAACTCTTCCATCTATTTTTTCAAACATAAATCCCCTACTTCATTTAATCTTAAATTGGAAATGATTGCAGTGACTAAAGTTACATTTATGACAATTTTTTTAACTTTTTTTATCGAAATTTCGAACATAATCTTTATATTTTGTGACTATCGTTATAGTTCATCGGATTGACGTTGACTTAACAATCGATCTATGAGCCACCTTTTCCCTTTCTCTTCATCTATTTGAAAACAAGGTAAAGGAGTATTTCTTTGGATTAATGTTAAATCCCTTTGGTCCCAGCAAAAGAATGCTTTAACATGAGGCAAATCCTTTAGCATTTGAAAATCATCATACCTTTTCAAAAAAACTACCTTATCGAGATTCTCATTTTTATATCCTTCAATAAGAATGAAATCCGGACTAAATTGAGAAAGTAGCCTAATTTTTTCATTTAATGAGAATGGAATAGACTCTACTTGGATAAGCATCCTTCCATCCCCCTCTACCAAGGCTGCCATTGCACCTGCTTGAATAGTCTGAAAGGAGTCTTTATCCTCTACTACACTTGGTTTCCCTCCATGGCCATGGTGCTTAATGGTTATGGTCTTTAAGCCTTTTCCAGAAAGCTCCTGAATAATATGATTAACAAAGGTTGTTTTCCCGCTATTTTGATAACCGACAAATTGCATCATTACTGGTATTACCATGGCCATTCATTGCCTTCCTGGTCCTCAATTAGAAAAATCTCCACCTCATCACCACAACGATAACCTCTTGTTCCACCTGGTAGTACGATAAAACAATTAGCTGCTGCTAAGCTCGTCACAATATTTGATTTATCTACCCCTGTTGGAGAGGCTTCCAAATGGCCCTCCCGAATTGAGAGCCTTCCCCTCACTAATCGGGTAAATGGATTTGCCTTTGGAAAATCTTCGACAAGGATCGCCTTTTCTTTTTTTAAATGAGGTCTTGGTGAAAATAGCAGCTTACGAATAACAGGTCTTGCAAATAGTTCAAACCCTACATAGCATGCGGATGGGTTACCAGATAATCCAAAGAGGTGCTTCCCATGATAAGCCGCTACGGTTGTGACGCTACCTGGCCGCATTCTGACCTTGTTAAACAAAACTTGAGCTCCTAGTTTTTCATAAATAGCTGGTAAATAATCAAAGTCTCCAACAGATANGATGGGTTACCAGATAATCCAAAGAGGTGCTTCCCATGATAAGCCGCTACGGTTGTGACGCTACCTGGCCGCATTCTGACCTTGTTAAACAAAACTTGAGCTCCTAGTTTTTCATAAATAGCTGGTAAATAATCAAAGTCTCCAACAGATCCCCCGCCTGTAGTTATTAGCAGGTCAACCTTTTCAACAGCGTCTTTGATAGCCTCAAAGCAAACATCCATGTCATCTGGAAGCTTTCCAAAATATATAGCCTTTCCTCCAGCCCGTTCAATTTGAGCACATATCATGTGAGAGTTACTATTTCTAATTTTTCCGGGGATGAGTGGGTCCCCTACCTCTAAAAGCTCGGTTCCTGTTGCAAAAAGTCCAATCACCGGCTTCTTTGCTACAGGGACCTGTTCGTACCCAAATGTAGCAAGGAGCGCCTGAACACCAGGGTTTATTTGGGTTCCTTTTGGTATAAGTATCTGCCCTTCCTTTGCATCTTCCCCACGGAAGGAGACATTTTCCCCCTTTTGATAAGACCTATTTATTCTAATATAGTTTTTGCCATTAAACTCTTCTTCCTTCACTAGTTCAAGCATGACAACCGCATCACATTCATCAGGTAGCATAGCGCCTGTCATGATTCGTACAGCTTGATTATCATTCACTTGTTTTTCTGTAACAAACCCTGCCCCAATGGTGTCTATTACCTCAAGCCTTATTGGATTGGTTTGCGAGGCATTTGCCGTATCGATTGCCCTTACAGCGAATCCATCATAGGGAGATCGATCAAAAGGGGGCACGTCATTAGTTGCGGTGATATCCTTTGAAAGAAAACGATCATAGCTGTCACTTATTGGTACCAATTCTGTTTCACCTTTAATCGCTACCTCCATTATTTTTTGAACCGCTTCTCCTATCGGAATCGGATTCCTTTTTTCGACCATTTAATATCATCTCCCTTATGTACTTTAACTTTCTTACAATGTTCCGCAATTTACCATATACATAATATACTTGAAAAATTTTAGAGCCTTTTCTGTTTAGTGTATACTTCTTGATTTTACTAGATAGAAGGTTAAAAAGACAAAAATGGCTGTCTCAAATGTAGCTGAGCACCAATATATAGGTGCTATGTTACATTTAAGACAGCCTCTGATTAGATCTATTGTAATTAGTGGAGGTTTTCAACTTCACGGTCTTTTAATTGTGAAACCCCATTTTCTAGCTTTCTATCGACGATTTCTGCAGCCTCAATATGATTTGTAATTAATTGATTCACTTCGTCAAAAATAACTCCGGTATTTCTCATTTCATTTAATGCATTATTACATGAACCATTTTGATCCCTAATCAAAGACTGCACACTCTGAACTTGGTCATGTACTTCTTTAATAATTTCCTCAATTTCAGATATTTTTGATGTGGTTTGTTTTCCTAAATTCATTCCTGATTGTACCAAACTAAAAAGTTCGTTTGAATTTGTAACTGCTGCTTCGATATCCTTTTGAAAGCTTTGAGTCAGTTCCATGATTCCTTGAGAACTAGAAGCAGTTTCCTCAGCTAGCTTTCGAACCTCTTCGGCAACAACAGAAAAACCTTTTCCATATTCCCCAGCTCTAGCTGCCTCAATAGAAGCATTTAAAGCTAATAAATTGGTTTGTTCAGCAATTCCTTTTATCATAAAAACAATTTCATCGATTTCCTTTGAACGTTGACCAACCATTTTGATAGCTTCTAGATTTTGCTGCATTTCCTGCCCTAACTTTTCAATAAGGTTCTCCATATTGCTTACAATTGTTTGACCTTCCTGACCTCTAACTCCCATAATTTCAGCTGCTTGAATGAGCTTAGTTCCTTTATCACGCATCTCTTTTGCCTTTTCAGAGGAGTCTTCAACCTGGGAGCTAGCCTTTTCAAAATGAGCTTTTATCATAGCCACTAAATTGGCCATTTCTCCGTGCTGACCATTTACTTTTTCATGCTGATCAATTGTGGTTAGTAATTCTTCCTGTAACTTATCCATGAAGTCCTTTGTTTCTACAGCCTTTTGAGCCAACTCCGATTTTAAACGAGCGTTTTCTTCTAAAAGCTGAGTTTGTTCATCTATTAATGATTTCTTCTTTTTAATAAACATAATCATTCCACCTTATAAAAAATCCGCAACAATATAATTATATTTCATCTTTTTCATAATGAACATCATTATATTACAAGTATCGTCATCTTTTGCAATTCCTTAATAAAATGTGACCAGAATCACAAACTTTTGCTTACAAAACCTTTATGATGATGCTATAGAAAAATAAAAAGGAGACTAGATTATGAAAATTCCTTTCTCTGAAACATCTTTAGTAAGAGACATTGTTAATGAGTTACCTAAATCAAGTGATTTATTTAAAAAATATAGAATTGATTTTTGCTGTGGTGGAAATATTCCGTTGCTTGAGGCAGCCTCTGAAAAGTCCATTAGCATAGATGAGCTAATGAAACAGTTGGAAGAACTCTATATTTCAAACGAAAATTCTAAAGAGGATATTGAGGTTTGGACCAATTCGAAATCAGATGTCATCATCGAACATATAAAAAACCACTATCACCGCTCTTTAGAAGAAGAGTTAGCTAACCTAAGCCCCTATGTTACAAAGGTTTCGAAGGTTCATGGTGATCGCCATCCAGAGCTATTAAAAGTACACGAATTATTTTATGAACTAAAGAAAGAGCTTTTGGAGCATACAGCGAAGGAAGAAGCTTCGGTATTCCCAATGCTATTAAAGCTTGATGAACAAAATGTTGAAAATCGTGAAGAAATCATCAATGAAATTATCGAGTTAGAAAAGGAACATGACCATGCGGGGAATATCTTAAGAGAGCTCAGAGAAATTACTTCTGATTATCTGTTACCTTTTGATGCATGTGGAACATATCGCTTGGTGTATAGCCGCTTAGAGGGACTTGAATCTCATACCTTTGACCATGTTCATTTAGAAAACAATATTCTTTTCCCAAGATATATTGGGAAATAAGCATAAGCTTGTAAATAAAAAAGCTGCGGATGTTTGATTTCGCAGCTTTTTTTAATTTCTATTATATAAAATTAACCTAAACAAGTGGATTACCCACCAATATAGGACATCTCTATTTTCTTTCGATTTAGAGCTGTTTCTATTGTCCGTTCATCTGAATAGCGATCCTTACGCATAGTCCAAATATCTGCTATCCATTTTGCCATCTCACTATCCGAGGCTCCGCTTCTTATTAGACCTTTAAGATTATGGCCATTTCCATTAAATAGACAAGTATATAAAATTCCATCGGCTGATAATCTAGCCCGTGTACAACTGGAGCAAAATGACTCGGAAACTGATGTAATAAAACCAACTTCATCGTTGGTATCTTGATAGCGATACCTTTTTGCCACTTCACCAAAATAATCGGGATCGACAGGTTCTAATAAGTAATGCTCTTTCAAAATTTGATATATTTCTTTTTTTGTAATGACTTCATTCATACGCCATCCATTGGTATTCCCAACATCCATATATTCAATAAAGCGGAGCTGAATATGATTAGCCTTACAATAATCGGCCATCGATACTATTTCAGATTCATTCAAACCCTTTTTAATTACCATGTTAATTTTTACCCCTAAGCCTACATTCCTAGCAGCATCAATTCCTTCAAGAACGGGCTTAACACCAATATTTCGTCCATTTATTTTTCCAAATAGATCATCATTCAAGCTATCAAGACTAACATTCACTCTTTTTAGACCGGCTTCTTTTAAGTTTTTTGCTTGCTTTTTGAGGAAGATACCATTGGTAGTTAGTCCAATATCACGTAAATTTTCTATTTTTGCAAGTTTATTGACTAATACAGGAAGATCATTTCGTAATAATGGTTCCCCACCAGTTAGACGAATTTTTTCGACACCAAGATAAACAAAAATGGTAGCTACACGTTCTAATTCTTCATAGGTTAGTAATTCACTTTTTGGTAAAAAAGCAAAGTCAGGTCCATAAATTTCTGCAGGCATACAATATTGACAGCGAAAATTGCAGCGATCGATAACAGAAATTCTTAAATCCCTTAAAGGGCGGTCCAATGTATCAGATATCAGGTTTTCTTTCATATGAGTCAACTCCACTGTAGAGTAGGTTTTTCTTTTCCTGAAAAAATTAATAAAAAAATATTTTACTATGATAACACAAAAAATTATTACTATACAGATAGTATTAAAAAGGCCCTATTATTCCAATTATTATTTCTTGAGCTTACCATCAAGATTCAAAAAGTATTCAAAGTTTCCATATATTTTTCCACTATTATCACAAGGAAAAGAGTTATAATAACTATATTATTGTTTACTTATACTTACAACCTATTAACCGTAAGATTTATATATGTTATTATAATGGAATTGGCATGAAAGGATTTAAGAAATGAGGGTGGCAATGAAATGACTACTGAGATGAAACCAACACAATCAATAGAGATTAAAGAATTGCTACGGTTTGCCGACAGGACAATCAAAGTCGAAAAAGGCCAATTTTTATTTCAGGAAGGTATGAACGCTGAAGAGCTCTATTTAGTACTCTCAGGAAAAGTTCAAATAAGCAAAATCACATCGGATGGTCGCGAGCTTACTTTACGAATATGTGGTGATAATGATATTTGTGGTGAATTGACGCTTTTTACAAGCTCCCCTAAATATCTCCTAAGTGCTCTTGTCGTTGAAGACGGAGAAATAGCAGCTATCAGGAAAGAGGTCATTGAAAAGGAAATCTTTCAAAATAGTACATTAGCCTTTGAATTTATGAAATGGATGAGTGACCATTTCCGAAAAACTCAGACAAAGTTTCGAGATTTAGTTCTCAATGGAAAAAAAGGGGCGTTATATTCGACCCTTATACGAATGACAAATAGTTATGGCATTGAGAAATCTGACGGAATATTCATCGACCTCCCTTTAACGAACCAGGAGCTTGCTAACTTCTGTGGCACTTCTAGAGAAAGTGTCAATCGAATGTTAAATGAGCTAAAGCGCGATGGGATTGTATCCTTTAATAAAGGGAAAATTACCATTCATAATCTTCAATTCTTAAGGGATGAAATTGGATGTGAAAACTGTCCTGCAGTTTATTGTAGCATCGAATAATTTATTTATTATAAACCAAATCTTTCTTCAGCAATGTACCGTATTCTCTGGATTATTATAAAATGGAGGCAGCATAATGCCTCCATTTATTCATTTCCAGAATTCTTTTTCCTCAATTCCTTTGGTATATACACACAGAATGGTTCACTTTCTAGATAGTCTCCTGTCATCGCATAGGCACGTGACCTCGATCCACCACAAACATATCGAAACTCACATTTTCCACATTTTCCTTTATACATATCAGGATTACGCAGGCTTTTGAAAATAGGGGATTCACGATAAATCTCAGCAAGAGGGGTTTCTTTAACATTTCCTGCTTTTAGAGGAAGCAATCCACTCGGATATACATCTCCAATATGAGAGATAAAAACAAATCCATTTCCATCATTGACCCCTTTTGGTGCCCTTCCTAAGCCATCAATGGATCCCGTTAACCCTTTGCTTGTCAAAGCATCAAGATATTGAATCTCTTCTGTTTGACCTTTAGCTTCCCTCATCTTATTTTGTATGACCACTCTCCGATAATGCTGAGCAGCTGTTGTTTTAATATCGAAGGAAACACGTTTACTTAATTGATATAACCATGTAAAGACCTGCTCATGTTCGACAGGTGAAATCATATCCTTATCCTGTGCTCTTCCTGTAGGAACGAGGAAGAAGACACTCCATAACACACAATCTAGCTCCTCAATTAATTTTGCCATTTCATCTAAATACTCAATATTGTACCTTGAAATAACTGTATTAATCTGAATTGGAATATCAAGCTCATGCAAGTACTTAATCCTTTCCATAGTTAAATCAAAGGATCCTGGAGTTCCTCTGAAATAATCATGGATTTCTGCATTATGTCCATCGAGGCTAAATGCCCATCTGGAGAGCCCGACCTCTTTTGCTTTTTCAATTGCCTCTTTCGTTACATTTGGGGTAGCACTAGGTGTCATCGATACACGAACCCCTTTTTTAACAGCATATTCGGCAATATCAAATACATCTTCTCTCATTAATGGATCTCCACCCGTAAAAACGAGCATAGGATTATTCATTTCGTATATTTGATCAATTAATCTAATTCCTTCTTCAAAGGTTAATTCTCTTGGGTCTCTTTTATACTGCGCTTCTGCTCTGCAATGCAGACATTTAAGCTGACACGCCCTTGTTAGCTCCCAAATGACAATAAAGGGATCCTTATTAAAATCTCTACCATAAACCATCGGTAGCGCCTCCTTATTCATTTCGAAAAGCATCTGAACTCTTTTGTATTATAAAGAACTTTCGATAATGAATAAGTGAAGTACCTCACATTTCCTTCATTCAAATTCAAAATTAATTTATGGATACTGTTGCTGGAAAGGGGACGATCTCATCTCCAAAGGACAGATGAACAGAATTTCTACCACATTCTTTTGCAGAATATAAAGCACGATCTGACTCCTGTAATAGGAGCTCTAACGTATTAAAACGATCATTCAGTTGAACAATTCCGAAGCTAGCAGTTACATAGATTGATCCCTTTTCCGTTTCTAAGGGGTTGATTGCAAATTCTTTTCTTATTTCTTCTATTTTTCTCCCAGCCTCGATAAGATCAATACCTGGAAAACAAATAATAAATTCCTCCCCACCATAGCGCCCCATAATATTTTCAGGAAGGAGATGTTTTTTACATATAGATACTACATGACAAATAGCTAAATCCCCAATAGAATGTCCGTACTCGTCATTTACTTTTTTAAAATAATCAATATCAAAAAGACAAAAGGATATTGGTTGGTTCAATTTTTTTGCTAGTTCCATTTGCTTTTGGCTTTTTTCTAGAAAAAAGGAACGATTATAGATTTTTGTCATTCCATCTATATAGGCCATTCTCTTTAACTTATTTTCAAGACATTTCTTTTCTGTTATGTCTCGTATGACAATAGTTTTTCCAACTATCTCTTGATTGCCTCTCCGAATGGGGTCTATTCTAATTTGATAGTATTTATTATCCATCTCATTAAGATAGTCAAATTCCTCTTCCTTATCTGAATTAACTTTTTTCATCAATATGTTTTGACAACTTGGACATATCAACATATTTTCAAGCCTAGCTCCAATACTGGAATTATCTAATTCCTTGATAATTTCTTTTGCAGCATTATTGTAATCCACGAGTAAATTTATATTGTTAATAACGAGCACGCCATCTCTCATATTTTCAAAAACTCGTTCTCTTGCTATTGGGGTTAATACCAATAAATATGTTGATTTAATTGCCCAAATATAAAGTAATGAGGTAAAGCACATGACAATAGGTACTGGATCCATCCCATATGGTGACAAGCCCATTAAATATAGGAATGAAAAAACCATTGGTAAAAATTCTCCTAATATCAAAACAACAATTTGCTTCCAATAGATGGATTTCGTCCTTTTCCAATGCCAAAATAGAAGAGCAATGCTAAGGATTATACAACCAAATGTATAATTGGAATTGACTATATACCAAGGCCCAGCAATGATGTCGACTAATGGTGTATCTTCATTAGGACGTAAATATAGTGAACGATAATAAAAGTGATGTAGGTCATTTGTCATAACTAGCAAAAGGGTTATTAGAGGGATGGTGAAAATCAGAAGCTTCATTCTAAGGTTTAGTAATCGCTCTAAGCCAACATAATACATAATTAGTACAAGACTGCTTGGAGCAATAAATGGCATGCCAATATATTGTACCTTTACCCAAAAGCTAATCTCCTTTAATGAACCGCTAGATAACTCCAAAGCATGTCCGATTGAGTAAATAGCAGAAAAACATGACATCCAAATAAATACCTTTATATTACCAGTAAAGGTATTCCTCTTAACATATGCATAAATGGATAAAAGGATTGATAAAACACCTGAGATTGAAATAATAACAATGTATTGGAAAATATCCGGATTCATTCAAATAGCCCCATTTTCATTTTTTTCCATTTCTATAATTTCCCTCAAGTATTATATCAAATTGCGTGACTATTTTACTAGCATAATCAGAAAATTCCTATTCGTTTGATGTTATAAGTGTTTTTTAGTATTACAATCTAAACCAGTTTCGAAGAGATACTAAAAAGTGATGCAACCTATTTTAAAACCATTATCTTTTTCATATTTTCATTATCCTTTGAAACAACTGGGAAAAATATCGCCTGCTATTCCCATTCTCGTTCTCATCTTATGAAAATGGGAAATTGGAAACGATACCTATTCCTTCAGAATTCTTTAACTTCCCTTCCTATTGGAGTCGTTCCCATTCCTAGTAAACAGTTCCATGACGAAAAAAAGACCCGAATCTTGAAAAATTCGGATCTCAAAGAGCCTAACAACATATAAACCTGACAGAATACCTGTCCCACATGTTCAAAGCATTATTAAATTTTTCGAAATAGCTTTTGCCCTAGGGCATACTTCCGTATCATTAATCGAAAGGGTTAGCCCCAACCTCCATGAATAACTGTTGAATCAAGCCACTTTTTACTTAAGTATTATCGTTTAAGCAATTGTCATCACTTCATATTTTTCTGCAAGTTCAATAAATTTTGCCATGCTGCTAATTTTCCCAGCAACAAGCTTTTCCTCAATCTGATAAAAGTCCACACAAGTTTTACATGCGAGAACGTCTACCCCTTTAGCTTCTATTTCTTTTAAGTGAAGTGAGGTTAAAGAGTCATTCGTAAGTGCCAGAACTCCACTGTTCACACAAAAAATAGCAGCAGGTAATTCTTCCCGTTGTTTAAGGATGGTAAAAAAGGTTTCTAACAGGTTTTGCCCTAGCTCTTCGTCACCCTTACCTAATACATTCGAGCTTAGTAAAATCACTTTGTTTTTCAATGAAATCACCTGATTTTTTATCTTATTCCTAAAGCTATTTTAGCATATCTTGACATTCTATCCTTTGTCCATGGTGGATTCCAAACAATATTGACCTCGGTTCCTTTCACTTCTGGAATATCTGCAAGAACAGCCTTAACCTGTTCAACAATGGTACCGGCTAAGGGACATCCCATAGAAGTTAACGTCATATCTATTGTAACAATGCCGTCTTCATCCATTTTGACATCGTATACTAAGCCTAAATTGACAATATCTATTCCTAGCTCAGGGTCTACCACTAATTCTAGAGCACCCATAATATTATCCTTTAAATCTTGATCCATTGAATACTCTCCTATCTTCAAGGTTTAACCTTATATTAATAACAAAGTCACCTGATTATTATTACGTTTCATACTCATATTTTATCAAAGTTTGCGTACATTTACTTTAAATATGTTTCAAACCACTCTACTGTCTTTAAGACACCTTCTCTGGAAACCTTATGTCCAGCTTTTTCGTCTGAAATAAAATGAAGTTTTTCAGGAAAATCTTCATAATAATGTTTAATCGATTGATAAAAATCATAGCTGTATGCATATGGCACAAGGGGATCTCTTTTCCCATGCCAAAACAATAACGGACGAGCTCCTAACTTTTCTGGTTGGAGACTTAAATCATAGGCACGAAGACCATCAATAAGCTCTATTACTTCAGTTTCTTTTAACGGGATCTGAAAGTTTCGTTTTTTCATTTCATCGATTTGTAACCTTGCGTACTGCTCATAATTGGCCAACCCCATTAGGCTTACTGCCGCTTTGATCCATGGATATTGTGTTAATGCACCAAGGGTCACAATGGCACCCATTGATGTACCAACAGCCCCGATTCGATTAATATCTATGAGATGAAGCTTTGCAAAATAATCCTTAATGATTTTCATTTCCTTTATGGTTCTTATTACAATTTCCCAAAAATGAAAATTTAACTCATGTTCACGGAAATCTTCTTTCCCTCTTTCTCCATGGAACAAAGCCTCTGGCAATGCAACGCGGAAGCCTTTTTCAGCTAGTAAATAGGCGTAATGTAAATTATGCTCCTTAGCGCTCGTAAAGCCATGGTTAAAAATAATAAAAGGGAGCTCTTTATCAATTTGATCTTTCTTAACGATATGTAGTACTGGTATTTGCTCTATATATTTCTTCTCAACGACAACCAAATGAAAGCCTCCTAAATAATTTCATAACAGAAATTTTACATAAGGATAGTAAAATTGTTACCATAGTAAATATATAATAAAGCAAGCCTTTATCAAATTAATACGCATTATAAAACTAAAGAATGTATACTTATATAATTATTTATTATTGTATCTTAACAGAAAGAGGAGATATCATGCCAGAAAAGCATTTAATCGCTTTAGATTTAGATGGTACATTACTAACAAATAAAAAAGTGATTTCACCAAATACAAAGAGAGTTTTGGAAAAAGCACGAGAAGAGGGCCATATCGTGATGATTGCTACCGGTAGACCCTTTCGCTCAAGTGAAATGTATTACCGGGAATTGAAACTGGATACACCGATTGTAAATTTCAATGGAGCATTTGTCCACCATCCAACGGACCACCACTTTGGTATTTATCACTCTCCACTTGATATGAAAGTAGCAAAGGATATAGTTGAGGCATGTCTGACATTTTCCTTTCATAACATTATCGCTGAAATTATGGATGATGTTTTTTTCCATTACCATGATGAAAAGCTCATTGATATTTTTAGCCTAGGAAAACCGAATGTAACAACAGGGGATTTAAGAAAATCACTAAATGATTCACCAACAAGTATGTTGATTCACACAGATGAAGATGAAATCAAAAATATCCGCAATCATTTAGCTGATGTTCACGCAGAAGTAATCGACCAAAGAAGCTGGGCGGCACCATTTCACGTCATCGAAATTATACGTTCTGGATTAAACAAAGCAGAGGGCTTAAAAAAGGCAGCAGATTATTATCAAATCCCCTCACAAAGAATAATTGCCTTTGGTGATGAAGATAATGATTTAGAAATGATCGATTATGCTGGGCATGGGATTGCTATGGGAAATGCTATCGAGCCACTAAAGAATATTGCAAAAGGCGTAACACTAACCAATGAGGAGGATGGGGTCGGAGTATATTTGAACGACTTATTGAACTTAAATGCTCTCTAAGCAGACTTAAATATTACTTTGAATGCATCAAAAAAAATTGTTATCCAGCCTATTTTTTCTCCTATTATATCCTTGAATTCAGCGCATACTACTAATGAAACAGCAATGGTATGTTGTTTCAATCAAGCTCGATTCAAAAAATGGAGGGATTCAACATGGGTAAACGTAATAAATCAAAACGCTTTGTTCAACAAGGAGTAGATTCCGTAACAAAGCATGCTGACCGTATCCCATATCATACCACCTACGCAGAAGCTGAAGCACAAAAGATGGCTAATACTAGAGATTCCTCATTAGGGGGAATATAACGTGACCAACCGTTTATTACGCGAAGCAAAGGTAGCTGTAGGG
Organism: Bacillus massilinigeriensis; assembly: GCF_900117315.1. Lineage (GTDB taxonomy): Bacteria > Bacillota > Bacilli > Bacillales > Cytobacillaceae > Bacillus_BE > Bacillus_BE massilionigeriensis. The sequence goes on from NZ_LT630337.1 coordinate 1,957,390, forward strand.
CTCGCAAAAACTGCGGATCCAAGCGAGCAATATGCTGCAATTGAAACAGCCAAAAATGCCCTTTCTTCAGCTTATGCGAATACGTCAATGGCCGAAAAAGAACAGCTTCAGCAACTGCAGAACGAGCTTGACCAATTGTAAACCTAAGTTAAAAGAGGTGCCAGTCACCACGAAAACAGGAAGGCAATAGCCCTCCTGTTTTTTCTATCCTTCTTCATGAAATTGTTCCAATACCACTGGTGTGCTTTGTATGGTTGTCCCATTCGTATCACGTTCATAGAGATTCAAGATTAGTGTTCCATTTTTCGGTAGGTTCTTTTCAGGAATTGAAATATCTAATTGAAATGGGTTCCATTGTGGAAATCTACTTCCAGTTTGAACCTTTGTTTCTTTAATTTGCTCATTATGACCATCCTCAACCGTATAATAGAATTCTCCCAGACGTGGACGTGCCTCACCTTTTACTTGATACCTTCCTTTTCTTCCTGTAACCTTAATATTTTGAAAGTTTGCATCTGATTTTGGAATAAACATCGTTGATTCAAATTCAACAGGTAAGGTATTTATATGGTTTCTTTTTGTAGATTTCAGAATACCTTTAACTTTATATTGTCCTTCCTGTACTCGATTTCCGGCGATCTGATTATTCCAAACTTCCTTCCATCTTTTTTCTTCATTTGGATTTAGAGAAATTGCCTGAATTCCTTGAAGGAATGACTGATCTTTTGAGTAAACATAAACCTCTTTTCCTTTTGTATCAATGACTTTTAGTTCATATTTTTGAGAGGAAGGAAATTCAAACCTTATGGGGAGAGTCCCACTATTCTTTAATACAATCTCAAAAGCTGTTTGGTCAATCCCAATAACAGGCTCAACAAAAAATTCAAAGCTTAACTCGTTTTTTGCTTCATTAGCAAAGCCTGAAATAGGGAGCATTAGAATGAAAGCAAGTAGTAATCCGAGTATTTTTTTCATAAAAACCTCCAATGATGTAATTTCGCCATAAGAAGACTTTTTTTGGTACTCACGTTTTATGAAGGAACCCTATTAAGGAGTTTATCCTATTTTCTATTAATTACTAATCTCTGCGGAAAAAGCCAAAAACTGCAGTTGTCTGAACGACATTTGTAAAAGCGCTGGGATCTACCTCTTTGATTAATCGCTCAAGATCAAATAATTCATAACGGGTTATAACAATCATCATCATATCCTTGTTTTCATTGGTATATGCGCCCTTTGCTGGGATGGTCGTAATTCCTCTGACTAGCTTAGAATGAATCGCAGCTTTTAGTTCCTCTGCCATTTTCGTTACAATCATCACCGTTAGCTTTTCGTGTCTAGTATGAATCGCATCAATTACACGTGTAGAGGCATATAATGCAACTAGTGTATATAGTGCCTTTTCCCAACCATATAAATAACCTGCCGTAATAATGATAATTGCATTTAACGTAAAGAAATACGTTCCTACCGGTCGATCCTTCATTCGAGACAGCACCATTGCGATTATATCCATTCCACCAGTTGATGCTCCCCATCTTAATGTTAGACCTACACCTACCGCTAGAATTACACCACCAAATACAGCATTTAGAAAAATATCATTTGAAACCGCATAAATAGGTAAAATTTCTAAAAAAAATGACATGAAAACAACACTAAGAAAACTATATAAGGTAAAGGATTTCCCTACCTTCATCCAGCCAAGAATGGTAACAGGAATGTTCAATAAAAACAGTAGTATTCCTGTTGATATTGCTCCGTGAAAAATATTCGAGAGTAATTGGGCCAACCCTGTAAATCCACTCGAATAAACTTTTGCTGGAATTAAAAAAAGGTTCATTGCTATTGCATTAAGAAAAGCACCGATTATCACAACAATTAACTTTTTAGTATGCAATAATATCATGGTAGACTCACCCCTACAGGCACTTACTTTTCCCTAAATTGCTTATTTTCAATACAATTAATTGTAATTTCACCTAAATTTTAATAAACTTAAGATAATATTGCTCGAAAGCAGGTGGGATAAAATGTCAGTAAAAATCCTAGCAGATAGTGCGTGCGATTTACCTTTAAATGTTTTAAACGAAAATGATGTCACGATGATTCCATTGAGGGTCCACTTAAATGATCAGGAATATGAGGATTTAATAACGATTGAACCAAATACTGTATATAAAGCCATCCGTAATGGACAGATGCCCAAAACTTCCCAAGCTTCTCCACTCGCATTTGAGGAGAAATTTACGGAGCTGGCTGAAAAGAATCAACAAGGAATTTACATAGCCTTCTCCTCACAGCTCTCAGGTACTTATCAAACAGCCGTTATGGTTCGTGAACAAATTAAGGAAAAGTACCCTGACCTTGACTTAACGATCATTGACAGCAAATGTGCATCTCTTGGATGTGGACTCGTTGTCTTGGAAGCAGCTCGCCTAGCAAAAGAAAATGCTTCAAAGGAAGAAATTATTCGGGATGCTACCTTTAGATGTCAACATATGGAGCACCTATTTACTGTTGAGGATTTGGAATATTTAGCCAAAGGCGGAAGAGTATCAAAAGCCTCAGCATTTTTGGGTGGATTATTAAATATTAAACCATTATTAAATGTCGAAGACGGGAAGCTAATACCAATTGAAAAGATCCGTGGAAGAAAAAAATTACTTCGTCGAGTAATCGATATTATGCATGAACGCGGTTCAAAATTGGATAAGCAAATCATTGGCATAAGCCATGCAGATGATGAAGAAACTGCATTAGAAATGAAGAGATTAATATCTGAGGAATTCTCTACAGATCAAATATTTATTTCTTCCATTGGAGCAGCCATAGGTTCACATACAGGCCCAAGCACCATTTCATTTTTCTTTCTAAACAAATTGCCTCAGGAATAAATATATTAGGTTTTTTAGAAAAGTACATACTCCTTTCAATGGAGGCTAACAATATTAATGAAGCCACCATAGAAAGGAGTATTTTTATGCCGCATACTTCTGACAATGATAAGAAGGCTAAAGACAATAATGCCCTTCGTCATGAAAAAAATATGATGCGTGAGAAAAATCGCAAGGCAGGTAAGCATCAATATTCTAAGAAAACAGATCACTTATAAAGTGAAACTTCCTTCAGTGGGGGTTTTTTAACGCACAGGATGTGCTAGTGCTGACGTTGCCTAAAGAACTGGCGTATTTAGTCGGCTTCATCCCCCACTGATAATTAGTTGAACCAATCGGGCGTTTACCGGCAGTAGATCCCCCCAATTACCTTCTTCGAATTCTCTAATTCTAAAAGTGGGGGTCTTGCTGTCCGTTAACCCGCGATAAAATCAAAAGGTGCCAGAGTTGTATGCCTGGCACCTTTAATTTTTTTTAAAATTATCGTTTCTTTTATTTATTTTTGCTGTAGGTCCATCCTTCCTCCTGGTAGACCTTTCCATCCTTGATTAGCCTTCCTAACGCGCGCTTAAATGCCCCTTTGCTCATATGGAACCGCTCCTCAATATCCTCTGGCATACTCTTATCACCATAAGGCATTGCCCCATTTCTTGACATTAAGTATTCATAGATGACATTTGCATCCTCATCCAATGCTTCATGCTTTCTAGGAATCATGGACACGTTAATCGTGCCATCCGGTTTAACATCAATAATCCTGCCCTCAATCTTTTCTCCTAAGCGAGGCTCAACCTTCCTTTGTGATTCGTGAATAAATCCTTTAAAGCCTTCGACAGTAAATATCCAGCTCCCGACCTTTGCTGTACGATATATATGACCTTGAATACTTTTATTAAAGTGTTCACGAGTTGCCTTCGCTCTTTTTTCCTCAAAAATGTTATCTGTAGCAAGCTTTACATAGATGCGATGATTTCTACTTACTCTTAAGGTTATGTAAAGCAAATCATCTTTCTGTGGCCAAACCGATTGATGTGCGGGAAGATCTTCTTCACCTAAGAGCATTTCTTTTTGAATACCAATATCCACAAATACCCCAACACCTTGCTTTACATCACTTACTTTTGCCCAATCATACTCTCCAACTGTAATCTTAGGAATCGAGGTTGTTGCTGCAATTCTCCCCTCATTATCCGTATATAAAAAGACCTCAACCTGATCTCCTTCCTGAAGATCTTGATTTGTTTCATTTGAATGCAAAAGTACATCCTCTGTTCCATCTGTTAAGAAATATCCAAACTGTGCCAAGCGGGTTACGGTAAATTTCGTTACCCTGCCGATATTATCACTGATTGCCATATGTTAATCCTCCTATATATTTAGTATATGATGATACTTGATTTTCAACAAAAGTTGTATGAACTGCTATATTTTACTATAATAAGGGCTGAAAGGGAAAACTGTTTTTTTCGGAGGTCATTATGTCTAAAGAGAGCTCATTCGATATTGTATCCAAAATTGATCTATCTGAGGTCACAAATGCAATCAATCAAACCATGAAAGAAATTACAACACGATATGACTTTAAAGGAAGCAAAAGTGAAGTATCACTTGATAAAGAGGAGCTAGTCCTTATTTCTGATGACGAGTATAAATTAGGTCAACTGAAGGATGTTCTGTTTGGAAAAATGATAAAACGTGGAATTCCAATTAAAAACCTTGATTATAGTAAGATTGAGGGAGCATCTGGAGGAACGGTTCGCCAACGTGCCAAGCTTGTCCAAGGAATTGATAAAGATAATGCAAAGAAAATTAATACGATTATTAAAAATAGCGGATTAAAGGTAAAAAGTCAGGTACAGGATGATCAAATCCGCGTAACTGGAAAAAATCGTGATGATTTGCAAAAAATCATTGCAGCCGTAAAGGAAGCTGATCTTACTGTTGATGTTCAGTTTGTGAATTATCGTTAGAATGAAAAAGCGGGCCAGGAAAAGGCCCGCTTTTTCTATTTTGAGGATATATTTGGGTTAATCGCGGATGTTTTGGTTATCGCGGATATTTTCGGATAATCGCGGATATATTTGGATTATCGCGGATATATTGGAAAAATCGCGGATATTTTGAATTTATTGCGAATAAATAATAATCCCATCCTATTAAACCCTAAGTTTCTTGGTCATTTTTTTAATCAGATCCCTTTTTCACCAATGGAAAAGGAAAATTACACACGCTTTCTCTTCGATCTTCTCCAAACGATAACAACAAAGACGATAAACGCTGCATAAACGATACCCATTGCAATTAAATATTGATAGTTTAGACCCGTTTTATCAGCTAAAACATAAATTTCTGTATTGTCACGATCGATAATAATGCTGTATTCTTTATCTTTACTTCTCACCAGGTCACCTGCAAGCAATCCTCTGAGTTCTTTATTAGGGGCTAAATCTTCCTCTTTAATCGTCACTCTTTGGGATTTCGTCGAATTATTTAGAGCAATGATTGAGGTTTCTCCCTTGTATACACGTTTGTATACAGCCATTCCATCTTTTGAATATAGCACCTCAAAACTTCCTCTTGTTAAGGAAGGAAGTTGTTTGCGGACCTCTACAAGCTTTGTAATATAGTCAATCAGCTCTTTATCCGTCCGAAAATCCATTTGATTTTGACCATCCACACCTTTTCCACCATCTAAAGCAATTTCACTGCCATAATAAACCATAGGGATGCCTGGTGTCGTATACAAATAGGATAATGCGAGCTTCCATCTAGGTCCTGGATGCTCATTATTTCGAACTGAATCCCTTGTAAAACGAACCGTCTCAGGATTATCCATAAAAGACCCCATGAGCATAGGATGATCATAGAAGGTTTGCTGCTCCTCCTTCATTGCCAATAGCATGTCCAATGGTTGATTGGGCTTTGAAAAGGCCTCCCTTAGAGGTTGATTCAGAGGATAATCTAATAATCCATCAATTCCACTCTCTTGATAATTTTTTATATAGGTTGGATCATCAGACCTGATATCACCAATGAAATAAATATCCTCCTTTACCGATTTTACTTCCTTAACAAAATCTTTCCAAAAGCTTAGGGGAACATAGTTCATTTTGTCCAAACGATAACCATCAATATCTGTTTCTTGGATCCACCATTTGGCACAATCAATTAAATATTTTTTGACCTCCGGATTGTCCTGATTCAAATCGGGTAACCCATTATACCACCCATTTTCTAATCCCTTTTGGTCATTAAAGTCAATCTCTTTTTGCTTATGAAACCAATCCTTTTTTGCAGGGTCATTTACCCAAGGATGATTCATACCAACATTGTTAGAAACAAAATCTACGATTACTTTTATATCACGATTATGGGCTTCCTTAATCAATTTCTTAAATGTTTTCAAAGAGCCAAAATGCTCATCAGTTTTATAAAAATCCTCCACGGAATACCCTTGATAATCATTTTTTTCATTATCAAATATTGGTGATAAATTGATTGTTGTAAACCCCATGTCCTTTAAGTAATCTAATTGATTAATAACCCCTTGAAAATCTCCACCATGATAGCTAGCCGGATCCTTCGCATTTACATCATAATCATTATTCGAATCACTATTATTGAAACGATCTATGGTTATGTAATAAATGGTTTCATCCTGCCAAGTTCGTACTTCCTTTTCAGCTGCCCCTACTGGAAGAGCATAAAAAAGAAGTAACGGTATCAGGATGAAAGTAAGTACGCCTTTTTTCATCTCCGCCCCTCCTTATGAAATACACAATACTTTCGAGACCCTTATATTGAAAAGATTTTATAAAGCTCGTACAAAGCAATGTACCCAAAACAAAGTATATCAAATTATTAAAAAACATCTAGTATACGTGATTTCTAAATTCTTGGATTTTTGTAAAAAAACATCACCAATTCGGTGATGCCAGAGAAGTAAAGATTAATTATCAATAATATTTATATCATAATGATTAAACCAATGATGTATTTGCACTAATTGGGCTAATAGTTGTGGTCCGGTCATCAATTGCCCAAACCATGGTTCTTTAAAGGATTTCCCTTCTGTTTCTATCAGGCTAACAAGCTTGTTTTTATCGAAAAATTCATATAAGACCGAGCTCTTATCGTTCAAAATTTCACGTAAAATGGTTTGAACCGCTGCTGTATATTTCGGATGGTGAGTTTTAGGGTATGGACTCTTTTTGCGATATAGAATATCGTTTGGAAGAAATCCTTCTAAAGCTCTTCTTAATATCCCTTTTTCACGCCCGCCATACATTTTCATTTCCCATGGGATGTTCCATACATATTCCACTAGCCTATGATCAGCAAAAGGCACCCTTACCTCAAGACTTGCCCCCATACTCATACGATCCTTCCGATCGAGCAAGGTAGTCATGAACCATATAATATTTAGGTAGAATAACTGTCTTCTTCTTGCATCCTCTTCTCCCTCTCCATCCAGTATAGGAGTTTCGGCGATTGAGTCACGATATTTTTGTAAGGTGTACTCCTCTAAATTTAATTGATTTTGCCAATGCTTTCTTAATAAGCCTTGTCTTTCTTCTGTGGAACGCATCCATGGAAAGCCGTCCCTCGTAAAATCTTGAACTCTATGAAACCAAGGATACCCTCCAAATATTTCATCTGCACATTCTCCTGACAGGCTCACTACAAAATCCTTTTTGATTTCCCTACAAAACCAAAGTAAGGAAGAATCGATATCTGCCATACCCGGAAGATCCCTTACCTCAAGTGCCTCTTTTAAGTCTTCAACTAGCTGTTCCTGAGAAATAACACGATTATGGTGTATGGTATGAAAGCTTTCCTTCATTTTGTTGATAAATTCTGCATCAGAGTTCGGCTGAAATTCACTCTTCTGAAAAAATTGGTCATTCCCTTCATAGTCAATTGAATAAGTATGAAGTCTTCCCTTACCTTCCTTCAAGTAGTTATTGGCCGCAATTGCCGTAATTGCACTAGAATCCAACCCACCTGATAAAAAGGTACATAACGGAACATCCGAGACTAATTGCCTTGTTACAGCATCCATGACTAGACTTCTTACCTTCTCTGTAGTTTCCTCAATACTATCTACATGATGTTCACTTTTTACATTCCAATAGCGCCATATTTTTAAACCATTAGTCGTAAGAGTCAGGGCATGGGCTGGTCGAAGCTCCTTGATTCCACGAAAAACTCCACTCCCTGGTGTCCTAGATGGGGCTAATCCAAATATATCTGCAAGACTTTCCCGGTCGAGCTCTGCATGAACGTCAGGATGTGCAAGGATTGCCTTTAACTCAGATCCAAACATTAGGCCACTGGTGGTTTCTTTGTAGAATAGCGGCTTCACACCTAGTCGATCCCTTCCAATAAAGAGCTTCTCCTTTTTTTCATCCCAAATAGCAAAGGCAAATATTCCATTTAAGTATTCTACACAGTTTTCTTCCCACTCCATGTAAGCTGTAAGTAAAACTTCTGTATCAGAATGACCATTAAAGGAATATCCTTTTATTAGTAGCTCTTTGCGTAAATCCTCGGTGTTATATAATTCACCATTGTAGCAGATTGTGAAATTGGACTCATTCTTTTTCCTAGTCATTGGCTGCCTTCCGCCTTCAGGATCAACAACAACTAATCGCTTGTGACCAAATCCAACATGAGGTTCCATCCAAAGATTCGTATCATCAGGTCCTCTCTTTGATAGGGTTTCTGTCATTGCCTTAATCGTGCTTTTTTCCCTTCTCATGTCTCTACGATAATCAATCCATCCTGTTATACCACACATTGTTATCTCCTCCTTTTCGCGGAACATGCAGTACAGTTGAAATATGTTTCTATACTATGCAGGAACTTTAAAATGGTTATTTGTCCTAAATGATTGCATGCACAGTTTAAATTAAGTCAAATCTGTCTACAAAGAATGTTGAAGGATCTTAATGGAGGTTTACCATGAATAGACAGCAACGATCAAAACTATTTGAATTTCAAACCCGCGCCTTCATTGAAGGCAATGTGGAACATATTAATGACCAATGGGTATTTTTCGATATCGAAACAGAAGAGGCTTCTCTATTAGATGAATTCCTTCATCAAGAAATGGAGGTTTTTCGTTTTAACCGTTGGAAGAAAGGAATTTTATCTGAAGAAGGAAAATTGGGATATGGCGATGAAATGATATTCTTAAAAAACCAGGACCTAGTCAGAATTAGAAAGCCTCTCATTCATTCATTAGATAAATTGCTTAATGCCATCAGCGATGACGCTTTCTACCACTTTGTAACAAATTTAAACACCTTAAAATTTTCAATTTACGATTGTTTATATTGTTATAATCAACTGGAATTCCTAAGTAACCAGGAACGGAAAAGCGGAGTTAATTTTATGGTGTTTGATAATCAGGAGGAAATTTGTAACGTCCAACACCATTTTAGTTACTATGAGGGAAAAAGTGATCGTTTCGAATTTACCTTAAACAACGGAAAAAGAGTCGTCATTGAAAAATACCTTAAAAATAAAGGGTAACTCTAAAAAATGGACAGCAATCGCCATAATTGATTGCTGTCCATTTCAACTTCTCACTGCCTTCTCTCAACCAAGCTAATCCCAATTCCCATCATAACGACACCCATAAGTAATAAAATAGAGATTGGAAATAGCAAATCGGATATGGACTGACCGGAAATAGTTACACCTTTTAATAGCTCCATTCCGTAAGTAATAGGGACTATTTTTGAAATTGTCAATAATGCTTTGGATGAGACAACTTCAATTGGCCAATACGCACCACCTATCATAGCCATACTAACACTAATCAATGGGACAATGGCATTAAATTGACTCATCGTTTTGACTAGTCCAGTTAATAGGATAGCTAAGGCAACAATTGCAAACAAATACGGAATAATGACGATAAGTGACTTTCCAAAGCCGTTGAAAAAATCAAGCCCTGCACCAAATTTTAAAATAATAAATATTAGGCTGATTTGAAAATAACCAATGAAAAAGGCATAGAGTAAATTGGCCAAATACACCTCAACCTTACTGGTTGGTGAAATGATATAACGATCCCATATCCCATCCTGCTTTTCCCTGAGGATTTCCACGACATTAAAAGCCACTGTAAATATGGAAAAGAATAAAGCAAAACCAAACAGTCCTTGTAAGCTTTGATTATAGACAGGCTCACTTTTATCCTTAAAATTTGAAGTATTAATCGTTAATGCTGGATCATTTTCAAGCTTTTCTAATACAGCCTTTCCATTTTCCTTGCTCTGTGCCAGATTCATTATTTCCTGCTTCTGAAGCCTTTCTCTATAAAAACCTTCTAAATAATTTTGAATGATATATAGATTTTGTGTTTCACTCACTCGGTCAATCGTATAGTCATTTTCCGAAAGTTTAATCCCCACCCCGGATTTTCCTTCTGCTACACGATCTTTCACAGCCTTTTCTTTTTCTATGACAAACTCATATGAATCTCCTTTATTTAGTTCCTTCACAATCGATTGTAATTGATCATTTGGTAGAGAACTATATACGGGTATGACCATTTTTCCAGATGAAGACATTCCCATTACAAAGGCAAAGGCCATACAAATAATGGTCGTAGCAATAAAGGCACCTGGCTTTCGCCGTAATAAACTAATTTTCATCCTAATAATTCCCATCATGCTGTATCACCTCTTTTAGGTTGAATGATATACGCTATCACAAAAAGGAGGAACACTGTAACTAAAATGGAGATGATCTGTGATGAAATATCCGCTAATGGATAACCCTGCATCATTTTCATAAAGGCAGAAATACCTGCCCCACCTGGAGTATAGCTTGAAATTTTTTCGAATCCCTCCCCGAACTGTGCAACCGGGATAAAGCTTCCTCCTAAAAATGCTAGGACCGGTACAAGGAAAGATCCAAAAACGGAAGATGTCTTATCAGACTTCGCTCTATAGCTTACGGCTGATAATAGAACGGCAAAGCCACCAATCATAATGGATAACAAGAGGGAGACTACGAAATATCCTGCAATATTTGACCAATGCACATCAAAAATAATAGCTGAAAGTCCAAATAGGATATTTAACTGTAAGAACACGACGATTAAGGTAGCAATAAAGATTCCTATAAAAATATTTAGCTTAGGTACATTTGCCAACAATATTCGATTATATACCTGACTTTCCTTTTGCTCATAAGCAAGGGAGCCTATGGTTGAGGCAACATAGAAAATAAACATCACGCTCATACCAATTGCATAGTAGCTCACTGTATTAATTGGCCTCTTCTTAGCAATCGTACTAACTTCACCTATTTCCTTGCCCATTTTCGCTTGCAGTTCCTCAGGATTAATATTGGCAGAATTCAATGCAGTGTATAAGGAAATTTCCTCTTGAAATCTTGTGAAGATATCCTTTAATACCTTAGATTCTAGCGTTTTTGATTCATTTACCTGAAGACTAATTTCTGGAGAAGCACCCTTTCCTAAAAATGAGTGTTGATAAAACTTGTAAGAAAAATCGTCAGGAATGATGGCAATTCCACTATATTTAAGCTTTTCCTTATCTGTTGTCGGTATATGATCTAATTTCTCCACCTTGATTGTCTTTTTTAATTCCTTACTTTCCATTACATTATGTAATAAGAGATTAGTAGGATTAAATTCTCTCATTCCTGCAACAATCTGTTCTTGTGCCTTTTTAGGAATATGGCTCTGCTTCATTCCTTCCATCATCTTGGATTCAGCAAGGGCTGGATCATCCTTTTGAATAACAGCTAGCTTGATATCCAAATCAACCGTTTCTCCATCATTAATTGCACTTAATGCAGTTCCAAGTATCGCAATTAATACGAAGGGCATCAATAATAACGTAATTAATTCCCTTGGTCTCCTCCAAAACATCAGTAAATCCTTTTTAACTATTTGAATTAACATAGATTTCTCCACCTTAGTTTCTTAATTGACGTCCGGTTAGATGCAAGAATACATCTTCTAGTGAAGGTGTTTCAATATTAATTGAGGCGATGTTCACACTTTCTTCCTCAGCTATTTTAAATAAATCTTTTAATATATTTAATTGCTTAGGTACAATTACCGAAATTACTGAATCCTTTACAGATACATTCTTAATACTTGGATAATTTCTTAACCCATTGAGGAAATTTTCCTTTAACATTTCAACCTTGATTGTAATGGCTTGCTCAGAGGATAAGATATCCTTAATCTCATCTTTTGTGCCTGAAGCGATGACCTTACCATTATCCATTATATAAATTCGATCACATAGATACTCAACCTCCTCCATATAATGGCTTGTATAAATGACAGTCATATTCTTTTCTTGATTAAGCTTTTTCACTGTTTCTAAAATATAATTTCTAGATTGTGGATCGATTCCTACAGTTGGTTCATCCATAATAATTAGTTCAGGTTCGTGCAGAAGGGCTGCACCTATATTTAGACGTCTTTTCATTCCGCCTGAAAAGGTCTTAACCAAATCATTTGCCCGATCTGTTAGACCAATTATCTCAAGGATTTCCTGTACTTTATCCTTCAGCTTATTATGGGGAATTCGATGGATTCTGCCGAAAAATTCCAAGTTTTCCTTTGCGGTTAATTCCATATACAAGGCAATTTCTTGAGGCACAACCCCTAGGATATTGCGAATTTTCTCAGGTGACTTTAGAATGCTCTCATTGTTCACCTTGATATCCCCTGAAGTTGGAGGCACTAAGGAGGAAATCATTGAAATAGTGGTTGATTTACCTGCGCCATTAGGGCCTAGTAATCCAACTGTCTCGCCCTTATTAAGCTGTAAATTAACACCGTTCACTGCCTTTTTACTCTTAAATTCCTTTGTTAGCTCGATGACTTCTAACATAAAAAAAGACCTCCTCTATTCAAATGTCGCTATCTGTAATTCGTGAAATACAGGATTCCAATAAATCACTATTCATAGAATATATAAGTATGAATTAGTTGAATAATAAATTCAGAAAAATCCATCTGGGTTAAAAGTACCAAAGATGGTGATATACGTCAATGTTGCATGAAGTTATAACAAGTCATGATAAATTGATAGAACCATTTTATTGAAAAAGAAAACAAAAAAAGCTGATTCAAAATCAATTCCACATTCTGGTAGGAATTGATTTTGAATCAGCCGAAAATTGTTATATTGTTCAGTTTAAAATTAACCTATTTTTATAATCTTTTTTTCAAAAATATCTGTGCTCAAAGGTTTATCTATATAGTAGCCTTGTGCATAGTGACAATTTAATTCTTTTAGAAGTAATAGTTGGTTCTTACTCTCTACTCCTTCTGCAACAACCTTAACATCCAAGCCATTTCCCATCGTAATGATTGCCTTAACAATGGCAACGTCTGAGGAATCATCACTAATGTTATTAATAAAAGAACGATCAATCTTTAATGTATTAATTGGTAAATTTCTTAAATAGCTTAAAGAAGAGTAACCTGTTCCAAAATCATCTATTGAAACTTTAACCCCTAAACGCTGAAGGATTTCGATTACTGCTATGCTATAATCGATGTTTCGAATCATTGCACTCTCTGTCAATTCCAATGTTAAATACTGTGGCTCAAGTCCAGACTCCTGTAAAGCCTTTTTCACATCATTAATGAAATCATGATGTTGGAATTGATGAGCAGAAACATTCACTGAAATAGACAAGTCATCGTTCCCCATTAACTGCCACTTCTTATTTTGTATACATGCGGTTTTTAAAACCCATCGTCCAATATCTCCAATTAGACCGGTTTCCTCTGCTAATGGAATAAACTCTGCTGGTGATACAAGACCAAGCTTTGGATGGTTCCATCGAATAAGTGCCTCACTACCAAATATTTTACAAGTATTCAAATCTATTAAAGGTTGATAGACTAAATAGAACTCATCCTTTTGTAGAGCTTTACGCAAATAGCTTTCTAACTCAAGTCGAACCTTTGCCTCTTCATCCATTTCCATTGAGAAAAAGGTAATTCGATTCCCTCCATAAGCCTTCGAGCGATTTACTCCTATATCTGCATTTTTAAATAGGGCTTGTGCGTCTAAGCCATCATCTGGATAAAAGCTTACCCCAATACTCGCTGCGAGGAAAAACTCTTGATTTTCAAAAATGATAGGTTTTGATATTGCTTCCAGTATGGTTTTTGAGCTGATGATGATTTCATCAATGGTCACATTTTTTGTTAAAATTAGGCTGAATTTATCTCCGCTAAATCTCCCAAAAAAGGAGCCTTTCGGAAGAACCCTTTTTATTCGATAAGCTATTTCCTTTAATATTGCATCTCCTGCAAAATGACCTAAGCTATCATTTATCATATTAAAACGGTCCATATCAATTGAGATAACCGCTAGCTTTCTCTTTTTTTTCTTGGATTTTTCCAGTAATTCCTCCAGCTTATCTGTCAACTTCATACGGTTAGGAAGTCCCGTTTCCTGATCAAAATAGGCTAGTTGTGTAATCTTTTCTTCAATTTTCATTTTTTCTGTAATATTTTGACCAATCCCGTATATTCCCACGGTCTCGTTGTTGATGGTGATAGGAATGGTCTTTATGTGATAGAGATTATCTTTCCCATCCTTAGATGGAATTTCGATATTATAATATTGCTCTTTTCCCTTTAATGCCCGATAGAAATGCATTCGAACACGAGGAATATCTTCATTTTTGATAAATTTTAACGCTGAATATCCAATAACCTCTTCTCGTTCAAATCCAAATGCCTTTATAAATGCTGGATTAACTGAAGTAAAATGCCCAAGTAAATCAAGAGAATATACTAAGTCTGTATTGTTATCAAATAATGATTTGTAGTATTGTTCTGAAACGACTAAATGATCATTTAAATGTCTAATATCCAGTTGAGAAGCTTGCATTAAATGGGTTAGAGAAATAACGGTGCTCATACTTTCTGGAATCTTGTACTTAAATGAATTTGCCTTCTTGACTTGATTACTCTCATTTTCCGATAGAGTAATGAAAGTCATAGAATGCCCAACAATTTGCGGAATCTGATTCTTTCGATGAAGAATTTCACCATTTGCAAAAAAACCTACACTATTTCCTATTGAATGAAGCATCTCTAATTCTGTCTCTGTAAAATCACGCATAATCATTTTTCTAGCAATACAGCTATAAATAAATATAGTTTCAACATGTTTTTTAGAAAGATCTTTTATTCCTTTTACTGAATCTTCAATGATCTGTTTAATATTAGGGTAGGCTAGTGTTAGCTTTTCCCCGTCTTTAACTGAACGATTGGTCACAATCGTTCCATTTTTTAATAGCTTGATAATAAAGACTGAAACCTTTTCCCCATTCTTTTCAAGGATAAAAGGAAACTCCACACCAATCCGTGGAAGTTCATTAATAAAGTTTTCTCCTAAATAACGTCTTAATATTTGAATAGGCTTTTTATTATCGATTGAATAGATAGTTGTTCCTTTTGCTTTTGTAACTGTAAAGGATTTTCCGATTTCTTGCCATTGATAATTGGAATACGTATTTGCTTTCAATACCTCACTATTTAAAGCGACTGCCACGAATCCCTTCGAGGTCACTTCTGAATTACTAAATGCCAAACTCTCTTGAAAAGCACCGCTATCTCCCGCGATTCCACCTGAAATGATGACATCCGGGTACTCTTCATGTAATCCCTCTATTAAAAGCTGTACATCCATTTCAAAACCTGATGGATAGAGAAGGATTACCTTTGTATCAAAGGAGGCAAGCTCTGATGCCAAGCTTTTCCCCATTTCAAAACTATCATTATAGGAATCTAAATGTAGAATTGCTGATTTTATTTGAGTTTTTTCAAAAATAGTAAAGGAAAGAACAATTTCATTCTCAAGAAGGCGCCCCTCACTAATTTGCCCTGACGAAGTACATCCGATCATGACAGCATTAGGTAATTGATCATTCACTAATGTTTGAATATCCAAGACCAAATCCTTATCAACTGTTCCTATAAAAACTTGAACAAGCAGGTTTGGATAATCAAATAACTCGTGTTCAATAATAAAGCTATTAAATTGTGCCTTATCTTTATATATACAAGAAATTGTCTTAACCATTTTTTTCACCAATTTTTTAAGTTTTTACCTACCTCTTAAAAATAACATATTTTCCAAGTTAATAAAAACAATAAAAAGAAAAAAGCCGTCGAATGGACTAGCTTTTTCAGGAAATTTTGCTAAAGATGACATACGATTAAAATAAGTCTGAACCGAGTGGCATGCTAAAGCCTAAATATAAAACAGCAAAGAGAGAAATTACAAGGAGTATCCATAGGACTCCTGTTCTTTTCCCTTTTGCATTGTTAACCAAAATCATTTCTAGCATTGAAATCACAAAAATGCCAACTAAAGATTTAATGATATACAATGTGCCTATGGTAGAAATATTAAATAATAAAATAGCTCCAGAGATGATAATAAGTATGTAAAATAATCTTGTGATCATATGGACAATCTTTTGTCCCTTTGCCTTCCCTGCTTTAGATAAGCCTAATGTCACAAGAAACAATATAATTGCTAACGTCCATGATGTAACATGCAAATGAATCATTAATAAACCCCCTTACTCTATTGTAATTGTTATCATAACATAATTTCAGAAAAAATACTAAAATCACGTTGTTTATATTACATAAAATAAGAAGGTTTTGATTTTTTATTTTTGAATGTCGTTTCTTAAGGTTCCAATATTCTCTATTGTAATCTCCATTAAATCTCCTGGATTTAAAAAGCGAGGAGGCTTAAAGCCCTTTCCCACTCCTGCTGGAGTTCCTGTTGCAATAATATCCCCTGGTTCTAGGGTCATACCCATAGACAAAACCGATATGACTTCCTCAACTGGAAAAATAAAATGCTCCGTATTTGACTTTTGTCTAATCTCTCCATTGATCATTGTTTCTATATTAAGTTGATTTGGATTCTTTATTGAGGAAGAGTGAACAATCCATGGTCCCATTGGGCATGTAGTATCTAAGCTTTTTCCTATAAAGAATTGTTTATGTCGGTCTTGAAGGTCTCTTGCGGTTACATCATTAATGATGGTATAGCCAAATACATAATCAAGAGCATCTTCCCTTTTTATTCCTTTTCCCTTTTTCCCGATAATGACAGCTAATTCCCCTTCATAGTCCAATTGCTGTGTGATATCCCTTTGATTTAAAATTGTTTTTTCTGGACCTATTACGGTAGTGGGAGCTTTCGTAAAAACCATTACATGCTCTGGAATGTCTTCTTTACTTCCCATTTCAATCGCATGTTCAGCATAATTTTTCCCTACACAGAAGATATTTTTGGAGGGTCTTGGAATAGGGGCTAATAGCTCAACTTCGTCTAATGGTAGAAATAAGCTGTTATCTTCTTTTTCCTTTACCCACTTTTCAAGTGTATTTACCTTTGATAGAAACTCTTCTCCTAGACTAATACATTCGATCATTGTTTCTGGTAAACTAGTTGATCCTAGCATCCTCTTCTCAACAATATTAAGAGGAAGAACCTTTGAATCTGTTTCATATACTAACCCAACAAAGCTTTCTTCACCATATTTGGCTGTAACAAATTTCATTCCAACCACCCTTTTTATGTAATTTATGGAACCCATTTATTATAACCTATTTATTTTAATTTTGAAAAAAATATGAGGCTGCCCCTTTAATGCCCCAGGCCACATTTAAAGTGGTTTCTGGCACCTTCTTGGAGACAGCCTTTCGTAATTTAATTTACAAATCTTCCTTCTTTTCCGTTCTTTTCCCAATATTCATTGCGGAGGTGAACCTTTTGAATCTTTCCTGATGCTGTTTTTGGGAGCTCCTCAACGAATGTAACTCCTGTTATTGCCTTGAAATGAGCAAGCTTCTCCCTTGAAAATGCAATGAGCTCTTGTTCTGTTACACTTTTACCATTTCTCAGGACAACAAATGCATGAGGGGTTTCTCCCCATTTTTCATGTGGAGCAGCAATTACTGCAGCTTCAAGGACATCTGGATGCTCATAAAGAACTCCTTCAACCTCTATAGATGAGATATTCTCTCCACCACTAATGATGACATCCTTTTTTCGGTCTACAATGTCAATATTGCCGTATTCATCCACCGTTCCCATGTCTCCAGTATGAAGCCAGCCATCACGAATCGTTTCCATTGTTGCTTGCTCATTCTTCCAATATCCAAGCATAACACCATTACTTCTAGTGATTACTTCCCCAATTTCCTTGCCATCGTGGGCAACTTCTTCCCCTAGATCATTAACCACTTTAACATTGCATCCAATCATGGAGAATCCTGCTTTTGCTTTTAGACGATATTGCTCCTTCATTGGCAAATCACGTAAATGTGAGCGAATCGTAGAAATCAAACTTAAAGGAGAAGATTCCGTCATTCCATAAACTTGGATAAATTCCCATCCGAGCTCTCTTTCCACCCTTGTTACAAACGCAGGAGGTGGAGCAGAACCGGCAATAACTACACGGACATTGTGATCAATTTTTGGAACATTTTGTTCATAGTATTGCATTAAGGAATTTAATACTGTTGGAGCCATGTGAAGGATAGTTGCTTTATATTTTTCAATTGCATTAAATATTGAATCAGGAGTCGCCTTTCTTAGACATATTTGTGATGCTCCATTCGCAGTGTAATAAAAAGGAGAGCCCCAACCGTTTACATGGAACATTGGTAGAACATGTACCAAAACATCCTGGTCATTTACACGAAGATGATGCATAGAGCTTAATGCGTGCAAATAATTATTTCTATGGGTTAACATAACCCCTTTTGGATTTCCTGTCGTTCCACTCGTATATAATAGACTGCAGACATCATTTTCATCTAACTCTTCACGGTCAAATGGTTGATCAATTTGATTCTTGAGCCACTCATCATAGCCAATTTCATCTGTTGTTTCATCCTTATAGTGGATAATAACCTCCGTAACCGTTTTCAATTTATCCTTAATTGGAACAATTAATGGATAAAGCTCCTGATCAACAAATAAAACCTTTGATTCACTATGGTTTAGGATAAATAAATAATCATCCGGCTTTAAGCGAATATTTAGCGGAACCATAATTGCTCCTAATTGAAAAACTCCATAAAAGCCTTCTAGCATTTCGACTGAGTTTGGAGCTAAATAGGCTACTCTGTCACCCTTTTTAATTCCTAATTCTCTTAAACCATGGGATAACCTGTTCACTCTCTCATTCAGCTCTGAATAGGTGAAGACTCTGTCATCACAAAATATTGCTTCTTTTGTACCGTATAAAGAAACGGCTCGATCCAAGAAGTCAGTTAAAACTAAAGGTACATTCACTAAAGTATTCCCCCTTTAAATAGACAAATAATTCAAATTTATCTTTATTTTAGCATAATTGTATTGTTATTACACCTCTATCTTCATAGTGTTAACCTTATAAAAATTGTGAATTATTTGTGAACAGGATATTCAAAAGAGAAATATAGGCTTTTTAATCACCATTGCCTATTCTTTACATAGGATATAAGAGTAATGCAGCCTATAGTTTAGTTGCAATAAGCTTTTCGTTTTAATAAATAATGTTTGGTCAAAGGGTGTTATCAATGCCAGCAATTGTTGGAGTTGTTCAAGTATTTAATGTGGGGAACAGTTCAACCTTTAATATCGGGGATGTTTATAAAATTATGCCGATTTCCAGTGCAAAGACCTTTGCAGGTGCCGGCTCTTTTAATACGGGAGATGGATTACGTATTACAAATCAGGTGAGTACAACAAATACCTTTGATCAAGATACTATTGATCAAGGAAATTATTTAAATGCATAAGTTACGGGTGATAGAATGAATTTTTACATTCAGCAATCAATACACATTCAGACAATAAAAATAGGAAGTTTGGCAAACTCTTGCGTTTTCCAAATCGGAAGCTCAGGGATCATTAAGCCATCATCTCATTTGTATAATACAGGAGGATTTACTGGACCCGCTCCAAAAACCGGGAAACCGACTACCATTATCCAAGGAAGCGAAGGTGGATTACTTGCTTCACCTGCCGTTCCTTTATAATGAGAAGAGATAGTATCTAATATGTTAGAGATAATTGTAAAGAAAGGCTGGTGGAACTGTTGAATCCGGAAATAATTCATTATTTAGAACAACTTCATCTTTTTATTCAGGGCCAGCAGAAAAAAATAAAAGTACTGGAAAGGGCTGTAAATGAATTAAAAATTGAAGTGACTGAATTAAGAAATCGTGCTCCAATCCATGTCGATTCCATCCAATATAGTTTTGATCAATTGAAGGTCGAAACATTAGAGGGAACCTTAAATATTGGACTTAATCCATCTGATTTACAAGGAATTGAAGAGCTTGCAGTGAACCAGCAACCAAACCCTAAAATGATGCCACCTGAAGCACGATCTGATGCGATGATGGCGATAGAAGATGAGGTTTATCGTTATTTAGAAACGGAAGTTCCACATCTATTTAAAAGATACCAGGAAACATCAAGTGTAGAAATAGAGGATTCCTACCTTGACTTTATTAAGGTGGACATTAAAAAGCAACTTCCGAAACGAATTGATGACTATCTAATCAAATACACTCCACAAAATTATCCTCCAAATGAGCCAAATGTCGCATTTGAAGAAATCATTAATCAGATAAAGAAGGATATTAACAGCGGAGTCCATACTTTTCTACAAAATCTTGAGAGGGAGAAAGGAAGAATCTAAGTTGAATTTTCAAGTTTATAATCGAGAATTATGCGTAGGTTCAATTAGAGTCATTGGGATATCAAGCTCCTCCATGCTTATTGTTGGTGATGCTGACACGATTCAGCTTGCTTCTACTTTTGACACTCCACCAGAATCACTTATCATTGGGCCGTTTGTTCCACTACCTGGGGGATTTTAGGATTTATGTACAAAAGAACCTCTATAGTTCAGCATGTAACTGTGGATTCTCTTCAATTCGCTTCAATCTTCGAGATTGGTGATATTCACCATGTTAATGCCCATGATCGAGCTCTTGCTATCCAACGGGATGAGGAAATTTTCAATAAAAATGAAGGAAGCTTTCAAGCCTATCCTATTTTCCAAGAACCTATTCCCCTAATACCAATAACAGAAATCATCTCCATTGATAAAATAAATAAAAATCCCTTTATAAAAGTGAATCAACTCGATATCAACGCTCTCTCTGGCTCAGCTATTCTGCAAATTGGAAATAGCAATCATATTTATTTAGAGTCCAGAGTAAAACATATTCGTCAGTTAGACAGTAAGTATCTTAAAAATAATGTTAATAAAGAAGAAAAGGATGTTTAATATGCCGTCTATTGTTGGACCCGTTCAAATTATTCACGTTAGTGGTGGCGTCGTCCATTTTGGTGACACCGTATATATTTCACCAAAAAGTAATTCTAAAATCGTTGAAGGCTCTGGTGCTTCAAATACTGGAGGTTTGATTATTAACAACAATGGACTAAGTGGGAATAACATTTTAGACACCAACTTAATTGACCAGCCTACGGTTGGGAACAATTAATCAAAACCACCAGTGTGAACTGGTGGTTTGCTCTGCGGCTGAAAGCCTCTTTTACCGGCCTCGGCCTAAAAGGCCCACTGAAAGGGTTTCCCTTCTGCACCACATTCACACACCAATTCTAAAGAATTTCTTTATTTCTTCCGATTTTTTTCCCCCGTAAATGGGTCAAATTCTTCGAACAACGTTAACTGGTCGGCCATATAATCTTCTTTTAGCTGATTTCTAATATATTCTTGTATTTGTTTCTTATTTCTGCCCACTGTATCGACGTAGAAACCTCGACACCAGAATTTCCGATTTCCATATCGATATTTCAAATTTGCATGTCGATCAAATATCATCAGACTACTTTTCCCTTTTAGGTAACCCATGAATTGGGATACACTTAATTTGGGTGGGATACTAACTAACATGTGAATATGATCCGGACAGGCATTTGCTTCATGAATGACTACACCTTTCCTTTCACATAAATCTCTTATTATTTGTCCAATACTCTTTTTGTATTTTCCATAAATAATCTGCCGTCTGTATTTTGGCGCAAAGACGATGTGATACTTACAATTCCATGTTGTATGTGCTAAACTGTTCATGTCCTTCATAGGGCATACCTCCTTCTTGGCGAGATGAAGTGGTCGGGAAACCAACTTTATCCTACCATGAAGTGAGGTTTTTTTGTTACCACGCTATAAGCTTTCTGGAACCCCCGGCATAGCCAGGGGTTTTCTAAACCATCAAAAAAGAGCTGTCCCAAAGGCGCGTGGCACCTTTGGGACAGCTTCAACCATTTATTTTTCTATTTTAAGAAGATGCGCACCATCAAAGAAAAATAAGTATCTTTCATCGATTGGTCTTCTTAAGATTTCCTCCAATGCCTTCGTATATAAATTAATTTGAACCTGGTAACGGGCTTCAAGAGTTTCTTCTGCTTCTTGAAATCCTCCCTTAAAACGATTGGTAATTGCATCTGTTTTATAGTCTAAGAGCACTGTCCCATGTTCATCTTCAATAAGGCAGTCAATAATACCTTGCACAAGTACGGGTTCATTTTCACCAGTCCAATTTGGGTAAGCGATGTTAGCTGGTAAAGATAAGCTGAAAGGGACTTCTCTCCTAACCCTCCTTGCATTCAACATTCTTCTTCCAAGCTCAGTGTTGAAGAACTGATTAATTAGTTTAACATCAATTCCATCCTTCTGCTTTTCAGTTAATAACTCCTTTTGAACCATTTGATCAATTTGATTCTGGATGGATTCTTCTGAAATAGAC
Organism: Bacillus massilinigeriensis; assembly: GCF_900117315.1. Classification (GTDB taxonomy): domain Bacteria; phylum Bacillota; class Bacilli; order Bacillales; family Cytobacillaceae; genus Bacillus_BE; species Bacillus_BE massilionigeriensis. The sequence goes on from NZ_LT630337.1 coordinate 1,980,124, forward strand.
TTCGATATATCTAAATGCTGCATGACCAAATGCATGGCTGTTCCTCTTTCAGCAGGAGTAAGGGATTCCTCCTGCATAAATCTTGGCCTTGTGAGAATAGGCTTCTTAAAGTTTTTGATTAATTCTGTTCCCCCTTCTTCACTCACGATTTCATGCTGTCTTTTTATTTCAGAAACCGATTGCTTGGAACGATGATTTGTTGAATTCATGAATGGATACTTCCACGAAAACTGTTCTTCAACGATATTCTTATTATTTGATTCCACTGGAATAAGCTCGCCCTTAAATACATGTTCAAGTAAATCTTCACCTTTATTTTCTTCCTCTTGTTCTATATCTATTAGAGTATTAGCCTTTAAAACCTTTACCTCCCAAAAGGATGGATGATTAATAATTTCCTCCTTCATTAGGGGGTTAAGTCGAGTTGAAAATGATAGCACCTCCAGATGTTGGTGACGAACTAGTGCAGGCCCAATCCAATCAATAAAACTTCCAGCCTTCGCTCGATCATATTCATTTATCAGCCATTCAGGATGATTGCGAACCCTTGACCATTGGTGGAGCTTTTTCTCAAAGCTTTTAACAGTGGATATTAAATAAAGCTTTTCTTTTGCACGAGTTAGGGCAACATACAATACCCGCATTTCTTCCGCAAGCATTTCTAATTTTTTCTTCCGTTTAAATGCTAACTGTGGAAGTGATGGATAAGAAATTCGTTTCTCTATGTTCACATACTTTGCAGCAAATCCAAGGTCCTTATCTAATAAATAAGCTTTTCTTAAGTCCATCATATTAAACTGCCTAGCAAGACCTGAAATGAACACGATCGGGAATTCCAGCCCTTTGCTACTGTGAATCGTCATAATCCGAACAACATCCTCTTGTTCACCTAACGCACGTGCAGCACCTAAGTCATCTCCTCTTTCTCTCATACGTTCAATAAAACGAAGAAAGCGGAATAATCCTCTAAATGATGTTTCTTCGTATTGTCGAGCCCTGTCATATAAGGCTCGAAGATTAGCTTGTCTTTGTTTTCCTCCAGGCAAACCGCCGACAAAATCATAAAAATGCGTCTTTCGATATAGCTCCCAAATTAACTCCGAAAGGGAGCCTTGGCGAGCTTTTGAACGCCAAATGACTAATTGGTCGTAGAAAATTTTTACTTTCTCCCATAGTTCCTCCATCTCTGCGGATGGTTTTTTCTTGCAAAAATCAGTCAGAGCTTCGTAATACTCTCCCTTTCGATTATAGGTTCGAATGATTGCTAATTCTTCCTCATTTAAGCCTACAATTGGGGACCGCAATACAGAAGCTAGAGGAATATCTTGATATGGGTTATCTATAACCTTTAATAAAGACATCATAATAGCAACTTCTGTTGCATTAAAATACCCGGTAGAAAGGTTCGCATAAACTGGAATGCCTAGCTGTTTGAATTCCTCTATAATTTGCGGTGCCCAAGTCATTGAGCGAAGCAGGATGACCATATCTCGATACATGACTGGTCTTGATGTCTTTGTTTTTGGATTATAAATTTGCTTTCTCTCTTGAATTAATGCCTTAATTTTTTCTGCCATCAATCTTGCCTCTAGCTGTGACGCAGCAAGGTCTTCTTTATCGAAGTTTTCACCATTTCCTTGATCTGACTCTTGGTCAGGAATCTCGTTACTTGTTTCCTCTGATTCCTGGTCAATAAAGAATACCTCTATGGAGTGAGACTCCTCTTCAGGATAGGCGGCTCCTTTTTTTAATTCAGCAGCCTCATCATATTCGATCTCTCCAACCTTTTTTCCCATGATCTGTTTAAATAGATAGTTGGTTCCATTTAGTACTTCCTGTCTGCTTCTGAAGTTTTTTGCCAAGTCAATCTTCAGCCCCGTATTTTCTGCATCAGGAGTAAATCGATTATACTTCGTTAAAAATAGATTAGGTTCTGCTAAGCGGAAGCGATAAATTGATTGTTTCACATCTCCGACCATAAAGAGGTTTCCAAGGTGTTCTGTGTCCTTTGTAACAAGCTGTAGAATGGACTCTTGAACAGCATTCACATCCTGATATTCGTCTACAAATACTTCTTTAAAATGCTCTTGGTAGCTAAGCGCAGCTTCAGAAGGATGCAGTTTTTCTGTATTACTATCTGTCGAATTGTTCAAGATTTCTAAACAAAAATGCTCTAAATCAGCAAAGTCTACTAAGCCTTTTTCCTTCTTTATGGCATCAAAGCGTTCTGCAAAGCTCTTTACTAATTGTACCAGCGATTGAATAATAGGAAGCATTTCCTTCATATCCTTTGTGAAACTCTCAGGTCTTCTAGAAAACAACTCTCCTTTTACATCATCAATTATTTTTTTCGCTTGGTTTCTTATAACTTTGGATTTTTCGACCAAATCTTTATCATATTCGTCCCCACGACACGTTTTTAATTTTGAAAATGAGACAGACTGTATCGCTAGATATAACGCTTCCCATGATTCACTTTTTGCAGCTAACAATAAATCAATGATGCGCTCATCATCTAGAAAGTTTTCTGCTCTTGGAGCTGGTCCCCCAGGAAGCTTCGTTAGCTCAAGTCCTTCTCTTTCTAGCTGTTTCGCTCCTTCAAACTGTAATTCAATATCATAGAGTAAAGCATTTATAAAAGGAAGGTCTTCCATCTTTGTCGAGTCTCCCACACGATACATATCTACAATTGAATCCAGATATTTTGTTGGATTAGGGTTGGAACGTGCAAAATCGAATAGTTCCCGAACAATATCCTGAAGTCCCATATCGGAGCGATCATTAGTAAATGTATCAACTAGTGTGAAGAATGAATCATTATTTTCTTTCCCATACTCCTCTTCGAACAACTCATCCATCACTTCATCTCTTAAAAGCTGTGCTTCTGTTTCATCTGCAATCCTAAAACCAGGATCGATATCAATTTTATAATAGTATTTTCGGATGACATCTAGACAAAAGGAGTGCAGGGTGGATATTGAAGCACGATTTAATAAGCTTAATTGCCTTCTCAAATGATTGGATTTTGGATTATTATTAATTTCCTTTTCTATTGCTTCTCCAATTCGATGTTTCATTTCTGCTGCAGAGGCATTTGTGAATGTAACAACTAATAATTCATCAACATTTATAGGCGCATCAGCAGCAATAATTTTATTAATAATTCTTTCAACAAGGACAGCGGTTTTACCCGATCCAGCTGCAGCGGCTACTAGAATATCCTGTCCCTTAGCCATAATTGCCTTCCATTGATCATCCGTCCATGTAGAAGATTCTGGCTTTGGAGGAATCATTGGTTTATTCATTCGATTTGACCTCCTCTCTTAACAAATTTAACACTTCTTCTTTAGATTTTATAGGGAGCACTCTATAGGAATTACTACCTAATGACTCATCAAATTGACAAACAGATTTAAATGAGCAGAAGGTACAAGGAGTTTTATCCTTCAGTTTGTATGGTGAAAGACTTACCGTTCCCTCCGAAATTTCATTTCCTGTCTTCACATAAAGCTCTCGAACATATTGTCTTAAATGATTAAAGTCTTCTTTATTTGCTACCTTGGATGATTTCGCTAGACTACCATCCTTATTAATTCTTGCAGAAATGATTTTGGAGCCACCTGTTTCGAGCGTTTGATCCATCAAGCGAATAACCTTTTCATCCTCAAGAATTAGGCCATTCATTTTATATTTTTTTAAGATTTCATCTTCAATTTCATCAAGAGATAGCATTTTCGAAGCTTGTATCATTGGATTATGGACATGAAAATATAAAACGCCCGCAGGATCTGCCTCTTTTCCAATTAACTCTTTCGAATGGGTAATAATGATATCTAGATAAGTTAACATTTGAAGGGCAAGTCCGTAATAAACCTCATGGACATTCAAGTCTTTAGAGCTGGATTTGTAATCAATTACCCTTAGGAAGGTCCCATCCTTTTCCTCAGCTTTATCTACTCGGTCAATACGACCTATTAGCTCCATTTTTCTTCCATTCTTTAATGGAAAAGAAAGTGCTGGTAGCTCACCCTTTGGACCGAAGCTTAGCTCCAATCCAACTGGAGCAAACCCGCTTGCCTTTGCATGCTCTCTTAACACCCATGAAGCCCTGCTGATTATTTGTTCAAGCTTTCTTTTAATATAAAAATGTCTGTTTGAACTTAGTAAAATTTCATTCTGCAATTTTGGGCCAAGGGTATCTACTGCCTGTTTAGCAAGACTCTCCATTTCCTCCTTCGAAATAGAACTCCAGGATAAATGTTGGTTCGTAACAGTTTCCACCACATACTTTAATGCCGCATGGAAAAGCTCTCCAATATCTGGTGCAGCTAAACGAAAGATTTGCCTTTCTCTGAGCTTAAGTCCATGACTAGCAAAATGTGAAAAGGCACAGGATTGAAATAATTCCATACGAGACACGCTCGCTTGAATGACATCACCATATATTTCTCTACTTACCTTTTCAGATAGTTTATTAGGGCGATTTTCATACGTTAAGCTAGATAGAATTTTCCCTACAATTCCTCTCCAGTTTTGATCCTTCATGTAGTAGTTATAAATATCCCACCAGAAATCATAGATTGGATAATTACGTTTTTTTAACTGCAACTGTGTCGTTAAATAGGAGAGAGTCGTATTAGGATTGACGCAATATTCCAGCTGTTGCTGCTCTGATAGATCGGTCGGATCCGTCATGAATGATAATAAATGGTGGCTTGGAAATAAATCAGATAAACGTTTTATATATATAGAAGGGATAATGGCCTTCCCTTCTGCATTAGCTAATGGGTAGCTAACATAAAGAAGCTCTGAAGGGGTTGTAAAAGCCGAATAAGCAATAAACTCCTCATCTAGTAAACGAGTCCTACTGCTTGGTGCTATTCTTAAACCACTTCTCAAAAGTTGTTCACGGTCATCATCAGCTAACAGTCCATCTTCCTGGAACTTTGCAGGCAATACTCCTTCTGTCAGACCAATTACAAAGGCCACCTTGATATCTGATACCCTTGATTTTTCCAGGTCAGCTATCAATACTTGATCCATTGCTGGAGGAACAAGCGAGAATCTTAATGATTCTATCCCTGCGTCTAAAATAGAAGAAAATTGTTTAACCGTTATTTCCTCTTCTCCGAGCATTTCCACAAATTGATCCAATAATTCAAGCGTAGCATTCCATGCTTGATCATGCTCTCTAGCCTTTACTAAATTTCCATTATCCTCTTCTACCTGCTTTAAACCTTCCAGTTTAGCAGGAATATCAAGCTCCTCCAAATATAAAAAGAGCCCCTCACATAGTTCTCTGGCATTTTTTGCCTTTTTAAGTCTCCTCGATAATCGCAAAATAGGAGCGGTAATCATCATTCTGAGCTCGTTCATTTTCTGCTCTACATACTTTTCGGCATCAGTTTGTACGGTATTTACAAGCTCTAGACCCTTGATTTTCCGATATTTCCAGCGTTCCTTATTTGTCCATTTTTCTCCTTGAATTCCATAGGCAAGGACATAATTTTCAAGCTTGTCCATCTGCTCCCGCATTTCGACAGGATTCACATCTAATGGGAATAATAATTCTGTTTTAACGGCACGAAATACCGGTTCATATCTCCAATAGCTATTGATGATTTCTAGACTTGAACGGATTAATTCAATTAATGGATGATTAAGCATCGTTCTTTTTTGGTCAATAAAATAAGGAATTTCATAATCATAAAAAACCGTTTCAATCAAATCACGGTAATCCTGGCCATTCCTTAGTAAAATTGCCATATCACGAAAACGATAATTATTCGATTGGGCTAGCCTTTTAATATTCCGAGCAATTCCCTCAACCTCTGCTCTTCTATTCACCGCTTCAGCAATATAAATCGAAGCATCTTCTTCAAAGGGAATTGCTGGGCGTGAATCAAAATACCTTTCTAGGTGAATTAATGAATTATGCTTCCATCTTTTTGGTTCTGCAAATTCAATTTCCTCAACCTGTAATCCCTCTACTTTCGCCATTTCATAAAGTGTTTGATAGTTTTCACCAGTCATTCTAAAGAGATGAAGCTCATCTGGAGAATGATCATAAAATGGTCGGTCTAGGGTATGTGTAATGGTCACATTTTGACAATGCTTCATTAGCTGATTAATCACCATATATTCTTGTGGTGTAAAGCTATAAAAACCATCAATATAAATCTCTGCCTCTTGCAAGTAGGTTGATTGTGAAACCTTTTCAGACAACAATCTAAAATAATCTTCTGAGTCAATATATTTACCAAAGAGCGACTCTTCAAAGCTTTGATAAATCATTTCAAGATCATGAAGCTTATCCTGTAGTTCATTTCTGCCATCAATATATTCAAAAGTCTCTCTTTTATCAAAAAGTTCCTCAGGACTCACGCAATAACGCTTGAATTCTGCAAGCATTTGTTCCATTTGGGCAATAAATCCATTCTTGTCTGCTGCATTTTGATACAGTCTGAATTGTTCCTTTTTATCATCAATAATTTTTCTAATTAGCATACTAATTCCAACATTGCTTAAATGATATCGGCTTATTCCTCCTGTTTCCTGCAATACTCTAAAAGCAAGTCGCGAAAAGCTAAAAACTTGTGTCCTTACCATTCCTCCAATATGTGGATTCGATATTAATTTATATTCAGATAGAAAGGTCATTTGATCAGGAACGATATAAATAATTGGATTCCCATCAGGATTTGTGAGCATTTTTTGTTGTATTTCTTCAAGGCAAAAGTTGGTTTTCCCGCTTCCAGCTCGCCCGATTAACATTCGTACAGACATGGCTTTACCTCCCTTTACGAATCATTTTTACATGTTAACATTTTATCATACATGAGCAGCAAATTTATGCTTAGGCTTGTGGGGTAATTGGATATTTTTGTATTTACCATAAAAAACCATTATCCTTATTAGATAATGGTTTTGATGGAACTCAATTATTTTTTATCTGAAAATCTTTTAATTGCTTTTTATCAATTTTACCTACATGTGTTTTTGGGAGCTCCTCAATGATGATCATTTCCTTTGGAATTTTGTATCGTCCAAGCTTCTTTGAGCAATGCTCCATTAATTCCTCAAACGTTAGTCTTCCCCCCTGTTTCAATACAATGAATGCAGTGACCCTTTCTCCCCACATTTTATCAGGTAATCCCACTACAGCTACTTCATCGACTTGAGGAAGTTGGACGATCCAATGTTCCACCTCCAATGGATATACATTTTCCCCTCCTGTTATAATCATTTCCTTTTTTCTACCAACAATATAGAAATAGCCATCTTGATCTCTTTTTGCCAAATCACCCGTATACAGCCAACCATCCTGAACGGCTTCCTGTGTGGCATTTTGGTTATTCCAATAGTTTAAGAATAAGTGCTTCCCTTTTAGCAGTAATTCACCAACTTCATCTGGTGCTGCTTCTGTACCATCCTCTCTAACAATCTTCACTGAATTAAAGAGCATTGGTTTTCCAACAGACCCAAGCTTCTCGCTTACTTTATTAGGGTCGATAAAAAAATTATTCGGTCCTGCTTCCGTTAATCCATATCCTTCTTTAAATTCATATCCTCTACGCATAAATTCTCGATAAATTTCCAGCTGACAAGGTGCTCCACCGGATAGAAAGGTTCTAACCGTAGGAATTGTCTGTTCCTTAAATTCCGCTGTTTCTATCAACATATGGTACATGGTTGGCACAAGGAGGACAATTGAACATTTGTATTCATTCAAGTAAAAAATTGACTCCTCAGGGCGAAATTGATTTGCAATGATGACCTTCCCTCCAATCATGAGGATGGGGATGGACAAAGCATTTAAGCCACCTGTGTGAAACATTGGCATGTACGTAAGAGTTGTGTCATCTTTTGTTAAGTTCCAGCTCAGTATGGTATTTATTCCATTCCATAAAATGGACTGATGATTCAGCACAACACCTTTAGGCTTTCCGGTTGTGCCGCCTGTATAAATAATCGCTAAAGGGTCTAATTCCGAGCATTCACTCTCTGCGAATAATTCAGACACTGTTTGGTCTAGATACTCCTCGTTATCTATCTGAAAGCAAATGGATTGTATGGACGTTATTTCATTCATTTTTTCATTAAAGCTTGAATGATAACCAATCATTTTAGGTGAACAATCCTGAAGTATATACTCAATTTCATGAACGGCCAATCTCCAATTAATTGGAACAAAGATTGCTCCTATCTTTCCACATGCAAAAAGGAAATCAAAATAACTAATATGATTAGGGGATAACAGGGCGACACGATCCCCTTTCGTTACTCCATTTAACATTAACCATTTAGCAGCAACCATGCTTCGCTGATTCACCTCAAGATAGGTCCATTTTCTTTGAGATTCTACATCGACTACCGCTACTCTATCTGGTGTTACTCTTGCTCTATTTTCAATCCAATCGAGTTCCCACCTCACTGCAATCTCTCCTTAATTATGATGCATTCATTTTAGTAAAAGGGAGTTACAGGTAAGTTACAGGATGACAACATAAAAAAGGGGAAACTTGCCAAAGCAGTCTCCCATCCCTAATTACATCCTTATTCCTCCATCGACATGAAGAACGGTCCCATTTATATAATTTGCCTCATCAGATGCTAAAAAAAGATAGGCGTTCGCGATATCCTCTGGATTCCCTAGGCGACCAAGTGGTACCATACTTTTCATCTGATCTAATACTTTATCAGGCACTTTCGCTGTCATTCCAGTTGCAATAAAGCCTGGTGCTACAGCATTCACATTAATTCCTTTCCTTCCAAGCTCCTTCGCCCATGATTTGGTCATCCCAACAACTCCTGCTTTCGTCGCAGCATAATTGGTTTGACCAACATTTCCATAAACTCCTGACACAGAAGAGGTATTGATAATCCTGCCAGAGCCCTTTTCAAGCATTGATGGCAGTACGGCCTGAGTGCAGTGAAACACCCCAGTTAAATTAACATCAATAACCTTTTGAAAATCATCCACGGATAGCTTTGCAAGCATGGCATCTCTTGTAATCCCTGCGTTATTCACAAGTATGTCAATACCACCGAATTCTTCCTTTACCTTTTCCACCATTTCATCAACACTATTTCGACTAGCGACATTTACTTGATAAAAGGCCACTTGATATCCTTCATCTCTCAGCTCATTTGCTCTTAATTCACCTATTTTGGAATCAAAATCAGCAAGTGCTACTTTTGCCCCTTCACGTGCAAAGATCTTGGCTGCTGCTAGACCAATTCCATTAGCAGCCCCAGTAATAACGGCAACTTTGTCAAGTAGTCTCATATAAAATAACCTCCATTAACCCAAGAATCTAGTAATAGTATTGAGTAATTTTTGTAAATCATCTATTAATGGTGAATGTCCACAATCCTCTAATTCAACAAATCTAGCATACTCGCCTAGATCCTCTACAATTTCCTTTGTCATTTGATCCGATACCACAAAATCTCTATCACCTCTTAAGACAAGAACAGGAAGTTTAATATTTTGTACCAAACCATTTCCTTCATTAAGGCCATTATGTTTGTTACTAATATTAAAAGTATTTAAGGCATGATATACTTCTGCAAGATTTTTTTGAGTGAGCATATCATCTACATATTCCTCATACAATTCTTCGTTAGGCTGATTTTTCGTATAGATGAGTGCATTCCAAACATCCTTTAAGAACTTACGATCCTCTGTATCATAAGCATGTTGAATAGGAATCGTTTTACTTGGCTCATTCTTAATATCTTCATAGGTTGTAAGACGTCTTTTTATATCAGGAAGGCCTTCTTCTGTTGATCCATAAAACGGATACCCTCTAGTAGAAGCAGAAGCAAGGAGCACTAATTTTTCACAATAGCCTGGATTTTCTGCAATGAACTGCATAGCTACCGCTCCTCCTGTTGACCAACCAATCATTGAAAATCCCTTCAAACCAATCAAATCTACAAATGCCTTAATATCATCCGAAAAATCCTTGATTGAGCGAATTTCGTTCCTATAGGAAGATTTCCCGAACCCGCGCATATCAATGGCATATAGCTTATACTGAGCATCCATGTTTTCAAGTACGAGATCCCAATGCTTCGATGAAGTCATATTTCCATGAACAAGTAATACCTTTTTCTCTCCGCCTTCTCTTTCCTGGAAAGCAATAGTTTCCCCATTAGGCAATACGACACTTTTATATTTCAAGGTTGATATTGTCATCATTCTACTCCCTTTCCCCAACGTATGGTTGTTGCCCCCCACGCATATCCAATTCCAGCACTGACTAATACTACAATGTTCCCTTCCTTTAGCTTTCCTTCCTTTTCTGCAAGCTCCAATGACAAAATTTGATCGATTTGACCAATATGGCCATATTCTTCTAGATAAATAGAGTGTTCATGATTTAAACCTAGTTCATTTAAAACATATTCATGAGCGGACTTTTTCATATGAAGCATGGCAACATAGTCAATGTCCTTTTCTGAATATCCACTTCTAGCTAAAGAGGTACGAATGACCTTTAGAAAATTCTCCATTGATTTTTGTTCCAAACGCTCCTTCATCCCTAATGGATCCAACACTTCTAGCTTATATTGATGGACATTATCCTTTGTTAAAGGATACTTTGTCCCGCCTGCTACGACCACTACATCCTCTGAAAAGGAACCATCTGTTACAATCTCCGATTCAAGGATGATGTTTTCCTTATGCCCCTTTTTGAGTAAAATCGCTCCCCCACCAGCACCCAAATTAAACATAAAACGAGTTCTTTCATTACTATAGTCAATGAAATCCTCATTTCGATACCCTCCTGCAAGCAATACCGTGTTCATACTTGGCTCTGTTAGCATCATATTTTTTGCAACCTTTAAGGCCATAATGGTTGTTCCACATCTTAAAGCGACATCAAATGCCCATGCATTGAAAGCCCCTATTTCCTCTTGAAGCTTAATCCCGGCTGTCCATAAGGGATATTCTTTATACTCTTCACCAATATAGATAACTAAATCAATTTCCAATGGATTGATTCCTGCTTTTTCTATAGCCTTCTTAGCTGCCATAATCCCCATTGCACAGGTATGGTCATTTACTCCCGCGATTGGTTTTTGTTTAATTCCCATCTTCTGTTCTATAACATGTAATGGAATTCCTGCCTTTTTTTCTAATTCAGCACTAGTCATAAAGGTATCAGGGAGATAGATCCCAGTACTCAATATTCCAATCTTCATTACCCTTCACCTCAAGATTGTTAGTAAACTATGGTACATCAACCACTCTTTTCATATATTTCATCGCTTCTTCGAATGATTCAAAGAAGGTTTCCTGTTCACTTTGAACATGATTAACCTTGATACGCCATTTTTTTTCGTTTGTTGTTTCATCCACCTCAGCTAGGTGAAATCGAATGATGAAGGAGGCAATCTGATTTTGCTCCATCAGGAAACCTCCTTGCTCGAAGCATTTCCCTTCGCCTTCACGTCCCTTGTTTTATTCCTTCTAAATGAAATGGATTGGAGGCTGCCAACAATCCCTTGTGGAAAAAACATAACGGCTAGGATATAAATAACACCAAAGAAAATAATCCATCTTTCGAAAATCCAATGGGTTTTTGCTAATTCGGTTAGCCAATGGTGGGCAAATTCAATAAGCCCTGAACCAATGATTGCTCCAACTAATGTTCCTACCCCGCCAATGATGGTCATTAATAAGGCATCTAGTGTGATATCCATTGAAAATACACTGGTATTTACAAATCTTAAGGATATCGAATAGAGCATGCCAGCAATCCCAGCCATAACCCCAGAAACCACACTTGCGATGATTTTATAATGAAGCACACTAAAACCGAGTGACTCAGTCCTTTGCTCATTCTCCCTTATTGCTTGAATGACTTTTCCAAGAGGAGAATTAATAAATCTTTTTAGGAATAAAAAGACGACTATCATAAGGGTGAGACAAATTAGATAGAAGTCCGTTCGATCCTTTAATAAATCAGGAACCCTAAAGGTAAAACCATCATTTCCATAGGTCATCGTTCTCCACTTCTCAGCAAGAACTAAAAACAAACCAGAAAAAGCAAGAGTCAGCATGGCATAAAAGTGACTTTTCAAACGTAGCGTCAGCAATCCAATAAAAAAGCTTATGATAACCGTTAACACTACCGTAACTAAAACGGCCATTAGGAGATTTGAAACTGTTGGATCATATCTTTTCATAAAGATTCCAATGGTATAAGCTCCAATCCCAAAGAACATTGCGTGTCCAAAGGAAACAATTCCTGTGTATCCGAGCAATAAATCATAGCTCATTGCAAAAATCGCAAAAATAAACACCTGCGTAAGTAAAATAAGCATGGTTCTTGAATCATAAACAAATGGGAAAATAAGGAGAAAAAGGGCCACAATGAAATAGAAGATATTGATTCGATTATTATTTTTAAGAATATGCAAATATCTCACCCCTTCAATCCAAATAAACCTTGTGGTCTAAAAATTAGAACAGCAGCCATTAGCAGCATATTGACTGCCAAGCTTAAATCTGGAATGTAATAAGCCATAAACGAACCAGATAAACCGACTAAAATAGCTGCTAATATCGATCCTGGAAAACTCCCCATTCCACCGATGACAACCACGATAAATGCTAAGATGGCAAATTCCATCCCCATTTCCGCATGGATCACACCGGAATAAGGACCTAATAGTACACCGCCTAAAGCAGCCATTGCCGAACCTACCATAAATACAAACATAAATATCTTTTTAATATTAATACCGAGTGACTGAACCATCTCTTTATCAATGACACCCGCACGAACAATTAAGCCGATTTTAGTATTTTTTAAAATGTACTGGACGGAAAAAAACACAATCAAACCAATAAGAATGATGAAGGCGCGGTATTTAATAATAATGATATCCCCAAATGCCCAGCTTCCTTTCAATATCTCAGGAGGAGTAGCTGAAATCTGATTTGGTCCCCAAAATACCTTAAGAAGTTCCGATAATACGAGCATCAGTCCTAGAGTAATCAAAATTTGCTGAACATGATTCCCATACACCGGTTTTATTATCCACTTTTCCGTCATCCACCCAAGGATTAGCCCTGTTGCAATGGCACCAATAATCCCAATAAAAAAACTTCCAGTTGAGGCATATATCCATGTCCCACCATAGGCACCCCAAGCGAAAAGTCCACCATGGGCAAAATTCAAGACATCCATTAGTCCAAATATTAAAGTTAATCCTGCTGCTAATAAAAAAATAAGCATTCCCGTAGCCAATCCATTTAACATCAAATTGAAAAAAACGCCCATGTATTACCTCCTTTCTATGCGATTCCTAAATATTTACGTCGCATTTCTTCATCTTCTTTCAATACATTCATGTTTCCACTCTTAACCGTTCTTCCATCGTCGATGATATAGAAACGATCTCCAATGGTACTTGCCATCATGAAATTTTGCTCTACTAACACAATAGTGGTTCTTTCCTTCATTTGCATGATGGATTCCATCACCTTCTCCACCATAATTGGAGCGAGTCCCTTGCTCGGCTCATCAATCAATAAAAGCTCGCTATCATTTACATATGCTCTAGCGATGGAAAGCATTTGCTTTTGCCCACCACTTAATAATCCACCAGGCTTTTTCCAAAACTTCTTTAAATCCGGAAACAAATTTAATATATAATCTAGCTTTTCATTTATTTCATTTGACTCTCTTTTTATAGCAACCTTTATGTTTTCCTCAACTGTTAATTGGCCAAATATCCCTTGGTCTTCCGGGACATATCCAATCCCTCTCGTATATTATGTTTAGTCCCTTTTATTTGAGGACCGTAATCCCTACTTTTCCTGTACAAAATAAATCAAATTTCTTGGGTGTCCCGAGATATTTCTAGATAATGAGATTAGGATCATTTGGGACAATTCTTTATCCCCCTGTGGGCTTAACCACATTTAAAGACTGTTTCTCAGTGTTCGTGCGGTGCTTCCTACTCGCAGGCTGTTCTCCCTGTTCTTCGAACCTAGATGGTAGTAGCTCTAGGGCGGCTTTCGAACCAGGGCAAGTTCTGATACACGAGGTTGCTGGTCGGCGTTCACACTAGAGATATCTCAGGGCATCCTAGAAATGTACCTATGATTCTAATTTGAAAGGAGGGGACACCCCATGAAATTATTTGTTGGCTTAGACATTAGTTCTTTTGATATTAAGGTTTGTATTTTGGGCGATGAAGGAGAGAAACTTCAATCCTTTTCTGTCTGTAACGATCTACCTGGCGCAACAGAACTCCGAGATCGTATTTTAGAATGTACCAAAAATCAAACCATTCAAGCGTTAAAAATTGGACTGGAATCCACGTCCGTCTATAGCTTTCATCCATCGATGTTCCTACACAACGATGAATCTCTTAAAGCTTTGGGAGCCCGAGTGTTTGTCATGAATCCCAAACAGATTGCTAACTTTAAGAAAAGCTATTCCGATATGGATAAGACGGATGAAATTGATGCGTTCGTTATTGCTGATTATCTTCGTTTCGGACGTAACTCCATGTCCGTGGTGAAAGAAGAACAGTATATTGCTTTACAACAATTAACTCGCTCACGTTACCAACTTATCCATCAAGTGGCTAGAGAAAAACAACATTTCTTACAACATTTGAGTTATAAGTGTAATACCTTTTCACTAGAAGTGGATTCATCTGTATTCGGAAACGCCATGATGGAAATGTTCTCCGAAAAGTTCAGCCTAGACGAACTAGCAGAAATGCCATTAGAAGATTTAGCCCATTTTCTTCAGGAAAAAGGGAAAAATCGATTTAATGACCCAGAGTGCGTGGCGAAATCCATAAAAAAAGCTGTACGTTCTTCCTATCGCTTAGACAAGGTAGTCGAAGATTCCATTGACGTTCTCCTTGGCACATCCATTGAAGTGATTCGAACCCTTCAAAAACAAGTGAAGGAGATTGAAAAGGCAATTGAACGCATCATGGTTGGCCTAGAAGAGAGACAGACTCTTCTATCCATTCCTGGGATCGGACCAGTCTTCACAGCTGGCATTATCGCTGAAATTGGCCAAATCGAACGCTTTGAAGATGAAACAAAAGTAGCCAAATATGGTGGCCTTTACTGGCGAAAACACCAATCTGGACGCTTTACCGCAGATGATACTTCCCTTTCTCGCAACGGGAACCAATATCTAAGATATTACTTAGTTGAAGCCGCCAACTCAGTAAGAAAGCATATACCCGAGTACCAAGAGTACTACGAGAAAAAGTACAAGGAAGTACCGAAACATCAACACAAAAGAGCACTCGTTCTAACTGCAAGAAAATTAGTGCGTTTGGTAGATGCGCTACTACGCAATCACCAAATTTACACGCCGAAAAGGAGCGTGAATAAATGACGCATAAGCGTTAATTCATCCTTTTTCACTAATTCCAGTAATTAACAAACTATTACTGGTTTAGTTTAGTGCTGCCTTTTTTCTGAAATTTTGATTCTTGATAACAAAATACTAATTATCTTTTGGTTGACATATTACCGCAGGTCTTTGAGCAATAGTATAGGTTGGTAAGTCTTGGATTTCTTCACCGTTATACTCAATTAACCCTTTTGAGGCTGGGTTTAACCCCATGATGGTTCTTAAAGTCGTAGTTTTCCCAGCACCATTTCGACCAAGAAGAACCGTTACTTCTCCTTTGTTCACCTCAAATGACACTCCTTGGAGAATATGAAACTGGCCAATATATGTTTCTATTTCATTCACTTTTAACTGTACGCTCATCAAAATGACCTCCTAAATAAGCGGACTGTACGGTTTCATTTTTCATAATTTCTTCTGGTGTTCCGTCAGCAAGCAATGCCCCATTAAATAAAACCATCACTGAGTCGGACAGATCCAAAATCATATCCATCTTGTGCTCGATTAATAGGATGGTCCGGTCACCCTTTTCCTTTATCCTTCTAATAACCTCCAAAATGGCAGGAACCTCTTCTAGAGACATCCCTGCAGTTGGTTCATCAAGCAAAATAACCTTAGTATTTAATGCAAGCAGCATGG
Organism: Bacillus massilinigeriensis; assembly: GCF_900117315.1. Taxonomy (GTDB): domain Bacteria; phylum Bacillota; class Bacilli; order Bacillales; family Cytobacillaceae; genus Bacillus_BE; species Bacillus_BE massilionigeriensis. Next base: position 1,996,173 of record NZ_LT630337.1, read on the forward strand.
CGATTTCTAATTTTCTCTTTTCTCCATGAGCTAAATTTTTAGCCAATGTATTTCTTTTCGTATCTAGTAAAACCATTTCAAGCCATTCATGAGCTTTTTCCTCAAGCTGCTTATACTTTTGATAATGGGTCAACATTTTGTAACGGATTCCTGCCTGTGATTGAACAGCTAATCTTACATTTTCAATCACCGTCAAGTTTGGAAATACATTGGTAATCTGAAAGGAGCGTCCAATTCCCCTTCTTGTTCTTTTTGTTGGGGAAAGCTTGGTAATCTCCTCTCCTTCAAAAAATATATGTCCACTGGTTGGGGTCAATTGACCACTTAAAAGGTTAAAAAAAGTGGTTTTTCCTGCTCCATTTGGTCCAATAATGGATTTAAAATGATTTTTTGGAACTGAAATATTGACTGAATCTACTGCCATATGCCCTCCGAAGGCAATGGTTAAGTCTTTTGTTTCTAAGCAAGAACTCATCATGCTCACCACCTATATAATTCTTCCTATAAAAATGGGGCCGACCAATTATTTTTGGTAGACCCCATCCGTCTCCTACTATTTATTCCTCACTGGAGGGGCAGTTTCTTCTGGTGTTAATTCACGGATTAATACAGGAACTGGATAGTCAACCCCCTCTTTTTTCTCTAGCTTGATGGCATAAAGGGCCTGCAATGCTTGATGGTCATCCGCACGGAAGGTCATTTTTCCTTTAGGAGTCTCAAAGCTCATCCCTTCCATAGCTGTAATCAATTTATCGACATCTGTCTTACCCTCTGTTTTCTTAAGGGCCTCAACAATGGAAATCGCTGCACTCATTCCCCCAGGTGTAAATAGATCTGGAAGTTCATTGTTAAAACGCTTCTTATGCTCAGTAACAAGCCAATCATTAATTTCATTTTTTGGTAGGTCATGGTAATAGACCGAAAATCCTTCCATACCAATTAATGGTGCCATCGTGTTAAGAGCTGCAATATCAGGTGCACCTGTAGATATCTTAATTCCCATTTCTTGAACTTTCATATCTGCAATCTGGTTCCAAGGGGTATTTGCACCAGCCCAAATCACAAATAAATAATCTGGCTTTTTATCAATGATTTTTTGGACATTAGAAGTAAAGTCAGTTGCGACAGGATCGGCATATTCTTCGTGAACTAATTCTGCTCCGAGTTTTAAAGCGCTTTCTTTAAATGCTGCAACTCCATCCCGACCAAACGAATTATCAGGTGCGAGTGTCGCGATTTTAACCCCTTCCTTTGCTATCGCTGCTGCTCCAGCAACTGCATCCTGTGAGGAGTTTCGTGCTGTACGGAAGATGTACTTATTAAACTCAGATCCTGTAATACTATCTGCCACTGCAGGTTCAACAACCATAATTTTTTCATACTCCTCTGCTAGTGGTAAAACTGCTAGCGTATCACCAGAGCTTGAAGAACCAACTAAGAAATCAACCTCATCTTCTTCTAAAAGCTTTGTAGCCTTTTGAACCGCTACCTCTGGCTTTGTTTCCGTGTCTTCTACGATAAACTCAATTTTGCGACCGGCAACCTCATTTGTACCATCAGTTGCATAATCTAAGCCTAGCTCAAAACCACGAAGAGTTTGCTTTCCATAGGACTCTAATGCACCAGTTTGTGAGGCAAGAACACCAATTTTAATCGGATCCTTTGACTCACTTTTACCTTTGCTTGATTTTTCTGAGCTGCACGCACTTGTAAAAATCATGATGAAGACCATAAAGCTAAGAAAGGCAATCATGCGTGAAGATGATTTCATCTCTTTTCCCCCTCATATTCATTTGAATAAAAGTAAGCTTATTGCTCACTCCTTGTTATCATCTTAAATCTGGCCAGTTACAAATCAGTTACATGCTGAAGGAAGTCATCATTGAAAGAGAACAACTCTTTATTGATTAAAGAACAAAAAAGCCTGACCTAAAGATGCTGGTGCATCTTAAAGGTCAGGCTATACTTGAGAATGCATAATCATTTCATACATATGTTGTGTCGGTTCTAGGGGGTCAACTCCTAATTCCTGTTCAAGAACTTTACAGCATTTTCGATACCATTTGATGGCGAAAGGGCGATTATTTTTCCGATAATAGCAGAACATCATTAACCGGTAGGCTTCCTCCCATGTTGAATCCCTTTCAATGATTCTCTCACACCAGTAAATAGCTTGATCGTACTCTTCTACTCTAACACTAAGCTGTGCTAGCCTCTCAGCCCCTCTTAAAAAAAAGACCAATAATTTTTCCCTTGCGTGTAGACACCAATCATCATATTTTCGATCGGGTAAATAATTTCCCTTATACAATTCAAGCCCCCTTTTTAAATAGGCCATTGATTTTTCTTGATTCTTTTCTTCAAGCCCTGTTTGAATCCATTCTTCAAATACCGTTGAATCAAGTTCGATACTGATTTGCTGATTGATACCGTATGAGCTTCCATCTCTGATAATAAAGAACGGAACTGATCTTGCCTTTCTTCCAGGCTCTAGGGCATTATTTAAAGCATTGAGTGCCACCTTGAAATCCCTTGAAGCATTTCCTCCATCCTGCCTGGGCCAGAGTATTTCTATAATATCCTCCTTTGAAAGTAGCTGGCCTTGCTTCGTGACAAATAACTGGAGAAGCTCCTTTGCTTTTCCCCGCTGCCAATCCCTCTCTTCAACTTCTTTACCCCCCAACCATACCCGAAAGGCACCTAAGGTTTGAATCCTTAAGGTGAATCCAGGATGCGACTCTAACTTTGTCAGATTCAAATGCTGCTGAAGCTTTAACACATAATGAGGAAATATATTCTGTTTAGATGCCTCAATTAATAATGGGGCAAACATTTGTAAATCTCTCGGACCAAATATCGTTCTTTTATAAAAAATCGAGTCATATTCTCCTAGTTGAACATGCTTTAAAAATAAGGTCATTTGTTCCTTAAATGCTTCCTTTTCTTTCATCACATAGGATAAATGGGCTTGCCAAAAATAACTTAAAGTCAGACCGTATTCGTCCTGGCATTGTAAGAACATTTCAATCGTTTTGTTCAAAGATTGTTCCGCTTCTAGAAACTTGCGATTGTACAGTTGCGAAATGCTGATGCATAGTGTAATTAAGGCTGCTAACCAGATATCCTTCACCTTTTCTGTTTCTTGTAATGCTTTATTTCCAGCCTCAATGGCCTTTTCATATTCACCTTTGCAGCCATACAAAACACAAAGTCCCATTAATGGCTCTGCCTTTCCTCGATCAACATGGATTCGATCCATCATCTTTAAAGCCGTTTCATAGCATTCAATCGCTAAAGGTAAATCATAATGGTTAAGAATTTGAACGGCATGCCCCATTCTAATCCACCCGCACGCTTCAACAAATGGGGATTCAGTCTTCATTCCAAGTTGAATTCCTGCTTGCGCAAGCGACTTTGCATCATTCCCATTTCCAGAAAATGACTCAATCAACGAAAGAAGTAGGTCTGTTTCCCGATGGGATTGTGGTAGATGAGAGGCCTCATTTTTTTGATCCTTTTTCGAGCCAATCAAAATATTTTTCGCTTTCTCAAATCTTCCTGTCCTTAAATAAAGTCGAGCCTCTAAATTACTATCCTTCAAAGGGACCTTTAAGGATTTAGCCCGCTCAATCCATTTTTCAGCCTTTTTTGCTTGTCCCGAATTAATGAGGTTTTCAGCTAACAACTGATAAAGTGAGCCAATTTCCAGGTTTGATTTGTGCCCAATATCTTCACGAATTTTGATTGCTTGATATAATAGTCTTTCTGCTCTATAAGGCTGAATTGTATCTAAATAGATTTTGGCCTTTCCTTCTAATGCTTTGCTTACCTCTAGATAGTCCTGATTACTCTCAGCAGCAGCAATGGAGAAATCATAGCATTTTTCAGCTTCCTCATAAGAGGAGCGGTATCGAAGAACCTCCCCCTCTAATAACCATAGAGAATAATACTGATTCTTTTCATTAGTTGGAACATTCTTCAATCGTTCATATAAATTTTCGAGCTTTCCACTTTCTAGAAGCTTCCCCCCGATGTCACTTAGAAGTGATGCTACTGCTTTTGTTTGATTGATCTTTTCATAATGATGAAGAGCTTCCTCCCATTGAAGGTTTTGTTCAAAGTGGCGTGCGCTTCTTTCGTGAAGCAGGATATATCTTTTAGGGTGGTTTTCCTTTAATTGCTTTTCTAAAAAGTCTTTAAATAATGCATGATATCGATATTGTCTTTCTCCTATTTTCTGAATAAACAGATTTCTCTCCACGAGCTGCTCTAGCATGGCGGAAGATCCTTTTATTCCAAGTACAATATCACAAATGACTTCATCCATAATTTCAATAACGCTGGACTGCTCTAAAAATTGCTGAATTAGCGGTGGCTGCTTCATAAAAACCTCAAGTGCTAAGTATTGAAATAGCTCCTGCAGGGTTGTAGATGAATGACCTAACCAATCATCAAAATCATTATTATACGGTATCTGTTGAGCTATCATTCCTAAAGCAATAATCCAGCCTTCTGTTATTTCAAAGATGCGAGTAAGGTCATCCTCATTTACCGATACATCATAATAATCTGTAAGTAAGAGCTCTACCTCGTCTTTCGTAAGCACTAAGTCATTCTTCGTAATCTCAAGCAATTGATTTTGTACCTTCATTTTTGTTAGATGCTTCCAAGCTGGGCGGCTTCTGCTTGAAACAATTAAATGAAAGTTCGCTGGAATATATTCAAGCAGCTTTTCCATCCATCTGTTAACGGTATAGGAATGCTCTATTTGATGATAATCATCTAATATCACCATTACATTATCATCAATTAATGTCATTTCATTAATAAAGATTGAACAAAGAAGGTTGATTTCATCTTCTCGGATATATCGATCGATTTCTTTTACATAATGTAGGAGATCTTTTCCAAATGAAGGAATAACTGTTTGTATGGATGAGATTAAGTATGTTAAAAAAGGCAGTATGTCATCATCTGATGATGAAATGGAATACCAACAACATTTTTGTTTTTCATCTGATACATAAAGAGCTAATGCTGTGCTTTTTCCATAACCTGCCCCTGAATGGATGATGGTTAACGGGTAGTTAGAAAGGGTTTTCATTTTCCTCGTTAGCTTGCTACGCCGAATTGCTTCAACTCTCACCTTTGGTACCAATAGCTTTGTCATGATCACAGGCATTGGTCTATTCATCGCATCCCCCTTATTTTTCATCTTTTCTCTTATTTTATCATAGAATGATTGGGATTTGGATGAAAATGGATTTTGGATATTGACAAAGAAAGGGTGCCTGGCACCTAGCCTGACACCCTTTCTTTGTCAAAACGACATCTCCATATGATCCAATGGCCAGTATCTTAGATTTACTTTCCCTACTACCTGATTCACGTCTATAAATCCAAATCTTCTGCTATCATAGCTTTCAAGTCGATTATCACCTAAAACGAAGAGCTTTCCCTCTGGAACCGTATTTTTTCCTGTTAATTCAAACAAGGTAAAATCCTCAGTCAGGCTCACTCTAAAAGGTTGATTTCCATATTTCCCTAAATAAGGTTCAGCAAATTTTTTTCCGTTGATATATAACTGATCCTTACGATATTCTATTTTGTCGCCGGGTAGACCAATAATTCTTTTTACATAATCCTCTTCTTTACTCGCATGGAACACGATGACATCAAATCGATGCAGATCTCCAATGTGATAGCCAATTTTGTTTACAACCAGCTTATTGCCATCCTCGAGAGTCGGCTTCATCGACTCTCCCTCCACTTCATAATTAGAAAAGAAAAAGGCACGTATAAATACAAAAATAATCAATCCAATGACAAACGCCTTTACCCATTCGATACTCTCTTTTTTTATTTTACTTTCCAAGTTCAATCTCCCCCGAACACCCCTCTAGATATTCACCTAGCCTCTTTGTTTTTCTTTCTCTATTATGGAGTTCATTCTAATCTCAATTCTCTTTCCTATAAACCATAAGAGAACAATGACGACTGCAACAATTGCTGTTCGAATTGGTTTTGTCACTAATGATTGAATATCATAGCCAACGAAACTTATTGTGAAAATCATCACCATTTTCCCAGTGAAAACAGCTAACATATATTGTGCAATACTTATTTTAGAAAGTCCAGCAACAATATTCACGATGGCTGATGGAGTAAATGGGAAACACAATAATATAAAGAGTGGTCCAAATCCATGTCGCTCAACCCATGACATGAATTTTTGAACTTGGGGGTGTTTTTTTAAAAACAGAAGTATTCTCTTCTGACCAAACCTTCTGATTATTAGAAAAACAAGAATAGCTCCTCCACAGGCCCCAACCCAAGATATGCAAAAGCCAAGCCATAATCCAAATGCATTCGCATTCGCCATGACAAATAATACTAACGGGAGAAATGGGAGAAATGCTTCTAGAACTGGAAGTAAAATTCCCGGAATAGGCCCAAACGATCGGTAATCCTCAATCAATTCCATGACATTTTCCAACGTGAACCACTCTTTGATTAATTCAAAATCCATGAGAAATCTCCTCGTTTATACAGCTATGATATTTACTTTTACTATTGATAAGTATTGGTAATCTCATTTTTATAAGAGCAATCAGCAAATGTACTGATTGCTCTTATTGCTTTATTTTATTGTACACCTTGTTTTTAGAAAAGAGAACGGTAACACACTTTATTTGGCAAGGAAATTGTGGATGGCTTCCTTATTCTTTTCTAAATCGACTGACAACACCGCTGCACCATTAATATTCTCATTTGCGTAGCTTCCATCAACAGGAACTCTTAGTGTTTCGATATCTCGATTCTTCTCGGAAAGAAAATCCTTACCGATGTATAGCATATTGCCTGTGCTCATATTTGTATTAATAAACGGGGTAACCACTCCAACTAATTTAGGAAGCTTCGGAATCGTTTGAAGGCTTGTAAGTTCACTAGCTACCTCTTTTACCACTTTTTGCTGTCTTTCAACCCTACCAAAGTCTCCTATAGCATCATGTCTAAAGCGTACATAACCTAAAAGATGCTTTCCATCTAAACGCTGCAGGCCAGGCTTTATTGTGACGCCTATATTTGTTGACATTTCCTTTTCAACATCTACCTCAACACCATTTGGAAATGCTTCATCAATCAGTTGAACAAAACCTTCAAAATCAATAATGGAATAATATTGCAAATCAATATCGAAGTTTTCCTTAATTGTCTGGCGAAGTAATTCAGGCCCACCATAGGCAAAAGCTGTGTTAATTCGATTATTTCCATGGCCAGGGATACTAACATAAGAATCTCTCATAATAGAAATGAGCTTATATGTCTTCTTTTCTGGATGGTACTGTGCAACCATAATCGTATCTGCGCGTGATTTTTCCTTTCCCCTTGCATCGCTTCCAAGTAGGAGGATATTAATACCTCCATATTGGTCCTTAGACCCGTTAAAACTATATTCTTGTTTATCTATATCAGCTTTTTTTGTTGATTGTGAAACACCTTGTCTATATTGATAATAAGAATAAGCCAATGCGCCACCAATGATTAGAAGTAAAACGAGTAATACCGTTTTCCATCTCTTTTTTTTCGTTTTCTTTCTTTGCTTTTGATATTGTTGTCGTCCCATACTTCATTTTCCTTCCATATTCAAAAAGTTAATAATTCTACATAATATGACTATATTTTTATCAAGAAAGTTTCGTTATTTATAATATTTTACATTCATGCTTAGATTATCAGAAAAGAATGTAGATTTCTATTATCAGTATAGGCGAATATTTAATTTTTAAAGAAAACACAAAAAAAGAGGGGAATTTTTTTCACCTCTAACGATTCATAATTATTTTTATACCCATGAAAAAATGTCAGTGGAAAAAAATTATGTACATAGGGATTGAAATTATCATTTATTTTTCGTATGATTAATACGAACAAATGTTCCTAATTTATAAAAAAGGAGCAACGAGAAAATGACCCGAATACCTGATGACGACAGAAATATTATGGAGCAAGCGATTTACTTGCCAATGCTTCTCAAGGTTCTTGAACGTGATCTCTTAATCATTAACAATAGCCCGTTTAAAATAAAAAAACCATACCTAGATTTAATTGAGCAAATAATGAAGGAGATTCAATCAGAACTAAGAAAGGTTAAGCAATACATGAAAAAAAACAAACTGGAGGTACATCAAATTAATCATGATGAAGCCTTTACCATGTTTTTGTTTTTATACAAAGGGTATGAGGAGCATCATAATTATTTCAATCCAAGAATCCGCAATAAGGTTCAGGAGTTAATGGAGCACTATTTCTTCAACAAAACAGTTTAAGAAGTATGATTCTCTCCTATTCCTTCTACTTTTGTTTAACCTTTATTTATTCCTTTGAATAATTCGGTTTATGTAGCATATAAAACGCTTTTCTTTCGGTTTCAGCAATTCTTTGAGCGAGCTTTGTTCTCAACATAGAGGTACGATAAAGCTGATTGTTAAATGAACTTGTAGAGACCGGTATAGTTATTGTTTTATCATTCTGAAAGATTATCATTGACTGATTGCGATCGACACGTTGAACCTTCTTAACATGTTCGAGAGAAATCCATATACAATGAGACTTAGTGGGAGAACTAGTTGGAAAAAAATAAATGGAGTTGGTTGGTTCGACAGCGATGGGAAGCTTATGTGAAAAGCCAAGAAGCTCCTTGGTTCCCTCTTTTCTGCCTTCATAGCTAACTCCGAAGAACCGGCAGCTTTTTTTAATAATATCCATTGGTTTTAAGGGTGAGATAAATTCCCGATCATATTCATAGATTTTTGAATACAATCTACTCCCATAGGGATGGGGAACAATTGCCATTGTGGATGGGCTAATCTCATAATCCTCATTGATCATTTTCCTTCCCTTTTCATTGAATTCAATATCCATTTATTTCACCTCTTTAGTATTTTTTATTATTTTAACATTTAATTTCCAAATATTCTAATAAATAGAAATAATTCAAAAATTTTTCACAATTACAAATCACGCAAACTATTTTTCAGAAAAATCGGTAAAATCTTGTTAATAATCGAGAATTCCCCCATATAATATTAAAAAGCACTGGGGTGAATTTCATGAAGGAAAAATCCCATTCTGGACCTGTAAAAGCCGCTACAATGAAAAATCAGAAAAGTAGGGAATCATATGTATTGGATTTATACATTGAGATGCTCTTATCCGAAATTCAACTTCACTCTGAAAAAGAAAAGCTCCTAAAAAAAATTGACAAAGCGCTTGATGACTATAACAGAGAAACCTTTAACCAGCTAGCTAAGGAATATAAAGAACTGATTAGGCGATTTGGCACATAACTCTAACCAATAAAATCCCTCCTGATATTTAGGAGGGATTTTTATTGGTATTATTTCTGGTCCTGCTTACGCTTTTCTAATTCATAGTCTTCAAGCATAGCAATCCGCTCGAGCATGGTTGGATGGGTATAGCGAAAAATCTTCACAAGTAACGGCGGGTTCACCTGACTAAGTCCAGCTCTTGTCAGCTCTTGAAATGCCGTGATTGCTTCATTTGGATGATCCGTCATATGAATGGCATATCTGTCAGCCCTCATCTCTTGATAACGCGAGACAAAATTAGAAAGTGGGCTCGCAGCAAACATCAACATTGATAACAGCATTAATATAAGTGGAAAGGAACGGATATCACCAACCGCAGGGATTTTTAATACCTCTCCATAGCGGCTGACCAAGAAATTAACTAAACGGTAAATAATATATAGTCCAAAAAACGATAACAATAAATACCCTGCTATGCCAAAGTAAAGATGCTTTTCCACGTAATGAGCCATTTCATGTGCCATGATAAACAAAATTTGATCATCATTTAAACGATTCAATGTCGTATCCCATAAAACAATTCGTGAATTAGAACCAATACCTGTCACATAGGCATTTAAAGAATTGGTTTTCTCCGACATATCCACTTCAAATACATGATCCGCAGGGATATTTGCTTTGCCAGCTAAATCTAATATCTTCGATTCCAGTTCTTTATTTTTCAAAGGGTAAAAATCATTATAAAGCGGATCAATCACAACTGGTTGGATGAACATGGTGAATAGCGTAAACGGAATGGATAATAGCCAAGCATACAGCCACCAACGCTTTTTGCTCCTTTTGATTAACCAATAAAGTACTGAAACAATAATGAACATCATCCCATAATTTAGCCAAAAATCAATTAGTTCATCCTTCATCCAAGAAGGGAAGGATTGGGTTGAAATATGATAGCTTTTGGACAATGAGTAACTGAGATAGCTTAATGGAAAAGTGAACACATAGGCAAAAAAGGAAAGCCAAATCACATAAATTGACGTTTTTAAAATCTTATATTTTGTCGATTGTTCTGCCCATCTCTTGAACGCCTTTGATAACCCAGTAATTATTATTAATAGGTAGAAAAGCCATTCTAATGGAGTAGATAAGAAAAACAATAAATTTCGAATTTTAGAGTAGTCCTCACTTAGCATAAGCTCTCTACCATTTAAAAAGGTGGAAGGATCTGCTTTTGTTCCTTCATACTCAAACGGCATGCTCGTATCAGCGAAATAATATAAGTACCAATAGATAAAAAGCCCATATATTATGTAAGCAAGTATTCCATAAAAGCCAATTTTACGAGCCACTTCATTCCCCCCTAATTCCAATATCCCTTCCTTACATATGAGGAATTAAATTTATTGTACAACCTTTAATAATAGTGTAGTTAAAAAATAAATATTTAGAACATAAAAGGTGACAGGCACCATCCAAATATTGGATGGTGCCTGTCACCACAAGAAGGAATACATCGCTAAGACAGCAATGGATCCTAAAACAACGACTATTACGTTCACCCCAAAAAAGGCAAGAAGAAAAGCAGCTGCAGCACCTAATAACCCGTACCAAATATCATCTTGGATAAATAATACTCCTGGAAAGATAAGTGCCCCTAATGTCGCAAATGGGACATTCTTCAAAACCCCTTGAAGAAATGACGGGAGCTCCTTTCCCTTAAACAGAACGAAAGGAAGCATTCTAGGAAGATAGGTAACGACACCCATTCCAATAATCATCCAAATAACCTCTTTATTCAAGACTACTCCCCCTCTTTAGGCTTCAAGGATTCAATTCCTTCAACAATAATTGCTGATAATAAAGTGGCTGTAACAATTGCCCAGCCAGTGGATAAAATCCCTGTCATTGTAAAAATCGTATTAAAGATTGCAGCTAATACTGCTAAATAGACAACCTTTATACCCGTTTTCATGGATGGGACCAATAACCCTATAAACATCGCATAAAGGGCAACAGACATGCTTTCCTGCAGGGTTTGAGGCAGGTTTGCCCCTATTAAGTGACCCAATCCAGAATTCACTACCCAGCTTGAGTAGGCTACGAGATTTAGACCTATCATATAGCCTGCTGTTACCTTTTCATCTCTTGTAGCAGCAACAGAAAAAGTTTCATCAGTTAGCCCAAAAGAATAGAGAACCTTATGGAGCGTCCGATCCTCTTCCGACTTTTCATTTAATGCAGCCGACATTAAAAAATGTCGAATATTCACGATAAAGGTTGTTAAAATGATTTCAAAGGTTCCCGTTCCTAAGGTTAAGAGAGTTAAAGACATATATTGTGAGGCCCCAGCAAAAACAATCATACTCATTAATATCGTTTCCGTAATGGTGAGCCCTGTTGTTTTTGCTAGTAAGCCAAATGTAATTGCAATAGGAAAATAGCCAATTCCTATACTAACTCCTGACTGTAGCCCCTTCTTAAACTCAGAGTTTTGATTCGATACGACTAACTCTGCCACATAACCACTCCTTACCAGCTTTCAAATTGTATCTTTATCTTTTTACTCATATAAGTGATAATAAAAATTGAAAATTTACAATTTACTAGTTTGTATACTATATTATATATACGTGCGTTATATTATACAATCACCTTGGAGGAAAAAAATGAGTAATATTCAAAAGAATATTGGAGAAAACCTAAAGGATTTACGGCGATTACGTGGGTATAGCTTAGATCAAACCGCACAATTAACAGGAGTTAGTAAGGCGATGCTTGGGCAAATTGAACGAGGAGAATCCAATCCAACCGTAACAACTCTATGGAAAATGGCAACGGGCCTCCAGGTTTCCTTTTCTTCCTTAATCAATGACACCAATGCAAGAGTCTTGTTTGTAGAAAAAGATAAAATTTGTCCTATTATGGATTCGGGTAATTTTTACAGAGTATATCCGATTTTCCCCTTTGACCCTAGAAGGAAGTTTGAAATATTCACCATCGAATTAGAACCAGGATACACTCATCTCTCTGAGAAACATAATGAAGGCGTGGAGGAGTATATTACCGTTACTGTAGGAACTCTTGAAGTTACCATTGGTAAAGAAAAATACTGTGTAAAAAACGGGGACTCCATTCGATTTTCCGCCAATCAAGAGCACACCTATAGAAGCCTAAATGAAGAATTAGCAGTTTATCAGTTAGTCATGTACTATCCCTAAAAGATAAGGAGACTTTATTCCAGTAGGTGCCATGCACAAAGCGGAAATAGTCTCCTTAACTTTTTTCTTCTTATTTTGTTTCTTGCAACACTTTATCTTTTAATGCTCTTCTTAAAATCTTACCGGTTGTATTTTTTGGCAATTCCTCTAAAAACTCAATCGTTTTTGGAATCTTATATTTTGCTAGATGCTCCTTACAATATTCAATCAGTTGTTCCTCAGTTAATTCAGGATTTTTGCTCACAACAAAGCAACTAACCACTTCGCCTTGATTTGGGTCTGGTATTCCTAGTACTGCAACCTCCACAATATCAGGATGATTATAGAAAACTTCCTCTACTTCGCGAGGATAAACATTGTAGCCACCGACAATGATTAAATCCTTTTTACGATCAACAATATAGAAATAACCATCCTCATCCATTCTTGCCATATCGCCTGTATACAGCCAGCCATCACGTATAGTTGCAGCGGATTCCTCTGGCATTTTATAATAGCCCTTCATAACGTTTGGACCACGAACAATTAATTCACCTGCTTGTCCTACAGGAACCTCTTCCCCTAGCTCATCAACTACCTTATTTTCCACATGGATAATAGAGGTTCCAATAGAGCCCGGTTTTCTTGGACGGTCTAATGGATTGAAGCAAGTAACAGGTGCAGCTTCCGATAATCCATAGCCTTCAGAAATCATTACTTTAAACTTTCTCTCAAAATTCTCTAATAAAGCAACAGGTAAGGCCGAGCCACCAGAAATACATAATCTTATAGATTCAAAATCTTGTGGATTTCCTTCACTGTACTGATAAAGGAAGTTATACATAGTTGGTACACCAACAAACACAGTAGACTTATATTCTTTTGCAAGCCTAAAAATTTCCTTTGGACTAAATTTTGGATCAATTAAGACGGTAGCTCCCATCATGAGAGGTGCATTTAATGCAACGGTTAAACAAAAAACATGGAACATCGGAAGAGTAGCAATGACACGGTCATCCTCATTCATTCTGAGGTATTCCCCAACATCTTTTGCATTGCTGTAGATATTTTTATGAGTAAGCATGGCCCCTTTTGGTTTTCCAGTAGTACCAGAAGTATACAAAATAATCGCATTATCATCTTCGTCTAATTCTGGACCAACGTAGCTTAAATCTCCTGAAGCGATGACATCGGAGAATGACTTTAACTTAGGAAAAACACTTAAAGCGGTTATATCTAGATTTCCTTGAGCCTCTTTCCCCTGTGGGGTTTCAAAAATAACGAACTGCTCTACTTTTGGAAGTGCTTGGTGCATTTTTTCGAATAACGGAACTAGTAAATCAAGTCCTAATACAACTTTAACATCCCCATTGTTAATGATGTATCCAATTTCATCTGGAGTATAAATGGGATTCACTGGTATAACCGTTGCCCCAAGCCTTAAAGCCCCATATAAAGCGATAACGAAAAACGGTGAGTTTCCTGATAGTAATGCAATATGATCCCCTTTTTTGACCCCTAATTGCTCTAACCCTGATGCTAGTTTTGTAACTGCCCCATCCAATTCAGCATAAGTACTAGATTGTCCCATAAAGTAATATGCTGGCTTTCCAGCCTTAATTTTCGCTGTCTCATGCAGCTGAGACGAAATATTCATCCTTCCACCCCTTTGTTTTTGAATGAATGTTCATTCACCATTATAAAAAATTTTCTAAATACATTATATTGAAAGAAAATTGATACTTCAATAGAAAACGCTAACAAGAATGAATTTTCACAATTTTATGCATAAAAAAAAAGGATCTGAAGGCTTTGGGCCAACTGATCCCTGAATGGTGACTAGTAGAATAAGTTTAAGAAATCCTCTTTAGAAATATTTCCAAAATAGTAATTAATATCCAAATCCTCTATTCCTTGTTCTAATTCATTTTTCTCATAACGTAAACCAATTAATCTTTGCTCAATATCACTAACATCCCCCACCCCAAAGAAATCACCATAAATTTTACAATTTTCGATAATCCCTTTGTTCACTTCTAGTCTAATATCAATTTGTCCTACTGGGAAACGGTGCGAATTTTGGAGATTAAATTTTGGTGACCTACCATAATTCCAATCCCAGTTTTGATAACGTTGCTTCGAAAGCTCGTGGATGTTCTTCCAATCTTCATCCGTTAAATGATACTGTGGGATATCTTTACTATCATGGAAAATACTCTTTAGTAAAAGACTACGAAACTCTTCAATAGAGATTTTTTCAGGAAGAAATTCTGAGATATTTGCCACACGACTTCGAACCGATTTAATTCCCTTTGACTCAATTTTATCTTTTTTTACCTTAAGAGCAGAAACAACACTATCAATTTCGGAATCAAGCATTAGGGTGCCATGACTGAACATTCGACCTCTTGTGGAGAATTGGGCATTTCCTGATATTTTCCTTCCGCCGACAACAATATCGTTTCTTCCACTTAACTCAGCGTTTACTCCTAATTTATGTAGAGCTTCGATAACCGGCTCAGTAAACTTTCTAAAGTTATGGAAGCTTTCCCCATCATCCTTTGTGATAAAACTAAAATTCAAATTCCCTAAATCGTGATAGACTGCTCCTCCTCCTGAAAGTCTCCTTACAACATGAATTCCATTTTCCTCTACATATTCCGTATTAATTTCCTCAATGGTATTTTGATTTTTTCCAATTATTATGGATGGTTCATTTATATAGAAGAGCAAATAGGTCTCATTAATATCTAAATTTTTTAATGCATACTCCTCAATGGCTAAATTAATACGTGGATCTGTAATATTCTGATTATCTATAAATAACATAAAGCTATCCCCTTTTCTATGCTGATGATCTTTCTTCACTTAAATCTCGATCGTTAACCCATGTGATGCTAAGGCGATTGAACCGGAATACTTCTCAGCTGCTTCTTCCTTTAATCTTGTTAATTCCCCGTAATGAGGTAGATGCGTTAGGATTAATTTATTCACATTTGCTTCAGCAGCTAAATTACCACAATCATAGCTATTCATATGGCCTGCATTCTTCCCATCCTGGTCACCATAAAAATTACATTCGCATAAAAGCAAATCTGCATCCTTACAAAATGGTATTAATTCTGCTTTATAGGATGTATCTGCTGTATAGACAAAGATTTTTCCATCCTTCTCAAATCTCATTGCATAGCAAGGGACTGGATGGTCTGTTTTTAAAAAACGAACGGTGTATGGCCCTAATTGCAGCGGGACATTCGGATCGTAAGCGATACCCGTCATTATATTTTTATGGGATAATTTATTGAATTCCTGTTGATCTTCTGTGTGACCATAAACAGGCAGGCTTTGCATTTCAACACCCAAGAACCCTTTAATCAAACGGGCATACTGAAGCACCCCGATATCAGCGATATGATCTGCGTGATAATGGGAAATTATACCTGCATCAAGATTTTCTGGCTGGATAAAATTTTGCAATTTTGATAATACACCACTGCCACAATCTATTAATAAGGAATATCCATTATCTTCAAGAAGATATCCTGAGCTTGCTTCATTCGCTTCTGGATAACCTCCCCAATGACCAATAATTGTTAATTTCACAATATCTCCTCCTCATTTCTGTCAAGGCCTACTCTTACTATACTAGATTGTGCTAAATTTCTCATTTTTAATGATTGAAAAAATGGAATAAGGGGTTTACAACTTTGCTTTATTGAAAAAAATGGGAGAATATTTTTTCTGTATAGGGAAAAAAGACATTGACAGAGGATAACTGTTATAATACAATTTAATCAACCGAAAACTGTATGAATACACATTTATGTCATCACCCAGGAGGCAAAATCATGCTTGGAAGTATCGTTGATTTTTTCAAGAATTTACCTGCTAAACCATGTTCTAAATGTAGTCAACCCATTGAGGAGCAACATGACTGCTACGGAGATAAATGCAATACATGTTTAGGCTTAACTGATTTATGAGCTTTATTAATTTTGTTACCTCGTTTTTTTAATATTTCCATGTATAGAGTAGTAGATTTACTACTTCTCTACCCTTCCAAACAGTTCCGAGAACTGTAATTTTGATAACCAACCATTCAATTGGGTTGGTTTTTTTTGCCTCATTTCTAATACTTTTCTAAAATTAAAAGGCCACCCTGTGGGCGGCCAATATTATTTGGATAAATGATATTATTTCATTTTTAGATAGTTTAATACTTTTTCAACAGCCGCTTCACCTTGGTCTATGCAATCAGGTATACCTAACCCCTCGTACGAACCGCCGGCTAAAAACACGCCAGGTAATTCTCTATCAAGATTTCTTTTTATAGTTTCTAAGCGCTTTTTATGTCCAACAGTATACTGCGGCATTGCTTCCTTCCAACGACTTACAACAAAAAATTCTGGCTCCATTGTAATGTCCATTGTTTTATTTAAATCCTCTAAAACTACCTTTACTATTTGATCATCTGATAGTTCTACTACTGTTTGGTCCCCAGCACGACCGACATAGCAACGCAATGCAACTTTTCCTTCTGGAGTGGTGTGAGGCCATTTCTTATGATTCCATGTTACAGCAGTAATGGTATAATCGCTATTTCGGGAAACAACAAAACCTGTACCATTTATGTCCTTTTTGACTGCTTCCTTTGGAAACACAAGAGCCACTGTTGCAACAGATGTGGATGGTACACTAGTAAAAGGTTTGAAAAATTCATATTGCGGAAATATTGATGGAACCACTTTATGTGATACCGTTAGCACAACGCTATCAGCTGTCAATACTTCCCCATTATTTAATTGAACATAATATTGTTCCTTTTGTTTTTGAATGTTCTCTACCTTCGTTCCTTTAATAATAGAATGTGGAT
Organism: Bacillus massilinigeriensis; assembly: GCF_900117315.1. Taxonomy (GTDB): domain Bacteria; phylum Bacillota; class Bacilli; order Bacillales; family Cytobacillaceae; genus Bacillus_BE; species Bacillus_BE massilionigeriensis. The sequence goes on from NZ_LT630337.1 coordinate 2,013,575, forward strand.
CTAACTTTGCCTCAATAGCCTCTACAAAGGATTGTAAGCCAGACTTAAAGGTTAGGAACATTCCCTTCTTTTTCTTGCTAGGTTCAGTGCTCTTTTTTGGAGCTGGAGCAGTTTTTTTCATTCCTATAACTAAGCTTCGGTATTTCTGCTCTACTTCATAAAACTGTGGGAAGGTTGACATTAGGCTCATTTGGTCAATGTCTCCGGCATAAATGCCTGAAAGAAGTGGTTCAATCAAATTTTCAACGACTTCATCCCCTAGTCTCCTCCGGAAAAATTCTCCTAATGATTGATCCTCTGCCGGATTTGAACGGGGAAGAAAAAAGTCAGCTGCAGCCCTCATTTTTCCGGGGAAGGAAAATAAGCCAGTTGTCACAAAAGGTGCAATCTGTGTTGGTATTCCCATAATTGAGCCACCAGGCATTGAATAGAGACGTTCTTGGACTAATACAAATGACTTCCCAGTAGAGTTATTGACTAACTCCCCTTCTAAACCAACTTCCTTTGCTAACCGAGAAGCACTTTGTTTTCGTTCAAGAAATGAATCTGGTCCCTTTTCTATTACAAAACCATCTTTTCGAAAGGTTTGAATTTTACCACCAAGTCTTGCTGATGCCTCAACTAGTTTGATATCTAATAACCAGTTATTTTCCCTTGCTTTCTTTTGTAAGTAATAAACTGTTGTTAATCCTGTTATTCCTCCCCCGACTACGACAACCGTTCTTTTTTGTTCCATAATGTTCTTCGCCTTCTTTTCGATGTATTACTCCCTCTATTTGAGAGCCTTTAAGACAACAGTTGCTAAAGCATCAATAAATTCCGGCTTTGCATTTGGCATTTCAGGTCGAAAGTAGCGAACATCTAGCTCTTCTGTAACAACCTTACATTCATAATCATTGTCATACAATACCTCTAAATGCTCTGCAACAAATCCAACTGGGGCAAACACAAATGCTTTATAGCTCTTTTCCTCGAACAATGTTCTTGTTAAGTCCTGTACATCAGGTCCAAGCCAAGGTTCTGGAGTATTTCCTGCACTTTGCCAGCCTATGGCATAATTCTCAATACCCGCACCCTTTGCAATTAATTCAGCTGTTTCTTGTAGTTGATTAGGATAGGGGTCTCCAAGTGATAATATTTTTTCTGGTAAGCTATGTGCTGAGACAATTAAGACTGAATTTTGGCGTTCTTCAATAGTCATCCTGGAATAGGTAGATTTAAGCTGATCCACCCAATATTGAATAAACTTAGGCTCCTTGTACCAGCTTTCGATAGAAGTAATCCTTGGCCCACCTATTTTATCCGACTCCTCCTTTGCACGAACATTATAAGATTTCACGCTAAAGGTTGAAAAATGAGGAGCTAATACTAAGCTTATAGCTTCCTTTATGCCATCATCTGTCATTTTTTTCACTGCATCTTCAATAAATGGCTCAATATGCTTTAATCCGAGATACATTTTAAATTCTATCTCGTCCTGTATTTTATTTAAATGTTGTTCAAGCTTTTCGGCTTGCTCAATGGTAATTTTGCCAAGTGGTGAAATTCCCCCGATTGCCTCATAACGATTTCTTAAATCCTCAAGCATATCAGGGGTAGGCTTACGTCCATGTCGAATATGCGTATAATATCTTTCAATATCTTCTTCTTTATAAGGAGTTCCATATGCCATTACTAATAAGCCCATTTTCCTTTTTGTCATTAATCCACACCTCAAATTTGTATTATCTAGTCCATTATTGTGCCAAAAAAATGTCGAACCTACCAATTTGTTGCTTAATAATCGCAAAAATTATCGGCATAATTTAGCAGAAGAATATTCATGAACGAAGGAGGTGAGTTTTTTTAAGGTTTCTGGATTTACTTGTGGAAATACTCCATGACCAAGGTTAAAAATAAACCCAGGTTGAGACATTCCTTGGTCTAAAATTGCTTTTGCTTTTTCCTCAATGAATTCCCATGGTGCTAGAAGAATGGCTGGGTCAAGATTCCCTTGAACGGACTTATTCACACCCATTTTACGAGCTTGGCTGATTGGGAGTCTCCAATCTAAACCAACAACATCAAGAGGAAGATCATTCCACTCTAGAGCAAGATGACTTGCGCCCACTCCAAACATAATTAGAGGTACATTTTCTTCTTTTAAGGAAGTAAAAATTCGATTCATGATCGGTTTTATGAAGTAACGATAATCTTCGACGTTTAATGCACCAACCCATGAGTCAAAGATCTGTATAGCTTTTGCACCTGCTTTAATTTGAGATTTTACATAAGTTATTGTCATTTCCCCAAGCTTATCCATTAACGCAAACCAAGCTTTAGGTTCAGAATACATGAATGCTTTTGTTTTGTTATAGTTTTTGGAAGGGCCGCCCTCAATCATATAACTTGCTAGTGTAAATGGCGCACCTGCAAATCCAATTAAAGGTACGGATAGTTGTTCCTCTGTTAGGAGCTTAATCGTTTCAAATACATAAGGAACATCCTCTTCAGGGTGGATTTCTCCAAGCTTTTCAACATCTGATAATGATTGAATAGGATTTGAAATAACCGGACCAATTCCCGACTTAATTTCAACATTCACTCCTATTGCTGGGAGAGGAGTCATAATGTCTTTGTAAAGAATGGCAGCGTCCACTCCATAATTCTCCACTGGTAATCTTGTTACATATGCACAGAGCTCTGGTTGATGTGTAATCTCGAAAAGAGTATATTTTTCTTTAATTGCTCGATACTCAGGTTGGGAGCGACCAGCTTGTCTCATATACCATACTGGTACATAAGATGTTTCTTCCCCTCTTGCTGCTTTTAATAAAGTATCATTTATTTCTTTTGCCATGTATTGATAATCCACCTTTCCGAACGTTAAATTTCCCCTTTAATATATTAACAATAAAATAATAACAAGTCTTCTTTTTTTATATTTATTCTAATATAGCCTTTTTCTTCTATGATTGACTAGTGCAGCATTAGAACTGTCAAAAAATAGTCGTTTTTGATGAGACACATTCTTTATTTTTCTTCTTCCATTTCCAATAAAAAGACTTACACACCTTCGTAACCAAATCATATTCTGTTATTACCTAAAATTAGGTATTAGGTCACAATCAAAACTAATAAATCGAAAGGAGGAAGATAAATGATTGTTGAACTAACTGCTCTTCATTGGATTTATGTAGCGTTTATTATTTTTATCATCGGATTTATGGTGATGCGAAGGGATACAACTTTAGTCTGTATCACTGGAATCTTCCTAATTGCAATTACTGCAACAGGTTCTTTGAGTTCATCTGTAAGCAGCGTTTTCACGAGCTTTATATTTGCTATTACCGAGCTTTTATCTACTATCCTCATCATTTCCATCATTGTGGCTATGAGTAAAGTGCTCACAACAACAGGAATAAATGATGTCATGATCTCCCCATTTGCTAAATTAATTCGAACACCGGCACTTGCTTATTGGGTTATTGGGATTCTTATGATGGTGATTTCTTGGTTCTTCTGGCCTTCACCAGCTGTCGCACTACTTGGTGCCGTTCTTTTACCAGTTGCCCTTCGTGTAGGGCTCCCAGCTCTTGGCGTTGCCATGGCGATGAACCTATTTGGTCACGGTATTGCTTTATCTGGAGACTTCGTTATTCAGGCCGCCCCAAAGCTAACCGCTGATGCTGCTGGTTTACCTGTTCAATCGGTTTTAAATGCAAGCATCCCGCTTGTCATTGTAATGGGGGTTGTAACCACCTTTACCGCTTTCTTTCTACTAAAAAGGGATATGAAGCTTGGAAAGCTTTCAGTGAACCAAAATCAAGCTTCAAATTCAACTTCAATTGAAACAGTCACTACTTCTAGTTCTTCACCTCAAACCAATCATCTATTATCGACTACACAAAAAAGATTTTTTGCCCTACTCGTTCCAATTCTCTTTATACTTGACGTTGCTGCAATGTTTGTTTTAGATCTTCAAGGTGGAGATGCTACTGCATTAGTGGGTGGTACTTCAGTCTTTATCCTATTATTAATCTCTCTATTCGCCCATAAAAATAGTGGTTTAGAAAAGACAACCAGCTACCTTATTGAGGGATTTCAATTTGGTTTTAAGGTTTTCGGCCCCGTCATTCCAATTGCAGCCTTCTTCTATTTAGGAGACTCTGGTTTTTCAACGATGATTGGTGATTTTCTTCCAAAAAGTTCACAAGGGATTGTAAATGACCTAGGGGTTGCTTTAGCTTCTGTTGTTCCTTTAAGTAAGGAAATAGGAGCCGTAACTTTAACTGCTGTAGGTGCAATTACCGGATTAGATGGCTCAGGATTTTCCGGTATTTCCTTAGCTGGTTCCATTGCAAATTTATTTTCAACAGCGATCGGTGCTGGTGCTGCTACCTTAACTGCTTTAGGCCAAATCGCTGCCATTTGGGTTGGAGGTGGTACACTTGTCCCTTGGGCATTGATTCCTGCAGCAGCCATCTGTAATGTAGACGCATTTGAATTGGCCAGAAGGAATTTAGTACCTGTAGTCATTGGCTTAGTTGTAACCACCATTGTGGCCATGTTTATAATTTAATAGATAATAAGGTTACTTTTTAAGGAGCCAGTCACAACATTCATGTGGTGTCTGGCTTCTTTCATTTATTAGTCGTTCTACACCCAATCATATAAAAATATTATTTTTAAAGAAAACCATCCAATCAATTTTAAAAATGTTATAATATTGGAAATTATTTTTAGGGGGAAAGCGGATGAGAGAAAGGCTTTTTCAAAGGTTAGAGGAACTTTATGATGAAATGGTTTCCATAAGAAGATATCTTCATCAGCACCCAGAGCTCTCCTTTAAAGAGGAAAAGACAGCACAGTACATTATCAATTTTTATGAAAAATTAGGAATAGAAGTCAAAGGTAAGGTTGGTGGAAATGGGGTTGTGGCAAAAATCTACGGAAAGAACCCTGGAAAAACGGTTGCCTTACGTGCAGATTTTGATGCGTTACCTATTCAGGATGAAAAGGATGTTCCATATAAATCCTTAGTTCCTGGAGTCATGCATGCCTGTGGACATGATGGTCATACAGCAACACTTCTTATCTTGGCAAAAGCTCTAAACGAAATAAAAGATGATCTTGAAGGTACATATGTCATGATTCATCAGCACGCCGAAGAGTATGCGCCTGGTGGAGCCATAAGCATGATAGAAGCTGGCTGCCTTGAAGGGGTAGATGCCATCTTCGGTACACATCTATGGGCTTCAGAACCAACTGGGCATATTCAATATCGGTATGGTCCGATAATGGCTGCAGCTGACCGTTTTGAAATTACCGTTCAAGGAAAAGGTGGACACGGGGCACAGCCTCATAAAACAAAGGATGCAATAGTAGCAGCTTCTCAACTAGTTGTTAATCTACAGCAAATCGTGAGCAGAAAGGTTAACCCAGTGGATGCAGCAGTTGTAACCATTGGTTCCTTTGTAGCAGAAAATGCCTTTAATATCATCGCAGATAAAGCAAAATTAATCGGAACAGTACGAACCTTTAAGGAAGAGCTTCGCAGCGAAATTGAAGAAGACATTGATAGAATTGTGAGAGGTACATGCTATACAACCGGGTGTGACTATTCATACAATTATATAAAGGGCTATCCTGCAGTAGTCAACCATGCTAAGGAAACCAGCTTCCTAATTGATTGTGCTACGAGTATTCCAGAGGTAAAAAAGGTCGAAGAGTCCGAGCTTCAAATGGGTGGAGAAGACTTCTCCTACTATTTACAGCATGTTAAGGGAACCTTCTTTTTCACAGGAGCAAAGCCTACGTATACAGATGAAATTTATCCACACCATCATCCTAAATTTGATATTGATGAAGGCGCCATGCTAATAGCAGCTAAAACATTGGGAACAGCTGCTTTAAATTATCATAAATATGAGTAACAAAGGGAGAGGTTAACCCCAATCGGTTACCTCTCCCCTATTTTTAATATCCTCAGCCGATAACAGTTCATGGTCACATTTCCTAAATGTTCAAGCAAATTATAATTAGCATATGCCCCAACTACAGCCCCAATTCCTGGTACGAGTTGAAGCAATTTCACAAAATCTATATAGTCCCGATATTCCTGTTGAAACATTCTCCAATCGACATCAGTTAATTCTTGTTTATGGCTCTCCCAATCCTCAATCACTCGAAAAATTTCCTTCCTCTTTTCATCACTTGAAAACGCCAGTTGAAAAACATGTAGGATAAAAAGTCGCTCCTCATATTCATTTGTATCAAACCCATATATAGAAGCCGCTTCAAACAAAAACTTCATTTTAATAGAAAGAAGAAGGGGAAAATCTGCTAATCCTAAAAAGATTCCCCCAGCACCAGTTCCAGCCCCTTCAAGGGCAGCCGTTTTTTGATAGGTATTTATTTTTTGCTTCACTTGTTCATCCATTTCAAAAAGTGAAAATACTCCATCCTTCTTTTTCGTTATAAAATTAGATCCAACTAAGGTCGCCTTAACCATGTTTTTAATACTCTCCGTAACGACATGATGCACCTTTTCAGGAATGACTTCATTGATCTTTCTCTGAGCCTTTTTAGAAAGTCGGTTCAATAGACTAGAACGTTTCAGGATATCACTTCTCCAGATGTCAACCTCTTCTTGTATCATGCGTTCATACTCGTTCATTGAATCATCACCCTTTTTCCAATCTAACCTATATACGGGTGGATTAAAGATATGTTTCAAATCATTCCATCCATTTTAGAAGTTGAATTATTGTCACCCCTACAGGCTTGTACAAAAAAGGTTCCCACAAGTGAGAACCTACATGGTTTTAATTATCCTACTTTTACCATAAACATGAACGAAAGCATAACTGAATAACAAGCCAATGGCGAGCATCGCCAACCCTGTCTCCCAACGCCCCTGTATAAATGGAGCGAGGGAAATCAATAATGCCTGAATGCTTAACACATTGGACAACAGCTTAAGAAATGTTGATAACTTTTCGCTCTCTTTCACTGGATACAATTGAATCCATAATTTATTTTGATAATGGTTCCAAAGCGGCAGAAGCTGAAAACCAGTCAAATAGATAAAAAGGATTGTAAAAAAGATTTGTCCGTATTCATTTGAAATAAAAAACAAGAAGATAAAGCAAATGGCTGTTAACCTTACAAATAATCCAAGATAATCACCCGATCGAATAAAGGTTCTTGAAAATAAATGGGAGTAGGTTTGATTTTGTCCATAACCAATTAATTTAAATATTGGATCAAGCCATATTCTCCTTTTAACCCTATTCCTTAGTTCGGGCACATCTGTAAATAAATTAGCCAGTCTGTAAAAGGCCATCATTCTTCTTTCCTCAATGGAGATCAATAGTTCCCACTTTAGCCCCTTATCCATCGTAGCCCTCTGAAAATAGAGATAGTATAACCCGAATAGGACTAAAACGATTAAAAGGAAAAGCAAATTTGCATTAGAAAAAAGCAAATAAAGAAAAACTCCATTAATCAAATATCTAATGAAAGAGTCCATCGTATGTATATTTGAATCGACAAAAAGTTGTATTCTCCAGCGTATGAGTAAATTTAATCCTTTAATAATGCTCATTAATATAAGAAAATAAAAAAATATGCGGAAGTTTCCGTTATTCACCTTGGCATATAATGGCATAAGAATTCCTAGACCCATGATTAACAAGTAAATATGGACGAGAAAACTAACGATTAGAGAACGCGAAAAATATCCTTTCATTTTGTTTTCCAAAGGTAATAAAAATACACGATCGGCTTCTAATAAAAAGGTATAAATCGGACTATATGTCAAAAGTAAGGATAGCAAAACAGCCATTATGAAGGCGGCAGGAAAACCTGAGGATAATGTTTTGATCCATTCTTGATAATAAAAGGCGGAAGTTCCCAAAAGAAAGAAAAGTACAATAACCAGATGGCCATTAAATATATACTTAAGATATTTCCCTAACTCTCGACTAGATTTTCCAAAACGATCAATCCAAAGCTTCTTCTCATCAAACATAATCTTCTTCCTTCGTTAACTGAATATATAAATCGTCCAATGTTGCATTAGCCATTGAAAATTGCTCTCTTAGTTCATCAAGTGTCCCTTGGGCTCTAACTTTTCCTTCATGCAAAATAACAAATCGGTCACAGTATCTTTCAGCAGTTGCTAAAATATGTGTGGACATTAGAATACCTGCTCCATTCTTCTTCCGATCATTCATCATATCTAATAATGATTGAATTCCAAGTGGATCTAATCCAACAAAAGGTTCATCAATAATATAAAGAGAAGGCTGAACTAAAAATGCACACATAATCATGACCTTTTGCTTCATTCCCTTTGAAAAATGAGCAGGAAACCATTTCAGTCTTTTGCTCATGCGGAATTCCCTCACCAAAGCCTCCATACGATTCTGATATTCAGTTTCCTCCAAGCCATAGGCCATGGCCGTTATTTTCAAATGCTCTTCTAAAGTCAGTTCTTCATAAAGAATAGGCGTTTCAGGAATAAAGGTAAATTGCTTACGATATGTATCCTTATCCTTAAGAATAGTACAGCCATTTATAAGGATTTCCCCTTTATTTGGTTCCATTAAGCCAATAATATGTCGAATTGTCGTACTCTTACCGGCTCCATTTAATCCGATAAGGCCGACAATTTCCTCTTCATTTACATCAAATGATACATCCTTTAAGACAGGATTTTTTGTGTATCCACCTGTTAATTCTTTTATTTGTAGCAAAGTCATAAATGAACGTCCTTCCTTAAATAGTATCTTTATTTTATCAAATTGCTTGAACAAAGAATAGTTCTCGAAAGTGGCAGGTCAAATAACGGAAAAATATTTACGCATATTTCTTCATTGATTGGTCATCATAATATTCGAAGGGGAAACAAATGAAAGATGGTCAATCATCTAAATTTGAAATGAGGTGTCTGTGGCAGACAGTAACCTTATAATCTAAGCTTCCTTTACGTTTCTACAAGGGGATGGTTGCATTGCACATGAATTGCAGAAAAACCGTAGATCTGAAACACCATTAATTATTTCAAATCAATTTTGAGATGAGGTGTTCATCAAAGACTTATCATCCTAGCTTTATACGTTCTTAAGTAACATATAAAGAAACAAGGGGATGGTTAGCTTGAACAAAGGATCGCATTCTCAGAAAAGAACACAAATCATTTTAATAAAAAAATGAGGTGTTTACAAAAGAGAATTAACCTGAAATAGAACGTAGTGAAAATAGGAGCATTCCCCTTCATGAATGGCAGGATTCTACACGGATCCTGCCTTCATATTTTTCTCCTTAACCATGACATGTACTCCTTCTTATGATAAAATAATTAGAAAATATTGGCTGTCATATATGAGGAAAGGGTGGATAAAATGAGCGATTGTATTTTTTGTAAAATAATTAATGGTGAAATACCTGCTGCTAAGGTTTACGAGGATGAGAACGTGTTGGCTTTTATCGATATTAGCCAGGTAACAAAGGGGCACACCCTAGTTATACCAAAAGTACATAAGGAAAATATATACGAATTAACTCCGGAAATTTCTAAAAATATATTTGAGGTTATCCCTAAAATTGCAAATGGAATAAATAAAGCATATCAACCCATTGGCTTGAATCTTGTTAATAATAATGGTGAAGCTGCTGGTCAAACCGTTTTCCATTATCATGTTCACCTCCTCCCACGTTACGGCAAAGGTGATGGTTTTGGAGCTGTTTGGAAAACTCACGAATCAGAATACACTCCTGAAGAATTACAAACTATTGCAAAAGAAATTAATAAATCCATCTAAAGTTATAAGGCTATCCTTAGGGTGCCTGGTGTCCACAAAACAATCCTTCCTAATAAAGATTGCTTTTGTAGATATCAGGTACTTTTTTTTCGAAATATCCTGATGTTTGGAATTGAAAACAACCTATCGTTTGAAGCTAATTATTAACATTTTCTAAATGTTCAAATTTTTCACTTTACAATCGGTCGTTTTCTGATAGGATAATACTATTAATAGGTTAAAAATAAATAATTTGCTCCTTAAATCCGAATAAAATTGTTATTTTTATCCCAAATAATCGTTTTTTATAAAAAAATCATTATTATTTCTGCATATATATTCTCTGATAAAGAAAAATTTTATGGTTAGCCACACTTTATTTAAGTGTTTTTATTTTTTATAAACCAAATAACTGGGGGAGATCTCACAATGGAACGCGCACTTAATTTTAATGCTGGTCCAGCAGCATTACCAAAGGAAGTCTTACTTGAAGCGCAAAAGAACATGTTAAATTTCAATGGTACGGGAATGGGAGTAATGGAATTAAGCCATCGAAGCAAGCCGTATGAAGAAGTCCATCACAGTGCAAAGGCATTGTTAAAACAGCTACTTAACATTTCAGATGATTATGATGTGCTTTTCCTTCAAGGCGGGGCAAGTCTTCAATTTTCAATGATTCCAATGAATCTTCTTACTGAAGACAAAATCGGCTGCTATGTGTTATCAGGATCATGGTCAGAAAAAGCCCTAAAAGAAGCACAAAAGATTGGAAGAACTGAGATTATTGCGTCAAGTAAAGAGCAAGGATTCAAAGACATCCCAGAACTAAACACTGAGAATATCGATCCAAATGCGGCATATGTGCATATTACTAGCAACAACACAATCTTTGGAACACAGTGGCAAAGCTTTCCTGAGGTAAATGTTCCTCTTGTAGCAGATATGTCAAGCGACATCTTAAGTAGACCATTTGATGTTAATCATTTTGGTCTAATCTATGCAGGTGCCCAAAAAAATCTTGGACCTTCAGGAGTGACAGTTGTTATTATTAAAAAGGATTTGCTCTCCCGTTCAAGTGATCAATTACCTACAATGCTCAACTATCAAATCCAAGCAAAAAATGACTCACTTTATAATACACCTCCAACTTTAGCGATTTACTTACTAAAATTGGTTTTAGAATGGGCAGCCGCTCAAGGCGGAGTTGAGAAAATTGCAAAGGTAAATGAAGAAAAGGCAAAAATCTTATATGATGCAATTGATGAAAGTGAAGGATTTTACATCGGTTATGCAGGTAAAAACAGCCGTTCCAAAATGAATGTAACCTTTAACCTCCAAACGGATGAATTAAATAAAGCATTTTTAGCACAGGCCAAAGAAGCAGGATTTGTTGGTGTCAATGGTCACCGCTCTGTTGGCGGATGCCGTGCCTCAATCTATAACGCAGTACCAATTGAAAATGTTGAAAAATTAGCTAAATTCATGAAGGAATTTAAAGCAAAGTATTAATTTGAAATAGGTTTTTAGGATCACAAAGGAAATTTTCAAAACATTTATTCTTTATTCTTATAACAATATATGATATAATTAGAAAAACTTTTTGCTGTAGGCACTATGCACTGCAGAAGAAGGAAAGATTAGTCTAGAATAGTTGAGGAGAGAAGAGAAGAGAATGAAAACAAAAAATTTAGTAGTCTTGGCTTTATTAGTTGGTATGGGAGCAGTGCTCCATGCAGTTGTACCTGGATTTTTCCTTGGAATGAAACCAGATATGATGTTAACATTTATGTTTTTAGCAATCTTTTTGTTCCCGGATAAAAAAAGCGTTTTGCTGTTGGGATTAACTACCGGAATTATTTCAGGATTAACTACAACCTTTCCAGGTGGATTATTTCCAAATATTATTGATAAATTTATCACAGCATTTGTAATCTTCGGAATTTTTACAGCTTTAAAATCCTTTAATCGTTCCATTGTTGGGATTGCAGTCTTAACTGCCATTGGTACAATTGTTTCAGGAACTGTATTTTTAACATCCGCTCTATTGATTGTAGGTTTACCTGGTCCATTCATTGCATTATTTAGTACTGTGGTACTTCCTGCAACTGCATTCAATACAGTATTTATGATTATCCTATATCCAATTGCAATGTCAATTGTCAAACGGACAAATTTAACAAGTCAAACTATAACCCATTAATACATGAAAAGAACCCGATTATGGGTTCTTTTTTATTGAAGACTTTGTAGAATAAGACCTAAAACAAAAAAAATGACTCCCCCTCCACCTAATACCTTTGCTCTTTCCTTTAGGATGTTTCTTGGAGGATATATAAGAAACCTTTGTAAAGCTAGGATATTATAGATCATCCCAATAATCGAGGAAATGCTGAGAGTGTAAACAATAAAGATGATCCCTGACAATGGCTCTCCTCCTTTAAAATCTCATATACCTATATACATATGTATGCTCTCCGTCCATTTCCTATGAAATCTCAAGGGTTGATATCATCCATCAATGGGAAAAATAATTTTCAAATCCTGACAAAGAAAACTAGAAAAATATTACAATAAAAGAGGAAAGAAATGATTTTTGTAGAATTTTGTAAATATATACATAATTTAAGGTGGAATTAACATGAAAGCAAAATCATTTTTATTTGGACTTTTTATCGGCGGAATTGCTTCTGGAATAACTACTTTATTATCTTCACCAAGTTCTGGAAAGGAATTTAGAGCGAATGTAAAAAGGAATAAGGAATTTTTCTTGAAGGAAATTATTGAACTAAAGGATCAAATAGAACAACTGAGCAAATCTGTAATCATTGCCACAAATGAAGGAAAAGACGTTTTACTACCCTTCATAAATGATATTAAATACGCAATAAAAGCTTGGAGGAAGGAAATTGAGCCTAACGAAACAAGCATTCAAACGGAAATTAAGCTCATTGAAAAGGAGTTAAAAAACCTGGAATCCAAGATTTCAAGAACAATTGATTAGATTAATCAAATAACTTTTAATTTATCGGAAAATATTTTTTCAGAAAGGAGGATTTTTTTATATCGAAGAAGAAAACTAATATACTATAAAAATTGTCGGAAAGTTGTTATATTTTTAAATATCATATGTGACAAGCATCATATTACATTAAAAAACAATAGAAATTATTAAATTTCAAAAAATTTTGAAATTTATATCTTTATTAATTTTTGTTTTATTGGCATAATGATAATTAGATAATATAAAGAAGGTGAATTTTGGGGATGACAGAGAAACAGTATTCATTAAAGGAAGCATTGCTTTTTAGCCAAAGGATTGCACAATTGAGCAAAGCTTTGTGGAAATCAGTAGAAAAGGATTGGCAACAATGGATTAAACCCTTCGACTTAAACATAAACGAACACCATATTTTATGGATAGCTTATCATTTAAATGGTGCTTCTATTTCTGATGTTGCTAAATTTGGGGTTATGCATGTTTCTACGGCATTTAACTTTTCTAAGAAGCTAGAAGAAAGGGGTCTTCTAGAGTTTTCCAAAAGAGAGACAGACAAACGCAACACGTATATCAAATTAACTGAAAAAGGTGAAAACGTTTTATTAGAATTAATGGAAACCTATCAACCTGATCAAAACTCAGTTTTCTCTGGATCTTTACCATTAAGAGATTTATATGGTAAGTTCCCAGAATTTATTGAATTAATGACTGTCGTAAGAAATATATACGGACAGGATTTTATGGAGATATTTGAAAAGTCCTTTGCAAATATTGAAGTAGATTTTACAGAAGAGGAAGGAAAAATAGAAAAAAAGGATAACTCACAGAAAGAGTTCGTGTAATTATAAATATTTTTCTAGTTCTTCCATCAAAGGTGCAAATAATTGCTGTCTGATGCAAGCTGGAATAACCTCTTCTGCTTGAAGATTAGGATGAAGAGTAGATTTGAACTCTTCAAAAAGCGGATGAAAGAAAACAAAGCCTTCCGCTTTCTGTTCTTCAAGTTTTATGCTCAAATTTGCACAATTTTGGAAGAAAACATCTACAGCAGCTTTATCAAGGGAACGCTTAATAACTAATTTATAGAAATCATCAGTACTTGTTGAGATCATATTGATTAGTAAAGATTGATGATATTCCATTCGGTTCATTTTTTCAATAATGTCTTTTACATCCATTGTGGGCACCTCTTCAAAAATGATTGGCCTTTTTATGAGATTAATTCTAACATTTTCATACATCATTCATCCAGATTCAAGTAATATTGTTGAAAGGAACTGAATCGAAAAGATTGAGAGCAATCGGAGCTACCGGTTGCCTTTATTTCTATATATAGACAATCTTAATTGTATACGTTTTCGTAAAGAATTGTAGAATTTTGAGGAAAAGTCTTTGTACTATCCAATATAATTTTCTATTGATTTTTTACCTGTTTCATCGTAAAGTATCTAGGTAAGTTTGGAGTAAACACTCCAAAATGGAGGCTGATACGATGATTTGCTGGAAGACGGTTAATTTTTCAAAACAATATGGAGCACATAGACTTTTTATATTGTCTTCCTTAACCATGTTTTTAACTTTTATCATACTTTATGTACCAATGACTTATTTATCTATTGCATATAGGCACTATGATTCTTATTTTTTCTTATTAGTTATTGGATTAATGTTATTGTACCCAATTCATAAATTTTTTCATTATCTTCCTATTGCCCATCTGGGTGATAAGGTGGTAAAAAGGGTGCAAATAAACAGATTTTTTGTTCCATCTATCATAGTTAGAATTAATGAACCTATTTCAAAATTACATTTTTTGATTACAATATTTACTCCATTCTTTGTTGTAAATCTTGCTTTATTAGTAACTTGCTATCTATTTCCACACTACGTACATTATTTTACTGTTTTAATAGCATTCCATGTTGGTATATGCGCTTCTGATTTCATTCGCATTAAAAATATCATTTTTGCACCAAAAGGTTCCTTCATCGAAGAGAGCGAGGATGGAATAGAAATATTGGTATTACATTCTACTGACCAATCATATTGATATATTAGAACATGAATCTTGATTACTATCTTTTTACCCATTTTTTTGTTAAGGTAGTAACCAGATAATGAACAATATACTGATAAGTTTCTAATAAATTGATACTTTCTGTAGCAATCTTTTATAAAGTCTTAAAAGGAGGGATTCGATGATGATCTCCATATTTTTTATTATGGTATCTTTTTTCATTTTGTATCAAATCAACAATCTGACAAACTCACTTTGTCTCCAAAAGGAAATTCCAGATGAAAAGCAGCCTAAAGTGTTTCGAACGATCAACATTTTAATCACTATTTTATTAGTATCATCCTATTTAGAGATACTTTTCACATGATTCATTACATATAGTGAAACTTCCATCAGTGGGGGTCTTACGACACGTTATCCTGCGATAAAAAATGGAATTCTAATGCATGAAAAAGCGGAGAGATTTTGTTCTCTCCGCTTTTTGTGTAACTAATCAAGCATTGAACGATTGTTTTTTGTCGTACATATGCCCTGTTGATTTCTTAATTTGTTATAGCCAAGCGGCTCCAACAATGATTAATAAGATGAACAGTACAACGATTAGCGCAAAGCCTGCTCCGTATCCTGCACCCATGATAACACCTCCCTTCATGAGTTGCTTAATGTATACTATGTTATTTGTACTGTTTTGGAATAGGCGACTAACCTTAAATTGAGCAAAATGATTGGTGTCTTCCCAAAAACAAAGGACACGAGTTTGTTTCAAAAGGCAAATTGTATAGAAATCCCACGTGGATATTATTTTTGTTTATCTGCCATTCTATGGTATAGTAGTGGTTGTGGATGATTACATTAGAAATTTCGATTTAGGAGTGTTAATGAATGAAAAAATGGATTCTATCCCTGACTTTAGCTGTTGGGGTAATGGGTTTGGCTGCCTGCAACAATGGTGGGTCTGAAACGGTTGTTGAGTCAAAATCAGGCGACGTTACAAAGGACGAGCTTTATGATGCAATGAAGGACAAATATGGTGAGGCAACTCTCCAAGAACTTGTTTATACCAAGGTTTTGTCTGAAAAGTATAAAGTAACGGATAAAGAACTTGACGCTAAAGTTAAAGAATTAAAGGATCAATATGGAGACAGCTTTGAGCTGGTACTGCAACAAAACAACATTAATGGTGAAAAAGAGCTTAAAAAGATTTTCAAAAATGAAATGTTAATTCAAAAAGCAGCAATGAAGGATGTTAAAGTTACTGATAAAGAACTTCAGGATTATTACAAAGACTATAAACCTCAAATTAAAGCGAGCCATATTTTAGTTGCTGATAAAAAGACTGCAAACCAAATTCTCAGCAAACTTGAAAAAGGTGAAAAGTTTGAGGATTTAGCAAAAAAATACTCAACTGACACTGGTTCTGCTGAAAAAGGTGGAGATTTAGGCTGGTTTGGACCTGGTGAAATGGTAGCGGAATTTGAAAATGCTGCCTATGCATTAAAGGTAAATGAAATTAGTAAGCCCGTTAAATCTGAGCATGGATATCATGTGATTAAATTAACTGATAAAAAAGAGAAAAAGTCATTTGACGAAATGAAAAAACAAATGGAAGAAGAAGTTAAATTAACAAAGCTTGATAATGACACAATCCAAAAGGCATTAAAGCGCGAATTAAAAGATGCTGATGTGAAAGTTAAAGATGAAGACTTAAAGGATATCTTTAGCAAAAGCACCGCTTCTGCTCAGTAATAGATAAAAAAAGGATCCTCGTGGGGATCCTTTTTCTATGCTCCTACTTCATTGCGCAATTTTCTACTATTTCGTTCATTTTCAATCCGTTCCATATATACCTTTCCTTCTAACTCAATACTCTCCATTTCATCCTCTCTTTCTTTCCTTCCTGTTTTTATGGCCATAAAGGCACTCGTGATAATCCCTACAATTACAAAATATATCCACATTGGAATGGTCAAAATAAATTCCTCCCTTTTCACAAATAGTTGTCCAATTCTTTTTAAAAGAATATGCATGAGAATATAATTTATGAAAAAAAAGAGGTGAATCATATAATGATTCAACCCCAATTGTCTATTCTTTTTATTTATGAAAAGTAGGCTTATAGAAGGAACGGTTGTCCAAAGGAAAAATTCTATCCGAGAACTCACCAGGTTTAACCCTCTCTAATGCACGGTCGAGCATATTCATTTTTGCATCTATATTATCAATATAGTGGAGAATTTCAGCCTCTTTGATTAATGGTGGCTTCGGACTCCCCCACTCTGCTTTTCCATGATGACTTAAAACAAGATGCTGGAGAACTAAGACCTCTTCTCCGGAGATTCCCAATTCATCTGCTGCTTTTCCAATTTCATTTACCATAATCGTAATATGTCCTAATAAATTCCCCTCTACCGTATATGTTGTGGAAATAGGACCTGATAGCTCAATTACTTTCCCTAAATCATGAAGAATGACACCAGCGTATAACAGGTCTTTATCTAAGCTTGGATAAAGATTTGCAATGGCCTTCGCCAAATCTAGCATACTAATAACATGAAAAGATAATCCGGATACAAATTCATGATGATTTTTCGTAGCTGCCGGAAATTCAAAAAATGCCTTTTGATACTTTTTTAACAAATGACGTGTAATTCTTTGGATATTTGGATTCTTCATATCAAAGATGTATTGAGTGATCTTGCCAGTCATATCATCTATACTTAATGGTGCAGTTTGTAAAAACTCTGAAATCTTCACGTTATCTTCAGTAGAGGCAGATCGAATTTGACGAATCTTAAGCTGATTGCGTCCACGATAATTTTGAATGTCCCCTTGTACCTTTACGATCTTCTCAGCAGCATATATTTTCTCATCCTCTTCTGAAATGTCCCAGAGTTTAGCTTCAATTTCTCCGCTCTGGTCCTGAAGGATTAAAGTCAAAAATGGCTTCCCGTTACTAGCTATCCCTTTAGTTGATGACTTTATTAATAAAAATTGTTCAATTGTATCTCCTACTTCATGCTGCAGTAATTTTCTCATTTTTCCCCGACACTCCTTCCCATAAAGAAAGTATATCATATTCCCTTCCATTCTAATGGCAACCTCAAATAATTTCCAAAAAGCTAAAATGAAATTATGATCTGTCCTTTACATGGTCCTTCACTATTAAACCGATTGAATACTGGATTTATGCAGCTGAATGACCTCTTTTGGATGAAAACAAGAGATCATATGTTGATGGCATGTAAAGAATAGAATTTGATGTCCCTTTATGTTCTTTAATAGATGGATCATTTTCCCTGTTCTAATATGATCAAAATTAACAAAGCTATCATCAATAATAATAGGGAAATGATACTTATGATAAAGCGTAGTTGCTAAGGCCAATCTCAAAGAAACATATACTTGCTCTGCTGTCGCTTGACTTAATTCATTTGCTTCAAAAATCATATGGTCCTTCCGTTCAATAAGAAGCCCGCTTCCAATATCTTTTGGATGAATTCGAATGTATTCTTGATCAGTTAAATAGGATAGGTACTCCTCAGCTTTAGCCAGCATACTTGGTAAGCGATCGTTTTTATACTTTTCCACTGTTTTGGAGAGAAGGTCCTTTGCAAGAGAGATACGAGCCCATTTTCTTGCTTCCTCTGAAAATTGAAACCTCAGCTGTTTAAACCTGTGAAGCAAGTCCGAATACGTTCCTCCATCCTCTATTAGCTGAATTTGATGCTTAACCTCCGCTGCTTGACTTTGAAGTGATTGAAGCTCCTGCTCAATCCTCTTCAATTCCTCCTCTTTATCTAACAACGTCCTATCGACACTTTCTATTTCTAGCATTCTTCTTCTTTCTTCCCCTGAAATTCCGGCTAAGGATAATTGCCTTTCTAACTCATCAATTCGACTATGAAGTATTATTCGTTTTTCTTCCCTTTTTCCAACCACTCTAAATTCTTCTTCCTTTTCCACACGGGCAAGTTTTAACAATTTCTCCTTTTCCACCTTTAAATGATTGAGTTCAACCGTCAACTTACTAAGCTCATCCTGCCATTCCTTCAGCTTAGCCTTCTTTTCCTTAAAAGAAATACTTTTTTCATTTTCTGACTTTAGCCTATTCCTTAATTGATATGCCACTTCTTGAAGATTGCCTGTCTCATTATCCGGGATAAATGTTTTACCCAAAGTAATAATCTGATCTTGAATCATTTGAACTTTTTCGATGATTAGCTTTAATTGATATTGAATTTCCTTTCTTTCTCTAACATGTTGTTTCCACTTTTCTAAAAGTATAAACGCCTCTGAAAGATGTGTTAGGGCAATTTCATTTGGTAATCCTAGTTCTGTTCCTAATTCAATAAGATTCCTTTCGATTTGCTTCGAATCCCGCTCCCATTCATCATAAGCTTTGATGATCTTTTCATACTGAATTTCTTGTTGTTCTTTTTTAACGACCCATAGATGATATTGATTTCTCAATTCATCGTCTTTTTTTAAGGCTTCTTCTATTAAAGTTATATCTCTCCAATTAACTGCGTCTATTTTCCGTGAAAGAGCTCTTTCCTTTTCCTTTAATTTCTCAAGCTCCTGTTCAATTGTATGATCATTCCGAATAGTAGTCATAAGAATAAAAAGAAAAACCATTATTACTAAGCTTCCAATGGACAACAGGAATTGATTACTATATATTCCCCATGCAGCAAGGGCCATTAAGAAAATGGCAATAAAGAGGAGAACCATCTGACTTTTCTTTTTTTGCTTTCTTTGTTTATTCCTTTCACGATGGAGGAAGTCAAATTTCTCTTGAATGCTTTTCTGTTCTAATTGAAGGCCTTCTTGATTGGAAATGGCTTTTACCTGCTCTTTTAACTCCTTCTTTTTTTCCAATGGAATTAGTTGAGCCTCAATTGTGGAGGTTCTTTTTTCTATTTCCTCTAATAATCGCCTTTCTTCCACGAACCTTTCATCTAATTCCACCTTTTTGTCCAATAATCTTACGTAATCCTTTTGATTCGTTTCTATTTTATCCTTCATTGAAATTCCAGTATTGCATAAAAGAAGAGCTTCCTCATCCATTTCTGTATGGAGCTTTTCTTTAATTAAGGATACTTCCCGTTCAATAAAGGTTAATCTATCCCGTAGTTTTTGTTCTTCCTGTTTAATTTGTTCTAGTAAAGGGAGCTTTTCAATCGAGTCATGGATTTCCGCTTCTTTTTGTAGCAAAACTTCATCCGGTTTCACTTCCTCTAAAAAGTCTAGAATAGAATGAATTCTCTCCTCTATACTCTTTAATTGCCCCTCATATGGTTTGATGAACTGATCAAGCTGATCTAATCTTTTCATTCCATCAACAGGAAAGTTTAAACCCTCATATGGCAGCAATTCATCAAGTAAAGCTTGCTCCTCCCTTATTAAAGGAATTAGGTTCTTCCATTTATTTAGCTCTTGAATCTCGATTACCAAGCTCTTATGGATACTTTGAGATTGATATATTTTACTTTGTATCTCCTCAATTTCCCGAATAAGCTTTATATATTGGTTATTTTGCTCACCTGCTCGCTGTAAATTGAGCTGAGCCTGTTTTAGCTCTATAAGCCTTTCATTTAAAAGTGGCTTCTTTCCATTTGGCTTAAAAGTTAAATCAAGTTCCTTTTGAAGCATCCCTTCTACGTCCATAAGCCTTTCTGAGCCAAAGGTTCCAGCAGAGAATAGGAACTTGCCTAAGTCCTCATTTTTAAGCAAATGAACATTTTGCAGTCCCTGTAAATTAAAGGAGAAAATCGATTGATACATACCCTTATCCATATTTGAAAGAATTTCTTTTAAAAGCTCTTCTCCTCCTATTGTACCATCCTCTAATCTTACCGAGACGTCCCCAGTTGCCTTTCCTTTCACCCTTTCCACCACAACATTTCCTCTTTGTGGAAGAGTGAATACAAGCTTCCCTCCATAGGAGCTACCTTTTTTCGGCTCAAACCTTAATTCCGTTTGTTGCCTTGTTGGGAAGCCAAATAATATACTATGGATAAACATCATAATGGTTGATTTTCCAGCTTCATTTTCACCATAAAATACCTGAAAATCATTCAAATCCTTGATGATAAAATTTTCTAACCTTCCGTATCCGTATATATGTATTTCTGTTATAAACATGTAGTACCTCCTTTCTTATTTATTACTTAAAAGCTGCTCTACAAGGAGATTTTCCGCTTCTTTTAAAAGGGAGACTTTATCTTCAACTGACAATGGATCAATAAATTTACGTGCGGTTGGATGATTAAATAGAGTAGATAAACTAGACTCAAAATCCTGATATTCGTCGATTACCTCAAATAATTCATTAAAAAAATCTGCAAGTTTTGAAAGCTCAGACCGATCCCATCGAATTTCTTCCTCAATTTGAACGGAAACTGGCCAAACAAAACTTTCTTCATCCTTTTCCTCTTCCTGCAAAGCCTCTAACAATTCTTGCTGAAGATCTAGATTCATTTGTGTATCCTCAAGGTTTGCGCTACGTACGGATAGACGAATTAGATAGCCCATGCCTTCCTGACGAATCGAGTCCATTGACTCTCGACAGCCTTGATAAAGAAGATGAAAATTATTAAGTGACCTTCCATCTATTTCTAGCTCTAGCCAAATAACATCGGAGGTTTCAACAAATTGAAGCCTTGACCGAGCTTCAGTCAATTGAACATAATAGCAGCCCTTTATTCCATTCTCCTTCCGATTTCGCCCTTGTATATTACCTGGGTATACAACAGGTGGGGATTCAGATAGAATAGTTCTTTTATGGATATGACCTAAAGCCCAGTAATCAAAATCCTTTTCTATTAGTTCTGTTAATTGAAAGGGAGCATAATTGCTATGTTCAGAGTGACCTTCCAAATTTCCATGAAGAATTCCTATATGAAAATCAGCATTATCTTCCTTTTGATATTCCATGACCTTCCTCTCAACGACATGTCTCTTCGGGTAACTAAATCCATATAGATGAACTGAGGTACCATCTTTTGAAATATGGGTCATTACCTCCATTTCTTTACCAAAGACCTTTACATTACTCGGCATTTTAAGTTTTGCCCAGGTCCCACTTAGATGGTCATGATTCCCATGTATGATATAAGCATTGATATGATGTGATTCAAGACGCTCTAATTCCTTCCTTAACCGAGATTGAGCACGAACGCTGCGATCCTCTCCATCGAATAAATCTCCTGCTAGAATGATAAAATCAACTTGGTAGTTGATAGCAGCATCTATGATTTTATGAAAAGCAGTAAAGGTGCTTTCCTGCAACCTCTGAAAGATTTCCTGAGGTAAGTCCTTCCAACCAATCATTGGACTATCTAAATGTAAGTCAGCAGCATGGATAAATGATATTTCTTTCATTTTTTTCCTCACATGTTTTTTTATTTATTTTAACACGAAGCGAATACACGTTCTACTTTTATCAAAAAAAAGACTTGCCACATATGGGCAAGCCTGTTCATAAAAAAGCTATTGATTTTTTGTAATCTGCAATGCTTTTTTTATATCCTTGAAGGAGTTT
Organism: Bacillus massilinigeriensis; assembly: GCF_900117315.1. GTDB lineage: Bacteria > Bacillota > Bacilli > Bacillales > Cytobacillaceae > Bacillus_BE > Bacillus_BE massilionigeriensis. The sequence continues at coordinate 2,035,921 of NZ_LT630337.1, forward strand.
GATTTTCCATACATCAACACTCCACCTTTGTATACCTTTGCACCAAAGATTGCTAAGATGATGATGGTTAATAACAGAATAGCAATTCCTAAAATAGGCTCCCAAACTGGAAGTGTCAGCATTCCCACCCGCATAAACATCAGCATAGGTGTAAAGAATGGAATATATGAAGTAATGGTAATAAAGGTATTATCTGGCTGACCAAGACCAAACATGGCAATCATAAAACCAGCCACAACTAAAAAGGTCATTGGTGTGATCATTTGCTGGACATCTTCTATACGGCTAACTAATGAGCCCAGAAGTGCCGCCATCGTTGCATATAATAAGTATCCTAGAAGAGTGAATATGGTTGCGTATATAATCGTTGGAATCGGAATGTCTCCAAACCCAAAGACATCGAAGAATCCACCTTGTAAATCATCTAGATTTCTCTTAACAAAAACATATCCCACTATAAAAAATACCGCTAACTGCGTTAAACTTAGTAAGGCAATCGCTAATATCTTTGCAAACATCTGCTTAACCGGTGATACACTTGAAATTAATATCTCCATGACACGAGAAGATTTTTCTGTAGCAACCTCCATAGCAATCATACTCGCATACATGATTACGGCAAAATAGATAAAGAATAATAGAAAATAGACAAGACCTCGAGCTTGATTTAATTCTTCTTCGGATTTGGCATTCTTTTCTAGGGCGATTTTTTCAAATGAAACAGGTTCATATAATTTAGTCAGCTGCTCAGGTGTTAAATTGATTTGTGAAGCAGCCATTTGTGTTTTGACTTGCTGTATAGCCCCTTGTAGTTCTGAAGGGATTTGTGAAGCAGCAATAGTCATAGATTTATAGGTCGCAATGGGGAGTTTTTCATCGTCCAATGACAGGATTAAAACCCCTTTATATTTTTCTTGCTCTACTGCCTCTTCTGCATCCTTCAATGATTTTGTATAGGAAGATAATTTAAGATCTTTATTGATTGCATTAACCTGCTGTTTTAGAGGCGTAAAAAGAGCTCCGGTCTCATCAATGACGGCGATTTTTTCTTGGCCCCCATCTTTATCAAAAAAGGAGATAATATTTTGGATATTTGCTAAACCAACGACAATTAGAACCGTAATTAAGGTCGTAATAAGAAATTGTTTTGTCTTTAGTTTGGATAAATAAGTATGGAATAAAATAATCCAGAAGTTACTCATAGGAAGCACCCACTTTCTCTATAAAAATATCATTTAAAGAAGGTTCTTCTAACATAAATCTTCTAACAAAACCGTGGCCAACAATTTCCTTCAAAATCTTTTCAGCCACATGCTCGCCTTCTATTTGTAAATGAATTCCCTCTGGAGTTGTTTTCAGTTTGTATACACCTGGAAAATCCTTTAAATATTCAAGATCAAAGTCAGCATGAATAATAAGGTTTTTCTTCCCAAAAGAACGCTTGATTTCTTTCAATGACCCTTGTACGACAGGGGTACCCTTTTGTAAAATACATAGGTGCTCACACATTTCTTCAACATGCTCCATCCTATGGCTTGAAAAAACAATCGTTGTTCCATTTTTCTTTAATTCGATAACCGCATTTTTTAACATTTCAACATTAAGCGGATCAAGTCCACTAAAAGGTTCATCCAAGATTAAAAGCTTTGGCTTATGTATAACAGAAGCAATAAATTGAATCTTTTGTTGATTCCCTTTTGATAGCTCCTCCACCTTCTTATCAGCATACTCAGGAACCTTAAACCGTTCAAGCCAATAGTTTAATTCCTTCAGTACATCCTGTTTTTGCATCCCGCGCAATCTCGCTAAATAAACAATCTGTTCCTTCACCTTTAATTTTGGATACAGTCCTCTTTCCTCAGGTAAGTAACCAATTAGGTGACTAGTAGAGTAATTGATTGGTTTCCCTTGCCATGAGACGGATCCAGAACTTGGATCAAGTAAACCAAGAATCATCCGGAAAGTAGTCGTTTTCCCGGCTCCATTGGTCCCTAAAAAACCAAAAATTTCGCTCTCGGGTATTTCTATTGATAAATCCTTCACTGCTGTAAAATCCCCAAAGCGTTTCGTAACATAATCAAGCTGTAGTGACATACGTTAGCCCCCTTTTTTAATCAATTCTTATTACGATTGTAGTTGAAAAAAGTTCCAAATAAGAAAGAAAAATCCCTTTACACTTAATGATAAATTATGCAAGAATAATAGTAAACTATCAGAAAATTAAAAATGGGGTGTATTTTGTGAACACGTATAAATTAACTGTATTTGAACCGAATGGAGAGAAATTACTTGATGAATCGTTCCAAGCAAATGATGATCAAGAAGCGAAAAATTTAGGTGAAAAGCTACTAGAGGAAAAAAACTACTCTGAAAAAACTCATCGTTGTACATCACCAAAAGGAAAGCTTATTTTATTTCATCCTTAAACTTAAAAAGAGGCTGATAAAAAATCAGCCTCTTTTGCATTACTTACCAATAAAATTTGGTTTTCTCTTTTCTAAGAATGCTGCAATTCCTTCAGCATGGTCCTGCGTTTGTCTCATTTTTAATTGACCGTATTTTTCTAATTCTAATATTTTTAATAAATCTGGGCGATTATTTTCTGCTAAGATCTTTTTCGTTCTAATCATCGCTTGAACCGGCTGATTTAGCCATTCATCTAGCTTACGATTCAAAGCATTCTCCAGTCCATCCTCCGCCACTTCATGAACCACACCTTTAAGCTTCGCTTCATCAGCCGTTTGCACCTTTCCTTCCCAAATAAGATGCTTGGCTTGATCTTCACCTAGCATTTTGTCTAAGAAGAAATGTGCCCCTCCATCAGGGATAAGTCCAATACCGATAAAATTCATGGCCAATTTACTGTTTTTATCTGCAAGTATGTAGTCAGTTGCTAAAGCCAAGCTTAAACCAAGTCCAGCTGCAGCACCCTTAATTGCACTTATTGTGAGCTTTGGTAAACAATATAGGGTAACAACCAGGTCACTCAGGCTCTCCATAATTGGCGCGAAATCGCTTTCATCCCCTTCTGAAAGCATAGACTTAATATCACCGCCAGATGAGAAGGCCCGACCACTACCTGTTAATACAACAATATCAATATCATCATTTGTGCTGATTTCCTTAAGCTTAACTCCCAATTCTTTAATCATTTGTTGGTCTAGAGCATTTAGGCTTTCTGGTCTATTCATTTCCACCCTAGCCACACGACCTTGAACAACCACATTTACTGTGCTTGTAGGACTTTCCGTATTCAAATGAAACCCCTCCTCCGTTTGATACTTTGATTATAAATGTTTTTTGTTAGGAATTGAACCACTTTCTGAATTATTGAAAAAATTATAAAACGGGATTTTCAAAAACGATAATTTCCATACTGTGGTATGACAAAATTTGATACTTTCTTATTTTTTAAAAAGGCTGTGTTAAACTTGAATGTTGATTTCCGTTCCAGGCGCGAGCGGTTCGCGGGCTTGACGGGGAGCTTACCTCTAGCTAACACTCCTGCGGGGTCTCCCCTGCCACGTTTTCCCGCAGGACGTTGAAAAGGCTTCATTGAAATCACACCGCACGATAAAAATGCTTTAGCACTTTTAGAGGACATTGAAAAGACTCCATTGAAACCACACCGCACGATAAAAATGCTTTAGCATTTTTAGAGGACATTGAAAAGGCTTCATCGAAATCACATCGCACGATAAAAATGCTTTAGCATTTTTAGAGGACATTGAAAAGGCTTCATCGAAATCACACCGCACGATAAAAATGCTTTAGCATTTTTAGAGGACATTGAAAAGGCTTCATCGAAATCACACCGCACGATAAAAATGCTTTAGCATTTTTAGAGGACATTGAAAAGGCTTCATCGAAATCACACCGCACGATAAAAATGCTTTAGCATTTTTAGAGGAGTCTTCACGCCTGAAACGTAGATCAACATGTCTTAATATCAACAATGAACTATAACACAGCCTTAAAATCAAAACCACCAGTGTGAACTGGTGGTTTGCTCTGCGGCTGAAAGCCTCTTTTACCGGCCTCGGCCTAAAAGGCCCACTGAAAGGGTTTCCCTTCTGCACCACATTCACACACCAATTCTAAAGAATTTCTTTATTTCTTCCGATTTTTTTCCCCCGTAAATGGGTCAAATTCTTCGAACAACGTTAACTGGTCGGCCATATAATCTTCTTTTAGCTGATTTCTAATATATTCTTGTATTTGTTTCTTATTTCTGCCCACTGTATCGACGTAGAAACCTCGACACCAGAATTTCCGATTTCCATATCGATATTTCAAATTTGCATGTCGATCAAATATCATCAGACTACTTTTCCCTTTTAGGTAACCCATGAATTGGGATACACTTAATTTGGGTGGGATACTAACTAACATGTGAATATGATCCGGACAGGCATTTGCTTCATGAATGACTACACCTTTCCTTTCACATAAATCTCTTATTATTTGTCCAATACTCTTTTTGTATTTTCCATAAATAATCTGCCGTCTGTATTTTGGCGCAAAGACGATGTGATACTTACAATTCCATGTTGTATGTGCTAAACTGTTCATGTCCTTCATAGGGCATACCTCCTTCTTGGCGAGATGAAGTGGTCGGGAAACCAACTTTATCCTACCATGAAGTGAGGTTTTTTTGTTACCACGCTATAAGCTTTCTGGAACCCCCGGCATAGCCAGGGGTTTTCTAAACCATCAAAAAAAAGGGCCCTTACCTAGTAAGGGTCCCTTCATTATTAAACAATTCATTCAAGATTTCTATTTTCTTATCTGTATAGCTTTGAAAACTTTCGTTGTAGGTCTTTGGATCTTTTGGATTGGCAAAGTGAGTGATTTTTCCTGTAATTGGGTGGATAAACTTACTGGCGGCACCACATCCAAGGCCTATAATTGTCTGTACCTCTTCCATGATAATAATATTATAAATACTCTCATGGTTTGGTTTAGAGTAACCAACATTCTCAAGGTTACCCAAAATATTTTTTTGACGATATAAATAATATGGTGAATATCCATGATCTTTTGTCCAATGCTGAGCCATTTCCATCATATGTTCAGCTTCTGACCGATTTGCCACTTTATATTTTTCCCTATGCTTGGTCATTTCAGAGGCGCGCTTAAAGGAAAGAGTATGAACAGTTAAAGATTCTGGCATTAGCTTTTCTGTTTCATTCAAACTATATGCTAATTCAGAAACTCCCTCTCCAGGTAATCCGATAATTAAGTCCATGTTAATATTGTTCATTCCCATTTGTCTTGCTAGGTGATACTTATCTATCGTTTCGTCTACACTATGATGACGCCCAATAGCCTTAAGTGTTGCCTGAATATAGGATTGAGGGTTAATACTGATTCGGTCAATATTCCATTTTTTTAAAACGTCAAGCTTTTCTGGTGTGATTGTATCAGGTCTACCTGCTTCTACAGTGATTTCCCTAATATTTTCCACATCAGGAAAGGATTTGTACATTTCCTCATAAAGCATATCCATTTCTTGCGCGGAAATGCTTGTTGGAGTTCCACCACCGTAATAGACCGTCGTAATTTTGATACCATTTTCTTTTAGCCATTTCCCCATTTCCCGCATTTCATGATGCAGTCCCCCTAAAAAGGAATCTACCGAACCCTTCCTACCATTGATTGCGTATGCCGGGAAGGTACAATAAGCACATTTTGTAGGACAAAATGGAATTCCAATATAAATGCTTACCTCTTGGCGAAGGTTATATAAATCCGGAATAACATGTAGCTGAGTTTCTACAATTTGCTCCATTAGCTCAATTTTTTCATCTGTTAGGAGATAATTCACTTTCAACTGGAGACGAGCATCTTCTTTAGAAATACCCTCTCGCATTTTTTTATGAAGAAGCTTTGTTGGACGTACCCCAGTTAATATTCCCCATTTTTGAACTATTCCCGTTGAATCCTGTAATACAGATAAATAAACCTTTGAAACAGCATTTTTTATAAAATTGAATTGCTGTTTTTCAGTCTCAAAGTTTGGAAGGGCATCCTCTATCACTGCCGTTTTCGTTTCTCTATTCTGTTCAATTAATTCAGCCGTAACTCTTAAACTTTCGTTCAACTCTAGTTGGAAATTTATTTCGATATCAGGCTGATTCATTTCTGAATCAAAGACTAGCTCTGATTCTTCAAAAAAAAGATTGGCGATGAGCTGTAGTGACCTTTGAAAACGCTCATCATTTAAACCATTTATCTTCATGCGCATCATAATCACCTGTTTCAATAAACTTCTATTAGTTTACAAAAAGGAATTATGTAGGTCAACATGATGGGAAAGTTTACATGGTAATCCTCTATTCCCCTTAATGCTTAAGAATCTATTATTCATTTTAATCATTCATGATAGGATTCGGTAAGTCCGATCCATCATCACCATAATAATGTGGTATATTTCCTTCTCGATAAACATCTCCTAGTTTTACTTGAGTTACGACTGGCTCTTCTTCTGTAGTAAATGGGATGACGATTTGTAGAGAGGCTTTGAAGGTAACAAATAATTCTAGATACGTATTATTTATTCCTATTTTTTTAACAGTTGTTTCAAATTCAGGTTCCACTTCACCAACGATTGAAACTTCTAACGGGATTTTTGGACCATAGTTCGCAAATAATGAATTCCTTGTAACCACCCCTAAAGGAATATAATACACAATCGATTCAAACTCTTTATTTGTAGTCGCACCAGAATCATCTTCCAATTTATATAAATGCTTCTCCTTGTTCCCTAATCTCGTTTGAATATCCTTGGTTGTTTGGGTAATAAACTGACTATATAACTTCGTGTTTGTACTGAAGGTTAGATTGCCATTTTTATTATGAAAAATAATTAAGTCATTGATATCAATTTTGTTCATATTTTCTTGAACAGAATCATTAATGGCTTCAATGGCAATCCCTCTAATTTCTGTCTTTGCAATATCTACAAGAATCGGACGCACCGATTGTTCAATGATCCAAAGGGAAATTAAATTTAATAGAATAAAAATAACAAGAGAGATAAATAAAACATACTTTATGGGGAGAGGTCCTTTGCGCGGTCTTTGGAAACCAACAAATCTGCGACGAAACATTCATTCAACCCCCTTACACCACAGGTGCCTGTCACCATCCAAATATTGGATGGTGACAGGCACCTCTCTTCATTTTATGATATTCATCTTCTTTAAGAATTCAATTGGTTGCTGCTTACGGAAGTGTTCTTTCACCATATAGGCAACTCCATGCTGATTGTTTGAACGGGTTACCCAATCCGCTGCCCTTTTCAGTTCATTCGGTGAATTTCCCATTGCTACCCCGAGACCTGCTGTTTCAATCATTTCTAAGTCATCCATATCATCACCGATAACAACCATTTCAGAGATGCTGATCCCTAAATGATCACCTAAATATAATAGACCATTTAGCTTTGAAACACCGCTTGATACAATATCCATCCTTAATTCATTTAATGGAAGAGTATCAATTTCTGGAAACATCTCTTTTGTTACCTTATTGGCATCCAATAAATCCTTATGACTTTCAAAATAGACCTCTATCTTAAGTGGTGATACAGGTTCATCTAGAATAGTATCACTTAAGGAATCTACAAATTGCTGTGGATAAAATACTGAGTCACCAGAATTATAAACGGCCTTCGCAAAAATATTGTTATTTAATTTATACTTATTTGAAAGTGAGAACTTATCATCAATGATTCTTATTTGGGACGGAAATCCCTCAAGTAATCGAACTACGTCAAATGTAATTTCTTCAGGAATTCTATTAATTAAAATGGGATGATCTGCTGAGTCCGCAATAAATGCACCTCGTTGTGTAACAATGATGGAATCTATCTTTAATGCCTTTGCAACCTTTTTTGCAGAAGCAAAGCTACGGGATGATACTAATGTGACATAGATCCCCTTATTTTGAACATATTCAATTGCTTCTTTCGTACTTTTATGAATTCTGCCATTAGGCTGAATGATCGTGCCATCAATATTAATTGCAAGTAACCGAAAAATCATTCCTTTGCCCCCTATTCGTGTTGAAAAGATCCTCAATACACTTTTATGAAAAAAATGGAATAAATAGAACAATGATTAGGACAATGAAACTCAAAATATATTTGGAGTTTTTTACAAAAAAAAGTACAAAGGCTTCCATGATCAATTTGATCAATAGCCTTTGTACTTTCTTATCCATTACTTTCCATTATCCTGCATTTGGACCATATAGCTCCTCTAAAGGTCTCATAATGATTTGATTCAATTCGCCAATTACCATACTCATACGTTGTTCTGCTTCCATTAATCGTGAAATTTTTGGATTTTGTTGAACAAGTGCGACGGTTTTCTGAGCATGATCCACTTCTTCCTGTGTAATGTTTTGCCCCATCATTTGCTTTTCTTGTAACTGCATTTGGATATTACGGAAATTTTCAAACATACGTCTCGCTGTTTCATCAGCATTTACCTCTTGATAAGCATTTTTTAAATTTATATATTCCTGACTATTTCGAATTGCATTCTCTAACTCGTAGGCAGAATCATGTAAGTTTACAGCCATCTTTACACTCCTTTTTAGTTAGGCATCCCATACACTATAACAAAATATGATTTCAAATGCGACAATGTCACCAATTTCCTAATTATATTTCAAAACCAAATGAAATAAATCCCCTTATTGTCTATATAAAATTGACAATCAAGCCTTGGAATAGACCAATAATTCCCCCGAGTAATGCCCCAAGGTAAGTAATCATTTTTAATTCACTACTTGTAATAGATAAAACCATGGCCTCAATTCTTTCCACTGAGAATGACTCAACCTGTTCCTTCACAATTTCTGATAAATGCAGAGTTTCCATAATTCCTTCAATGCGATTCGATAAACCATTACTAATCACAGTCATTACACTTGGAACAATGGACTGAATAATCGTGTCATTGACAGGAGAGGTAATCTCCTTTAACGGAGTTTCTAAGACCTGGTCAATATTTAATAGTTTAAGACTCGCATCCTTAATTGTTGTAAGCAATTGTTCCCTTGAAAATTGCTCCTCCACTTTTTCAATTTTCCAGTCCAGAATTTTTTCCCATTCTCTTTTTAGTACAGCCGTTATGATATCCTCTGTTCCTTCATTTCTCAAAAATTTAATAATCTCTGGTCTAATCTTTTCAGTGATATTCATGTTCCCTAAAAACATTTGCAGCATATTTCCCAGCATTCCACTTTTGTTTTTTATAAAATCATCCACCATTTTTTGTACACGGATTTCCCCTTCCGTGCTTGAGAAATACTCTACTCCCTTGTTTAATAGGTAAGAGCTAATAAGTGGAAACTTGGATTCAATTTTTTCTTTTAGACTAGGAGAAATAATGGTTCTTGCAGACCTCTCCTTATAAGAATCCATGAATTTTTCATACTTCTTATCAATAAATTTTTCTACTTGAAGGGTGATGTCTTTTTCTTCAATATTGAATCCAAAACCATTTACGATTTCTTTCACTGTTTTGTCAGTATTCAAAATAGGTTCTAATTCTTTTTGCGCAATTTGTGTCATTTCCCTTTGGAAATTATCATTTAAAAATTTCCTCTGAATACTTTCAGGAGTTAATAGATGATCCACCACCATTTTTCCAAGCTGAGTCGCAAGTTCATCCCTTCTCTTCGGGATTAATCCAGGTGTAAAAGGGACCTTCCATTTGCCAATATATATGGCATTGTATGGCCTAAAGAGCATTTTGATAGCTAAATGGTTTGTAAACCCTCCAATGACTGCTCCGATAATGACCATAAATATGATTGAATAAATAATCTCCATTTCCATCTACCTTCCGTTACTTGTTAAGCACCATTATTTCCTTCTTTTCATACGATACGATATCAGATTATCGCCCATATTATTAATAAATTTGATGTCTAACCTTCAATTTCTGCTCACCTAATTATAATTGGACTTTTAACGACGAGCAAATGAGGAATCATTATGAGCTTAAACTTTGTATCTATTACGATTAAACCAATCAAAACGTTTCATGACAGAAAAAATGTCCTTAAAATTAGTCCGGCCTTGGCGAGCTATTGGAAAATAAATGTAGGAAGTGACTATACGCTTAATATTAGTACAAAACAGATAAAGATGAAGATTGAGGTTTCTGATTTGAAAAATAATGAGGTTCAGCTTAGTACGCAGTTCCTATCAGAATTATCCTTTCCTATTAATCAAATGAATCTTTTTGCACAGATCAATCACACCACAAACACGATCTATTTTGCTCCCATCATTGCATTAATGACTGAAATCGTAATCATTGATAGAGAAAAACCATATTTCCGATCAATCCATACCTTTTGCGAAGAAATACAAGAATTGATTTCCCAATATGGAGGCTTCTTCTTTATTTTTCAGATCCAGGATATTCGTAAAGAAGGAATTATCGGTTACTACTTTGACCAGGAACAATGGGTGAAGTCATTGCTCCCTTTTCCCAATGTGGTTTATAACCGAATCCACTCACGTCTAATTGAAGCCCATCCATTTGCTCAAGCAAAATTGGAGATTCTTCGTGAATTAAACATACCTATATTCAATCAAGGCTTTTTTTCAAAATGGGAAATTCATCAACTTATTTCCTCTAACGAAATTCTTAAATCATTTCTACCAACAACCGAGCTCCTTACAGAACAAAACCTTGAGGAATTCCTTACCAATCATCAAGATATATATCTAAAACCAACACATGGTAGCCTTGGAAGGAACATCATTCACCTTTGTATGAGGGAGAATAGAATATACGCAGACCATTCTATTGAAAAAAGTGAAATGAACCCTCAACAATTTTCTGATGTCTCACAAGCATTCAAATGGCTTGAACCATATATCCAAAATAGAACCTATCTTATGCAGAAAACCGTTCCATTACTCAAATATAGAGATAGACCAGTTGACTTTCGAGTTCTCGTTAATAAAAATTTCCAGCAAAAGTGGATAATGACTTCTATTGTGGCGAGAATTTCGGCTCCTAACCAATTGGTCTCAAATATTGCAAGAGGTGGACAAATCGTAAATGCCGAACAAACTTTATCAGAATTATTTAATCCAGAAACTTCCGTACAAATATTATCACTTATGAAGGAGCTGGCTATTGAAGTAGCTACATTCATCAGTAATGAAAGAAAGAATGCCTTTTGCTGTGAACTCGGAATTGATATGGGTGTTGATGAACAAAGTCGGCTTTGGATCATTGAGGTTAACTCCAAGCCATCAAAAAAAGATAAAACCCATGATGAAAAGATACGACCGTCTGCAAAAGCCATTATCGAATGCTGTTACTCATTAGCATTTCAACATATTAAAAATGAGGGGTGATTCCAATGCTTTCGCTTGGATTTATGACATTAAGCCTATTCAGTGAAACACAATATTTTTCAGAAATTGCAAGCCGTGCCAAGCCACTAGGAATAACATGCTACAGATTTATTCCATCAAATATCAATCCATTAACTGAAAAAGTGAAGGGTGAAGTTTACAATGATGGCCAAAAAAAATGGATGACTGATGAATTTAAACTACCCGATATATTATATGATCGCTGTTTTTACATCGATGATATTCATTCGAGGCAATGCCAATCAATAGTCAACTGGTTAAAAACTCGTCGTGATGTTACTTTTTTAGGATATGGTCTTCCTGACAAGTTTAAGCTTTATTCCGTATTATCACAGTCCAAGCTTGAAGCCTATTTACCTAAAACAGAGATTATCCAATCCTCTAGTCATCTGTCTAAATTCCTTGCTAAGAATCAGCCCATGATCATTAAACCCGTTTCAGGCTCAGGTGGATTTAATATTTATTACTTAGAAAAAATTGATGCTGGGATAGTGGTAAAAACAGATAAAAATAGTCAACATGTATCCCATTTGTTTTCTAAAGAAGAGCAATTTAGCCTATGGTTGAATCGTCTTCTTTCCCAAAGGAATTACTTAATGCAGCCGTATTTGTCTCTAACTAATATGGATAATCAACCTTTTGATATTCGTACTCTTATTCAAAAAGACGCCACAGGGGACTGGACAATCGTCGGAAAAACCATCCGTCAAGGTGAAAAAGGTGGCCTTATTTCAAATCTTCAGGCTGGAGCTTCCTCTATCGATTTTGATCAATGGATAGAAGGTCAACCATTAAAGGTAAGAAATTATTTACTAGAGGAATTAAATGATATATTAACTACTCTCCCCTCTCTTTTAGAACAATCCTTTAATCGCCTATTTGAAATTGGTGTAGATATAGGCTTTGCCAGAAATGGTTCACTTTGGATTCTCGATATCAACTCGAAGCCTGGAAGAAAAGGGCTCTTAGATACCCATCCCGAATTGAAGGAATCCCTCTACACTACTCCATTACTATATTCTAAGGCAATTCAACATTCTGAGGTTCGAGATAAGGAGGAAAAGTCTGGTGAGGAAAAAGTATCGAATAAATACCATTAAGGGAGACAAAAAAGTGGTCTATCTCCCACAAGAATTTAAGGATAAACATTTTCATAAAATTGCCTTTGGAACATTCGCTGTGGAGGCACAATTCTCCACCCCAAAAATAAATGTGGAAAATTCTTTAACTATAAGCGAATCAGTGGCTAATGCCCTTAAGTATCCTTTTTTCGATGGAACTTTACATGTATTTGCTCATGAAAACATCCTATATATTGGCCCATTAGTTGGAATCTTTACATCTGGATTTACTCCTTATGAACAGAGACCAATTGGAGAAAGAACCTCCTTCTTTACAAAATTACTTTCTGTGCATAAATCGGTGGGAGCTCTTGTCTTTGTTTTTGGTGAACAACATATTAATTGGGAGCAAGGCACCATCAGTGGACTTTTCCTTCTTCAAAATGAATGGAAAACCATAGAGGTTCCATTTCCAAATGTGATTTATGACCGATTACCTAACCGCAGAAGTGAAAAGAGAAGCAATTTTAAAAAGGTTAAGGAAAAATTGCAGGATGAGTATTTAATTCCTTGGTACAATCCGGGATTTTTTAATAAATTAGATGTATTTGAACGGCTTACAGGCGATGAATCTGTTGCTCATTATTTACCCGAGACCTTCCCACTCACCTCCATTTCTTTAGTCGAACGGTTATTGTCAGACTATGGTCAAGTGTTTGTCAAACCGATTAACGGAAGCCTTGGTCTTGGAGTACATCAAATTATTTTCGATAAGGAAAAAGGGGTCTATTATTGTCGCTATCGAAATCAGGAATATCAGAACAAACTATTCAAGTTCTCTAGCCTAGAATCGCTATTTAATTTTGTGTTTAAGAAACGAAACCTTTCTCACTTTCTTGTGCAACAGGGAGTGAAATTAATTAAAACAGAAAATCGCTTACTGGATTTTCGGGTACACACAAATAAAGATGACAATGGGAACTGGCAGGTATCCGCAATTGCCGCCAAATTAGCAGGAGTTGGTAGCGTCACAACACATATTAATAACGGTGGTTCAATTAAGTCGATTGATGAAATATTCCCTTTAATTGATGAAAAGGAAGAGGTCATTCAAAAGTTATCAGAAGCAGCTTTACATTTAAGCCAATCACTTGAAAATCAAATGGAAGGGATAATTGGTGAGATTGGCTTTGATATGGGAATTGATCGTACAGGAAAGGTGTGGTTATTCGAAGCAAATTCAAAACCCGGTAGATCCATCTTTAAACATCCTAATTTAAAGAAATTTGATTACCTGACAAGAAGGCTTTCGCTTGCCTTTGCAGTATTCTTAACAAAACAATCTATTGAACATCCCGAGGAAATATTAAAATGAACGTCTTCTATCATGTTCGTAAAAAAAAATGGATGCACATAGATAATAAAACCTTAAGCTTAGGAAAGAACCTCCTTCCACTAGGGAGATCACAAACAGTTAATCTTCGTTCTCCATTATTCCAACTATGCGAAAAAAAGGGGAATCTCGGCCCCTTCATTGGAATTATGACTAGCAGAAAGGAAGATTATTCTGTTGCAGGAAACGGTCCACTTTTTCGTAAGCTACAAAATAGCTTAATGAATCTTGGAGGAATCTCGATTGTTTTTACCCCTGACGATATCCATAATAAAGGAATGAAAGGGTTTCTATATTTATCTGATCGTGATCAATGGATAAGAGTAGAAGCCCCTCTTCCTCACCTTGTTTATAATCGTGTCCCCTTTCGAAAAATCGAGAAAACAGACTCCTTTATTAAGGCAACCAAGATCTTACAAAAACATAAGATTCCTTTTTTTAATCCCGGGTTTATTGATAAATATGAATTATATCTTCTATTAAAAGAACATCCAACTTTACATCAATATCTCCCCTATACAGAACCTATCCTGGAAGAAAACCAATTACTTTCTTTTATCCAAAAACACAGAGATGTTTATTTAAAACCCACATTATCTGCTAAAGGGAAAGGAATTTACAAATTATCATTAAACGATAGCGAAAAAATCGTGGTACAAAGCATAAAAGATGTTCATTTTTTTGATAATTACTCTGACTTTTGGAAGCAAATGAATGAAATTTTCACATTGGAGTCTTATTTAGTGCAAGAGGAAGTGACTTCATCTAAAATCGATAATCACCGCTATGATTTTCGCATTTTATCCCACTACGAAAATGGGGATTATGGAGTTACAGGGGTAGGCATAAGAAAATCAGAACTTCAGGAAATTACAACTCATATCCCTAATGGTGGTAAATTACTTCCATACGAACTGCTTAAAACTGAGTGCCATGATCAATTCATTGAAAAGATTGTAAAGGAATTAGGAATATTCTTATCTGAGAAGCTCGGCTTTTTTGGAGAATTCTCAATTGATGCCGGACATACTCCGGAAGGAAAATATGTCATATATGAAGTGAATTCTAAACCGATGAGCTTCGATGAGGTCCATATTGAAAATTCTAGACTTGAAAAGCTATGCAAATTATTTTTTCAGCTATCAGGATTTGGATAAACCGCATTCCCTCCCTTTTTCAAACTAGATGTTATAATATTTTTAATTAATCATAGAATCATTCTTTTCGATTAAAAAGGAGGCGCAACCCTTGCTCACCCATTTTCAATTTAAACCCTTATTTGAACACAAACAAATCCCAGGCTGGAGCTTTTCCTTTTATTATCAAAAACAAAAGATAAATGGGATTTACCATCAGAACGGCTCAATAGAATGGACTTCCATTAAACCAGCAGAAGAGGATGAAAAAAAATTAATTGAGCAAATTCATGAGCTCATGCTTTTCCATGTTTATGATAAATAACCTTTTTTGCAAGTTAAAAGAGATCCTGATTTATCGATCTCTTTTAACTTGCGAATTTTTTCTTTTTTATACAAATTGCTATAATACTATGTATAAATTAACTTTCTGGAGACATTGTCCATGCTTACTAAAATACATCATCTATATCCAAATTCAATCATCATCCGTCATCAATCAACTGAGCTTTTTTCCGAAAACTATGTATGGTTCCGGGAACCTAATGAAGATATCTGGTTAGGGATACCAGTCCAGGACATACATGACAAAGAGCTATCTATATTAAAATCACTTCTTCCTTATCATGAATCCATACCAATGAATAACAAAGGCTCCCGTAGCTGGTATCAATTTTTATTTAAAAATGGAGAACTGCCTCCTGTTTCAAATGACATTCGATATCGAGTTCTTCATTTTCACCTAAACGGGAAGGATTTAAATACTGATGATATTGAATCCGCCATAAAGGGTTTTTTTCCAGATGATATCATCATCATTTGGGAAAGCGAGTTCCGTTTGTATATCGTAGAAAGAGAAAGAAAGCATCCATTAGATGAGGAAGGTTTGTATTCATTATGTAAAACTTTTGAAACCGATTTATTTATTAACGCTTTTATTTATTGTGGAAGGTTTACCTTTCTTACAAAAGAATATCCTGAAAACTTTCGAAAGGAAAGAACCTTTTTTCATTACGCACTTGAGCTTTCACCTCAGAATAGAGTATTTTCATTTGAAAAGATTTTCCCGAGAATTCTAACTGCACATATGGCTGAGGAGTTATCTAATGGGTTATTTTCCAGTATTGGTGAAGTCTTTAAGGATGACCCGGATTTATTCATTTCCATAAAGGTGTTACTAGAAAATAACTTGAATGTATCAGTGACTTCTAAAAAGCTTTATGTACATCGAAATACATTGCAATATCGAATAGATAAATTTACAGACAAAACAGGAATCAACTTAAAGGATTTCAATAGTGCTGTTACCGTGTATTTTGCGTGCCTAGCGATGGAAATCATTCCTAGTTAGGCAATTTGCACAACTTCCTCCTGGACTTTTTTGTGCACATTTCACCTGTCATTTTGTAAGCCTTTTCGTTAAGATTAAGTCAATAACAACAACAATGTTCAATCTAGGAGGTAGCAAAAATGGCTGAATTAAAACTAGATCATATTTATAAAATTTACGACAATAAGGTAACAGCAGTTGAGGATTTCAATCTTCATATTGCAGATAAGGAATTTATCGTATTCGTTGGACCATCAGGTTGTGGTAAATCAACAACTTTACGAATGATAGCAGGACTTGAGGAAATTTCAAAAGGAGATTTCTATATTGATGGACAACGAGTTAACGATGTTGCTCCAAAAGATCGTGATATCGCAATGGTATTCCAAAACTACGCTTTATACCCACATATGACTGTATATGATAACATGGCTTTTGGATTGAAATTAAGAAAGTTTGCTAAACCTGAAATTGACCGTCGCGTTAAAGAGGCTGCTCAAATTCTTGGACTTGAAGAATATTTAAACCGTAAACCAAAAGCATTATCTGGTGGTCAAAGACAACGTGTTGCTTTAGGTCGTGCCATCGTTCGTGACGCTAAGGTATTCCTAATGGACGAGCCATTATCCAATCTTGATGCTAAACTTCGTGTTCAAATGCGCGCAGAAATCGCTAAGCTTCACCAACGTTTACAAACAACAACGATTTATGTAACTCATGACCAAACAGAAGCGATGACAATGGCAACCAGAATCGTCGTAATGAAGGATGGTGTCATTCAACAAGTTGGATCACCTAAAGATGTTTACGAATTCCCAGAAAATGTTTTCGTTGGGGGCTTTATTGGATCTCCAGCAATGAACTTCTTTAAAGGAACAATTCAAGAAGGTAAAATCGTCCTTGGAAACACTTCAGCTTCTATCCCTGAAGGTAAAATGAAGGTCCTTCGTGAACAAGGTTATGTTGGTAAGGAAGTAGTCTTTGGTATCCGTCCAGAAGACATCCATGATGAACCAATCTTTATTGAAGCATCTCAAGGTTCAAAAATAAATGTTACAGTAGAAGTATCTGAATTAACTGGTGCTGAAACAATGATTTATTCAAGCCTTGAAGGACATAATTTCGTCGCTCGTGTAGATTCACGTACAGATATCCATCATGGAGATAAGATTGAATTAGCATTCGATATGAACAAATGCCACTTCTTTGATGCAGAAACTGAAAAGAGAATTAGATAATATAGAGAAAGAAGGGGCTTATGATAAGCCCCTTCTTTTATTCCTTAATTAGCAACACAGAGCTGTATCCACATGATGCACAGGTAAGAAAATGTGGACATTCTTTATTTGAAAAATCATTAGGATATCCATCTTCAAGCTTCATTTGATCAATTGGCATATACGGACTATAATCATCATAAAAATCCATAATTCGACCTGAATCCTCTAACTGATTTCCGCAAGAGGGACATGTCTTATCTATATGTTCAAACCCATTACAAACCGGACAAATACCCATTCTAAATTCCCCACCATTTGCAAAATATATGATTGATTGATATTAGTTTGTGTCTTATTTCAAGTCCATATGTATTAGCAAAGTAGAGCTCCAATTAGGTAATAATTCCCTATACAGCTTAAGCGAATAATCCTATAAAAATCTAACATACTAATGATTACATAAACAAAAAACTTAAACTCTAAATAATTAATTGGGTTCATCCGAGTGGAAGGTAATTTTTTATCTCGTCGGTGCAACTCCGACTAACCCAACCACCTTTTATCATTATTGAACAAGGACTATGCTAGTTGCTTGATTTAAAAAATCAATTTGGTTCAATTCCAAAATAGTCCACAAAACTTATGAAGGAGAGTGTTCATCAACATGGCAAACAACAATTCTTCAAACCAATTATTAGTACCTGGAGTGTCTCAAGCATTAGATCAAATGAAATATGAAATTGCAAATGAATTTGGTGTAAACCTTGGCGCAGATACAACTTCTCGTGCAAATGGTTCTGTAGGTGGAGAAATTACTAAACGTCTAGTACAAATGGCAGAACAATCACTTGGCGGACGCTTCCAATAATTTGTAACCTTTTAAATTAAATAATTATATACTTTAAATGGCTTGGGGCTGGCTAATTGCCAGCCCCTTCATTACGGCCTTTCAACCTGAATTATAAAAACAAACAAAAAAGCTGCTTGCCTCAGGCAAACAGCTCATTTAAACTTATGCTTTTTTATTAGTAAGTGCACATCCAATATAATATCCAAGCACCATGATACTTGCTATAGCTAAAGTAATTGCATACTGTTCCATGTTTGCTTCTCCCCCTTTGAAAAAACACTTATTATCAATAAAATATCACAAAAAATAGAGGTTCATAGGACAAAAAAGGAAAGTTTTATGTCGAAAAATTGAACTTTTTGTGACATAAAACTTTCCTTTATTTCTTATTATTCCCCTTCATGAACTAGCCCATAGTGGAATCCTAAATTCCTAGTTACTCTTTCACTTTATCTATACAATTTGTTGAACAGGAATTTTTCACAGCACAGCCGGCACATTTTCCTTCCTTTGATCGATTAATAAATCTAATCAATGCCCAACCTGCATATCCAAACACAGCCATACCTATGACAATATTTACAATCATCATTTCACCTCATTGTTTAAGAAAATCCCAGAAGCCTTCCACCCTGATAAATAATTAGTGTTACAAAGTAAGCTATACATAAAGCATATCCCATTGAAAAGAACGTCCATTTTCTTGATCCAGTTTCTTTATAAATCGTTGCAACTGTTGCAAGACATGGAATATACAACAGAATAAATACCATAAAACTATATGCTGCAAGTGGAGTATAGAAATTGGACATGACACCTTGTAAGGATGTTTCATCCGGTACAAAATAAATAATATTCATCGTTGATATGATGACTTCCTTTGCTAAGAAACCAGTAATTAACGAGGAGCCTGCTTGCCATGTACCAAAACCAATTGGTCCTAATAGTGGTGCAATAACCCCACCTATCACGGCTAAAAAGCTTTTATCCATCTCAACATCGAATCCGCTTGGCCCTGCATAGGATAGTAGCCAAATAAAGGCCGAGCCGGCAAAAATAAATGTTCCTGCTTTACGAAGAAATCCCTTCCCTTTATCCCAAGTACTTCTCCATAATGCTTGTGCCTGTGGCAGCCTGTACGGAGGAAGCTCAATAACAAATAAAGATGTCTCACCCTTTAAAATGGTTGAAGAAAAGACTTTTGCCAAAATCAATGCAATCAAAATCCCAAGAACGTAAAGTGATAGGACAATTAAAGCCTTATATCGGTCAAAAAATACCCCAACAAATAGGGCATACACAGGCAAACGAGCAGAACATGACATTAATGGTGTTAATAATATCGTTAATAATCGCTCTTTTTGCGTTTCTATCGTTCTTGCCGCCATAACACCTGGGACATTACATCCAAAACCAATGATCATCGGAATAAAGGCCTTCCCATTTAAACCGACGGATTCCATGATCCGGTCCATTACTAAGGCAACTCTCGCCATATAACCAGAATCCTCTAATACTGAAATAAAAAAGAATAATATCATGATTTGGGGGACAAATACGATTACACCACCGACACCAGCAACGATGCCATCAATGATTAGATCATGTATAAATACCGATGCACCAATTTGTTCTAAAACCTTTTCAAGCCCAGCTGTTACTGGACCACTAATAAATCCATCCAATGCATCAGACAATGGGAATCCAAGCCAATCAAACGTCAACATGAACATGATATACATTAATATTAAAAAGATTGGAATGCCTAGTATTTTATTGGTTACAATTAAATCAATCTTTTCGGATAAAGGAACATTATCTCGTCCATTTTTTTCAGTGGATTTTTGGACAACAGCATTAATAAATTCTTTTCGTTTCTGATAAATATATTGTTCTAATGAGTTTGTACCATGATTTTCTTGAATCGAATTTTGAACGGAATAAATCAATTCATTTAATTGTTCACTATTAATGAATTGAGTTAGATATTCCTTCACATAATGGTTTCCTTCAAATAACTGCAATGCTAACCATCTTGAGGAATGCGTTGATTTCCCGTTAAGCAGAAGGTCTATTTGCTCTATCCCCTTTTCTATTTCTTTTCCGTAATAGATTAGGTTTGTCTTTGGGTTATTTGAATGCTTATTTACAACTAACTCAGCTAGTTTGTCGCAGCCTTTGCCATTTCTTGCAACAACAGAAGAAACAGAAATTCCAAGCATTTTAGAGAGTTTATCTGAATTTACTTGAATTCCCCGATTATTTGCCACATCCACCATATTTAACCCAATGATAAGCGGCTTCCCAAATTCGATTAATTGAAGGGTAAGATGAAGATTTCTCTCAAGCTGCGATGCATCAATAATATTTAGTAATTTATCAAAAGATTCTGTAAGAAAAAAATTAGTTACAACTCCTTCATCCTTTGACAATGGATTTAAGGAATAGATACCTGGTAAATCTATTAATCGATCCTTTTTATTTTTAAAAAGACCGACCTTCTTTTCAACTGTTACACCACTCCAGTTTCCGACATATTCATATGAACCAGTAAGATTGTTGAACAGTGATGTTTTTCCAGTATTCGGATTTCCTAGTAGTGCAATTTCCATTAGAGCTTTTCCACCTCAATACGGTTCGCTTCTTTTCTTCTAATACCGACACATTGTCCACAGGATTCAATCATGAAGGGGCCACCAAAGGGCATGATACATTTCACACAAACCTCTGACCCTTCTGTGATTCCCAAGTCTAGTAATCTTCTTCGAACTAAAGCGTCTATTTTTGATATATTTTTAATTTTTGCCTTAACACCTTTATTTAATTGACCTAACATGAATCTCACCCTATAAAAAATTATTGAAATACCTGCTGTCGTTATGACTAATCCTATTATACTAAAAACTTTTCTAAGTGAGAACGATTCTCCTTATTATTCACAAATTATTAAAGAAGTAATGGTATATTCTACCGCAAATAAATTTCCCTAGTCCAACATTTTTTTCTTAAGGAAATAGTGATTCCTAAGCGCGACAATGTTTCTGTAGACTCACACGGACTTTATTTGATAAGGTTTATTTGGATGGGCAAGTTGATGGAGGTAGTCATGATGAACAGTGAGAAGACATCATTTTTAGCTGAAAGAGGTGTCTGGCTAAGTTTAATAACGTATATCATTCTTTCAATAATAAAACTTACAATCGGGAAAATTGGAGATTCAGAAGGCTTATGGGCAGATGGACTTAATAATTCAACTGATATTATCTCCTCAGTTGCAATTTTAATTGGTATAAAAATTGCTAGAAAACCACCAGATCAAAATCATCTTTACGGTCATTCTCGTGTAGAATCTATTTCTTCTTTAATTGCTGCTTTTATTATGTTTACTGTTGGAATACAAGTTATCCTTGGCGGATTTCAGGCCTTTCTAAGAAATGAAGTGACCAACCCAAATTGGATCTCAGGATATACTGCATTAGGCTGTGCTATTATTATGTACTCTGTCTCCCTATATAATCTTAAGCTGTCGAAAAGACTTAACAGTACTTCCTTAAAAGCAGTTGCTTTTGATAATCGATCAGATGCTCTTGTTAGTATTGGTGCTTTTATAGGGATTATTGGTGCAAATTTTGGAATAGATTGGTTAGACGTAGTGATATCAGTTGTCGTTGGCTTTCTTATATGTAAAACCGGTTGGGATATTTTTATGGAGTCTTCCTACTCCCTTACCGATGGATTTGATATGAATTTGTTATCTAATATACATAAAACAATTGCTTTAATCCCCGGTGTAATCCATATTAAAGATTTAAAAGGAAGAATGCATGGTGACCAAATATTTATTGAAGCAACCATCATTGTTGATCCTTCCCTTAATGTCATTGATAGTCATGCAATAACTGAAAAAATTGAGGAACGATTATTAAATGAACATAATGTAAGTCGAGCCTTTATACATATTGAGCCCTACCATATTAAAGAAAATGCTTAAAATTTTAGTCAAATATTCCTTTATTTCACCATATAAATAAACACAAATTTCTTTTTGTGGAAGGATTGTGTTTATGTTTATTTTAAGAGTCGATCATGAAATTGAATTACAGCTTTTGCAACCTCATCATTCCGAAGAATTATTTCAGCTGGTCGATCGAAATAGATATCATCTTC
Source organism: Bacillus massilinigeriensis (assembly GCF_900117315.1). Lineage (GTDB taxonomy): Bacteria > Bacillota > Bacilli > Bacillales > Cytobacillaceae > Bacillus_BE > Bacillus_BE massilionigeriensis. The sequence continues at coordinate 2,058,494 of NZ_LT630337.1, forward strand.
GGAAGTGGCTCCCATGGGTAGACAGTATTTCTTCATCCGCTCAATATAATCAAATAATATATATTTGGTTACAACAGTTTGCAGAATATAGCAGCTTAAACTTAGGAATTAGGTACAGAAACATACTTGTTGGTTGTATAAGTCTTAACTACGTGGATTGGGCGAACTCGCAAACAAGTATCGGCTATTTTCTCGGAGATGAATTTCAGAGAAAAGGAATTATGATACGAGCTGTTCACTCCCTTATTCGTTATGTATTCACTGAATTAAAACTTAACAGAATAGAAATAAGGTGTGGAGAACATAATTGGAAAAGTAGGGCAATACCTGAAAGACTTGGATTTATTAAGGAGGGAATGATCCGCGATGGAGAAAAACTAAACAATCGATTTCATAATCTTATCCTGTATAGTATGCTAGCCAAAGAATGGACCTCATAACTTTATTCTAATGAACATCCCCTCCTAACTAACCCTTTTAAAAAAATTTCCGCATTACAACATCCTAATAAATCCTTTATTTCAAGAAGTAACCCTGTATTAAATACGAATGAGACCTTTCCTTATTGTCATGAATTCGGCATAAAACAATTTGTCAGCTTTTGCTTATAATTGTAAAATTAAATAATAAGGGAAAAGTACATATATCTGTATTCTTCAGGGGGGTGAATCCCTTACTAGTCGTAAGGAAGAAATCATGGTTTTATTCAATGTAATATTACTACTTGTATTAATAGCCTTTACTTCCTTTTTTGTTGCATCCGAATTTGCTATTGTTAAGGTTCGTAGTACACGAATTGATCAGTTAATAGCAGAAGGGCATCCACAGGCCCCAGCAGCAAAAAAGGTTACTTCCAATTTGGATGCCTATCTTTCTGCTTGTCAATTAGGGATAACAATAGCATCTCTAGGACTTGGTTGGCTTGGAGAACCGACAGTTCAGTCGCTCCTCGAACCAATTTTTGAAAAGATCAATCTTAGTCCTTCCATTAATCAAATAATATCTTTTATCATAGCCTTTTCAATTGTTACCTTCTTAAATGTTGTTATTGGGGAGTTATCTCCAAAAACATTTGCAATTCAAAAGGCAGAATGGATTGCGCTAAAATTTGCTAAAACACTTATTCTGTTTAACAAAATCATGTTTCCGTTTATTTGGATATTAAACCATTCGTCTCGGTTTATTACAAGCTTATTTGGCTTAGAGCCTGCATCAGATCACGATATTGCCCATTCGGAAGAAGAGCTTAGAATTATCTTATCCGAAAGTGTAAAAAGTGGGGAAATAAATCCTTATGAATATAAGTATGTTAATAAAATTTTTGAATTTGATGATCGGATTGCAAAGGAAATCATGGTACCAAGAACGGAAATGATCAGCCTGGCTGTTGATGCAACGATGAGCGAGATACTACAAATGGTTCAGGAGGAAAAATACACTCGTTATCCTGTCACAGATGGGGATAAAGATAATATTATTGGAATAATAAACATTAAAGAAATCTTGACTGACTGTATTCAAAATAAATGTACTGAAGAACAGCCACTAAAAAATTATATCAAGCCTGTCCTGCATGTTATCGAATCGATTCCTATTCACGACCTTCTTGTTATCCTACAAAGAGACCGTGCACATATGGCAATATTATCTGATGAATACGGTGGTACTGCGGGCCTAGTAACAGTAGAGGATATTTTGGAGGAAATAGTCGGAGAAATCCGGGACGAGTTTGATACAGATGAATTACCTCTAATCCAAAAAGTGGCTAAAGATCATTACATCATTGATGCAAAAGTTTTGATTTCTGAAGTAAATGATTTATTAGGTACGAATTTAGATGATGAAGAGGTAGACACTATTGGTGGATGGTTATTAACTCAGAAATTTGATCTTCATCAAGGAGAAATTATAAAAAGTGAAGGCTATTTATTCATTGTAAAAGAAATTGAAGGCCACCATATCATGTATATTGAAGTAAAGAAAGACCCTGACAGTAATGGAGAAAACAAAACAATTGTCCCTTCAGATGTGATTGTCTAGTGAATTGAGAGGTGCTGAACGAAAAGCACCTCTTTTTTTGTGAAATTATTTGAAATTTCCAACTTATTACAGCATAATTATTCATATAAGATAATTTACTACATAAACTATAGATAATCATTACACCCCATATTACACCTTATCCCTGAACTTTTAGTGGTTATTTCAAAAATAGCCGTGTGATTACACTAATAACAATCACGTTTGACTGTACGGTTTTATATCCTATATAATTAGATTAGTCTTCTTTTCAAGTATAGATTCATACGATGTGAATCCCATATCCTTATGAGGAGATTAATCAATGTTATTTACCAATAAGCGAAATTAAGGATGATAAGTTGAGGTGGTATGATGGGGCTGTCTATCGTATCGGTGAACTAGCAAATAAAGCGAATGTGTCAAAGAGGACAATTGATTATTATACTAGTCTTGGACTGTTAATTCCTAACCGAACACAGTCAAATTATCGATTATACTCTGAAGAGTCATTATATGACTTGTCATTTATAAGTGAATGCAAAAAGATGCATATTCCACTGGATGAGATTAAGAGAAAGCTAGAAATGAAAAAGTCTTCTAATCTTCATAATGGTGAAATGGAGAAACAAATAAATGCTGTTACTCAACAAATGAAACAGTTAGAAAATGATATTTCCTATCTCGTTCCCTTACTAGAAAAACTAGATGACGAGCAAAAGAAATGTCTTTCACAAAAACTTTCTTCTGAGGGTGCAGCATTAATTAAATCTTTAATGAAGATTTCAAGCTAAATTATATTTTTGACAATATCAGGAGGTGACTCCTTACTCGTAAGATTACGAGATAAGGAAATTTATTTGGACATATTAAACTTGGTTATTATTGCCATTTTGATTGCTTTTACCGCATTTTTTGTTGCTTCAGAATTTGCGATCATTAGGGTAAGAAGTACAAGGATTGATCAGCTTATTGAAGAAGGAAGTAAAGGTGCGATAGCTGTTAAAAGAGTCATTACCAACCTGGATGAATATTTATCTGCCTGTCAGCTGGGTATTACCGTTACATCATTAGGTATTGGGTGGTTAGGGGAACCAACTGTTGAGCATATCCTTGAACCAATATTCATCCAACTACAAGTACCTGAATCCATCACAAATGTATTATCGTTTGTGATTGCATTCTCATTGATTACATTCCTGCATGTAGTTGTTGGTGAACTATCTCCAAAAACTTTAGCTATTCAAAAAGCAGAAACGATTTCCCTGCTCGCGGCAAGGCCTTTAATTTTATTTTACAAGGTCATGTTCCCTTTTATATGGGCTTTAAATGGTTCAGCTCGCATAACATCAAGTTTATTTGGATTAAAGCCTGCTGCTGAACATGAGATTGCTCACTCTGAAGAGGAATTGCGTATGATTCTATCTGAAAGCTATAAAAGTGGCGAAATCAACCAATCTGAGTTTAAGTATGTAAATAAAATTTTTGATTTTGATGATCGAATTGCTAAAGAAATTATGGTTCCAAGAACGGAAATTGTATCACTATCAAAAAATGATACCATTGAAACATTTTTGGAGGCTGTACAAGAAGAAAAATTTACCCGCTATCCAATAATTGATGGAGATAAGGATCATATTATTGGGATGGTCAATATTAAAGAAATCTTGACTGAGCTAATAAAAAATAAGCAAATGTCAAATTTAACTCTTGAATCCTACACTAGACCTATCATACGCGTAATTGACTCTATTCCAATTCATGACCTACTTGTTAAAATGCAAAAGGAACGGATTCATATGGCGATATTAATGGATGAATATGGTGGAACTTCTGGTCTCGTTACTGTTGAAGATATCATAGAAGAAATCGTTGGTGAGATTCGTGACGAATTCGATATGGATGAAATTCCTATGATTCAAAAAGTCAAAGACGACCATTATATCATTGATTCTAAAGTATTAGTTACCGAAGTTAATGACCTGTTAGGACTTAATATCGATGATGAAGATGTAGATACAATTGGTGGATGGGTATTGACTGAAAATTATGAGGTCAAAGAGGGAGATACTATCTATTTCGATCATTATACCTTTAAAATTCTTGAAATGGATGAACATCATATTAAGTATATTGAGGTTTCTAAAAGTAAAGAATTAGAACAACCCATTCAACAAATGTCGCTAACAAAGACTGAAGCACTATCATAAGACAATTGTTTTCTATACCCTTAAAAAAGGCAGACTATGCGTCTGCCTTTTTTTGTTCCTTAATTAATAAATCCTTCTTAATTTGCTCATTATTTTTTCACATTTTTTGGAAAAGATATGATAGTAAACCATTATATTCAAAGGAGAGACAAACATGAAGAAGATATTTTTGTTAACAACTGTGTTGTGCATCAGTTTCTTTTGTTTTACACCTGGAATGCTAGCAGCAAAGGATATGGATTCACAAGGTGAAGGCTCTAATCACCAAATGCATAAACCTATGATTGACGATGATAAGATGGAAAATCTCATCAAACAAGGTTATACAAAAAAAGAGATATTTATTGCTCTACATATGTCCAAAAAAGCAAATTTTGAGATAGATGAGATACTCTCATATTACACAAAAAGTAATAAATCCTGGGAAGCTACAGCTAAACACTTCGGAATCAACTTTGAGGAATTTAAAAGGTTCAAGAAAATGAATTGTGAATTTTTTAAAAAGAATCAAACGGCTATTATTCAAGTTTTAGCTGATTATTTAGACAAAAAACCTGAGGAGATTAATGCATACATAAAGGATGGAATTTCACTTCGATTTTTAGTCGCTGCAGCTGCTATCTCTGAATTGAGTGACAAAAGCATTGAAGAAATCATTAAACTAAAACAACAGGGTCAGTCACTACAAGAAATTAGTCAAACCTTACAATTAAATCATCAGCAAATACATGAAGAAATTAATGAAATCCTAGATGATGTTAAACCTACTGGGGAAAAGGACTAATTTAATTAGTTGAATAAAGAAAAAGACCATTGGAAGATTAAAATCCAATGGTCTTTCATCTATATGAAAATTATCATTAATTACAGCTTCCGTGATGGTTAGGGCAGCCACTCTTTTCTCCTTCAACTTGAATCGTCGTATGCTCAATTGCGAATTGATCATGTAATATAGCTTGCGCCTGATGAAGGACAAGATCATGCTCCCCTCCATCCAATAATACAATATGACAGCTGAGTGATGGAAAATCGGACGTGATAGACCAAAGATGAAGATCATGAACCTCTTTTACATCCTTAATCTGTAATAACGCCTCCTTGATTCGACTCATATTAAACTGTGCTGGTGTCCCTTCCATCAAAATATGAACCGATTCCCTTGTGACTCTCCATCCACTTATTAAAATAAGGATAGACACGATCATACTTGCAATGGGATCTGCGATTTTCCAATCAAAAAGAAAAATTAGAACAGCAGCTATTATCGCTCCAACAGAGCCTAAGAGATCACCGATAACATGTAGAAAAGCACTTCTTATATTAAGATTTTCTTTATCCCCTCGCATTAAAATAACTGCCGCAATAATATTAACAAGTAAACCTAATACCGACACCAATAACATTCCTACACTTTGAACATTAGGAGGATTTAACAACCGATTGTAGGCCTCCACCATAATATAAAGCGATATAATTAATAATGTCACTCCATTAATAGCAGCTGCTATTATTTCAAACCTCTTATAACCAAAGGTCTTTGAATAAGTGGCCTTCCTTTCCCCAATAATCATTGCTAGTAAACTTAAACCTAATGCAGCTGCATCGCTTAGCATATGCCCTGCATCAGAGAGGAGAGCTAAACTATTAGTAATGAATCCCCCAATGATTTCTACAATCATAAATAAAGCGATTATTATAAATGAAAATAGCAATGCCTTTTTATTTCCTGAATGATGATGATGTCCATGATGAGAGTGGGAATGGGAATGATTGTCATGTGAATGCGCATGATTATGAACCAATTTTGTCACCTCATTACTTTATCTATATGAGTATATGCTCATATTTCAATTATGCTACATAATTATTCAGAAATCAACAAAAAATGTTGCTATTAAATATAAGCAACATTTTGTTAGATAATTATCAGTGTATCAAGAATTAACAAAAAAACTACTCAAAATGAGTAGTTTTTTGTTCAATAATTATGCTAGCTGTTCTGTATCTTCCTTGGGGCTTATGGTAATTTCATCAAGATTAAGAGAGAGAATTAGCGCAAAATTACCTTTAGATGTTTCCACATTAACAATATAACTAGAATCCACACTCTGAATTTTAGCTATATGCATGACTTGCTGTGGCTTCATATTTAGTTCGGTACCCTGATTAGACATGTTTACCAAGAAAATGCCGTTATGTAAATTTAAGAATTCGCTCACTGATGCCCTAGCAAGCTCATCAACTACATTAAGTTCCTCTTCAGCATAGGCTGATGCAATTTTTAAGAAAGTATCTTCATTTGCAGCTAATACCGTGTACAAAGTACTCTCTCCGACAATATCTTGATGAACCGCCCAATCGAACTCAAGAGGTTTCTTCCATTTATGAGCTTCTAGATATACTTGATTATCTATAAATCGAATCATGTTTTTTGCAAATAATGATAAGTATTTAATCAAGAACTCCTTATGACTGGTTTCTCCTAGATTAATTGAATTCTCAACTAATGCTTCAATATCACCATTCTTGATTGCCTCAAACTTATCATCAGATAGACTATGTAATCTCTTATATTCAGTAAGAGCATTTGAATATTGCTCAATTGTCATATAGCCTTTATCTACTAAAGCCTGTGCTAATAATAAATGATCTTGCTTTTGCGAAGAGAGCATTTGTTCAACCTGTGAATCGGTTATATAGCCTAAATCTACCGCAATCTCTCCAAAGCGCTTATCCATTTGCTTTTGTTTCTCATGAACCTCTTCAACTTGTTCAGAGGTCATAAATCCTTCATCTACTGCCATTACACCAATCTTAACGTGTGTTGTTTCTTGTATATCAAGAGCATCCTGTAGCTGCTCAGAAGTGATAAAACCACTATTTAAAAGGTAGTGGCCAAAATATTGGCTAAACATGCGCTGTCTCCCCTCTTTCTTTTAAGATTTTTTCAATAATTGTAGTCACAGCATCAAGAGAGACAGGTTTTTGAATAAAATCATAAGCTCCTTTTTCTAATGCCTTTCTTAAATGTTCCTTAGTTCCAGCAGATGATGCCATAATCACCTTGATATTAGAATCATATTGCGTTATTTCTTCTAAGGCTTCAATACCATCCTTATCAGGCATTACAATATCCAGAAAAACAATATCAGGATTATGCTCTTTCACCATATCCACTGCTACTTGGCCATTTTCAGCTTCAAGTACGTCATGACATTTACACTTTTCTAACAGTCCAATAAATCTTTTCCTAATCAACATGGAATCATCACAGATCATAACTTTTAAATTATTTTCCAAAGATGCTCAACTCCTAACAAATGATAAACTTTTAATTCTTACCTTCGAACATCAAAAAATGGAATACTAGTAGTGCTAAGGGGTATTCTGTTAATGGTTGAACAATCTCCCTTATACAGAAAACCATATCATAATACTTCGTTATAATGTAAGAAAAATCCTTTAATGAATGAGAAAAAAACATACATTTTGTCGACTTCTGCATAAAAAATTACTTTTTATTTCATAATAATAATGAGTTAGTTTTGAGGAGATGAGTAGTGTTGAAGATAATAGGATTATGCCATAAATGTAGTGGTGAGGGATTCATTAAAAAGTATTTTTTAATGAAAAAAATTTGCCCTACTTGCGATGGTTCAGGAAAAATAGTCCAATCAATACAAGAATATAGGGAGCTATAAAAATTGTGAATTACAGAATCTTTATATTAAGATAAAACAAAAAACCAAGCTAATCAATGTTGATTTAAGCTTGGTTTTATTATTAATATAATAAAAATGGCTCCGCAGGTAGGATTCGAACCTACGACCGTTCGGTTAACAGCCGAATGCTCTACCACTGAGCTACTGCGGAATATTTAATAATTGTTTCCTAAATAACGCTATACTTTGCCGAATGTCCTCATCTCAGAAAGCTAAACCAAGTAGCAGCTCGATGAGTACAACTCGAAGTTAATTCATGGAGCATTGCTCGTTGCTCTACCACTGAGCTACTGCGGAATATTTAATAATTGTTTCCTAAATAACGCTATACTTTGCCGAATGTCCTCATCTCAGAAAGCTAAACCAAGTAGCAGCTCGATGAGTACAACTCGAAGTTAATTCATGGAGCATTGCTCGTTGCTCTACCACTGAGCTACTGCGGAATATTTAATAATTGTTTCCTTAATAACGCTATACTTTGCCGAATGTCCTCATCTCAGAAAGCTAAACCAAGTAGCAGCTCGATGAGTACAACTCGAAGTTAATTCATGGAGCATTGCTCGTTGCTCTACCACTGAGCTATTGCGGAATAATATGTATTATTCACAATATTTACTTTATAAAAATAATTATACCCAAAATATAAAAAAAGAAAAGTATTTTTTTGATTTTATTAAAGTGGGCCTAAATGGACTCGAACCATCGACCTCACGCTTATCAGGCGTGCGCTCTAACCAGCTGAGCTATAGGCCCATAAATGTTTGGAGCGGGTGATGAGAATCGAACTCACGACAACAGCTTGGAAGGCTGTGGTTTTACCATTAAACTACACCCGCATATGAAGTTAATTAAAATTAAAAATGACTACAATAATATGATGGGGCGATCGATGGGAATCGAACCCACGAGTGTCGGAGCCACAATCCGATGCGTTAACCACTTCGCCACGACCGCCATATTCATGGCAATAGTGAAAAATCAAACCAATGGTGGAGGGGGACGGATTCGAACCGCCGAACCCAAGGGAGCGGATTTACAGTCCGCCGCGTTTAGCCACTTCGCTACCCCTCCAAATGAAAAAGATGGCTCAGGACGGAATCGAACCGCCGACACAAGGATTTTCAGTCCTTTGCTCTACCGACTGAGCTACTGAGCCATATGTATTATTAATACCTTACAATTTAGTTTTTCCTCGTCCTTCGCCCAAAACTCTAAGAAGCTAATTCAAGTTGTCTTTCGTTTTGTGCGCTGATGCATATGCTTCGTAGCTTATTCGATCGTGCTCTACCGACTGAGCTACTGAGCCATATGTATTATTAATACCTTACAATTTAGTTTTTTCTCGTCCTTCGCCCAAAACTCTAAGAAGCTAATTCAAGTTGTCTTTCGTTTTGTGCGCTGATGCATATGCTTCGTAGCTTATTCGACCGTGCTCTACCGACTGAGCTACTGAGCCATATGTATTATTTAATACCTTACAATTTAGTTTTTTCTCGTCCTTCGCCCAAAACTCTAAGAAGCTAATTCAAGTTGTCTTTCGTTTTGTGCGCTGATGCATATGCTTCGTAGCTTATTCGATCGTGCTCTACTGACTGAGCTACTGAGCCATATATATATGTGTTTATAATATTTATGGCGGAGGAAGAGGGATTCGAACCCCCGCGCGGTTTAACCCGCCTGTCGGTTTTCAAGACCGATCCCTTCAGCCAGACTTGGGTATTCCTCCAACATAAAATGGTAGCGGCAGAGGGGATCGAACCCCCGACCTCACGGGTATGAACCGTACGCTCTAGCCAGCTGAGCTACGCCGCCAAATTAATATTCAAATAATTATTTCTATGGTGGAGACTAGCGGGATCGAACCGCTGACCTCCTGCGTGCAAAGCAGGCGCTCTCCCAGCTGAGCTAAGCCCCCATAAGGTTTGAAATAAATGGCGCGCCCGACAGGAGTCGAACCCATAACCTTCTGATCCGTAGTCAGACGCTCTATCCAATTGAGCTACGGGCGCATTTCTAATTGATTCTCTGGAGCGGAAGACGGGATTCGAACCCGCGACCCCCACCTTGGCAAGGTGGTGTTCTACCACTGAACTACTTCCGCGAATAAAGTGCGGGTGAAGGGAGTCGAACCCCCACGCCTTGCGGCGCCAGATCCTAAGTCTGGTGCGTCTGCCAATTCCGCCACACCCGCATTATATAATTTAAATAAATGGTGAGCCATGAAGGACTCGAACCTTCGACCCTCTGATTAAAAGTCAGATGCTCTACCGACTGAGCTAATGGCTCTCAACAATAATAGTATTATTAGTTTGACAA